>CAVWBA010000028.1:0-109453 GCA_963753135.1 uncultured Alphaproteobacteria bacterium | reverse complement strand
ATCGGCGAACGAATGCCGGCGGTCGGGCCGGGCGAGGAAGCGCGTCACAGCGTCGATCGCCTGCGCGGTCGCGGGCGAGTTCTTTCGGTCGCGCGGGCGGACGGCGTAACTCTGCGCGGCGATCTGGTCCTTGCGGGTCTCGATCACCGAGCGCAGGAGCGGCAAGGCGTCGGCGAGCCCGCGAAGCTCTGCGAACGAGACGCCGTCGTCGGCGCGCGGGATGTAGTTGAGGTTGGCGCCGAACGGATAGTCCCACCGCCGCCCCTTGACCTCGGGCGGCGCCATCGGCGCGAGCGGCTGCAGCGGTCCGAACCAGGTGTCCGGCGACACTCCAGTGATCACATAGTGCGCCGCATCGGCGAGGCGGGCGAAAACGCTTGGGGGCAGGGGCCGTCTGAGGGCGTCCGACATGGGATCGGTTCCTTGGCGAAATGACGTTGATGGGGTTAAACGCTGGGTAAAGTTCGCGATCGTTGGGCGCGGCGCCTGAGGGCGCTTGGCCTCCCTTCGGGACAGCGGTCCGCGAAACGGTCCGAATTCTGAGGATGATGTGCGACGCGCGATTGGGTTGGCTGCTATTGCCGCTTTCGTCCCGGCGATGGCTCACGCTCAGCCGCGTTGGACCTTCTGCGTCGCCTCGTCGAAAAGCGGCGCCGATGTCTGGATCACCGACGTGTTCGCCGCCGAGCGCAGCCGGGTCGAGCTCGAAAGCGCATTCAAGGCGAGACTCGAGCGGTCGGGCGCGGCGGGCGCCGACGCCCAGTGTCCGCAGCCCCGCGAGGACAAGACGGAAGCCGTCAACGCCCAGTTCGAGGCCGAGGAGTTCAACCGCAAGCTCGGCGCGACCCTGCACGCCGTGTCTGGCGGCGAGTTGCCGCCGCGGCGGTAGCGGCTGAGCTGGCTATCCCGTCTTTTGGTCCCCGGGGTTGCGACCGTCTCTCATCCAATACTCCATCATCCCCCCCGCGCTCCCGCGCCCGACACCGAGCAGGTCGGCGAGCGCCCAAACCAGGGCGTCGGCGCGGTCGGGCGAGAAGCCCATGGCGCGGCGATCGAAATCGGGCGTCAGCGCGCAGAGCTGATCCTCGAGCTTCGCGAATGCCCCAATATGGAACACGAGCCCGCGCTCGTAAGCGGCGGCGATCGGTTCCGCCCGCAGAAATTTTCCGCGCGTCGCGTGGACCGCGCGCACCGGCAGGTTGGGCTCGCTCTGGCGGAGGACCTCGGCGACCATGTCGCCGCCGTTGTTGATCTCGGCCACGACCCTGTTCGCCTTGAAGCCCCGAAAAGCTGCGCCGACCCGACCGCCCCACGCGCCCGGCGTCTCGCCCTGGCTGGTGAGGTCGGCGAGCACATAGAAGAGGCCGTTTTCGGCTTTCGCCGCGACGACGAGTCCGCATTCGTCAGACTTCGAGCCCGAGCGGGCCGGCGGATCGACGGCGATCACGATTTCGGCGAATTCCTTCGGCGCCGCTTCCGGCGCGACGCGCTGGCGCTCGATGAGCGCGCGCGTCCACAAAGCCCCCGGCGCCTCCTCGACGATTTCGGCTAACAGCTCTTGTCGGCCGATGGCGCGCCCCCTGTAGCGCGCCGTGATCCGTTCGAAGAACGCGCGCGCCAGATGCGCCTTATTGTCGAAGGTCGAGCCGCGGGTGACGATCGTGTCCTTGCCTGCGGCGAGCGCTTTGATGATCTTGCTCGGGCGAGGCGTGGTGGTGACGATCGCCTGCGGCTTGTCTCCTAGCCTTAAGCCGAGCATCGCCTGATCGAAGGCGTCGGGCTGGCGCCAGGCGGCGAGCTCGTCGCACCACAGTTTCATGTGCTGCTTGCCGCGAAGCCGATCGGGCTCCTCGGCGGAGAACAGCGCGCTCACGGCGCCGTTCGGCCATTCGAGCCTGAGGTCCGTGGCGTGAAACTCGGGCCGCTCGTCGCGCCGGCAGCAGGCGAGAATGCCGGACTCGCCTCTCACCATGATGTCGCGGGCGTCGGCGAGGGTTGCGCCGATCAGGTTGACGATCGGGTAAGTCTCCACCCACCTGCGCACCGCCTCGGCGCCGGCCCGCGTCTTGCCGGCGCCGCGTCCGGCGAGGATGAGCCAGATGATCCAGTCGCCGGGCGGCGGGGCTTGGTCGTCGCGCGCCCAAAAGGTCCAATCATGGAACAATTGCGCGCATTCGCGGGGCGTCATTTCCTCGAGCAATCCGCACGCACGTGTCGAAATTGAGCTCCAAGAGATCAGCCATGCGCTTGACCCGCTCGTTCGAGCGAGGACGGGGGCGCGCAGGTCGGGCGCGCCGCGCCCGGACCGGCTCAGCCATCTCGTCACTCATTCGGCGGGCTTTTCCGGTTGGAGGCGCGCAACGACGTCGTTGATCTTCTTGAAAAGCCGTGCGCGCTCCTCCTCCCCGTACTGTTCGGGCATGCGCTTCGCCTTCGTAAATCCGTGATAGCGGTCGAGCCGGTCGACGATCCTGATTGCGCGGTCGATCGCCTTGAGGTCGCCGTTTTGGAGCCGGTCGAGAAGCTTCAGGAGCATCTGCTCGAGCCGGGCGATCTGCAGCCGGGCGAAGTCTTCGGCCGGCGCGACCCAGCGGTTGCGCAGTTCTTGACGTAGAATGTTTTCAGTTCGCTTCCGGGTCAGCCGTTCCGCAGCGCCGATCTCATTGACACCAGCGCCGGCAATGACCGAGGCCAGAATCCGCTGGGCGCGGGGCGATCTCGCCCGTTTCGGTCGGGTCGGTGCATTCGCCTCGGTCATGAGCGCCTCAAGGAAGTGTAGAGATGGCCCGCGCAGTCGAACGACGCCTCTAGCAGGGCGCGATTGAGCTCTGGCGGGCAGGAAGATTGGTGGAAACGAGAGCGGAGCCCCTTCCGGGCGCGGGTCTCGAACTTAGCTCACTATGCCGCGATCGGCGTCAAAGCGCAAGCTTTTGTTCTCTATTTGTTCTCACTATCAGCGGTTATCTCAACAATATCAATATGATGAGCGGCTATCTGGGGCGTTGCCGACGTTGCCATGCGCCGTTCAGCCGTTGATCGCTGCTCTAGGTCTCTTTAGAAAATTGTGTAATTATAACAATAAGATACGAGATAATGCTATCTCAATCAATTAGTATATAAAGTCAAGCATTTGGGCAAAAACGATATTCAGACGAAGAATCCGGCGTCACCTTACTTTCGCAGTCCTTACGAAAAATGTGCTTGGATCTCGAAATCTCGGCGCGCCGTCGAAGCGCGGCGGCAGGTCGATCGAGTTGCGCAGAATGACACCTAAGCACCTGAAAACACTCAAGCGCGTCACGAAATGCGCGCCCCGGCTCCAGCGCCCCGACAGGTCGCTCATCGCGCAGGCTGGCGACAGGCAAACCGATGAGAATTCATGTAATTCCTCGGGAGCGCTTTGGCTGAAGCAGAGGTCGAAACCGTGCTGATTGTCCACTATCCCGTCAAAACCAACCCCGTTGCGGGGTCGGCGACCGACGTCGGGCTCGAGCGGAAGATTCTTGACCCCGTTGAGCCAATTCCGCCTGGGGCGATCTGGATCGACATGGTCGAGCCGACCTCGGATGAGGACCAGAGGGTCGAGCGCTATCTTGGCTGCAAAGTGCCGTCGCGCTCCGATCCAGATTTTGCCGAACCCTCTGAATCGTATTACGCCGAAAATGGCGTTCGCTACCTGCACGCCAGCGTCGTCAGCGAGGCCGAGAATACGCCGGACGTCGCCGGCGTCACCTTCATCCTTGGTCCGAAAGCGCTCGTCACCGTCCGCTACGATCCCGGAGAAGCCTTCGAGCTCTTCGGTCAGAGGCTGGGCAAAATTCCGACGCAGGCGCTGCATCCCGATGCAGTGGCGGTCGGTCTTATCAACGCCATTGTCGATCGCTCCGCCCGGGCGCTGAACAAGGTCGGCGTCGAGCTCGATTCCATCGCGAGCCGGGCGTTTCGGGCGAGGGGCGTCGACCAGGGCGCACGCAGCAGGATCTATTCCGAAACCCTCGACGCGCTCGGCAGGCAAGACGAGAAGATCTCGAACCTGCGCGAGAGCTTGGTCGAGCTTGAACGGCTTCTGCTCTTTCTGATGTCGGAGGGCCGCTCCGCGGACGCCCCGAAGCCAGTGCGAGAGGCAACGAAATCGGCTTTGCGCGACCTCCAGTCGCTCGAGCAGGACGCGAGTTTCAAGGCTCAAAAGGTGCAGTTCCTCCTCGACGCGACCCTCGGCTTCATCAACCTCGCGCAAAACGACATCATCAAGCTGTTTTCCGTGCTGGCTGTCATCTTCATGCCTCCGACGATGATCGCCTCGATCTATGGAATGAATTTCAAGGTCATGCCGGAGCTTGAATGGCCATGGGGCTATCCGGCCGCGCTCGTTCTTATGGTGCTGGTCGCAGTGGGACCCTACGTCTTCTTCCGGTGGAAGAAGTGGCTGTGAGGCGTGCGCGCTTCCTACTGCCGACAACCTTTTTTGAGCGCGTCTGACACGCTCCCTTCATCCAGGGAGTCTAAAAATCGCGGTTCACAAGGTGGGGCGAGATGAGTGTACCGGCGCGAATCGACTTGGCCGACGTAGGGCCGGGGGTGGTGTGGGCGTTCGAATTTGGCGAAGACAGGCGCGGACGCCTGCTTAGCGGCGGTTCGTCGATCGACCTCATGCATGGGCGGCGATTCGTTTGGGTGCACTTGATCTTGGGAAACGCGCGGACGCGCGAGTGGATCGCCGGGCAGGATGCCCTCACTCCCGAGGCCCGCGAGGTGTTTCTATCCAAAGATCGCCATCCGAGGCTGCACTGGGCTGGGGAGGCCCTGTGGGGAACACTCCACGACCTCCGGCACGAAGACCAAACGGCGGGAATGGAGGCGACGGATCTGCGTTTCGCCTTGTGGCCGCAGTTCCTCCTGACGGCGCGCCACCACGCAGCGCGCTCCGCTATGGCGGTTAAAGACCAGGCGGAAAAGGGCGCAACCTTCGAGGATAGCGCGGCGCTGTTCGAACGCCTGCTTATCGCCGCCGCAAACTCGATCGGCGAGGCCGCGCAAGAGACCGCCAGCGAACTGGATCGTATCGAAGACCGCGTTTTGTCCGAAGCCGTGAGCGACGAAAGCGCGGCTCTGTTGCGGTTGCGAAGAGGCATTTCTCGCCAGGAGCGAATGGTTCAAGCCGCTCATAGCGTGCTGGTGCAACTCGAACAAAACCGCGGAGAGAGCGTCCTTCAGACGTATCGCGACCTCGGCTCGAGGGTCCGGCAGCGGGTCGACGCTTTCGCGGCCGACCTCCATCTGCAGGCCGATCGCGCGCGGCTTCTACAGGAGGAAATGGCGGCGCAGCTTGCGACGGCGACCAATCGCAACCTTTTCGCGCTCACGGTCGTGACAACCGTGCTGCTGCCTCCGGCCTTCGTGACCGGTTATTTCGGCATGAACACCAAAGGCCTGCCGTTCAGCGACTCGGACTACGGAACAGTGTACGCCTCGATTTTCTGCCTGCTCGCGGCGGGTGTCGTCTATTTGCTGATCCGTCGTTACCGGACTGTCTCTTGAATCAGGATTGCCTCGGAAGTTTGCAGGCCTAGCCCCGATTGGGCGCGTTTCACCCCACCTGAAACCAGGCGCCGACCCCGGCGACGCGAGGTTCGGGAATTGCTGATTCGAGCGCCCATTTTCGCGGGTTGTCAGCGACGAACGCGACATGGGCCGTGCGGCCGGGCTGGATAAGGACGGTGTCGCGCCAGTAGGGCTCCCAGCCGTCATCCATTGGGTGCAGGAGCCGTCCGACGTGGCCCCACAGGCGTAGCGCCTGAACCACCGCCGTCTTGTTGGCGAGCGCGAACACGGCAGGGTGACCGCGCGGGATGACATAGGCAGGCTTCGGCGTCCAATCGGCGAAGGAGCGGGAGGCGAGCGGCTCGCCTTCGGACGCGATCACGATAAATGGGTGGTCCTTCTTGCCGGCGTCTCCTCGCAGATCGAGGCGGACGTTCGCGCCCGGGTTGCGGCATACCGAACATCAATTCAAACCGGGTGCCTGGACCCATCGGGAACTGGCCGTCAGCGGTTCGAACGGCTCGCTCGGCTGGCCGTCGACGGCGACAATGAAGGGTTTCGCGCCGCTTGTTGCGACCGTCGTCAGATGCGCGGTCGTGGCGTTGCCAAGGCGGAGGCGCACTCGCGCGCTGCGCCGGGCGCTGAGTTTCAACGGCGCCGGCGCGCCATTGGTCAAAACGACCCTGCCCTTGCGGCCGCTTCCCTGCCCGATCGCGGGATTGGCGAAATCGTCCTTGATCTGACCGCTCGAACTCGACGTTCCAGTCAGATAGCACTGCCGCCGTATCGAAATCGACGTCCGGGACCTTCGCTTCGTCAACGATGATCGGTCCGAATAGCCCATGGCCCTGCTGGCCGGGATCGGTTAAGCCCGCGTGCGGTAGGTAAAGATTGAAGTCGCGCATCCGGGGGGATGAAGCGGATTTCGGCGCTCGTACCGGACTTGAGCCTTTCCTGGGTGAGGCCGCCTATTCCGGCAGTCGAGTTCGCCGCGCGTAAGCCAGGAAAGCTGAGCGTGGTCGGCTCTGTCAGCCTGTTGGCGAACTTGAGCCTCAGCTCCTCGCCTTGCCTGAGCCTGATATGCGGGCCGGGTATTATCCCGTCATAGGCGTAAATGGTGCCGGCTCAGCTGGGTGCAGGGCCAGTTGAAGCCTCGCAGGCGCGGCTTCGAAATTGAGAATACCACCTGCCGCCCGTGCGAGGGCGTCCCCTTGCGCCCTGCCGGTCAGGCGCCAAACGGCTGCTGCAAGGCCGCAGCTCAAAACGGCTCGACGGGTGGGGGGTCACGCCATCTGTCCCATTTTGGCGCGCGGCGCGCGGCGCCGAATATGCTGACAGGGGATTTCCGGCAACGAGGGCCGTTCCATGCGTAAGGTCGCCATATTCGTTGGTTTTGCCGGCATGTGCGTCGCGATCAGCAGATTTCTCTTGGCACGGCTCTTCCTAACCGAGCGGGTCGACGGCGCAATCGGCCTCCTTCTCGCGACTGGGCTTTTCACCATCGCCATCGCCGCTGTCGTGCGTAAATGAACGGATGGGCCGGGCAGGTGCAGTTTTTTATGGCGCAGGGTGAACAAGCTGATATAGAACCCCGAAAGCAAATCGGCCTCGTCAAGCCGGCGCTTGCGGCGGGCGTGGCGGAACTGGTAGACGCGCCGGATTTAGGTTCCGGTGACGAAAGTCGTGGGGGTTCGAGTCCCTCCGCCCGCACCACTTCCTTCGCGACCCCGCACGCGCCTAGACCCATTGACGATCGCACGATTGGAAATTATCGGCCAGCCGCGGTCATCGGCCGCAACGACCACAAGGCGGAACGCAAAATGCAGGTGACCGAGACGCTAAGTCAGGGGCTTAAGCGAGAGTACGACATTTCGCTGCCGGCGAGCGACTTGGCGGCGAAGCTCAATGGGCAATTGGAGGATATGAAGGCGAAGGTCCGCATCAAGGGCTTCCGCCCCGGCAAGGTGCCGGTCGAGCATTTGCGTAAGGTTTACGGCAAGTCGGTGATGGCCGATGTCATGCAGGAAGCCATCGCGAACGCGAACAAGAAGATCGTCGACGACAACCACCTGCGTCTCGCTCGCGAGCCAAAGGTCGAGCTACCGAAGGATCAGGCGGCTATTGACGCCGCGCTCGAGGCTCGCGGCGACCTTAACTTCAAGGTCGCGCTTGAGGTGTTGCCGGTGTTCGAGATTGGCGACTTCTCTCAAATATCAGTTGAGCGTCTGACTTCTGCTGTCGAGCCAACGGATGTTGAGACCGCGCTCGACCGCCTAGCAGAGGAGCGTAGCGTCTACAGCGAGAGGCCCGCCGGCGCGAAAGCCGAGATCCACGACCGCGTCACGATCGATTTCGACGGAACGATCGACGGTGTTCCCTTCGAGGGGGGCGAAGGGAGGGACATCCAGGTTGCGCTCGGTTCGAACACGTTCCTGCCCGGGTTCGAGGACCAGCTTATCGGTGTCGCCGCGGGCGACAACCGCACGGTCGCGGCCACCTTCCCGGAGGCTTATGCCGAGCGCTCTCTGGCGGGGAAGACGGCCGACTTCGCGGTCACGGTAAAGGCTGTGGCCGTGCGCGAGCCGCTCGTCGTCGACGATGAATTCGCCAAGACCGTGGGCTCCGAAAGTCTCGAGAAGCTCAAGGAGACCATCCGCGATCGGATCGCCGCAGAATACGCGCGCGTCTCGCGCGACAAGCTTAAGCGCCAACTCCTCGATAAGCTCGACAAGCTTTATTCGTTCGAGCTGCCGGAAGGGCTGGTCAATCAGGAGTTCAATTCGATCTGGGAGCAAGTAACCCGCGAGCAGCAGGCCACCGGGCGTACCTTCGCCGATGAGAGCACGACGGAAGAGGCAGCGCGGGCCGACTACCGGAAGATTGCCGAAAGGCGGGTGCGCCTGGGGCTTCTGTTGGCCGAAGTCGGAACGAGGGCGGAGGTGAAGGTTTCAGACGAGGAGATGACCCAAGCCCTGATCGCCCGAGCGCGGTCGTTTCCGGGCCAGGAAAAGCAAGTCTGGGATTTCTACCGAAACAACAGCCAGGCCTTGGCTGAGCTGCGAGCTCCGCTTTACGAAGAGAAGGTCGTCGATCATATCTTGGAACTCGCCAAGGTCGAGGAGCGGAATGTGACCAGGGAAGAGCTCCTCAAGCCGATTGATGACGAGCTTCCCGGCGAGGCGAGGGCCGAAAGCGAAGGGCCTCGTCCCTGACGCTAGTTGGGTCGCCGCCTCTTTTCGAGCCGACTGGTGGCGCCTATGTTGTGGCGTCGGCCCATGGCCGGCCAATTCCGATGAGAGAAACATACTAATGCGCGATCACGTCGATTACTACACCAATAATCTCGTGCCGATTGTTATCGAACAATCAGCGCGCGGCGAGCGTTCGTTTGATATTTTCTCGCGACTGTTGCGTGAACGCATCATTTTCATGGTCGGTCCCGTTGACGACGTATCGGCTTCGCTGGTCGTGGCCCAACTGCTTTTTCTTGAGGCCGATAATCCGAAGAAGGAAATTGCCCTTTACGTCAATTCGCCCGGTGGCGTAGTGACGGCGGGACTATCAATCTACGACACAATGCAGTTTATTCGTCCCAAAGTGACAACGATGTGCATCGGGCAAGCGGCGTCGATGGGCTCGCTTCTGCTCGCCGCCGGCGAGAAGGGTTCGCGCTTTGCGCTGCCTAATTCCCGCATCATGGTCCATCAGCCGTCGGGCGGTTTCCAGGGCCAGGCATCCGATATCCAGCGGCACGCGGAGGATATCCTCAAGGTTAAGCGGCGACTGAACGAGATCTATGTACATCACACCGGCCAATCCTACGAAGCCATTGAAAGAACGCTGGATAGGGACCATTTCATGTCGGCCGAGGAGGCGAAGGCCTTCGGGATCGTCGATGAGGTGACGATCAAGCGCGCGGTCGAGTTGGAAGAGGCGAAGGTATAGCTGCAGGCCGGATGAGCCGTGGTTTTTTTCCTGGCTTTGACGGTCGGTTGTGATGAATTTTGCGGCGTGGCCTTGATTTTGCGTACGATTTGGTGGTTGCTTGTCGGATCCCGATCTGGCCCGACGGCGGACTGAAGGGAAACACGAGGCCCGGCCGAAGGCTACGTTTCGTTAGGGTGGTTTGATTAGGCTGCTGGGTCAGGCGTTTGACAACTCGCTTCGGCGGAAGCAGCCTAAATGGAGAAAAAGCGATGGCTAAGGCCGAAGGCGACGCCAAAAATACGCTCTATTGTTCCTTCTGCGGCAAGAGCCAGCATGAAGTTCGCAAGCTGATCGCCGGGCCGACTGTATTCATCTGCGATGAATGCGTTGAATTGTGCATGGACATCATCCGGGAGGAGAGCAAGACCGCGCTTGTCAAAAGCAAAGATGGCATTCCGACCCCTAGGGAGATATGTAAGGTTCTCGATGATTATGTGATTGGCCAACCCCAGGCCAAGCGGGTGCTGTCGGTCGCGGTCCACAATCACTATAAGCGCCTTAATCATGCCACCAAGCATGGCGACGTGGAGCTGGCGAAATCGAACATTCTGCTAATCGGGCCGACCGGTTCGGGCAAGACGCTGCTCGCGCAAACGCTTGCCCGTATCCTCGACGTGCCGTTCACGATGGCGGACGCCACGACTTTGACCGAGGCCGGCTATGTCGGCGAGGACGTCGAGAACATCATTCTAAAACTGTTGCAGGCTTCCGATTATAACGTCGAGCGGGCGCAGCGCGGCATTGTTTACATTGACGAGATCGACAAGATTAGCCGCAAGTCGGACAATCCATCCATTACCCGTGACGTATCGGGCGAAGGCGTGCAGCAAGCGCTGCTCAAGATTATGGAGGGGACGATTGCGAGCGTTCCGCCGCAGGGCGGGCGCAAGCATCCCCAGCAGGAGTTCTTGCAGGTCGACACGACCAATATCCTATTCATTTGCGGCGGCGCCTTTTCTGGCCTGGAGCGAATCATCTCGGCGCGCGGAAAGGGTACCTCGATCGGGTTTTCCGCCAAGGTTCAGTCGCCCGACGACCGACGCACAGGCGAAGTGTTCCGCGAGGTCGAGCCGGAGGATCTGCTGAAGTTTGGCCTCATCCCCGAATTCGTCGGGCGTCTGCCCGTCATCGCGACCCTTGAGGACCTCGATGAGGACGCTCTGAAGAAGATCCTGACCGAGCCGAAGAACGCCCTTGTCAAACAATATCAGCGCTTGTTCGAGATGGAGAACACCGACCTGACAATTCAGGAAGAGGCGCTGGGAGTGGTCGCTAAGAAGGCGATCGAGCGGCGGACGGGCGCCCGCGGCCTTCGTTCGATCATGGAGAGCATCTTGCTTGACACGATGTTCGAGCTGCCCGGCCTCGACGGCGTTGAACAAGTAGTGATCGGACCAGAGGTCGTCGAAGGCAAAGCTCGTCCGCTCTACATATATGCTGAGCGCGCCGAGCGCGCGAGCTGATCCCGCCTCCGGGTCGACGCGCTGCTTGAAAGTCGCGCAGCGCCCACCCATCTTTCGGCAGGGGTTGTCGATTCTCCCTGCTTTTCGGGCGCGAAAGTTTCGCAGGTGGAATCGACGGGCGTTCCGAGTTGCGAAAATGCGCGTTAGTTATTCTTTCGGGGACCGGTCTCGTCTAAGGTCTGTAAACTAAGAAAAGGAGAGCGGACGGGAACGTCAGCTCGCGAAGTTCAGGATAGCCATGACCAACCAACACAAGTCCATCGTTCCTGGGACGCTCGATATCTATCCTGTCCTCCCGTTGCGCGACATTGTCGTGTTCCCGCATATGATTGTTCCATTGTTCGTCGGGCGCGAGAAATCGATTCGTGCGCTCGAAGAGGTTATGAAGTCCGACAAGCCGATCCTCCTTGTGACCCAGAAGAACGCGGCCGACGACGATCCGGCGCCCGACGCCATTTTTTCTGCCGGCACCCTGGCCAGTGTTCTGCAGTTGCTCAAGCTGCCCGATGGCACGGTCAAGGTCCTCGTCGAAGGCGCGATGCGCGCGCAGCTGACTCGGTTCGTATCCGGGGACGGATTCTTCCAGGCTGAGGCCCTCGCGATCGCCGATGAGCCGATCGAAAAAATCGAGGCCGAGGCCCTGTCGCGCTCGGTCGTTTCCGAGTTTGAGAGTTACGTAAAGCTCAACAAGAAGATTTCGCCCGAAGTTGTGACCGCGGTCAATCAGATCGACGACTACGGCAAGCTTGCCGACACCATTGCTTCCCATCTCGCGGTCAAGCTCTCCGATAAGCAGGCGATCCTTGAGATGCGGTCCATTGCAAAGCGCTTCGAGAAGTGCCTCGCTCTGATGGAGAGCGAGATTTCGGTGCTGCAAGTTGAGAAGCGCATCCGAACGCGCGTCAAGCGACAAATGGAGAAGACTCAGCGAGAATACTATCTCAACGAGCAAATGAAGGCGATCCAGAAGGAGCTTGGCGATGAGGAGGGCAAGGACGAAATGTCCGAGCTCGAGGAGCGCATCAAATCGACGAGACTGACCAGGGAAGCGCGTGAGAAGGCGCTCGGGGAGGTCAAGAAGCTTAGGCAGATGTCGCCGATGTCAGCGGAAGCCACGGTCGTGCGCAACTATCTCGATTGGCTGCTATCCATCCCTTGGCAGAAACGGTCGAAGATCAAAAAGGACCTGCCGGCCGCGCAAACGATCCTCGACTCCGATCATTTTGGGCTGGACAAAGTGAAAGAACGTATCGTCGAGTACTTGGCCGTCCAGCAGCGCGCCAATAAGCTGACCGGGCCGATCTTGTGTCTCGTCGGGCCGCCGGGCGTCGGCAAGACCTCGCTCGGCAAGTCGATCGCGAAAGCGACGGGCCGCGAATTCGTTCGCATGTCGCTCGGCGGCGTCCGTGACGAAGCGGAGATTCGCGGCCATCGGCGCACCTACATCGGCTCGATGCCGGGCAAGGTTATCCAGTCGATGCGCAAGGCCAAGACGTCGAATCCGCTCTTCCTGCTCGACGAGATCGACAAGATGGGCATGGATTTCCGTGGCGATCCGTCGTCGGCCCTGCTGGAGGTGCTCGACCCCGAACAGAACTCGACGTTCAACGATCACTATCTTGAGGTCGACTATGACCTGTCTGGCGTCATGTTCGTGACCACCGCCAACACCCTCAACATTCCGCCCGCCCTTATGGACCGGATGGAGATCATTCGCATCGCCGGCTACACGGAAGACGAGAAGCTGGAGATCGCCAAGCGGCACCTTTTGCCCCATTCGATGAGCAAGCATGGGTTGGACCCCAAGGAATGGGAGGTCGCAGACAGTGCCATCACGGAGTTGATCCGGCGCTATACGCGTGAAGCGGGCGTGCGCAACCTTGAGCGCGAGATTTCCAATCTTGCGCGCAAGGCGGTGAAGGAGATCCTGACCCACAAGAGCAAAGTGATCGTCGTCAGTGGCGAGAACGTTGCCGAGTTCCTTGGCCCGCCGAAGTTCCGCTACGGCGAGATCGAAGCCGACGATCAGGTCGGACTCGTAACCGGACTGGCTTGGACAGAGGTCGGGGGCGAATTGCTAACGATTGAAGGGGTCATGATGCCTGGTAAAGGCCGCATGACAGTAACCGGGAATCTCAAGGACGTGATGAAGGAATCAATTTCGGCGGCGGCGTCTTATGTGCGGTCGCGCGCGGTCGATTTCGGAATTGAGCCCCCGTTGTTCGATAAGCGAGACATACATGTGCACGTGCCCGAGGGCGCCACGCCCAAGGACGGCCCTTCTGCTGGCGTTGGCATGGCGACCGTCATCGTCTCGATGCTGACCGGTGTTCCGGTGCGGCGCGACATCGCCATGACCGGCGAGATCACGCTGCGCGGGCGGGTCCTTCCGATCGGGGGACTGAAGGAGAAGCTATTAGCGGCGCTCAGAGGCGGCATCAAGAAAGTCCTCATACCGGAGGACAACGTCAAAGACCTGGCTGAGATTCCGAGTTCGGTGAAGAATGGGCTCGAGATCGTCCCCGTTTCCCGAATGGATGAGGTTCTCGCGCACGCCCTCGTCCGTCGGCCGACTCCGATCGTCTGGGAGGAGGATGTAGCTGCGCCGCCGCCTTCTGGGCCGCCCGAAGAGGACGGCCAAGGTCTAATCGCGCACTGATTACCCCCGGCGCGGGAGGGCGTCTCTCGTGCCGCGATCCGGACTCATCGTAAGATCGCCGCGAATTCTTGGGAATTCGCGGCTTTTTTCCGCGCGTGGCCAGTTTTGCGCTCTTTTTTTACGGTTGGTCCCGACGAACGCTTGCGTTCCTTGCGTGAAACGGCGAGCTATGAATCGAACTCTGCTGTCGATTCGCCCGGGGCGGCGATGAGCGCCTTCGAGGGGGACGGACGGATATGAGCGAGCAGCGGCGGCGAGGGGCCGCCGCCCACGATGGCGTTGACGGCGCCGGACTTTAGAATTGGCGCCGAACAACCGAGCGCCGCAGTCGAACGGAGAAGTCATAATGAACAAGCTTGAGCTCGTCGATCATATTGCGACGGAAGCGGAATTGACCAAGGTTTCCGCCGCCGCCGCGCTCGAGGCTGTCTTGGAGGGCATCGTAGATACTCTGAGGAAGGGCGAGGAAGTGCGGCTCGTGGGATTCGGTACTTTCTCAGTGCGGGAGCGCGCCGCTGGAAAGGGGCGCAACCCAGCGACCGGCAAAGAAATCAAAATCGCGGCATCGAGAAACGCGCGCTTTAAGCCCGGCGCGGCGCTGAAAGCGAGCCTCAACAAGAAGTCAGCCAAGAAATAGGTTATACGCCACAGACTGCGTCGCGCGGCCTTAGAGCAGCTCGATCGACTGCCCGTCGCTCTTCACGCCTAGAGCTTGTCGTGCTTGGCGAGCGTGCCACGAGCCTGTTATCTTGAGCCGCCGGACGAGGCGACCGGCGGCGGCAAGGGCGGTTAGCTCAGTTGGCAGAGCATCTCGTTTACACCGAGAGGGTCGGCGGTTCGAGCCCGTCACCGCCCACCAGCTTCAGGTCGCTGAGCTTGTCTGTGCTGGCGGCGTTCGCCCTCGTAGGCGCCTCGGTCACGCCCGTCGCCGCCCAAGATCACGGTCGGCCAATGAGTTTCCGCGTCGCGCCCCTTGCATCCCACGAGTGTGGCCGACATTGTCCCGATGTCATTGCAGCCGATGGGGTGATTGAGGCTCAGACACCACAGGCCTTTGTCAACTTTCTCAAGTCTGGCAGTTCGGACTCGAAGTTGCGACGCATCGTTTTTTTCAACTCCCGCGGCGGCAACGTCGTCGCTTCGATGGTCTTTGGTCATATCCTGCGGGGGCTGCGCATCGCGGGGGTCGTTGGACGGTTCGAGGCGGACGGCGATCCGGGACCGTATGTTGGCGAATGTTTATCGGCCTGCGTCTACGCTCTGATGGGCGCGGTGCGCCGCGTTGCTCCGCCCGGCAGCGAGGTCGGGCTACATCGGATGTCGATTGTCGAAAGCGAGGGCGGCGGTCTTTTTGGATCGCATACGCAGCGTAGTTTCGCCGATCCGCCGATGGTCGCCGTGCTGGGGCGCTACGCGCGGCGAATGGGCGTGGACCCGGCGCTGGTGCTGAGGGCAGAATCGCTGCCTCCAGACACCGTCCACGTTCTTACGCGAGACGAAATGCGGCGGTGGTCATTGGCGACAAGTCAATTCTGACTCTGTTGGCCCCGCGCCGGCGCACGTACTGGGTCTGCGGTCGTAGTTTTGCGACCGCCTGCGATCCTTGACTCGGAAACAGGTCTGGCTTATCCGGCGTCTTCCCGCGGGGGAGTAGCTCAGTTGGTTAGAGCGCCGGCCTGTCACGCCGGAGGTCGCGGGTTCAAGTCCCGTCTCTCTCGCCACCTTCTGGCAGTCCTTCAATCGCTTAGTCGAGTTCGGTTGGCTGCGCCGGGCTTGGGTCGCGCGTTCCGCAGCCTCGAAATCGTACGGGATTCGCCTGGGTCGGTTCTCCTTCCCCGCGACCGCGGGCAAGCGGATTGCCGAGTCCGTTTTGAGCGGTCAATGGCTTGCGGCGCTATTCCCGAGTCGTTCCCTGTTCTTGACGCCAAACCCTGGTCTCGCGCTCCTCATGAGAAGTGCGAGCCCGGCTTATCCAGTATTTCTGAAAAGCAACATCAAATGCCGGTTGGCTTGGCAAGAAATTGTCGATTTATCTTTAAATCCAGCGCCCGGCCCTCGACCGGCCGCTTCGCGGCCCCTCGGGAACGCCGAGCGTATCCGTCCTCGCCGCCGTTAAGCGCGCACGCTCAAGCCACTTTACGCACGCTGCATTTCGACGGCGAGGCGCAGCCTTACTTAGCCTTTCGTCTTGCATGCTACGCTGCACTGCGGTACGCGTTGGCGGACGGGGGCGTCCGCTGCGCGAGGTGTGGCGCGCAATCGATAATCTGAAGAGCGAGGCCATGCCGAGCCTTATTTCCGATTACATGCCGCTGGTCGTGTTCATAATCATCGCCACCCTTATTAGCGGAGCGCTATTGATTGCGCCTTTTCTCGTTGCCTATCGCGCGCCTGACACCGAAAAGCTCTCGCCCTACGAGTGCGGCTTTCCTCCGTTCGACGATGCTCGCATGCGCTTCGACGCACGCTTCTACCTCGTCTCGCTCCTTTTCATCATCTTCGATCTTGAGGTGGCGTTCCTGTTTCCCTGGGCGATCGTTTTCCACGACCTTGGCGCACTGGGATTCTGGTCGATGATGATGTTTCTGGGGGTGCTGACGGTCGGGTTCGTTTACGAGTGGAACAAAGGGGCGCTGGAATGGGATTGACCGCCAGCCCAACCGTTGCACAAGTCGCGACCGACCTCCTTGATCCGTTGACCGGCAAACCGGTCCGGCCGGAAGACCTATATTTCGGCTCGATCAGTGATGAACTTGCCGATAAGGGCTTTCTCGTCACAACGACCGACGACCTCATCCAATGGGCGCGCACTGGCTCATTGATGTGGATGACCTTCGGCCTTGCCTGCTGTGCGGTCGAGATGATGCAGTTGTCGATGCCGCGCTACGACGTCGAGCGTTATGGCTTCGCGCCGCGCGCAAGCCCCCGCCAGTCTGACGTAATGATTGTGGCGGGGACGCTGACGAACAAAATGGCGCCGGCGCTGCGAAAGGTCTATGACCAGATGCCAGAGCCGCGCTATGTCATCTCGATGGGCTCGTGCGCGAACGGCGGCGGCTACTACCACTATTCCTATTCAGTCGTGCGCGGGTGCGACCGCGTTGTTCCCGTTGATATCTATGTGCCCGGCTGTCCACCCACCGCCGAGGCGCTGCTCTACGGCGTGCTGATGCTGCAGAAGAAAATTCGCCGAACCGGGACGATCGAACGCTGAAGGTACGTGGGAGCGACGAAAGGCAAGAATGGACGACCAGCTTGAGACCATTGCCACGAAACTGGCCGCCGCGGCTCCCGGAGCGGTGGTGGAATCCGCTTTCGCGTTTGGTGAGCTAACGCTAACTGTCCATCCCGCGCGCATCGTCGAGACGCTCCAATTCCTCCGCGATGATCCAGTGGCTCAATTTGTTTCAATCATCGATATTTCGGGCGTCGACTATCCGCAGCGCGAGAAGCGCTTCGACGTCGTCTACCATTTGCTCTCGCCGAAGCTGAACCGGCGGATCCGGGTCAAGATCGAGACTGACGAGGATACCGCGGTCATGAGCGCTACCGCCGTCTATCCTGGCGCCGATTGGTACGAGCGCGAGATTTACGACCTGTTTGGCGTGGTGTTCGAGGGCCATCCGGATTTGCGGCGCATCCTGACCGACTACGGCTTCGATGGTTATCCGTTGCGCAAGGACTTCCCGATGACGGGTTTCGTTGAGGTGCGTTACGACGATGCGGAAAAGCGCGTTCGCTACGATCCGGTGCGACTCAATCAGGAATTCCGCCAGTTCGATTTCCTGAGCCCCTGGGAGGGTCCGCCGCTGCCTGGGGATGAGAAGGCAAAAGGCGACGGTCCCCGCTAGGCAGTCGAATCATGAGCGAACAGAATCTGCGCAACTTCTCGATCAACTTCGGGCCACAGCATCCGGCTGCGCACGGCGTGCTGCGCCTCGTCCTTGAACTTGACGGCGAGGTGGTCGAGCGAGTCGACCCGCACATCGGCCTCCTGCATCGCGGCACCGAAAAACTCATGGAGGCGCGCACCTACCTGCAGAACGTGCCCTATCTGGATAGGCTCGACTATGTCGCGCCGATGAATCAGGAGCACGCGTATGCGCTCGCGGTCGAGCGGCTTCTCGGCATTTCGGTTCCTCGGCGTGGCCAGCTTATTCGAGTGCTTTATTGCGAGATCGGCCGCCTTTTATCGCATTTGCTCCAGATCACTACGCAAGCGATGGACGTTGGCGCGCTGACGCCGCCGCTTTGGGGGTTCGAGGAGCGCGAGAAGTTGATGGTCTTCTACGAGCGCGCCAGTGGCGCGCGCATGCACGCCGCCTACTTTCGACCGGGCGGCGTCCACCAGGATTTGCCGCGCAAGCTCATCGACGATATTGAGGCCTTCTGTGACCCCTTCCTTAAAGTCTGCGACGATCTCGAGACTCTGCTCACTGGAAATCGAATCTTCAAGCAGCGCAATGTCGACATCGGCGTGGTCAAGCTAGCAGACGCCTGGGCGTGGGGGTTCTCGGGCGTCATGGTGCGCGGCTCGGGCGCCCCATGGGATCTGCGTAAGGCCCAGCCGTACGAATGCTACGAGGAAATGGATTTCGATATTCCCGTCGGCAAGAACGGCGACTGCTACGACCGCTATGTGATCCGCATGGAAGAGATGCGCCAGTCTGTAAAAATCATGCGACAGTGCTGCGAGAAGCTAAACTCGTCTGGCGGCGAGGGGCCGGTAGTAACCGACGACGGCAAGGTTGCGCCGCCCCGTCGCGCCGAGATGAAGCGCTCGATGGAGGCGCTCATCCATCATTTCAAACTTTACACCGAGGGCTATAAGGTACCGGCCGGTGAGGTCTATGCCGCGGTCGAAGCGCCCAAGGGGGAGTTTGGCGTGTATCTCGTCTCCGACGGCTCGAACAAGCCCTACCGCGTCAAACTTCGCGCGCCCGGCTTCGCGCATCTTCAAGCGATGGATTTTCTATGCCGCAAGCACATGCTCGCGGACATAAGCGCTGTCCTCGGCTCGCTTGACATCGTGTTTGGGGAGGTCGACCGATGACGAGATCGTTGGACGGCGATTCAGCATAATGCCGCATTCTAGGAAGCGTTGACCGATGTCCGTCCGCCGCCTCGCCGAGGAGCAACCGACAAGCTTTGAGTTTACGCCGGAAAACAAGGCGTGGGCGGAGCGGGAGATAGCCAAATATCCTTCTGGCCGGCAAGCTTCAGCGGTGCTTGCGTTGCTGTGGCGCGCGCAGAAGCAGAACGGCTACTGGTTGCCGCGGGCGGCGGTCGAAAAAGTCGCGGCGATGCTCGATATGCCCAACATCCGAGTGCTCGAGGTCGCGACCTTCTACACGATGTTCAATCTCGCGCCGGTCGGACGCCACTACGTGCAGGTCTGCGGCACGACGCCATGCATGCTTGCTGGTTCTGACGACATTAGAGCCGTCTGCCGCGAGCGCATCGGGGAACAGGGTCATGTGACGCCGGACGGCCTGTTCTCCTGGATTGAGGTCGAATGCCTGGGCGCGTGTTGCAATGCGCCGATGGTCCAGATCAACGACGACTATTACGAAGACCTGACGCCGGAGAATTTCGCCAAGCTTCTCGATGATCTCGCATTGGGCCGGCCGGTCAAGACGGGTTCGCAGATCGGGCGCGTCTCCTCCGAGCCGGTGGGCGGCTTAACCGCACTGACCACGCTATACGGAGTCGATGGCCATGGCGCGCCGATCGCGCCGGCGCCTGCGAACGATCGACCGCCGACCGGGAAGATCGGGAATTGAGCGATGCTGGAAGATAAGGATCGCATCTTCACCAATCTCTATGGGCTTGGCGACCGCGGCCTCAAGGGCGCGCGGGCGCGCGGCAATTGGGATGGGACCAAAGCGATCCTCGACAAAGGACGCGACTGGATCATCGCCGAAATGAAGGCCTCGGGCCTGCGCGGGCGTGGAGGCGCTGGCTTCCCGACCGGGCTCAAATGGTCGTTCATGCCCAAGACCGTCGATCCCAAGCGACCGCACTATCTCACCATCAACGCCGATGAATCGGAGCCAGGGACCTGCAAGGACCGCGAGATCATGCGCAACGACCCGCACACGCT
The DNA here is from genome assembly GCA_963753135.1 of uncultured Alphaproteobacteria bacterium. Classification (GTDB taxonomy): domain Bacteria; phylum Pseudomonadota; class Alphaproteobacteria; order Rhizobiales; family Beijerinckiaceae; genus Roseiarcus. Next base: position 89,700 of record CAVWBA010000028.1, on the reverse strand, counting down.
GGTCGAGGGCGCGCTGGTCGCCTCGTTCGCCATGGGCGCGCACGCGGCCTATATCTACGTGCGGGGTGAATTCATAAAGGAGCGGCATAATCTCGAGGCTGCGGTCGCAGAGGCCTACGATGCGCGACTCATCGGCAAGGACAATATTCACGGCTGGCCGTTCGATCTCTACGTCCATCATGGCGCCGGGGCCTATATCTGCGGCGAAGAGACGGCGATGCTCGAGTTGCTCGAGGGCAAGAAGGGGATGCCGCGCATGAAGCCGCCCTTTCCTGCCGGGATGGGGCTCTACGGTTGCCCGACGACGGTCAACAACGTCGAGTCGATCGCCGTCTCGCCGACGATTTTGCGGCGCGGCGCATCATGGTTCACGAGTTTCGGCGCGCCCAACAATTTCGGCACCAAGGTGTTTAGCGTTTCGGGTCACGTCAACAAGCCGTGCAACGTTGAGGAGGCGATGTCGATCCCATTCCGCGAGCTGATTGAGAAGCACTGCGGCGGCGTGCGCGGCGGCTGGGACAATCTGCTCGCAGTCATCCCGGGCGGAGCGTCGGTGCGGCTCCTTCCCGCCGCCCAGATCATCGATTGTCCAATGGACTTCGACTCGCTCGCCAAGCTCAAGTCCGGCCTTGGCACCGCGGCGGCGATCGTGATGGACAAGTCGACTGACATCATCCGCGCCATCGCCCGCTTGTCGTATTTCTACAAGCACGAAAGCTGCGGTCAGTGCACCCCCTGTCGTGAAGGCGCCGGATGGATGTGGCGCGTGATGGAACGCATGGTTCAGGGTCGCGCTCAAAAGCGCGAGATCGACATGCTTCTGGACGTCACCAAGCAGGTCGAAGGGCACACTATATGCGCCCTCGGCGACGCCGCAGCGTGGCCGATCCAAGGGCTCATCGCCCATTTCCGCCCCGAAATCGAGCGGCGCATCGACCAATACACCGCGAACCCCCATAGCTGAACCGGTGCTGCAGGCGGCGGAGTAAGGCATGACCAGCCACGTTGCCCAGCTCAACATCGGCAGGTTCCGCTATCCGACGGACGATCCGCGCATGGCGGCGTTCATGACGAACCTCGATCGCATCAACGCTCTCGCGGAACGTAGCGAGGGATTCGTATGGCGGCTCAAGGACGACAGCAACAACGCGACAGCCATCCGTCCGGCGAGCGACCCGACCATGGCAGTCAACCTGTCGGTGTGGGAGAGCGTCGAAGCGCTGGAGCGCTTCGTCTGGGCGACGGTCCACAAGCAGTTCTACAACCGCAAGGGCGACTGGTTCGAAAAGCCTGCGACGCCCCATTTCGTCATGTGGCCGATACCGTCCAGGCATATTCCGGATCTCGAAGAGGCGATGGGGCGGCTTGCACACTTAACGGCGCATGGCGATAGCGATTTTGCCTTTGGCTGGAGCCATCTCGCGCATATCAAGCTATGGATGAGCCGGAAGTGCGGTTGACGATTGAACAGGCACGATGAAGATCGAGAGTCGAAAAGCATCGGATGGACGTCCACAAGGCTGACCTTTCCGGGTCGAAGTTCGACGACGTGAACCTGTCGGGCTCGGACTTTCGCAACATCAACATGTCGGGTTGCTCATTCGATGACCTGAATATGTCCGGTTGGCGCGTTCACAACGTCAACCTCGCGGGCCTGCGCGTCGACAAAGCGAATCTGGCGGGCGCCGCTATCGTTAAAGCTCGCTTGGATGGGGCGACAATCGATGGGATTGCCGTCACCGATCTCCTCGCGTACTGGCGCGCGGGCCACGGGACGAAGAGCGCATGAGCAAGATCGTCATCGACGAGAAGGAACTCGACGTTCCCGCCGAATACACCCTTCTTCAAGCTTGCGAGGCGGCTGGGGCCGAGATCCCACGGTTCTGTTTCCACGAGCGGCTGTCGATCGCCGGTAACTGCCGAATGTGCCTCGTCGAAGTGAAAGGCGGCCCCCCCAAGCCGACTGCGTCCTGCGCCATGGCGGTGAAAGATCTACGGCCTGGCCCGAACGGCGAGCCGCCCGTCGTCCTGACCAACTCGCCGATGGCTCGCAAGGCGCGCAAGGGCACGATGGAGTTCCTGCTGATCAACCATCCGCTCGACTGTCCGATCTGCGATCAGGGCGGTGAATGCGATCTGCAAGATCAGGCGATGGCTTATGGCGCCGACTCGTCCCGCTTCGCCGAGAACAAGCGCGCCGTGGAAGACAAATATATCGGGGCGCTGGTCAAGACCTCGATGAACAGGTGCATCCAATGCACGCGCTGCGTGCGCTTCGTGACCGAAGTTGCTGGCGTTCCCGAACTGGGGGCAATTGGCCGCGGTGAGGATATGGAGATCACCTCCTATCTCGAGCACGCGCTGAGCTCCGAGCTACAAGGTAATGTCGTCGACCTGTGTCCGGTCGGCGCCTTGACGGCGAAACCGATCGCCTTCCACGCCCGCCCGTGGGAGTACGCCAAGACCGAATCGATTGACGTGATGGACGCGCTTGGCTCCTCGATCCGAATCGATGCGCGCGGCCGCGAGGTGGTCCGCATTCTGCCTCGCGTCAACGACGCGATCAACGAGGAATGGATTTCTGACAAGACGCGTCACATTGTCGACGGGTTGAAAACGCAGCGGCTCGATCGTCCATATGTCCGCGTCGATGGCCGGCTCAGGCCCGCGAGCTGGGCGGAGGCCTTCGCCATGGTCGCCGGCAAAGTCGCGGCGGCCTCCCGGTCCCGGATCGGCGCGATCGTCGGCGATTTGGCGACGGTCGAGGAGATGTTCGCGCTCAAGTCGCTTATCGCCAAGCTTGGCTCGCCCAACCTCGACTGCCGCCAGGACGGCTCGAAACTGCATCCGAAATTCGGCCGTGCGTCCTATCTCTTCAATTCGACGATCGCGGGCATCGAGCAAGCGGACGCCGTTCTCATCGTCGGGTCGAACCCGCGGCACGAGGCGCCGGTCCTCAACGCGCGCATCCGCAAGCGGTGGCTTAAGGGTGGCGCACCGGTGGGCGTTGTCGGAGCTAGGGCCGATCTGACTTACAACTACAATTATTTGGGCGCAGGACCAGAAACGCTCGCGCAGGCATGGAACAAGCCGCCGGAAGGCGTCGCTAGGCCAATTATGGTTGTGGGCGCTGGCGCTTTCGCGAGGCCCGACGGCGTCGCCGTACTGGCGAGCCTAGCGAAGACCTCCCTCGCGGCGGGCGTCGTGAAGGACGGCTGGAACGGTTTCAACGTGCTTCATAGCGCAGCGTCGCGCGTCGGCGGCCTCGATCTCGGCCTCGTGCCAGGGGAAGGGGGGCTCGACGCGCCCGCGATGGCGAAGGCCAACGCGCTCGATGTGCTCATCAACCTCGGCGCGGATGAAATTGACATCGAGCCGGGCGCGTTTGTCGTCTACATCGGCACTCACGGCGACCGTGGCGCCAATCGGGCGGACGTCATTTTGCCGGGCGCGGCCTATACCGAAAAGACAGGCATCTACGTCAACACCGAAGGACGGCCGCAATTCGCCGAGCGCGCCGTGTTCCCGCCCGGAGACGCGCGCGAGGATTGGTCGATCCTGCGTGCGCTGTCGGACCCGCTAGGCGCCAAGCTTCCGTTCGATTCGCTAGCCCAACTCCGGGCCGCGCTCGCCATCGCTTACCCCGTGTTGGTCCGCTTTGACGCCGTCGCGCCAACGGATGCAAGCGTCTTAAGTTCGATCGCTGCGCTCGGCGGCGCTGTCGACAAGACGCCGTTCGCACCTGCTGTGTCCGACTTTTATTGTACTAACCCGATTGCGCGCGCCTCTCGCGTCATGGCCGAATGTTCGGCTCTGGCGCGGGGCGTGCAGCGTCAGGCGGCGGAATAAGGTCAGACCCTCGATGACCAGCGCGACGCCCTCCCACACCGCCTCGCCTCCCTGGGGCGCGATCCTCGGCGCGGCCGCGGTCGTCATTATCGTAATCATCGCCGCGTTGTGGCTTCTGATTAGCAGCGGAGCCATGTCCGCGTTCGGCGCGTGGATGCATGAGAGCGATGCCGGCTCATTGTTGCGGCACGTGCTGGAGAGCCTGCTGCTGCTGGTGTGCCTTCTTCTCTCTACTGCGGCGCTCATTTATATCGAGCGCAAGATCTGGGGCGCTGTGCAGCTCAGACGCGGCCCCAACGTTGTGGGCCCCTGGGGCATCCTTCAGCCGTTCGCGGACTTCTTCAAGTTCATCCTGAAAGAGCCCGTCATCCCGGCGGGCGCGAACAAGGGCGTATTTGTGCTTGCGCCGCTCGTGTCAGTGGTGCTGGCGATGTCCGCGTGGGCGGTCATTCCAGTTGCTGACGGCTGGTCGATCAGCGATATCAACGTTGGGCTCCTGTATCTTTTCGCCGTTTCCTCGCTCGGGGTGTATGGCGTCATCATGGCGGGGTGGGCGTCCAATTCGAAATATGCGCTGCTTTCCGCGCTACGCGCAGCCGCTCAGATGGTGTCTTACGAGGTGTCGATCGGCTTCGTGATCGTGACAGTGGTGATGTGCGCCGGGTCGACCAACCTTTCCCAGATCGTACGCGCGCAGGACACGCGGTTCGGCCTTCTGGGCTGGTATTGGCTGCCGCTCTTGCCGATGTTCATCATCTTCTTCGTGTCGGCGCTTGCCGAGACGAATCGGCCGCCGTTCGACTTGACGGAGGCGGAATCCGAGCTCGTCGCGGGCTATTCGGTCGAGTATTCCGCTTCGCTGTTTCTGCTACAGTTCCTCACCGAACTCGTCGCGGTCCTGACAATGTCCGCCCTGACGGCGACGCTGTTCCTTGGCGGTTGGCTGTCGCCGTTGCCGTTTCCGCCTTTCACCTGGGTGCCCGGCCTCATCTGGTTCCTGATCAAGGGATGGTCGGTAGTGTTCATGTTCTCGATGGTGAAAGCATTCGTGCCGCGCTACCGTTACGATCAATTGATGCGGCTCGGCTGGAAGGTGTTCCTGCCGATCTCACTCGTGATGGTGGTGGTCGTGGCCGGAGTGCTGGAGTTTACCGGTCTCGGGGCGAGCTCCTCAGTCCCGTTGCGCTGAGGGAGAAGGAAAAGCCCATGGCTCTCAGGCTTGCACAATCGGCGCGCTCGTTGTTTCTCGGCGAGTTCCTGGCGGCGCTTGCGCTGTCGGTTCAGTACATGTTCAAGCCGAAGGCGACGTTGAACTACCCGCACGAGAAGTCTCCGCTGAGCCCTCGCTTTCGAGGAGAACATGCGCAGCGCCGCTATCCGAACGGCGAGGAGCGATGCATCGCCTGCAAGCTGTGCGAGGCGATTTGTCCGGCCCAGGCGATCACGATCGAGGCGGGGCCTCGTCGCAACGACGGCACCCGTCGCACGACGCGCTACGACATCGACATGGTCAAGTGCATCTACTGCGGCATGTGTCAGGAAGCCTGTCCGGTCGATGCGATCGTCGAAGGGCCGAACTTCGAATTTGCGACCGAGACGCGCGAGGAACTTTATTACGACAAGCAGCGATTGCTGGACAACGGCGATCGATGGGAGCGGGAGCTGGCGCGAAACATCGCACTCGACGCCCCGTATCGATAACGGCTTCTCCTCTCTGGAGGGGAACAAGTTGACCATGGCCGTCGAATGACGAGCATTGTCAGCGGGTGCCTTTGGTAGGTACAAGCGAGCCCTGCCTTGAGGCGCCGACTGAAGCGGCGCTTACGCCGGTGGCGCGCCTCGCCTGTCGCCCGTGAGGGGACGGGCGGTTGGGGCTGGGGACTATGACGAGAGGCGGGGGTGATGCAGGCCGATGCTTTGTTCTTTTGGATTCTAGCCCCGCTTCTGGCTGCGTCGGCCTTCGCGGTCATCGTAGCCAAAAATCCGGTGCATTCGGTCCTCTTCCTCATTCTTTCCTTTGTCTGCGCGGCCGGCCTGTTTCTGCTGATGGGCGCTGAGTTCCTCGCGATGATCCTGGTCGTCGTCTATGTCGGCGCGGTGGCGGTGCTGTTCCTGTTCGTCGTCATGCTGCTCGACGTGGATTTCGCCCGACTGAGACAGGGCTTCGTCGAGTACCTGCCGCAGGGGCTCCTGATAGCGCTGCTGGTGTTTTTCGAGCTCTGGTACGTTGTCTCGGGTCTCGGCCCCTCGCATCGGGCCGCAGCCCCCGCAGCTCCGCAGGGCACGCTCAGTAACACAGCCGCGCTCGGGGAGGTGCTCTACACCCGCTATTTCTACTTCTTTCAGGCGGCGGGAATGATTCTGCTCACCGCGATGATTGGAGCGATCGTTCTCACCCTTCATCACAAGCAGGGCGTCAAGCGCCAGGACATCGGCGCGCAGGTGGCTCGCACCCCCGAAACCGCAGTCGAGGTGCGCAAGGTTCCCTCGCGCGCCGGCATCTGAAGGAATCACGCGGATGGGAATCGGCCTCACCCACTACCTCACCCTCGCCGCGATCGTGTTCACGATCGGCATCGCCGGCATCATCCTTAACCACAAGAATATCATCATCATCCTGATGTCGGTCGAGCTCATCCTTCTATCCGTGAATATCAACCTCATCGCGTTTTCGACTTATTCGGGCGATCTGACCGGGCAGGCCTTCGCGCTCTTCATCCTGACAGTCGCCGCGGCGGAGGCTGCGATCGGCCTTGCGATCCTGGTGGCCTATTACCGCAATCGCGGCTCGATCGCGGTTGAGGACATCAATTCGCTGAAAGGCTGATCCGGTGTACCAGCTGATCGTCTTCCTGCCGCTCCTCGGTTTTCTGATCGCCGGCGTCTTCGGGCCTTGGATCGGCGCGCGTGGCGCTGAATATGTCACCTGCAGTCTTCTTGGGGTTTGCTGCGTCCTTTCCTGGATCGCTTTCGTCATGGTCGCGGGCGGGGCGGACGCTCACGTTCCGATCGCCAATTGGTTCACCTCCGGGAAGCTCGTCGCCGCTTGGGCTCTGCGCATCGACACGCTGACCGCCGTGATGCTGATCGTCGTGACAACGGTGTCGTTCGTCGTCCACGTCTACTCGATCGGCTACATGTCGGAGGATCCGTCGCGGCCCCGTTTCTTCGCTTACCTCTCGCTCTTCACGTTCGCCATGTTGATGCTGGTGACGGCGGACAATCTGGTTCAGCTGTTCTTCGGATGGGAGGGCGTCGGTTTGATGTCCTACCTCCTGATCGGCTTCTGGTATGAGCGCCCATCGGCCAACGCCGCTGCGATCAAGGCGTTCGTCGTGAACCGGGTCGGCGACTTCGGCTTTTCGCTCGGTATTTTCCTAACCTACTATCTGACCGGTTCGATCGCCTTCGATCAGGTGTTCGCCGCTGCGCCCGGGCTTGCGGGCAAGACGGTGCATTTTATCGGCTTTAATTGGGACGCAGTGACGCTCGCCTGCCTGCTGCTGTTCATGGGGGCGATGGGCAAGTCGGCCCAGTTCCTGCTGCACACCTGGCTGCCCGATGCGATGGAAGGCCCGACTCCCGTCTCGGCCCTCATCCACGCGGCGACCATGGTGACCGCGGGCGTATTCATGGTGGCGAGGCTCTCGCCGCTATTTGAAATGTCGCCCGTTGCGCTCAGCGTCGTCACCATCGTCGGCGGAACGACGGCGTTCTTTGCGGCCACGGTCGGCCTGGTGCAGAACGACATCAAGAAGGTGATCGCCTATTCGACCTGTTCGCAGCTCGGCTACATGTTCGTGGGTCTTGGGGTCGGCGGCTACAGCCTCGGCATTTTCCACCTTTTCACCCACGCCTTCTTCAAGGCGTCTGTTGTTCCTGGGCGCCGGCTCAGTCATCACCGCGATGCATCACGAGCAGGACATGCGCGTGATGGGCGGATTGCGTAAGGAGATTCCGTTCACCTTTTGGATGATGATGATCGGAACGCTCTCGCTGACCGGCGTTGGTATTCCGTTGACCCCGATCGGCTTCGCCGGCTTTGTCTCCAAGGACGCGATTATCGAGGCCGCATTCGCGTCCCACCGCTATGGCGCGCTCTATGGGTTCTTGTGCACCGACATCGCCGCCGCGCTGACCGCGTTCTATTCCTGGCGCCTCATGTTCATGACCTTCTTCGGCCAACGCGGCGATTGGGGGGAATCGCTTCCGCGGAGCCGGCACGAGCAGGATGGCCACGCCCACGACGAGCCTGATCCAAGCGGAGCGGGGGCCCATTCGCATGCGCCCACGCCGGAGGTGCACGCCCACGCCGATCATCCGGCGCATGAATCGCCGCTGGTGATGTTGGTCCCACTCGGAGTGTTGGCGGTCGGCGCGACTTTGGCCGGAATGGCTTTCCGCTATCTCTTCATCGGCGGAGGCTTCGAGTCGTTCTGGCGCCAATCGCTATTCCTTGCACCGGGTAACCATATTCTCGAGGATATGGAGCACGTATCTGCGTTGGTCTCGCTGTCGCCGAGCCTATTCATGTTGGGTGGCCTGCTCGTCGCCTACTACATGTACATGGTTGACCGCACCGCGCCGCAGCGCCTCGCCGCGGAGTTTCCGGCGCTCTATCGCTTCCTGCTCAACAAGTGGTACTTCGACGAACTCTACGACTTCATCTTCGTACGCCCGGCCTTCGCGATCGGCCGCTTGTTCTGGAAGGGCGGCGACGGCGCGATCATCGACGGTTTCGGGCCGGATGGCGTCTCGGCGCGCGTTCTCGACGTCACGCGCAATACGGTGCGGCTGCAGACCGGCTACATCTATCACTACGCATTCGCCATGCTGCTTGGCGCCGCGGCGCTGACGACCTGGTATCTGTTCGGAGGGGTCACACAATGAATGGCTCCTGGATCCTCTCCGGCATCCTGGCGTTGCCGCTGATAGGCGCGCTGTTTATCCTGTTGCTGCCAGGCGATAGCGAGGCAACCAAGCGAAACGCCCGTTGGATTGCGCTGTTTGCGACTCTGATCACGTTCGTGCTGAGCCTCGTCGCCTGGGGGCGCTTCGACCCGGCGCAGCCGGGCTTTCAGCTTGTCGAGGAGCGCGACTGGTTCTCGCACGCAATCCTATACAAGCTCGGCGTCGACGGCGTTTCGATGCCGTTCCTGCTGCTCACCACCTTCATCATGCCAATCTGCATCATTGCCTCCTGGACGCCGATCCAGACCCGCGTGAAGGAGTACATGATCGTCTTTTTGGCGCTGGAGACAGCAATAGTCGGCGTCTTCGTCTCGCTCGACATCGTCCTCTTCTACCTGTTCTTCGAGGGCCAGCTCATCCCGATGTTTCTCATCATCGGCGTATGGGGCCACGGGAACCGGGTGTACGCGGCCTTCAAGTTCTTCCTCTACACGTTCACCGGCTCAGTGCTGATGCTGCTCGCGATCATGGCCATGTACTGGACAGCGGGCACGACCGACATCACTGTGCTGCTCAAGACTCCCGTTTCCCGCCCATATGCAGACTTGGCTGTGGCTGGCGTTTTTCGCCTCGTTCGCGGTCAAGCTGCCGATGTGGCCGGTCCACACTTGGTTGCCTGATGCGCATGTCGAGGCGCCGACCGCGGGATCGGTGGTCCTGGCCGCCATTCTGCTCAAAATGGGCGGCTACGGCTTCATCCGCTTTTCGCTGCCGATGTTTCCGGACGCGTCGGTCTATTTCACCCCGCTCGTCTTCGCTCTGTCGGTGATCGCGATCATCTACGCCTCCTTGGTCGCGCTGGCGCAAGAGAGCATGAAGAAGCTGATCGCCTATTCGTCGGTGGCCCACATGGGCTTCGTGACGATGGGGATTTTCGCCGCCAACACCCAAGGGATTCAGGGCGCTGTCTATCAGATGATTAGTCATGGCTTTGTCTCGGGGGCCTTGTTCCTTTGTGTGGGTGTCGTCTACGACCGCATGCACACTTACGAAATCAACGCCTACGGCGGCCTCGTACAGCGCATGCCGCTCTACGCGGTCGCCTTCATGGTGTTCACCTTCGCCAATATCGGGTTGCCGGGCACCACGGGCTTCATCGGCGAATTCTTGACCCTGATCGGCACGTTCCAAATCAACAACTGGGTCGCCTTCCTCGCCACCATCGGCACAATCCTGTCGGCGTGCTACGCGCTCTATCTTTATCGCCGCATCATCTTTGGCGTTATCGAGAAGCCAAACCTGATGGGTATTGCCGATCTCACCGGTCGCGAGGTGGTGACGCTTTTGCCGCTTGGGCTGCTCACGATCTTTTACGGTGTGCATCCGCAGCCAATCATCGACGCCAGCGCGGCTTCAATCGAACAGATCATCAGCGGCTTCCAGCACGCCATTACGGCGACGAAGTCGGCGGGGCTGTGACCGCGCGCCGAATGTCTTTTGGAACGAGCGACACTCATGCATGAGACGGCCATTTCTCTTCCTGTGATCCTGCCGGAGGCGGTGCTGGCGGCGGGGACTTTGGCGCTTGTGCTTTACGGCGCGCTGCGCGGCGAGCGGGGCTCGGCGCTGGTCAACGAGATCGCCGTCGGCCTGCTCGGTCTTGTCTTCATTCTGATGGTGGCCAGGAATCGCCCGATGGGCGTCACCTTCTACGGTTCCTTCGCCGACGACGCGTTCACCCGCTTCATGAGCGCGCTTGCGCTGGTCGGTTCGCTGGTGACGCTTCTGTTGTCGGTCGAGTTCATGCGCCAGGAGCGGGTCGGCGGGTTCGAATTCCCGGTCCTCATTCTCATTTCCACCCTCGGCATGCTGATGCTGATCTCGGCCAATGACTTCATCGCGCTCTACCTCGGTTTCGAGCTGATGAGCTTGGCGCTCTACGTGATCGCGGCCTATCGGCGTCACGATCTGCGCGCGACGGAAGCAGGCCTCAAGTATTTCGTCCTCGGCGCCTTGTCGTCGGGCATGATGCTTTATGGGATCTCGCTCATTTACGGTTATTCCGGCTCGGTCGCCTTCAGCGCGGTGGCGAACGCCGTGCATGATCACGCGGCCATCGGCGTGCTGTTCGGGCTAGTGTTCATTCTGGTAGGGCTGGCGTTCAAGATTTCCGTTGTGCCGTTTCACATGTGGACGCCCGACGTCTACGAAGGCGCCCCGACGCCGGTGACGACGTTCTTCGCCACCGGGCCCAAGATCGCGGCGATGGCGGTCCTAGTGCGGGTGATGATCACCGCCTTTCCCGGCATCGCCAACGACTGGCGCCAGATCCTCACCTTCGTCTCGATCGCCTCGATGGTGCTGGGCGCGTTCGCCGCGATCGGCCAGCGCAACTTCAAACGGCTGATGGCCTATTCGTCGATCGGCCATATGGGATTCGCGCTGGTCGGCCTTGCAGCCGGCACGGTCGAGGGCGCGCAGAGCGTCATCATCTATATGGCGATCTACGTGGTGATGACGCTCGGAACGTTCGCCGCGATCCTGTCCATGCGCCGCAATGGCCGCGCGATCGAGACGATGGCCGATCTCGCCGGCCTGGCGCGGACGGATCCGACCATGGCTTTCTTCCTGGCGACGATGATGTTCTCGCTTGCCGGCGTTCCGCCGCTAGCTGGCTTCTTCGCCAAGTTCTATGTCTTCGCCGCCGCCATCAAGTCCGGTCTCTATGGCCTGTCGGTGATCGGCGTGCTGGCGAGCTGCGTGGCCGCCTATTATTATCTGAGGATCGTGAAGCTCATGTATTTCGACGAGCCGGCTCCGGCGTTCGATCGTCCGGGCGCCGTCGCGCGCATCGTGCTCGCGGTTTCGGCGCTGGCGATCATCCTGTTTGTGTTTGCGCCGTCGCCGATCACCAACGCCGCGATGGCGGCCGCGCAGTCGCTCTTTTGACCGCCGTCTCCCCGCTGGACAGCGCGCATCAAGGCTGGCGCATCGTTCGATTGGGCGCCATCGATTCGACCAACGAGGAGGCGCGTCGCCGCGCGTTGGCCGGCGACGCCGACCGCATGTGGATCGTCGCTGAAGAACAGATCGCGGGCAGAGGCCGCCGCGGCCGAGCCTGGATCTCGCCGAGAGGCAACCTGCACGCCAGCTGCACTCATGATCGATCCCTGCCCTCGCGCGGTTGGGGCGCAGCTCGGCTTTGTTGCTGGCGTGGCCCTGGCGCGCGCCGCGAGGGATCTCGGCGCGACCGAAGTCGGCCTCAAATGGCCGAATGATCTGATGTCTCACGGCGCGAAATGCGCCGGCATTCTCGTCGAAGGAGTTGCCCTTGGGGGCGGGCGGGCCGCCTGCGTTGTCGGGGTTGGTGTGAATTGCTCCCAGGCGCCGATGGGTCTCGGCTACGCGACCTCATGTCTGACTGGGGCGGGCGGATACAAGCGTCGGTCCCGGCGAAGTGTTCGAGCGCCTGGTTCAGCGATTCGGCTGAGGCGCTCGATATCTGGCGCGCCGGAGAGGCGTTTGATCGCATTCGCGCCGCATGGCTCGATTGCGCTCTCGGCTTGGGGGAACGGATCGCGATCAAAAACGGGGCAGATCAACGCGAGGGCATGTTTGAAGGGATCGATGCGACGGGCCGCCTGCTCATGCGCTCCGAGCACGGGCTGGAGACGATCGAGGCGGCCGACCTGTGGCTCATGCCTAGCTCGGGCGCCCTTCCGCGAGCGGTCCCGTCGGCTTCGCACCGGCCGGAAGGCCGAGTTTAGATGACGGACGGCAGCGAGTTCGTATTCGCCCCGCTCGGCGGCTTGGGCGAGATCGGCATGAATTGCGCCCTTTACGGCTATGGGCCTGCGAACGCTCGCCAATGGCTGATGGTCGACCTGGGCGTCGCCTTCGCTGGCGAGGACTTGCCGGGCGTCGATCTCATCGTGCCGGATCTCGGCTTCATCGAGAAGGCGAAGAAGAATCTGGTCGGCATCGTAATCACCCACGCGCATGAGGATCACATCGGCGCTCTTGCCGAGCTCTGGCCTGACCTGGGCGCGCCCGTTTATATGACGCGTTTTGCGGCCGGCTTGGCCGAGGCGCGCCGGCTCGGCGAGCCGGACGCGCCGAAGATCCCATTGAAAGTCGTCGAACTCGGCGACAGGATTGTGATCGGCCCTTTCGTGGTCGAATTCATCCCCGTCGCCCATTCGATACCCGAAAGCGCGGCGCTTGCGATTCGCACGCCTAGCGGGCTCGTCGTTCATACCGCCGACTGGAAGATCGAGCTCGACGCCGATCATCGGCCTGCCGACCGACGAGGCGCGCTTCAGGGCGCTTGGCGATGAGGGAGTGCTCGCGCTCGTCTGCGATTCGACCAACATCCTGCGCGAAGGGGAAAGCCCGTCCGAGCGCGACGTCGCCAAGGCGTTGGCCTGGCTCATCGGCAATGCGAAGGGCAGGGTGGTCGTGACCACCTTCGCTTCCAACGTCGCCCGGCTGCGTTCGGCGGCCGAGGCCGGTCTCGCCGCCGGACGGCAAGTCTGCATTGTCGGGCGGGCGATCGAGCGTGTCGTCGCCGTCGCTCGCGAGTGTGGGATGCTCGACGGTCTGCCGGCGTTTCTAGGCATGGACGCCTTCGAGCGCCTGCCGCGCGACCGGATTTTGGCGCTCGCCACTGGCAGCCAGGGCGAGCCGCGCGCGGCGCTCGCGCGCATCGCTGGGGACGAGCACCCCACGGCGGAATTGAACGCTGGAGACACTGTAATCTTTTCGTCGCGCACCATTCCCGGCAATGAAAAAGCGGTCGGCAAGATCATCAACGCGTTCGTGACCGCGGGCGTCCAGGTGGTGACTGACCGCACCGCGCTCGTGCACGTCTCCGGCCATCCGCGCCGGGCGGAGATGGCGAAAATGTATGCCTGGGTGCGCCCGAAGATCGCCGTGCCCGCGCATGGCGAGCCGCTGCACTTGAGCGAACATGCCGACTTCGCCAGGGCGCAGGGCGTGCCGCAAGTGTTACGCGCCTTCAACGGCGACCTTATCCGGCTTGCGCCCGGCGAAGTCTGCGCATTGGGCAAGGTGACGAGCGGGCGGCGGGTGAAGGACGGCGCTATTCTCTTGCCGGCTGATCAGCAATGCGTCGGCCAACGCCGCAGGCTCGGTTTCGCCGGCGTCGTCTCGATCGCGATCGCGCTGACCCCGAGGGGCGAGATGGCCGGGGACCCGGACGTCATGATCGCCGGCCTGCCGGAGCGCACGCGCGAAGGCGCGGCGATTGACGCGCTGATTGATGATGCGATCTTCGAGGCCTTCGAGAGCCTGCCGCCCGGCAAGCGGCGCGACGCCGACGTCGTGTCGAGCGCCATCGAACGTGCGGTGCGCGGTTCGGTCAACGCCGTCTGGGGCAAGAAGCCGCAAGTGCATGTGCTGGTGGTGGAGGTCTGAGTCACGCGAAGTCCATCATGATCGGCAAGCTCAACCACGTCGCCATCGCCGTCCCCGATCTCGAGAAGGCGGCGCGGACCTATCGGGAAACGCTCGGCGCTCGGGTCTCCGCCCCGAAGGCTGAGCCTGATCATGGGGTGACGGTCATCTTCGTCGAGCTGCCCAACACGAAAATCGAACTCTTGCATCCTCTGGGCGCGAACTCGCCGATCGCCAAGTTTCTCGAGCGCAATCCGGATGGCGGCATGCATCATCTCTGCTACGAGGTCGAGGACATCATCGCCGCTCGCGACCAGCTCAAGGCTAAGGGCGCGCGCGTGCTCGGGGACGGCAACCCGAAAATCGGCGCTCACGGCAAGCCGGTGCTGTTTTTGCATCCGAAAGACTTCGCCGGCACGCTGATCGAGATCGAGCAGGTCTGAGGGCATGCGTGTTTCGCTGTTGGAGGCGGCATGAGTCGCCTGGCCGCGGACGGCCTGCTCCTCATCACCGCCTTCCTGTGGGGCGTGACCTTCGTGGCGCAGAAATACGCCGCGGCGACCATGCCGGCGCTCGCCTTCGTCGCCGCGCGCTTTGCTGTTTCCGCTGCAGCGCTTGCGCCGTTCGCGCTTTGGGAATTTCGCCGCAAGCCGCATGCCCCGAGCCGCGACGAATGGCGGCTCGCGCTCGTGATCGGGCTCACGCTCTTCTTCGGCACGACCCTGCAGCAAGCGGGGATCGAGACGACGAGCGCCACCAACGCCGGCTTTCTGACCGCTTGCTATGTCGTGCTGACCCCTTTTGTCGTCTGGGCGCTGACCGGCTCGCGCCCACGCGCGACCATTGTCGGCGCGGGTTTCGTATCGCTCGTCGGCGCCTGGCTGCTCGCCTCGGGCGGACCCCTCGGCGCGCCGAACTTCGGCGACGCGCTCGTGCTCCTCGCCGATTTCGCCTGGGCGACGGGCATCGCGCTGACGCCGATCTTCCTTGCCCGCTCCGGTCGGCCGCTGCTGCTCGCCTTCGTGCAATATGCAGTCTGCGCTGGCCTTGCGGCAGTATGCTCGGCCCTGTTTGAATCGACTCCGCAGGGGGCTCTCCTCGCCAACGCTCCGACGATCCTGTTCGCTGGCGTTGTCTCGGGCGCCGCTCGCCTATACGATCCAGATCTTCGCCCAGGCGCATACGCCCCCCGCTGAGGCGGCGCTCATTCTCGCCCTCGAGGGCGTGTTCGCCGCGCTCGCGGGCGCGCTCCTGCTCGACGAACGTCTGACCGCCGTCGGCGCTCTCGGCTGCGCGCTGATTCTCGTTGGCGCTGTGGCGGTGGAGATTGGGCCGCTGCTCCGGCGGAAGGCGGTCAGCGGCGCCACGTGACGAAGGTCGAAAAGCTTTCCCTCCCCGAGGCCCGGCGAATCGCTCTTGCAGCGCAGGGCTTCGGCGGCCCGCGCCCGGAAAGGGTCAACGCTGCGCGATGGCTGAGGACCATCGACCGGCTTTCCCTCCATCAGATCGACAGCGTCAATGTCCTGGTCCGCGCCCATTACCTGCCCGCCTTCTCCCGACTTGGCCCCTATGACCGTTCGCTGATCGAAACGGCCGCTTGGGGAAGCCGGAAGAAACGGCGGCTGTTCGAATATTGGGCGCATGAGGCGTCGCTCGCTGCCGCTCTCGTTGCATCCGCTGCTGCGCTGGCGGATGGCCCGCGCGGATCGGGGCGAGGCCGGTTGGAAGGGCCTGCGGCTGTTCGCGGGTGAGCGGCGCGCTGAGGCGGAAGGCTTTCTCAAGCGCATCCGCAACGAGGGTCCGAGCGCCGCCTCGGACTTCGAGGAAAAACGCGGCCGCTCCGGTTGGTGGGAGTGGGGCGACGCCAAGCAGGCGCTCGAATGGCTCTTCTGGGCTGGCCACATTACGACGGCGACGCGCCGCGGCAGTTTCGAGCGGGTCTACGACCTGACCGAGCGCGTCATTCCGGCCGAGATCCTCGCTCTGCCGACGCCGGACGAAAGGCATGCGCATCGCTCCCTTATCGAACGCGCAGCTCTCGCGCTCGGCGTCGCCACGGCCCAGGATCTGCGCGACTATTTCCGTCTCGGGCCCGACGACGCGCGACAGGCGATCGCGTCGCTCCTCGAGGCGGGCGTTCTCGAGCCGGTCGAGGTTCCTGGCTGGGCCCATCTCGCCTATCTTCACCGCGACGCCCGCAGGCCGCGCCGCCTGTCCGCGCGGGCGCTTCTCGCGCCGTTCGATCCGCTCGTCTGGGAGCGCTCCCGCGCGTTGCGGCTCTTCGACTTCCACTACCGGATCGAGATCTACACGCCGGCCGATAAGCGCCAGCACGGCTACTATGTCCTTCCCTTCCTGCTCGGCGACCGGCTCGTCGCCCGGCTCGACCTGAAGGCCGACCGACAGGCGGGGCGGTTGCTCGTCCATGCGGTGCATCTCGAGCCGCACGCCCCCTCGGACGTCATGGACGCGATCTCCGAGGAGCTTCGCGCGATGGCGGACTGGCTTGGTCTTGACGAAGTCGTCTTGCCGAAGAAGCCGATCCGGCGGCTGGCTGGCTGAGGAGCGCCGAGGCGAAGCTCGCGTGATCGATCCTCCTTCTGGACCATGACGAGGCCAAAAAACCGCCAAACCGAAACGCTCATTTCGCTAGGCGAAACAAAACGTTTCGCAGCTCTGGTCGTAAGTTATTGAAATCATTATGAGCCGCGAATCAGTGATTTCGCGGAATTGTTTGTTTTCAAGCTATTAGCCGCGATTTCGTTTCGCCGCGCTCTTGGGTTGTTTCTTTTCAATAAGTTAGCAACAATTTTCGTTTCGCCGCGCAACGGGGGAACTCTGGAACAGCGTGCCGGCGGCGTTCTGAAAAAAAGTATCGATGCTCAGCCGGTTGGTCAAGAAATTGTCGATTTTTTTGTTCCGCTATCACCAAGCCGTCTTTCTTCAGGTCAATTTAGAAGGGCTCCGGCGACAGGCGCCTAGGCCCGTAAGCCGCGTCGGCGTCCAGACGCGTTTTCGATCATCCCGTTGCGATGCCTTGGGCTGACAGCACCCGTTCCTGCCGATATAAGCGCGGGCGCGCACGCGGCTCCGCAGACTTCCTTGGTTGGATGAGGCGGTTGGCCAGGAACGATTCCTCCTGCCGCCGTATTGAGACGGCATGCACGGGCGGCAGAAAAGGTGCTTGATGTCCGGCTCGATCCTCAGCAGTGCAGCGCTCGATGAGCGCCGGCGGCGGATTCTGTTTCGCGCCTGGCGGCGCGGCGTGCGCGAGATGGATCTGATCATGGGCCGCTTCGCCGATGCGCATTTGCCGACGATGAGCCACGACGAACTTGCCGAGTTCGAGCGCCTGCTCGACGTTCCCGACACGCAGGCGCTCGCCTGGATCATCGGCGACGAGCATCCGCCCCGGGAGTTTGACACTCCGCTCTTCGCACGCCTCTGCGGACCCAGATGAAAACAGCTAACGCGCTTAAACGAGAGCCCGAGAGTCTCCTCGTTCCCGCCATTCGTCGCCTGGGAGAGGGCGGGGCGGTCACGCTGGCGCGCGCGCCTGAGGGCTACGACGCCTTCGTCGTCGCGGAAGTCACGCGCGCGCTGGCGAGAGCCGGCGAGCAGCGCGCCGTCACCCTCGCCTTCGTCGCGCGCGACAGCCTGCGCGCTCAAGCCTTCATCGACGCGCTGGCCTTCGCCGCGCCCGAGATCGAAGCGCTGTATCTTCCTTCGTGGGATTGCCAGCCCTACGATCGCGTCTCGCCCAACGCCGCCGTATCTGCCGACCGGATGACCGTGCTGGCGCGGCTGGCCAAGAGCCGCGGCGCCCTTGAGCGGCCGCGCATTCTCGTCGCCTCGGTCAATGCGCTGACGCAGCGCGTCCCGCCGCTTGCCTATCTGAAGTCCGCGGCCTTCTCGGCGGCGCCCGGCAACAGCGTGCGGATGGAAGACCTCACGCACTGGCTCGAGTCGAACGGCTACGCCCGCGCGAGCACGGTGCGCGATGTCGGCGATTACGCTTCGCGCGGCGGTATCCTCGACCTCTATCCGCCCGGCGCGGCAGCGCCGATCCGGCTTGATTTCTTTGGCGATACGCTCGAATTGATCCGCGCCTTCGATCCGGAGACCCAGCGCTCGACCACGCAATTGCGCTCGCTCGATCTCGTGCCGATGAGCGAAGCGCGTCTCACAACCGACTCGATCAAGCGCTTCCGCCAGGGCTACGCGGCCGAGTTCGGCGCGCCGGCTCCTAACGACGATCTCTATGCGGCGATCAGCGAAGGCCGCCGCGCGATCGGCGTCGAGCATTGGCTGCCGCTTCTCTACGACAAGCTGGACACGATCTTCGACTATGTCGGGGATGCGCCGTTCGTGCTCGACGCGCGGGGCGACGACGCGGCGCACGAGCGCATCGCGCTCATCGCGGACAATTACGCCGCCCGCCGGGCGGCTTATGCCGAAGATCCCGGCAAGGCGGACTATAAGCCGCTGCCGCCGACCCGGCTTTATCTGAGCGAAGACCAGTGGAAGGAGCGGCTGGCCGGCCAGCCGGTGGCGCGGCTCACACCGTTCGAAGCGCAGCCGGGCGCTAGCGACGCCGTCGATTGCGGCGGGCGGACCGGTCGCAATTTTGCTCCCGAGCGGCAGAACGAGAGCGCCAATGTGTTCGACGCCGCGGTCGCGCATGTGCGGGCTCTGCGCGAGCGGGGCTTGAACGTGATCGTCGCGAGTTGGAGCGACGGCTCGCGCGAGCGGCTAAGCCACGTGCTGGCCGAGCATGGGCTCAAACCGCTCGAGTTCGTTTCATCCTACCATCAGGCAAAGACCGCCCGCGCGGGCGCGCTGCCGCTCGCCGTCATCGCGCTCGAGCAGGGGTTCGAAGCGCCGGACTTCGCGGTTCTCGGCGAGCAGGACATTCTCGGCGATCGGCTCGTACGGCAGTCGAAGCGCCGGCGCCGCGCGCAGGATGTTCTGGCCGAAGCGAGCGCGCTCACCGCTGGCGATCTCGTGGTTCACATCGACCACGGCGTCGGGCGCTTCGTAGGATTAAAGACAATCGAGGCGGCGGGCGCGCCGCACGACTGCCTCGAGATCCACTATGCCGGCGGCGATCGGCTGTTCCTGCCGGTCGAAAATCTCGAGCTTCTGTCTCGTTACGGCTCGGAGACGGGCGAACTCGACAAGCTTGGCGGCGCAGGCTGGCAGTCGCGCAAGGCGCGCCTAAAGAAGCGCGTGCGCGAGATGGCGGGCGAGCTGATCCGCGTCGCAGCGCAGCGCATGACGCATACGGCGCCGCGACTCACGGTCCCCGAGGGTCTATACGACGAATTTTGCGCCCGCTTTCCCTATGACGAGACGGCGGACCAGGAGAGCGCGATCGACGCGACGCTTGACGATCTGGCCGCCGGCCGGCCGATGGACCGGCTGGTCTGCGGCGACGTCGGCTTCGGAAAGACCGAGGTCGCGCTGCGCGCCGCCTTCGCCACCGCGATCAACGGCAAGCAGACCGCGATCATCGCCCCGACGACGCTGCTGGCGCGCCAGCACACTCAGAACTTCCGCCAGCGGTTTGCCGGCTTGCCGGTCAACGTCGGCCAGCTCTCGCGCATGGTGGGCGCGCCGGAAACCCGCGAGGTCAAGAAAGGCCTCGCCGAGGGCGGCGTCGACATCGTCGTCGGCACCCACGCCGTCTTGGGCAAGACCATAAGCTTCAAGGACCTTGGCCTCGTCGTTGTCGATGAGGAGCAGCATTTTGGCGTTGGGCACAAGGAGCGGCTCAAGGAGCTGCGCTCGGAAGTGCACGTGCTGACGCTCTCAGCGACGCCCATTCCGCGCACTCTGCAACTCGCGATGACCGGCGTGCGCGAGATGTCCATCATCGCCACGCCCCCGATCGATCGGCTGGCGGTGCGCACCTTCGTCTCGCCCTTCGACGCGCTGATCATTCGCGAGGCGCTGCTGCGCGAGCGCTATCGCGGCGGACAATCCTTCTATGTCTGCCCGCGCATCGAGGACCTCGACGAGGCGGCGGCGTTCCTGCGCCAGAATGCGCCCGAGTGCAAATTCGTGATCGCCCACGGCCAGATGGCGCCGCGTGAGCTCGAGGACAAGGTCGGCGCCTTCTACGACGGCAAGTACGACATCCTCTTGTCGACGGCGATCGTCGAATCCGGCCTCGACATTCCGCGCGCCAACACGATGATCGTGCATCGCGCCGACATGTTCGGGCTCGCGCAGCTCTATCAGTTGCGCGGCCGCGTCGGCAGATCGAAGATTCGCGCCTACGCCTATTTCACGACGCCCGCCAAGGCCAAGATCACGCCGCAGGCGGAGAAGCGCCTCCAGGTGCTGCAATCGCTCGACACGCTGGGCGCCGGCTTCCAGCTCGCGAGCCACGACCTTGACTTGCGCGGCGCTGGCAACCTCCTGGGCGAGGAGCAGTCCGGCCACATCAAGGAGGTCGGCTACGAGCTTTATCAGCAGATGGTGCGCGAGGCGGTCGAGCGCATCAAGTCGGGCGAGGAGGCCCCGGCCGAGGACATGTGGTCGCCGACCATCCAGCTTGGCGCGCCGGTGACGATCCCGGAATCCTACATTTCCGACCTGCCGACGCGGCTCGCTCTCTACCGCCGCCTGTCAGCGCTCGAGGACGAGGAGGAGATCGACGCAATGGGCGCCGAAATCGTCGACCGCTTCGGCCCGCCGCCGGCCGAGGTGGGCCTGCTCATGAACCTGGTCCAGATCAAGGCTTTGTGCCGCCGCGCCAATGTCGAGAAGCTCGAGGCCGGCCCCAAGGGCCTGACGCTCGCCTTCCGCGGCAAGTCGTTCGCCAATCCCGCGGCGCTGGTGAAATGGGTCGCCGCGCAACGAGCGCGCCTATGTGCGCCCGGATATGCGGATCGTCGTCACCGACGATTTCGAGAAGCTTGCCGACAGGCTCAAGGGCACGCTCATGGTCATGCGCGAGATCGCCAAGATTGCGGGGAAGAAGGGGTAGGGCGCTTCGAGTTCGACCTATCGCCTTCACCCCGGCCAGAATCCGCCGTCGAGCACCTGACTGACGGTCCACGGACAAGCTTCGGGAAAGGTCGCGCTGGGCAGTCCCGTCTCCGCAACCGCCTCGAGCGACGCGTCGCGATAGGCTGAGGCGAGCGCGTCGGGCAACACGGGCTTCAGGCTCGGATTGTCGTCCAGGTGATCGGCCAGACGATTGCGCTGGACGCGGACGCTCGCCTCCCAACTCGGACTCCGCTTTTCCGGCTGATATCGCCATTTCAACAGGTGCAGCAGGAGGACGCTCAAGCGGCTGATGAGTTCGCGCTTCTCCGTCCGGCCCATGCTGTCGATTTCCTCGGCGATGTGCTCGATGTCGGCGTCAGCCAGTTTGCCCTTCCGCAACAGCTCGGCCTGCTGGCGGCTCCAGGCATAGAAATCGCGATCGTAGAGCGGGCTCTTTACCGGCATGGGCTGGAAGCTACGATGTTTGGCTTTCCCGGTCTATCGCGGGCGCCCGTCGAGAACACGATGCGCTGAGAGCGTCTTCTTCGAGTTGCAGAAAGAGGAGCTTAAGCACTTGAAGAGCTTCAGCCGCGAGCAGAATTGCACACCGAGCGAAATCGTGAATTTGGCGAGCCGCCACGGCGCCCTTTCCGCCAAGGGCCTCGCTTCCAGGGGCAGCCTTCCTTATATGGGGTCAAGCCCTTCCGAAGGAGCCGCCGGGATGAAAGAGCCGCGAAAGTCGCCGCCGCGTAGGTCGCCCACAAAATCGGAGGAGAAGCTCGACGAGGAGCTGGAAGAGTCCTTTCCCGCCAGCGATCCGCCGTCCAATACGCCGACCTCCGCAGGGGGGCCCGAACGGTCGGAGGCGAAGCATCCCAAGCCCGACAAGCCGCCGCGGCGCGGCTGAGCTGGTGTCGCAGGCGTTCGCGCCGCCTCGGCGCTATGCTGTTGGCCAGATAACGAACGCGTCGCTGTCGTCGAGCTCATGGATCTCGTCGTGCTCCGTCACGCTCGAGGCTGTTGACGACGGCTGAGCGTGGCCCGCTTGCGCATCTCGGCGACAAGCGCTTCGACTGCCACGCGGCGGGCCCCGAACCAACGCCTCGACCGCGCCGTCGGACCGGTTGCGCACCCAGCCGGAGACGCCCAGCCTCAGCGCCATGCGGCGCGTGAACTCCCGATAGCCGACGCCCTGGACGTAACCTTCGACGACGACGCGACGGACAATGGCGCCCGTTTCGGTCATGGTGCGTTATCATCTCCCTTCAACCACGCGGTCCGATCTCTGGTCGGGCCCCCAGATGCGGAGGCGCTCATGAGGCTCGAAGAGGTTTTCGACATCGCCAAGCGGAAGCGGTTTCTCGTCGTGTCGACGGTCAATGAAGCCGGCGCGCCCGAGGCGGCGCTGATGGGCTTCGCCCTGACGCAATCGAACGAGGTCGTGTTCGACACTCTGGCCTCGAGCCGCAAGGCCGTCAATCTCGCGCGCAATCCGTCAGCCGCGCTGGTCATCGGCTGGGACGACGGCATTTCCCTTCAGATTGAAGGCCCGGCCCGTCGGCCGGTCGGCGACGATTTGGCGAGCGCGAAAGCGGCCTATTTCCGCGAGTGGCCGGACGGCCGCGCTCGCGAGGCTTGGCCCGACATCGCCTATGTCGTCGTGAAACCGAAGTGGATCCGATATTCCAGCTACGGCGCTGGCCCCCCGGTCGTCGAGGAGTTCAGGCTCTAGCGGCCGGATCGGCGGCGACGCGGCTCATCTTCGCCCGTTGCCCTGATCGCCTCCGACGTCTATATGCGGGCGCCCATGCTTACGCCGATTTGTGTCGGCGAGTGAGCTTGAAGGAGCTTCGATGGTTCACGTCACCTTTCCCGACGGCGCTGAGCGCGCCTATGAGCCCGGAATCTCGGGTCTCGAAATCGCCAAATCCATTTCCCCCTCTCTAGCCAAGCGCGCGGTGGCGATGGTCCGCGACGGCGAGCTTGCCGATCTCGCCGACCCGATCGACGATGACGTGACGCTCGAATTCGTCGCCCGCGACGATCCCCGGGCGCTCGAGCTCATCCGCCACGACGCGGCGCACGTTCTGGCCGAAGCCGTGCAGTCGCTCTGGCCCGGAACGCAGGTCACCATCGGCCCGGTGATCGAGAACGGCTTCTACTACGACTTCTTCCGCAACGAGCCGTTCACGCCCGAAGATTTCCCGGCGATCGAAAAGCGGATGCGCGAGATCATCGCCCGCGACAAGCCGTTTTCGAAGCGGGTCGTGTCGCGCGAGGAAGCGAAGAGCCTGTTCGAGAAGAAGGGCGAAGCGTTCAAGGTCGAGCTTCTCGACGCGATCCCGGCCGACCAGGAGATCAAGCTCTACAGCCAGGGCGAATGGACCGACCTCTGCCGCGGCCCGCACATGACCTCGACCGGCAAGGTCGGCGACGCCTTCAAGCTGATGAAGGTCGCCGGCGCCTACTGGCGCGGCGATTCGAACAGGCCGATGCTGTCGCGCATTTATGCGACCGCATTCGCGAAGAGAGAGGAACTCGACGCCTATCTGAAGCAGCTCGAGGAGGCCGAGAAGCGCGATCATCGCAAGCTCGCCCGAGAGATGGACCTGTTCCACACCCAGGAGGAGGGGCCAGGCTCGATCTTCTGGCACCCGAAAGGCTGGACGTTATTCCAGACGCTGGTCGCCTACATGCGCCGGCGCCTCGCCGCCGACTATCAGGAGGTCAACGCGCCGCAGGTGCTCGACAAGCACCTGTGGGAGATCTCCGGGCATTGGGGCTGGTACCGCGAGAGCATGTTCATGTGCCGCCCGGCCGGCGACGAGGCCGAGACCGAGGATTTGCGCGTCTATGCCCTGAAGCCGATGAACTGCCCGGGTCATGTGCAGATCTTCAAGCACGGCCTGCGGTCCTATCGCGAGCTGCCGCTGCGTTTCGCCGAGTTCGGCGCGGTCAACCGCTATGAGCCGTCGGGAGCGCTGCACGGTTTGATGCGCGTACGCTCCTTCACTCAGGACGACGCGCATATCTTCTGCACCGAGGAGCAGATGGCCGAGGAGTGTCACAAGATCAATGAACTGATCTTGTCGGTCTACGGCCACTTCGGGTTCGACAGGATCGTGGTGAAGCTCTCCACCCGCCCCGAGAAACGGGTGGGAACCGACGCCATGTGGGATCACGCCGAGGCGGTGATGACCCGGGTGCTGGACGAGATCCGCACGCGCCACGGCAACATCGTGACGACCGCGCTCAACCCGGGCGAGGGCGCCTTCTACGGGCCGAAGTTCGAATATGTGCTGCGCGACGCGATCGGGCGCGACTGGCAATGCGGCACGACCCAGGTCGATTTCAACCTGCCGGAGCGCTTCGGCGCGTTCTATATCGCGGGCAACAGCGAGAAGACGACCCCGGTGATGATCCATCGCGCCATCTGCGGCTCGATGGAGCGCTTCATCGGCATCCTGCTCGAACACCACGCCGGCCACCTGCCGTTGTGGCTCGCGCCGGTCCAGATCGTGGTCTGCACCATCACCAGCGACGCTGATGACGCCGCGCTTCGATTCGCCGCCGCGGCGAAGAAGCGGGGCCTGAGGGTCGAGACCGACCTACGAAACGAGAAGATCAACTACAAAGTCCGTGAGCACTCGTTGGCTAAAGTTCCTGTCCTCGTTGCTCTCGGCCGCAAGGAAGCAAGCGAAAACACTGTGTCTTTGCGCCGTCTCGGCTCCAATGCGCAAGCCTCGATGGGCGCCGAGGAAGCGCTCGAGGCGCTGGCAAGCGAAGCTGTGCCTCCAGATCTCCGAGGATGACCCCGCGCTCGGATGGTCGGGGGCCCAGCTGGTATGGCTTGCTTTAGACCGAGGCCGGCCACGCCGACTTCTTTGACCCCTAGGGCGAAACGATAAGGGCGGCCGGCACGGACCTTGCCTCCTTCCGTTTTGCCCTCAAAAGCTCCATCTTAGGAGTTCGGGAGCGACGATGTCATTTGAGGCCAGACCAACCGCCGCGCGGGATGCGCTGCGTTTCCGATTTCGGGGCAGAGACGTTGCTCTCCGCGAGTTCTCCCCCCGCGCCACCGTGCTCGACTGGCTGCGGGAGGAAATGGGAGCGAAGGGAACCAAGGAAGGCTGCGCCGAAGGCGATTGCGGCGCGTGCACGGTGGCGCTGGCGCGGCTCAAGGGCGGCCGGCTCACTTGCGAGCCGTTCAACGCCTGCATTCTGCTCTTGGGCCAGATCGACGGCGCCGAGTTGATCACAATCGAGGATCTCGCCTCTGGCGGCGAGCTGCATCCGTTGCAGCAGGCGATGGTCGATGCTCACGCCTCGCAATGCGGCTTCTGCACGCCCGGGATCGTGATGAGCCTGTTCGCGGGCTACCACTCGGGTCAGCCTATGACCTACGCGGGCCTTTGCGACCAGCTTGCCGGCAATCTCTGCCGATGCACCGGCTATCGCCCGATCATCGCGGCGGCCATGGAGACCTGCAACGGCGCGCCAGCCGACCGGTTCGCCGCGACGTCTCATGAACGGGCGGCGGCGCTCGCCGCGCTCGTCGACGATAGGGACGTGTTCATCGGCGGCGAAGCGGCCTTCTTCGCCGCGCCGGCGAGCCTCGATTCGCTTGCTGCGCTCTATGCGCGCTTTCCCGACGCGACCCTCGTCGGCGGAGCGACGGATGTTGGGCTCTGGATCACCAAGCAATTGCGGGACCTCAAGCGCGTGATTTGGCTCGGCAGGGTCGCTGGGCTCGACCGCTGTCGGCGAGAGCGCTGATGGAGCGCTCTCGCTGGGGGCGACCTTGAACTTGGAGGACGCGGCGCCGCGGCTTGGCGCGATCCATCCCGACCTGAGCGAACTCATGCGCCGTTTCGGTTCGAAGCAGGTGCGTGCGAGCGGAACGGTCGGCGGAAACATCGCCAATGGTTCGCCGATCGGCGATGTCGCGCCCGCCCTGATCGCGCTTGGGGGCAAGGTCGTTTTGCGCAAAGGCGCCCGGACCCGCGTGATGCCGCTGGAAGACTTCTTCATCGCCTACGGCAAGCAGGATCGCGAGCCGGGCGAGTTCGTGCTTGCGGTCGAGGCGCCGCCGCTCGCCGCCCATCAGCGCTATCGCGCCTTCAAGGTGTCGAAGCGCTTCGACGAGGACATTTCCGCCGTCATGCTCGCCGTGCGCATCGATCTCGACGGGCGGCGGATTCTCGGCGTTCGGATCGCTTGCGGCGGCATGGCGGCGACGCCGAAGCGCGCGAAGAACGCCGAACAGGCGCTCGCCGGCGCGAACCTGGATCAGCCCGCGAGCTGGGAAGCGGCCCGCGCCGCGCTATCGAAGGATTTCACTCCACTCACCGACATGCGCGCGACCGCCGCCTATCGCATGACGGTCGCGGCCAACCTCCTTGAAAAAGCGCTCATGGAAGTTTCCGGCGCTCGCGCGCCGACCCGGATCGGAATGCTGCATGCCGCCGAATGATGACTTAGCTGTCCTCGACGCGCCCGCGACCGCGGTGGTTCATAAGCCGCTGCCGCACGATTCCGCGCGCCTGCATGTTCAGGGCGCGGCCACTTATGTGGACGACATCGGCGAGCCTGCGGGCACGCTGCATATCGCGATCGGCATGGCCAACAAGGCCTCCGGCAAATTGAAGAGCTTGGGGCTGGAGGCGGTGCGCGGGGCCCCTGGCGTGGTCGCTGTTCTGACTGCGGCCGATATTCCGGGCAAGAACGACATCGCGCCGGTTTTCGCCGATGAGCCGCTGTTCGTCGAACAAGAGGTGATGTTCCACGGCCAGGCTTTGTTCGCGGTCGTGGCGCGCACGCGCGATGAGGCGCGTCGGGCGGCGCGGCTCGCCAAGGTCGACATCGAGGCCGTGGCGCCCGCGGTCACGATTGAGGATGCGCTCGTCAGCGGCGCGCGGGTTCAGGACGACTACGCTTTCGGGCGTGGCGACGCGACGACCGCGATCGACAAGGCCGCGCGCCGGCTCGAGGGACAGTTTTCAATCGGCGGCCAGGAGCATTTCTATCTCGAGGGCCAGGCGTCGTTCGCCTTTCCTGGCGAAGGCGACGAGATGACCGTGCACGCGTCGACGCAGGATCCGACGGAGACCCAGCACATCGTCGCCCGCGTCCTCGGCGTGCCGGACGCCTTTGTCACCGTGGAGACGCGCCGGATGGGCGGCGGGTTCGGCGGCAAGGAAAGCCAGGCCTGCGCCTGGGCGGCGATTGCGGCGCTCGCCGCGCGCTTGACCGGGCGACCCTGCAAAGTTCGCCTCGACCGCGACGACGACTTCGCACTGACCGGCAAGCGCCATGACTTCCGCGCCGATTGGCAAGTGGGTTACGACGACAAGGGCGTGGTCGCCGGCTACGAAGTGGCGCTCAACGCGCGCTGCGGCTGTTCCGCGGACCTCTCGCCCGGCGTCTGTGACCGCGCGATGTTTCACGCCGGCAACGGCTACTGGCTGCCTGACGTTTCGATTCTCACCCGCCGACTCAAGACCAACACCGTCTCCAACACCGCATTCAGAGGCTTCGGTGGTCCGCAAGGCATGATCGCAATCGAGCGGGTGATGGACGCAATCGCGCGCGAGCGCGGTCTCGATCCGCTCGACGTCCGCAAGGCGAACCTGTTGCGCGCGGGTTTCGACCGCACGCCCTACGATCAGACCGTCGAGGACTATGAGACCCAACGGGCGATCATCGAGGACCTCGAGGTTTCGAGCGACTATCGCGCCCGGCGCGAGCGGATCGCAGCTTTCAATGCGGAGAGTCCGATCATCAAGCGGGGCATTGCGCTGACGCCGGTGATGTTCGGCATTTCATTCACGCTGATCCCGCTCAATCAGGCGACCGCCCTGGTGCATGTCTATTCCGACGGCTCGATTCATCTCAACCACGGCGGCACGGAGATGGGGCAGGGGCTGTTCACCAAGGTCGCGCAGATCGTGGCTGAAGAGTTCGGCGTGCCGCTGCATTTCATACGGATAACCGCAACCAACACCGCCAAGGTCCCCAACGCCTCGCCGACCGCCGCTTCTTCCGGGACCGATCTCAACGGCATGGCGGGGAAAATCGCCGCCGGCGCGATCCGGCAAAGGATGGCGGCCTTCGCCGCCGAGGCATGGAGCGTCGCGCCGGAGGCGGTCGAGTTCCGCGACGCGCGCGTGTTCGCCGGCAATGTCTCGATGAGCTTTGGCGAGCTCGCCAAAGCTTGCCGGCTGGCGCGCGTGCAGCTGTCGCATTCCGGCTATTACAAGACGCCGGAGATCCACTGGGATCGTCTCAGGGCGAAGGGACGTCCGTTCCTCTATTTCGCCTATGGCGCGGCTTGCTCGGAGGTCGCAATCGACACGCTGACCGGCGAGATGCGGGTCCTGCGGGCCGATCTCTTGCATGATGTCGGCGCGTCGATCAATCCGGCGATCGACATGGGCCAGGTTGAAGGCGCTTTCATTCAAGGCATGGGCTGGCTGACGACCGAGGAGCTCGTGTACGGCGCCGATGGAAGGCTGCTGACGCATGCGCCCGCGACTTACAAGATCCCCGTGGCCTCCGACACGCCTCCGATCTTCAACACCCGCCTTTACACCCGGCCTAACCCGACGCCGAGCATCTACCGTTCGAAGGCGGTGGGCGAGCCGCCGTTGATGCATGGAATTTCGGTCTATTCCGCGATCCTCGACGCGGTTCATGCGACGAACCCGAAAGGGCAGCCGAAGCTCGATCCGCCATGCACGCCGGAATCGATCCTCCGCGCCATCGCCTCGCTCAACGGGACGGGTTGAGGGTAGCCCATGAAAGCCTTCCGCCGTCTCATCGAAGCGATTGAAGCCGAGGGCTCGGCTGCGCTGGTGACGCTCGCGCGGGTCGAGGGTTCGAGTCCGCGCGAAGCGGGCGCGTGCATGGTGGTGCGGCCATCGGGAAGCTTTCACGGCACGATCGGCGGCGGGGCGCTCGAGTTTGCGGCGCTCGAAGCGGCGAACGAAGCTCTTCGAAGAGGCCGCGGGCCGGCGGCGCGCCGTTCGCTCGCGCTCGGACCCGAACTCGGCCAGTGTTGCGGCGGGCGGGTCGAATGGCGCGTCGAGACATTCGACCGGCGCGATCTCGACGAACTTTCGCCGCTGGCGATCGCTGAAAGCGGCGCTTCAGCGACGCTCAGCGCGCGGCTGGGGCTGGACGGACGGATTCAGCGCACGCTCGGGTCTAGCCTTGGCGAGCGCAGGCTGGCGCGTCTCGCCGAGGAGAGCTGGACTGAATCGCTCGGCGTGCTTGCGCGCGCGGTCTACCTGTTCGGCGCCGGCCATGTCGGACGGGCGTTGGCGCTCGCGCTCGCGCCGCTGCCTTTCGCGGTGCGCTGGATTGACCCCAGGCGCGACGCTTTTCCCGCGCATGCGCCCGCGAACGTCACGCTCATTCATGCGCCGGAGCCTGCCGCCGAACTCGCCGGCGCGCCCGACAGCGCGCTCATCGTCGTGATGACGCATTCGCACGCGCTCGATCTCGAAATCGTCGCCGAGGCGCTGCGGGTCGAGCGCTTCGGCTATGTCGGCCTCATCGGCTCGGCGACGAAACGGGCGCGGTTCTTGAGCCAGATGCGTGCGGCGGGCTTGACCGAGGTTCAGCTCGCCCGTCTCGTCTGCCCGATTGGGATTCCGGGCCTCGAATCCAAGGATCCAGCGGTGATCGCCGCCTCGACCGCGGCGCAGCTTCTGATCGTCAGCGAGAGGCTCGAGGCGGAGGAACGCGGCGCAAGGCGGGAGAGTCTCCGCACCGGTCCGCCCGCCTCGGCGCTTTAGAACAATTCGCCCTTGGGGTTACTTACCTCGACCGTGGTCATTGCATTATTATTACAGACTAAATGAGTTGAATAGTGTCGCACGAGGAGGGAACTAAAGGGGGTCGTAACCAACTGAAAACTTTGGGGCGCGCCGGTAAAATGGCCGTTGCGCGGGCGCCGCCGACCCCGCACGGGCTGCGCGCATCGCTTTATGAGCGCCGCTTGCGCGCGACGCGCTTGGCCTTGGCGGGCGGCTTGGGTTTCGCCGTCGTTTCAACAAGCGCCGCAACGCGCGCCCGGACATCGGCGCCGTTCGACTTGAGGCGCTCGCCGATGCGACCGACTTCTTCATCTGAAAGTATGGCCGGACGACCAACTGAAAGGGCGATTGCGTAGAGGCGGGCGAGGGTTTCGAGCTCGCGCGCCCGGACCAGCGCCGCCTCGAGCGTCGGGCCGGTGGTCAATGCGCAATAGTTGCTAAGCAGAACCGCATGGCTTTGATCCAGCGCCTCGAGCGTCAGGCCCGCCAATTCCTTGGTGCCGGCGGGCGCATATTTGGCGCACCGGACGATTGGCGCGCCAAACAGCGCAATCATCGAATGAGCCGCCAGGATCGGCTTGCGCGCCATGGCCAAAGCGGTGGCGTAAGGCGACTGGAAACGCACAATTCCTCCGATGTCGGGACGGGCCCGCACAATACCGAGATGAATGCGCCATTCGCCTGTTGGCTTCATCGGACCTTTCCAGGCGCCATATTCGCCGACCAAAGGCATGAGCGCGATCATCGCCGGCCGGAGGCTCGCATAGTCTGCGCCGCTCGGCGTGATGAGCAGCAAATCTTCGAGGCGCGCCGAAATGTCGCCGACAAGAGCGCCGCCGAGCCCGGCAGCCACAACGCTCGCGCCGTGTGCGATGATGGCTTCGCGCAGCGCCTTTTCAGTCGTGGCCATGTCTCCCGCTTTCGTTTAGCCCCAATCCGCGTTTCGATCTGCCTTTGAGAGAAGATCGGCCCGGAAATCAAGTTGCAAGCTGCTGAGCCGCGAAGGGGATCTCGGTCCGGCGGCCCGACCTCTATCCTATCGCGTTTGCGCGCCTCGCCAGCCTATAATGCGTTTGTCCGGCATCCCGAGCGCTGGCTCGTTCCTTCAATTTGGAGACCAAGTGTCGCGAAATCAGTCCGCAAACCTGTTTGACCTCATCGCGGCCCGGGCGCCCGATCCGGACAAGCTTGCTCTGGAGACCGGAGACAACACCGCTCTGACCTATGGCGAGTTGTTCAAGCGCTCGGCGCAGGCGGCCAACGCGCTGGTCGGGCTTGGGGTCAAGCCTGGCGACCGGGTCGCGGTGCAGATCGAGAAATCAACCGACGTGATCGTTGTCGCCCTCGCGTGCCTTCGGGCGGGCGCGGTGCTGCTGCCGCTGAACACCGCCTATACGCTTGCCGAGCTCGAATATTTCCTTGGCGACGCCGAACCTGCGCTGACCCTTTGCCGTCCCGACCGGCTCGAGGCGATTCGCGCGCTCGCGCAGGAGCTCAACTTGCGCTCGGTCGAGAGCCTTGGCGTCAAGCACGATGGAACATTCGCCGCGGCGATCGCCGCCGCGCCAGCTGACTTCGAAACAACGCCCCGGGCGAGCGACGATCTCGCCGCGATTCTCTACACCTCGGGCACCACCGGCCGCTCGAAAGGCGCGATGCTGACGCACGAGAATCTGTCGTCGAACGCGCTGACCCTGATCGACTGCTGGCGCTTCAGCTCCGCCGACAGACTCATTCACGCGCTGCCTGTCTTTCATACGCATGGGCTGTTCGTGGCGGTCAATGTCGCGCTGCTCTCGGGGGCGACGATGATCTTCATGTCCAGATTCGATCCTGAAGCGGTGATCGCGGCGCTGCCGGAAGCGACGACGATGATGGGGGTGCCGACCTTCTATACGCGCCTTCTCGACCATTCCGGCCTCGATCGCAACGTCTGCGCGAATATGCGTCTCTTCGTCTCGGGCTCTGCGCCGCTGCTCGCCGAGACTCATGCCGCCTGGCGGGAGCGGACCGGCTTCGCAATTCTCGAGCGCTACGGCATGACCGAAACCAACATGATCACATCGAACCCCTACGACGGCGAACGCCGGCCTGGCTCGGTGGGCTTTGCGCTTCCAGAGGTTAACGTGCGCATCGCCGATCTCGAGAGCGGCGCGCCGGTCGAGCCTGGCGAAATTGGCGTCATCGAGGTCAAGGGCCCGAACGTCTTCGCCGGCTATTGGCGGATGCCGGAGAAGACGAACCAGGAATTTCGCGCCGACGGCTATTTCATCACCGGCGACTTGGCCCAGGTTGACGAGGATGGCTACATCCACATCGTCGGGCGGGCCAAGGACCTGGTGATTTCTGGCGGCTTCAATGTCTATCCGAAGGAGGTCGAGACCGAGATCGATGCGATCGAGGGCGTGCTCGAGAGCGCTGTGTTCGGCGTGCCCCATGCCGATTTCGGCGAAGCCGTGACGGCCGCCGTCGTCAGGCGTCCGGGCGCGGCGCTGACCGAATTGGCGATCCTCTCGGCGCTGGGCCGCCGCCTGGCCAAATTCAAGGCGCCCAAACAGATTGTCCTTGTCGATTCTCTGCCGCGCAACGCCATGGGCAAGGTGCAAAAGGCGGCGCTGCGGGAAGCTTACAGGGACATTTATCGCGGCGCGTAAGAGGCAAGCCGGGAATCTTGCCTTCGCGGGCATGACGCTCTGATTGGAGACCGGCCTAACCGCGCCGCGACCGCACGCGCCCAAAATGCCACGCGCAAAAGATGGCGATGAGGAGCGCGCCCAGGCCGACGAACGCCCATTGGAGGGTGACATCCGCCCCCTTGGGCGCAAAGTTGAAGAGAAGCGCGAAGCCTATCACTAGATTAAAGAAGCCCCACAATACATTGATGACAGGCGAGGATTCGCCGACGCCCGACGGCGAAGCGAATGGGCTCTGGAACCAATGGCCGCTGACCCCTTGAACGAAATGCGGAATCCCATTGGCCAGAAACAGTCCGGCGACGAATTGCAGCAGGTAAACGTACCAGGGAAGATGAACATCGCGGCTCGTCCTTCACTTGCTGCTTTGAACGCCGGAAGGCCCCGCTTCGCTCCCGGCCCAGCGCGCAATCGTTCGCGCAAGAGCAGGGCCGACCAGAAGCGCCATCAGCAACCGTCCGATCTGCATCGCCATGACGAAGGGAAGATCGACCCGGGACGACGCCGCAATGATCGCCACCGCATCGGCGCCGCCGGGGCTGGTCGCGAGATAGGCGGTCAGCGGGTCGGTTCCGGCGGCCTCGTGAAGTGCGAAGGCGAGACCGCCGCACATCGCGATCAGCGTGAAGATCGAGGCCAGGATGATCAGGCAGTTGCTTCCACGCATAGAGGACCGTCTCGCGCGTGAACCGGAGGCCAATGGCCCAGCCGACCATCGCGTAGCAGATCGCCAAAAGCCAGGGCGGCAGCGTGATTGTAAGAAGATGCGTCGCGGAAAGCGGCGCGCCAATAAACATCGGCGCCAGCAAGGCGCCGGCGGGAATTCTGGATTTGACCCCGACGATTGCCCCGCCGACGCCCAAGGCCAAGGTTGCGAAGAAAGGGCCCGGCGCCAGAGGAGGGAACCAGACGATCGACGCAGACGCGGCGCCCGGCGCCATCCATGCCCGAGCGACCAGCGACGCCACCAGTCCAACGCACGCGACCCGCAGATATTGCATGACGGCGACCAGCCTCATGTCGCCGCCAAAGGCTTCGGACATCAGCACCATCGCCGTTGCGGCGCCGGCCGACGATCCCCAGACCGCGGTCGTGCCGGGGAGCACTCTTAGGCGCGCAAGGACGTAACCGAGAAGGGCGGCGAAGCATATGACCGCGCCAATCAAGACAAGGAACATCGGCCATCTGCGAAATATCGTCATCACGATCTCGGGCGTGATGGCGCGCGCGACCAGGCATCCGACAAAACCCTGAGCGATAACAAAGCCCCAGCTCGGAAGCTTCACGCCCCCTTCGAACCAGGACAGGAGAATCGCCGCGGCGATTGCGCCAAGCATCAGGGCGGCCGGCAGGCGCATCAATTCGAAAGCCGTGATGAAGACGACGGACGCCGCGAGTAGCACGGCCCATTGGATAATTTGCGGCGTCTTGGGCAGGGTGCGAGGAGACATTCCGTCTTCAGCCGCAAAAGGCGAGAGCGTTGCTGTCCGTGACTCGTGCGATCCGCGGAAAGATATACCGCATCGTCCCCTCATGCGGCTCGAGGGCCGTGCTGCTCGTCACATCGCGCGCGATGACGAGTTCGTAGCCAAGGTCCCACGCTTGCCGCGCGGTCGAACTCGACGCCGATATGGGTGGCGACGCCGCCTAGGACGATTGCGCCCACGCCGCGGCTCTTAAGCTCAGAATCGAGGTCGGTCATGAAAAACGCGCCCCAGGTCGACTTGGTGATCAGAATGTCGCCGGGCTCGGCGAGGCTGGGAGGGAGGTCGGCGAAACCCTGAGGCAGGGTCTTGGGCAGCGGAGTGGGCTCGTCGACCTGACGCGCCGGGCCGTCGAGCCGCGGAATGACGTTGACCAGCAGGACCGGCGCCCCTGCGCCGCGGAACCGTCGCGCCAGCGCCTTGCCGCGCTCGAGGAGTTCCTCGGCTGATATCGGCGCGAGCTTCCGGCCAAGCACGCCGTTCTGCAGGTCGATCAGCACCAGTGCGGTCGTGCGCGGGTTCAGGACGATCATGGAAATGAAGCTTCCGACAAGGGCGCGGGTTGCGCGATCGCGATTTATGAAGAATACTCACAAAGTGTTTTTATGAGTGTTCCTCATATATGTCAACCACGACTTATCTGCCGGCGCGCGAGCCCAAACGGGAGCGGGGAAAGCAACGGGTCGCCGCGCTCCTCGACGCCGCCGCCGCTGTATTCGCCGAGAAGGGCTACGCCGGGGCCACGATGACGGAGATCGCCGAGCGGGCCGGGGCCGCGATCGGCTCGCTCTACCAGTTCTTCCCGTCCAAGGAGGCGCTCGCCGAGGCTTTGTTCGATCGGTTCGCGGAACGGTGGGCCGCGTCGTTCGCGCGTGTCGAGGAGCTTGCCCCGGGCCGTTCGGCGCGCGAGCTCGCGGACCTCCTCATCGACCATAAGCTCAAGCAAGGAACGGACCGGGACGCGGCAATCGCGCTCTCAGGCGCGGTCGCTGGAATTGTCGAGCGGCGGAAACCGCTCGGCGACAAGCTGCGCGAACGGATCGCCTCGATCCTCCGGACCGGTAACCCGGCGCTCGGCCAGGAGGAGGCGGCCGCGGCCGCGGTCATCGTGAACCAGGTCATGAAGATGATCCCGCCGCTCGCGGCGGGGGAAGACGACGGCGCTGCAATGCTCGTCAACGAGGCGCGGAAGCTTCTAGCGCTTTACATCGCCGACGTCTTGAACCGGTAAGGCGGACGGCGCGGTCGGAACTCCGCCTTGAGGCTCAGTCGGCGTAATTGTCGATGACCGCGTCGGCGATCGCGCGCTTGGTGATGACGCCGACCACATCGCTGGCGCGCGGCCGGTGCTCGCCATGGAAGACGATCGCCGCGCCCGCGCCGTGGCGCTTGAGGCGCGCCAGCACTTGGCTCAGCAAATCGACATCCCGGCAGACGACTAGGCGCTTTTCGACGAACTCCTCCACCGGCCGGTCCGGGTTGTTCACGCTTTCGCGCCATATGCCGGAACGGGGCGGGACCAGACCGATGATTCGGCCCTCGTGCTCGACAATGATGGCGCGCAGGTCGTCGATGTCTTCCCAGTCCATGCATTCGCGCAAGGTCGAACCTGCCTTGGCGAGGATGAACCGGCGTTCCATGATGTCCTGCGCCTGCTGGACGAGATAGAGATTGACGTGCCGCTCCTTCGGGATGCGATGGCCGCGGTGGCGCAACTTGATGGTGTAGATCGTCTCCGGAATCAGCGCGCGCCTCACTCCGGCGGCGACCGCGACGGCGACGATCACCGGCACGATGATCGCGTAGTCTCGGGTCATCTCGAACACCATGATGATGCCGGTCATGACGGCGCCGGTGCCCGCGCCGACCACGGCCGCCATGCCGACGATCGCGGCCGACGGCAAGGTCAGGCCGGCGTGGGGAAGGAGGAGGCCAGCGACCGAGGCGAAGGCCGCGCCGAGCGTCGCGCCCATAAAAAGCGAGGGGGAAAAGATGCCGCCCGAGGCGCCGCAACCGAGGCTGACGGTCGTGGCCAGGAGTTTGAGCGCGAACAGCAGGACGAGGAGGCCGGTCGCCGTCATGCTCTTGTCGAGGACCGACTGGATGACGCCATAGCCGACGCCATCGACATAGGAATGGCCGAAGGCGTGCATGCAGCCGACCATCATGAGGCCGACCAGGACCATGCCGACGATGTTCTGGGTATAGACGTTGCCCGGCAGCTTAGGAAAGCCGTCCTCCATGAACACGAGAAGCCGGATGAACGCCCAGGAGGCGACGCCGCATAGAGCGCCGAGACACACGAAGGCGATCGCCTCCTCGACGCTGAAGGCGCTGGCGGACGGAAAGAAGACCTCGGGAACGGCGAAGGCCGGGTTGGGGCCGATGAGGATGCGCCCGACGAGGGTCGCCGCGCCCGTCGCGATGACCACGGGCAGGAAGGTGCGGTTGGAGACTTCCGGCAAAAGGATCTCGGTGGCGAACAGGACGCCGCCGAGGGGAGTGTTGAAGGTGGCCGCGATGCCTGCGCCCGCGCCCGCTGAGAGCAGGGTGATCTTCTGCCCGGTCGAAAGCCCGATCGCCTGCGAGAAGGCCGAGCCCAAAGCCGAGCCGATCTGGATGATCGGCCCCTCCCGGCCGACCGACGCGCCCGAGCCGATGGAGAGCGCGGAGGCCAGCGACTTGATGACTGCGACGATGCCGCGAATCTCGCCGCGCTTGTAATAGATGGCGTCCATCACCTCAGGGACGCCGTGGCCCTTGGCCTCGGGCGCGAAGCGCTCCACCAGATAGACCACGACAAGGCCGCCCAGGACCGGCGACAGGATGACCCAGTTTCCAAACCGGCTCGGCCCCTCGAGGATGTTGGCGTCGTAGGCGATCTTGAACACGCCGTTGAACATGGCGTTGTGGATGAGGCCGATCAGCGAGCGCAGCACCACCGCCCCGACGCCGGTGAATATCCCGACGCCCAAAGCCAAAAGGCAGAGCGTGAAAAGGTTCACCCGCTTCTCCTCGCGGTTGCCGGCGGCGATAGTCTCGGAGGAAACGGCGACATCAGCAGTCGTTGACGACATTTTCCAGCTTTTCTTGGGATTAGAATCGGGCGAGATCTCCGTCCCGCTCGGATCTCGCAGGAACGCCGTCAACCCACAATGAGTCCAGATTAGGGCAATCTCGCCAGCCGCGGCCCGACGCCGGCCCGCATCACGAAACGGCGTAAGGGCGCGATGGACGAGAGCGTCGACAAGCCGGCGCCGCGCAGGAAATCGAGCGGAGCAAAATGAGCAAGCAGGGCTCGATTGAGACTGTCAACCGCGCCGGTCCTGAGCGCGATGTCGGGGCGCCTCCCCCGCTCGTAGGCGCGCAAAGTCTCCGGCCCGCCGATATCGCGCGCCTTTACTCGCGCGTCGACCGCGCAGGCGATCATCGCCTCGATGTCGCGCAGGCCGAGATTGAGCCCTTGTGCGCCGATCGGCGGCAGGACATGCGCGGCGTCGCCGACGAGCGCCAGCCGTTCGCCAACGATCTTGGGCACGATCTGGCGCGCCATTGGAAAGAACCCGCGCTCGCCCTCGATGCGCATCGCGCCCAGCAGCGAATGCGATTGGCGCTCGATCTCGCGCGAAATAGCTTCGTCGTCCAATTCCTTGCGCCGGCGCGCTTCTTCTTGCCCCATTACCCACACAAGACTCGAGCGGTTGGGCGCGGCTGCGCTGGGCGGGAGCGGAACGAGGGTGAACGGCCCGCTGCGGGTGTGGAACTCGGTCGAGAAGTCGCCATGCGGCGCCCGATGCGCAAGATGCGCGGTCAGCGCGGTTTGCGGATAGCGATGAACCCGCGCTTCGAGGCCGGCGGCGCGCCGCGCTTCCGAAGCCCGACCGTCGGCGCCGATCGCGAGGCGGGCGACAATCAGGCGTCCGTCTTCAAGCCGCGCCCGAACGGCGTCGGGGCCGAAATCATAAGCGGCGACCCCCGTGGCGATGCGTTCAAGACCCGTAAGTCCAGTGATCTCGGCGGCGAGCGCCCCGGCCATTCGGTCGTTTTCGATATTCCACCCAAACGCGTCGAGATCAATCTCCGACGCGTGGAACTCGACCGGATGCGGTGGAAACAACGTCCCGGTGTCATCGATGAGGCGCAAGCCCCGCAGGGGCGCGGCTTGGGGCTCCAGTCCCGCCCATAGGCCAAGGGATTTCAGAAAACCGACCGATCGGTCGAGTAGCGCGACCGTGCGTCCGCCCCCTGTTCGCTCAGCCGCGCCGCAACAGACGACGTCAAAACCAGCCTGCGCGAAGCCAAAGGCCGCGGTCAGCCCGGCGAGGCCTGCTCCGGCGACCAGGATGTCGCATGCGCGTTCGGGAGGCTTATTGCCGTCGCTCATTCTCGGTCTCCGCGTCTCACCCGCCGTCCGCGCCAGCTTGAGCCTGCGATTGAGGAGACGGCGCCGCGCAAGTTTGATAAGGCGGGCGCTATAAGGTCAAGCCAACGCCGCGCTGACGACGCTGGCGGGAGGGTGACGGGCAGGGCATGTCGATCGAGAAGCGACCCGTGGACGTCGCTAGCGCCGCGGGTTTCTCAGTCCATCTTTTCACAGCCTCAGGCGGGGCGGTGGCGGTGCTCGCGTTGTACGCGGCGATTGAGCGGAACTTCGCCATCTGCTTCGCCTGGCTCGGGCTTGCTCTGTTCATCGACGGAATCGACGGCACGCTGGCACGGGCTGCGAAGGTGCAAATCACGGCAGCCTCGATTGACGGGACGGTTCTCGACCTGGTGATCGATTTCCTCACCTACGTCCTCGTGCCGGTGATCGCGCTCTGGCGCTCGGATCTGATGCCGACCGAGGCCTCGTTCTGGATCGGACTCGTGGTCACGATCGCGTCCGCGCTCTATTTCGCCGACACAAGAATGAAGACCGACGACTTGTGGTTTCGGGGCTTTCCGGCCACCTGGAATATCGTCGTCCTCTATCTCTTTGTCCTTCGACCGCCCTGGGTGATCAGCGCGCTCATTCTGCTTGGCGCGGCGGCGCTCATGTTCACCCCGGTCGTCTTCGTCCATCCGTTGCGGGTCGTCCGGCTGCGCGGCCTGACCATCGCGATGACCTGCGCGTGGTTCGTCCTGGCGGCGATCGCGATCGCCGAGAACTTGGCGCCCCAGGCCTGGGTCGGCTGGGGCCTGATGGCGACGGCGGCTTATTTTCTTGGCCTGCCGCTCTTGCGTCATTCGCCGCTCGCGCACGACTGAGCAAAGAATCCAGAAACGAAGAAGCCGCCCAATCTCCATCTAGGTACAACTACGCATTGCACGCCATACGGCTGTGAGCCAGTTTGGGCAGGCGGCAGCCTGGTCGGGCTCGAGAGGGCGCAATGAATGCGCAGCCTTTCAGGGGAGTTTCGCCATGAGGAAGTTGTTCATTGCTACTATGGTCGGAGTGCTCGCCACACTTCCGGCGAAGGCCAATCTAACAAGCACGTTCGACAGCAGCGCAGAAGGATGGAACGCGGTCGATCCAACTGGCGACTATA
Organism: uncultured Alphaproteobacteria bacterium; assembly: GCA_963753135.1. Classification (GTDB taxonomy): domain Bacteria; phylum Pseudomonadota; class Alphaproteobacteria; order Rhizobiales; family Beijerinckiaceae; genus Roseiarcus. The sequence goes on along the minus strand of CAVWBA010000028.1, from coordinate 50,005 downwards.
CGTCGACCTGGGCGAGTTCGGGGGGTAATCCGGGTGGTTATCTACGCGGAAGCGAGAGCGACCCTCTCGGCGGAACCGGATACTTTTACGCACCCGCAAGCTGGTTGGGAAACTGGAGCGCATATGCTGGCGGAACCATCAGCTATGACCTGAAAGTATTTGAGGGCACCGCCTACTTCAACGACCTTGATATAATCATCTCGAACGGCTCAGATTCCGTCTCCTGGAGCCCCAACATCAATCCGGTGGGCGAGGGCTGGGTGACGTTCCAGGTCCAGCTCACGGCCGCGAATTTCTCGGGCGCCAATCTGGCATCGGTTCTGTCGAATGTGACCAGCTTTGCTATTCGGGGCGAATTTATCAACGGCTCGGAAGCTGAAGGGTTGGATAACGTGAGCGTCGCCACAGGCGCGACAGGCACGCCCGAACCCTCGACCTGGGCGATGCTTCTCATGGGCTTCGCGGGGCTTGCTTGGGCGGGGCGGCGCCGGCTCAACGCCGCTTTCGCCTAGCCGGCGCAGACAACAAAGGCGGCTCGAAAGTCGCCTTTGTTGCGCGGCACGGTGTGCCTCGATATCTCGAATGAGTTGATCCCGGTCCGATTCCCTCGCGCGAACGAGTTTGGATTTGAGCGCGCTAAGTGTGTTTTCCGACCGGGCACGGCGCCTCGTCGTGTCCCGGATCGAATTCCGCCACCCCTTCTTTCAATTTCGGGACGCGCCAGCAGAAGCGAAACGAGCCTATTTTTTAGGCTCGGGTTCCTGCGTCATTGGCCGCTCGCGCATGACTGAGCAAAGGATTTAGAAAGCCGCCTTGCGAGCGGGATTGAATCCTTGGTATAGCCCCGCCTCGCGATGCTGCTTCCGCTTCATCGTCGGCCTCGTGGCGGAGTGGCTACGCAGAGGACTGCAAATCCTTGCACCCCGGTTCGATTCCGGGCGAGGCCTCCAATTCATTCAATGACTTGCTGAGCTTGGCAAGCGAGGGAAAAAGACCCATCAGCAATTCGTCAGCAAGACGAGGCCAGCGCGCAAAAGCTGGGCGGGAAAGCGCGACACATGAAACTGACACCCGGCCAAAGTCGAGTTGTTGCGCCAAATACGGGACCTTCCTCGGGGCAGTCGAATTTGAGCGGATCGCCTCCATCAGGTGGGCCGAAGTAGAGGCCGCGGGGTACATGAGGATATTCCCCGTCAATGTTTCGGGCCTGCTGCCGGAGATTACTGACGAGGATTAGAGGCGCTGAGCCACTCGGAAGAAGAGGAAGCTTTTTCATTAGAACGTCGACCGGGTCTGGCGGGAGATCGCGCGCCTTTAGTGGCGTCCAGTTCACGATAGAAGAACTTGCGCTTCGGGCGGAAAGCGCGCCTACCAGGTGCGACTCGCGAGGGACCGGAAAGCGCGCCAAAGCGTTCATTTCACCGTCCGTTCCTCTTCGTCTCTGAGTTTAGTTAAACCGGTCTGCGCGATCTCGTCATGACGGTGCGAGACATCCGATATTACTTTAGATAGAACAATATCGCTCGCGACGAGGGCGCCAGCCATGCCTCCAGATCTACCTCGCTTTGCGTGACGTCGAGTTGTATCACGGCCTTGCCAAGCCTTGGGCGGTGCAACATATGCTGTGTCAACACGTCGCGGCCAGCGGCAGCGTGGCGACATCGCGAGGAGGAACGCACCGCGATCGCGGATCGGGAGCTATCGCGACGCCTTAGGCCGCTGACTGGATCACGGACCAGGCATCGGCCCGAGACCACGGTCCAACCGCTAGGAAATTGGCCACGCATGTGGATTGTCCGAATCGCACTCGATCGACCCTACACTTTCGTGGTGTTGTCGCTGCTGATCCTGATTCTCAGCCCACTGGTGATCCTGCGCACGCCGACGGACATCTTTCCGAACATCAACATCCCCGTGATCGCGGTGGTGTGGAGTTACAATGGCCTCAACGCCGAGGAGGTGGAGGGGCGACTGACCTCGTCGTACGAGCGGGCGCTGACGACGCTGGTCGACAACGTCCAGCATATCGAATCGACCAGCTATAACGGCATTGCGCTGGTCAAGATCTTTCTCCAACCAGGCGCCAGCCTCGATACTGCGAACGCGCAGGTGACCGCCGCCTCAGAGTTTATGGTACGCCAGCTGCCGCCGGGAACCCAGCCGCCGGAGATCCTGAACTACAGCGCCTCCAACGTGCCGATCCTGCAACTCGGGCTGTCCGGCGACAACCTGTCCGAGCAGCAACTCAACGACCTCGGCCTCAACTTCTTGCGCACGCAACTGGTCACCGTGCCGGGCGCGACGATTCCCTATCCATACGGCGGCAAGCAGCGTCAGGTCACGATCTCCTTCAATCCCGCGCACCTGCAAGCAAAGGGGTTGTCGCCGACGGATGTCTTGGATGCGGTGAACGCACAGAATCTGGTGCTGCCGTCCGGTACGGCAAAGATCTCGCAGTTCGAATACGACGTGCGCACCAACGCGGCGCCCCGCACGATCGAACAGCTCAACGACCTGCCGATCCGCACGGTCGGCAACGCCACGATCTATCTGCGCGACGTCGCCACGGTCAACGACGGGTTCGCGCCGCAAACCAACATCGTGCGGATGGACGGTAAGCGCGGCGTGTTGGTGACCATCTTAAAGGCCGGCGCCGCGTCGACCATCAACGTGGTCGACGAGATCCGCGCGCTGCTGCCGCGGGTGCAGCAGACGCTGCCGGCGCAGCTTCATATACGGCCGATCGGCGACCAGTCGATCTTCGTTAAGGCCGCCGTCACCGACGTGGTGCGCGAGGCCGTGATCGCGGCGTGTCTGACCGCGCTGATGATCTTGATGTTCCTCGGCAGTTGGCGCAGCACGTTGATCATTGCGGTGTCGATACCCTTGTCGATCCTTACATCGGTGATGGTGCTGAGCGCGCTAGGCGAAACGATCAATATCATGACACTCGGCGGCCTCGCGCTCGCGGTCGGCATCCTGGTCGACGATGCGACGGTGACGATCGAGAATATGGAGCGCTACCTCGAGGACGGCGAGCCGTTGCGCGAGGCGATCCTCAAGGGCGCCTCTCAGATCGCGGTGCCGGCGCTGGTGTCGACGCTCTGCATCTGCATCGTGTTCGTGCCGATGTTCCTTCTGCAAGGCGTCGCGCGCTATCTGTTCATGCCGCTGGCCGAGGCGGTGGTGTTTGCGATGCTCGCCTCCTACTTTCTGTCTCGCACGCTCGTCCCGACGATGGCGATGTATCTCTTGCGGCCCAAGGCGCATAGTGCGCCGCCCTCGCGCAATCCGCTGGTGATTTTCCAGCGCGGCTTTGAGCGCGGCTTCGAGCGGACGCGGTACGCCTATCGCGACCTGCTGACGCTGCTGGTGCGCCGCCGTCGCATATTTATTCCGGGATTCCTGGCCGGTTGCTTGGCGCTCTTCGCGCTCTGGCCCTGGCTCGGCCAGGACTTCTTCCCCAACACCGACAGCGGGCAGTTCGTCCTTCATATGCGCGCGAAGACTGGCACGCGCATCGAGGAAACCGCCCGGCTTGCCGACCAAGTTGAGACCGCGATGCGCCGCGTGATCCCGGCGCGCGAACTGGACACGATCGTCGACAATATCGGTTTGCCGTATAGCGGCATGAACCTCACCCACACTTCGACCGGCGTGCTCGGCGCGGCGGACGCCGACATCATGGTCTCGCTCAGGCCCGATCACCGTCCAACCGCCGGTTACCTTCAAGCAATCCGCCGGATGGCGGCGCAAGAGTTCCCCGGCGTCACGTTCTATTCGCTGCCAGCCGACATGATCACGCAGATCCTCAACTTTGGCCTGCCCTCGCCGATCGATATCGAGATTGAGGGCGCCAACGTGAGCGACAACCGTGTCGTGGCCGACCAGATTCTTGACGAGGTGCGTCAAGTGCCGGGCGTGGTGGATGCACGCATCCAGCAGCGCTTCGACTACCCGGACTTCGACATTGACGTAGACCGCACCAAGGCGCAGCAGAACGGACTGACCGAGCGCGACGTCGCGGGCAGCCTACTGGAAACGCTGAGCGGCAGCTTCCAGACCGCGCCAATGTTCTTCCTCAACTGGAAAAACGGGGTGAACTACCAGGTTGCGGCGCAGGCGCCGCAATACGACATCCAGTCTCTGCACGACATCCGCAACATCCCGATCACTGGGTCGTCGGGCGCAAAGGCGATCCTCGCCGATGTCGCCACGATCTCCCGCTCGCAGGAGATGGCGACAGTGGATCATTACAACATCCGCCGCGTCGTTGATATTCATGCCAACGTACAGGGACGCGACCTTGGCGCGGTGGGGCGTGACATCACGCGCATCGTGGACGCCAACCGCGGTCACCTGCCGCGTGGCAGTTTCGTGACCATCCGCGGCCAGCTCGAGACCATGCGCGGCGCCTATATCAGCCTCGCCGCGGGGTTGGGCTTCTCGATCCTGCTCGTCTATCTGCTGATCGTTGTGAACTTCCAGTCCTGGCTTGACCCGTTTATCATTATCACGGCGCTGTTGGGAGCTTTGGGGGGGATCGTGCTATTCCTTTTCCTGACCAGGACGACGCTGAGCGTGCCGGCGCTGATGGGGGCGATCATGTGCATGGGTGTCGCGACCGCCAACAGCATCCTGATGGTGTCGTTCGCCCGCGAGCGGCTGGCCGAGCACGGCGATGCGGCGCGCGCCGCGGTCGAGGCCGGCTTCACCCGGTTCCGGCCGGTGCTGATGACGGCGCTGGCGATGATCATCGGCATGGTGCCGATGTCGCTTGGTCTCGGCGCGGGCGGCGAGCAGAACGCCCCGCTGGGGCGGGCGGTGATCGGCGGCCTGCTGCTTGCAACGGTCGCGACCCTGGTGTTCGTTCCGGCTGTCTTCTCCCTGCTGCACGCGAGGCGTGCGCCTCGCCCGGCAGTGAGTTCCGGCGCGCCAACCGTCGCGGCTTAAGGAGCCTTGCCAGATTATGCTGAAGGAACCGGACGCAAGGGATCTCGCCCCGCCGGAGGCCGCCCCCGGTGACGCAGCGGCCGGCTCGGCTCGGCGGGATGTTGCTGATCGGGCTGGCGATCGTGGCCGCGCTCCTCGGCGGCCTGATTTACAATGGCATGCGCGAGCGCTCGGCGGCCGAGGCGGCGCTGGCGACGGAGACCGGGCAGGAGGCGGCGCCGTTCGTCGAAATCGTGCATCCGGTTGGTGAAGCGCCCGACCAGACGTTGGTATTGCCTGGCCAGACGATGGCGTTCATCGACACCCCGATCTACGCGCGCGCCAGCGGCTACCTGAAAAGCTGGAATTACGACATCGGCGCCCATGTGAGACGTGGGGACGTGTTGGCGCAGATTGAGACTCCCGAACTCGACCAGCAGTTGCGCGAGGCGCAGGCGCAACTGGCGCAGATGCAGGCGGCGGTGACCCAGGCGCAGGCGAACATGGACCTCGCCAAAGTGACGAGCGGCCGCACCTCGGAGATGGTGCGGCAGGGCTGGAGCAGTCGGCAGCAGGGCGATCAGGACCGGCTGACCTATGCGGCGAGCACCGCCGCGGTCGACGTCGCTCGCGCCAACGTCCGGGTGGATCAGGCGCAGGTGGACCGGTTGGAGGAACTGACCGGTTTCGAGCGCGTGACGGCGCCGTTTGATGGCGTGATCACCGCGCGCAACACCGACGTCGGCGCGCTGATCAACGCCGGGGCCGGGACCCCCGCGACAGAGCTGTTCCACATGGCCTCGACCCAGACGCTGCGCATCTTCGTCGCGGCGCCGGAGACCGACGCGCCGAATTTGCGGCCGGGCGCTGCGGCGACGATAACGTTCGACGAGTATCCGGGGCAGGTGTTCCAGGGCACGCTGGCCCGCACCGACGGCGCGATCAACCCCGCCTCCCGCACTCTGCTGGTCGAGGTGGACGTGGATAACGCTGACGGCAAGCTGCTGCCCGGCGCCTACGCATTCGTGCATTTCACGCTCCCGCGCCGGGCGCATTCGGTGGTGATTCCCGCCAATACGCTGCTGTTCAGGAGCGAGGGCTTGCGGGTGGCCGTGGTGCGCAACGGCGCCGCGGAGCTGGCGCCGATCACCATCGGCCGCGACTACGGCGACCGTGTCGAGGTGCTGACCGGCCTGGACACGGCGGACGAGGTGATCCTTAACCCGTCTGACTCGCTCGTCAGCGGCATGGCGGTGCGGGTGGCAAATCACAAGGCAGGAGGAGCGGCCTGAGAGGCGCCGGCCAGCAGCCCACATCTGCAACCCGATCCCGCCCAAGCCAAGGTCGCTTCAAGCGGCGACGATGGTCTTGTTGACAACGCCCGACGCACCCGACATCATAAGTGTGCTAACGAATTGCGGGACCTCCCGCGTGAGGCGGACGCGGCGAGTTGCATCAAGCCCGTTTGTGTTTGTCGGTGAACGGCGCCCCCGTCGAAACGCTCCTGCCGCTGACGACGCCCCTTCTCTCATTTCTGCGCAACGACTGTTCTCTCAACGGGCCGAAATACGGCTGCGGCCTCGGCGAGTGCGGCGCTTGCAGCATCCTTGTCGACGGCCAGCTCGCGAGAAGCTGCGTGCTGACGCTTGCGAATGTCGAAGGGCGCCGCCTGACGACGCTCGAGGGCCTGGCCGACGGCGAGAAGCTTGATCCGGTTCAGCAGGCGTTCGTCGCCTGCGCGGCGACGCAGTGCGGCTATTGTCTCAACGGCATGATCATGTCCGCGGTCGCCCTCCTCGACGTCAATCCCGATCCCTCCGAAGCGGACATCCGCGAGGCGCTGCGCTTCAATCTTTGCCGCTGCGGCGCGCATGTCGAGATCATCGCGGCCGTGCGCCTTGCGGCGAGGGCTCTCCGCGCGTGACCGCGCTACAGCCGCAGGGGCTCCGCCGCGCGGACTATTTGGAAAAGCCGGGCACGCTCGCTGTCGTCGAGCCGGAGGCGCGCATCGCCCCTCTCGACGAGGCGCCCGCAGACAGCCTCGCGCCCTTCGTCATCGTCGCTGCGGCGGGCGAAGTGACGGCGTTCAACGGCCACGTCGACCTCGGCACGGGCATCCGCACCGCTTTGGCGCAGATCGTGGCGGAAGAGCTGGACGTCTCCTTCGCGCGCGTCGCGATGGTGCTCGGGGACACGGGCGTCGCTCCTGACCAGGGCCCGACGATCGCCAGCGAGACGATCCAGCTTAGCGCAATCCCTTTGCGGCGCGCCGCCGCGCAGGCGCGGCGCTTCCTAGTGGATCGGGCCGCGGCGATCTTCGGGATCGCTGCGGAGGCGCTGACCGTCGATGACGGCGTCGTCCGGCCACTGGCGGATGACAATCGCCGCCTGAGCTACGGCGAATTGATCGGCGAAGAGCGGATACGGCTTGCGCTCGCGGACGATGCGCCGGTCAAGGCGCAAGGCTCTTATCGGGTTGTGGGCTCCTCGCCGCCGCGGGTCGATATTCCGGCAAAGGCTACTGGCCGTCTCGTCTATGTCCATGACATGCGTCTGCCGGGCATGCTGCACGGGCGCGTCGTCCGGCCACCCTATGCGGGATTCGATTCGGCCGCTCACGTCGGGCGCTCGCTGATCCGCGTCGACGAAGCGTCCGCCGCTCGCCTTCCGGGCGTCGTGGCCACCGTGGTCGTTGGCGATTTCGTCGGCGTCGTCGCCGAGCGGGAAGAGCAGGCCGAGGCTGCGATGCGCGCGCTGAGAGTCGCGTGGCGCGAAGGGCCGAAGCCGCCGGACCTTACCGACGTCGCCGCCGCATTGACGCGCAACCCGTCGCGGCCGCGCAAGTTGCTCGACAAGGGCGACGTCGATAGCGCCCTCAAGTCGGCCGCCAGGCGGCTCACTCGCTCCTATGTCTGGCCTTATCAGCTGCACGGGTCGATCGGCCCCTCCGCCGCGCTGGCCGACGTCAGCGACGGCAGGGCGCACGTCTGGTCCGGCACGCAGAACCCCTTATGGATGCGGAGCGACCTGGCGCTGCTTCTCGACCTTCCGGAAGACGTCATCGAGTTGATCCGGATGGAGGCTTCGGGGTGTTACGGACGCAACGGGGCGGATGACGTGACCGCCGACGCCGCGCTGCTCTCGCGCGCAGTCGGTCGGCCGGTCAGGGTGCAGCTGACGCGCGATCAAGAGCATCAGTGGGAGCCGAAGGGCGCGGCCCAGCTGATGAGCGTTGACGGTGGCCTCGACGCGGCCGGCGGCGTCGCGGCCTATGATTTCGCCACCCGCTATCCGTCCAACGCCGCGCCCACGCTCGCGCTGATCCTCACCGGCAAGATTCCGCCGACGCCTGCGGTTGCGGAGATGGGGGACCGCACGGCGATCGGCCCTTATGACTTCGCCAATCATCGCGTGGTCGTCCACGACATGGCGCCAATCGCGCGCGCGGCTTGGCTGAGAGGCGTGTCCGCCCTGCCGAACACGTTTGCCCACGAATCCTACATCGATGAACTTGCGGCGGAGGCGGGCGTCGATCCCATCGCCTACCGTCTGCGCTATCTCACGGACGCTCGCGGGAGAGACCTCGTCGAGCAGGTCGCCGCGAGAGCCAAATGGGAGCCGCATGCCGGGCCACGCATGCACCGCGACGGCGAGAGCGGAAATCTGTTGGGGCGCGGCTTCGCTTACGCGGTCTACGTCCACTCGAAGTTTCCCGGCCTCGCCTCGGCATGGTCGGCCTGGGCTGCGGACGTCGCTGTCAATCCCAGCACCGGCGAGGTTTCGCTGACCCGAGTCACAGTCGGGCAGGACTCCGGATTGATGATCAATCCCGAGGGCGTGCGTCACCAGATTCACGGCAACGTCATCCAGTCAACGAGCCGGGTACTCAAGGAGGAGGTCACCTTCTCCGATATCGCCGTAACGTCACGCGACTGGGGAAGCTATCCGCTCCTGACGTTTCCCGAGCTCCCGGCCATTGACGTGCTCATGGTCCCACGGCCGGAACGATGAGCCGCTCGGTGTCGGCGAATCCGCCTCGGTGCCGAGCGCGGCGGCGATCGCCAACGCCATCTTCGACGCGACGGGCGTGCGGTTCCGCGAGCCGCCTTTCACGCCCGACCGCATCCTCAAAGGCTTGCGCGAGGCTGGGTTTGCCGAGGCGGCGCCGCGCGAGACGTCGTCTCTTGCCATTCCGGCCGCCGCTCCCGCCAAGCCGCACCGGTGGCTCCGTCCGCTGCTCGCGGCGGCGTTCGGAGCGCTTGGATCGCTTGGCGTAGCGAGCCTGCCGATCCGCGGCGCCATCGCGCCCGTCGCTCGCCCTGACCCCGCGACCTGGTCCGCGGCGACCATCGAACGCGGCTCGGGTGCTTGCCGGTCTCGGAGGGTGCGTCCATTGCCATACGGCGCCGGGCGGCGAGGCGCTGGCGGGCGGCCGCGCCGTCGCGACGCCCTTTGGCGCGATTTACGCGACCAACATCACGCCCGACGAAGCCACGGGGATCGGAACGTGGTCCTACCCGGCCTTTGAGCGGGCGATGCGCGAGGGAGTCGGACGCGACGGGCGCCATCTCTTTCCGGCGTTCCCGTATACGTCCTTCGTCAAGACGAGCGAGGCCGACCTGCAGGCGCTCTACGCTTATTTCATGGCTCAGCCGGCGGTCTCGGCGCCGAACCGGCCAGCGGACCTTCGCGGTCCGTTCGGCTTCCGTCCGCTCATGGCGGCGTGGAACACGATGTTCCATCAGGCGAAGCCCTTCGAGGCGCGGCCCGATCGCGACGTTGAGTGGAATCGCGGCGCGCTACCTTGTCGAAGGGCTCGGCCATTGCTCCGCCTGCCACTCGCCTCGCAACGCGCTCGGCGCCGAACTCAATGGCGCCGATCACTTGGCCGGCGGCGAGGTCGACGGGTGGTTTGCCCCGCCGCTCAACGGCGTGTCGCCCGCGCCGATCGCCTGGACTGAGCAGGCTTATTTCGACTACCTGCGCAGCGGGTTCGCCGCGGAGCATGGCGCAGCCGGCGGGCCCATGGCGCCGATCGTCGCCGGGCTTAAGCCGCTGCCCGATTCCGACATTCGCGCGATGGCTCGCTATCTCGTCTCTCTCGCTCCTGCGCCGGCGGTCGCCGACCCCGGCCTCAAGACGCGCCTCGAACAGGCGGCGAAGACGCGGGCCTCAAATCCCGGCGACTTTCGCCGGCGCCCGCATCTACGATGGCGCCTGCGCCGTGTGCCACGAGCCGGGCCAGGGCCTCGACATGTTCGGCGTCAAGCCGTCGCTCGCGTTGAACAGCGCGATCCACGCCGGGAAGCCCGACACTGTCCTGCGCGTCATCCTCGACGGCGCGCGCCCGGAAGGTCTTGGCGAACTCGGCGCGATGCCGGCTTTCCGCCATCACCTCGATGACGCGCAGATCGCCGACCTCGTGACCTACCTGCGCGCCCGCTTCGCCTCGGACAAGCCGGCCTGGACCGGGCTTGAGGAGGCCTCCGCTCGCTTGCGCACAGAAACCTTGACAGCGGGCGGCGACGCGATATTTCATTAGTGTGCTAATGATCTGGCGCGCCCGGCAAAGCGCCGCGCGCTTCCAATGGCGAGGCGAGCCGTGAGCCACGGACAGGTCGAGTCGGAAGCCGACGACAAGGTGCGCTGCGACGCCTGTCCCGTGACCTGCTACATCCGCCCTGGAATGGCCGGGGCCTGCGACCGCTACGCTAATCGCGACGGCAAGCTCGTTCGCGTCGATCCGCATGTTCTGCTCGAGCGCACGATGGAGCGCGGCGGAACGGTCGTGCCGTTCTCACGCAACGCGGCGGAATGGTCGGGCGCGGTGCTGCCCGAGGATTCCGTGTTCGTCACCGCCATCGGCGCCGGAACCACTTATCCGGACTACAAACCCGCGCCTTTCATCGTCTCGTCCGAAGTCGACGGCGTCGACATGGTCACGGTCGTGACCGAGGGCATCTTCAGCTATTGCGGGGTCAAGGTGAAAGTCGACACCGATCGCTACCTCGGTCCTGAGCAGGCGACCGTGCGTGCGGAGGGCGAGGCAGTCGGGCACGTGACGACGGGCGAATACGGCTCGCAGATGCTGTCGCTCGGCGGCGTGCATCACCTGACCGGCGGCTCGAAGAAGGAGGGGCGTGTCACGTGCGACGCGCTGCTGCAGCTCTCGAATCGCCAGCCGGTTGAATTGACCGTCGACGGCGGGGTCACGATCGTGGTGGAAGCCGGCGCCGCGCCCATCATCAACGGCGTGCGCGAGGAGCGGATGCGCGTCGGCTGCGGCTCGGCGACGATCGGCATGTTCGCCAAGCAATGGCTGGGCCACGTCGACGAGGTGATCGTCGTGGACGACCACATCACGGGCGTTCTCTCGGAACACCAGGCCGGCAAGCTGCTCGACATTCCGCCGACCGGCGTCAAGATGAAAGGCCGGCGATCGACGCCCGGCCGATACTTCCAGGTCGCGGAGCCCGGAACGGGCTGGGGCGGCGCCAACATTTCCGATCCGCTGTCGATCCTGGGTCCGTTCAACCCGAAGGAAGCGCGGCCGGGCCTAACCATGCTGATGGTTTCCACGACGGGAGAGCACTACGGGTTCTACCGACTGGACGAGGCGCTGCGGCCCGTCGAGGCCGAACTGCCGGAGGCCTTGCGTCTCTCGGTCGAGCGGATCCAGGAGAACTGCGAACCGGCGCTTTCGACAGTGCTGTTTATGGGCGGCGCCGGCGGTTCGCTGCGCGCCGGCGTCACCGAGAACCCGGTTCGTCTGACGCGCTCGGTCAAGGATGCGCTGACCCGTGTGACCTGCGGCGGCGCGCCCGCCTACGTTTGGCCGGGCGGCGGCATCACCTTCATGGTCGATGTGACGCGCCTGCCGGCCAATTCCTTCGGCTATGTCCCTACGCCAGCGCTCGTGGCGCCGATCGAGTTTACGATGCGGCTTTCCGACTACGCCGCGCTTGGCGGACATATGGACCATGTCCGTCCGTTGAGCACGCTCACCGATGGGGCCGCGAAGCATATGCGCTCAGATCGATGGCAACCCGTGGCCGGTTCAGCCGCCGCAACAACGGATGAAGGCCTAAACGTGAACAGTGGGGAGCGCGCGCAGGTTCGCATGCTGCCCGACGGGGTGCGACTGCACCTTCAGGACGGCCCGATCGATCTGATCGTCGAAGCGGCCGGGACGCCGGCGGCGGTCGCCGCGGCCTATCGCGCCGCTGCGGCGCGATTCCGCTTCGTGCTTGACGAGCTTTGCGCGGAACTCGCGGAGCTGCGGGCGCCCGCGCACGTCCTGCGCCGCGTCCTTTCCGGGGCCCCGTTGCGCGGCGGATGGAGGCGGCGGTCGCGCCGCACGCAAACGACGCCTTCATCACGCCGATGGCCGCCGTCGCAGGCGCCGTCGCCGACGAAATCCTCGCCGCGATGCGAGGCGTGGCGGGCGAGGATCTCGCCCGCATCTCCGTCAACAACGGCGGCGACATCGCGCTCTGGCTTGCGCCGGGCGAGGCTACGACGGTCGGCCTCGTCAACCGGCCTGACCGGGCGACCCTGTTCGCCCGCGTACGTCTCACGGCGGCGGACGGCGTCGGCGGGATCGCCACTTCCGGCGCGCCGGGCCGCAGCTTCTCGCTTGGCGTCGCGGACGCGGTCACGATCCTTGCGTCTTGCGCGGCGGAGGCTGACGCCGCCGCCACTGTCGTCGCGAACGCCGTCGACCTTCCCGGCGATGCGCGCGTCGAGCGGCGTCCCGCCCGAAGCCTCCAGCCGGACAGCGACCTTGGCGACCGGCTGGTGACGCGTCGCGTCGCGCCGCTCGACCCGGCTTCGATCGCGCTCGCGCTTGCCTGCGGCCTCGCGGCGGCTCGGCCGCTCATCGCCCGAGGCGCGATCGCCGCCGCGGCGCTCCATCTGCAAGGCGCCACGCGCGCCGTGAGCCGTGATGGACGCCTCATTGCGCTCGAGGCGCCGCAGGCGGGAATCATTCGAAGGGAGCCGCTCGATGCCTGATGTAGACATGCGCAAGCGCGTGACCATCGTGGAGGAGATCTTTCATGAGGGCGGGCCGTTGCGGCGAACCCGCTGAAACGTGGCGCTGTGCTCGTCAGTGATTCGCAACCCGTTCGCGGGGCGCTATGTCGAGGATATCGCGCCGTTCATGAAGGACCTCGAGCCGCTCGGCGTCGCGATGGCGCGCGATCTCGTCGCGGCTCTCGGCGGCGACCCGAAAGCGATCGAGGGTTACGGCAAGGGGGCGATCGTCGGCAGTGCGGGCGAGCTCGAGCATGGGGCGCTCTGGCACGTTCCCGGAGGCTACGCGATGCGCGCGATCCTGGGCGACGCCAAAGCCATCGTGCCCGCGACCAAGAAGGTTGGCGGTCTTGGCGCGCGGCTTGACGTTCCGGTGACCCACATCAACGCCTCGTACGTGCGCAGCCATTTCGACGCTTTCGAGGTCGGCGTCCCGGATTCCCCGCGCGCCGACGAAATTCTGCTCGCGCTCGTCATGACGACCGGGCCGCGCGTTCATGCGCGCGTTGGCGGACTGAAGGCTTCCGAGATCAAGGGAGAGGATGGACTGCGATGAGCGTCGAAATACGCAAGATCGTGACGGTCGTCGACGAGACGCTGACGGAGATGGGGCGCGTTGTCTCGCCGCCGGTGCGGCGCGCCGCCGCGATCGCGGTCGTCGCCAATCCTTTCGCGGGCCGCTATGTCGAGGATCTCACGCCGCTCATCGAGGCAGGCGAGGAGCTTGGCAAGCTGCTTTCCGAGCGCGCGGTCGCGGCGCTCGGGGTCAAGGGGCCGGCGGTGCAAAGCTACGGCAAGGCGGCGCTGGTCGGCGAAAATGGCGAGATGGAGCATGCCGCGGCGCTCCTGCATCCGAAGATGGGCGCGCCGGTGCGCAAGACCTTGGGCAAGGGCGCGGCGCTCATTCCGTCGTCGAAGAAGCGGGGCGGTCCGGGCGCCGAACTTGACATTCCGCTCGGCCACAAGGACGCGGCCTTCGTGCGCTCGCACTTCGACGGCATGCAGGTCAGCATCAATGACGCTCCGCGCGCCAACGAAATCGTGGTCGCGGTCGCCGTCACGACAGGCGGGCGGCCACTGCCACGAGTTCGGCGGCCTCGAAGCCAAGGACATCAAAGGCGAGGACGGCCTACGCTGAACGGCCGCCGCATGCGAGCCTGATCCATGAGTCTTCCCGACGAGGACCTCGCGAGCCTGCCGCCCAATGGAGCGGAGCGCATCGCTGCCGACTATGTGCTCGACAGCCAGGTGGGCTTCATCCTCCGGCAAGCGAGCCAGCGGCACACGGCGCTGTTCGCTTCGCGCATGGGCGCGGAGACCACGCCGACGCAGTGGGCGGCGCTGGCCAAGCTTCATGAGATCGGCCCGACGTCGCAGAATCAGCTCGGGCGCATGACAGCGATGGATGTCGCAACGATCAAAGGCGTGGCCGACCGGCTGATGAAGCGGGGGCTTGTCCGCTCCATGCCCGACGAGGCGGACGCGCGCCGCAGGCTGCTTACCCTGTCGGAGGAGGGGCGGGCCTTCGTCGAGGCGAATGTCGCGACGGCCCACGCCATCACGCGCGAAACGCTCGCGCCGCTCGCCGAACGCGAGAAGGCGCTGTTCGTCGCTCTTTTGGGCCGGCTGAGGTAGAAGCGCGGGCTCAGCAGCGTGGCCGCACTTCGGCGGCGGGCGCTACTTCTCGACGAACGCCTTCTCGATGACGTAATCGCCCGGCTCGCCTGTATTGCCCTCGGTGAAGCCTCGGTCTTCGAGGAGCGCGGGCATGTCGGTGATGAGCTGCGGGTTGCCGCAGATCATCACGCGGTCCCATTCGGGGTCGAGCGGCGGCAGCGCCAGATCCTTGAACAGTTTCCCCAACTCAACGAGGTCGGGGATGCGGCCCTGGTTGTGGAATGGCTCGCGCGTGACCGTCGGGTAGTAGCGCAAGGAAGACCCGACCAATTCGCCGATAAACTCGTCCTTCGGCAGTTCGGAATCTATGAGGTCGCGATAGGCGAGTTCGGCCTTCGTGCGCACGCCATGCACGAGGACGACGGTCGCGAAGCGCTCGTAGGTTTCGGGATCGCGGATCGTCGCAAGAAACGGCGCGAGCCCGGTTCCGGTCGCGAGAAGGTACAGGTTGCGTCCATCGCGCAGATTATCGAGGACGAGCGTGCCGGTCGGCTTGCGGCCGACGAGGATGCTGTCGCCGATCGCGAGATGCTGGAGGCGCGAAGTGAACGGGCCGTTCTGGACCTTGATCGAGAAGAACTCGAGCTCCTCGGCATAGTTGGGGGAGGCGATCGAATAGGCGCGCATCAGCGGACGGCCCTCGACATTGAGCCCGAGCATCACGAACTGCCCGTTCTTGAAACGGCAGGCGGCGTCGCGGGTTGTCTTGAAACTGAACAGGGCGTCCGTCCAGTGGCGGACGTCGAGAACTCTTTCCTCGAACAGCGCGCTCATTCATTCCTCAAAAGCGGATGAGATCGTTCGTGTACTAATGATCGTGCAGCGCACGTCAAGGGCGCCCGTCCGCGCGGCAAACGACCCGACAACTGCCGCAATTTGTCGCTTGCTAAGGGAAGCGGATGAGCTACCATTCGTGTACTAATGACCTTGTCGCCCGTGGCGTCGACCCCAAGCTCCGAACGCCGAGGCAAGCCTGCAGCCGAGGGGCCGCCATGATCGGAAATGGACTGAAGAGCCTCATCGCCGTCGCGGCGATCTTGACGATGTTCGCCTCGGCCCGCGCCGACGACATCAAGATCGGCGAGATCAACAGCTATTCTCGCCTAGCACAGTTCACCGAGCCCTATCGCAAGGGCTGGCAGCTCGCCATCGAGGAGATCAACGCCAAGGGCGGGGTCGACGGCAAGAAGCTCGTCGTCATTTCCAAGGATGACGGGGGCAAGCCGGCCGACGCGGTGACGGCGGCGAACGAGCTCGTCTCCAACGAGGGCGTCGCGCTGCTTGCGGGGACCTTCTTCTCCAATGTCGGGCTCGCGGTCTCGGATTTTGCGGCGCAAAAGAAGGTGCTGTTCGTCGCCGGCGAGCCGCTGACTGACGCGATCACCTGGTCCAAGGGCAACCGCTATACCTTCCGCCTCCGCCCCTCGAACTACGAACAGGCGGCGATGTTGGCGGAGGAGGCCGCGAAGCTCCCGGCCAAGAAATGGGCGACGATCGCGCCGAACTACGAATACGGCCAGTCGGCCGTTGCGGTGTTCAAGAAGCTGCTCTCGGCCAAGCGACCGGACATCGAATGGGTCGCCGAGCAATGGCCGCCGCAGGGCAAGATTGACGCCGGCGCGGTCCTCGAGGCGATCGACGCGGCCAAGCCCGATGCGATACTCAATGTCGAGTTCGGGCCCGATCTAGTGAAGCTCGTGCGCGAGGGCAACACGCGCGGCACGTTCCAGAACCGCTCGGTCGTCAGCTTCCTGACCGGAGAGCCGGAATATCTCGATCCCTTGAAGACGGAGACGCCGCAAGGCTGGATCGTCACCGGTTATCCCTGGTACGACATCAAGACGCCCGAGCACGAGGCGTTTCTCAAAGCCTATCAGGACAAGTACCACGACTATCCGCGCCTCGGCTCCGTTGTCGGCTACTCGCTGATGAAGGGGATCGCGGCGATCCTGGCAAAGGCTGGTTCGACCAACACCGACAAGATGATCGCCGCCGCGCAGGGCGTCTCGTTTGACACGCCGTTCGGACCGGTGACCTTCCGCGCCATCGACCACCAGTCGACGATGGGCGCTTTCGTCGGCAAGACGGCGCTCAAGGACGGCAAGGGCGTGATGGTCGACGCCGTCTATCACAAGGGCTCGGACTACATGCCGAGCGACGACGAAGTGAAGAAGCTCCGGCCGCAGAACTGAGTGAAAAGCGGAGGCCTCTTGCCTCCGCGCCGTTTGCGGCAAAGCGCGGATGCAGCTTTTCGTCGTTCAGCTTCTTTCCGGCCTCGCTAGCGCCGCGTCGCTCTTTCTGGTGGCCTCCGGCCTCTCGCTGATCTTCGGCGTCACGCGCATCGTGAACTTCGCCCACGGCGCGTTCTTCATGATCGGCGCCTATGTCGCCTTCACCCTGACGGATCGGTTCTCCGGGCCGTTCGGGTACTGGGGCGGCATGGCTTTGGCCGCGGTCTTTGTTGGTTTGTTGGGCGCGCTGTTCGAGATCCTGCTGCTGCGCCGGATCTATCGCGCGCCGGAATTGTTCCAGCTTCTCGCGACGTTCGGCGCGACGCTCGTCGTGCAGGATCTCGTATTGCTGATCTGGGGCCCGGAGGATCTCCTTGCGCCGCGCGCGCCGGGGCTTTCCGGGGCAGTCGAAGTGGTCGGCAAGCGCGTGCCGTCGTACGATCTCTTCCTCATCCTGCTCGGACCGCTGGTGCTGGCGCTTCTGTGGCTCATTCTTCATCGTACGCGTTGGGGGGTGCTCGTGCGCGCCGCGACGCAGGACCGCGATATGGTCGCCGCGCTTGGCGTCAATCAGAAGTGGCTGTTCACCGGCGTCTTCGCGCTCGGGACCTTTCTCGCTGGCCTCGGTGGCGCGCTGCAGGCGCCGCGCGAAGCGGCTGACCACACGATGGACCTGCGCATCATCGTCGAAATTTTCGTCGTCGTGGTGATCGGCGGCCTCGGATCGATCGAAGGAGCCTTCGTCGCGGCGATCCTTGTTTCGCTGCTCAACGCCTTCGGCATCCTGATCCTGCCGAAGATCTCGCTCGTCCTTGTGTTCCTGCTGATGGCGCTTGTGCTGGTCATCCGGCCGCGGGGCCTGTTCGGCAGGCGGGAAAGCGCGGCGAGAATGTCCGGCGCCGTCTCCATGAGCGTCTGGAAGCCCCTTGGCCGCGACGGCCGCGTCATCGCCTTGGCGTTGGTCGCCTTGGCGGCGCTCGCGCCGCTCGCGCTCGGTCCTTATGGTCTCGCCGTCGCAACGGAAATCGCGATCTTCGTCCTGTTCGCCGCGAGCCTGCACCTCCTTGTCTCGGTTGGCGGCGTCGTTTCGTTCGGACACGCCGCGTTCCTCGGCCTCGGCTGCTATGGCGCGGCGCTTGCGGTGAAGATGCTGGGATTTCCGATGCTGCCGGCGCTCGTCGCCGGCCCTCTGCTGGCGGCGCTCGGAGCTGCCGTGATCGGCTGGTTCGCGGTGCGCCTCTCGGGCGTGTACGCCGCGATGCTGACGCTCGCCTTCGCGCAAATTCTGTGGTCGATCGCCTTTCAGTGGGAGTCGGTGACCGGCGGCGACAATGGCCTGCTCGGCGTCTGGCCAACACCCTGGGCGGCGAGCGCCGCGCATTTCTACTGGCTGACGCTTGCCCTTGTCGTTCTGGCGGTGGGAGGCCTGCGCATGATCATCTTCTCGCCCTTCGGCTATGCGCTGCGGGCCGCGCGCGACTCCGACCTGCGCAGCGAGGCTATCGGCATCGACCGGAGAGGCGTGCAATGGCGCGCCTTCGTGATAGCCGGCGCGGGCGCGGGCCTCGCGGGCGCGCTGTTCGCATTCCTCAAGGGCAGCGTCTTTCCGGACACGATGGGCGTCTCAACCTCGATTGACGGGCTGGTGATGGTGCTGCTCGGCGGCGTCGAGACTGTCTCCGGCCCGATCGTCGGGGCGGTCGTCTACAAGCTTCTTTCGATCTGGCTCATCAGCCATACCGACTATTCGAAGCTCGTGCTCGGCCTCGTCATCATCGGCCTCGTGCTTCTCTTTCCCAAGGGGATCGCCGGCTCGATTCGCTTGTCGCGCCCGCGCCGGGTCGCGGCCCCGCGCGAGAAGGCCGCGGCATGAGCGCACTCATCGAAGCGCATGACCTGGCCAAGGCCTATGGCGGCGTCCATGCGGTGCGCGGCGTGTCTCTCGGCGTCTCCCAGGGCGAGATTGTCGCGCTCATCGGGCCGAATGGCGCAGGCAAGAGCACCTGTTTCAACATGCTCAACGGCCAGATCCGGCCGGACGCCGGGACGATCCGCTTCGACGGGCGGGACATCGCCGGTTGGCCGCCTCGCGACGTCTGGCGCCTCGGCGTCGGCCGCACCTTCCAGATCACCGCGACATTCGCGTCGATGAGCGTGATCGAGAACGTTCAGATGGTTCTCCTGTCGCACGCCGGCCACGCCACGCGGCTCTGGGGGCTTGCAACCCGCGCCGAACGCGAGCGCGCGGAAGCGCTGCTGGCGCTCGTCGGCATGCTGGGGCAGGCCGAGCGGCCCTCGGCCGAGCTCGCCTACGGCGACCTCAAGCGGCTCGAACTCGCTATGGCGCTCGCCAATGAGCCGCGGCTTCTCTTGATGGATGAGCCAACCGCGGGCATGTCGCCGCGTGACCGCGTGGAGCTGATGGCGCTCACCGCTAGGATCGCGCGCGAGGAGAATCTCGGCGTGCTGTTCACCGAGCACGACATGGATGTCGTGTTCCGCCACGCCGATCGCGTTCTCGTCCTGAGCCGCGGCCAGCTCATCGCCGAGGGCGGTTCGGACGAGGTCAGACGCAATCCCGAGGTGCAGGCCGTCTATCTCGGTGAGGGCCTGACCTACCACGACGGCCCGGGGCGATGACGGAGATGCTTTCGCTTCAGAGTCTCAAGGCCAGCTATGGCGCGGCCGAGATTCTCGACAACGTTTCATTCGCCGTACGCAAGGGCGCGGTTACGGCGCTGCTCGGCCGCAACGGCGCGGGCAAGTCGACCACCTTCAAGGCGATCGTCGGGCTGATCGAGCGGAAAGGCTCCGTCCGCTTTCTCGGGCGCGAGATCGGGGCGGAGCCGACGTATCGGATCGCCCGTTCTGGCCTCGGCTACGTGCCGGAAGACCGACGCATCTTCACCGAACTCACGGTCGAGGAGAATCTGGAGGTCGGCCGGCAGCCGCCGCGCAGCGATGCTCCACACTGGACGCCTGAGAAAATCTACGCCCTCTTTCCCAATCTTGCCGAGATGCGGCACAGAGCGGGAGGGGCGATGAGCGGGGGCGAACAGCAGATGCTGACCATTGGCCGGACGCTGATGGGGAATCCGCTACTCCTCATGCTGGATGAGCCTTCGGAGGGTCTCGCGCCGCGCATTGTCGAGCAGATGGCCAAGGCGATCCTTGACCTCAAGCGCGCCGGCCTGAGCCTTCTCGTGTCGGAGCAGAACCTGCATTTCGCGAAGGTGATCGCTGACGAAGCCGTGATCCTGGAGCGCGGCGTCGTCCGTTTCGCCGGAACGCTTCAGGATCTCGAAGCGCAGCCGGACGTGCGCGACGCCTATCTCGCAGTCTGATCAGACCGATGCAATCGAAGGAGGAAACCCGTGGCCCAAGACGCACCCGCCGCCGGCTCAGGCAAGACCGTCATCCGCAACATTGGACTCCTGCTATCGGGCGCGATTGAGAACCCGATCCTCGACGCCGACGCGATCGTCGCAGTCGACGGACGCATCACGGCGGTCGGGCGCTTGAAGGATGTGGATGTATCCGGCGCGACCACGGTCGTTGACGCAAAAGGCGTGGTCGTTGCGCCGGAACTCGTCGACAGCCATGTCCATCCCGTCTCGGGCGACTGGACGCCGCGACAAAACCAGCTTGGTTGGATCGACTCCACCCTGCACGGCGGCGTTACGACTATGATTTCTGCTGGCGAGGTGCATCAGCCGGGGCGCCCGCGCGACATCGTCGGCCTGAAGGCGCACGCCATCTTCGCCCAGCGCACGTTCAGCGCCTTTCGGGTCAATGGCGTCAAGCTGCACGCCGGCGCGCCGGTGATCGAGCCGGGCATGACCGAGCAGGACTTCAAGGAGCTGGCCGAAGCCGGCGTCAAGCTGCTTGGCGAAGTGGGCCTCGGCGGCGTGAAGGATGGCGCCAACGCGAAGCAGATGGTCGCCTGGGCGCGCAAATACGGCATCCAGTCGACCATCCACACCGGCGGACCCTCGATCCCCGGCTCGGGCCTGATCGGCGCCGACGTGGTGCTGGAAGCGGACACCGATGTTGTCGGCCATATTAATGGCGGTCACACGGCGCTGCCCGACAAGGAGATCCGCTGTATCTGCGAGGGGTGCAGGCGCGGCCTCGAACTCGTCCACAATGGCAACGAGCGCGCGGCGCTCTACACGCTGCGCACGGCGAAGGAGCGCGGCGAGCTTGGTCGCGTCATTCTCGGCACCGACGGGCCGGCGGGCTCAGGCGTGCAGCCGCTCGGCATCCTGCGCATGGTCTCGATGCTCGCGAGTCTCGGCGATGTGACCCCGGAGGTCGCGTTCTGTTTCGCGACCGGCAACACGGCGCGCATGCGGGCGCTCGACTGCGGTCTTGTCGAAATCGGCCGCTCTGCCGATTTCGTGTTCATGGATAAGGCTCAGCATTCGGCGGGAAACGATTTCCTCGACTCTGTCCGCCTCGGCGACCTGCCGGGCGTTGGCATGACGATGATAGACGGCGTTGTGCGGACTGGCCGCAGCCGCAATACACCTCCGGCCGAAAAAGTGCCGGAAGTCGTCGGGCGCTAGGTATAGAGACGTCGAGAGCTTAAGACGCGTCGCCCTCTGAGGCCAATCCCACCGTGCTTCACGACGATGCGTGGGTCACTCGAACAGGTTTCTCAAGTGATCGTTCAGGAAGAGGCCTAGCGGGTCCATTTTGCGGCGAATCGCCTGGAAATCATGAAAGCGTGGATAAAGCGACGGCATGTCGTCCGCGCGATTGAAATGCAGCTTGCCCCAATGCGGTCGCGCGCCGTATTGGCGGAGGATCGCATCGACGTCGAGGAGATAGCTCCAATAGTCGATCCCCGGTCCGCCAGAGACGGAGATCGTCACGCTCGCGCGCTTGTAATAAGGGCTCAGCATGCCCGAATCGCCAGCGACGAAACGATATTCGACCGGATAGATGCAATTCGTGTGCACAGTCAGCATCAGCTCGCGGACTCGCCGCAAGGCCTCTTTCCCGTTTTCGACCGGGATCGCGTATTCGAGCTCGTGGAAGTTCGGGATGTATTCGATCGGATAGATTTCTGAACTGTAGGCGACCCGCTCGAAGGTCTTCTCGTGCGCGTGAGGCGGCTCGTCGGTTAGGTTCATCACCTTCATCTCGCAGACGTCGTGCTCGCGCTTGACCTTGGAGACAGCGGCGACGTCGGGCAGGCAGTAGAGGTGCCGGGACTTGGCGACCGGACACCAGAAGAAACTAAAATGGCGGTTGGTCTTGGCCAGTTCGTCGTGCCTTTCCATGCACGACTCGAAATCCTCGCGCCACAGCCTCTCCTTGAGATTATAAGTGGGAATCGCCTGCAGCGTGATAGTCGACATCACCCCAAGCATGCCGATGGAAACCTGGGCAGCGGCCATCATTTCGCGATCCCGATCGGCGTCGACCTCGAACACCGATCCATCCGCCTGAACCAGCCGCATGCCGACCGCCTGGGACGAAAGACAGCCGAGTGTGATCCCCGTGCCATGCGTGCCGGTCGACAGGGCTCCGGCGATCGCCTGAGTGTCGATGTCGCCCTGATTGGCGAGCGACAGACCAATCTCCTTAAGAGCGCGGCCGATATCGCCAATCCTCGTGCCTGCGCTCACGACGACGCGCTTGCGATCGAGGTCGGCGCTGACGAGGCCCTGCAAATTCTTTAGGCTCAGCAGCAAGCCGCTCGTTGCGACTACGGGCGTGAACGAATGGCCGGAGCCGGCAACGCGGACGGGGAGATTTTGCCGCGAGGCCGCATGCACGAGCGCAGCCAATTCGTCTTCCGAGCCAGGCTCCGCCATGTGGCGCGCGATGAAGGATTGGTTGCCAACCCAATTGCGCCAGTGCCCACCCGGCCCTAGCTGTGCTGACGACTTTTGCGTCACATTCGTCATTCCGTCGTTCCCCTTGGACGCTGGACGTCGCATGCGACCCTGAACTCGCCTCACACTTGCCGACGACATCGGACGCCGAAAGGCAGCATCAATCACGTAATCGGTATCAAGGAACCACCCCTCCGAAAAGCGTCGTTTCCTTGGACTGCACGATTGGCTCCGCAGCTTCGTTCACGTCGGAGCGTTCGTGGAAGTCGCGGCAGTGTACCAGTCGAGGATCTCAGCCCCGTTCATATGCACCACGCCTTTGCGGCTGTTGATGTCCGCGTAAGCCTGTTCGAGGTAGCCGATCCTGTGTGGCTGCCCCATGATGTAGGGATGAAGCGCGATCGCCATTATCTTTGTGCGCTCAGAACTTTCATCGAGGTAGCGATCCAATGTGTCGCGGCATTTCGTCACCCAATAAGGGGACTCGTGGTGCTGGAGCACCATCGTCGCGATGTCGTGAGTCTCGAAATTGTAGGGCAGCGTGACAAGGGGCCCATTGGCGGTCCGGATCGTGGTGGGTTCGTCATCGTAGACCCAATCACCAATGTATTTGACGCCCGCCTCGGTCAAAAGGTCGGGCGTATCGAGCGTCTGGGTCAGGCCGGGACCGAGCCATCCGACCGACCGCTTGCCGGTGAACTTCTCGATCACGTCCATGGCCTTGTGAATCGTGCCTCGCTGATCCTCAAGCTTCTGCATGGGAATTTGATCGTAGCCGTGGGCCATAAATTCCCATCCCGCATCACGAGCCTGCGCTGCGACCCGCTGGTAGTCCTCGCAGACACGGGCGTTGCATGACAGCGTCGGGCGGATGCCCAACTTTTCGAAGAGCTTGAAATAGCGCCAGACGCCAACCCGCATCCCGTATTCGTGCCAGGCCCAATTGGCGACGTCAGGCAGCATCGTTGGTCCGGAGGGCGCCGGCATGGCGGTCCGAGGCATAGGACGGGAGATGTCCCACACCTCGAGGTTGACGATCGTCCAGATGATGACATTGCCGCCATTGGGCGCTTTCAGGCGTGGCCGATCGACGATCGCCGAGTATGGACTGCGCTCGTGTGGTGTCATGGCTTCTTTCTTCAGTATCGCTCACAGGCTGGCCTTTCGAGAAAGCCGCCCGAGCGAGTGTGATGCAAAACTCCGATCACGCTCGACGACCGGATCCGTGGATCAGACGCCCCAGATCTTCTTGTAGACGTCTCGGTAACCGTTGTCCGGATCATAGACATTATTCGGTCCGCCATTGGAGCCGATGTTCTCCTTGATCACAAGGTGGGTTGGGTCGACATAGGCGCTCCATTCCGCGCCAGCCGGAGCAAGGTTCGCTTCGTCGATCAACTGCCATCCGTGAAGGCTGAGCGGCTCCGCGACTGTCGCGAATTGGTAATTGCCTCCGCGAATTCGAAGGCCGCCTTTGGGCCGTCGCCCCCCGAAATGTTGACCCGCGGTCCGCTGCCGAGGCTGTCTGAGGCGCGCAAGGTCGGCGCCATGAAGTCGAAAAACCCGTTATTGATCGCGAGACTGTGAATCTATTTTTTTCCAAACCGCTGGTGCAACGACTGGGTCATCTGTGGAATTCGGGTGGAAACGCTGGCGAGCGGCGTGTCGGTCGTCAGACCGTCCCAGCACGCGCTGCTCGCCGCGGCCTTGGCGAGCATTTCCTTGGCTGCCGCGACCTGGGCAAAGGTCGCCCTCCGCCGCCGGCTTGTCACACTCGATGATTTATCAAGCGGTCGAAAACGCGAGGTTGATTGTTGTTGGTCTCGGGTGACAGGATTGTCCCGCGCAGCTTGAAAGCAGGGGTAGTCGAATGAAGCATAAGTGGCGAGCCGATCCGCTTGTCTGGGGGCGTGGAGCCAGGGTGTTCGAAATGTTCCTCGAACCGACCTGCCCATTTTCCGCGAAGGCGTTTGGCAAGCTTGACGAGTTGCTCGCGCAAGCCGGAGAGGATCGCGTGACCGTCAAGATTCGGCTTCAGTCACAACCTTGGCATTTGTTCTCAGGCATTGTTGTACGATGCGTTTTGGCTGCCTCGACTCTTGAGAGCGGTAAGCATGCCGCGAAGGCGGTCATGGCGGCGGTGGCGGCCCATCGAGAGGAATTCGAATTCGACCACCACTGCGGCGGTCCAAACCTGAACGCCACGCCGAACGACATCATCGCTCGAACTCGAGGGCTACAGCGGCATCCAGCTTCGTGACGCCTTCGCCATTCCTGATCTTGACCGAGAGATCAAATGGCACAGCAAATACGCACGCCAGAACGGCATTCACGTGTCGCCCACGTTCATGATCGACGGTTTGGTGGAGCCTAAAATGAGCAGTGGGGATGCGGTTTCCGATTGGGCCGCGCGTTTACTGAACTGAGTGAGGTCCGAGCATGGGTCGTTCGAGGTCCTACCCTTGCGGATATATTTTTTTGTGAAGCGCTTTCGGAGAACTTTCGCCTCGTCGCGAGCGGCGCGCGCCAACCACTCAGGAAACGAGCCGGATAGTAATCCGACGCTCAGTTCCGTTGATGCGATAATTGAGTCCGGTGGCCTCGTCGTCCCAATAGGGAAGCCTACTCGTCGAAGGCGCCGGAGCGCTCTTGACCGCGGGCTCGTCGAGCCTTATCGCCATCGCGGGAGTTCGCGTCCTTGAGCCCGCCTTGTTGGTTTCGAGTCAACGATTCGTCAGCGCGTCTCGTCGCCAATCATCGCCGCACAATGCCCGAAACGCCTAGGCCCGCAAGGACCTGCCGTTGATTCTCAAGGGTTTCCCCACGGTTTCTCGGACAGACCCCAGAAATCAATGGGTTAAAAAATGCCCTCGGACGCGACGGCAAATCCATGCACCCGGTTCGATTCCGGGCGAGGCCTCCAAAAATTGTTCATCCGGGGCGCGGCGATCCGCCCCATATCGCGGGTCTGAGCCAAGGGGGCGCACATTTCCGCCGAAACGATGCTGGACCGGCGCTTGCAGATGGTCAATGGGCAGCTCCGCACTGGCGGGGTGGTCGATAAGGTTGTGCTGGCGGCGTTCCTGGAGGTTCCGCGCCAGCGCTTCGTCGCGACGGTGCATGAGTCTCTCGCGTATCTCGATCGCGAGCTGCCGGCGCGCGGCGCCAAATTCCGCCGTCTGCTGGCGCCGATGGTCCTTGCGCGGATGCTTCAGGCGGCGATGGTCGTTTCCGGCGATCGCGTGCTCGATGTGGCGGGCGGCTCCGGCTACGGCGCGGCCATCCTTGCCTCCATGGGCGCGAAAGTCGTCCTCCTGGAATCGGACGCCGGCGCGGCGGAAGTGGCCAAGAGCGAACTTCACAATCGTGCGAACGTCACTGTGGTGGTCGGGCCGCTCGATAGCGGAGCCGCCGCTCTTGGACCGTTCGACCTCATCGTCGTCGAGGGGGCGTTTGGAGTTTTTCCGGACAGTCTCATCGCCCTGCTCGCCGATCCCGGCCGTCTCGTCGGCATTGACGCGTGCTCGGAGCCCTCGCAGGCGGTCCTTTATGAAAAGACCAGCGGGGCGGTCAGCCGCAGGGCGCTGTTCGAGACCAAAGCGGACCTGCTCGATGGCTTCAGGCCTAAGGTGAGTTTCGCCTTCTAAGCCATTGGGCTTTTGTTCCGCATACGAGTTTCCGCTGCGTCAAGTGTCTCATCTTTGCGACGCTCGGTGGAAAAGTGGACGCCATTCCGGCGGGCCGTAGCGCGATGGGGATTTCTCCGCCTATGATACTCTCTGTTTTGGCTGCTTTCGGCGAGCGAGCGGGAAGCGGCGTGGGTGAACTGTTCCGGTTGTAGCGCTCGCGTCTTTGATTTTTGTGTTGGACGTGCAAGTTAAGCGACGACGAGAGGGTCGACCGCTTGACTTCACGATGCGGTGAAGGGCGCGTGAGGCGGGATGATTTGGGGCTCAAGCGCATTGCAAATACGGTTGGCTGCAATGTGCGGCCGAACGCCCCACCTCGTGCGCGCAGCGCTCCTGGCGGCGGGCAGTCTGGCGGCGCTTGGCGCTAGCGCGGGGCGGGCGGAAACGATCGGCGGAGCGCTCGTCAAGGCGTATCTAACCAATCCGGACATCAACACGCAGCGCGCCGCGGTCCGGGTCGCGGACGAGAACATTCCGAAGGCAAACGCGGGGTACCTGCCAACTGTCGAGGCTACGGGGAATATTGCGATCTCGCGGGAGGCCATCACTCAGACGGGCGCGACTGGAAGCTCCGTTAGCGCTACGAGCACCCTTTATCCGCGAGGATATGGCGTTCAAGCCAGCGAGACCGTTTTCAACGGCAACCGCACGCTCAATTCGATCCGTCAGGCCGAGTTGCAGGTCTTCGGCGCGCGGGAACAATTGCGCAACACCGAGCAAAATACGCTTCTTTCCGCCCTCACGGCTTACATGGACGTACTCGAGGATACGGCTATTCTCGACCTCGACAACAACAACGTCGATGTTTTGAAAGAACAATTGCGCGAGACGCGCGACCGCTTCACCGTTGGCGAGGTGACGCGCACCGACGTCGCGCAAGCAGAGGCGAGCCTGGCTCAAGGGCAGGGCACCGCGCTCAGCGCTGTGGCGACCTTGCAGGCCGCGGTGGCGCGCTATCGCCAGTTCATCGGCGATCAGCCGACCAGCCTTGCGCCGGTGAAACCGCTCATGAGGCCTTTACCGAAAACATTGCCCGAGGCGATAGCGATCTCGCAAGTCGAGCATCCGGCGATCAGCGGTTCTTTGCACGGCGTCGACGCCGCGCAGTTGCAGGTGAAGATCGCCGAGGGTGCGCTCTACCCCACAATCGGGTTGACTGCCTCACTCTCGAATAACTACGACGCGAATGGTTTCCCGGGCCTGCGCCTCTTGCAGGGTCAGATCATGGGCCAAATCACCATCCCGATCTACCAGGGTGGCGCGGAATATGCTTCGACCCGCCAAGCCAAGGAGAGTCTGTCGCAACAGGAAATCCAGACCGATTCCTTGCGCAACCAGGTCCGCCAGGCCGTGGTCGCCTCCTGGGGCCTCAATCAAGCTGCGGTCGGCGTGGTGCGCGCCGCCCGCGCGTCGGTCTCCGCCAATGAAGTGGCGCTGACCGGCGTGCGCGAAGAGGCGAAGGTCGGCCAGCGGACGACCCTTGACGTGCTCAACGCCCAACAGGCTCTGCTGCAGGCGCGAACGACGCTGGTTCAGGCCGAACACGACCAGGTCGTCGATTTCGTATTCGTTGTTGTCGGCGATCGGCCGGCTCAACATCCCGACGCTTGGACTTGCGGTCGCCGAATACGATCCGAGGGTGCATTTCGATCAGGTGAAGAGCAAGTGGATCGGCCTCAGGACGCCGAGCGGACAGTGAGGGCGTTTGACTTGGGCCGCTTGCAGATGGCGGCTCCCAGCCGCTATCGTATATTCAACTGCATCGAGGCGCCGCTCGATTCGGCGACGGCGTTGGCTTAAGTCCGAGCTCGCGATAGGCGCATAGAACAAAGCTCCTTGGATTGGAGCAAGGCGGGTCCGATGAGCCCAATCAATTCGAATTCCAGCGAGCGCGATTTCGACGCGATTTATCGCGCGCAACGGGCGCATGAGCCGTCGATGGAGGAGATTCTCGCTTCGATCCGCAACATCATCGCCGATGATCCCGCCAAGAGACCCGCCCCCAAAGCGCTACAGCCTGCGCCGACGCCCGCGCCGGAGATCGTCTATTCCAAAGACGCCGCCGCGCCGCACGGCGAGACTTCCGGACCGCCCCAGCGCGTGGACGCGAACGCGCCGACGGTCGTTTGGCGCCGGCCGCAAGCGGTTGAAGCCGAGTCCGCGGCCGGTGCGCATGAGCCGAGCGACGAGCCGCTGTTGTCGCGAGAGGCCACCGAGGCCGCGGCCTTGTCGTTTGGGGCCTTATCGGCTGGTCTCGATGTGCGCAGCGCCCAGCTCGCCGACGGCATGGTGCGCGACATGCTCCGGCCGATGCTCAAGCAGTGGCTGGACGACAACCTTCCAGCCATTGTCGAGCGGCTGGTCCGGGATGAAATTCAGAGGGTCGCGCGCGGACGAAAATAGACGGCGCGGTCAGCGGCCCACGCGTTGACTTCGGCCGGGACGATGCATTTATAGCGCCCTTGTGGCGCTTGCGCCTGCCATGTCGGTAGCGACCAGCGCCGCTCGGAAGGCCGCCATCTGATCTCAGCGGCGTCTCCGACGGGAACGCGGACCAGTATTCCATGATGGACAAATCGTTCGACTTCGCTGCGGCGGAAGGCCGCGCCTCCGCGCTTTGGGAGGAGACGGGCGCCTTCCGGGCCGGTCGCCCTGACCGGGCGACGGCGCGACCGTTTTGCGTCGTCATTCCGCCGCCGAACGTCACCGGCAATCTCCATATGGGCCACGCGCTCAACAACACGCTTCAGGATGTTCTGTGCCGCTACTGGCGCATGAATGGCCGCGACGTGCTGTGGCAGCCGGGCGTCGATCACGCCGGCATCGCCACGCAAATGGTGGTCGAGCGCATGCTCATGGAGCGGCAGGAGCCGGACCGCCGCGCACTGGGACGCAAGGCGTTCGTCGAGCGCGTCTGGGCGTGGAAGGCGGAATCGGGCGGCGCGATCGTGGCCCAGCTCAAGCGCCTCGGCGCCTCCTGCGACTGGAGCCGCGAGCGCTTCACCCTCGACGAGGGGCTGTCGCGCGCGGTCGCCAAAGTGTTCGTTCAGCTCTATCGCGAGGGGCTCGTCTATAAGGACAAGCGGCTCGTCAATTGGGACCCCAAGTTCCAGACCGCGATCTCGGACCTCGAGGTCGTGCAGATCGAGACCAAGGGCTCGTTCAAGTGGTCGCGGACGGACGGCGCTCCGCTTGACGCCGCGGCGCTCGCCAAGGTCCTGGCCAAGAACCCCAACGGGCACCTCTACTATTTCGAATATCCGGTGGTGGACGAGGACGGCGAAGAGACCGGCGAGCGGGTGACCGTCGCCACCACGCGGCCGGAGACGATGCTGGGCGACACGGCGGTCGCGGCCCACCCGGACGATCCGCGCTATCAGCATCTGTTCGGCAGCCATGTCCGGCTGCCGCTGGTCGGCCGCCTGATCGCGATCGTCGCCGACGAATATTCCGATCCGGAAAAGGGCGCCGGCGCGGTCAAGATCACGCCCGCGCATGACTTCAACGATTTCGAGGTCGGCAAGCGGCACGAATCCGAGGGGGCGCGCGCGATCAATATTCTTGACGCCCAAGGGCGGGTGACACTCAAGGGCAACGTCGACTTCTTCGAGGGGCTGGAGAGCGACCACGACCACGCGCGGCTCATCGCTGCGGTCGATGGCCAGGATCGCTTCGTCGCCCGCGCGCGGATCGTCGAGATGATGGCGCTCGCCGGCATGCTGGCGAAGATCGAACCGCACGCGCACGCCGTGCCGCACGGCGACCGATCGAACGTCGTGATCGAGCCCTGGCTCACCGATCAGTGGTATGCCGACGCCAAGACGCTCGCCGAGCCGGCAATCGCCGCCGTCCGCGAGGGCAAGACCCAGTTCGTCCCCAAGACCTGGGAGAAGACCTACTTCGATTGGCTCGAGAACATCCAGCCGTGGTGCGTCTCGCGCCAGCTCTGGTGGGGGCATCAGATCCCGGCCTGGTACGCCCCTTGGGGCGCGGTCTATGTCGAGGAGACGGAGGAAGCGGCCTATGCCGCGGCGCTCGCCGACGGCGTGGAACGCGGCGCCTTGGCGCAAGCCGACGCTGACGCCCTCGCGGGCGACCCCGCGCGATTGACGGACATGTTCACGCGCGACGAGGATGTGCTCGACACTTGGTTCTCCTCGGCGCTGTGGCCCTTCTCGACCCTCGGCTGGCCGGAGGAGACGCCGGAGCTCAAGCGCTTCTACCCGACCGATGCGCTCGTCACCGGCTTCGACATCATCTTCTTCTGGGTCGCCCGAATGATGATGATGGGTCTCCACTTCATGGAGGAGGCGCCGTTTCACGACGTCTACATCCACGCCCTCGTGCGCGACGAGAAGGGGGCGAAGATGTCGAAGTCGAAAGGCAACGTCATCGACCCGCTCGACCTCATCAACCGTTTCGGCGCCGACGCGCTGCGCTTCACACTCGCGGCGATGGCGGCGCAGGGCAGGGACATCAAGCTGAGCGAGGCCCGGATCGAAGGCTACCGCAACTTCGCGACCAAGCTCTGGAACGCCTCACGCTTCGCCGAGATGAACGGCTGCGTTCGCGCCGAGGGTTTCGATGCCTCAGCCGTGCGCGAACCGCTCAACCGTTGGATTCTCGGCGAGGCCGCCTCGGCGGCGGCCGAAACGGCGGGCGCGATTGAAGCTTATCGCTTCAACGACGCCGCTAACGCCGTTTACCGGTTCGTCTGGAGCGTCTTCTGCGACTGGCATCTGGAACTGGCGAAGCCCGTGCTGCAGGGCGCCGCCGACCCGAGGGCCAAGCGCGAGACCCAGGCGACGATCGCCTATGTGCTCGACATGATTTACGCGATTCTGCATCCCTTCATGCCGTTCCTGACCGAGGAGCTTTGGGCGATCACCGGAGAAACCGGTCCGAAGCGCGTCGGTCCCTTGGCTCTCGGCCCGTGGCCCCGCGATGGCTTTGAGATCGACCAGGCGGTCGAAGGCGAGATTGGCTGGGTTGTCGATCTGATCGCCGAGGTGCGGTCGGTGAGGTCGGAAATGGGTGTGGCGCCATCGATCCAGACGCCGCTCATCCTCATCGCTCCAAGCGAGCGGGCGGCCAATAGCGCGCGCGCCTGGAGCGAGAGCATCGGCCGTCTCGCGCGCGTTGGCTCGATCGATACCGCCGAGGCGCCGCCGCCGGGCGCGCTGCTCCTCGTCGTCCGCGGCGAGACGGTGGCGCTGCCGCTCGCTGGGGTCGTCGACCTCAATGCGGAGAAGGCGCGTCTCGACCGGGAGATCGCGAAGGAGAAGCTCGAAATCGCCAAGGTCGAGTCGAAGCTCGGCAACGACGACTTCGTCGCCCGCGCGCCTGAGGAGATTATCGCCGAACATCAGGACAGACTTGAGACGTTTCAGGCGCGACTTGTTAAGCTTACCGGCGCGCGCGAGCGTTTGGGGCGCGTTTGAAGCGCCCCTCGAAGCCCGAAATGTTGCTTTTGCGCAACATCTTCGATGCAACTCTAGCGAGTCGAGATTCCGGCTGGAAGGCGCCGCGATTGCGCCATAAACCGCCCGCACTTTGAAATCATTCAAGAGGAAAGTCGTCCGTGTCGCGAGCGCCGTCAAAGGACCGCGACGCGGCCGGGCGGCAACTTGGGATCGATATGCGCGTGGCGTGTGCGAAGGTAGCGGTCGAGACAGCGTCGTTGCGCCGCCGCTTCGCTTTCGCAATCATCGGATCGATGACGCTTGGGTTGGCGCCCGCCTTTGGTTTCGATGGGTCAACGTCCGATCCCTCGCAGAAGATCCCAAAAAACTTCACCGATCCTAATCAGGCCCTGCGCGCCGGTCTCGCCGATTTGAAAGCTGGCGACGCCGATGCGTCGGTTGCGGCGCTGACCTACGCCGCTGACAGCGGGCAAGATCTCGCACGATGGAAACTCGGTGAGATGTACGCGGACGGTCAGGGCGTCCCGCAGGATGACTTGAAAGCGTACCATTACTTCAACCAGATGGTGGAAGACTACGATGAGGACCAGCCGGACCGGCGAAATCTCAGCGCAGTTTCTAACGCTTTTGTGGCGGTCGGCGTCTATTGCCTGAACGGCATACCGAACAGCGAGGTGCGGTCGGACCCCCGCCGAGCGCACGAATTGTTTCAATACGCGGCCACGATCTTCGGCGATCCGAACGCGCAATATAATCTCGCCCACATGTACACGGTCGGGGCAGGAGGCCTTGCCAAGGATAACGTCGCCGCCGTTCGTTGGCTGGCGGTCGCGGCGCAAAAGGGCCACGCCCCGTCAGAAGCTCTGCTTGGGCATATGCTTTTCTTGGGCGATGGGGTCCCGCGCCAGCGCGCGCGCGGATTGATGTGGCTTGAATTGGCCAAGGATGCTGCGCCCGCGCCAGGCGACGCATGGATCCGCGACCTCTACCAGCACGATCTCGGGTCAGCGAACGACAGTGATCGGCAAGCGGCCGCGGCGCTCCATGACGCGCGCGCCAAGCAGGCTTTGCCCTCAGCGCCCGTCAGAGACGTCGTGAAGTTCATGCTCAAGCCGCTCCAGATCGGCCCGCTAGCCGGCGCCCCGGCCCCGCAATAGGCGGAACCCAGCGCCCGACCTCACCCGGGTGAACCCCATTGCGGCGCCGCGACGATCCAGCAGCAAGTCGTCGATCTTTCCGATCTGCTTGTCGTCGGGACTGTAGACGTCCGCTCCAATCCATTTTGGCGCGCGCCACGGCGTCTTCTCTTGGCTTGTCACGAAGTTGACCCCGAGGGCGCCTGTGTTTGCGCCGTTGGTTGGCCGGCAGGGTGAAAGTTTCCGCGCCGTAGGCGCTGGATCCGATCAAGGCGACGCTGCACAAGGTTGTGTTAAGGCGGCGCAAACGCAGGCCATGGCCCGCTTGACGCAAGATCGTTGGCTGCTCGGGAGATTCGAACAGGATGATTGAATTCGGCCTGCGGTTCCTCAAAGGCCCATGGGCGACCGCGGCGCTTGTCTGCCTTGCGGCGTTCGTCGTTCTGTTCGCGCTCGCCGGTCAAACGATCAACGCCCCGTTCGTCTATACCGCGCCGAAATGAAGCGCAGCGCCTCGCTCGATTTCCTGCGTGGAGCGGCGGCGTTCGCGGTCGCGATCCCTCACTATCTGACCGCCAACGCGCCGTTTCAGCCGTTTGCGGAGGCGTTCGCGATCGCCGGCGTCGAGGTCTTTTTCGTGCTGAGCGGCTTTGTGCTCGCGCCGCAGATCGTCGATTGGGTGGTGGGCAAGCCGTCGCGCAATCTCGGCGTGTTTCTCATCCGGCGCTGGATGCGCACCATCCCGCCCTATGTCGTCGCGCTGGTCGTCATTGCGGCGCTGAGCGGCAATCTGATGACCGCCGATTTTGTGCGCTATCTCTTCTATGTCGAGAACCTCTTTTCCTCCGCCAACCACGTCGATTTCTATCCCGTAGCGTGGAGCCTGGCGATCGAGGAATGGTTCTATGTGCTGTTCGCTCCCGCCCTGTTTCTGGTCGCAAGGGTGCTGGGGCGACGCGACCGGCGGCTTGAGGCGACCTTCGCGGTTCTGGTCATTCTCGTCGTCGCGGCGCTGAGGCTCGCGTTCGCGCCGCACGATTGGGACTTGAACGTCCGCCGCGTCACGCTGTTTCGGATCGACTCCATTGTCTGGGGCTTTTTGCTTTATCTCGCGCTCGAGCGTCGTGCGCCGATTGGGCTGGACGGCGCCTCAGGCCGAGGGCGTCTGGGCGTGCTGCTCGCGCTGCTTGCGGTTATGATCCCGGCCGAGCTCGGCGTCGCTATCTCGGCCGTCAAGGGCGTCGCTCACGGCTCAGCTCGCGTTTCCCTATGTCTCGGCGGCGTTTGGCATGATCGCGGTCGGCGTCCTCTGGCACGCCGAGGGCCTCTTTCACAATCGCATCGTGAGGGGCGCGAGCTTCTA
Source organism: uncultured Alphaproteobacteria bacterium (assembly GCA_963753135.1). Classification (GTDB taxonomy): domain Bacteria; phylum Pseudomonadota; class Alphaproteobacteria; order Rhizobiales; family Beijerinckiaceae; genus Roseiarcus. The sequence continues at coordinate 15,674 of CAVWBA010000028.1, read as the reverse complement.
TCTCGGCCGCGTCTCGTATTCCGTCTATCTCTTCCACCTCATCGTCATCATGGCGCTGAAGCCGCTCATCGCCTCGACGCCGCTCCCGCTCCAACTCGCCCTCTATGTGCTATCGATCCTGGCGCTGTCGACCGTCTTTTTCGCGGGATTCGAGCGGCCGATCCTCGTGGCGCGCCCTTATTACGGTGGCCCAGGGCGCGAGGCCGTCGGGACCGTCGCGCCGCGCGGATCGAACCTCGCCGCTCACGCCCCTGGCTTCTCATAAGCGCGCTCGCTGTCGCCACGCTGGCCGCTGGCGTGCTCGCCCGCAACGCCTTCATGGCCGACAAGCCCTACGCATTCTACCCTTTGCTCGCCGCGACGGCGGTTCTCGTCCTTGCGCTCGTGGAGCAGGCGCGACCGCTCTCGACCGGCGCGATCGCGATTGCCGCGCGCGCCTTCCTTCTGTTCGCGCTCGCGCTGCCTTTCGCCGACGCTCTCTATCGCCGCTCGACCGGATTGCCGCTGGTCGCGACAGTCGCGGAGCCCACCTATTCCTATCGCGCCGCGCACGCCAATCCGACCGCCTTCGCGACCTGGTGGTTCTATTATCTCCACGAGTGGATTCGCGAAGACGGCATAAGAGCGGCGATCGATGCGCCGGACCCGCAAAAGAAGCTGCCCTTCGTGATGGTTCCGGGCAGCTCGGGGCGCATGTTCGACACCACGATTCATATCAACAATCTCGGCTTCCGCGGGCCGGACATGGCCCGCGACAAGGGCGATGCGTTCCGTATCGTCGCGCTTGGCGAGTCGCAGACCTTCGGCCCCACTCTGCGCGATGGCGAGAAGCCGTGGCCGGAACTGCTGCAAGACCTGTTCGACCGGCATGCGTCGTGCGGCCGCAAGATCGAAATCGTCAACGGTGGAACCGAGGCCTATACGCTTGAAAACAATCTCGAGCGCATGCGCCGCGACATCCTGCCGCTGAAGCCTGATCTCATCGTCAGCACGCATGGGATGAACGGCTTTTTGCCGTTCGGCCTGAGGCGCGTCCCGGAGCCTAACGAGCCGGGCGTCAGGCCCCGAGCCTCTGCGCTCATCGGCCGCGCGGTGCTGACGATCGAGCGCGCCGCGCACGATTGGCGCGATCGGAATTCAGCGCAAGCGAGCGCGGCCGCTCTTCCACCGATGTCCGATGCCGAGCTCATGCGAAGCCGATATGCCGACGACTACCGCAAGCTCATCGCGCTCGCGCGCGAGAGCGGCGCGGATATCGCGCTCGCCGATGCGACCATGGCGGTGACGAGCAGAGCCCGCGCGAGGTCAAGGACTTCTATGGCGCGGTGTTCAAGCCGATCGACGACATCATCGCCGCCAATGAGGCGCATAACCGCATGGTCAAGCTCATCGCCCACGAGGAGGGTGCGCCGCTGATCGATATGGCCGCCGGCGTCGACGGCCATTGGGACGACGACCTCTATCTCGACATTGTCCACTTTACCGAACGGGGCAACGAACGGGTCGCCGGCCTTATGTTCCGGTCGCTGCTGCCGATCTTAGCCCGACACGGCCTGCATTGCGACGTATTGACAGAAGCATCGGCGCGGCTCAACCTGCGTTCCTGACGACAAGACTTTAGAAATTTTACTGTCAATAAAAGGGGAGGCGAACTGTGGTCAAAGTTCCAGCTAACTCGGAAAGAAACTTGGCCGCGACTTTTGAAGGCCTTGCGAGCGCAAACAATGTCTCGGTAGCGCTGATCATTGCGGCAATGCGCAATGCGGCGGTTTGGGAGGTCATTGGCGGATGGGGCGCGGTCGACGCACGTACTCTGTCCGGCGAGGCCAAGACGGAGCTCCATTCGGCTTTGACCGACATTCTCTCCGGAATCATGGGCAAGGTGAAGGAGGGTGATCCCGCCGCCGCCGCAGTGGCTGCGCGCGTTGCGGTTCAGCGGGCCGCGCTTCGTTAGACCGGCAAAGTCTGTTTTCAAACCCGCGATCGGCGCTCCCGGGGAAGGCCGGCGCGCTCCCTTGCTATTGCGATCCCGTTCGCCGCGCAGGCGCGTCCACCCGGGAGCACGTGGGAATAGTCATGTTTGTTCTCGGCCAGCGAAGGGTCGCAGGCCGGCTGCAAGTTCAGCCAAAATCGCGAATCGACGTCAAAAAATCTGCCAAAACAAAGGCGGTGTCGGCGGACACGTCCCCGCCGCTGGCGAATGATGTCGCTGGCGATTCGGTGGAACGCCGATGGCCTGCGCCAGCGCGCTCGCCGAAAGGGCGAGAGGCTTGAGATAGTCCTCGGCGAGGATTTCGCCGGGATGCGTTCGCAGTCGAGGCATTTTTCTACACCTTAACACCGTGCGACAAGTGTCTTTGCATAATGATCGAAGAGATCGCGACAGGCCATGTTTGTAATCTGAATCCGCATTCTCTGGGATTTCTTGGGTGAGGCCCTCGTCAAACCAACGCAGAATCTGGTTAGTTGTCACGTTGGAGTCCGAAATCGACATTCCGTACGCGGTGCCAAATATATCTTTAGGGATTGGAATTGGATTTACAGGTTCTATCAGTGACATATTTTGATCGTGATATCCAAATCCCAGAAACGTAATAGTCTCAGCACGCAATACTTCTTCGTGTATCTTGTCGATCACTTCAGCGACGTGTACCCGTTCAGTGTACGTTTTGATACTTGCAGCTAGTTCAGCGTAGTCTGTGCGGGTGGTGCCGAATGCAACGTCTTCGACTTTTCCATACGGATGGATGATCGAGAGCTTTTTGACTAGATCCACCGCCTCCTCGTTCGAAATTGCATAAAGTGATTGCAGCGCGTTTTCGAGAAAGTGTTCAATGCACCGATCGTAGTTAAAAGTTATGAACGAGACATGGTCAAAGACGTTTTGTCGTTCTTCTCTTGGGACACCACGACTGAGCATCGAGAAAAATTTCATTATCCAAGTGTCCTTACACTTTTCTGGATTGAACAGGTCGCGCTCGGCGGGGCCGGCGAAAAAGAGCGAACTTGCATGCTCAGCTTCCAAAATAGATTTGACGATCGCGGCCTTGCCGTACTCATTGACGTATTTGTTTGCACGATGCAGATCGAGAAAGTCATCGATTGACAGAGCTAGACCTATCCCATTCCGTATAAGCAATGCCGCCTGTTCAAAGGATTGTGCCTCGTTCCTGCGGCGGTGAGTAAGCTGAGTGAACAACTCAAAATCACCACCCCCTAATGGTTTGTCAGGAAACTGGAATCGGATATCCATCTTTCCCTGTATCGTTGTCGCCAGTGTCTTGCCGACTGGTAGGCCAAACTCGACGCTCGCGCCCGCGCCCACTACGAACACTGTTTGTTTGCTAAACATTGATTGATCGCGTCCGATCCAGCGCAGGATTCGTCCTAAACAATGAGCTGTAGATAGCCTCAGCAGCCTGCGCTAGGTCCGAGTTTGGGAGTTCGCAGCCCATGTCTCAAAGCGAAATCGACGCCATTCGCGCTCTGCTCAGCGCCAAGCCGCGGCCGGTGGGCTGGGAGGAACGGCGGCGCCGGATCGAGGAAGTCGGGTCAGTCTGGCCGGTCGCGGACGATGTCAAGCTCGAGACGGTCGATCTCGACGGGGTCAAGGGCGAATGGTCGATCGTTCCGGGCGCCGACGCCTCCCGCGTGCTGATCTATTTTCATGGCGGCGGCTATTGTTCGGGCTCGATCGTCAGCCACCGCCGACTGGTCACCGAGGCGGGCCGGGCGGGGGGCGTGCGCACGTTGGCCGCCGCCTACCGCTTGGCCCCAGAGCATCCTTTTCCGGCCGCGCGTGACGACGCGCTCACCGTCTGGCGGCGCCTGCGCCGCGAGGGCTATGCGGCCAAGCACATTGCCGTCGGCGGCGACAGCGCGGGCGGAAATCTGACGCTCGCTCTGGTCAAAGAGCTCCAGCGCGCGGGCGAGGACTTGCCCGGTTGTCTCTGGCTCCTGTCGCCATGGGTCGATCTCGCCATGTCGGGCGCGACGCTCGTGAGCAAAAGCGCGGTCGATCCGCTCATTCAGAAAGGATACCTCGAGGAGCTGGCCAAGGCTTTCGCGCCGGCGGGAATAGACCGGAAAGACCCGCGCCTTTCGCCTGTCTACGCGGATCTTAAAGGTCTGCCGCCGACGCTGATCCAAATCGGTTCGGCCGAGACCCTGCTCGACGATGCTCTCCGCCTCGCCTCGGCCGCCGGCGCGGCCGACGTCTCCACGACCCTCGAAATCTGGCCGCAGATGATCCACGCCTGGCCGCTCTGGAACGCGCGTCTCGAGCCCGGCCGCCGCGCGCTCGCGCATGCGGGCGCGTTCTTTCGCGAGCACCTCTAAGCGCCGCGGGTCTTAAGGATGCGCTTGCCAAAGCCGCGCAGTGCGGGCAGGCAATGTTCAGGGTCGAACGGCGTTTGGAAACCGGGCGGATGACTTGGCCAGCGAATTGAACCTCGACCCGACGACGGCCTCGAGCGAACCACGCCCCGGTTTGCTTCGCAATCCCGCGTTCATGGTCATCCTCATCGCGACGTCGCTTTCGAGCGTCGGGTTGGCGATGTTCGACACCGGCTCGGCCTGGATGATGACCAGCCTCAACCCGAGTCCGAGACTGGTCTCGGCGGTTCAGGTCGCCACGACCCTGCCGCTGTTCCTTTTGACCTTGCCGGCCGGTGCGCTGAGCGATGTCGTGGACCCGCGTCGGCTCCTGATCGTGGCCGAAGCGATCGTGACCGTGATTTCGATCGTCTTCGCAGCGGTGGTTTCATATGGGCTGGGGAGCCCGGCGCCGCTGCTTGGCACCTCGTTCCTCATGGGTGTGGGCGGGGCGCTCGCAGCGCCGGCGTGGCTGCTCATCACGCCGATCCTCGTCCCGAGGTCCGACCTCGACAGCGCGATCGCGATCGACACGGCGAGCTACAATGTGGCCCGCGCGATCGGTCCGGCGATCGCCGGATATGCGATCGTGAGGTTCAGCATCGCGATTCCGTTCTGGGGCTGCTGCTTCGGCAATCTCGCGATCCTCACGGCCCTCATCTGGTGGCGGGCGCCAAAAAGGCCGAAAGAGACGCTTCCCGCCGAACGCCTGATCAGCGCCATGACGACGGGAGTGCGCTACGTCCGATACAGTCGCGAAATGGACGCGACGCTCATTCGCGCCATCGCCTTCTTTCCCTTCGCCAGCGCCTACCTGGCCTTGCTGCCGCTCGTGGCTCGCCGCCAGGGTCGCGACGGAGCGGAGATCTACGGCGAGCTCATGGCCGCAATCGGCGTCGGCTCGATCGTCGCGACATTTGCGCTCACTTGGCTGAAGAGGCGGCTCGGCGCGAGTGCGCAGGCCGCTGTTGGCGCGCTCGGAACCGTCGTCGCTCTCTGCCTGCTCGCCGCCGCGCACGAGCCGGTGCTGGCGCTCATCGCGAGCTTCATCTCCGGCGCTGCCTCGATCATCGCACTGACGGCCTTTTTCGTCTCGGCGCAGGTGGCTCTGCCGCAATGGGTGCGCGGTCGAGGCCTCGCGATTTTCCTCACCGTCTACTTCGGCGCGTTGACGCTGGGCAGCGCGGTCTGGGGCGAAGTCGCCACGGTCAAAGGGGTGCCGTTCGCGCTCTATGCGGCGGGCGCGGGGACGTTGATCGGGCTCGCGCTCACATGGGGGAGGAAGCTGCAGGCGAGCGATGCCGACGATCTCACTCCGTCCATGCGCTGGCGCGCGCCGTCTTTCGCCAACCAGGTCCCGGATGATGAGGGACCGATCCTAGCGATCATCGAATATCTGATCGATCCGTCGGAGAACAGCGCCTTCCTCGCCGTGATGCAGGACGTCAGCCTCGAACGGAGGCGTGACGGCGCCTATGCCTGGCATATGTTCGAGGATCCGACCGAGCCCGGCAAGATGATCGAGACCTTCCTCATCCATTCCCTGCTCGAACTGAGATATCGCGAGGCGCGCGTCACCAAAGCCGACGAGATCATCGAGGACCGGGCCGCGCAGTTTTTGAAAGCCCCGGCGGAGACTCGCTATCTGGTTGGGCCCCAGCGGCGGCGACGGTCCCACTGGTGGGCGCGGGCGAAGGTCGCTGCGGCTCAAAAATCTGGATCATGAACTGACGAACGTCAGGCTCTAGACTTCATGTTCGCGGGCTCGCGCCGGTGGCCTGCCCTTTCGTGCAGGTAGAACGAGGGTTGCTCGGGCGGACCGAGCCGAGCCTCATGCACGGAGGGCGGACCATGGAGAAGTATAGCGAAGTTTTGGTGGCTTTCGATGTCGCCAAGAAGAAGCACGCCGTGGCGATCGCGGAGGGTGGCCGGACCAGGGAAGTCCGGTTTATAGGCGATGTTGAGAACAATCCTGCGCCGATCGAGCGGACGATCAAAAGACTGGCTAACCGATACGACCGGCTGCATGTCTGCTTCGAGGCCGGGCCTACGGGATACGGGCTCTATCGCCAGGTGCAGGCGCTCGGGCATGACTGCATGGTGGTTGCTCCGGCGCTGATCCCGAAACGAGCGGGTGAACGGATCAAGACGAACCGTCGGGATGCGGTCACTCTGGCGCGTCTTCATCGGGCGGGTGAGCTCACGGGAGTGTGGGCGCCCGACCCGGCCCATGAGGCGGTCCGGGACCTTGTTCGCGCCCGTGAGGCGTCGGCTGACGATCTTCGGCGCAAGCGCCAGCAGCTTCTCTCTTTCCTGCTCAGGCACAGCCGGATTTACAGCGGCGGCGGGCACTGGACGCTGGCGCATCGGCGCTGGCTCGCCGATCAGAAGTTCGACCATGCCGCCCAGCAGATCGTCTTTCAGGAAGCCATTGACGCGATCGAAGATTCTCTGCAGCGCCTGCGCCGTCTCGAGAAGCAACTCGCCCTCATCGTGCCGGAATGGTCCATGGCCCCGGTGGTGAAAGCTTACCAGGCGATGCGCGGCGCGTCGTTTCTCGTCGCCGTGACCTTCGCCGCCGAGATCGGCGACGTGCGCCGGTTCGATACGCCAAGGCAACTGACATCTTTCCTCGGACTTGTCCCGGCGGAAAGCTCAACAGGCGACACAATCCGACGCAAGGGCCTCACTCTGACAGGCAATCGGCGCGCGCGGCGAGCCCTCGTCGAGGCGGCCTGGACCTATCGTTACCCGGCAAGGGTCAGCGAGACCTTGAGAGCGCGGTTCGAAGGGCTGCCCAAGCCTGTGCGCGACATCGCCTGGAAAGCGCAGGTCCGTCTGTGCGCCCGCTATCGTCGCCTCAGCGCCACGGGCAAGAAGCCGCCCGTCGTCGTGGCCGCGATCGCCCGCGAGATGGCGGCTTTCCTGTGGGCGATCGGACGGGAGGTCGCGCCCGCGTAAGGAGCGACCTCTTTCTCCCGCTGCGCAGACCCGGGAGCGGAGCACCAAGGTGGGGAACTCCCGTCGCTAGTTATGTGGCCGGGCTTCGCGCCCGACGCCCGTCCTCTAGACCGAGGATAGCCCCGAGACGAAGACACGGAAGGCGGTAACCAACCCGCGGATAAGAGTTTGATCAACCGTCGTCTCTCGCTCCGCTCCCAGCTCCGCGCAGCTCCAGCCTATTCCTGCCGACGGCCATCTCACCGCTCGGCCGCTCGATTGCGTCCGAGCCCTTGACGGCGAACATAAGAGCTAGAAGGCGTTCTTGACCACACCGCCGTCGACCCGGAGCGCCGCGCCCGTTATCCCAGATGAGAGCGGGCTCGCAAGATAGGTGACGAACGAGGCGATCTCTTCCGGCGTTTCGAAGCGCCTGAGAAGCGAGGTCGGGCGAAACTTCTGAAAGAACTCGGTCTCAAAGGCCTCGAAGCTTGCGCCTGAGCCGAGCGCCGCGACGAAATCGTTCACCCCGCGCGATCTGTCGGGCCGGGCAGGACGCTGTTGACCGTAATTCCTGTGCCGGCGAGATCTCCGGCCAGACCCCGGGCGACTGCGATCTGCGCTCGTCTTCGTCACGCCGTAATGGATCATTTCCGCCGGGATCTGCAGAGCGCTTCTCGCTCGAGATGAAAATGATGCGCCCCCAATTCGCCCGCTTCATCGCCGGCAAGTAGGCGCGGGAGAGGCGCACCCCGCTCAGCACGTTGACTTCGAAGAACCGCATCCAATCCGTCGTCCGGGATGTCCTCGAACGGTTTCGGCTCAAAGACGCCCAGGTTGTTGACGAGGATATCGACCTCGGATTGCGGCGAACCAGGTCCTCGATCGTCCGGCCGTGTCCAAGGACGCCGGCGCACCCTATCACGTCGCCGGCGGATTCCGCCTTGAGCGTCGCGACCGCTTTCTCGACCGCGCCGGGGAGCGGCCGTTGACGATGACGCGCGCGCCCTCTCTGGCAAGCCCCGCCGCGATCGCGGCGCCGATCCCCGCGGTGCTGCCCGTCACCAGCGCCCGCTTGCCGTTGAGTTCCAGGTCCATGTGATTTCCTATAAACATTGATTGAGCCGAGGCGGCTGCGACTGGCTCGATCAAGACCGCCTCGCTAGCCCTCATCAGGCTCTCAATAGTAGCGTGGGATCGGACCGTTATGTGGCGTCATGCGGTCGGAGAGATCGAACATCACTTGGTCGACATAGCACCATCCCCAGCCCTCCGGCGGGTCATAGCCCTCGATGATCGGATGGCGGGTGAACATGAAAATGCTTCGTGGCGTGCGTGTTCGGGGAGTTGTCGCAGCACCCGACATGGCCGCATGTGCGGCAGATCCGTAAATGCAACCAGGCGTCGCCGGTCTTGAGGCATTCCTCGCAGCCGAGCGCGCTCGGGGTGACGTCGCGAATGGTGCTCATATGCGTGCAGGTCTTCGTGCTCATGCGGCTTCCCGGCGGTTAGAGATGGGGACCTGGAGAGTGCGAAAGGAACTTATGGATCGCCGCCACCACCGCGGCGCCTTCGCCGATCGCCCCGCCGACCCGCTTGACCGAGCCTGAGCGCGCATCGCCAACCGCAAAAACGCCAGGCACTGAGGATTCTAGCGGCGACAGCGCTCCGCCATCGGCCGCTCCAACCCCGGTCATCACGAAGCCCGCCTTGTCCAGCGCGACGCAGCCTTCCAGCCATTCGGTCGCAGGATCAGCGCCGACGAACAGAAAGACATTGCGGACCGGAGCCTCGGTCTCGCGGCCGGCGCGATGGTCGCGCCATCGCACGCTCTCGAGACCGCCGCCAGGCGGGCCGCCGAGGGCGACGATCTCGGTCTCCGTCATGAGCTCGATATTGGGCGTCGCGGCGATGCGGTCGATGAGGTAGCGCGACATGCTTTCGGCCAGCCCCGGCCCTCGCACGAGCATCCGCACGCGCGAGGCGTGGGCGGAGAGAAACACCGCGCCTTGACCGGCGGAATTGCCTCCGCCGACCAGGACCACCTCCTCGCCGGCGCATAGACGCGCTTCGATCTGCGAGGCCCAGTACCAGACCCCGCGGCCTTCGAACCGCGCGATATCGGCGATCGTTGGATGGCGATATCTCGCGCCGCTGGCGACCACGACCGTGCGCGCTTGGATGCGCTCGCCGCCATCCGTTTCGAGGACGAACGCCTTCATGGGACGCGAGCAGTCGAGCGTCTTGACCGCGACCGGGATCATGATGTCGGCGCCGAACTTCTGCGCCTGGACAAAGGCGCGGGCGGTGAGCGCCTGGCCGCTTATCCCGGTCGGAAAGCCAAAGTAATTTTCGATCCGGGCGCTGGCCCCAGCCTGGCCGCCGAAAGCGCGGTCGTCGAGAACCGCGACCGACAAGCCTTCGGAGGCGCCGTAAACCGCGGTCGAGAGCCCCGCCGGCCCGGCGCCCACCACCGCGACGTCATAGACGAAGTTCGACCGCGTCGCGGCGGTCAAGCCGATCTGGCGTGACAGATCATGCTCGGTCGGATTGCCGAGCACCGAGCCGTCCGGACAAACAACCAGCGGCAACCCGCCCGCTATGTCGGCATAGCGGTCGACTGTCTCCTTGGCCTCGAGATCCCGCGCCGGATCGAGCAGATGATGCGGATAGCCGTTCCGGGTGAGAAACCCCTGGAGCCGGATCATGTCCGCGGCGTTTTGCGAGCCGATCAGAACGGCGCCGGCGGCGCCGCCTTTGAGCAAGGCCACCCGCCGAAGGATGAGCGCCCGCATGATACGCTCGCCGAGTTCGGCTTCGCCGACCAGCAGCGCGCGCAGGCCTTCTGTCGGAATGAGCAACGTCTCAACGTCGCCCTCCGCCGTTCCATCGACGAGCGCCGCGCGGGTGGAAAGCTGGCCGACATCCGCCAGGAACTGACCTGGGCCTTGCTCGGCGATCGGCGCCACGTGGCCCAAGCCGTCGCGCTGGCTGATCGCGACCTGGCCCTTGAGCACGACGAACATGCCGGGGCTGATCTTTCCGGCTTCAATCAGCTTTTCGCCGTCGGAATATTTGCGTATCGAGCCATAGCGCCGCAGTCGGTCGATTTCCTGCGCCGTCAGCTCAGGAAAAGTCTCTTCGTAGCGAGGGACCTGCGCAGGAAAGACGGAATCAGCCATCGTCTCAACCGTTTGGCGCCGAATGCTCAGTGCATCGGCGCGCCGCAAAAATTGTCTCAAGAGGCGCGCTTTGTAAGGCCCTTTTGCGAGAACCGGCGCCGGCAACAGCGCAAGACGCGACGCGCCAGCAGGGCCGATGCCGGATCGATGTCGCCTTGGGAGGTGGAGATGGTTGACCGGAAGCGAGCGCGCAATCCTTTAACGCCGTGGTGGATTGGCTTGGCGATAAACATCGTCGCCGTGATTTATGCGGCCTATCGATTTTCGAGGCTCGAATGCGGCCCGCCGAGCATTTTCTTGCTGGCGATAATTCTGGGTGTGATGCCAGCCGTTTATCTTGCGCTCATGTATATAACTTTTAAGGACGAGGCTCGCGACGAACGCTATCCACCGCCACCAGAGAGAGGATAAAGTTGAGACTGCAGGTCGTCGGCAATCTCGCAAGAAGCGAAGGGAATTTATCGAACTCGGCGCTCCGAGCTTTCCTAGCCAATCAGGCGATGCCTCGACCCATGACCCGATTTCCTTAATCAGGCGGCTCCTGGGTTCGAGTCCCGCCGCGCTCACCCCCAAGCCGATCAACAATGATCTCGCCGAACCTCGTTCCCGATGAGGAGCCGGCGCGGCCGGAGCCCGTGCGACGATGACCGAAACATTTCAGATCCTCATCCTGCTTCTGGCGGTCATTTCCGTCGTCGGGCTCGTTGCGAGACGATTGCAGATTCCGGCCGCCATTCTGCTCGTGATTACGGGCGTTGGGCTCGCGCTCATTCCCGACTTGCCGACGCTACAACTCGCTCCCGATCTCGTCCTGGTGCTGGTGCTTCCGCCCATCATCTACTGGGACGCGGTGAAGATGAGCTGGAAGGAGTTCCGCTTCAACCTGCGCCCGATCGCGCTCTTGGCGATCGGCTGCGTCGTGTTCACCACCATCGCCGTCGCCGCCGCGACCCATTTCCTGTTGGGCTTTCCCTGGGCGGTCGGCTTCGTCCTCGGCGCCATCATTTCGCCTCCCGACGCGGTCGCGCCGCTCGCGATCGCGCGGCGGATGCAGCTTCCGAGGCGCCTCCTCGTCGTTCTCGAGGGTGAGGGCCTGGCGAATGACGCGACGGCGCTCGTTCTCTACCGCTTCGCGGTCACCGCGGTCAGCGCCGGATCGTTCTCGCTTGTCCAGGCCGCCGGCACCTTCACGGCGATCCTCATGGGGGAGGCTGTGTGGGGAATCGGCGTCGGCTGGATCATGCTCCGCCTGCGCCGGTGGGTGCGCGAGCCCGGCGTCGAGTTCCTGCTCTCAATCCTGACGCCATTCATCGCCTATTGGCCGCCCGAGCATCTCGGCGGCTCCGGCGTCCTGGCGACGGTGGCGACCGGACTTTATGTGAGTTGGAACGGCCACCGCCTGATCCCCGCGGCGACCAGGCTCCCCGGCGTCGTGTTCTGGGATTTCCTGACCTATATGATTGAAGGCATGGTGTTCGTCATCACCGGCCTGCAGGCGCGCACGCTCATCCCCTCCATTCGCCACTATACGATCGCGGAAATCGCCATGGCCGCCGCTGTCGTCTGCGCTGTGGTCATCGTCACCCGCTTCGTCTGGGTGTTTCCTTCCGTCTATCTGCCGCGGTGGCTCGTCCCCTCGATCAGACGCTATGATCCGGCTCCGCCATGGCAGCAGCCCATGCTCCTCGGGTTCACCGGCATTCGTGGCATCGTCTCGCTCGCGGCGGCGCTCGCCATCCCGTTCACCATCGCTGACGGAAGCCCTTTTCCGAACCGCGATCTCATTCTTATTCTTGTCTTCGCGGTGATTTTCGTGACCCTGGTCGGCGAAGGCTTGACGCTGCCGGCTGGTCGTCCGTGCGCTTGGCCTCGCCAATGCCGGACGGCGCGAGCGGGAGGCCGAGAGGGAAGAGGAGTTCAAGGTTCGCAAGCGCGCAATCGAGGCGGCGATCGAACGGCTCGAGGCGGTCGCGGAGAGCCGCAAGCTTCCCGAGCCGGTGGTGGCGCCGATCCGCGCTCATCTGCGGAACCGGCTCAAGGACGTCGAGAATCGCAAGGATGGCAATGACCATCACAAGAAGCTCGCCGAGCTCGGCGACGAACTCGAACTTGCGCTGATTGGAGCAGAGCGGGAGGTCGCCAACACGCTCTATCGCACGGGCGAATTGAAAGACGAGGGCCGCCGGCGCATCGAGCGCGAGCTCGACCTGCGCGAAGCGGTGATGGCCAATTTCCAATCGCAGGAGTGAGATTGCGGGGCGCGCGGCAAGCTCACGGATTGGCGGCCGAAGAGGAGAACAGGGATGAAAGCCGCAGTGGTTCGAGAGGCCGGGGCGGCCCCCGGTGTACGGCGAGTTCGAGGAGCCGACGCCAAGGCCGCGGGCGAGGCCCGCGTGGCCGTGACGGCTTCGGCCTTGAGCAACCTCACGCGGAGCCGTGCGTCGGGCGCTCACTACTCGTCGGCGGGCAAGCTGCCGTTCGTCGCTGGCGTCGATGGCGTGGGCCGCCTTGACGACGGTCAAAGGGTTTATTTCGTCCTGCCTCGCTCCCCGTTCGGCGGCATGGGCGAGCGGACGGTGGTCGACGCCGAGCGCTGCGTCCCCGTGCCCGACGGGTTGGATGATGTGACGGCGGCTGCCATCGCCAACCCTGCCATGTCGTCCTGGGTCGCCCTGGTCGAGAGGGCCAAGTTGGTGGCCAACGAAACGGTGCTCGTCAATGGCGCGACAGGCGCGTCCGGCCGCTTGGCGGTGCAGATCGCCAAGCGCTTGGGGGCCAAAAAGGTCATCGCCACGGGCCGGAACACAAGCGCATTGGCCGAGTTGGCGACACTTGGCGCCGACGCGACGGTTCCGCTCGCCGGAGACCGGGACGCGGACCAGAAGGTTTTCGAGGGGCATTTCGCCGCCGGGGTCGACGTCGTGCTCGACTATTTGTGGGGGCCGAGCGCGCGCTCCCTGCTCATCGCCGCCGCGAGGGCGGGTCGCGACCAGGCGCCGATGCGGTTCGTCCACATTGGCGAGATAAGCGCCTCGGAAATTTCCCTGCCGGGAGCGGTGCTCCGGTCGTCCGCCATCCAACTGATGGGCAGCGGTCTCGGCAGCGTGCCGATGGACCGGCTTCTCACCGCCATCCGCGCCTTGCTGGCGGCTGCGGTCCCAGCGGGCCTGCGGATCGCCACTCGGGTGCTCCCGCTCTCCGATGTTCAAAAGGGTTGGATCGAGACTGGCGGCGCGCCGCGGATTGTTTTCCGCGTGGATTGACCCCGTCTTGATGGAGCCTTGCCGGCGTGGACTGGCCAGAGGTCGACTCGGCGCCGCTCAGCAGCGACTTACCCCGCCGAGACCTCGATCTCGTCGTAACCATTAACCCGGTAGACGACATAGGAGATCGCCCAGGCGGCGATGAACACACCGACGATCACATAGCCGAGGACCCCGAAATTGTCGTTGAGCGAACCGATCGCCCCCCAGAACCCGCCGCCGTCGGTGAGGCCAAGTTGGCCGCCGATCAGATTGAGCGTCTCGAGGCCGCCGACAATCACTGCAACCACGACCGAAACGGCAGTGATGGTGAGATTGTAATAGAGCTTGCGGATGGGCTTGATGAAGGCCCAGCCATAGGCGCCGAGCATCAGTATGCTGTCGGTCGTGTCGATCAGGGTCATGCCGGCGGTGAACAGCGCGGGGAAGACCAGGATCGACCAGATCGACAGGCCCTGCGATGCCTGGCTAGCGGAAACGCCAAGCAGACCAACCTCGGTCGCAGTATCGAAGCCGAGGCCGAACAGCACGCCGAGCGGATACATCTGCCAGCTCCGCTCGATCATCCGAAAGAAGCGGCGGAACAGGCGTCCGAGCAGACCGCGATTGGGGAGGGCGAGGTCTTCCTCGAACAATCGGCCTCCTCTTTTGACGGTCTGGAACTTCCGCCACACCGAGGCGAGGACGATGATGTTGGCGACGGCGATGGCGAACAGGAACATCGCCGAAACCAGCGTGCCGACCACGCCGCCGAAGCTCTTGAACGCGTCGAAACGATCCTGAAGCGTCGTCGTCGCGATGGCGATGGCGACGGTCAGCGCGACGACGATCGTCGAGTGGCCGAGCGAGAAAAACAATCCGACCCCGACCGGACGCCGGCCTTCCTGCATGAGTTTGCGGGTCACGTTGTCGATCGCCGCGATGTGATCGGCGTCGAACGCGTGCCTGAGGCCGAAACTATAGGCGAGCGCGGCCGTGCCGAGCAGAACGGGATAGTTGTGGAAGGCGGCGACCGCCCACAACCATGCGGCGGCGTTGAAGATGAACAAAAGAACGCAGACTGCGATAACCTTGCCCCGGAAATCCTCACGGCTGTCGTTGAACAGGTTGGCTACAGTGACGATCATTCCGGAGGCCCCCGCTATCCGCGTCCACACTATCGGAGCTTGGCGGGCGCGCCAACAGGTTGGACGGCGCGGTGTCGCTGGTTCTCAGGCGCGAAATTCAGTCGTCGAATGACGCGGGGCGACATCTCCTGTCGGCGGGCTCTCGTTAGGGATGCCGTTAATTTTATCTCAACGCGATTGGTCGAATATCGCGCAAACCGTTGGGTAATCGACGCTCCGTCGCTAGGGCACGCATGGCGCCGCGCTCCGTCGTCGAGACCAAGGGGGCGGATATGCTTGCGTGGTTGCTTTGGCAACTGGAAAGGATCGAGCGCATACGGGCCGGCGCGGGCGCCCTCATGGATGAGTTTGGCGATGAGGCCTATGCCGAGGCGCGGCGACGGGAACGTGAGGCCAATCGTGATGAGACGGCGAGAGACTGGAGACGGGTCGCCTTGGTCGTCGCCCGCCGGACGCCTAGGCGTGTCGGGCTTGACGCCGCGAGCGCGCCTCTTGCGGAGCCTAACCCGCTCACCGAAATCGTTTCCGAACAGCCGCGAATATTCCGGATCCAATTTGTTTGCGGGACGGTCGACCACGGCCCCATGAATTTGACGGAGAAACAGATCCAAGTGGCTGACGCTCCCGCCGCCATCATCGCCGCCGCAAACATAAAGTGGCCGCCCCAAACGATCGGATTGCGGATCCTCGATCGTGAAGGCCACGAAGTTTTTGCGCGACAGAAAGCGAGACGGGCCTAGAACGTCGGACGAGAGCGAGCTTCGCGCGTGCAGCAGCATCCCAATCGG
>CAVWBA010000027.1:0-118891 GCA_963753135.1 uncultured Alphaproteobacteria bacterium | reverse complement strand
TCCCAAAAATAGTGAACGAACTCCTCGGCGCTCTTCGCACCGAACGTGCGATAGCCCTCCGTCCGATAAGAAGGGCTCGGAGAAGCCCCAGCCAGCGTATATCGCTGCAAAGGTTTTTAGGCCGGCGATGGGTGGTGCCGCATCTCAAGCCCGCGGCGAAGGTCGGATCGGTTTCGATTGCCCGCCTCAGCGAAATGAGGAACACCTGATTGAAGGAGGCTGTGCGCACTGAACAACACATGGGCGCGGCAGCGGTCCATCATGTCCGGATATTGGGTCGCCCACTGGAACGCCTGACAGCCGCCCATCGACCATCCTGCAACTAGCTTCAGGTGCTTGATCTCGAGCTCGTCGAGCAGCATGCGCTGCAGGCGAACGTTGTCGTAGAGAGTTCGCTTTCGGAAACAGTCCAGCGCGGTGCGAGGCGACCGCGTTGGACGGGGAAGTCGACACGCCGCCGCCGATCAGGTTCGGGATAATAATGAAATATTTACTCGGATCCAGAGCGCGATCCGGCCCCGTGAGCGCAGCCTCGCACATCATGTGGTCGCCGCTTGACCCGGTGGGCAACAGCACGACGTTGTCGCGCCTGGGCGACAATGTTCCTAATGTGCTATAGGCCAGCGTGACTTCCGGGAACGCGCCGCCCTTCTGGAGGGCGAAGTTTTTGGTCGTATAGGTTTCGAGACCCATCGGGTCAGCGCTCCGGATTGGGCTGGGCGCCCGGTCTTACCGCCCCGATCTTATTCAAGATCCATGCCTGATTGACGGCTGGGACGACCCCCCTAACCCATGGCGGGTGCCCTTTAGGCAGAGCAATTCGACCTCGTTGCGACGAGGTCGATCTCAATCAAGGCGTCATAGGCGAAACCGTAGACTCCAACACGAGTCCTGGCCGGGAGACGGCCTTCGGGGAAGAAAGTCCGATAGACGCGGTTCATCGCCTCGTAATCCTGCTTGAACCGAGTGAGATAAACGCGCGCCATCACGACATCCTCGAGCGTGAGGCCGACGCCCGCGAGAACGGTCGTGAGATTGGCCATCGCGTTGCGCGTCTGCGCCTCAATGCCTTCGGGCAGGACGCCCGGCGCCTGTGGCGTATCGGGCATTTGCCCCGTGACGAAGACAAAACCGTCGGTTTCGACCGCATGGCTGAAAGGCGCGACTGGTTTTGGTCCGCCTGGGATCATGTGAAACTGCATCTTGATGCGCCCGATGGGTGAAATCTGCAAGATCGGATATCCGTCGACCGCTCTTTCGAGCCTTGATGGCCGCGATACGTCAGCGCCGCGCTCACGAGCACTTGAAGATGCTCTTACGGATCGAGCCGTGGACACCCCAATTCGCGTCGACGACCTGGGTGACGCCGAAATCGGCCGCGACCGACATGAGCGAGATCGCTTCATCCTCGCTGAGCTTGTGGGCCGTCATAGAGGAAGCGCCTGAGCTTGCGAAACGCGTCGCGCATCGCCCGGTCGACGCTCGAATGCTGGGCGATAGCCGTCTGCGCGTCGACCCCGAGGCTTGCGAGATAATTGGGATAGGTGAACCCATCAACGGACCATTGCTGGTCCGTCTCGAGCATCGGGTGGTCGAGGCCTTCGAGGATCGTGCCCGCGAGCCTCTCCTTCTTGTGCAGATGAAACTCGAAATCGCCGGTCAGCGAGGTCTCAATCGCCGTGCCTCCAAGCTCGCTGTCTCCTTGCGCCGCGTGAGGGTCGCCGACGGAGAAAAAGCCGCCTGCGACGGCGACTGGGTAGTACATCGTCGCGCCTTTGCCGATGCGCCAGTCGTCGATATTGCCGCCGGTGTATGAAGGAGGAACGGAGCTCACGAAGTCGGCTTCTCGACGGCGCAAGGCCCATGGTGCCAAAGTGCAGGCGCGCGGGGACGTGGACATTGGCGAGAATATTCTCGCGCCGCTTGACGCGGCTGTGGTCAACGCGAATTCCGGGATAGTCAATCGTCGGATGGACGAGGCCGTCCGGATCGGTTTGCGGCGTCCAGACGTAGTTGTAGACGGCTTTCGCGTGAGGCTCTCCCGACGTATCGAGTTCGAAGATGGTGATGACCTCTCGCGGCCGGGGCTCTTCGATGAGGTCGTGATACTGAAAACCCCAGGATGCGGCGGCGTTCGAGCCGAAGCAGCGGCCGGCGTAACAGGCGTTGCAGCTCGGCGCGCCCGCACCTCGAGGACGCGAACCTCCAGAACGTCGCCGGGCTCAGCGCCCTCGACGGCGATGGGACCGGTGAGGATATGCACCCCCAGGCCCTCTCCCGGGCCGAATTTGAGCTTGCCTTCGATCGGTCCCGCTCCGCGGCGCCGGACCGTCTTCTCGTCCTTTGTCCAGCGAAAGATCGCTTCCGCGCGGATCGTCCTTGATCATCCGCTCGTAGTCGTTGTTCGCGTGATGCGTGAGCGTCTCGATGGTCGCGCGATCGCCCGATTTTATCGTCAGCGCAGGTTTGACCGCCTTGCTGAAATGCCCCAGTGGACCGTCGAGGGCGAAACAGACAGATCATGGTAGGTCACGCTCGTCTCCAGGCTTGAGGGCGCGTCGCGCGTCGGATCATGCGTGCGTCGCTTCGTCGGTCACGATTTGAAGAAACTGCGCAGTGCGCGGATTACTCGGCCGGGTCAAACGACGTCCGCTGGGCCTTCCTCGACGATCAAGCCGCCGGCCAGAAATACCGCGCGGTCCGCGACGTCTTTCGCAAAACCGATCTGATGGGTCGAGATGAGCATCGTCAAGCTGTCCTCCACGGCGAGGCGCCGGATGACTTCGAGCACCTCGTTGACGAGCTCAGGGTCGAGCGCCGACGTCGGCTCGTCGAGAAGCAGGATCGTCGGATTGGGCGCGAGCGCGCGCGCGATCGCCACGCGCTGCTGCTGCCCCCGACATGTGGCGCGGCAGCGCGTCGACGCGGTCCGAGAGTCCGACGCGGTCAAGCAGCTCGAGCGCGCGCCGGTCGGCGTCCGACGCGACAGGCCCTGCACCCAGCGAAGCGGGCCTGCGACATTTTCGCGCGCAGTCATATGGCCGAACAGATTGAAATTCTGAACACCATGCCGACCCGACCGACGCCCGCTCGTTGGCGAGGGCGCTCGGAGACAGGGGCCGGTTGTCGGAGTCGAAGCCGATTCCGCGCCCTCCCACCCGGATGATCCCGCTGTCCCAGCCTTCCAGATGGTTGATGCAGCGCGGAAGCGTGCTTTTCCCCGAGCCGCTGGGGCCGAGGAGCGCGATCACCTCGCCGATCCGCACGGTGAGGTCGATCGACTCGAGCACAGTCTTGCCGTCGTAGGATTTGCGCAGCGCCTTAATCTCAACCGCCGGGCGGCTGTCCTTGAGCATGGCCATGCGCTTCGCCCGGTCGATCGGCGCGCCGACGCTCGCGGGCGCTTCCGGCACGGGCGCGGCGGCCCGCAGCTCTGCGGGCGGCGCGGGTTCCCCCGGCTTCTGGCGCGGCGTTCCGACCGCCTGGCGGCGCCAGGGCAGCGACGCGCGAGACGCGCCTCAGGAGTGGGCGCGTCGAGATCGAGCATCGTTTCGAGAACGATCTGGATTAGGGCGACTGCGCCGGTCAGTACGAGATACATGAGCCCCGAGGCGAAGAAGACCGAGAAGAAGTCGAAATTCGCGGAGGCAAGCTGCGTGCTGCGCAAGGTGAGTTCCTGCACCGACACGACGGACGCGAGCGAGGAGTTTTTGAGAGCGCTCACCGCTTCGTTGCCAAGCGCGGGCACCATCGAGCGAATGGCCTGGGGAGCGACGACGCGGAGCATCACCACGCCCGGCGTCATGCCGAGCGCCTGGCCGGCGACGATCTGGCCCCGATCGACGGCGACGATGTTGCCGCGAATGATCTCGGCGATGAATGGCGCTTCGTTGAGCGCGAGCGCGAGGCCCGCCGCCTGGACCGCCGTCAGCCTTATCCCGATCATCGGCAGGGCGTTGTAGCAAAAGATCATCTGAAGGATGAGCGGCGTGCCCCGAAATATGATGGCGTAGGCGCGGGTGACGATCGCGAGCAGCGGGAACCGGCTGAGCTGCATCACAGCAAGGACGAGGCCCATCGCCGCGCCGCCGCCGAGACCGAGCGCTGTGATGAGCAGCGTGTAGAGAATGCCGGTGAGCAGATACGGCTGGCTGAGATAATGGACGAACAGTTCCATCGAGGCCCGGACGGTCGCCGCGTGTTGTCTGGACGGCCGGGATCATGGCGACCCGGCCGCCCAACGAGGCTTTAGTCCGCGACGACCAGCTTCGGCGCCTCCATCTGGTCCTCGGGCAAATTCCACTTCTTCATGAGCTCGGCCTGCAGGCCGGACTTTTGGATCTCCGTGAGGGCGGCGAAAACCGCGTCGCGGAACTCCACCTTGTTGCGCGGCACGGCGAGGCCGACCGAATAGGGGAGAGTGACCGCCGTCGCCTTCTCGAGCTTGTCCGGATAGGCCTTGACGGCGCCGTCGACCGTATTCACGTCATTGACATAGGTGTCGGCGCGGCCTGACAGGATCGCCTGGATGCAGTTGGCGTTGTTGTCGTAGAGCTGGATTTCTGGAGCGGCCTTGCCGGCGGCCTTGCACTTCTCCTCGAGCGCCTGAACGAGGGGCACTTCGACAAAGCCCGTGTTTTCGGCGGCTGTCGCGCCGCACATCGAAAGGTTGATGCCATCGATCTTCTTGGGGTTGCCTTTGGCGACGAGAACGCCGTCGTAGACCTTGAGATAAGTGATGAAGTCGGCCGCCTTCGCCCTTTCCTTCGTGGCGTAGATGTCGGAAATGACAACGTCCGCCTGACCGGCTTCGAGGGTCGTCAGAAGGGACGCGAACACGACCGGCTTGTAGGTGAGGCTGAAGCCCAGACACTCGCCAATCGCCTCGCCGAGATCGATGTCGAAACCGACGTATTTGCTGGGGTCGGCGGGATCGAGTGCTTCATAGCCAGGGGTATGCGGATTGACCGCGTTGACGAGTGTCTTGCCCTTGAGCGACCCATATTTGGTCTGCAGGGCGGCGCATGCCTCGGGCGTTTTCGCGGCGGCTGAGCGAGGGAGAACGGTCGCCAAGACGCACGCAGCAATCATCACCATCTGGATTGCCATGACGAACGGGCGTGCCGAACCAACAGCGTCGCGACGAAACTGAAGGATGCTCATATCTACTCCATGCCTGGTATGCGAAACGTTGCGTTAGTTCCTAAGCACAGAGCGGGCCGAATGAGGGCTTTAAGTAAACTTTGGCGGTCTCACCTACCGAGCAAAAGACCTTTGCCCAGTTTCTAAACTTTCCGGACTAAAATCTGTCCTGCGCGCCTAAAGAACAACCTAGACCGCGGGATGGGCGCGCTTGAGGAATATGCCAAGCCCATGTCCTGCGGCGCCGCTATGCCGATAGGCGGGGCCGGGTAAGGACCGCATCCAGTTCGCATTTGGCGCCCAGTTCGCCGGAGTGCGCGTTTACCCTCGCATCCGCGAGATCTGGCGCCTAAAATGGTCGACGCCTGCAGTGAGCCCGCACTCCAAGAGGAGGGGGCCCGATAACCATTCTCCACGGCGATCCAACGCTGGCGGCACGCCGGCGCAGGGGACGACAGCAACGACCGTTCTGACCGGCTCGGCGTCCTGCGCCGACGGCGTGATTCTACTCATAAGGGATTGCGGACGCGCTAGAGATGCGCCGCGCTGACACGGCGCTTGAGTGTATCGACCACGAAGGCGAATGACCCGGACCAGACGGGGCAATTGCAGAGTCCATGAATTGACCGCTAGCACCGCCGTCCCGGCACGAAAACGGCGTTCGCGCGCCACAAGAGACTCCGCCTACGCGGGATTGGCCTCGTGAATATCGGCGCGGGCGACGGAATTCCGCTAACGCACGACCAAACCGCAGGCTCAACACCACTGCTTGAGACCTACGGTTTGACCAAGACATTCGGGCGCCTGGCCGCACTCAAGCAGCAGAGCATAATGGCGAATGCCGGCGAGATCGTCGGCGTAATAGGTCCGAACGGCTCCGGCAAAGTACGTTCTTCAATCTCGTTACCGGCTTTCTACGACCCAATACGGGGCAGGTTATTTTGGACGGGGTACCAATCCAGCGGCTCGCGCCGACGCGAATGGCACGGATGGGAATTGTCCTCACGTTCCAGGGCACACGTCTTTTTGCCGGCCTTTCGGTACTTGAGAATGTGCGAGCCGCAGCACAGCTCCGCTTTCCATCCTCCATGCTCGATGCAGTCCTGGGCACGCGACGCCTACACTGCATCGAAGCCGAGACACAAGCGACGGCGTTAGAAATGCTTGGGCTAGTGGGCCTCGAGGGCCAAGCTGAGCGCCGCGCTGGGGATCTGCCCTACGCGAACTCATCCGGGCGCTCGCCACGAAGCCACGTTTGCTGATGCTGGACGAGCCGGCGGCCGGAATGGACGCGACGGAAACGCGGCGACTGCTCGAGCTGATCGAGCCGTCTTGTCGTTGGATGCGGGCACGACCCTTTTGCTGTCGGGGCTGAAGGAGGCACTGATGACCTGGCTTTCGTGCTGCAGGGGTTGGCCGATCGGGACTTACCTTCTGACCGATTTGCAGCGAGTCATAATTTCTCCTCGTCCTCGCGAAGATATCTTTAAGCGCGGACGTTTCATCGGCCTCGCTTCAAATGTTCGCGACGATCAGGCGGTTGGCGTCGCCGTCGTTTTCATTGGCCGATCCCTAATGTAAAGCGCGGCTGCAGCACTCACCCATCCCAAGACCACCGGGTACCGCAGAATCTCGTTGTCCGTCGGGACGCTACGCCATGAATTGCCGCAAACCGGCTTCGCGCCTCGCGAAACTATTCCCCGAAACAAGTTCGAAGACTCCGATTCGCCCCATGACGTCTTGAGGAAGGTTTCCCGCCCAACGGAGTGGCTTCGACGACTTTGCTTTGGGCTTGAGCAGTGCAAGCAGGTTTACCTATCCGCTCGCTCGCCCTTTGCATCTTCGCTTGCGCAGCACCCGTTCAAGAACTCTTTCACTTTCCGTCTTCGATTGACGAAGTTGTTACGAGCCAAGTCATCCCACCTTCGCGCCCGAACTATGAGAGATCGATTCAACGACAGGTTTTTCTGTCGCGAGTCCAGAGACGCCGGCAACGAACGCGCGCGTGACGAAGGCCTGGGGCCGGAATCCAAAGACAACGCTATCACCGGGCTCAGGTTTTACCGGTCCCCCGGCCTCAATCATGCCGTAGTAGTCGATCGCGTCGGGCGTCGGGATATCGACGGCGCGAACGGCCGCGCCGTCTGTCCTCGGTTCTCGGGCGACGATCGCCTTTACTTGGTAGTTCGGAAACACAGGGTCAATGTAGAGACCGCCTCCGAAGCAGAAGGCTTCTCCGCCGGAGAGGTGCGAGACCTCAGTCAGATAGACGACTGCCGGTGCCTCGGGCAGGTCGCCGCTCACGTGCAACGGGGTCGTTCCCGTCAGCCCGTGCCCGGGCTCTACCTGGGTAGCGCCGGCTGCTGCGAGCGCTTCGAGGGTCACACTCGAGGTCGTGCCTGGAGCATTAATCTCAACGCCTTTATATCCGAGGCGCGCCAAAGTCTCAGACGCTTGGCGCAAAGTTTCGAGATTAGGCGTGGGCTTCACCGTTCGGCTCGCGGCGTCAAATAGCAATGCTGGGAAAGTTGTAATCCCAGCGAAGTGACCGCCCGGCGCCTTGTCGAGGGCCGCGGCGACGCTCGCGATCTCCGAGGCCGGAAACCCGCCTTCGTGGCCGCGATAAAACTGATCGTTCTCGCCGTGAATGCGCGCAAGGAACGATTGCTCGCGTCCCAGTCTTTGTGAGGCGGTCGCGGCCTCTGCCGCCTTCTCAGCGTTGAAGATCGTCCACCATGTCGGAGAAAGCTTCGCCGCGCTCTCAGCTTCGTGCTTTGGAATCTGGACAAGGTGACCAATATGTCCGAGCTCCATCCCTGCTCGGCTTGTCGCCAGCGCGCATTGCATATCGACAGCAACGCTGCGCTTTATTCCTCCGCGCATCACGGCGCGACAAAACGACTCCTCGCGCCCCATCTGTTTGGTCATCGCCATTACGGTCAGGCCGAGCGAGGCCGCCTTGGCCGAGATCGCGCGAGCGTTATCCTCTACGGCGTCCAGGTCGATGACATACGTATTAGCGGGCAGTTCGCCCCTTTGATGCAGCGCAATCGCAGCCTCGATCAGTCGCGGATTGCGCCGCCGGAGCAAGTCGAGAAACATTACGCTCTCCCTCCAGTTCGATATGTTTGTCCGTAAAGGCCGCGGTAGCACTTTGAGACTGGCGCGCACGTCGTCCGGGCGGACGACCGGGGGAATCTAGCGATCATGTTGATCGTACATTCACGGGGACAGCAATGTAGCGGCCGCCCTGAATGCCCCTCGGCAGCACAAACCCGGATCAGAGCAGCGCATGAATCTCTCGTGCGCTGCTATGTGAGCCACATAGACATCGAGCATGGTTGCCTTGTCATAGTCGCCATATTCGGTCGCGGCACAACTCCCGTCGCGATGAGCCTTCTGAAAGCGCGGGCTCCCGCGCTGAAGCCGGCGCCGGGCTCGCCGCTTTCTTCGTCTCAAACAAACGCGAAGCGCGGAGTTGAACAACTTGAAGCCTGGCGCGATCAAAGGTGCTACAAGCCTTATTTACAAGCCCGCCTTCAGATCGCTCGCCAGGCGGCCCCAGATTGCGCCGTCGACCACTACGTGGGAGAACGGGATGTCCCGCTCCGTCCCAGCGCTTGTGCGAACGGTGTCGGTGTGACCGATCAGTAATAACGTATCCGAAGCGCTCCTGCCCTTCCGAAGGCCACAAACGTTAGGGCGGCCTTCCGCGAATTCTGCCGATGAAGCTTCGACCCCGAGAGCCGTGAGCTCTGCCTTCAGCCATCCGACAAAGTTGGCCTCATCTCACCCGCGCCCAATCGCGCTCGTCAAGCTGCGCGCGAGTGAAGACACCTAAGGCTTGTCATATCGGGTTTCTTTAAGCACTTGCTGCAACCGCGCCTCCCGAGCGGCGGCGGCCGGCCGTTTTGTTTCAAGTGCTCCGCACGCTTCGATAATATAGGACGCGGACACGGTTCCCATCGCAGCGCATTCTGCGAGTGACCGGCCGGCCGCGAGACCCGCAACGAAACCTCCGCAATAGCCGTCGCCGGCCCCCGTCGTATCGACGACTTCAACCTGATGCGCGGCCATATGAATCAAGACGCCGCTCTCGGCGTCGCACACAAGAGATCCACGTTCGCCGAGCTTTGCAACCATATGACATTTGAACCGTGATGCCGTCTCGCGTAGCCACGCGCCAATGTCCGACGGCCCCCAGATCCGCACAATCTCCTGCTCGCTCGGGAGGAAAGCGGACGCGCCACGCAGGAAGCCAAGATCGGCATATACGCGGCGGTCAATGTATTCGTCCGAAAGAATGTCCACAGTGACGACTGGCCGGTGCGGCAGTTGTGAGAGTGTACGCACGTTCTCAACCGTGCCCTCCGGACTTTGCGGCGCTACGTGAAAAGCGCGTGCTCCGAGGTAGGATTTTGGCGGAGGCCCTCGGCCGCGATCCATTTGATCCGCCGTCGCCGAATTAAGCTTGGGCACTTGTCGCTTGAACGTCTCGCTCTCGTGCAGGAGCCAAAGCTGCAGTCCCCCGCCATCGATTGCGGCGACCCCTTCAGCATCAAGCCCTCGCGCGCCTATCCGGGCCTGCACGTCCGCATAGACTTCGCGACCCGTTACAGAATGAACCCCGACCCTATCCGACCAGATCTGTGCACCGATAGCGGAATAGAGCGCACCGCCGCCAAGCACGCCAGGTCGACAGGAATGATCGAGGAGCACGATGTCATCCATCGTGAGCCATCCGACCGTCACAACATCGACCATCACGCGAGCCGAAGCATGGCGGCCTGCCGATGCTCGAAAATCTGGCCGAGGGCCGAGGCGTAAACAACAGCTTTCGCGAGGTTGATCACGTCGTCGAGATGCGCGCGCGGCACCCCCCGATCGAAATGCCGGTTGAACCCCGGATAGCCAAGAAGCAGCACGTTGGGTGTTTTCAACATCACGCTCACGTCGTCGCTGCGCGAGGAATAGGCGTTGTTCGATTCCTGTAACCGCACGCCAAATTCAGCGATCACATCGGCCATGCGGCGCGCCGCTCCATAGAGGCCGAAAGGCGTGACTGCGCCTCGCGCGAGACTGGAGAATTCCGAGAGGACTGCGCCGCCACCAAGGCGTGTGGAGTTCTCGACGCCTCCCCGCGTGTCGGCGTCCGGGTCGCCTCCGCCCTGCTGCACGTCTGCGACGATCGCGAGCTTCGGAGGGGGGAGAAGACCTGCGATGCGGGCGCTGCCCCGGCACATCGTCTGGTTACCCGCTCCCACCGGGCCCTCCTCCTCGTCGGGAAAGGCGAGCATGGCTTCGACGCCCGCTTCCGCGAGAACGGGCGCGGCGACCGCCAGCGCCGCGACGCCGCCTGCATTGTCCATAAGACCTGTGAAAAGACCGGCCTGTCCGACTTCGCGGAAGGAAGAGAATGGAGCGATCCGGTCGCCGGGTCGAAGCTCGATTTCCGGCGTCATGGTTCGAAAGAAGGGCGACCCGCCGGACGACTCGATCTTGCCCTCGGCGAGGACCCGGTAGGAGTTCGATTCAAAATCATAGCGGTAAGCGTTAGCGGCGCATTCGCCATCATGCATGAGATGGACGCAGTACGGGACAAGCGGGGTCCGCCCGCCCTGCTCCGGCTGCACAAGGTAGCTGATCGTGTCCAGATGCGCGAAAGCCCAGAACGGCTTTTCCACGCTCGCGCCGCCAGTAAATACGACCGGACTGCCCACGCCGCCGAAGTCCGGATCAAGGCGAAGGCGTCCGCCCTCGAAAGCGCCATCGGCCGCGAGCAGCCGGTTCAGCACGGGAACGCGCATAGGGCCTGCTGCGGTTGAGGGCGCGGGCGTGTCCACAAGCGCGGAGAGATATGTTCGCACGCGTTCCCGAGTCACGTGGCGGTCCACCCGCGCACGCAGAGCGCTCAATGCGGTTTCGAGGCTCTTCGTTTGGCTCGTGATCATTTCGACCGGCTCATGATGAGAACCGCTGCGACAATGAGCGCCCCCTTGAAAAGTTGTTGAACGAACGGATCCACGCCGGTCAGGTTGAGAATATTAGCGAGCACGCCAATGATCAGCGTGCCGAGAAACGTGCCCGCCACCGACCCCCTACCCCCGAACAGCGATGTGCCCCCGACGACGACAGCCGCGATGGCGTCCAGTTCATAGCCTTGACCGGCGATCGGCGTGCCGATGCTGAGCTGCGACGCGTACACAAGGCCGGCAAGCCCGGCCAGAAACCCGGAGATGACATAGACGATCGTCGTATGGACTTTCACCGGCACGCCGGAGAGCCGCGCCGCTTCCTCGTTGGAGCCAATGGCGTAGACCGATCGCCCGAACGGCGTCAGCTGAAGCACAAAGCCGCTGACGATGAGAGTAGCAAAGAGAATGAGAGCTGGGATTGGAACCCCGGCGAAATAGCCGTTGCCGAGGGCATAGAAGCTCTCGTTGTTGATCGGCACCGGCGTGCCGCCGGTATAGATGAAAGCCAGCCCGCGTGCGAAGGACAGCATACCCAGCGTCATGATGAAGGGCGGAAGCCCTCCGTAGGCGACACCGATGCCGTTAACGAGGCCGGCCAGCGCCGCCGCGCCCATTCCCAAGGGGATGGCCGCGATCATCCCCCGACTGTCCATCGAACCCGCAAACAAAACCACGGCTACGCCGAGGATTGACCCCACGGAGAGGTCGATGCCACGCGCGAGAATGACGAACGTCATGCCGATCGCGAGAATGCCGACGATCGACACTTGACGCAGCACGTTCAGGAGATTGGGAACCGTGAGAAAGCGATGCGACAGGAATGACGCGGCGATGACGAGCAGCACCAGAGCGGCGAGCACACCCAGCCTCTGCCACGTCCGCGCGACAAAGGCCGCTCTGCGGCCTGACCCAGCCAGCCGGCTTTCGGGTTCAGGCCGCAAGCGCGGCGGCCCGCATGATGGCGGTCTCCGAGGCGTCCGCGCGGGAAAGCGTCGCAGCGATCCGTCCTCGGCGCAAGACGACGACCCTGTCTGAAAGGCGCAAAATCTCCTCCATGTCCGAGGAGATCAGCATAACCGCCATGCCTTCTTCAACGAGCCGCTCGATGAGCGCATAGATCTCTTGCTTCGCGCCGATATCGACGCCACGAGTTCGGCTCGTCCAAAAGCAGGATACGGGGCTCAATGGCTAGCGCTCGGCCGATCAACACCTTCTGCTGGTTGCCGCCGCTCAACGTGCGTATCTCGACGCTTGGACTCGCAAGTCTCACGTCCAACCGCTTCACCATGGCTCGCACATAGCGCGCCTCCGCGCCCAGACGGAGAATCCCCGAGCGGACGAACCGCCGCAAGTTCGCGATTGTGGCGTTCTCCCGGACCGGACGATTGGGTAGAAGGCCCTGCGCCTTTCGATCCTCCGTCACGTAGACGATTCCGAGCCGAGCCGCGGCCTTCGGATTCCTAATTCTCGCCGACCGGCCGAAGACTTCGATCGCTCCAGAGATCCCTGGACTGAGTCCGACGACTGCGCGCGCGAGTTCGGTACGTCCCGCTCCGACAAGTCCCGCGAGGCCAACGATTTCGCCCTCGCCAACAGTCAAGGTGATCTCCGACACCTCTCCGGGGACCGACAGGTTCCGGATCGCCAGAGCCGGCTGCCTGACCTTCCTCACATGCGCTTCATGAGGCGCGAAATTACGCCCGATCATCCTCGCGACCAGCCAATCCTGGTCGATCTCGGCAACATTGGCGGATCCGGCCACCCGCCCGTCCCGGAGCACCGTCACCTTGTTCGCGATGCGGAAAATCTCCTCGAGGTGGTGCGAAATGAACAGAATACCAAGGCCCTTCGCGCGCAGCCGATTCATCGTCGTGAAGAGAACCTCGACGCGATTCTCATCCAGCACCGCGGTTGGCTCGTCGAGAACGAGAATGCGCGCATCGACGGAGATGGCCTTCGCGATCTCGACCATTTGTTGCTGCGCGATGCTGAGGTTTCCGACAACGTCTTGCGGCGCGACCGTGACGCCAAGCTGCTCGAACACTTGCGACGTTCGGGCTCGCATGAGTCCCCGATCGACGACGCCAAAAGCTTTTCGAGGAAATCGGCCAAGAAAAACATTTTCTTCCGCCGAAAGACTCGGAGCGAGCGACAATTCCTGATGGATCACGACGACGCCGGCCGCGAGCGCCTCGCGCGGCGAACGAAACCGGCGCGTTTCGCCATCGACTACCAGCCGACCGCTGTCCGGCTGGTAGATCCCACCTAGGATCTTAATCAGCGTCGACTTGCCGGCGCCGTTCTCCCCGACGATCGCGTGCACTTCGCCGGGGGTCACATCGAGATCAACCCCGTCGAGGACGCGATTGCCGACGAACGATTTGCCGATCCCCACTGCATGAAGCAGCGGTTGGATGCGTTGGCCGGCGTCTCCCGTGTCTTCAGGCACGACTCGAACGTGCGCGCGCTATTTCTTGCAGGGGTCGGGCGTCGGCTCGAAGTCGCCCCAGCCCCGGCCGATCCACTCGTCAGCGTTCGCCTGAACCACCGTGGGGCTGTCCGGAAGAACCAGCTCTTTTCCAGGAAACTGATAGGTCTTCTCGCCCGCAATGTCCTTGCCCATGAGTTTGTAGATCGCCGCTCTTAGGCCAATATCGGCGATGTAGGGAGTGTAGTTCCCATCAGCCTGAAACGTTCCTGCCTTGGTCGCCTTGAAACCGGCGTTCGAGCCGTCGAACGTATATTGCTTGATGTTGTCCTTGCAGCGGTTGCCGCGAGCAATCGCGAGCTGAGCGCCCCAGGCCGATTCCTCAGCATGCGAGAAGACCGCATCGATCTTCGGATAGGCGGTCAGAAAGTCTTCCATGATTGGCACGGACGGGTCGCGAATCCACTGGCCGTCACCGGTCGCCAGGACCTTGATGTCAGGATATTTGGCAAGGACGTCTTTCATGCCCTTGTCGCGGTCGACCGCTGCGGACGACCCTTTCAGCCCGGTAATGACAACAATGTTGCCCTTGCCTCCCAGATCTTTCGCCATTTTTTCGGCGACGCCTTCGGCCATCGTCACATTGCTTTGTCCGATGAACAGAGTTTTGTCTGTCGGAACGTCACGATCCATGACGATGAGGGGAAGGCCAGCCGACATAACTGCGCGGGCGGCGGGCGCGAGCGCCGCGGATTCGACAGGGCTTAGAAGAACGGCGTCGACGCCGCGCGCGAGAAGGTCATGCACGTCATTATTCTGCTTGGCGACGTCGACATTCCCGTCGACCACCACGATTTTGATGTTCGGGTGCCGGCACGCCTCCGCTTGAAGGGCGGCCAGCAT
Source organism: uncultured Alphaproteobacteria bacterium (assembly GCA_963753135.1). Taxonomy (GTDB): domain Bacteria; phylum Pseudomonadota; class Alphaproteobacteria; order Rhizobiales; family Beijerinckiaceae; genus Roseiarcus. The sequence continues at coordinate 104,443 of CAVWBA010000027.1, read as the reverse complement.
CGCTGTGCGCCAGGGATGATTGAAGCCCGTCTGCGAAAACCCGATCGTGATGTCTCCCGACTTTCCAGGGACCGCGACCGGTCCGTCAGGCAACGGTAGGACCGATGTGAAAGGCAGGTTCTTGTAGAAGGCGAGAAGCTCCGTGCACGTCTTTCCGGTCACCGGCAGCTTGTCCTCGGCCCAAGCCGAAGGCAGCGCGGCCAAAGACACCGCCGCGGTCAGTATTAAGCGCTTCAACATGTCGGCTCCCTTCCCAATTCGTCTACACGTGACCGAAGCAACCGGGCGCCCCTTCGCACTACGTTCCCGCGCAGATCGAGGGTCGGCGCTGAATCCACGGCCTCGCCTGTTCGAGCTGCGCAGAAAGGCGAAGGATCGTGGCTTCATCACCGTAACGTCCCACGAGTTGCACGCCGATTGGAATGTCGTCTTTGGTCCAGGTCGCCGGGAGCGATATCGCCGGCAGGCCGGAAAAATTGAACGGAAACAGGAACGCCGCATCCGTCCATGTGGCGATGTATTTGTCGAAGTCAGGCTCGTTCAGGTCCCAATAGCCGACTGGCCGGGGCAACTGCGTCAGGGTCGGCGTAAGAAACACGTCATACGGCGCCAGTTCCGCCTGCACGCTTTGATTGGCCTTTCGAACCGCCGCAACGCTCCGCGCATAGTCGCGCGCGGACAGCCCGCGCCCGCGCGCAAGCCAGGCCCGGTTGAATGCGATCAGCTCCGACTCCGGGATAGGCCGACCAAGAACCTTCGCCATGTCGTCGAATTCAAGGACGGTCTGGACGGAATTCATCTGATTATATTCGCGCCACGCCGCCTCGAGGTCCGTGACCATCGCATGTTCTTCGAGAGCATGGCCGAGGTCCTGAAGAAGAGACAACGTCTGCTTCATCGCGTCGGTCACCTCGGGGGCGAACGGCGCGCCCCACGACGGCGTCAATGCGTAACCGATCTTCAGCGGCTTCGACGGCTCGCGAAGGCAGTCGAGCCAGCTCTGTTCTGGCTTCGGAGGCGTGTAGGGGTCTCCCGGCATCACGACAGCCGTCGCGTCGAGCAGCGCAGCCGTGTCCCTTACGGAGCGGGTGACGGCGAATGTCGACACGCTCCCGAACCACACATCGACGTCGTCCGGTCCATAAGAGATCCGACCGCGCGATGGCTTGAGCCCCACGACGGCGCAGCAAGAGGCGGGGGCGCGTATCGAGCCGCCCCCGTCGCTGGCTTCCGCCATCGGAATCATGCGCGATGCGACCGACGAAACCGCCCCCCCGCTCGAGCCGCCCGCGGTGACGGCCGTGTTCCATGGGTTCAGTGTCGGGCCATACATGCGAGGCTCGGTCGCAATGCACCATCCCTGCTCTGGCACATTGGTGCGGCCAAGTATGTTCAGGCCGGACGCCTTGATTCTCCGCACCATCTCGTTGTCGGACGGACTGACGTAGTCCTTGCGAAACGGCAAACTGTTCGTGAGCGGCAACCCTTCGCAGCCCGACCCGATATTTTTGAGGAGATAGGGAACGCCGCCGAAGGGACCACTCGGGACGCTCTTGTCCGCACGGGCTCTCGCGCGTTCGAAATCCCGGATGACGACAGCGTTCAGCTTCGGATCCAACGTCTCGATCAGGCTGATCGCGGTTTCTGTCAATTCAGCTGGCGTCACGTCCTTTTTTCGGACGCGTTCCGCCAGACCAAGCGCGTCGCTCTCGACAAAAAGCTCAACAAGGTCGGTCGTCACGGTCGGCATAGCTTCGTGCGTCCTTGTGGGGCCTCAGTAGGCTCAGCGAACAATCGCTCTTATACTCGTATCGGTCCGCCTTCGCTGTGTCGCCGCTCATGACCGGCACAGTGTCCGCGAGCGCCTGCTTCTCCACGGACTGGCCGTCCAGAATTTTCTTGGCGATTTCGACCGACATCTCACCCTCTCGTTTGGGATCTTGAGCGATGAGCACCGAGATCTGCTTGTTCTTGAAGGCATTGACCTCGGCGGCCGCCGAATTGTAAGCGACGAGCTTGACGCGCCCGATGGCTCCGGCCTGCCGCAGGCCAGTGATCGCCCCAATCGCGCCCTGATCGTTGGTCGAGAAGATGCCAGCCAGATCCGGATGCGCGGCGAGCGTTGAGGTCACAATCTCGGCGGCTTTCTGAGGATCGTCGTTCTGATACTGGGGGCCGAGATAGGTCACTCCGGGAGCCGACTTCAGGCCTTCCTCGAAGCCCTTTGCGCGCTCGTCCTGCGCCACGGAGCCCGGCGGATTCGTGATGACCAGCACGGGTCCCTTGCCGCCGATCGCCTCGATCATCGCTGCCGCGGCGGTCCTTCCGCCGGTGACGTTGGAGGTGATGACTGCGCTCGTGACAAAGGACGGATCGGCGACGACGGTGTCAACCGTTATGATCTTGGTCCCTCGCTCCGCCATCTGCTTCAAAGGCCGCGTCACGCCGTTGGCGTCGGCAGGCGAGATGATTGTGATCGTTGGGGTGCGCGCGGTCACCGCATCGACAACCGGCGCCTGCGATTCTCCGGTGAAATGGTCCGGCGCAAAAAGGTCGACGTGCAGACCAACTTTCTTCGCCGCATCCAGCGCGCCACAGGCGAGCGCGTCATCGAAGGGGCTGCCTTTGACCCCAAGGATCAGGGCTATCGAAGGCTGGGCGGCCTGAACAGATTGCGAGGAAAGCGCCGCAGCGAGCGCGCAGGTCGCAGCCAAGACGTAGGGGCGCGTTTTCGGGAGAAACGTGTTCACAAGAATGCTCCTGATCAGATCGCGGCAGCCAATCCTCAACGGTTGAATTAATCGTTTCACAACATGACTGGACTGGCAAGCGCGAACAATGCCTTCAATTACATCATTGTAATGATGACATTTTCCGCAAGTGGCATAAATTCGTGCATATCACTGGCTCGCTTGACGGCTGGACGAAACACCATAACGTTCGTACAATCAAGCCATGTCATGGAACGTAGGGACTTTATCGCCTGACGCCGCGCCGCTCTGGCGCCAGATAGCGGACCGGCTTCGTCGTTCTATCGCCGCAGGCGAGTTTAGGCCCGGCGATGTGCTGCCGTCCGAGACGGAAATCAACGCGACCTTCCAGGTCAGCCGCGCGACGGCCCGCGCCTCCCTCGAGAGGCTTCGGCAGGAGGGGCTCATCAGGCGGCAGTCCGGCCGCGGTTCGACGGTTCTCGCGCCAAAGGTTGAGCAGCCGGTCAACGAACTCGCAAGCTTCTCGGAGGATATGCGCAAGCGCGGCCTGCGCCCGTCCTACTCCACATTCAGCGCAGAAAGCGCGCCAGCGACAGCGGAAGCAGCCGAGGCGCTTGAGATCGAAGACGGGGCGCCCGCTTTTCACATCCGCAGACTTCTGCTCGCAAATGACGAGCCGATCGGCATGTCCGAATCCTGGCTCTCCCCCTGGCTCTTTGCTGCATGCCGGCAGCCCACGCCGGATGAGCTCGACGCCGGCTCCTTGTATCAGTGGCTGGCCAAGTTTTGCGGGCAGAAGATCGCCGGCGCAAGGGAGTGTATCGAGGCGGCTCTCGCCGACGCGGCCATGGCGCGCAGGCTCGAAGTCGCGCCAGGATCGGCCCTTTTGGTCGCCCGTCGGCGCTCGCACGCTGAGGACCGGCGCCCCATCGAATATGTGATCATGCATTACCGGCCCGACCGATATCGCTTCGTCATCGAACTCGCCGGAAACACCACGCCTCAACGGACACAATGACCGCTCTCTCCCAACCGAACTCAATGCCAAACGCTGCGCCTCAGGTGCTCCCGCCGAAGTCGAACGCGCTCGAGAATCTCTTTCGCGTGCGCAAGCCGATTATCGGCGTCATCCATCTGCCCGCCCTTCCCGGCGCTCCGCGCTACGACGGGCAAAAGATGAGCGAAATCTACGCGGCCGCCGAAGCGGATGCGAAGACGCTTTCGGAAGGCGGGGTCGATGGCATCATCCTTGAAAACGCAAGCGACATGCCTTTCTCCCGACCCGAGCATATCGGGCCGTCGACGGTCGCGGCCCTGACCGCCGCGTGCCTTGCTGTGCGGGCCATCGTTTCGAATCCGATCGGCATCACCTGCGTCGCCAATGGGGTGATCCCCGCGCTTGGCGTCGCCAAGGCTGTCGGCGCTGGCTGGGTGCGGGCCAATCAATGGGTCAACGCTTATGTGGCGAACGAAGGGTTCCTCAATGGGCCCGCCCCCGAGGCCATGCGTTATCGATCCAACATCCGGGCCGGCGAGGTCGCGATATTCGCCGATGTGCATGTGAAGTTCGGGGCGCACGCCATCACGGCGGACCGCAGCATCGCCGAGCAGGCGACGGACGCCGAATGGTTTGACGCCGATGTGCTGATCGCCAGCGGAACACGCACCGGCTCTCCGACCGAGCCGCAGGAAGTCGCCGAAGTTCGCGCCGGCACCAACTTGCCGGTGATCGTCGGGTCGGGCCTTACGGCGGACCTTGTTCCCTCGCTCTTTCCGACGGCCGACGGAGCGATCGTCGGTCAGTGGCTCAAGCGCGACGGCCGCTGGTGGAACCCGGTCGATCCCCGACGCGTAGAGCAGTTGATGGAGGCTGTCGCGAAATTTCGGAACGGGCCATGACTCTTCTCACGGAAGCGACCGACGTTTTCGCCGCCGCCGAGACGAGCGCCCGTTGTCTTGTCGCCTTCGCCGCGAAGCGTCAGGCGCTTCCGAGCGGCGCCTTCGGAGATGGCCAGGCCCGGCGGCTGAAAGATCTCTTACAGACATTGCAGGCCGAAGGATGGCTGATGTCGGTTCGCGCGATGTTCGAACCGGAGGCGTCGGCCGAGCCATCTGTCTTCGACACAGGGTTTGCGCACGACGCGGATGTGGTGGGCGCTTTCGAGGCGCCGTCCTTGTCGGCGGCGCTTGCGGGGACCGTTCGCCTCGAGCAGGCGGGCTGGGCGCGCCGCTTTACGACCGAATGGCTTCTCGGTCCGAGGGAATTCTCGACTGTGCCGGGGCTCGGTGAGCGGACGGACCATTGCTGGGGCTTTCTCGCCCTCTGGGAATGGAACGACGCCTGGTCCGCCGCGACGAAACCGGAGCGTCGCGCCTATGACGAAGAATGCGACGTTGCCTTCAAGGGCGACGTCGCACTTGGCATCAACATTGCTGGAAGGCATCGACTCGATTGGGCGAGCCGCTGGCATCATGCGGGGCTGTGGGAGGCGCCGTCGCTCGGCTCGGTAGACCTCGCCATGCAAGGCCATGAGGTGGCCGCGGATTTCAAGTTCACAACCTCGCGACACTATGTCGGCCGGCTTCGTCCGCTTGCTGACTTCATTGAACCCGACGCGGACTGATTATGAGCGAGTGCATCTGGATCCACTATGCGAGACCGAGGCCCCACTGGTACGGACTCGACGCCGCGGCCAGAGCCGCCCATGAACAAACGTGGGCGACGGCGGCGGAAGCATCGCTCGCGGCAGGCGGCTCACGTGTCGGTCGCTATCATATCCGCGGCCAGCAGGATTTCGAGACCGTCGAGATTTGGAGATTTCCAAGCGCGGAGGCTGCGTTCGAACATTGGTCCGCGCTCACAGCTACGGGATATGGCGAACTCAACGCGTTCGCGAACAACATCGGTCTTGCGATGGAAGGTTCGCCCGGATGACCGCGCCGCTGCTCGAAGCCCGCGCGATCTCTCGCCGGTTCGGGCATGTGCGCGCTCTCGATGGCGCTGACTTCGCCGTCCACGCTGGCGAAATCTGCGCCCTCATCGGCGACAATGGCGCGGGCAAGTCGACGCTCGTAAAGATCCTCTCCGGAGCAGACCGGCCAGACGAGGGGCAGATCCTGATCGCCGGCAAGCCGGTCGCCTTTAATTCGCCCAACGACGCGCAGGCTCAAGGCATAGCGACGGTCTATCAGGACCTCGCTCTTGCCGCCGATCTGCCGCCGTTCGAGAATTTGTTTCTCGGCCGGGAGATCGTCCTGCCGGGCCTGCTCGGCCAACTCGGCTTCGTCAATCGTCTAGCGATGCGTCGTCAGGCTGGCGAACAATTCGCGCGCCTGGGCGTGCGGCTTCGCTCGCCTCGCACCCCGGTGTCGTCCCTGTCCGGCGGGCAGCGTCAGTCGGTCGCGATCGCGCGCGCCGCGATGTGGGCGGACCGCGTGATCTTCATGGACGAGCCCACCGCGGCGCTCGGGGTCGTGCAGACCGGACGCGTACTCGACCTGATCAGGCAGGTTCGCAACCAGGGCATTGCGGTCGTCCTTATCAGTCACAACATGCCTCAGGTCCTCGCCGTCGCGGACCGGATCGAGGTTCTCCGTCTCGGACGGCGCGTGGCGCGGTTCTCGGCGCAGGAAGCCAATGTAGACCGTTTGGTGGCCGCAATGACCAGCGGGTCGGTCGAGGAGCGCGCAGCATGAGCGCAACCTCGTTGAGCGAGCCTGACGACGAGCGAGTCTCGCCGCTGGAGCGCTGGACCCAGCTTCTTGGCGGGGGATGGATTTTCGTTCTGCTGATCGCGCTGATCGCGATCTTCACGACGTTGCGCCCGGAGCAATTCGGCTCGAGCTTCAATCTGTCGATGCTCGCCATCAACGCGGCGATCCTCCTCGTTCTCTCGGTCGGGCAAACCTTCGTGATCATCGCCGGCGGGATTGACCTTTCCGTCGGCACGGTTCTCGTCTTCGCTTCGATTACGTCGGCTCAGGTCATGCTGCGCATGTCGGGCTCGGCTGGCGGAACCTATGGCACGACGCAGGGCGGATGGGGCGTCGTTTTCGTCGGGCTCGTTGTTGCGCTCCTAAGCGGAGCCTTGTGGGGCGCGGTCAACGGCATCCTTGTTGCCGCCGCGCGCATCCCCCCGCTCATTGTCACGCTGGGCACCTTCGGCATGGCGCTGGGCTTCGCACAAATTTTCACGAACGGCACCGACATTCGAGCCGTCCCGGAGATCCTCGTCGACGCAATCGGATCCGGAGCCATTGCCGGCGCTCCCGTCCTTGTCGTGATTGCGGTCGCCGTCGCCATCGTCGGCGCCATCGTCCTTCATCTCACCCGCTTCGGCGTCCACGTCTTCGCCGTCGGCTCCGACAAGGAGGCCGCGCGGCGGGCGGGAATCCAGGTCGGGCGGAAGCTCGTCGCAATTTATGTGTTGTCGGGCACGCTCGCCGGGCTCGCGGCCATGATGTCGACCGCGCGCTTCGCAACGACCACGATCGGCGGCCACGCCATGGACAATTTGTCGACGATTTCCGCCGTCGTGCTCGGCGGCACGAGCCTGTTCGGCGGGATCGGCAGCATCGCAGGAACTGTGGTCGGCGTCTTCATTCCGATCGTGCTTCTGAATGGTTTTGTCATCCTCGGTATTCCACCGTTCTGGCAAACTGTGGCGACCGGCGCGGTTCTCATCCTCGCGGTTTGGATCGATCAGCTCAAACGAAGGGTTCGAGAACGCAGCTGAGGCTGCAATAAAAGGAGAAAGCACATGAAAATGACAGTTGGCGCCGCCGCTGCGTTCGCGCTCCTCGCGGCCTCATCGGCCGCGGAGGCGGCTGACCCTGCCGTCGCGGTCGTGCTCGGCGTGAAGGGAAGTCCTTTCTACCAGGCGCTTGCTTGTGGCGCGAAGGCGAAGGCGAAGGAGCTTGGCCTTGCGCTCACGGTCTCCGCTCCAGACCAGTTTGCCGCCGACAGTCAGATCCCCGTGGTCAATGCCATTGCGGCGACGACGCCCGCCGTCGCGGTCATTGTGCCAACCGACGCGAAGGCGTTGATCAAACCCATGAAGCAGCTCGCCGACCGGGGGACAAAGATCGTGACGGTCGATCAGACGATCGAGGACAGTTCTTTCGTCCAGACCCAGATTTTGACGGACAATGCGCAGGGAGGGCGGCTCGCGGCCGATGAGATCAATGCGCTGCTCGATGGCAAGGGGGAAGTCCTCGTCATCACTCAGCCGCCCGGCTCCGCCGCGCAGGACGCCCGCACGACGGGTTTCGAGGAGGAACTGAAGAAATTTCCTGACATCGTCTATCTCGGCGCGCAATATCAAAGCGACGATCCCCAGAAGGCGGCCGAAATCGTGACCTCGACGCTCTCCGCCCACCCAAAGCTCGCCGGCCTCTTCTCTACAAACGATCAGGGCGCGATCGGAGCGTTGACGGGCCTCCGCCAGGCCGGCGCTCTGGGAAAAGTGAAGGTCGTCGCTTACGACGCGGCCAGCGCCGAGGTCAGCGCGCTCAAGAACGGCGGCATCCATGCCCTGATCGCGCAGGATCCGAAGCAGGAGGGCGAGGTCGCCATGGAATCCGCTGCCAAGCTCATCAAAGGCGACAAGTTGGACAAGACGACGCTGACCGAGATCGTCACGATAAAGGCCGGCGACACAGCGACCGCCGACAAGTACGAATACAAGGGCGATTGCGACTGAGCGCCCGGCCCCTGCCGGTGGCAAAGCCGCAAGCTTGATCTTCGTTGAAAAGGCGGCGAGAGAATCTGCCGATCTAAAAGGCTTAGGCTCTCTCTCCCGGTTTTGAACAACGAGGCGCACCTTGCCGAACCCGACAATCAAGGACGTTGCGCGTCTCGCCCGGGTGTCGACGGCGACGGTCTCGAACGTCATCAACGGGACGAGTTTCGTCAGCGCTCCGCTCAAGGCGCGGGTCCAGGAAGCTGTGGCGCAGCTGGGCTTCGCGCCATCGAGAGTGGCTCAAGGATTGCGAATGCAATCGACGCGATTGATCGGAATTGTCGTCGCGGACATCACAAACCCCTTCTTCTCGGAACTGGTGCGGCGCATCGGCTCAATTGCCGCTTCGCTGGGTTACAACGTTCTGCTCTGCGAAGCCGATCACGACCCGGCAAAAGAGCTGGCGGCGCTTCGCCTTCTAGCGGCGCATCGAGTCGAGGGCGTCATCCTGGCGCCCACCGGTCCGCCATCCATGTATTTCGAGCCGCCCATTTCGAACTTCCCCCGCCCGATCGTCATGATCGACCGCGTGATCCCGGAAGCGCGCTTCGACGGAGTCTCCATCGACAATCGTCAGGCGGCTTTGGACGTGAGCGCGACACATATTGTCGCTTGGTCACGTCCACATCGCCGCGGTCGCCGGATGGCGGCACCTTTCCAATACAACGGAGCGTCTTGAAGGCTTCCGCGCCGCATTGGCGGAGTTCGGGCTCGACCCGGCGGAAGCGCCGGTGATCTACGCGGACTTCCGGCAGGATCGAGCGCGCGAACTCTCGCGCGATCTTCTGGTTGCGTCTCGACGTCCAACCGCCCTTTTTGTCTCAAATAACGAGATGGTGATTGGAGCCATGCAAGCCATAACTGAACTGGGCCTCGCCTGTCCGTCCGACATCTCTCTAGCCGGCATCGACGATTTTCCGTGGGCGAGCGCGTTTGCGCCTCGTCTGACCACGGCGCGACAGCCGATCGAGGCGCTGGCCGAACACGGCGTGCGGATTCTCCACGCGAGAATTCGGGGCGCGAAGGAACCGCCGGAGCGCGTCATTCTTGAGGCGCGATTGATCGTCCGCGACTCCTGCGCTCCTCCTGAAGGCAATGAGGCCGCGAAAGCCTTGAAGCCGAAAAATGCACGAGTTAAACGTTTAGCCCGCGTCAACAAGAATGACGAGGTAGCGGGCGCCGTTAAGTAGGCAACGTAAGCCCCTTCGGAGATCTAAGCCGATGCCAAATCCAGTACGGGTCCTTTTCGCCGGCGAATCCTGGATGACGCATAGCGTCCATACCAAAGGCTTCGATTCCTTCGATATGTCCTCCTATCACGAGGGAGGAACCGAGATGATCGCCGCCCTTCGCGCCGGCGGCGCCGAGCTGACCTATCAGCCCAGTCACATCGCGATGGACTTGTTTCCATTTTCTCGGAAGGAAATCGACGCATTCGACGTCGTGATTCTGAGCGACATCGGCGCGAATTCGTTTCTGCTTCCCGACCGGGTGGCGATCCGATCGGAGAGCTGGCCCAACCGGCTGCAGCTCATTCGTGAGTTCGTCAACAATGGCGGCGGACTGCTCATGGTTGGCGGCTACCTGACCTTTCAGGGCATCCAGGGCAAGGGCAATTACAAGGGCAGTCCCGTAGAGGACGTGCTGCCGGTCGAACTGTTTCCCTATGACGATCGCGTTGAATCGCCTCAAGGGGTCACGCCGACGCTCGTCAAGCCTGATCACCCTGTCCTCAAAGGCCTCACCGACTGGCCGCAATTCCTGGGCTACAATCGCTCCACAGCGCGGCCGGACGCGGAGGTGCTCGCGCGCGTCGGCGATGATCCGTTCATCGCCGTGCGCGACGTCGGACAGGGGCGAAGCGCCATCTTCGCCTCCGATTGCGGACCCCACTGGGGGCCCCCGCCCTTCTTGGCCTGGAAGGGCTACGGCCCGCTCTGGACCAATCTGGTCGGCTGGCTCGGGGAGAAACATCGACGCTGACAGACGATCCGATGCGATCCGGCGCCCTTGTTGCACCGGGGTGAAGAGTTCTCAAAAGGCGGAGTCTAGATCATGAATCTCCTCAAACGCGCTTCAATCCATTCAACGACCGCATTTGGCCTGCCAATCCTCCTTTCAGCGGCGATTCTCCTCGCGCATGGTGGCGGCGCCTGGGCCGCCGACAAGATGGTCGGCGGGGAATTCGCGACCAAGGGCATTGTGACGTCGACCGTCGGTCCGAACGACGCAAAGGGCCAGCCCGCGAGCGTCCTCACCTTCACCGACGATGAGATCAAGAAACTGCACGACGGACATTATTCGGCGGCGCTGCTCTTCCAGACGAGCTCGGATTGGGCGGACGCGGTCACGCGAGGCGCGCAAGATGAGTTCAAGACGCTAGGCGTCGAGATCGCGGGCCTCAGCAATTCGAACTTCAGCGCGTCGGACCAGGCTCATGCGGTTCAGACGATCATGGCGAAGAAGCCGTCGGGGATCGTGACCTGGCCCATCAACCCTGACGAATTGGCCCCCGCGCTCAAGAAGGCGGCGGAAGCCGGCGTCAAGCTCGCGCTCATCAGCAACATGCCGTCCGGCTTCCAGCAGGGGAAAGATTATACAGGGCTCGTAGGCGACGATCTCTACGCAATGGGCCAGAAGACCGCCGACAATCTCGCCAAGGCCATAGGCGGCGAAGGCGAGCTCGGCTTCCTCTATTTCGACGCCAACGCTTATGTCGTGAATCAGAGGGATGCCGCATTCCGCACGACAATCGAGAAGAACTATCCCAACATCAAGTTGATCCCTGCGGGCTTTTCGGACCCGAGCCGCGTGCTCCAGGTCGCGAGCGCGATGATCCTGCAGCATCCCAAGATCAAGGCCATTTACGCGCCATGGGCGGATCCGGCGTCCGGCGTTCTTCAAGCGATCCGCGCCGCGCACCGTGACGACATCGCGGTCGGCACGATGGATTTGTCGAACACCGTCGCCGTTTCGCTCGTCACCGGCGGCGCGGTGAAGGCGCTGACGGTCGACGACCCCTACTCGATCGGCAAGTCGCTCGCAGCTGTCATCGGGTATGGAATCCTCGGCAAGGATGCGCCAGCCTACGTCGAGGTGCCGGCGATTCCGATCACCAAGGATAACATCCTGCAGGCTTATGCGGACAGCTATCACACCTCGCCGCCGCCTGAAGTCACCAACGCCTTGGGCAAGTAGGCTTGGCGAACGACGGCGAGGATTGTGGAGCCACGCCTTCAATGACGACGGGCGGTGACGCGGACGTCGACAAATTGAGTCCGGCGGCCGCCCCTCCCTCGCCGAGGAAGGAAGGGGTTTCCGACGGGCCGCGCTTTCGGTGGAAAGACCTCACCGTCTATCTTGGGTTCGCGCTCGTCTTCGGCTTTTTTGCGGTCACGATCGGAGACAAGGGTTTTCTGAGCGCCCAGAACGCGACCTCAATTGTTTCGCAAGTCACGCCGATCGCCCTCATGGCCTTCGGCGCTGTCTTTGTGCTCACGGCCGGCGAAATCGACCTCTCCATCGGGTCCGTCGTCGCCATGGCCGCGCTCTTCACCGCGCTTGGCCTCCGGCACTACGGGCTCGTGCCCGGTATCGCCTTCGGAATCCTGACCGGAATTGCCGCCGGTCTCCTGAATGGCCTCCTGATCGTCGGGCTCAGGGTCCCCTCGTTCCTCGTGACGCTCGGCACGATGCAGCTTTTCACTGGGATCGCGCAGATCTCAACCCAACTTCAGGACGTCCCGATCGTCAACGAGACTTACACGAATATGTTCGGCTCAGGCACGATCGGACCGCTATCCAACGCGGTGGTTTGGCTCGTCCTCGGCTTTTTGGTGGCCCAGATCGCCTTCAAGAATCTCGCCTTCGGCTGGCGCGTGATGGCGACGGGAAGCAACCGCGCTAGCGCGCGGGCGCTCGGCATCAACACCAATCGCGTCCGCGTCGGCGTCATGGTCATCTCGTCCTGCACGGCCGCATTGGCCGGAATGATCTATGCTGGCGAGATTCAGGGCGCGGTTTACACGCTGGGGTCGAGCGATCTCCTTACGGTTCTTGCGGGCGTGGTGATCGGCGGCACGAGCCTGTTCGGCGGATCGGGCAGCGTGCTTGGCGCGCTTGTGGGTTCGCTTCTCATGACGATGATCGTCAACGGCCTCGTGCTCATGGGGGCAACGGTGCAGCAACAGATCGTCGTGCAGGGCATCATCATCGTCGTCGCGGTGGCGGTCAGCCAGCGCCAGCCCGCGGAGTGAACCGAATGGCCAGGGGGACAGAACCCCTCCTCCGTGTCAACGCGCTCCGCAAGACCTTCGGCGGCCTGCATGCGCTCGAGGACATCAACCTCGACGTCTGGCCTGGCGAGGTTGTTGGGCTTGTCGGCGACAACGGCGCGGGCAAGTCCACGCTCGTCCGCTGCATCTCGGGCTACTACACCCCCGATGCCGGAGAGATCACCGTCGATGGCGAATCGTTAGGCTCCGGCGGCCCCAAGCGCGCCGCGGAACTCGGCATCGAGATCGTCCATCAGGACCTGTCGCTGGTCATGCATGGCGATGTCGTGCAGAACCTCTACCTCAACCGTGAGATCCGTTCTTCGTGGGCGCCGCTCGGGCATCTCGGGTGGCTCGACAAGAAGGCGATGCGGGCCGGCGCCCGCGCGATCCTCGACCAGGTCGGGATCGGGGGAACGATCTCGGTTCGGCAGCGCGTTCAGGATCTCTCCGGAGGGCAGCGCCAGTGCATCGCGATCGGACGCGCCGTTGGTTGGAGCCGGCGCATGGTGTTTCTCGACGAGCCGACGGCTGCGCTCGGCGTGCGGCAGACGCGGCACGTGCTTGATCTCATCGGACGCCTTCGCGCTCAGGGCATCGCGATCGTGCTCATCAGCCACAATATGGAGCAGGTGTTGGAAGTCTGCGATCGGATTGTCGTGTTGCGTCTCGGTCGAAAGGTCGCCGACCGACCCATCGCGGGCCTGACCGGGCCGATGGTCGTCGGCTATATCACGGGCGCCGAGAGGGCCGAGGCTTGAGCGCCGTCCTGCAATCCCCCGAAGCGCTGCCCCTGTTCCTCTGCATCGGCGACCTCGACGTCGACGTCATGATCGAGGTCGATCGCCTGCCGACCCGGGACGGAAAGGTGAACGGCGTCGTGAAGCAGAAAGCGGCCGGCGGCATGGCTGGAAACGTCGCGGCCGGGCTTGCCCGGCTGGGATCGCGAGTGCGGGTTCTCGGCCGCGTCGGCGACGACGCGGACGGCGCCTTCGCCGTCGAGAGCCTCGATCGGGCCGGCGTCGACACGAGCTTCGTTTCCCACCTTGAGGGCGTCGCAACATTCAGCTGTATCAGCCTGCTGACGCCAGATGGGGAGAAGTCGCTCGTCAAGCTGATGACATCAGCGTATCGGCCGGATGCAGGCGATGTAACGGAGGCGGTCATGCAGGGCGTTCGCCACGTGCATCTGACTTCTGTCGGCGACCCTGCCCTGTGCCGACGCGTGGCGGACGCCGCACGCAGTTCCGGAGCGACGGCCTCGCTCGACATCGAGCGCGCCGACTGCCCGGACGACGCGGCTGCTCTGCTCGATGCGATCAAGGGCTTCGACCTCATCTTCTGCAATGCGGAGTTGCGCGCCTTCGTGGATGCGGCGCTCGAGCGCCCGCTCGCAGGGCTCGTCGCCGCGCTTGTCACCACGCTCGGCGCAGACGGCGCCCAGGTTGAGACCGCGGAGGGGCGGATCTCTTCGCCCGGCTTCGCGCCCAAGATTGTCGACACCACCGGCGCCGGCGACTGTTTCGCCGCCGCCTGCCTTCATGCGCGCCTCGCCGCAAAGCTGGACTGGAAGGACGCCATTCGCTTCGCCAACTGCGCCGCGGCCATATCAACGACAGGACTTGGCGCTCAGTCGGCGTTGCCAACCGCTGATCAGGTCGTCGCGTATCTGTCGGCGCCGGCGACCAGAAACTGATCAGCCGGAGGCCGGCCGGTTAGCGAGTCCATTTTGAGCGATTTCAACGGCTTGCGGCCTGATTAACGAGTCACTTTGAGCCTCAGCGCCTGGCTGAGGCGCCGCGAAGCGGTCCCGAAGGACGGCCGATGGGGCGCTGACATGGCCAAGAGCCGAAAGATGCTTCAAGACGCCGCGCTTCCGCGCGGCTCCTTGAACCATGAGATTTGTCGGACACGCCTACGGAAGCTCCCCTCAACGCCCGATCTTTGTCGCGCCGCGCCACTTGCCTGCGTGTGGTCCCGGATTTCTGAAAAACCATACTCGACCTTGGACAATTTGGCAAGACATTGTCGGTTTTTCTCAAACTAACGGCCGGAGGCAATCTACTCTAGAACTTCGAATATTGCAGGAATTGAATTCGTATCACCCTACGTAGGCTGCGTCGTGGAACGCGATTTCCGCCTCCAGAGCCTCCTCAAATACCGTGCCTAGCCGCGCCTGCCGCGCTTCGGTCAGCGTCGGCCCTCTTGTGTCAATCTCCGCGCGGACCCAGGCGACATGCTCGGCGAACTCGCCGCCGGCGTGAAGCGCCACCCAGTCCCGGATGGTTGCCCGCGAAGACGGCGACTGGTTGGCCGCCGAGCACCACGTCAGATACATCCACTCCGCCGCCAGAGTGCAGGCGAGGATCTCCTCATAGCCCTCCGTCTCCGCCACCTTGAGAAAGAGCGCATGCAGCGGAAGTGCGAGCCCCTGCGGCGCGAGACCGGTTCGCTCACTGCCGGGCGCGCCCATTCGTGCGAAGGCGTCGACAAAGACCTGCTCCTGATCGGTGACGAGGCCATAAAGACCCAGCCCCAGCCGGCGCCGTTCCTGAAACGAAGGCGCCTTGGCGATGGCATAGCCGAGCGCCCTCGCAGCGGTGTCGACGAAGCCATATTCGATCCGAAGATATCGGGCGAAGACCCGATCGCTGATGGCGTCCGTCGCGACTTCGCGAAAGAAGCGGTGGCGAAGGATCGCTCTCCACGTTCGATCCGCGCGCGCGCGCATGCGCTCCGAGAACGACGACGTGTCGTTCATGACGCATTGCCAGCGCGGGCAACGAATTGTTTCGCCCGTTCGCGATCGACCGGGTTCCACCAAAGCCCGTCGACCTTCAATGAGCTTGCGACGATGACGCCGTCGACAATGGAGAGAATGTCGTTGACGTTGCCAGCATCAACGCCGCTGCCGACCAGCGTCGGAAGCGAAGCCGCGGCCCGAATCTTCCGGAGATAATCAAGATCGGCGGCGTGGCCGGTGCGTTGGCCGGTGAAGATCACGACGTCGGCGTTGAAAAACTCGACATCGCGCACGAGCTCCGCGAATCGGCCGATCCTGCACGATGGCGTGCGCGCCGTGCTTGACGTGAGCGTCGGCGAAAATCTTGACGCCTTGGGCCTGAAGCGCGCTCCGATAGCGCATGGCTTTCGCAGCGGCGCCTTCGATCAGCCCTTCATTGGCGACATAGGCGTTGGCCCATTGATTGACGCGCACGAAATGCGCGCTTGCCGCACTCGCAATCGCGAGAGCATGGAGGGCGGCGTTGGCCAGCACATTAATCCCGATGGGCAATCCGGTTGCGGCCCGGACCCGATCGGTCGCGATCGCCATATGCGCCGCCGTTTCCGGGCCGATGTCGTCGGGTTTCGAGAAAGGAATGTCGCCGTGGTTTTCGACGATGAGGCCGTGAAAGCCGGCGTCGGCGTACGCTTTCGCATCGCTAAGCGCCCGCGCATAGATCGCCTCGACCCCACCGCCTGAATAGTCGGGAGACGCAGGCAACGGGAGAAGATGCACGACGCCGATCAGCACGCGGTTCGGTCGGCCAAATATGGAGGTGAGCGTGTTCTCTCGCGCTCGCGCAACGGCGTTGCCGACTTCTGTCATTGCTGAGTCTCCTTCAGGCGTGCGGGTACGCGTCCAAGGATATCCACCATCTCCTCCCGGGACGGAAAGGAAGCAAGAACACCCTTTCGCGTGACCGAGATCGAAGCGGCCTCGACTGCAGCCGCGACGGCGTCTCTCCAGTTGCGCCCGAGGGCCCTCGCCGCGACGAAGGTCCCGCAAAACACATCTCCGGCTCCAACCGTGTCGACGGCGACGACTTGAGGCGCCGCCACCCGAAACAAATCATCACCCGAGACAAAGGCGGCGCCGTCAGCCCCGAGGGTCAGAACAACCGCGCCTGCCCCCTTCCTGCACAGCTCCCGAGCGGCCTCTTCCGCTTCGCCGCCCGCAAGGTCAACCGCCTCACCGCGGTTGACCAACGCCAGATCAACCAGGCTCCAGTCGTAATCCTCGGCCGCGTAGGTTGGCGATGGGTTAAGAACGGTGGTGGCGCCTCTCGATTTGGCCAGCGCGAGACAGGCGCGCGTGACGCTCGCCGGCAAATTACCCTGCATGACGACCAGGTCGCCAAGACTGATCCACGAGGCAATCCGCGTCTCCGCGATGGGATCGAAATTCCGCGCCGCATCGATAAGACTGAGAATCGTATTCTCGCCATGGCGATCGACCGCAATGACACAACGATCCGTTCCATGAGGCGATGTCGTTATCCCATCGATCTCGACGCCCTCGCGAGCGAGATTCCATCGAATGCGCTCGCCAAGCGCGTCATCGCCGATCGGAGCGACGAGGCGAACCGGCGCCCCGCAGCGCGCCGCGGCGATCGCCTGATTGGCGCCCTTGCCCCCGAGATCTTCCGAGGCTCCGAGAGCCACGATCGTTTCACCGGGCCGCGGAAGTTTGTCCACTCGGATGACGCTATCGACCGCGGCGTTGCCGATCACATGGATCATCTTGTACCGCCATCCAGCCCCGTCGCGCGGTCAGCGCGCGCGATGCTCAGCGGAGAACACCCGTCGCGGGTTCTCGACCAGGATGTGATCGATCGTGCGCTGGTCCATGCCGTGCCGTTTCAAGCGCGGCGCGAAATGCTTGAGGATGTATCCGTAGCCAAACCCGCCATAGCGCACGAGCATCATTTTCAGAAACACGTCCTGCGACATCAGGATCGAATTGAGGTAGCCGTCGTCGACCAGCCGACAGATCGCGATCGCGTTCTCCTCGTCGCATGGCGACTGGGCCTGCTGGTCGGCGTAGAAAAAATCCATCCCGATCATATCGTATTCAATGAAAGCGCCTCTGTCTGCCACGCTTCGCTGATACTTGGGATCGTGCAAGCTCGGGTTCATATGGCAGAGCACAACATGGCCAAGGTCCGCGCCTTCGCTCTCGATAACATCGAGCACGCGGTGAGCGTGGCGTTCCCAGCCAGGAAGATGAATGGAGAGCGGCGCGCCGCTGAGCTTCGAGGCGCGCGCGGCGCCTCTCAGCACCTTTTCCTCGGCGGGCGTGAAGTCCTTGCTGATCCCGATTTCCCCGATGATGCCGGCGCAGACCTCCGGCTCGTCCTCCGAGAGGCCGCAGTCCCGCGCGATCGCCTCGGCGATCGTCTCGACGCTCATGTCCCTCACGTAGGGCGGATGCGACGGCTCGAGGTAGAAGCCCGCGCCCATCACGATGTTCAGCCCGCTTCTCCGGCTGATCCTCTGCAACGCCGACGGGTCGCGTCCGATTCCGAGGTTGGTCGGATCGACGATGGTTTTCCCGCCATATTCGACGAAATGATTGAGCTCATCGATTGCCGCCCTGACGTCCAGCAACCCGCAATTGTCGCGATTGAGAAACGGGTTCATCCGCAGGTCACCGATCATCGATATGTCGAGCGGCCTTTCGGCGATAGCGATCTCCGACCCACAGCACGGACGCTTCCACCAGCTCGAGGCGTCGAGCAGAATGTGCTCGTGCATGAGGGTGACGCCGATCGCCTCGACTGGAATGGGGCCGAGCACGGTTCGGACAAGTCCTGAATGCACGCCGATCGTCGGCTTCGCCATTTTCGCCCTGTCTTCCTCAGTTCGTCCGTCGCCCTGTGCGGAACAGACGGAAATTCAGCCAGACCGCGATGAGAATGATGAACCCCTCGACGATCGGCGTTATGAATGGCGACATATGATAGAGGATGAGGCCGTTGCCGATGACGGCGACGGTCAATGCCCCCAGCATCGTGCCGAGCATCGTGCCGCGGCCGCCGAATAGACTTGTCCCGCCCAGCACGACCGCGGCGATGACCTCGAGTTCGAAGCCTCCGCCGGCGTTTGAGGATCCGCTTCCGAGGCGGCCAGCAATGATGATTCCCGCGATCGCCGCGGCGAATCCGCTGAGCGCGTAGACAGCAAGCGTGATCCTCCTGGTGTTGACGCCCGCGCGACGAACCGCTTCTGCGTTCGCCCCGATGCCGGTCACATAGCGGCCGAAGGTGGTTTCATTGAAAACCAGGAAGCCCACGCCCAACACGACCACGGCGATGATCGCCGGCACGGGGACGCCCAAGACCCAGCCGCGGCCGATCGCGTTGAACGGGCTCTGTGGATCGATCGGGATCGAATAGCCTTTCGTCAAGAGCAGCGCCGTGCCTCGGATGGAGCTGAGGCCAGCAAGCGTGACGATGAAGGCGGGGATGCCTTCGTAGGCGATGAAGAAACCCTGGAAGAGCGCCGATCGCGATCCCGACCCCTAGCATGAGCACGATCACCAGCGGCCAGGCGAGTCCGGCCTGCAGTGAAATCGCAGCGAGCGCGTTGACGAGCGCGAGCACCGAGCCGACCGAGAGATCGATCCCGGCGGTCGTGATCACGAAGGTCATCGCGACCGCCACGATCATGAGCGGCGCGGTCTGTCGCAAGATATTGAGGAGATTGGTCTCAGTCAGGAACGTGTCGGTGATCAGCGAGAAAGTGACCGCCATCACGACGAAGAAAACCGCGATGCTGAGCACGCCCCCGTTGTCGTGGATCGATCAGTCTCGCGCGATCGCGGAGCGCATTGGGGGCTGCCATCGCGGTCAAGACCGCGCCTCGCCGTCGCGCCGCGTTCCGGCTGAAACCGACTGGAACTTCCTTCCAACGATCAGGTTGACGATCTCCTCGATGTTCGTTTCGCCGATGAGCCGCTCGGCGGCGTTGCGCCCCTCGTACAGAACCATGATCCGGTCGCAGACCACGAACAGATCTTGCAGCCGGTGGGTGATGAGAATGACGCTGACGCCTTGAGCGCTCACGCGCCGAATGAGCTCGAGCACCGCGTCGACCTCCGCGACCGCGAGCGCGGCCGTCGGCTCATCCATGATGAGGACCAGCGGGTCGAACGACACGGCGCGCCCGATCGCAATGCTCTGACGCTGGCCGCCGGAAAGATTCTCCACCTTGAGCCGCGTGCTCGGCATGCGGATGCCAAGGTGCGCCAGCATTTGCGCGGCGTCCGCGTGCATCTTGCGCTTGTCCATGACGGGTACGCCAAGCATGCGCTTGAGCGGTTCTCGGCCGAGCAGAAGGTTGCCCGCGACATCGACCGTGTCGCAGAGCGACAAGTCCTGATAGACCATCTCGACCCGCTGACGACGGGCGTCGGCGGGCGACGCGAAACGGACTTCGCGGCCGTCGAGAAGAAGGCGGCCGGAATCCGGAACGACGGCGCCGGACAGGATCTTGCTGAGCGTCGACTTTCCTGCGCCGTTGTCGCCGACAAGACCAAGGACCTCGCCGGCGCGCAGCACAAGGTTGACGCGATCAAGAGACTTGATGGCGCCGAAGGACTTGCTGATGTCCTCCATCTGGACCCGGATCGGCGCGTCGGCGCTCAACATCCGCCTGGCTTACGCTTTCATGCACAGAGAAAGAAATTACGGGACGTCGAGCGTCCCGTTCCGGGCTATCCCCGCGGCCTATTTGAAGAGGCTGCGGAACTTGTCGACGTTTTCCTTGGTCACAATGGTGATGGGAATATCGATGCTCGAGTTGACCTTCTCGCCCTTCTTGATCTTGAGCACGGTCTCGACGCCGGCCACGCCTTCTTGGAACGGATCCTGCTGAACGACGGCGACGATCCAGCCTTCGTCTATGCCCTTGATCGCCTGAGCAGTGAGGTCCCAGCCGAAGACCTTGACCTTATCGGTTCGCTGCTGGCTCGTGACGGCCGAAATCGCGCCAACAAGCTGAGGCTCACCCGTGGCGTAGATCGCATTCATGTCGGGGTTGGCGGTCATCAGATTTTCGGCCGCGGTCAACGCCACGTCCTGAATATTCTGGCCGTCGACGGTGTCTAGGAACTTCACCCCGCTATCGGCCTGCGCAGCCGTCTTAAAGCCGTCCAGACGCTGGTTTTGGATGAAAGAGTTGAGCGCTCCGACAATACCGACCTTCGCCGAGCCGCCCATTTTGTTCTTCGCGTATTCGGCGAAGTATTTGCCGATCTGCTCGCCGGCCCCCTTGTTATCAACGCCAATGAAAGCGGCGTTGTCGCCACCAGGGATTCGCGCGTCGATCGCGACGACGGGAATGCCGGCGTTTTTCGCCGCGGTGACGGCCGGCTTCACCCCGTTCACATCGATGGCGACGAGCACGATGCCATCGACCTTCTGGGCGATATAGTCCTCGATCGCGCTATTCTGAGCGGCCGCGTTGTTGTTGGCGTTGAAGATGACGAGCTTCGCGCCCGCCTTGTCCGCCGCCTGCTTGGCGCCGTCGTTGATTTGATTAAAGAAGAGCGCCTGCTGGTTGATTGTGACCAGCGCGACCGTCGCCGCGTTCGCCGACATCGCTCCCATCGCAGCCGCGGCCAGCGCCACAACACCCAATCCCTTCATCATCGATTTCATATCTCACTCCATCAGGGTTGTTTTGGACGCCAGGCCGAGTCGCGAGCGAACCGACGCGGCAAACGATCGGGCAGTCGGACAAACGCAAGAACCGTGCCCTATTTTCGCCACGGGGCGCAAGACCGCTTCGGAGCGCGACGCAGCCCTTGGGCTAAGGCCACGGGCTGCCCGCCATCCTCGAGGACATGATGCGCTGATCGCCAGAACGCGCCTTCGATGGGGCCGCCCGCGAGCCATTGTCGGCTGAGAAATCCCGCAAGCCACCGGGCCAAACCGCGTCTTGATTTACGTCCTGACCGGCATGCACCAACTCTGAATTGCCAGTGCGATCGGCTTCGTGCAATTCACGAGATCACGGACCGCGACGCGTTCGTTCGGTTGATGAGACTGAGCTGGATCACCGGGGCCGAAATTGACTGTCGGCGTGCGTCCGAGCCCAGTCGGCAGACCAATGTCGCTGTGGGCGCCGAAACCGGAGAGACGAGGATCGAGCCCAGCCTCCGAGACCGCGCTCTGAAAGGAGGTGACGAAAGGATGGTCAGCTGAGACCTCCGCGCAATCCGCGTCCAGTATCCAATCGAACTCGAACAGGATGCTTGCGCAGGTAAGGATCCGCCTGGCAGACACGCCCGCGAGATGCGCCTCGATCTAAGATCTCACAGGTTAGCGTTTGTCGACTGACGTTCCGATGATCACGGGGCTCCGTTGATCAAGTACCCAATGCGGGCCGATGCGAGAGCTTCAGTCCTTCGGTCGCTGCGGTGCGGCGCCGAAGCTCTCGGAGAAGCGAACGAAATCCGGTTTTGAGGTCGGACGCAATGACGAGGCTGCCGTACAGGTCCTGCTGCAAACGGCGCCCGTTCTCGTAGGCGCCATCGTTGAAAAGGCTAGTTACGGTGTGGTTATTGTGCTGGACGGCGGTGGGAGTTCGTGGCGGTAAAGAGGAACCCCCATCGCCGCGGCGCGCGCATCGTGAGGCTTGTCGCGAAGACACCGTGTTCGTCGCCGATTGCCCGCCGGCGGCTTATGTTGCGACAGCGGCTCCTCTGTCTACGCCCCGCGCCAGATAATCACGCCCGGATAGCAAGCGCCGCTCGGATTTGCCTTCGCAAACGCGCTCGGTCCAAGGACGGCTTTTGTCGAACTCCGCCGCGATCTCAGAGGACGTGAGCGATCGCACCGATTCCCGTCAGTGGATCCGCGCCACGGCGCGGCGGATCGTCGATCGCGCAAGCTAGAGGGCGGCTTTCGGGCCGCCCCTTTTCGTGCGGCGGCGCAACCACCGAGTTGAGCGGCGCAATACAAACACCTCCCCATCTTTGTTGGATAACATTCCATATCTTTGGTGGATAATAATACACCCACTTGAAGCCTGTCATTTTATTGATTGGCCGTTCGGACAGAGAGCCCAGGTGCTAAATGGTTGCGCTGGTTTTTGAGATATATGGCGCGTTCTGTTTGTTCTCATTGATCGCGTTCCTGGTATGGGCGTCGGTGGCCAAATTGAGACCGGACTTGGACGAGGAAGAGTTTGACTTCATCGAGCTTGAGAAGCTTAAGAAGCTCGTGAACTCCGAGCCGTCTGACGAGGCTCTCTCGATCGAGCCTGCGATCCTCGAAGAGACATCCTGGTCGCAGCCCGCGCGTCCAGTAAAGCGGAGCAAGCCTCGGATCCAGAGGCGTCCGCACCTGATTCACATCCGCAAGCCTCGCATCATCTAATCAGCGGCTGGGACCGAGATGGCGCAGCTTTTGCTTCAGCCAGCCGCTGATAGCTAACCCGCGACGCTATCGCGCCGGAGCTGAATATCGAAGTCGCCAGCGTCCACCGATGAACGTCTCCGCATTTTTGCTATCTTGCCCACTAGTTGTAAAACCTTAAGCTGCAAGATGTCGCGCGCGATTTGCAGGCTGCAAAACCTCCGCAAGCATGCGTACGGCCCCCGCGCCGTTTCACCCCCCCGCGGCGCGAACTGGTACACTGAAACCGGGCCTGTGTTCGCCGTTCGAGCACAGGGAATGGAGGCGGTGATGTCTGTCACGCTTTTCTGGGGTGTCGCCTTCGCTGCCCTTATCTGGCTTGCCTTTGAAATCGTCGCCGAATGGGAGGACGATTAACGCGAGGACTTGCAGGAGCAACGGCGCTTTACCGTCTCCTCGCCGTGCTCGCGCTCATTAGCCTTAGCCTAGGCGCATGTTCTGCCTCGTCCGAACCTACTTTCGAGACCGCCTATTCCGCCATCGGCGCCCAGGTCAAATGACCCAGCGGAGGCCCGCTCCCCACAATTCGGTGAATTGACCCTTTCGCCCCTATCGCGATCATCCCGCCGCGCCCATCCCCCCCATCCCAAGGGCGCACCGAAGCCCCGCGGTCAACCCTCCCTTACCGCGGGGCTTCGTTAATTTGCGCGCGGCTTCGATGATTTTCTACTGAACGTCACCGCCGCCAGGCGGCCTCCGCATTTGTGCCAATTGCCAAGAGGTTGCGGCAACCATACGTGTCCAGTGCGTGCCCCGATTCGGCCGCACACCGGACGAGACGCGCAGCCCCACGCCGTTCTAAAACCCACGGCGTGGGGCGTCGGCGAGGTTGGCGCGCAAGCTCGGCCATCACCACATTGGCCACGTGATCCGCATCGCTATCAGCCAAGCCGCGTTTTCAGCATCGCGTCTCAATCACGCACTCCAGCCAATCCGAGAGCTTGTGAACGCTCGTTCGACGCGGCGAGAGGGGCGACTTCGGCCGCCTTTTTTCGTTTTTGCGGGCTTTGACCGTAGTCACTACTCGAAGGTGGAGGCAATTTAATCCATCGGAAAGTTGAAGATCCGGCCGCCGACTACAAGATTTTGCGCCGCAGCGACCAATACTGCTCGCTCAATCAAGGGTTTTGATTATGTCCGTCCTCGATATCGTGTTCGGATTTCTCCTAGGAATGGTGTTTGGAATTCTTTCGGGAGCAGAGCTGACGGTGGGTCTTTGGCGAATGGCGGGCAAGCCCACGCGCCCCGGAGAAACGGTGACGTCGACCGGCATGCTTATAGCCACCTTTCGCCGCCTATTGGCTTCTCAGTGAACTTCCTGCGTCGTGCTTGCCCGATTCGCTTCGAGCCCCTGCTCGCGCGGGGCTTTTTTCAGCGCGAGCAGGCGGCCGACGCCGCCCTTTTTGTTTGCGCCATGCCTTCGAGGTTTTTTCTTTACCTTAGGTAATTGACAGCAAGGCCAAGTGGAGTATTGTAACACACAGTCAGCGCGTTGTATGGGGCCCCAGGAGTGCTTCCAATGAGAGCCACCGTTGTGGCCGGTGTTGCGGCCGCGTTTGCGATCTTAGCATTGGCAAGCCTATCGCCCACAGCTCAGCGGCCGCGCGCCAACGTAGCTGACCCCACGTCGTCCCCCGTCCCCATAGCAGTGGTTGCGTATTCACGCGATCCTCTCGCTATCGCGCGCGCGGATAATATGAGCCACTGATTGAGACGCTCACTTCTGCGCCCACGTCGAGGAATACAACTGATCGATGACCAGCCGGTCTTCCGCGTTCACGAGGATTGAAGGCACTTGGTTGCCTCACTGAAAGCGAAACGTCGCCGTTGTTGCCCCAAATGTTGCCCAGGTCGATTATTTTATTCAACCAACCCGCAAGAGTTATCCGCTAACTATCTGATTTTGTTGGTGAGCGCGGTGGGAATCGAACCCACGACCCTCTGATTAAAAGTCAGATGCTCTACCTATTGAGCTACGCGCTCGCCTTGAGGCCGGAAAGGCGCCGCCCCGTGCCTACAGCCTCATCGGGGGTGGGTCAACGTTTGTCCGCCTCAACCCGCGCCATTCGCGCCGCCTTAAGCCGCGCGAAATCGTCGCCGGCGTGATGCGAGGAGCGGGTCAGCGGCGACGACGACACGAGCAAGAACCCCTTGGCGAGCCCGATCGTCGCGTAGTCGGCGAACTCCTCGGGCGGGATGAACCGCTCGACCGCGTGATGCTTCGGCGTCGGCTGCAGATATTGGCCGATGGTGAGGAAATCAACCTTGGCCGCGCGCATGTCATCCATCACCTGCAGCACTTCGTTGCGCGTTTCGCCCAGGCCCACCATCATGCCCGACTTGGTGAACAGCGAAGGGTCCAGCTCCTTGGCGCGCTCGAGCAGCCTCAGCGAAACGAAATAGCGCGCGCCCGGCCGCACGGTCAGATATTTCGACGGAACCGTTTCGAGATTGTGGTTGAACACGTCCGGCTTCGCCGCGACGACCTCCTCGAGCGCGCCCTCCTTGCGGAGAAAATCGGGCGTCAGGACCTCCACCGTCGTTTGTGGGGCGGCGCGGCGGATGGCCGCGATCGTCCGCGCAAAATGCCGCGCCCCGCCGTCGGCGAGATCGTCGCGGTCGACCGAGGTCACAACGACATGGCTAAGGCCGAGCTTGGCGACCGCGTCGGCGACGCGCGCGGGCTCGTCCTCGTCGAGCGCGCCCGGCAGGCCTGTGCGCACATTGCAAAAGGCGCAGGCGCGCGTGCAGGTGTCGCCCATGATCATGAAGGTGGCGTGGCGCTTGTCCCAGCATTCGCCGATGTTGGGGCAGCGCGCCTCCTCGCAAACGGTCGCGAGCTTGAACTCGCGCACCAGGCTCATCGTCTCGGCGAACACCGGCGAACCCGGAGCGCGCACGCGGATCCAGGGCGGCTTGCGGGCGACCGGCTGGTCCGGCCGATGCGCCTTCTCGGGGTGGCGCATCTCGGCGTTTGCGCGCCGTTCGGCGATATCAATGAGCCGGGTCATGCGGGCTTATGTAGGATTGGCCCGCCCGACGGTCAAACATTCGCGTCGGGGCCGCGTGCTGATAGGCTTCTCAAAGGCAAGCGTTCGCGAAGCGCACGCGGACGCGCTGGGACAGGATCGAGGCATGGCGGCGCTCGCGGATCGGCCCGGCCTTTTGCTGGTCGTGTCATTCGCTGGTTTTTTGCTGGCGGCCTTTCTCGGCGTGGTCGCCCAGAGGGTCTGGAGTCCCGGTAAGGGCGGGCGATCAGAACGAGCTCGCCATCGTCCAAACCGCGGCCCTGACGCTGCTCGGGCTCATCGTCGGTTTCAGCTTCTCGATGGCGGTCACGCGCTACGACCAGCGAAAAAACCTGGAGGAGGCCGAGGCCAACGCGATCGGCACCGAATACGCGCGCGCCGACCTGATGCGCGAGAGCGCGGCGCCGGAGGCGCGCAACTTGCTGAAGCTCTATCTCAATCAGCGAATCCTCTTCTACACGACGAGCGATCGAGACAAGCTGAAGCAAATCCGCGCTGAGACCGATAGGCTTTCAACGGATCTCTGGCGCTTGGCGCGATCCGACGCCCTGGCGCAGCCAACGGCGGTCGCCGCCCTCATCGCCTCCGGCATGAATGACGTGCTCAATTCGGCGGACTACACGGCCGCCGCCTGGCTCAATCGAATCCCGGTTCCAGCGTGGTCGCTCCTCGTCATGATCGGCGTCGGCGCCAACCTCACCATCGGCCTCGGCGCGAAACGCTTCAACTTGCTTCTTCTAACCATCCTCCCACTGACCGTGGCCATTTCCCTGTTCCTGATCGCGGATATCGACAGCCCTCGCGGCGGCGTGGTCCAGGTGGCGCCGCAGAATCTGAACCGCCTCGCGGCGTCGTTGAACACGCCGTGAACGCTCGCCAGGCGCCAAACCGCGCCGCAGCGCCCCGAAGGAAGCTGGGACTCGATCGAAGACAAGGCTCACAAATGAGCTTTTTGCATGAGCATGTGCACGCCTTTATTGCCGTCGACCGTCTGCGTGACGCGAAGATTTCCAGCGAGCGAACACAGCATGTAGGCCTGATTTCGGGTAAGCGACGTGCGCAGGCAGACGTGCTTGACCATTTCACGCACCGCTTGCCGCGCGGCGGTGTCGAGATCCTCGTCCAGCCCGATCGACATGAGCTGCGTTGCGCTCTCGGCGAACGGCCAATCGAACTTAAGGTCCTTGCGGACGGTCAGCCGGAATGTGCCGGTGACGCCGGTCTCGAGGGCCGTGATGCACACCTCGCCGTCGCCCTGAACGCCGTGTCCGTCGCCAGCGGAGAACAAGGCGCCCTTGTTGTAGACAGGGAGGTAGAGCGTCGTTCCGGGATGCAGCTCCTTGTTGTCCATGTTGCCGCCGAAGGAACGCGGCACGGGGGAGCCCACGCGTCCCCATTGCGGCGGCGGCGCCACGGCCATGATGCCAAAGAAAGGCTCGAGCGGGATTTCCTTACCCCACGGCAGGACGCAGACGTTGCGCGCATGGTCCACCTTCGGATGGATCGTCTCATAGGGCAGGAACTCCTCGGGCAACGTGCCGAGCAAGGGCAGGATGGCGACAAACCCCCATTTGTCGTCGACTTTCACATCGAGGATGTCCACCTGCAGGACATCGCCCGGCTCGGCGCCTGTGACAAAGACGGGGCCCGTGATGAAATGGGCGCCCGGACCGCGCTCGAGCGTGTCCAGGGCCTTCTTGTAGGCCGGAGCGATCAGTCCGTCGTCGGGAGGGAGGCACTCCTTGCCGCCGGCGGGAAAGGACGAGAGCGTTACGGTGTCGCCCGAGGCGACCTCCAGCACGGGCTTCAGGGCGGCGTCGAGATAACCCCAGACCATCATCTCGGGCGTCGGCGGGATGACGTGATGCTTTGACATGGGAAACGCTCCGAATGCGGGCTGACAAGGACTGAAGACAGGCGCTGTTCAAGGCGCCTCGAAGCAAAATCCAGACCACGGACTTCGATTTTCCATGCGGTGGCCGCGCGCGCCTCGCCCAAGCCTTAAGCCTGCGCGCGCCTGCGCACTAGCAACATGATTGCGACCGCCGTGTTGAGAACCAGAAGCGTCGCCGGATAGAACGAGGTGGCGAACGAAATCGGGTCCATCGCCATCAGCGAGGGAACAAACTTCACCCCATTGATCGCAAAGCTCGTGACGCTGTCTTTATTCGGATGCCCCCAGCCGCGGACGAAAGTCGGTCCGTAACCGAGCGCGTCGACGAGTGTGATGAGCGATGCGGCGATATTGGCTTGCCGGGTGAAAAGGTAGAGGACGAACACAGCCCCGCCGGCGGCCGCGAACACCCATTCCGTTCGGGAAAAGCGGCGCTCGCCGCGGGCGACGCTCGCCGCGACGAACAGAAAACAGATGATCGTCATCGCGAGCAGCGTCCAGCTGCCTTGGCGCGCGCCCTCGTCGCGCTGCACCCAATAGCCGGTCAGGCTAAGCACGCCGAACAGAAACCAGGAGAGCGGATGCGGCCGAACCTCGCCCCGCAAGGTCTGGGCGATGTAGATCGACAGCAGCGAGCACGGCGAGCGCGACCGAGAGAAGACCCAGCGCGTCCCGCCAATCAACCAGTCCACGCATCGACATGCCCCGCGAACCGCGAGTGAGGGAACGGGCAGCGGCGTTCGACGATTGTCACCCCCGCGAAAGCGGGGGTCCAGGAGGTGAGGCTCTGACGCGACTTTGAATTCACGCTTGCGCGGGAATGACAAGAAGGCTGGCTTTGACGGTGCTTCAAGGCGCGGCGCTCCAGTGTAAACATCGCTGATTCCGCCCCCATCCGCCGTCTCACGTCCGCGCCAACGTCGCGATGTAGAAGCCGTCCGTGCCGGTCGCTCTTGGGCTCAGACGGAAGCCGGGGCCAAGCGTCGATCGATGCTCCGCCAGCGCCGGCAAGCCCGCCGACCGCGCTTGCGACGCGGCGTCGATCGGCAGGAGATCATCGCGCCGGCGCATGAACTCGGCGATCCGGTCCTCGTTCTCGGCTTTGAGGACGGAGCAGGTGACATAGACGATGCGCCCGCCCGGCTTGACGAAACGCAACGCGCTTTCGAGCGTCTCGTCCTGATCCTTGATGCGCTGCTCGAGCGCGCCAGGACGAATGCGCCATTTGGCGTCGGGATTGCGCCGCCAGGCGCCGGAGCCCGTGCAGGGCGCGTCGATGAGCACGAGATCGCACCGTCCGTTGAGGTCGGCGAGCACGTCCGCTTGGCCCTTCGGCGCCCTGACCTGCACATTGCGAGCGCCCGAGCGGGCAAGCCTGGCGAAGATCGGCGCAAGGCGCCGCGAGTCGGGGTCGGCGGCGTAGATCTGCCCCTGGTTCTCCATTGCGGCCGCGAGCGCGAGCGTCTTGCCGCCTGCGCCCGCGCAAAGGTCGAGGACTTGCATGCCGGGCTTGGCCTCGGCGAGGAGCGCGGCGAGCTGCGAGCCCTCGTCCTGCAGCTCGATGAGGCCCTTGACGTAAGCCGGGTCGGACGCGAGCGGCGGGCGCGCGGCCGTCAGGGCGCATGGCGATGCGCAGGCCCACGGGCGAGAACGGCGTCGGCTCGGGCTTGAGATGGGCAAGCGCGCGCGAGCGCCTTGTCGCGTGTGGACTTGAGGGTGTTCACGCGCAGGTCGACCGGCGCCCGCTCGGCAAGCGCCCTGCCCTCCTCCGCCGCGTCGGCGCCGAAGCTCGCCTCGAATTGAGGCTGAAGCCACTCGGGGAAATCTCCAATCACGTGCGAGGGCGCGCCCGCGAGGTCCGCGGCTGTGAGCCTCGCAACTTCGCCCTCCGTGAGCTTCGCGGAAGCGTGACCCTCGCCCGTGAACAAAGCGGCGATCGCCTCGACGCCGAGGTCGCGGGTTTGTCTCAAGGCGCCGAGGACTTCGGCGCGCGGACTTGGCTCGCCCATGATCCAGACGGACGAGCTTTTCCGGCGCAGCGCGTCATAGACGAGCGCCGATATCGCCGCGCGGTCGCCCGACCCTGCGAAACGGTGTGACAAGCCCCAATCCTTCATGGCGTCGGCGGCCGGCCGGCGACGAACGTCGATATCCGTCAAAACTTCGATCGCGGCGGCGGCGCGGGCGGCGGGAGTCATGGGAGGGACCTTTGGGGGACGCAAATGCCGGGTCTGCGGCGCATCGCAGCGCTTTCCGCGCCCCGTGACGGCGCCGTCAATTCGCGTCGGGCAAGACGCTGCGCAGCGAGCTCGCCGTCGGCGGCGTTGCGAAATCTTTCACAATGCTGACGGTCCGCAATGGGCGCGCCGCCTCATAACAGAGCAACGGCCAAACGCGAAGCCCCGACTCGGCCCCTGCCCAGGGAGACAAGGGCTAGTCCGCGATTGCGGTGCTAGAGCGGGATGAGATCGGTTTGAATTGCAGGCGTCATCGCGAGGAGCCACAGGGCGTCTAGAGACGCCCGTCTATCGACGCCCTAGAGCTCGCAATGACGGCTTTGCGACGACCTGAAATCATCCCGCGCTACCGCGCCGCTCTCGTTCGCTTAAGCCTTTCTCCTTCGCCCCCTGACAGCTGGGGACCTCTTCGCCGGCGCCGCCTTCCTTGCCGCTGTCTTCTTGGCCGCTGTCTTCTTCGCCGGCGCCTTCTTCGCCGCCCCCTTTCTCGCGACAGGCTTTGCCCGCGCCTTTGGTTCGACGGCCTTCTTCGCCCGCGCGTGCTTGACGTGAATCCGCTCGACGCTGCGCGTCGGCGCATGCTCCTGCGCCCACGTGACCGCAGTATCGAACGAAACCGGCTGCTGGTAGACCAGCTCGTGATGCAGCTGGCCGGTGTTCTCGTCCTGCCAGAAATAGGTCACCGAACTCTCGGGCTTATCATCGGCGTAGGACGTATAGACAACCAGGCACGGCGGCGACGGGACAAAGATGTCGAGATCGCCAATTCCAACGCTGGTCCAAGAAAGCAACGTCGCCATGACCAACCTCCCTTTTGAGCCGCAATCCTATCCCGCCGCTTCTCAGCGGGCAAATGTCGAGCGAAGCGGCGCGGCGACCGCGATGGCGGCACATTCAAGAATAAACTAAAGTAGGTTGCGCGCCTCACCGAGGCGGCGCCGGTAGATCAGGAGCTTCCCATGAATGATGCGAAACTGGAAGCTCGACTGCTGACAGCGGCCGAGCTCGAGCTTGTCGCTGTCACCAGGCCGCCGGAGATCGAGCGCCAATCCGTCGAAGAGCTCAAGGGCGCCGCTCGTCGCCTGCGAGAGGCGCACGATCGCGCCAGGGGAATCGGAACGCGCCAGGCGCGCGAGATGCGCGGCAAGGCCGAGCCGCGGGGCGCAAAGCCGGCGCAGGACAATTTGGGCACAGTGGCCAAGGCGCAGGCTTTGCGCGACGCGCTCGAGCGGGTGGAGGCGGAGCTCAGCCGCCGCGACGCGGCGCTGTAGCCGCGCTCGCTGAGCGCGGCTACACGGTCCATAGGGCGGCCGCAAGGACGCCCGTCTATCGATGGGCTATGGACCGCGTCTACAGTTCCAAGGCCGAGCATCCGCTCCCGCTACTGCCCCATTCCCGGCAGGGTCCCCATGCCCTTGCACAGAATCGTCAGCATGACCTCGTCGGCGCCGCCCGCAATCGACGCAAGGCGGCTGTCGCGGAAGGCGCGGCTCACCGGCGTCTCGTTCATATATCCCATGCCCCCCCAATATTGCAGGCAGGCGCTCGGCAATTCGCGTCCCAACTGACCCGCCTTGAGTTTCGCCATCGACGCCAGTTGCGTCACGTCGGCGCCCTCGATCATCGCCTCCGCGGCGCGATAGATGAGCGAGCGCAGGAGCTCGATCTCCGTCTGCAATTCGGCGAGCCTGAAGTGCACCGTCTGATTGTCGAGGATCGAGCGCCCGAAGGCTTTGCGCTGGCGCGCATAGGCGATTGTCTCGGCGATCGTGCGCTCGTGCGCTTTCAGGCAGGACGCCGCCGCCCATAAGCGCTCCTCCTGGAACTGCATCATCTGGTAGACGAAGCCCTTGCCTTCGTCGCCGATGCGGTTGCGCTTGGGAACCCTCACGCCCTCGAAGAAAATCTGCGCGGTGTCGGAGGCGCGCATGCCGAGCTTGTCGAGCTTGCGCGCAACCGTCACCCCCTTCGCTTTCATCGGCACGCAGATGAGTGACTTGTTGCGATGTTTGGGCCCGTCGCTGGTATTGGCGAGGAGGCACATCCAATCGGCTTGAGCGCCATTGGTGATCCACATCTTGCCGCCATCGATGACGTAATCGTCGCCATCCGACCGCGCATTCGTTTTGATCTCGGCGACATCCGAGCCCGCGCCCGGCTCGGACACGCCGACACAGGCGACCACGTCGCCCGAAATCGCGGGCGCAAGAAATTCCCGGCGCAACGCGTCCGAGCCAAAGCGGGCGAGCGCGGGCGTGGCCATGTCCGTATGCACCCCGATCGCCATCGGAACGGAGCCGCTGTGAACGCCGCCAAGTTCTTCCGCCATCATCAAGGCGTAGGAATAGTCGAGGCCTAAGCCGCCGAATTCGACCGGCTTGTTCAATCCGAGAAAGCCGAGGTCGCCGAGCTTCTTGAAGAGCTCATGCGTCGGGAACTGACCAGCCGCCTCCCACTCGTCGACATAAGGATTGATCTCGGCGGCGATGAATTTCTGCAGCGTTCGACGCGGCTCCTCGTGCTCGGCCGTGAACAACATCGCTCGCACTCCGTCTCCGCCCCTAAGCGCAACCTATCACTGATCGCTTCTACGGCGCCGTCGGGCAAGCGTTACGCTGCCCTCCCTGGCAACCTCCGCCTAGATCTGGGAAAGGCCCAACAGGGCTCTGCCATAGCTTCGGGCTACGGGCGTGTCGTTCGTAGACAGGAATACGATTGACACAATTCGCCGTCGCGCTCTTCGAAATAGCCATCAACTCGACTTCGGCGCCACAACGGAAGGCGGGACGCGCCCCGAGCCGCTAACAGGCCCCTACGGGGCAAGAATTAGCCGGTAAGACCCGGCTTTGACAATTTGCATACATATCGTCTTCGTATATGCTTCGGGCCTCGGATCGCGTTTCCGATACCGCATCGCTGGGGTAGAATATGCGTGACTTTGTCTACGACGCTATTCGTCGTCATACGACGCCGAACGCGAGACAGGCGATCAGGTCACAAAAATGGGCCATGTCCCTAATATCAACTATGTTTGGTAGCGGAATCTATTCCGACTCATACTACATCCAAGTTGAAGACAGCGAGCGCGCAAGTGTTGAGGTTATCGCTAGCTGGCTTATCAAGACCATCGGTCCAAAACGCGTCATCGACATCGGGTGTGGCCCGGGCCACCTGATCGAAGTCCTTGCTCACCAGGGGACGCAGGTTCTTGGCGTCGATTATTCTGCGGCTGCCAAGCAGCATGTCGCCCGAAAGGATCTCCCGTTTGAGACGTTCGACCTGACAGATCCTGATGCGTGCATTCCCGGCGCGCCCTGGGACATGGCCGTTTGCTGTGAGGTTGCTGAGCATCTGGACGGACGCCATGCAAACACATTCGTCAAGCACTTGGCCTCCGCAAGCGACACGATTTTTCTCACGGCGGCTGAGGTTGGTCAGGGCGGCCTGAACCACGTCAATGAGCAACCCAATTCATATTGGATCGATAAGTTCACAGAATTCGGTTTCGAGTTTGATCAGCGCTTGACAAAGGAAGCTCGCGCGAATTTCGCGGAGAATGGTGTGATTTACTATTTGGCCAAACCACTGTTGTTCAGCCGCGCTAGCCGGTCAGTGGCGGCGTGAAGTCGTCCGAACTGTCCCGCATTCATCTCAGCGCTTTGGCGACGTTCCTGTGCTGGTCCGGCTGGAGGCCGTAAACGCGGCCCAGCATCTCCGGGTCGTCCGCCAAATTCGCCCAAGACTTCCTTGCAACCGTCAACGCTCGCTCTGATCCGCGTTTGGGTGCACAGCAACGGGTCTACGCCCCGCATTTATAATTGTTCTAATTCTGAAGTGACCACAAACGCTTGCGGCCTCATCTGCGTTTCTCTACCTCTCCTTGCGTCGCCGGCCGCGCACCAACGACGCCGAACCGCCGAGAGGACTATTCATCATGCAGATCGCCGCTTCAACCGATGATGAGACGATCGCAGCGCTGGACCAGATGAAAAGGTCGGTGCGAACAGCCTTTTGCGGCGTCATGCAGTCGACTCGGCTTCCGCCCATGGCCGCGATGAGCCTTGCGGCGACCGCGGTCGGTCTTCTCTATCTCGAGGTCGCCGACGCGCATCGCGGCGACAACGCCTGCCCTTGCGGTTGGGAGCCGCGCGGCGCGGCCGACCTCGAAGCGCTGCAAACGTCGCTCGCGCTCGCCATGAGGCGGCCTCGCCCCGATTTCCGCGCCGTTCGTGTCGCGGGCAACGCCTGAGATCGCCCCTGCCTGCGGGACGGACGTTACATCTCACACGACGTCCGCTTCGAACCGCGCCGGCGCGTTGGCTTGGCTGAGACAGGGGGCGACGAAGAGCGTCGTGCTCCACGCCCCTCGCAAAGTGCGGCTCGCCACGATGAGCCAGAAGATCGCCAGACACAATGCGAGCGCTCCGCCGAAGAAGCCAAACAGGCAGAGCCCGGTGACGCGGGCGAGGGCAAGCGTGGCGAGGGTGTAGACCGCGAGCGGGAAGGTGAAGCCCCACCAGCCGAGATTGAACGGCAGGCCCTCGCGCAGGTAGCGCACAGTCTTCAGGACCGCGAGGCTCAGCCACCAGACGCCATAACCCCACAGCATCAGGCCCCCGATGACGCCAAGGCCAAAGGCGACCTCGCCCACCGACGCAAGCCCGTTGGCGGCGAAAATCTTGGGCGCCGCGCCGCCAAGCACGACCAGGCCCAGCGCGCCCGTCCCGATCGGCCCGAGCGAGAGCCAGGCGGAGACGCCCATGTCGCGCTCGGGCAGCTTGTGCAGCGCCAGCCTCAGGAACAAGAGCACGAGAACGCTCATGGCGAGCGGGACTGAGCACGCCCAGAGGATGTAGCTGAGGATGAGGGTGAGGAAAGCCTCGGGGGCTGCGAGATGCGGCGCCAGCAGTCCGCCGCTCGCAGCGGCGACCTCCGAGGCCACGATGGGAAGCAGCCACACCGCCGTCAGCTTCTCAATCGAGTGCTCCTGGCGAGTAAACATGAAATAGGGGATTGCGAGGCCGCAAACCACAGACATTGCGGCGTCCGCCTGCCAGAGCGGGCGCGCGACGCCGACGGCTAAGTCGCTTCCGAGGAAATCGGGGCCAAAGGCGAGAAAGCCATTGACGATGGTCGCGAGCCCCATCGGGATCGCGCCAAAAAACATCGACATCACCGGATGTCTGAAGATCAGCGCCGCCTCGCGGGGGAAGAGGATCCAGCGCCCGGCGTAGAGAAGGCTGAACAGCGTGAAGAGCGCGATATTCGCGAGCCACAAACCGACCGCGACCGCGCGCAGGCCCGGAACGGCCAGCGGAAACTGATTCAAGGTCAGCGCCAGCGCCCCGGTCCCCATGGTCACGGTGAACCAGTTCGGGGTGAAGTTGCGGACAATCTCCAGGAGCGGCTTCGCGTCCCGGCGCGCGAGCGGCTGAGCCGCAATGTCGAGGATGGTCATCGGCTTTTTCTCCTGCCTGATGGCCAAGATAGTTTGCGCCAATCCATCATTCCAATAGATGATACTATTTGTTATGATCTATTTTATAGATTGAACGAGGGACCCCGTGACGCTCGAGCAGTTGCGCATTTTCGTAAGTGTCGCGGAGCGCGGACACGTGACGGAAGGAGCGCGGGCGCTCAACCTCGCGCAATCGGCCGCGAGCCACGCGATCGCTTCGCTTGAGGCCCGCCACGACGTCTTGCTGTTCGACCGCGTCGGCCGGCGCATCGCGCTGACCGAAGCCGGCGCCGCGCTGTTGGTCGAGGCGCGCCGTATCCTCGCCGAGGTTCAGCACGCGGAGCAGACGCTTGCTGAATTCGGGGCGCTCGAGCGCGGCGTGCTGAGCCTGCATGCGAGCCAGACGATCGCCGGCTACTGGCTGCCGCCGCGCCTCGTCGCCTTCCGACGCGCCCATCCGCGCATCGAGATCAGGCTGACGATCGGCAACACGTCTGAGGTCGCCGCAGCAGTCGAGAGCGGCGCCGCGGAACTCGGCTTTGTCGAAGGCGCGGTTAAGAGCGAAAGCGTGGAAAGCCTGGTCGTTGCGAGGGATCAGCTGGTCCTCGTCGTCGGCCCGGAGCATCCTTGGGGCGATGCTCGATCGCTCCAGCCCGCCGACCTTCTTGAGGGGGAATGGGTGCTGCGCGAGATCGGATCGGGCACGCGGTCGGCCTTCGAACAGGGCTTAAAGCGGCTCGGCGTCCGCCCCGAGAAGCTCAGGATCGCGATGGAGCTCCCCTCGAACGAGGCCGTGCGCGCCGCGGTTGAGGCGGGCCTGGGCGCGACGGCGACCTCCGCCTCAGTCGCCGCTTCGAGCCTGGAGGCGGGCTTGCTTCGGCAGGTCCGTTTCAAGCTGCCAGACCGCGAGTTTCATGTCCTGAGCCATAAAGATCGCCGCCGCAGCCGTATTGCAAGCGCTCTGCTCTCGATCGTCGCCGTCCGTAGCGCCTGACTGCTCACGCCCCCGACGGGTGATAGTTCGGGCTCTCGCGGGTGATGGCGACGTCGTGCACGTGGCTCTCGCGCAAGCCAGCGCTGGTGATGCGCATGAAGCGCGCCTTGTGCTGGAATTCGGGGATCGTCTCGGCCCCGACATAGCCCATGGCGGCGCGCAAGCCCCCGGCGAGCTGGTGAACGATCGCAGCCGTCGGCCCGCGATAGGGCACCTGCCCTTCCACCCCTTCGGGCACGAGCTTCACCTGATCCTTGACGTCCTGCTGGAAGTAGCGGTCGGCGGAGCCTTGCGCCATCGCGCCGAGCGAGCCCATGCCGCGGTAGCTCTTGTATGAGCGCCCCTGGTAGAGGAACACCTCGCCCGGGCTCTCGTCGGTTCCGGCGAGCAGCGAGCCGATCATCACGCTATCCGCCCCGCCCGCGATCGCCTTGGCGAGATCGCCCGAATATTTGACGCCCCCATCGCCGATCACCGGCACGCCGGATTCGCGCGCCGCCTCGGCCGCTTCGAGGATGGCGGTGAGTTGCGGCACGCCGACGCCGGCGACAATGCGGGTGGTGCAGATCGAGCCAGGGCCGATGCCGACCTTGATCGCGTCGGCGCCGGCGTCGATCAAAGCCTGCGCGCCGTCGCGGGTCGCCACATTGCCGGCGATGACCGAGACCTTGTTGGTCGCGCGCTGGATGCGCCGGACTTGTTGCAGCACCGGCTCCGAATGGCCATGCGCGGTGTCGACGACGAGGCAGTCCACTCCCGCCGCCATCAGCATCTCGGCGCGCTCGAACCCTTTGTCGCCGACCGAAGTGGCGGCGGCGACGCGCAAGCGCCCGTCGGCGTCTTTGGCGGCGTTCGGATGCGCCGTCGCCTTTTCGATGTCCTTGACGGTGACGAGGCCGACGCAACGCCCCGCTTCGTCGACGACGACCAGCTTCTCGATGCGGTTGAGATGCAGGAGCCGGCGCGCCTCCTCATGGCTCACCCCTTCCCCGACCGTCACCACCTTGCGCGTCATAAGTTCCGTCACCGGCTGGCGCGGATCGTCGGCGAAGCGCACGTCGCGGTTGGTGAGAATGCCGATGAGCTTCGCGGGCTTGCCGTCCGGCCCACGCTCGACCACCGGAATGCCCGAGATCGAGGCGCGACGCATAAGCGCCAGCGCGTCGGCAAGCGTCGCGTCGGGAAAGATGGTGATCGGATCGACGACCATTCCGCTCTCGAACCGCTTGACCTTGCGCACCTCGTCCGCCTGCTCCTCCGGCTGAAGATTGCGGTGGATGACGCCGATCCCGCCGGCCTGAGCCATGGCGATCGCGAGCCGTGCCTCGGTGACCGTGTCCATCGCCGCGGAGATGATCGGCAGATTCAGGCGAATCGTGCGGGTGAGCTGTGTGCCGATATTCGTTGCGCTCGGCATGACCGCGCTTAATCCTGGACGCAGCAGGACGTCGTCGAACGCAAGACCTTCGGGAATAGAATTCGGTTCAATGACCGCCATCGCCATGCGCCTTATGTGGATCGAAGGCGCGGATTGCGCAAGACTCGCATCCGCTGCATGGCGCGGCTGCCTAACACGGGGCGCGCGAAGTTCCTAGCAGCCGCGCTGACTCCGAAGCCGTTTTCCCGCTGCAATGGTGCTTAGCGACGTCGACGGGCCTAAAATGCCTCGCTTGGATGCTCGCCGCAATGGAGGTGAAATTGGCCGACAATCGAAACGAGCTCGTCGAGGTGAGCATCAAAATGCCGGCCCAGCTCCGCGATCATCTCGCTGCCATCTGTGCGCAACTCAATCTGAAGTTCGATGACGTTGTTTGCGAGCTGGTCGAGAAATGGATTCTCGGCCGGACAATCGAGCTATTGGAGGCGTCGGCCGAAAACGAGCAAGGCTCGGCCGGCGGCGAGCCCGCCAAAGGCTGAGGCCCAGCGCACAATTGTCGCACTCGGCGATGCTCCTCAAACGGGCGTTCGCCGCTGGGGAACGTTCAGAATCGAAAGCGCGGCGGAAACGGCCGCCGCGCTCATCTTGGCGGCGCCCCGGCTCAGGGGCGCCGACGCTCGCTGTTAGTGAGGCAGTTTGTCCGCGAGGATTTCGACGCGCTGCATTTCCGGCGTCTTTACGAACAGATCCGCCTTCGAGGTGATTTGCTTCGCAAGCTTGCCCTGGAGATGGGCGTCGCGGCCGCGCTCGTTGGCGAACGCGTCGAATATGCCAAACATCCTCGGCCCCATCCGGATCGCGAACCAAGCCGTCGTGTCGGGCTCGTCGTTGATCATCGACCTCGCGCTCGACAGGAAATTCGCGACCTCCTGCTCCTTGCCGGGTTTGGCTTCGAGTTGAACGTATAGCGCATGCTGAGTCATTTCGCTCTCCTCTCGTTGCCCCCGCTAAAGTGGATAAAGGGAAACTTTGCCTATACGATGACGGCCGTTGGGCCTCGGATAATCGTCATCGTGAGCGTTATCGATTACGTAAAGCTCAATCGCAAGAACAACTCGCCATATCGGCGCCGGCCTCAAGTCGATACGATGGCTTTAGGGTGGCTTCGCTGCAAAACGCCAGTTTGAGCCAAAAGACGATCAGGCTTTTCTTGCCCGCGCGGCGCGAGGGCGTATGATTTCGCCAGTCGGGCCCCGGGTGGTAGGGTTGCGCATGTCGAGCCCGGCCAGAAACGAAATGGACGTCGACGCGTTCCTCCTCTGGGCGGACGGGCGCGACGGCCGTTGGGAGTTGCGCGACGGCCAGCCGGTCATGATGGCGCCGGAGCGGGCGGCGCACGCGCTGACCAAATTCGCGGCTCAGAAGGCGCTGGAAAACGGGATCACGAGCGCGCGCCTGCCGTGCCGCGTTTTCCCCAACGGGATGACAGTCCGGATCGCCCCGCGCACCGCCTTTGAGCCCGACGCGCTCGTCGTCTGCCCGCCCCCGACCGACCTCAATACGATGGAGATCCCGAACCCGGTCGTTGTCGTCGAGGTCCTGTCGCCGAGCACGGCTGCGGACGATCACGGGGTCAAGCTCGACGGCTATTTTTCGC
Source organism: uncultured Alphaproteobacteria bacterium (assembly GCA_963753135.1). GTDB lineage: Bacteria > Pseudomonadota > Alphaproteobacteria > Rhizobiales > Beijerinckiaceae > Roseiarcus. The sequence goes on along the minus strand of CAVWBA010000027.1, from coordinate 64,865 downwards.
TGCCGAGCATAGCGCATTACCTCATTCTCGACGCCGACCGCCGCGTCATGATCCACCACCGGCGCGCTCACGCGGGAGCGATTGAGACTCGCGTCTTGCGCGAAGGCAAAGTGATCCTCGACCCGCCCGGGTTTGAAGCCCAAGTGGCGGCCTTTTTCGCCACGGAGTAAGGAGCGCGGCCGGCCGTCAGCCCGGCAGTTTGTCCGCCAGCACGTCGACCTTATGAATTTCCGGCGCCTTGGCGAACAAGTCCGAAGCTTTCGCCATGAGCGCCTTGGCGACCGCGCCAGTCAGATGCGCGTCTCGGCCTTGTTCGCTCGGAAAGGCGTCGAAGATGCCAAACGTGTTCGGACTCATCCGGAGCGCAAACCATGCCGTGGTTTCCGGCTCCTGGTTCACAAGCGGAAGGGCGCTCACGAGGAAGTCGGCGACCTCCTGCTCCTTGCCTGGCTTCGCTTCGAGACGAACATAGAGCGAAACTTTGGTCATGCAACTCGCGCCTTCGACTGGGGCTCGATCGCCCGGGTGAGTCCTAGCGGCGATTTCGCCGGGACAGGAACGCCGCCACGCTTTGACGCGGGGCAAGCCCTCCGTCTTCGCTTGAGGCCGGGAGACTGTTACGGGTTGGTGGGACCCGGACACAGAATTCTCGCTCAGGAGGCGCAATGCGGACAAATCTTTCCATGCCGGCGGCTCAGATCATCCCGGTCCTGGAGTATCCTGACGTTCTCTCCGCCGTGAAATGGCTTGAAGAAGCATTTGGCTTTGCGATCCGACTGCGGATTGGCGCCCACCGCGCGCAGCTTCAATTCGAGGGCGGCGCGATCGTCGTCTCCGAGGCCAATTCACCCGCCACGCTTCCCTCGGAACCGGACATTCGGTGATGGTCCGGGTCGAGGCGATCGACGCACACTTGGCGCAAGCGCGTCGGCATGGCGCTCGGGTTGTTCGGGACCTCGAGGACTTCCCCTATGGCGAGCGCCAGTATTCCTGCCTCGACCCGGGAGGTCATTCATGGACGTTTTCAGAGACGGTTCGAAACGTCGACCCGGCGGAATGGGGCGGCGAACTGACGCCGAGCCGCCCGATCTGACTTGCAACGGCGCGAGACGCGGCTCACGCCGCCTCCGCGCCGCTGATGCTCTCGCGCCGCCTCAGGCGGGCCGCGTCGAGCAGCATCTGCCCCGCCCAGCGGTAGACGTTGCGCTGGCGAACAAGGTCTCGCATCTCCCGCATCCGCTCGCGCTGGACGCCTGCGTCCATCCGCAGCGCCAGGTTGATCGTTTCAGCCATTCCGTGCGTATCGTAGGGATTGACGATCAGCGCTTCCGAAAGCTCACGCGAGGCCCCGGCGAAGCTCGAGAGGACAAGCACCCCCTGTTCGTCGTCGCGGGCGGCGACGAACTCCTTGGCGACGAGATTCATGCCGTCGTGCAGGCTGGATACGATGCACAGATCCGCCGCCCGGAAGAGCTCGAAGACCTCGGCAGGCTCATGGTGGCGAATCAACAGAACGATCGGTTTGTAATCGCCATCCCCCCATCGGGCGTTGATCGCCTCCGCCTCGCGAGCCGCTTCCTCTTGGAGGTCTTTGTATGTGCTGAGCTTGCTGCGCGTCGGCGCCGCCGCCTGGATGAACACGAGCCTGCCGCGCCACTCGGCATGGGATTGCAGCAGAGTGTCGACCGCCCGCATGCGATCGACAATGCCTTTGGTGTAGTCGAAGCGCTCGATCCCAACCGCGATTCGCGTATCGGGGTTCAGCCCGAAACGGCTCCTGACGGCCTGGCGGCATTCTTCCACCGGCGCCTGCCGCGCCATAGCCGCCGGCGGCCACTCGATCGAGATTGGATAGGGGCGAACGAGAGTCTCGTGACCGCCGAGCGTCACCGAGCTTCGCTCGCGGTCGATGCGGCTCTCCATGAAGCGGTCGACCGCCTCGATGAAGTTGTTGCAATGGAATTGGGTGTGGAAGCCGAGGATGGAGCTTCCGAGGAGTCCGTCGATGATCTGCTCCCGCCAGGGGCAAATGCCGAAGGTTTCCGGATTTGGCCATGGAATGTGCCAGAACGCGATGATCGTCGCGCGGGGCAGCCGCTGACGAAGCATGCGCGGCAATAAGGCGAAGTGATAGTCCTGCACCAGGACGATCGGGTCGTCGCGGTCGGCCTCCTCGACGATGACGTCGGCGAAGCGTCTGTTGACGGCGACGTAATGCGCCCAGTCCCGTTCGCGGAACGTCGGCCGCACGAAGGCGATATGGCAAAGCGGCCATAAGCCCTCATTGGCGAGGCCGTAATAGTAGCCGTCCTGCTCCTCGTCGCTGATCCAAACCCGTCGCAGCGCATAGGCTGGGCCGTCCGGCGGCACGGCGACCCGGTCCTTTTCGTCGACCGTGTCGCGATCCGCGGAGCCTGAGCCATGCGCGACCCAGACGCCGCCGCAGGCGCGCATGATCGGCTCGAGCGCGGAGACCAGGCCGCTCGCCGGCGTTTGCACCACGATGCGGTCGTCGACGCGGTTGTGGATGTAGGGCTCGCGGTTCGACACCACGATGACCTGCGCTCCCGGCAGCTCCTGGTCGAGAAGCTGATGCAGCGTTTTCGGCGACCACTCTACGTGAATGCCGTCGGCATACCTCCGCTCGAGCCGGAGCTCGGACAGCATTCCCTCGATGTCTCGCCCGATCGGCATTTCGGTCTGCCGCGGCCCATACTCGGCGCGACCGAGATTGAAATTGGTGATCGCGTGGCGCAGCGACTTGTTCCACCCTCTGAGCAACGCGAGCACGATCGCCGTCGCCAAAAGCCCAAGCCCGGCGGCGACGCCGATGAGCGCAAGCGCCATATAGAATTCGGCTTCATGCGCCCGCCGCTCGATGAATGAGAGATCGTGCACGACCAAGAGCGAGCCCTCGCCCTCTTTCGCGGAGAGCGGAAAGAGGGCGACCGCAATCGGCGGCTGTTGGTTGCGCAGGACGTTGAACGTGTCGGCTTTCGGCAGCGGCGGCTTCGGGCAATGGATAGCGCTGGGCATATCCTTGGTCGCGTAAAGCATACGCCCAACAGGATTGCAGAAACCCAGCGCTTCGAGCCGCTCGTCTTCCACGAGCTGTTCGAAGAATGGCTGCAGATCGCCGGCGGCCTTCGCCGCAAGACCCTCCACGACGCGCTCGTGAATGGACCGGAACACCAGGCGAGCGCGCAATTCGATGTCGCGTTGCGACCATTCGTCGACAATGACGGACGCCATCTGGGTCATTGCGGCGATGAGCACCGCGACCGCCGCCAGCCCGAGAAGGGAGTAACGGACCGACGAAACCCGCAGCAACGCCGATAGGGCGGCTTGCAGATCCGCTCGCCAACGAGCGACGGCGCGGCCAAACCGTCGCAATGCGCCGCCGATCCTCCCGACTCTCCGCGGCCCAGCAAGAAAAGGTTCGCCGCGTGCATCCGATCCGCGATCGACCCCGCGCGCCGCCTCGACCGCGGCCGACGGTCGCCGACGGCCGTTCAACGACCTCGGCTTCACCCGGACACGGCCCGCACGGCAATCAAGCGAGCTCGCGCATTCTGCTCCACACAAGGCTCCCGACGCCGACCGGCTGTTTTTATCATTCCAAACGGCACACGGGATCGCCAGTTTGTCAAGAAAGAGCCGAGCCCAGTCGAACCAACCGACCAGCAAGTCTAAGCGCTTCCATATGGACGTGCATCGCGTTCTTTTCTGACCGGGCTCAACTCGAAACCCTGCGCCGCGACCATCGCCGCGGCGGCGCTCGGATCCTTTTGCGTGGCCAGCGCGATGTTCTTGATCCTGGAGCTGTCGCAACCCTACCCGAGCGCCATCCGCGTTTCCTCGGACGGCATCGACCGCGTCGGTCTCGAACTCGACAAACCCTGAAGGACGCCGCGTCCGGCACGCGCAATAGGGTCGGCGACCCGAGCCATCATGCGCGATTGCCAGGACAACCGGCAGATCGGAGACACCATTTGACTGGGCGGCGCAACGGGTTGAACGATTGCGCAAAACGCGAATGGGAGGAGGACGGCATGGGATCGCTCGCCGGTCAATTCTCGGTGAGCCGTGTGCAAGTCGAGGGCAAGCCGTTCCGTGGCAACGCTCAATCGGGCGCGCAGGCAGGCAAAGGTCGCGGCACAGGGTGGGGAGGATCACGCTGAGGAAGTGGACGAGGCGCCGTTCGGCGACCTGCCAAGGGAGGGGATTGTGACACCCCTGGTCGAAGTCCGCGGCGCGCGGCCTGTCACGAGACTGGCCGCGCCATTGAACGATATTGCGGGCGTCACTTCGGTCCACGTCGGAGATCGAAATCACCCGTCGGACTGAACTTTCTCAGCAAAGGGCGGCCCAATGGCCGTTTCGAGCCGAAATTTTTACCGGTTCATAGTTCCATTTTTCAGAATTATATGCTACTATTCCTCCTTTCCAGAGAAGCGAGGCATAGCATGGAACAAACCCCAGAACCCCGGCGGCGGCTCAACGTTCTCACCAAGGCCGAGCGGCGGAAGCGCATCTTCGCGCGGCTGCGCGAAGGCTGGGCCTATGACGAGATCGCCCGCGAGGAGCGCGTCAGCGCCGAGCGGATCCGCCAGATCGTCTCGGAGGTTCTCGGCAAGCGGGTCATCGACCGCGGCGCCGACCACGCGCGCCTGCAGCTCGAACGCCTGATGCCCGCCTTGCGGGTCACGAACGAGGCGATCGGGCGTGGCGAGCTCAAGGCCGTCGCCCCGCTCATCAAGGTGATCGACCGGCTCGACAAGCACCAGGAGACGGTTGTGGCGAAATACGAGTATGGGCCCGAGGAGCGGCAGCGTCTCCTCGACAAGATCAACCGTGTCGTCGCCAATCTGCAGCCCAGGGAGCCGATCGCCGAGGCGGCGGAGGCCGGAGAAATCAACGCCGCCGAAATTCCCGTGTAAGCCATTGAAAAGGCTCGATTCGGACGAGAAATCCAAGGAAATCCAAGCTTTTCCAATAGCGCCTGAGGGGGCTTTTCGCGCCTCGAAAGGCCTGTTTCAAGACAAGCCAAATCGGGCGCGGGGGCAGGCTAGATGCACCGTCCCCCGTCGACCTCGAGCACGACGCCGGTCAGGAAGGCCGCCTCGTCGCTCGCGAGAAAGAGCGCCGCCTGACCGATGTCGTGGGGCGTCGAAAACCGGCCGAGCGGCACGGTTGCCTTGAAGGCGGCGCGCTTCTCGGGCGTGTCCTCGCCCATGAACATGGCGAGGAGCGGCGTCTCGCCGGCGACGGGCGCGAGCGCGCAGACGCGGATTTTGTCGGGCGCAAGCTCGACCGCCATCGACTTGGTCATCACATGCACCGCGCCCTTCGAGGCGTTGTAGACGGTCAGCCCCGGGCGCGGGCGCAACGCCGCCGTCGAGCCGACATTGATGAACACGCCGCCGCCCTGCGCGCGCATGTGCGGAATGAAAGCCTGCGCCGTGAGCAGGATCGATTTGACGTTGACCGCGAAGATGCGGTCGAACTCCGCCTCCTCAACCTCCATGATCGGCTTGTTGCGATGGGTGGTGCCGGCGTTGTTGACGACGATGTCGATGCGGCCCAACGCGTCGATCGCCGCGCGCGCCGCGCGCTCGACGTCGGCGCGGTTCGAGACGTCGCCCTGAAGCGCCATCGCGGAGGCGCCGAGCCGCTTGGCGGCGGCCTCCGCGACATCGCCCTTGAGGTCGAGGCAGGCGACCCGCGCGCCCTCGCGGGCGAACGCTTCCGCGATACCGTAGCCGAACCCCTGCCCCGCGCCGGTCACCAGCGCCGCCTTGCCCTTCAATCGCACCGTTCGCCTCCTGCTCTCCGAGCCCGCCTCAACCCGCCTTGCGCTGCTAGGCGATAAGCTTGTCGTCGATCTCTCGCGCGCGCACGGCGGCGGGACGCGCGCTGATCAGCGCCCAATAGCGCTCGAAGGCGGGGCGCTTGTCGATCGTGCCGAGCATGAGGCCGAATCCGACATGCGATCCGACATAGACGTCGGCGGCGGTGAAGCGGTCGCCCGCGATATATTCGGAACGCTCGAGCTCGGCTTCGAGCGCGGCCAGCGTCTGCTCGCGCGTGCCGTAGCCGACCATCCTGACCTGTTCGGGACGAATTGTGACGCCGAGCGCCTTGTCGGTGATCGAAGCCTCGAGCGGGCCGGCGGCGAAGAACATCCAGCGGTAATAGGGGCCGCGCAGGCGCGAGCCATGCGGCGGCGCAAGGCCGGCCTCGGCAAAGGCGTCGGCGAGATAGGCGCAGATGGCGGCCGATTCCGTCACCAGCGTATCGCCGTGCCTGAGCGCGGGGACCTTGCCCATCGGGTTGACCGCAAGATAGTCGGGCGACTTCATCCGCGCATAGTCGATGATCTCCGCTTTGTAAGGCCGGCCGGTTTCCTCCAGCATCCAGCGCGCGGTGCGGCCACGCGACCGCGGGTTGGTGTAGAGAACGAGTTCATCCGCCATTGACAATTGTCCCGCCGTTCGCGCGCTCGCCGATTGAGGTTTGCCTCGGCAATATCTAGATTGCCAAGGAAATCCTCTTCTCCGAGATCCGCCGGATAACTCATGCGCATCGAAACCGACGTCAAGCTCGATTTCAAGGACGTGCTCATTCGCCCCAAGCGCTCGACGCTCAATACGCGCAGCGCCGTCGACGTCAATCGCACGTTCCGCTTCCTCCATACCGGCTCGGATTGGCAGGGTTTTCCGCTTATCGCCGCCAACATGGACGGGACCGGGACGATGGCGATGGCGCGCGCGCTCGGTAAACACGGCGCGCTCACCGCCCTGCACAAGCACTATCCCGAGTCGAAACTTATCGAATTCTTCGCCGGCCCCGATGGCGCGCACGCCTTCTATTCGCTCGGCACGACGGCAGCCGACGTGAAGAAGCTCGCCGCGGTCGCGAAGGCGGCGCCGATCCGCTTCATCTGCCTCGACGTCGCCAATGGCTATGCGGAGAAATTCCTCGAAACGGTCAAGCGCGTGCGCGACGACTATCCGCACGCCGTGGTCATGGCCGGCAATGTCGTCACCGGCGACATGACGGAGGCGCTGATCCTTGCTGGCGCGGACATCGTCAAGATCGGCATCGGCCCCGGCTCCGTCTGCACCACCAGGCGGGTGACCGGCGTCGGCTACCCGCAGCTCTCGGCGATCATCGAATGCGCCGACGCGGCGCACGGGCTCAAAGGCCAGGTCTGCGCCGACGGCGGCTGCACTGTCCCCGGCGACGTCGCCAAGGCCTATGGAGCTGGCGCCGATTTCGTCATGCTGGGCGGCATGCTCGCCGGCCACGACGAATGCGACGGCGAAATCCACTACGAGGAGCGCGGCGGCGAGAAGGTGGCGGTCGGCATGACCTTTTACGGCATGTCATCCGAGACCGCGATGAAGAAGCATTCGGGCGGCGTCGCGCACTACCGCGCCTCGGAGGGCAAGACGGTCGAGACCCCCTATCGTGGCCCAGTCGACGGGACGATGGGCGAGATCATGGGAGGCGTGCGCTCGATGATGACTTACATCGGCGCGGCCCATCTTAAGGAGGTCTCGAAGCGGACCACCTTCGTGCGCGTCACCGCGCAGACCAACGATGTGTTCGGGGGGTGAGAGGGAACCTAGCCAGCGACACCCTTCGACAACCGGGCGTTGGTCCGCCGCGCCCGCACGTGCTAAAAGGCCGCTCATGACCGCCGCCGCCTTGAGAATCGAGGATAGCGCGCCTCAGCGCCTCGCCGGCGCGACGCGCGCCGAAATCGCGCACGCCCTGACCGAAATCGGGACGCCCGAACGCGAGCTCAAGATGCGCGCGTCGCAGCTCTGGCACTGGATCTACCATCGCGGCGCGCGCGAATTCTCGGCGATGCGCAACATCGCTCGGCCGGTGCTCGAAAAGCTCGCCGAGCGCTATACGCTCGCTCGGCCTGAAATCGTCGCCGAGCAGGTCTCGGCCGACGGCACGCGAAAGTGGCTGTTGCGCTTGGCCCCAGCCCACCGCTTCGACAAGGGCGCGGAGATCGAATGCGTCTATATTCCGGAGTCTGACCGGGGCACGCTCTGCGTGTCGAGTCAGGTGGGCTGCACCCTAAACTGCTCGTTCTGCCATACCGGCACGATGCCGCTGGTGCGCAACCTGACGGCGGCCGAGATCGTCGGCCAGGCGCTCGTGGCCCGCGATCGGCTCGGTGATTTTCCCGGCGGGATCGCCCCGGCCGACGGGCTCACGCCCAAGGGCGAGGGCGTGCGCGCGGTGTCCAACATCGTCTTCATGGGCATGGGCGAGCCGCTCTACAATTTCGACCCCGTGCGTGACGCGATCGCGATCCTGACTGATGGCGACGGCCTGTCCCTGTCGAAGCGCCGTATTACCGTTTCGACCTCCGGCGTCGTTCCGGAGATGGCGCGGCTCGGGGCCGAGTGCGGGACTATGCTCGCGGTCTCGCTGCACGCGACCAACAATGCGCTGCGCGACAAGCTCGTGCCCCTGAACCGTAAATATCCGATCGAAGCGCTTATCAAGGCCTGCCGCGAATATCCCGGCGCCTCGAACGCGCGGCGCATCACTTTCGAATATGTAATGCTGAAGGGCGTCAACGATTCGCAAGCGGAGGCCAAGGCGCTGGTGCGGCTGCTTAAAGGTCTGCCCGCCAAGATCAATCTCATTCCGTTCAATCCATGGCCCGGAAGCCCGTTCGAATGCTCGGACTGGGAGACGATCGAGCGCTTCTCGGAAATCGTCTTCAACGCCGGCTATGCGAGCCCCGTGCGCACGCCGCGCGGCCGTGACATTCTCGCCGCTTGCGGCCAGCTCAAGAGCGAAAGCGAGAAACTGCGCGCCCGCGCACGGCTGATGCTCGAAGAAAGTTTGGCGGTTGGACAAGACTGAGACGCGTTCACGTCCCGGCGACGCCCGACAATCGTCGGCAATTCATGAACGAAATCATCCGAAAACCGATGAGTGACGGCTTACCAAGCAACGGAGATCTCGCGCACGCCCAAGCGCAGCGAGCGCCTGAGGCAACGTGCCGCGTGGATGTATTTCGTCGAGGAAATGACCCAGAGCGCCATCGCTGACGCGCTCGGCGTCGGACGGGTCACGGTGGTTCGAATGCTGGCGGAGGCGAAGGCGCTTGGCGAAGTGCGCATTGCCCTTTCGCGCGGCGACGCCGAGCTTGGCGGGCTGGAAGCGGCGCTATGCAGACTGTACGGATTGTCCGAGGCGATTGTCGCGCCGCTGTCCACCGACTCCGCCGATCCGACGGCGCCGATCGCCGCGGCGCTCGGCGACCATGTTTCGGCGCTTTTACGCAACGACATGAAGATCGGGCTTGGGTGGGGACGCACGCTGAACTCGCTCGCTCGAATATTTGAGCGAGCGCTCGCTGAAAGGCTTGAGCGTCGTTTCTCTGGTTGGCGGCGTCACCCATTTCGTGGCCGACAACCCGGCCGAGTTTCCTTCCGGTTTTGCGCGCGCCTTCAACGCCGATTGCTACCTCATCCCCTCTCCCGCCCTCGTCGACAGCCCAGCCACCAAGACGGCCCTGATCGAGCGGTGCGGGCTCAAGTCGGTCTACGACTTCGCTCAGGCTCTCGATGCAGTCGTGCTGAGTGTCGGTTCTCTTGGGCCGGAAGCCTCGATCGCGCGATACGCGGTCATTGGTGAGGCGGACAGAAAAACTCTGGGTGAATACGGCGCCGTCGGGGAAATGCTGTGCAACGTTTACGACGACCAGGGCCGGATCGTCGACCACCCTCTCAACAGCTGCGTGATGTCGGTCCCGCTCGAGGTGGTGCGCGCCGCGCCCGTTCGGGTGCTGGCCGCAGGCGGCGCGCACAAGCTCGCGGCGATCCGAGGCGCGCTCAAGCTGCTCAAGCCGACGACTCTGGTCACCGACGCGGCGACGGCGCGGAGAGTGACCGCCGCGCCGAAGTAGGCCGAGTCGTCCGCTAGGGCGCCGTCCAGATCGGGGTCAGAGCCGCGCCCGGCGGATTCGGCCTAAGAGGCCCTCGAGGCACGCCTCGACAACGATGTAGCACGCGAGGCCGAGATAGCCCCAGGCGGTCAATTCGACGAATTGCAGGAGGCCGCCGTCGAACGCGGCCATCGCGCCATAAGTGAACAGCAAATGGGAATTGGCCTGAAACAGAAACAAGAGATTGAAGGAGCACAGCGCGAGCCCGCCCGCCGCCATCCCCATGACGAGGAACGTCAGCCACGCCGGCCCATGAACCAGACGATTGACAAGCGCGAACAAGCCCATCGCTCAACCCCAAGTCCGCCTCAGGACTTCATTGCTTCGCTTGCGACGGCGACTCCGTTACCGGACCGGTTCGAATCGACGGCGAGCGTCACCCGGCGAGCCTGCCGGGTGTGAACCGAGTTCAACTGTTTTCGAATGGGTTATAGCCGCGGCCGATCGGAGGATCGCTGGGGGTTAGGAAAATTTGACTGTCTACACGGGTGACAAACCGATCGCATCCGGGCAGGATGGTCGGGTCAGGAGGGAACGGCCAATGAACAAAACAATCAATCTTTCAATGTTGCTGGGTTCGGTTTGCGTAAGCGCGTTCGTAGCGGGGGGGATAGCCCAAGCGCAGGAGGTCAAGGGGGCTTCCAATGCGACGACCGCGACCGCAATGGTCACGCCGGTCTCGCAGCAGCAGCTCAACAACGCGCATAAGGACGGGGAGAACTTCCTCCACACCAACGCCAACTACGAGCAGACGCGCTTCTATCCGAACGCGCAGATCAACCGCAGCACCGTCAAGCATCTCCATCCGGCCTGGATCTTCTCCACCGAGGTCAAGGAGTCGCTCGAGACGACGCCGATCATCGTCAACGGCGTCATGTATGTCACCACGTCATACAGCCACGTCTACGCGCTCGACGCCAAGACCGGCCAGGAGATCTGGCACTTCAAGCCCAAGCTCGGCCCGGTCACGACCTTCTGCTGCGGCCCGAACAACCGCGGCGTCGCCGTCTATGAGGACAAGGTCTATGTCGGCACCCTCGACGCCAAGCTGGTCGCGCTCGACGCCAAGACGGGCTCCGTCGTCTGGGAGCAACAGGTCGGCGATCCCGAGAAGGGCTATAGCGAGACGATGGCGCCGACCGCCGTCGACGGCAAGATCCTGATCGGCACCAACGGCGGCGAGTACGGCATCCGCGGCTTCGTCAAGGCTTACGACGCCAAGGACGGCAAGCTCATCTGGACCTTCGACACCATTCCCGAGAACTCCGTCGGCGTCTGGGCGACGACGGACGCCACGGGCCGCGACGAGCACCGCGACATCGCGGCGGAGAAGGCGGCGCTGGCGAAGGACGGCGATCCCTACAAGACGCTCGGCGGCGGCGTATGGCAGAACCCGTCGATCGATCTCGCGACGAAGCGCATCTATTTCGTCGTCGGCAACCCCTCGCCAGATCTCGACGGTTCGGTGCGGCCGGGCGACAATCTCTATACCGACTCGCTCGTCTCGCTCGACCTCGACACCGGCAAATATGTTTGCCACTTCCAGTATATCCCGCATGACGTCTGGGACCTCGACGCCGTGAGCCCGACCGTTCTGGTCAACGCGGTGGACAAATCCGGCAAGACGATTCCAGCGGTGATCCACGCGGGCAAGACCGGCTACGTCTACGTCAACGACCGCAAGGACTGCAGCCTCATCCGCTACTCCGAACCGATGGTGGATCAGAAGGGCCGGTGGACGCTGCCGACCCCGACGAAGCCGCTCGATCCCAGCGCGGCGCGCATGTTTCCGGGCGCGAATGGGGGCGTCGAATGGTCGCCGATCGCGACCGATCCGAACCACGGAATAGCCTATGCGATCAACCTGCATCAGCCGATGACCTACACGGTCGCCAACGCCCCCTACCCGGACGGCAAGCTGTGGCTTGGCGGCGCGTTCACGGTCATTCCGGGCGAGGAGAGCTTCGGCAACGTCACCGCGGTCAACTACAACACCGGGAAGATCGTCTGGCAGGTCAAGACGCCGCAACCGATGATCGGCGGCATTCTCGCCACCGCTGGCGGCCTCGTCTTCACCGGCGAAGCCAACGGCTGGTTCAAGGCCTATGACGACGCGACGGGCAAGGTGCTCTGGCAGTTCCAGACCGGCGCCGGCGTCAATGCGCCCCCATCTTCCTACATGGTCGACGGCAAGCAATATGTGGTCGTCGGTTCGGGCGGCAACGCCCAGATCGAACTCGAAGCGCGGCAACAACATCATCGCCTTCACGATCGAGTAGACGCCTCGCTTCGTTGGCCGCCTCCCCCGGGATCACAGTCCGAGGGGAGGCGGCCTTTTTGTTTGACCTTAAGCCGCGCGCCCCGCAAATGGGCGCGATGTTGGCGCGAAGGATTTCCATGCATGTTGCGTAGCGTTGTTGTGGCCGCGCTCATCACGAGCGCGAGCGCCGCCTGGGCGGATTCGATCGAAGACAAGGCGTCGGTCTGCAGCGCGTGCCACGGCGACAAAGGCCTGCCCCTGGATCCGGCGATCCCGATCATCTGGGGCCAAAACGAGGGCTATCTTTACCTGCAGCTCCGCGATTACCAGAAGGGCGCCCGTAAGGACGATCGCATGACGCCGATCGCTCAAAGCCTCTCCAAGGAAGACGCGCTGGCGCTCGCGCAATATTTCGCCGGCAAGCCTTGGGCGAAGACCAATGCGCCGCAAGCTTCCAAGGCGGATGAGGCGACCGCGATGACGGCGATCAAGTCGGTGGTCTGCACCAGCTGCCATCTGGAGGAGTTCCAAGGCGATTCGTCCGTTCCGCGCCTTGCGGGCCAGCAGCGCGATTATCTCGCCAAGACGATGACGGATTTCCGCACGCGCGCCCGCGCCAACAATCCGGGCATGTCGGATCTCATGAACACGGCGACGCCCGAGCAGCTCACCGCAATGGCTGCCTATCTGGCGGGGCTTTGAGGTGGGGCCTTCGAGGGGGCGATGTCGGATCGCTCGAGCGATCACGACTCCCTAGCCTATGGGAGAGATTGGGGTGAAGGTTGGCTTGCTGGAGCGCACGCGCCGTTGCGGCGGCTCCTTCCTCCGGCCATGCCAAAGGGCGGTCGCGAGAACGCCCGTCTTTCGACGAGCTATGGCGCGGCCCCCTTCTCCCCAAGGGAAAAGGGAACGCGCACCCGGTTAGCGCTTTCGCTCTCCGGCCGGGCGTCCTTTGACATAATCCTTAAGCCCGGACGCCAGCCAGTCGAACAGGAGCCGCACCCGCGGCGCGGTCTTCAGATCGCGGTGCATGGCTAGCCACACTTCGAGCGTGAACTGGAAGGCGTTCGGCAGGACCGGGACGAGTTCGGGCGTGCGCCGCGCGATGGCGTCCTGGCAGCCACCGATGCCGACCCCGGCGCGCAGCGCCGCAAGCTGGGCGACGTCGCTGTCGCATCGAAAGCCGAAGTCCTCGCGCGCGAGCGTTTTCGCCGAACTCTCCCGCGGCCCGGAACGACTGATTGTCGCGGTCGAAGCCAATCAGGCAATGATGCTTGAGATCGGCGAACGAACGCGGTTCGCCGAACCGCGCGAGATAGTCGCGATGCGCGTAAAGCCGAATGCGCGTCGAACCGATGCGGCGTGCGATGAGGCCGCTCTGGGTCGGGCGGACCATGCGCACCGCGATGTCGGCCTCGCCGCGCGCGAGATCCTGGTTGCGGTTGGTGACCGCGAGCTCGACGGCGACGCCGGGATTGCGGGCGCGAAAAGAAGCGAAAATCGGCGGCAGCGCCTCCGAGCCCATGATCTCGCTCGCGGTGACGCGCACGATTCCGCGATCGGCGGCGATCGCCGAAGACGCGGAGCGCGCGAGCGCCGCCGCCGCGACCGCCATCGCTTCGGCGTGCGGGACGAGCGCCTTCGCCGCCGCGGTGGGGCTGAGTCCGCGCGGCGAGCGCGTGAACAGCGTCGCCCCGAGCGCCTCTTCCAGCCCGTCGATGTGGCGCCCGACCGTCGGCTGGGCGAGGCCCAGCCGGCGCGCGGCGCCGCTCAGGCTCAAGTCGCGCGCGACTTCGAGGAAGGTGCGCAATTCGTCCCAGTCGGGCTCGCGGCCGCTCATACGAAATCGTATAGCTGATCAAGATAAATATGCAATTCCGCAGATGTCAGCGAGGGCGTATCGAGGTGAGCTCGCGCAGCCGCGCGCCGCGCGGCGGCTCAAAGGAGGCCTCGATGACCGCGATCCTCGCCCGCTTCGCCCATGCCGGCCAGCGCCGGCGCCAGCGCGCCCCGCTAGCATGTCCGCGTCAGGCCAGGTCAGGGCGGTTCTGCGCCTCGAGGGCGCGGCCGCCTTTATCGCGGCGATTGTGCTCTACGGCCACGCCGGCTTCCCGTGGCTCGCGCTTGCCATTCTGTTCCTTGCGCCCGATCTTTCGATGCTCGCCTATCTCGCCGGGCCGAGAGCGGGCGCGCTCGCCTACAATGTCGCCCATACCTACGCGCTGGCGCTGCCGCTTGCGCTAGCAGGCTTTGCGTTCGGCTCGCCTGTCGCCTCGGCGCTGGCGCTGATCTTAATCGCTCACATCGGCTTCGACCGCATGCTCGGCTACGGCTTGAAGCATGCGCGCGGCTTCGGCGACACGCATCTCGGCCGAATCGGTCACGAGTGAGGCGACCGCAAATGCGCATCCACGTCATCGAAACCGGCCGGGTCCAGATCAAGGCAAGCCAGATCGTCGGACGGGGACATGGGCTCGCGCGTCGCGTCGCGCCGCTCTTCGACGCGACATGGTCGGACTGGCTGCCGGTCAACGCCTACGCCATCGAGCATCGCGACGGTGTCATCCTCGTCGACACGGGCGTGTCGGCCGGTGTCAAACGCCTGCCGCGCTGGCATCCCTATTTTCGCTTCTGCGTCCTCTTCGACGTCGAGCCGGAGGAGGAAGCCGGCCCTCAGCTCAAGGCGCTGGGCATCGGCTCAGCCGACGTCAAGCGCGTCGTGCTGACCCACCTGCATATCGATCACGATGGCGGTCTCGGCCATTTCCCGATGAGCCAGGTTCTGGTCTCTCCCGCCGAGTTGCAGCATGCGAGCGGCGCCGCTGGACGGTTGCGCGGCTATCTGCCGCAGCGCTGGCCGAAGGCCTTCGATCCGAAGCCTCTCAATCTCGATGACGGTCCCTACGGACCGTTTCCGCGATCGAAGCGCCTGACCCTTGATGGCGCGATCGTCGCCGTCGCCACGCCCGGCCACACAAGCGATCACCTTTCGGTCGTGGTCGAGGACCACGATAAGACCATCTTCATCGCCGGCGACGCATCGTACAACGAGGAGACGATGCTCGAGGGAACGATCGACGGCGTCAGCGACAACGAGGACCAAGCGGCGGCGACGCTTGCCGCGATCCGGGCCTTCGTCGAGGCGCGGCCGACCATCTATCTGCCCGCCCACGATCCTGGGGCGAGGCGCCGGCTCGCCGAGCCTCGCGTGGCCGCCAGTCGTCAGTCCATCACCGCATGCGCCGCCGCCTCTTCGCGCGAAACCGGCGCCGCGGACTTTGGAGAGCGGATCAGCGCAAGCAGCGGGAAGGCGCAGAGCGCAATGAAGGTCATGAACAGGAAGTCGTTCGAATAGGCCATCATCGCCGCTTGCTGGGTGATGATCCCTTCCAGCATCGCCATGCTCGGAAGGCCGTGGCCCCAGAGCAGCGAGGCGTCCGGCATTCGCAAGGCGTCGTTGAACGGCGTCGCGTGCTCGACGAGCTGGCTGTGGAACATCGTCGTCATGCTGGTGAGCTTGGCGATGACGATCGAGATGCCGACCGACGAGCCGATGTTGCGGATGAGCGTCCAGAGCGCGGCGCCCTCGGTGCGCAACTCGCCCGGCAGGCTTGCGAAGGCGATCGTATTGAGGGGCACGAAGATGAAGCCGAGGCCCAACCCTTGCGCGATCGAGTTGATGACGATCGTGTTCGCTGGCACGTCGAGCGTCCAGCCGACCATGAGGTAGAGCGACGCCGACGCGAGCACGAGGCCGATGAGGATCATGATCCGAGGATCGACCTTGCCGCTCATCCTGCCGACCAGGAACATGCCCACAAACGTGCCGATGCCGCGGGTGCCGAGCAGGAAGCCGCTCGACAGCACCGGGTAGCCGAGCAGGTTCTGGATGAACGGCGTCACCAGCGCCATGCTGGCGAGCAGCATGATGCCGACCAGGAACATGAAGACGAGCGCGATGGAAAAATTCCAGTCCTTGAAGATGCGGACGCTGATGAACGGCCGCTGCGACGTCAGACAGTCGGCGAGGAAGAAATAGAAGCCGACAATCGCGAGGATCGTCTCAATCCAGATCTCGGGCGCCTCGAACCAGCCGAGCTGCTCGCCGCGGTCGAGCATCATTTGCAAAGACCCGATCCCGAGCGACAGGCTCAAGAAACCGAACCAGGAGAAGGGAACGTCACGCCGCGTCGGCGTCTCGCTCATGAAGATCGCGAGCCCGGCGGTGGTGAGGATGCCGAACGGCAGATTGACGAAGAACACCCACCGCCACGAATAGGAGTCGGTGAGCCAACCGCCGAGCGTCGGGCCCATGATCGGGCCGAGCATGACGCCCATGCCCCAGATCGCCATTGCCGAGCCGCGCTTGGCGGGCGGGAAGATGTCGAGCATCACCGCCTGGCTCAAGGGCACAAGCGCTGCGCCAAACACGCCCTGCAGCAGCCGGTAGGCGACCATCTGCTCGATCGACAGCGCGACGCCGCAGAGCATCGAGGCGACGGTGAACCCGGCCGTGCAGACGATGAAGAGTTTCTTGCGGCCGAAACGCGTCGCCATCCAGCCAAGCGGCGAGGTCATGATCGCCGCGGCGACGATGTAGGAGGTCAACACCCAGTTGATCTGATCCTGCGTCGTCGCCAGCGACCCCTGCATGTAGGGCAAAGCGACATTGGCGATCGTGGTGTCGAGCGCCTGCATGATGGTCGCCATCATGATGCAGACGGTGAGCAGCCACTTGAGTGTCGGCGAGATCGTCTCGTAGAGCGGCGGGGCGGGTGCTTGCGCGTTCATCGAATGACGGCGGTGCGTGCGCCTAGGAGTGTGTCGACGTAGCCGACCACCCACTGCTTCAAGCCCTCAAGCGTGCCGGCGAGCGTGCGCACCCGTCCCGTGTCGACGGTCACATAGGCGCTCATGCCTGCTCGTAAGCCCGTCGTGTCCTCCTTCGGATCGAAGCAGAACCGGAGCGGCACGCGCTGGACGACTTTGACCCAGTTGCCGCTCGCGTTCTGCGGCGGCAGGATTGCGAACTGAGCCCCCGTGCCCGGCGCGATCGAGCAGACCGTCCCTTTCCATTCGCGCCCCGGGAACGTGTCGACGCTCACGGTCGCGGGCAAGCCGACATGGACGTATGTCAGGTCCGATTCCTTCGGATTGGCGTCGACCCAGAGGCCCGTGTTGGCGACGACCGCGAACACCGGCTGGCCAGCCGCCGCCACGCGTCCGAGCTCGATCTCCGGCACCTGCGTCGCGACGCCATCGATCGGCGCGAGCACCTTGGTGTTGCGCAGATTGCGCTCTGCGTCATCGACCGCGGCTTTCGCCTGCATATAGTCGGGGAACTGGTCGATGGTCGTATTCGGGCCGCCGCCGAGCTTCACCGTCACCGTCCCCTGCTGCCATTTGACGAATTCGAGGATCTGCTTGGCCTGGATCAGGTTGGCCATCGAGGTGTCGCGATCGGCGGCCGTGCCTGAGCGCGAAATGGCGAGTTCGTTCTTGCGGTCGAAGTCGGCCTGACGGACCTTCACCGCATCCTCGCCCATTTTGATCTGGTCGATATTGCTCGCATACGTGGATTGCAGATTGGCGAATTCGATCTTGGCCGCTTCCAGCTTGCCTTTGGCGAGAGCGAGGGCGATCTCATAGGGCTTGGGATCGATGTCGAACAGCGGATCGCCGACCTTGACCTTCTGCCCTTCGATCACATGCACGGCGACGATCGCGCCGGTGACTTGCGGCGTGATCATCGACTTGTCGGCGCCGACATAGGCGTTGTCGGTCGAGACATAGCGGCCGCTGCTCAACCACCAGCTGAAACCGAGCGCGAGCGCCGCCAGAGGGATAACGACAAGCATGACGAACCGGCTGACGCGGCGCTTCGGCTTGACGACGATGGGCGCTTGCGGCGCGGCTGGCGGCGGCGCGGACGGCGGGGTTTGCGGGCCGGGCGCGGGGGTTCGCGCCGGCGTGAACTGAATGGGCTGCGCGGGCTGCTGCCCCGATGGCGCCTGCGGCGCGGGCTCGCGCCCGGGCGACTGCGGAGCGGCGCCCTTCGCCGGCGTGAAAGGCAGGGGCTGCCCCGGTTGGGGCGATTGAGGCGGATTGTCCTCCGGCGCGGAATCGCGCGCGGACGCTGGCTTGGGTTGGGTCACTTGGATTCGGCTCCAGCAATCAATTCGTTCTTGAGATTGGCTTTCATGGTCATGAGGCCGTCGTGCATGGCGTGGATCGTCAATTCGTCGACGCCGGCAAGCGCGCGGCCCATCACGTCCTCCGCGAGCGCCCCAAGGTCCTTCAACGCCGGCGCGGCTTTTTCAGTGAGGTAGAGACGGTTGGCGCGCCGGTCGGTCGCATCGTCGCGCCGCTCGACGAGGCCCGCGGCGGTCAGCTTGTCGATCAGCCGTCCGAGCGTGATCGGCGCGAGGTCGAGCGCCTCGGCCAGTTCGTTCTGTTTGGCGCCCTCGCAGCGTTGCAGGCGAGAGAGCACCGCCCATTGTGCGCGGGTCGTGCCGAGTTCGCGGGCGCGCTGGTCGGAATAGGTCCTGAGCAGCCGGGCGACGTCATGGAGGGCGAAACCCAGCTCGCGGGCAGGGGAGACCGTCCATTTGTGAGCAAGTGATAACATAAGCACGCTTATAATATAGTGAGCAGGCTTATTCAAGGGTGAAGTGCAAAAAATGTGAGGGCAGCGGGCAAAAGACAGAGCGTTTTACAATCTCGAGGTGAAAATTGTGTCACTCTGCGGGCGTGAATACCTTGTAAAGCGGGCTCGCGGGCCATGCCCGGATCTGCCGATCGCTGAATCGGGCGCGTAGTCGCTGACTGTCGCTGACCGCGTCCGCCGCGCTGAACGAGCGCGGTTACAACCGGCGCGCCTCCAACCGGCGCCGTCGACCCAAACGCAATCTGCTTTAGACCCGGCCGCCCGCGATCCGCCTGCTCGACTTAGGCCGAGGACGTCGCCGGCGCGCCGTACCGGGCCATGAAGCAATCGACACCCCGCCTTGATCTGCCGCTCGATCTTGGCGCGCGCCGGCCGGAAACTCGGATCGTACAGACAGTGAAGGTGCAGTTCGCCTTTGGTGGGGGCGATCCGGTCATCCGCCGTCCGTGGGATCGTCCGAGCGAGCCTGCTCAATGCGCGGCGGCGAAAAATCCTGGCCCTCTTCGCTCGCATCCGAAAAGCAACGGCGCGGACGACAATCCTTTGCATAAAATCAGAAACAAGGCTAAGCTTGGCCCATGACCAATCCTGCGCTTCCGCATGGCTTGACCGCATGGGTCCCGTCGCGCCGCCCCTCAACGTCAGGGAAAAGCCGCACGAAAAATTCGGTCCGGGAAAATCCCGTATAACCCATTGAAAAGTCTAGATTCGGACGAGAGAATCCAAGGAAATCCAAGGAAATCCAACCCTCAAAATCGGGGTCTTTCGAAGCGAAACGGCGAGGCGCCAAGAAAACCCAAACGGATCCGCCGCCCTCAGCTTCCCCGATAGGTGGAATAGCTCCACGGGGAGACAATGAGGGGCACGTGATAGTGCGCCTTGGCATCGGCGACCCCAAAGCGGATCGGCACGATGTCGAGGAACGGCGGATCGGGTAGCTCTGCGCGCCGGCTGCGGAAATAGTCGCCGACGTGGAAGACGAGCTCGAACCGCCCTGCGCGCGCCTGATCGGCCGCGACCAGGGGCTTTTCGGTGCGGCCGTCCGCATTGGTCACGACATCGGAGACAAGCTTGCGCTCGGAGCCGTCTTCCAGCTCGTAAAGCTCGACTCCGGACGCCCTGAGCCGGCCGGCCGATGGTCACGTCCAGGATATGGGTCGTCACACCAGCCAATCGTGTTCCCTCGCGCTTCAACCGTCCGCCAATCGGACCCGCGCGGCCCTTCTATCGCGTCGCCGATCGCCGGCCAATCGGCCGCCGCCCCCATGCGGAATCAACATGGCAGCGGCCCTCACTGTCGCGATTGCCAAGCGCGCTGGCGCGTGAGAAGAGTGCACGAAACTCGGTACGACTTTCGTAAGAGTGAGAGGGAGGTCGGCTCTGATGGACGACCGGGTCAAGGACCAATCCGACGAAACCGACGAGTGGCTCGACGCGCTCGATTCCGTCGAGGCCTTCGAGGGAATCGGCAAGGTCGACGACATCCTCGACGCGGTTGTTTCATCGGCTCGTCGTAAGGGCGCCAAGCTGCCCTTCGCCGCCAACACCGCTTACGTCAACACCATTCCGCCCGAAGCGCAGCCGCCACATCCGGGCGACCGGAAGCTTGAGCAACAAATTCGGCACTACGTGCGCTGGAATGCGGCCGCGATGGTCGTCAAGGCGAACAAGGAATCCTCCGAGCTCGGCGGCCACATCGCGAGCTTCCAGTCGGCGGCGACCCTCTACGACACCGGGTTCATGCATTTCTGGCATGCCTCCAACGACAAGCACGGCGGCGACCTGATCTATTTCCAGGGCCACAGCTCGCCGGGCATCTACGCCCGCGCCTTCGTCGAAGGCCGTCTCAGCGAAGAGCAGCTTGTGAACTTCCGCCAGGAGGTCGGCCGCAAGGGCCTGTCCTCCTATCCCCATCCTTGGCTGATGCCGGACTTCTGGCAGTTCCCGACTGTCTCGATGGGTCTCGGCCCCCTGATGGCGATCTATCAGGCCCGGTTTTTACACTACCTGCATCATCGAGGGCTCGCCGACACGGCGTCGCGCAAGGTCTGGGCATTCTGCGGCGACGGCGAGATGGACGAGCCGGAATCGCTCGGCGCGATCTCGCTCGCCGGCCGCGAGAAGCTCGATAACCTTATCTTCGTCATCAATTGCAACCTCCAGCGGCTCGACGGGCCGGTGCGCGGCAACGGCAAGATCGTGCAGGAATTGGAGGCTGACTTCCGCGGCGCGGGCTGGAACGTCATTAAATGCCTGTGGGGTTCGGGCTGGGACGCGCTTCTCGCCAAGGACAATGAGGGCAAGCTTCGCCAGCTCATGGACGAATGCGTCGACGGCGAATACCAGGACTTCAAGTCGAAAGACGGGGCCTACATCCGCAAGAACTTTTTCGGCCGTTATCCCGAAACGGCGGCAATGGTCGCGGATTGGACGGATGCCGAGATCTGGGCGCTGACCCGCGGCGGGCACGACCCCGTCAAGGTCTACGCGGCCTATAAGGCGGCGGTCGACCACAAGGGCCAGCCGACCGTCATCCTCGCCAAGACCGTCAAAGGCTATGGAATGGGCTCAGCCGGCGAAGGGCAGATGATTGCGCACCAGGCCAAGAAGCTCGGCCATGAGGCGCTCATCGCCTTCCGCGACCGGTTCCAAATCCCGGTCTCAGATGAGGAGCTCGACAAAATTCCGCTCCTGCGGTTTGCCGAAGACAGCAAGGAAATGAGCTATCTGCGCGAGCGACGCGCGGCGCTCGGCGGCTATCTTCCCTCCCGCCGGCGCAAGAGCGAACCCCTTGTCGTCCCGCCGCTTTCCTGCCTTCGACGCCCTATTGAAAGCGACCGCAGAGGGACGCGAAATCTCGACCACGATGGCCTTTGTCCGGATTTTGACCGTGCTCTTGCGCGACAAGGAGCTCGGTCCGCGTGTCGTTCCGATCGTCCCCGACGAGAGCCGCACCTTCGGCATGGAGGGGCTGTTCCGCCAGGTCGGCATTTTCAGCCAGGTCGGCCAGCTTTACCGGCCGCAGGACGCCGACCAGCTCATGTATTACCGCGAGGATCCGAAAGGCCAGATACTTCAGGAGGGCATCAACGAGCCGGGCGCGATGGCCTCGTTCATCGCCGCAGGCACGTCCTATTCGACCTCGAACGTGCCGATGATCCCCTTCTACATCTACTACTCGATGTTCGGCTTCCAACGCGTCGGCGACCTCGCCTGGGCCGCGGGCGACATGCGGACGCGCGGCTTCCTGATCGGGGGCACCTCCGGCCGCACCACCCTCAATGGCGAGGGCCTTCAGCACGAGGATGGCCACAGCCATATCCTGGCCTCGACCATCCCGAATTGCGTGACCTACGATCCGACTTACGCCTACGAGCTGGCGGTGATCGTCCATGCGGGCCTGAACCGCATGCTGGTCGATCAGGACGATGTCTACTATTACATCACAACCCTGAACGAGAATTACCCTCATCCGGCGATGCCGGAAGGGGCGGAGGAGGGGATCCTCAAGGGCGCCTATAAGCTGCGCGAGGTCAAGGCCGACCAGCCGGCCCTCAGCGTGCGTCTGTTAGGCGCGGGCGCGATCCTGCGCGAGGTTGAAGCGGCGGCCGAGATGCTGGCGAATGAGCATGGGGTCAGCAGCGAGGTCTGGAGCGTCACCAGCTTCACCGAGCTGCGCCGCGAGGGCCTCGATGTCGAGCGCTGGAATCTGCTGCATCCGGAGGCCGACCCCAAGGTCCCGTTCATCACCCGGGCCTTGTCGAGCGGGAAGGGGCCGGTCATCGCGTCGACGGACTACGTAAAGGCGCTGCCGGACGGAATTCGGCCCTATGTGCCGGCGCGGTACAAGACGCTCGGGACGGACGGCTTCGGACGCTCCGACTATCGCCGCCGGTTGCGCTCGTTCTTTGAAGTCGACCGGTACCACGTGGCGGTCGCCAGTCTGAAGGCTCTCGCGGAAGATCAGTTGCTGCCCAACCGGCGCGTGGCCGAGGCGATCGCCAAATACGGCATTGATCCGGACGGGCCGAACCCCGCGCGAAACTAAAATCTCGGCAGTCCCTAGACATTCTGTTCGCTGAGGAGAGCGCCGGTGGCGAAGGTCGACGTGAAGGTTCCCGATATCGGCGACTTTAAGGACGTGCCGGTCATCGAGGTGCTGGTGAGGCCCGGCGACGTCGTCAAGGTCGATCAATCGCTGATCACGCTCGAATCCGACAAGGCGACAATGGACGTGCCCTCGCCGGTGGCGGGTGAAGTCGCCGAGGTCGTGGCGAAGGTTGGCGACAAAGTCTCGATGGGGACGGTCATCGCGCGGGTCGAGTCCGCGGAGAGGGAGACCGCGCAGGCTTCCGGCGCCGCCGCAAAGCCGGCCACGCCGGCGTCTGCTCCTTCCGCCAAGGGCGCCGCCGCCAAAGGCGCCGCCCCGCCTGCGGAAGCCTCTCCGGCCAAGGCGCCCGCCTCTTCGTCCGCCAAGGCCGCGCCGATCAACGTCACGATCCCCGATATCGGCGACTTCACCGACGTGCCGGTCGTCGAGATTCTGGTGAAGGTCGGCGACTCGGTCGAGGCGGAGCAACCGATCGTGACGCTCGAATCCGACAAGGCGACGATGGACGTGCCGTCGCCGGCGGCTGGCAAGATTACGGAGATTCTCGTCAAGGTCGGCGACAAAGTGTCGATGGGGTCACTGATCGCGAAGCTCGATGCTGGCGGACAGACCGCGTCGATCGCCCCTGACCAGGAGGACGAAGCCGAGGCGAAGGAAGAGGAGGACGCCGCGGAAGCGCCCGAAACCTCGCCCGTTGCGCCGAGCGACCTGCCGCCCCGTCAAGCCGCCGCAAACCCGGCGCTGGCCGATTTCGCCGGCGTGTTCGCCGGCCCCGCCGTTCGGCGGCTGGCGCGCGAGCTCGGGCTTGATCTGAACCTGATCAAGGGGACGGGCGAGAAAGGCCGCATCACCCGCGAGGACGTGAAGGCGGCGATCGCCCGTGAAGGTGGGTCCGGCGTCGCGGCCGTTGCAGGCGGCGCCGCGCTCCCTGCGATCCCGACGGTCGACTTCGCCAAATTCGGCCCGATCGAAACCGTTCCCGCTCTCGCGCATCAAGCGCATTTCCGGGCCGCGGCTCCACGCGTCCTGGGTCAACGTTCCGCATGTCACCCACTGCGACGAAGCGGACATCACCGATCTCGACGCCTTCCGAAAGACCCTCGACGAAGACGCGAAGAAAGACAAGTCAAAGCCTTACCGCGTGTCGTTGCTGCCGCTTCTCATGCGGGCTGCGGTCGCTACGCTGAAAGCCTTTCCGACTTTCAACGCCGCGCTCAGTTCGGGCGGCAACTCTTTGATTCTGCGCCGCTATTGGCACATCGGCGTCGCGGTCGACACGCCTGACGGCCTTGTGGTCGCGGTCATCAAGGACGTCGACCAGAAGGGCGTCATCGATCTCGCCCGCGAGCTTGGCGCTCTCTCGGAGAAGGCGCGCGCGGGCAAGCTTGCGCCCGCCGAAATGCAGGGCGCGACCTTCACCATCTCTTCATTGGGGGGCATCGGGGGCACCGCCTTCACCCCGATCGTCAACGCGCCCGAGGTCGCCATTCTTGGCGTCGTGCGTTCGAAGATGGCCCCGGTTTGGGACGGATCGGCCTTTGAGCCTCGTCTCATGCTGCCGCTATGCCTATCTTACGATCACAGAGTGATCGACGGCGCTGCGGGCGCTCGCTTCATGCGCCACCTTGCGGGCCTCTTGGAGGACATGCGGCGCATTATCTTATGACCGCAGCCCGATAGAGAGACGAGGCATGGCCAAAGAAATCCGGCTTCCCGACATCGGCGACTTCAAGGATGTCCCGATCATCGAAATCCTTGTCGCCCCCGGGCAGAGCGTCCGCAAGGACGAGCCGATCCTGACTCTCGAGAGCGACAAGGCGACGATGGACGTGCCGGCGCCCGAGGATGGCGCGATCGGCGAAATCCACGTCAAGGTCGGCGACAAGGTGAGCCAAGGCGACTTGCTCGCCACCTATTCGGGCGGAGGCGAGACCGAAGGCCGCCGCGCCGCAGACGCCAAAAGCAGCCGCGCCGGCCGGCGGCCAAGGCGACGGCGTGGAGATCCAGGAGCCCGCTCCGAAGGCCGCCGACGCCTGCAGGCCCGCCGCCGAAGCCCGCGGCGGACCCCGGGGGCCAAGCCGATTTCGAGGCCGATATCCTCGTTTTGGGCGCTGGTCCCGGCGGCTATACGGCCGCCTTCCGCGCCGCCGATCTTGGGCAGAATGTCGTTCTGGTCGACTCGCGCGCAACGCTCGGCGGCGTGTGTCTCAACGTCGGCTGCATCCCGTCCAAAGCGCTGCTGCATGTCGCCAAGGTCATCGATGACGCGAAGGCCATGGGTTCGCACGGCGTGAGCTTCGGCCCGCCGACCTTCGACCCCGAGGCGATCCGCAGCTGGAAGAACGGCGTGGTCAAGCGCTTGACCACGGGCCTCACCGGCCTCGCCAAGCAGCGCAAGGTCAAGACGGTGACCGGCGTCGGCCAGTTCACCTCGCCGAAGACGCTCCGCGTCGATACGGCGGAGGGCGCGCGGGTCGTCCGCTTCAATAAGGCGATCATCGCCGCCGGCTCCGAACCCGCTGCACCGGGATTCATCCCCGCCGATCCGCGCATCTGGGATTCGACCGCGGCGCTCGAGATCAGTTTCATCCCCAAGCGGATGCTGGTGCTCGGCGGAGGGATTATCGGCCTCGAAATGGCGACGGTCTATCATGCCCTCGGCGCCGGCATCACCGTGATCGAGATGATGGACCAGCTGATGCCGGGGGCGGATCTCGACATTGTGACCCCGCTCGCGAAGCGCATCGGCCGTCTCTACGACAAGATCCTCTTGAAGACGAAGGTGACCGCCGTCCAGGCGGAGCCGGATGGGCTCAAGGTCTCTTACGAAGGCACCGACGGCGCGAAGACCGAGACGTTCGACGCGATGCTAGTCTCGGTCGGACGGCGCCCGAACGGCGCGCGGATCGGCGCGGCGGCGGCAGGCGTCGCCGTCGACGAGCGGGGCTACATACCGGTCGACCGCCAGATGCGCACCAACGTGCCGCATATCTTCGCCATCGGCGACATCGTCGGCCAGCCGATGCTGGCGCATAAGGCGACGCACGAGGCCAAGGTCGCGGCGGAAGTGGCGAGCGGACACAAATCCTCGTTTGACGCCAAGGCGATCCCGTCGGTTGCTTACACCGATCCGGAAGTCGCCTGGGCTGGCGTCACGGAGACCGAGGCCAAGGCGAAGGGCGTCAAATACGGCAAGGCTGTCTTCCCCTGGGCGGCGAGCGGTCGCTCTCTGTCGCTC
This sequence comes from uncultured Alphaproteobacteria bacterium, assembly GCA_963753135.1. GTDB lineage: Bacteria > Pseudomonadota > Alphaproteobacteria > Rhizobiales > Beijerinckiaceae > Roseiarcus. Next base: position 38,604 of record CAVWBA010000027.1, on the reverse strand, counting down.
GGCCGGGACGAGGGCCTGACCAAGACCCTGTGGGACGAGGAGACCCAGCGTCTCATCGGCTGCGGCATCGTCGGGCCCAACGCCGGCGATCTCATCTCGGAGGCGGCGTTGGCGATCGAGATGGGCGCCGAAGCCGAGGACGTCGGCCTCACCGTTCATCCCCATCCGACGCTTTCGGAGACATTCGCCATGTCGGCCGAAGCCTTCGCCGGAACCCTGACCGACCTCTATATCCCGAAGAGGAAGTAGCGGGCGCCATCCCTTCTCCCTCCGGGAGAAGGTGGCCCGAAAGGGCTGGATGAAGGGGCTTGGCCAAGCTGAGCGCGGGTTCACGTATGAAAGTCTTCTTCTTCGGCCTCGGCTATTGCGCCCGGCGGCTCATTCAGCGCGAATCCTGGATCGAGGCGAGCGGAACCGCGCGGACGGCCGAAGCCGTCAGCGCTCTGCGTCGCGAGGGGGTCGAGGCCTATCGGTTCGATGGCTCTGACGCCGAGCCCGGATTGGGGCGGGCGCTCGAGAAAGCCGAGGCGATCGTCGTCTCCATCCCCCCGCGCGATGGGGCGGGGGCGGCGCTGGAGAGCTTCGCCTCCGCCATCGGCGCGGCGCCGGCGCTGCGGCGCATCGTCTACTACTCGACCATCGGCGTTTACGGCGACCATTCTGGAGGCTGGGTCGACGAGACAAGCGCGACGCGGACGCGCACGGCCCGCGGGCTGGCGCGGCTTGAGGACGAGGCCCGCTGGACGGCGGCGGCCCGGGAGAGCGGCGCCGAAGCCGACATCCTGCGGCTTGCCGGCATCTATGGGCCGGGCCGCAATGCGCTTATCAATCTGCGCCGCGGCGAGGCGCGGCGGATCGTCAAGCCGGGTCAAGTGTTCAACCGCGCCCATGTCGATGACATCGCTGAGATCTCCCGCCTCGTGCTCGCGCGCGGCCTCGAAGGCCAGATCTGGAATGTCGCCGACGACGAGCCCGCCCCGCCGCAGGACGTGATCGCCTATGCGGCGGCGCTGCTCGGGGTCGAGGCGCCGCTCGAGGAGCCCTTCGAAGGCGCGAAGCTTTCGCCAATGGCCCGGGAGTTCTACGCCGACAACAAGAGGGTCTCGATCGCCAAGGCAAAAGCGCTTCTGGGATTCAAGCCGGCCTATCCGACCTATCGCGAGGGGCTGAAGGCTCTCGCAGAAGCCGAAGAAGGGCGGCCGCGCTCCTGACGCGCGGCGGGTGCGGCCGCTCCGTACCCAGAAAAATCGACAATTTCTTGCGCGGCTGACTGGGACGTGCTATTGTTTTTCAGAAATAAGGACAAATACGGTATGCTTGTTCCTAGAGAAGGCGCGCGACGAGGGCTCCGGCGTCAGCAAACGGAATGACTCGCAAAATGGCGCCGCAAAGCTTTGAAATCGCTCAAAATGGACTCGCTAATTTGCGGGTCGGAGTCTCCTGATGCTGAAGTCGACCTTGATATCGGTCACCATGCTGGCAGCCGTGGCGAGCGCCTATGGCGAGGAGACGCAAGTCGGCCGCTATCAGATGATCGCCGCGCCGGCTTCGCAATCGCAGACTTTCCCTGAGGCGCTGCTCCTCGATACGGCGACCGGACAAACCTGGATGCTGTACCACGAAACCGGGCGGGCAATTCAGTGGTTTCCGCTTCCGTTTTCGTCCGCGAAGGATCGGCCGGCCTTTCTGCCGCCCCCGCCCGACGCCGCTCTCGCCCCGCGCTAGGTTAGCATCCTAACTCTTGAGCCAGCGAAGCGCGTCATCTTCCTGACAACTCTGAAAGAGTTTGACCTCCGGGTGCAGGAACACCTTGATCGCGCTGATGAGCCAACGCTGCCAGTCATGCGCCGCAATCACGGCGATGCGATCGACCTTCTCCTGATGCGACTTGACGAAAGCGGCGTGTTCTTCAAGGGCAGTCAGATCTTTCCACCCCTCCAGATCCGAGGCGTCGATCAAGAGCCTGAGTTGGCCTGTCTGCCGAATGATGGGTTCGATTTGTCGAGCCAGCTCGGCGAAATCGCCCGACTGCAGTTTCGTCGGCGCGACCACTTTTAGGATGCCGTCGGCGATCCGTTGGGCTTTTATCATTGCGCTGCCTCCGAGTTTGGCCTGCCTTTAGCACCCAAGTTGAGCGGCTTTGCGACTCTGGCAAGCGATTGCCGGGTTTTGGCGCCTGCGGCCGAACGCCGGGGACGTCGTGTGTCGAAGTCACTCATGAAGCATGGCGACTAATAGATTGTTATAACTTGCGGTCTGCCGCTGCATCCGAGCGCCTCGGGACCCTTAGTGCGCCGCCGGGGCGGCGCCTCCAAGCTTGACCTTCCGCAGGCTCATCGCCAGCGGGACGGCGGCGAGCGAGAGCAAGGTCAACACCCAGAAGACATCCATGTAAGCGAGGTAGGACGATTGGGCCTGCACCTGCTGGCCGATCCATCCGAGGGCCTGCTGCTGCGCCTCGGGAAGGAGATTGCCCTGCGCGAGAAAATAGTGCGTCGCTTGGTGCAGTGTGTCCTGATATTGCTGGCTCGACGGAATCGCGTTCTCGATCAGCCGGCTTTGGTGGAACTGCTCGCGGTGATTGAGCACGTTGGAGGCGAGCGAGACGCCGATCGAACCGCCGGTGTTGCGCGCCGCATTGATAAGCGCCGACGCCATGTCCACCCGGTTTGCCGGGATCCCATCGTAAGACGCCGTAATGATCGGGATGAAGATGAGCGGCAGTCCGACGCCGAGCACCATGCGCGTTCTGGCAAAAAACCAGAAACCGAGATCGCCGTACACGTTGGTCATCTGATACATCGAGATCGCCACGAAGATTGCGCCGGTCATGATGAGGTATTTCGGCTGGATCCGGCTCGACAGATTGCCGACCGCGAACATCATCACCATGGTGACGATGCCTCCGGGTGAAAGGACGAGACCGGCCCAGGTTGCGGTGTAACCGAAGTCCGTCTGCAACATGAGCGGCAGGAACTGGGTGGTCGCGTAGAGGATCGCGCCGGTCGCCCCCATCACCAGGAACGAGGCGCCGAACTGACGCGACCCGACCATCCGCATGTCGATCATCGGATCCTTCCGGCTCAACTCCCACGGGATCATGAGCACGAAAGCGACGGCGCAAATCGCTGTGAATATTACGATAAAGTTTGAACCGAACCAGTCATCCTCAAGGCCCCGATCGAGCACGATCTCGAGCGCGCCGAGGAAAGTCGCGACCAAAAGAAAGCCGATAAAATCGAACCTGACGGCCTGCCCCGGATTGGGTTTGTCCGCGGGCAGAAGGATGGCGATCAGCGCGATCGTGGCGAGGCCGACCGGGCCGTTGATCAGGAAACACCAGCGCCAGGACCAGTTGTCCGCGAGCCAGCCGCCGAGCGTCGGCCCGACGACCGGCGCCACGACCACCGCGACGCCGAACAGCGCGAACGCCTGCCCGCGCTTCTCCGGCGGAAATGAAGCGGCCAGAATGGACTGCGAGACCGGCACCATGCCGCCCCCGGCCAAGCCTTGCAGGAGACGGAACAAGAGGAGCGAGTTGAGATTCCAGGCTTGGGCGCACAGTATCGAGCTTATGCTGAAGAGCCCGAGGCAGATCAGGAAGAAGACCTTGCGGCCCAGGGCGCGAGCGAGGAACGGGCTTGCGGTCAGACTGACGGCGTTGGCGACCAGATAGGTCGTCACCACCCACGAGGCTTCGTCATCGCTGACCCCCATGCCGCCGGCGATATAGGGCAGGACCACGTTGGCGATCGTGGTGTCGAGCACCTCCATGAAGGTGGCGAGCGCAACCAGGACGGCGATCAGCCACGGGTTGGTGGAAGCTGCGCCGCTGGCGGCCGCCGGAGCGCCCGCTTGCGCCGCCGTGTCGCTCACACCCGCCTCCACCACTGCTCGACGCCGGCTTTCAGCCTCTCATAGAGAGAGGGCGACGGGTCGACGCGCACGGTCGGAACGACCGACATCCCCGGACCGAGGGAGACATCGGAGGGGGGATTGTCGATGATGATCTTGACCGGCACCCGCTGGACGATCTTGACGTAGTTGCCGGTCGCGTTTTCGGGCGGCAGCAGCGAGAAGGCCGGGCCGGAGCCGGGCTGGACGCTGGCGACATGGCCGTGGAAGTCGCGCTCCGGATAGGCGTCGATCTCCATGTCGACCGGCTGTCCCGGCCGCATGCGGTCGAGTTGGGTCTCCTTGTAATTCGCGACGACCCAAATCTCGTCCGGCACGAACATGCTGAGGTTGGTGCCGGCCTGCGCATATTGCCCGACCGCGCCGGTGAGGTTGACGACGCGGCCCGGCTGGTCGGCGGTGACGGTTGTATAGGAGAGGTTAAGCTTGGCCTGGTCGAGTTGGGCCTGCGCTTGCGCGAGGCTGGCCACCTGCGACGCGCGCTGCGCCCTTAGGGTGTCGATTTGGCGCTGGGCCACCCTGAGCGCCGCTTGCGCGCTATCAACCGCCGCCTGCTGGGCTTTAAGGTTTTGGACGTCCGTGGTGCCCTGCTGAGCCGTCGCCCAGCCCTGCTTGACGAGAGGTTGGTCGCGTCCCCAGGTGACCTTCGCCAGCTCCATGTTCGCCTGCGCCTGGTTGACCTGCGCCTGGGCTGACGCGATTTGCGCGTCTTGGGTCGCGATCTGCGCGTCGACGCTGTGGATACCAGCTTCCGCGCCCGCCACCTGGGCCTGGGCCTGCGCGAGCGCGGTCAGGTAATCGCGTTGGTCAATCCGGGCGACCACGCCGCCCCGGTTGACATGCTGGTTGTCGGTGACGGGCACTGCGGTGACGTAGCCCGCGACCTGTGGCGCGATCGCGAACTGGCGGGCCGCAACGAAGGCGTCATCGGTCGATTCGAAATGCGAGGAATAGTCCCAGTAGACATATCCAGCGGCGCACGCCGCCAAGAGCGCGATCAGCCCCATGCCCGCCATGAGCGGGCGCCGGCGGAGAAAGCTTTTGCGCGGCTTTTCGCTAGGCTTCTTGTCTTTCGATGCAGGTTGCTGCTCCGGCTTGACCTCCTGCTCAGAGGGTCCGGCCGGGCGCTCAGTCTTCTCGGCAGGTTCAGCCGAGGGCCCTGTTTTTTCAAAGGCTTCCGTGGGCCGCTCAGCCTCCTGGGGCGCCTCGGGTGGCGGGGCGCGCAAGGCGATGATGTCCCGCTTGGGGCTCGCTGAGCCACCGGAACGGGGAGGTGAGACCTTATCCCAATCGGCTTCGGACGCGGGCGCGTCCTTGTACATCTGCTGGCGTCGATCCTGATCCCTGCGCGCCATGGCGGGAACTCCCGATGCAGCCCCCTCAACGTCTACGAAACAAAACTGTTCCGTTTCGTTTACTTTGGTGAGCCGCCGTCCTAAATCAAGGGCGCAAATTCAAACCATCGCGGTTTTAGTGAAGGACGCGGATGGCAGACGAAGGGGCTATGGAAGCGGCGTCGCAAGAAGCTGAAATCGGCCGCGGGGCCGTGCGTCACGGCCGGCCGCCGCGCGAGCTCGCGGGTCAGGTCGAGGAAAGAATCCTCGACGCGGCAGGCCGAATTTTTCTCGAGCACGGCTTCCAGGGCGCGAGCGTCGACGAAATCGCGGAGGCGGCCTCCGCGGGAAAACCCACGATCTACGCCCGGTTTCCCAACAAGCAAGCGTTGTTCAGCGCCGTCATCGAGCGCCTCGTGCGCCGGAATACGAGCCTCGACGCTTTCTTCTGCGCCGGCCGCTCCGTCGAGGCGCGTCTCGACGCCCTCGCCGCGTTGATCCTGACCCGGGTCTTAACCCTGGAAACGATCGGACTTATCCGGGTCGCGGTCGCCGAAGCGCGGCGATTCCCCGATCTGGCGACAAGCGTAAGCTGCATGGGGCGCGAGCGCCCAACGGAAGCCGTGGCTCGCATATTTGGCGAATTGGCCACGTCCAGCGAGATTGGAGCCTCGCCAGCGTTCAGCCCGGAAAAACTCCGGGACACCGCGCGCCGGTTCCTCGACCTGGTGGTCTTGCCGATGCTGATGAGAGCGCTGTTCGGCGAGGATCTCGCCGCTTTGCGCGCCGAGATCGAGCCGCACGCCGCCCGGTCGGTTGCGTTCTTTCTCGCCGCCTGCGGCGCTCTCGGGCCCTCGCCTCCCGGATCGGGGACGGCGTCGGAGGCCGAGTCGTCGGCCGACCACGGCGCCGTCGCCCGGTAAAGCGCCCGCACTCGCCAATCTCGTCAGGAGGTTTTCTGGTCCTCCTCCGGCGGCGGCATAAAAAACCCCGAGTTCGGTTCGATCCAGGCCATGTGGTCGTGGACAGAGACGCAGCCCGGCGTGTTCTCGGCGATGACCTTGAGGCCCTCGCGAAGCCGTTCGTCGGTGATCGCGCCGTCGAAGGTGACGGCGCCGTTCTGAACCTCGACCCGCACGCTCGCGCGCGGCGCCCAGTCGAGCTTGTCGAGCTCAGCCTGGATGGCCGCCTTGATCTCGGCGTCAGGATGCGGCCCGGTCGCCCGCGGCGTCGCGGCCAGCAATCCCTTGAGCAGGTCGGAGCGCGCAATCACCCCAACGACCGTCTGACCCCGCAGCACCGGCAGGCGTTTGATGTGGCGGCGGATCATCCGGTCGACGGCCTCGCTGAGATCCGAGTCTTCCCCAATCGTCTCGACGTCGCGGGTCATGACTTCGCCAACCTTGCGGCCGTGCTCGTGCGCGTAGGATTTGGCGACTCGCCCGCTGCCGAGCAGAAAGTCGAGCCAGCGCGGGCGCTTGCGCTCACTCCCGATCTCGCTGCGCCGAAGGAGGTCGCCTTCGCTCAAAACCCCGCTCAGCGCGTGGTCGGCGTCGAACACGAAGAGCGCGCTCACCCGCGAGCGCAACATCGTTTCGACCGCCTCGGCGATGCTCGCGCCCTCAGGCAAGCCGATCACGCCATAAGTCATTACATCCCGAACCTTCATTTTCTCTCTGTCCTTGCGTCGCTTTCATCCCTTCGTAAGGGAAGGGACGAACGTGGGGAAGGCGTCCGGCATAGGCAAATCGTCTTGCCGATCGCTTTCGCCTGCGCCCTTATGCAGCAACTCTCTCGTCCAGCCTGGAGATGGATCAATGCCGAATCCGGTGGTCGTCGAGGCGACGCGCGGCGCCCTCGTCGAATCCGCCTATCGCGGAGCCGGCGCGGTCGTGGATGCGGACGGCCGAGTGGTGCTCGCCTTTGGCGACGCCGATCGACCGGTTTATCCCCGCTCCGCCGTCAAGGCGCTGCAGGCCTTGCCGCTCGTCGCCAGCGGCGCTGCGGAAAGGCTCGGTCTGAGCGATAAGGAAATTGCGCTCAGCTGCGCGTCCCATTCGGGAAGCGAGGACCATGTCGCGACCGCGCGCGCGATGCTCGCCAAAGTGGATCATGATGAACGCGTGCTCGAATGCGGCGCCCATTGGCCGCTTGGCGAGGACGAAGCGCGGGCGCTCGCGCGCCTGGGGCGCACCCCGACCGCTCTGCACAACAATTGCTCGGGCAAACACGCGGGCTTCATCTGCCTTTCCTGCGCAATGGGCGTGGACCCGAAGGGCTATGTCACGCCCGATCATGCGGTGCAGCGCGAGGTTAAGGCGTCGATCGAAGCCATGACCGGCGCGCGCTTAAGCGAAGAGACGCGCGGCGTCGATGGCTGCGCCATCCCGACTTACGCCGTGCCGCTGGTCGCGCTCGCGCGCGGCTTCGCGCGGCTCGGGACCGGCCGCGGGCTGTCGCAGGAACGCCGCGACGCGGCGACGCGCATTCGCGCCGCCGTCGCTGCGCATCCCGTGACGGTCGCCGGAAGAGGTCGCTTCGACACGGAGGTCATGAGCCTGCTTGGCGGGGCCGTCTTCACCAAGTCGGGCGCGGAGGGCGTATTCTGCGCCGCGCTGCCCGAAGCCGGGCTCGGCCTCGCTGTCAAGGCCGACGACGGAGCAGGCCGTGCCGCGCAGGTCATGATTGCGGCGCTCATCCGCCGCTTCGGGGGATTTGACGACGAGACAAGCGCGCGCTTCAAGCGCTTCGTCTCGCCGCGCCTCTTGAACTGGAACGGCGCCGAAGTCGGCCTTTTGCGTCCCGCGGGCCCGCTGGCGTGAGGCCGGTCCCAGTGAGAGAAGGACGCATGCGTGATGCTTCGACAACGCGACCGCTGCTCGCCGGCGCAGCGGCGCTCATGCGGCTGGCCGCGCTGGCAAGCCTCGCCTTGATCTCGGCCGCAGGCTTGTCGCGCGCGAACGACCGTTGCGCCGACACGGCCCAGGCCGTGCAGGCGCTGCATGAGGGCGATCAATATCAGGCGACGATTTCATTGTTCGCGGCCGCGCGGCTCGGCTGCGAGGCGGAAGCGCGCGCGCTGCTCGATCGCGGCGCGGCGATCGACGCCAAGGATCGCGAGGGCAAAACCGCGCTCGCCAAGGCGGCCGAGGCGAACAAGTTGCCGCTGATGAGGCTGCTTCTCGAGCGCGGCGCCAATGTCAATGCGCGCGCGATCGATGGCTCGACGGCCCTGCTCTACGCCGCCGAGCAGGATCGGGGCCCGGCGATCGCGCTCCTGCTCGAGCGGGGCGCCGATCCCAACCTTGCCTGGCCGGAAGGGTGTCCGCCCGCTTGCCGCCTCGGCCTTTAACGGTTCGACGGAAAGCGTCGAGAAGCTCCTGCAGTTCGGCGCGGATCCCAACGCGCTCGATGACGATGGCAAAAGCGCGATCGTGTACGCCGCTGCACACGGCTACGCGACAGTCGTTGTGACCTTGCTTCAGGCGGGGGTCGATGTGAACCGCCGCTACGCCCATGGGCTCACGGCCTTGATGTGGGCGGCAGGCTATGACGCATCGGCCGGCGTCGACGATGTCGACGTGACCATCAAGACGCTCATCGCGCATGGCGCGGCGCTCGACCTCAAGGACGATCGCGGCAAAACCGCTGCCGACATCGCCCGCGACCTCGGACGCGAGCGGGCGGCGAAGCTTTTGGAGCGATAGCGTGGACCCCTCTCCTATTACTACGGTTGCGTCTTCGTCTCCCCACCGCCTCCCAGCCGCTTCAATGCCGGAGGGAATTCCCCCGACATTCTGTTGCAGAACACGAATGGTGAGGTGGGGATCTGGGAAATGAACGGGACCAACGTGATCAGCGCTGCTGCGGTGGGCTTCAATCCTGGGACGAGTTGGCAGGAGGTCGGAACCGGCGGCTTCAACGGCGACGCCCATTCCGACATTCTTTTGCAGAACACCGGCGGTCAGGTGGGGATCTGGGAGATGAACGGGACCAACGTGATCAGCGCTGCTGCGGTGGGTTTCAATCCTGGGCCGAGTTGGGTCGCGCTTTGACGCAGGCAATTTGAACCGTCGGCCTACGCGTGCCGCGCGACCTCAAGCACCAGATCAGCCAGCCGCTCGGCGGCGTCGGGGACGCCGACCGATTTCGCCGCCCTCGCCATCTCCTCGAGCTTCGCCGGCGCGGCGAGCGCGTCGCGCAGGATCGCGGCCAGCCGTTCGGGCGTGAACTCGTTTTGCGGCACGACGATCGCGCCGCCGGACTTGGCGAGCGCCGCCGCATTCGCCGCCTGATCCTGATCGAGCGCATGGGGAAACGGCACGAGGACGGACGCTCGCCCGATGACCGCGAGCTCGGAGACGGTCGAAGCGCCGGCGCGGCCGATGACAAGATGGGCTGCGGCGATCCGCGTCGGCAAATCGGGGAAGAATTCCGCGATCTCGACAGGAAAGTTCATCCGCGCGCATGCCGCCGCGACGCGCGCGCTATCCTCGCCGCGCGCCTGCTGGGTGAGGCGGACCCATTGCCGTTCGTCCGGATCGAGGTGCGCGATCGCCGCAGGCACGACGTCGGCCATCACGCGCGCGCCCTGCGAGCCGCCGGTCACCAGAAGGTTCAAGCGCCGCATGACGGGCTCGGGATAAGGAATTGCGGCGGCCGCGATGACCGACGGCCGAACCGGATTGCCGGTCACGCGGGCCTTGGCCGGATCGACGCCCTTCAGCTGAGGAAAGCCGCAAGCGACAAGGTTGACCCGCGGACTTAGAAAACGATTGGCGCGTCCCATCACCGCGTTCTGCTCATGCAGTACGGTCGGGATCCTGAGAAGCCAGGCGGCGATGAGCGGCGGCACGGTCGGATAGCCGCCGAAGCCAACCACCGCGCGCGGCCTGATGCGCCCAAGCTTAAGCGCCGCCGCCGCGAGGCCCACGCCCAAGGTCAACGAAGCGCGCGCCTTGGCGAGCGCGCCGGCTTCCGTCGTGGTCGCTGACGGAAAGGCGTGAATCGCGCGCGCCGGAAAATCCGCGCCGAACTTGAGGGCGCGAGTGTCGGTCGCGAGCTCCACGTCGGCGCCCCGCTTGGCCAGGGCGGCGGCCAATGCCGCCGCGGGAAAGAGATGTCCGCCTGTGCCGCCCGCCGCAAGCAGGATCGGACGCGGCGAGTTCATCCCTCCATCGCCGCCGCGGGATGGTCGAGATCGGCAGCCGGCCTCTTACGCGTCGTCGCGATGAGGAAGCCCATGCCGAGGCCGAGCGCGAGCAACGATGAGCCGCCGTAGGAGATGAACGGCAAGGTCATTCCCTTCGCTGGCATGGCGCGCAAATTGACCGCCATGTTGATCCAGCTTTGCACGGCGAACATGACGGTCAGTCCGGCGGCCGCAAGCCGGCAGAACGGATCGGGGTTTCGCGCCGCAAGCAGTGAGCGCGCGCAGGACGATGAAGGCGAAGAAGGCGATCAGCGCCATACAGGCGATCATGCCGAATTCCTCGCCGGTCACAGCGAAAACGAAGTCGGTGTGGGCGTCGGGGAGGATTCGCTTGTAGACGCCCTCGCCTGGGCCGCGCCCAAGCCAACCGCCGGAGAGAATGCTCTGCAGCGCGGTGTCGACCTGAAAGGTGTCGACCAGACCGCCGGTCGAGTCCGGATCGAGAAAGCGCAGCACCCGCTCGTGCACGTGCGGCGACAGTTTGAACACGGCGAAACCGCCGGCCATGCCCATTCCGCCGACGGCGACGACCCAGAACCAATGCAGGCCGGCCAAAAAGAAGAGCGCCGTCCACACGACCGCGACCAGCATCGTCTGACCGAAGTCGGGCTCGAGGATGAGCGGCACGATGGCGATGGGCAAGAGCAGGAAGGAGAGAAGCTTCGCCCAAATTGCGGTCGGCCCGGTCCGCCCGCCTTCGGTGAAAGCCCAGGCGGCAAGAACGACGAACGCCGGCTTGATGAATTCCGACGGCTGCAGGCCGAAGATCCAGCGCCTCGCCCCTTTGACCTCCGCGCCGAACATGAGCGCGAGAATGATGAGCGCGAACGACACCGCGAAGGTCACCAGCGCCGCGCGCCGCACGTGCCGCGGCGAGAGAAACGAGGTCGCAATCATCAGCGCCGCCGTCGGGATCAGCATCAAAGCCTGACGGTTGACAAAGTGGAAGGTCGAAAGATTGAGCCGTTCCGCGACCGCCGGACTTGCCGCCAGCGCCATGACGAGGCCGATCACCATGAGCGCAATGAACGACCCGATCAGCCATCGGTCCGCAGTGCGCATCCAATCCGCGACGAGGCCGCGTTCCACTCTCGAAACCATGAGTCCTATCTCCCCGTCTCAATACGCGTTCCGGCCGCCGCGCGCGCATGAAGCCATTTGGCGACCTGCGACCGAAAAGCGTCGCCGCGCGCCTCGAAATTCGCGAACTGATCGAACGACGCGCAAGCGGGCGACAGCAGCACGGTTGGCTCGCGCGCTGTCGAGAGCGCCGCGTCCTCAGCCGCCGCCTCGATGGCTGCGCTCAAAGTCCCGCAGCGTTCGAAGGGAACAGCTCCGTCGAGCGTATGCGCGAATTCATCGCTCGCCTCGCCGATCAGGTAGGCCTTGGCGACGCGCGGAAAGAGCGACCGCAGCGGCTCGACGCCGCCCGCCTTCGGCCTGCCGCCGAGTATCCAATGAATATCGTGGAACGTGAGCAGCGCCTTCTCGGCGGCGTCGGCGTTGGTCGCTTTCGAATCGTTGATGAACAGCACCCGTCCAAGCCGGCCGACCTCTTCCATGCGATGCGCGAGCCCGGGAAAGGTCTCGAACGCGCGCGCGATGCGATCACGCTCGACGCCCAGAGCCCTCGCGGCGGCGTAGGCGAACGCGGCGTTCTGCCCGTTATGCGCGCCACGAAGCGCCAGCGCGCGCGCAAGATCGGCCGCTGGCGCAGCTTCCCCTCGGGCCATCACGCGACGCTCGCTGACCCAGACGTCGGCGAGCGGAGACTCCGCTCCAGACACCGCAATGATGCGGGCCATGCCAGCGCGCGCTTTCAACCGCGCATAGATTTCGCGACAGGGCTCGTCATCCACGCCGATGAGCGCAACCTCGGCCTGCGCGACCAGCCGCTCCTTTATTGCCGCGTAGCGGGCGAGATCGCCGTGCCGGTCGAGATGGTCCGGCGTGATGTTGATGAGCAGTCCGACGCTTGGCTCAAGAGAGGGCGCGAGGTCGATCTGGTAGGACGAACATTCAACGACATGGATGCGCCCGGCCGCGGGCGGCGGAAGGTCGAGGACCGGCACGCCGATATTGCCGCCCATCGCAACCTCGCGTCCGGCCTCCTTAAGCACATGAGCGACGAGCGCGGTGGTCGTCGATTTGCCATTGGTGCCGGTGATGGCGACGAACGGCGCGCCCGGCGCCCTCGCGCCGCGCTCGCGCACGAAGAGCTCGACATCGCCGATGATTGGAACCCCTGCATCGTCCGCGAGATTCACCGTCCAATGCGGCTTCGGATGGGTCAGCGGCACGCCGGGCGCGAGCACAAACACCCGGAAGCCGCGCCAGTCGGCGTGAGCGAGATCGACCAGGGCGACGCCCGCAGCTTCCGCGCGCTCCCTCGCAGAAGGGCTATCGTCCCACGCGGCGACCTCCGCGCCGCCGGCGACAAGCGCGCGCGCCGTCGACAGTCCCGACCCGCCGAGCCCGAAGAGAGCGACCCTCTGTCCGCGCAGGGTCTCGACCGGCGTCATCGTCACCTCAGCTTGAGGGAAGCGAGGCCGACCATCGCCAGCACGAAGGCGATGATCCAGAACCGCATGACGATCTGCGGCTCCGACCAGCCGAGCTGCTCGAAATGGTGATGAATGGGCGCCATGCGAAAGACGCGCCTGCCGGTGAGCTTGAACGAGACCACCTGCACGACGACGGACGCCGCCTCCATCACGAAGAGCCCGCCAACCACGGCGAGCACGATCTCGTGCTTGATCGCAACGGCCGTTGCGCCGAGAAGGCCGCCCAGCGCTAACGATCCCGTGTCGCCCATGAAAATCTGAGCCGGGGGCGCGTTGAACCAAAGGAACCCGACGCCCGCGCCAATCAACGCCCCGCACACGACCAGGAGGTCGCCGGAGAACGGGACATGATTGATCAGGAGATAGTGCGAATAGACAACATTGCCGGTGATATAGGCGATGAGCCCGAGGGTCGCCGCGCAGATCATCACCGGCACGATCGCGAGCCCGTCAAGCCCGTCGGTAAGGTTGACCGCATTGCCGAAAGCGACGATGACGAACGGGCCGAACAGCAGGAATCCCCAGCCGAAGTCGAATACAAAGCCGTTGAAGAACGGCACGGCAAGGGCGGTCGCGCCATTGGCGCCAACCTTCATCAGCGCGTAGCAGGCGAGCGCGGAGATCACATATTCGCCGAACAGGCGCGCCCGGCCCGAGAAGCCGCGGTCCGACTGCTTCGTGACTTTCAGATAGTCGTCGTAAAAGCCGATCACGGCGAAGCCCGCGGTGACGAACAGCACGATCCAGACATACGGGCTTTCGAGATTGGCCCATAGCAAGGCCGAGACAAAGAGCCCGAACAGGATCATGAGGCCGCCCATGGTCGGCGTGCCCTTCTTGCTGAGCAGATGCGAGGCCGGTCCGTCGAGACGGATCGGCTGACCCTTGCCCTGCTTCAGGCGCAAGGCGGAGATGATCGTCGGACCGAAGAAGAAGACGAGAAAAAGACCGGTGCCCGCAGCGCCAAGCGTGCGGAACGTGAGGTATCGAAACAGGTGGAAGACGCCCGGGAGCTCGGACAGCCAGGTGAGCATGGCCCTAGCCTCCCGCGCCGGCGAAGCGATCGCGCAAAGCCGCGACCAGCGGGCCCATGCGGCTGCCGTTGGATCCTTTGACCATCGCGATGTCGCCGCCGCGTAAGGTCCGAGCGACTTCGTCCGTGAGCTCACTCGACCGCTCGGTCCAGGCCGCCCGCATCGACGCGGGCGCCGCGTCGAACAAAGCGCGTGTAAGCGGGCCGGCGCCGAACAAGAGATCGACCTTGTTGGCTCTGAGGTCGGCGGCGAGGTCCGCGTGCATCGCCGCAGCCTTCGGCCCAAGCTCGAGCATGTCGCCGATGACCGCGATGCGGCGCCCCTTGGGTCCCGGCTTGGCCGCGGCGAGGAGCGCGAGCGCCGCCCGCATCGAAGCGGGATTGGCGTTGTAGCTTTCGTCGATGATGGTCGCCGGCCCGTCGGGCGTAGGCAGCAAGAAGCGCTCTCCCCTGCCCTTTTGCGGCGAGAAGCCGCGAAGCGCGGCGGCGCAGGTCTTAAGGTCAGCGCCAAGCGCGTCCGCCGCCAGGAGCGCGCCGAGCGCGTTCTCCGCCATATGCGTTCCGGGCGCGCCAAGTTCAAACGTCAGCTCATGGCCGAGAACGCGCGCCCTCACGCGCGAGCCGCCGTCGATCGCCTCGATCTCGAGGAGCCGAGCATCGCAATCTTCGCCGCGGCCAAAGCTCAAGACACGCGCGCCGTGCGCTTCGGCCGCCTTTTCCAGCCGCTCGAATTGCGGCGCGTCGCGATTCAAGACCGCCGTTCCACCGGGCTCGAGGCCGAGGAAGATCTCGGCCTTCGCATCGGCGATCGCCTCGATGGAGCCAAGATACTCAATGTGGACGGGCGCGATCATCGTCACGAGCGCCGCATGCGGCCGCGCCATGCGGGTCAGCGGCGCAATTTCGCCCGCGTGATTCATGCCCATCTCGAATACGCCAAAGCGCGCGTTCGCAGGCATGCGCGCGAGCGTCAGCGGCACGCCCCAGTGATTGTTGTAGGAAGCGGCCGAAGCATGCGTGAGGCCGCAAGCCGTCAGCATCGCCCGCAGCATCTCTTTTGCGGTCGTCTTGCCGACCGAACCTGTCACGCCGACGATCTTCGCTTTCGAACGCGCGCGGGCGGCGACGCCCAGCCGCTCCATCGCATGAAGCGTGTCCTCGACCGCGAAGATCGGACCGAAAGCGGCGAGCTCATGCGCGCGCTCGCGCAACACGACGGCCGCCGGGGCGCCAGCTTCCATGGCGCGCGCGACGTGATCGTGCCCGTCATGCGCATCGCCTTTGATAGCGAAGAAGAGGTCGCCCGCTCGAAGGGTCCGGCTGTCGATGGAGACGCCCGTGACGCTCGCGCTGAGCGGCGCGCTGGGGGCGGCGCCGAGCGCCGCGCCGAGTTCGGCTTGCGTCCACAACGCCGTCATGCCGCGTCCTTGAGCGCCGCGCGCGCCTCATCGGCGTCGGAGAACGGCAGCGTCTTGTCGCCAACGATCTGCCCGGTCTCGTGCCCCTTGCCGGCGATCAAGAGCGCATCGCCGTCGCGAAGCATCGCGACGCCTGCGCGAATGGCCGCCGCCCGGTCGCCGATCTCGATCGCCGAAGGCGCAGCAGCAAGAATCTGCGCGCGGATCGCCGCCGGATTCTCGGAGCGAGGGTTGTCGTCGGTGACAATCGCGACGTCGGCTGAGCGCGCGGCGATTGCGCCCATGATCGGCCGCTTTCCAGGGTCGCGGTCGCCGCCGCAGCCAAACACCAGGATAAGACGCCCGTGCACGAACGGACGCAGCGCGGCGATCGCCTTCTCGAGCGCGTCAGGCTTGTGCGCATAGTCGACGAAGGCGCTCGCGCCCCGGATGTCGCCGATGCGCTCGAGCCGTCCCGGCGCGCCTTCAAGTGTTTGCAGCGCCTCGAACACGGCGTCGGCTTGGCTTCCGGTTGCGATGCAAAGTCCGGCGGCGACGAGCGCGTTGGAGATCTGAAAGTCGCCGGCCAAAGGAAACTTCACACGCTGGCTGCGGTCGCCATACTGAAGATCGAGAGCCGAGGACAGGCGATCGCGCGCGACGGCGTTCAATCGAATCGTCTCGCCTTTCTCGCCGACCGTGATGACTTGAAGACCACGCGCCCGCGCCGTTTCGATCACGCGCGAAGCGATGGCGCTGTCGGCGTCGATGATGGCCGGCGCGCCGGCGGGCAACAGATCCTCGAACAGCCGAAGCTTGGCCTCGAGATAGGCCTCGACCGTCGCATGATAGTCCATGTGGTCGCGCGTCAGATTGGTGAACGCTCCCGCCGCGAGACGCACGCCGTCCAAGCGCTTCTGGTCGAGACCATGCGAGGAGGCTTCGATCGCGAGGTTCGTGACGCCATTCGAGGCGAGCCGGTCGAGAAGCTCGTGCAGCGCGATCGGATCAGGCGTCGTCAGCGATCCGTAAACCGTCAGCGGGCGCGACACGACGCCGATGGTTCCGATCGAAGCGGCCTCGCGCCCAAGTGTCTGCCAAATCTGGCGCACGAAGGCGGCGACCGAGGTTTTTCCGCTCGTGCCGGTCACCGCGACAATCGTCTCCGGTTGGCGCGGATAGAAGCGCGCCGCGGCGTGAGCCAGCGCGGCGCGGGCGTCAGCGACCTGAACGAAGGCGGCGTTCGGCGTTTCCGCCCAACGCTCGGCGACAATCGCGGCCGCGCCTTTCTGAACCGCCTCGCCCACGTGATTGAGGCCGTCGTCCTTGGCCCCGGCAAGCGCGAAGAAGACATCGCCGGGCGCAGTCTTTCGGCTGTCGAACGCCAACCCCGCGACGGCGCGCGACGCAAGCCGGCGATCGGCGTCCTTGAGCTCCAGGATGTCGCCAAGCCGTCTCATCGCGCTGAAGGTCACTCCTTGCCGGTCTTGTCGGCGTCGGCTCCATACCCCAGCCGGGCGATGATAGGGAACGGTTGAGTGGGCGGCTCTTTCATGGGCGGCACGCCCTCGAGCGGCTCCACGCGGCGGATCAGCGCGCCGGCGACCCGCCCGGCGTTATAGGCGGCTGTGTGATATCCATGATCCTCAGGCGCGGGCTGCGGATCGTCGTAGATTGTCAGATAAAGGTATTTCGGCTTGTCGGCCGGAGTGATCGCCATGAAGGTGTTGAAAACCCTGTCCTGCGAATAATGGCCGTGGATGATCTTGTCGGCGGTTCCCGTCTTTCCGCCGACGTAATAGCCGGGAATGTTGGCGAAACTTGCGGACCCATGCGTGGCGTTGGAGCGCATCAGATATCGCATGGATTCGGAGGTCTGTGCGCTGATCACGCGATGGCTGACCTTCTCCGCCTCCTCTTCGGTGCGCGGCAGAAAAGTCGGCTTCATCATCTCGCCGCCGTTGACCAGCGCGCACACCGCCATCACTGCCTGAATGGGCGCGACATTGAGGCCCTGGCCGAAGGCGATGGTCATCGTATTGAGAAGCGACCAATGCTTGGGCACCAACGGCTCGGCGCTCTCCGGCAATTCAGTGCGCAGGCGATCGAGCTGGCCCATCTTTTTCAAGAAAGCCTTATGGCCCTCGACGCCGACCATCAGCGCCAGCCGCGCGGCGCCGATATTCGAGGAATGGGTGAACACTTCAGGCACCGTCAGCACGCGATGGGTGGCGTGAAAATCGTGAATCGTGAACCGCCCGTAGCGCAAGCTCTCGCGCGCGTCCACATGCGAGCCGAGATTGACCTTGCCGGATTCGAGCGCCATGGCGAGCGACAGCGCCTTGAAGGTCGAGCCCATTTCGTAGACGCCGACATTGATGCGGTTGATCTTGCTCGGGTCTTGAGCGTCGCTCGGATCATTGGGATCGAAATCGGGCAGCGATTCGAGCGCGATCACCTCGCCGGTGTTGACGTCGATGATCATCCCCGCCGCTGCCCTGGCGTGGAAACGGTTCAGTCCGTCGACGAGTTCGTCGCGCAAAGCGTGCGTGGCTTTAAGATCAAGCGACAGGCGCACCGGCTTGAGAAGATCCGGATCGACCGCGAAGCCCGCGACATGCGGATCGGTCAGGCTCTGTTCGTCGAGATATTTCTCCATGCCGGCGATGCCGACATTGTCCTCGTTGACATACCCGATCACGTAGGCGCCAATCGGACCGTTCGGATAGACGCGCTTGTTCTCGGGCAGGAAGCCGACGCCGGGAAGGCCGAGGTGAAAGATCTCCGCCTGCTCCTTCGGCGTGATGTGCCGCTTGACCCAGATGAAGCCCTTCTTCGAGCTCAACCGCTCGCGCAGCTCCTTGGCGTTGATGTCCGGAAGCACCGCGGTGATGAGCTCGACCGCCTCGTCGATGTCGATGATGCGGTTCGGCTCGGCGAACACCGACATGGTCTTGATGTCGGTCGCCAGGACCGCGCCATTGCGGTCGAGCAGATCGGGCCTCGCGCCGGAGACGGCGCCGTCGGCCGCTGTCTTCAACGTCTGCGGCGGATCATGGCTGAGGCCGAGCACGAGCAGCTTCACGCCGAGCCCGGCATAGGCCACGAACAGCCCGAGCGCGATGGTCCGCACGCGCGCGCCCGAACGGTCGAGCCGAGTCGAAAGGAGGGCGCGCGCGAAGGCCTTGAGCTTCGCTTTGTTCGCTCCCGCCGGCTGAGGGAGCCGCGCGCCCGGCGGCTCGAGATCGACGCCGAAATTCTTCGGCAGATAGCGCCTGAGCCATGCGATCGCGGCGTCGGCCAGGGCGTCCATCGGGTTGAGGCGCGAGCGCGTCTTGGGTTTGGCCGTTGAGGCGGGCGGGCTCTCGACCATGGCTCACCTCACCGGCGGAGTTGCGACGGAGGCGGTTATCGCAGGAGTCGAATTGTCGGCGGTGAATCCGAGCGATTCGAGCGTACGGCCGATGGAGTTGGTCTTGGGCTGGGCGTCAGGCAACTCGTTGACGGTCGCGATCTGGCTTAAGGCCAGCGGCTGCAGACCGAGCTTCGAATCGGCGAGCGCCTGCACGCGGTCGGGCCGGGCGAGATGCGCATATTCGGCGCGCAGAAGATTGATCGCGTCCTTCTCCTTGGCGATGAGATGGCGCGTCTTCACCAATTGCTCGGAAGCGTAGATCGTGCGGTACTTGACGCCATAGACGTAAGCCGCCGATCCGATCAGCGCGGCGATGGCGAAAGCATGCAGGATACGCCACATCTTTTCTTATCTCCCCCTCCGCGCCGGCAGTCGCGCCAGCCGCTCGATTCCCTCGTCCCGCCCCCGCGGCGCCGCGCTGGTGCGGACGCCAAATCGCAGTTTGGCCGAACGCGAACGCGGGTTTTCGTGCGCCTCCGCTTCGCTCGGCTCGATCGGTTGGCCGCGGGACACGTCGAAGGTCGGCTCGGCTTCGGCCGGCTCGCCGGGCAAGCGGCGCGAGGCGGCTCGTCCGCGGCCCGAGCGGCCGGCAAGGAACTGTTTGACGATCCGATCCTCGAGCGAGTGGAACGTCACGACGGCAAGGCGACCGCCGGGCTTGAGCAGCCGCTCGGCTGCGCAAAGGCCGCTCACGAGCTCGGAGAGTTCGTCGTTGACGGCGATGCGCAGGGCCTGAAACGTCCGCGTCGCGGGATGGGTCAGTTCGCCACGCCGGGCGGGCGCGACGCGCGCGACGAGGCCGGCGAGCTCGAGCGTGGAAGTGAACGGCTTCGTCTTGCGGTCGGCGACGATGGCGCGCGCGATTCGGCGGGCGGCGCGCTCCTCGCCGAAATGGAACAGAATGTCGGCGATCGTCGCTTCGTCCTCGTCGCGTAAGATTTCAGCGGCCGTGCGGCCGCTATCCCCCATGCGCATATCGAGGGGCGCGTCGAAGCGCAGCGAGAAGCCGCGCGCGGCTTCATCGAGCTGCATCGACGAAACCCCGATGTCGAACACAACTCCGTCGACCGCGTCGACGCCGAGGCGCCGCATGACCTCGTCGAGCTCGCCGAAGCGCGCTTCCATGAGCTCCAGCCGACCGCCGGACGAAGCCTTGAGCGCTTCGCCGGCCCGGATCGCCGAGGGGTCGCGATCGAGCGCGATCACGCGCGCGCCGCGCTCGAGAAGCGCGCGCGCATAGCCTCCCCCGCCGAACGTGCCATCGACATAGAGGCCGCCTCGGCGAGGATCGAGCTTTTCCATCGCCTCGTGCAGCAGAACAGGAACATGGCCGGGCCCAGCGGGCGCGGCGGGGCTCATCCCGGCGCCCCCGGCGGCGCCTGCGCGTCGCGCTCCGCGCGCAAGCGCCGAACGCGCTCCCGCGCCTCTCCGAGATGGGCCTGAAAGCGCGTCGGCTCCCAGATCTGGAACTTGTGCCCCTGGCCGACGAACACCGCCTCGGGCCCAAGCCCCAACGCAGTCTTGAGCCGTTCCTCGAAGAAGACCCGGCCCTCCGCGTCCAAGCGCAACACCTCGCTCATGCCCAAAAGCGCCGTCGCGAAAGCGTCGCGGGACTGCGAATAAGGCGGCATCGTCTGAAGCAACGAATCGATTTCGGCGATCAGCGCGTTGCCGCCGCAGTCGAGCGCCGGCGCGTCCAGCGACGGATAGGCGTAGACGCCGGCGAAGCCGTCCTTCGCCAGCACCTGACGGAACGGCGCGGGTATCGAGATCCGCCCCTTGGCGTCGAAGCGGTGGGTGAAATTCGAAAGAAATCGATCCACCAGGCAGCCCTTCGGCGCGCGAGCAAGCCCGCTTGAGCCGCGTTGTTTCGGCGTTAGGCGACAGCGCGGAGGCGCAATCGGGTGACGGGACAGCGTGGGATAGCATGGGACCCCATGGGTATCAACGCATTAGGGGCTCAAGGTTAATCTTCCGTTAGGGACGGAATTCCTCTGCGCATTATTTCCCTTCCCCGCAGGGCGCGATCCCCGCCATCCAGTCACGCATGACCGCCAAGCCCAGGAAATGCTTGGCTTCCGTATGGTTAACGAAGTGTGAGCGGCGTCACGGCGCTTCGCCTGACGGAGGTCTACATTTGACCCGAGAGCAGGACGATGATCTTCAACCGCCGATTTGCCCTTAACAATTTGTTACTTGCATTCGCACGGTAAGGTCGCAATCATCCTGTAAAACAAGGTCAAGGCGATGGTCGCTGTCATGCTTTTTTGGGGCTTGAGCTTAGCCGCTCTCGGCTGGGTCGTCTTCAAAATCGCCGAACGGATGTGAAGGAGCGGAAGAGCCCTTCTGACACTGGCCATGCAACCGAATTCACGAGGATGCTTAACGTGACGATCGTCTTTGTAGGAGCCGCCGGCTGGCTCGTTCTTTTGCTCATGTGCGCTTACGCCAAAGGCCGCGAGCGAAGGTATTAGGCCACCTGTGCGACGGCGAGGCTGCCCGCAGGCAGCGGCTTCAAGAGCGGCTTGGCTGAAACCGAGCAGTCGAGCCACGCGGCCCAATCCGCGCGGTCGAGAATGGCGATCTGCCGGTCGTGATAAGGCGCGATGTCGGGGCCGGGCGGCATCGTCAGCATGGTGAAGGCCTCGCCGACTTGGCTGTCGGTTCGCCAGATTCCGGCGACGCAAAACCACGGCTCGCCGGCCTTGGTGAACAGCCACTTGTCCTTCCGCTTCTTCTTCGTGTCCGCAGGCTCGGTGAACTCGTAGAAGCCGTCGGCGGGAATGAGGCAGCGGCCGGAGGCGAATTCGCGGCCGTCGGAGCGGAAATTGTAGACGGGCTTGCGGTTTGGCCCCGGCCAGCTCCAGCGCCTTTGCACGAGGTCCCCGGCCCCCGGCTCGCCGTCGACCCGGCGGACGATCGGGGCGGAATCGGTGATCTTGATGTCCTCTCGCGGCTCGATGTTGGGCGTGCCTTCCGAAAAGCGGATCTTGATTCGGGTCTCGGAAAAGCCGTCGAACAGCGAGGCTGCATCCGTCACCAGGCGATAGGCGTTGCACATTGAGAAGTCCCAAAGGGAGAATTTGCGTTTGGCCTCACATACACTGGCCGAGGCGTCAGTCGTACTCTAGCCTCTGCGGCAGCCCTGCCCTCGCCTAAACGCCGCCCGGAGGAAGTATGAGTGAGTTCAGCGACATCGTCGACGCCCTGAAGCCCGTGTCGACCGCGACGATCACGACCGTCCTGCTCAAGCACGGATTGCGCCGGGTGTGGATGAGAGGAACGCGCCCGATTCGTCCCGGGCAGCCGCGCACCATTGGGCGCGCCTTCACCTTGCGCTTCATTCCCGCGCGTGAGGACCTGGCTACGCCGTCCTCGTGGTCCTCCCCGCGCTCGACGCGAGCGGCGATCGAGGAGGCGCCCCCCGGCTGCGTTATGGTTGCGGACGCGATGGGCGTCACGGATGCTGGAATCTTCGGCGACATCCTCTGTGCGCGGATCAAGCAGCGCGGCGTCGCCGGACTGATCACCGACGGGGTCGTGCGCGACATGGCGGGCGTTCTCAAGACCGGCCTTTCGGTTTGGTGCCAGGGCGCAGCCGCCCCTCCCTCGGTCGCGGCGCTCACCTTCGTCAATTGGCAGGAGCCGATCGGCTGCGGCGGCGTGAGCGTCTATCCCGACGATCTTGTCGTGGTCGACGACGACGGCGCCGTGCTGATCCCCGCCGCGCTCGTCGACGACGTGGTCCGCGTCGCGCCGGAGCAGGAGCGCATGGAGACCTGGATCATGGATGAAGTGTCGAACGGAGCGAAGCTGCCGGGCCTTTACCCGCCGAACGAGGAGAACCTCAAGCGGTACAAGGAATGGGCTTCCCGCCGGTGAGGCGCTGAGCAGGCGCCGACCAGATCACCTTCTGAAGCCCCTGCCCCAAGCCCGATCGAACTTCGCGTCAGATCAGAGCCTGTGCAAAGTCTCGCCGGACCGGCTGAAATTGGCCGAGCCGGTGCGCGACAGGCAGGTTACGTGCGGCTGTATGTCCCGTCTGCGCCGCCTTCCAGCGACACGCCGCCGCCCGGCAGCGCGATTGATATCCGAACGTTCGTGAAAGAGAGATAGATAAGGGTGACTTCTTTAGCTGCAAACCGCCTTGTACCGATCGTATCGATCAAATGCTTCGTGCTTTTGACGAAATTAAGCTTGGAGTTGACACTGCTCTTCTCTACTGGCGCTTCCGAAATTCGAAGACGAGGTTCGCCCGTCGTCGATGTCCATGCCAATACATGAATGCCCGCGTCCGATTTCATAACAGAACAACCCAGCCGTTTCCCCTTAACCTCAGGTTAACGTCGGAAGACAAATTCGCAACTAGCAGATATGTCGAGGAAGGCGTCGAATGCCCGACGGCGACGAGCCAGCAGCCGACGCCCATCACGACGTCGCGACTTGCCCTTTCTTTTGCGCCCCACAACGGATCTGACCCCCGCCGGAAGCCTTCACCGATCCTTGAGTGACCCAAGCGGATCGGCGAGCTCAAACGGCGCCTAAGCAGGAACAGATCGGTGTCGCGCTTGTTAATGCGCCCGACGGGCGCCGAACCCCAGCCCCCCAGCCTAAGGCGCTCGTTAGCCCCGCGTCGGCCCTCCCCGCGCGGGGCTTCGCTTGTCATGACCGGCCAGAACAGCTGTCGCCCCGCCATGACCTTAGGCCAGCGCCGGGAGCGTCACCGTCTTGTAGGCCAAAGCACGCCCGTCCTTCGACGGGCTATCGGGCCGGATGAGGGAGCGGCCGAAGCCTGAAGCCGCGCGTTCATCGCCAATTCATGCCGCCTGGGCAGACTGCCGGATGTTCGAAGCGGTAAAGCTCAACCGCATCGTTTTGGGAGGACTTCGATGAAGACAACGGTCTTTGTAATTGGCCTCGGCGCGCTCGTCGCCCTCTCGCCGCTCTGCGCCATGGCGCAGTCCGAGGGACCGGCCCAGCCCGAACAGGTGGCCCAGGCCGCGACAAGCGGAACGGCGCACGCGGGCGGCGGCGGATCTCATAGGAGACAGATGCGCCACCGCAGCAACCAGAGTAGAGAGCGGGCGAGGGCTGGGGCCGAGCACATGCGCCAGATGCGCATGGCGCCCGCTGCGCCCAAGACCTGACCAGCTTATATACCGGCGCGCTGCACACTTGGCCGCGCGCCGCTTCAACGATGCTTAGGCGAGCCTACGTCACCGGACAGGGCTTCGCGCCCCAAATCTCCTGAGCATATTGCGCGATCGTGCGGTCGCTCGAGAACTTGCCCGAGCCGGCAAGGTTGAGAATGACCTTTTGGGTCCACTCGTCATGATGGCGGTGGAGATCGCAGAGCCTCCCGTCGGCATGAAGGTAGGAGGTGAGATCGGCCAAGTGCATGAAGCGGTCGCCATTGGTGAGGAGCGCCCCGCGCAGGGGTTCGAAGATCCCAGGCTCGTGCGGACTGAAATGATCGGAGAAGATCAGGTCGAGCGCCCTCCGGGTCTCCGGCTCATTTTCATAGTGCCAATGGGGGTTGTACCAAGGTTGGCTATTGGCGACTTCCTGCGCGGTGAGGCCGAACAGGAAGAAGTTCTCTTCCCCCGCCTCCTCAGCCATTTCGATCGTTGCGCCGTCGCGCGTCCCGATGGTCAAGGCGCCATTCATCATGAACTTCATGTTGCTGGTGCCGCTCGCCTCGTAGCCGGCAGTCGAAATCTGGTTCGAGACATCGGCGGCAGGGATGCAACGCTCGGCCAGCGTGACGTTGTATTCCGGCAGGAACACGACCTTGAGTTTGCCGCGCATCGCAGGATCGGCGTCGATCGTCTGCGCCAGATTGTTGATGAACTTGATGATGACCTTCGCGAGATAGTAGGCCGGCGCCGCCTTGCCGGCGAAGAAGAACGTGCGCGGAGGCAGGTCGAGACCGGGATTCTCGTGCAGACGTTGATAGATGACAACGATCCTCAGGGCATTGAGCAGCTGGCGCTTATACTCGTGAATGCGCTTGATCTGGCAATCGAAAATGGTGTCCGGGTCGACGATGACGTCCGTGTGCCTTTTGACCCAGTCGGCGAAGCGCGCCTTGCACTCGCGCTGCGCCTTTTGCACGTCCACAAGGAACGCGGTGTCCTTCGTCAGCGGCCGAAGCTTTTGCAGCTCCGCGAGGTTCGTGATCCAGCCCTCGCCAATCGCCGTCGAAATCGTCGTCGCGAGCCAGGGATTGGCCAGCTTGAGCCAGCGCCTCGGCGTGACGCCGTTCGTCTTGTTGTTGAAGCGCTCAGGAAACACTTCGGCCAGGTCTTTGACCGTCGTCTTGCGCAAAAGCTCGGAATGGATCGCGGCCACTCCGTTGGTGCTGTGCGATCCGACGATCGCGAGATGGGCCATGCGGACGTGCTGCGTCTCACCCTCCTCAATGAGGCTCACGCGCGCCGCGCGTTCGGGGTCATTAGGATGATGGGCGCGAACGTCATCGAGAAACCGGCGATTGATCTCGAAGATGATCTCGAGTTGGCGCGGAATGAGGATGCGCATCCAGTCGACCGGCCAACGCTCCAGCGCCTCAGGGAGCAGCGTGTGGTTGGTGTAGGCGAGCGTTGCGCGCGTGACCTCCCAGGCTTCGTCCCACCCGAGATGCTTTTCATCGAGCAGGATGCGCATAAGTTCCGGCACGGCGAGGGTCGGATGGGTGTCGTTGAGCTGAATGGCGGCCTTCTCCGGCAGAAGCCGCCAATCGGAATTCGACTCCCGAAACCTGCGGATGGCGTCGGCCAGCGAACACGCGACGAGGAAGTATTCCTGCATAAGCCGCAGTTCGCGCCCCTGCAGCGTATGGTCGTCCGGATAGAGAACACGGGTGAGCAATTCGGCGTTGAGCGCCTCGGCAATCGCGGCGACGAAATCGCCTCCGCTGAACTGCTGAAAGTTAAACGAGTTCGCGGCCGTTGCGCTCCAC
The DNA here is from genome assembly GCA_963753135.1 of uncultured Alphaproteobacteria bacterium. Taxonomy (GTDB): domain Bacteria; phylum Pseudomonadota; class Alphaproteobacteria; order Rhizobiales; family Beijerinckiaceae; genus Roseiarcus. The sequence goes on along the minus strand of CAVWBA010000027.1, from coordinate 12,773 downwards.
AAGCGCAGCGTGTTGACCGTCTTGCCGCCATAGCCCACCACGGGCCGGTCGTAGGGGACGCCGATGAGCGTCGAAGGCCTGTTCGGGATCATGCGCAGCTTGCCTTCGCGCAATTCAAACGAGCAGCCGAACGTCACTTGGACGCTTTCCGCCGGCCGCACGATCTCCCAGGGATCTGGATGAGCGAGCCAGTTGTCCGGGCGCTCCTCCTGCCAACCGTTTCGAATCTTCTGCTGGAAGATGCCATGTTCGTAGCGCAAGCCATAGCCCATGGCGGGCAGTTGCATCGTGGCCATCGAGTCAAGGAAGCAGGCGGCGAGACGACCGAGACCGCCGTTGCCCAATCCCGCGTCGGGCTCCTCATGAAGGATCTCCCACCAGTCGCGACCATCGGCGCCAAAGCTCGGCCCGACAACGGGATCCAACAAGAGGTTCATCACATTGTTGCCGAGCGACCTGCCGATCAGAAACTCGATCGAGACGTAGTAGATGCGCTTCGGATTCCCGCGCGCGTAGGTCTTGTGGGTGCGCAGCCAACGGTCCGAGAGAATGTCTCTTACCGCACGGGCAGCCGCTTTGTAGCGCTCCCGCGTATTGGCGGTCTCGGGCTCGACGATATTGTCGTACTTCAGATGCCGCTCGTAGAGCGCGTCAGGCGCGCCGGCAAAGAGGGCCGCGCTGATCGCGTAGCCTTTGAGAAGCGCGGCGGCGTCCGGCGTGGCTTGCGCCGCTCGGCTAAGCTCTTGCACGTCGTTCATTGGCCTGGGCCCTCCCGAAAAGACTTTGATACGCGGCGCTTGTGACGCTCAGGCGACGGCGGGGGACCCGTGATGCCGGCCGGACTGTTCACACGTTGTCGCCCTCGGTCGACCCCGCTGCCCGCGCCTTCTGGCCACCCCAGGTCCAGTCCTTGATCTCCGGCATGTCGTCGCCGACGCGGCAGATATATTCGCGATGATCGATCAGCTTGTTACGGATTTCCTGCTTGGCGTAAGCGGCGCGCTCCCCAAGCTTCGGCACGCGGTCAATGACGTCGCTAACCAGATGGAACCGGTCGATTTGATTGAGCACGCACATGTCGAAAGGCGTGGTTGTCGTTCCTTCTTCTTTGTACCCGCGCACATGGATGTTGTCGTGGCCGGTCCGCCGATAAGTCAGGCGATGGATGAGCCACGGATAGCCGTGAAAGGCGAAGATGATCGGTTTATCGACGGTGAACAGCGCGTCGAAGTCGCGGTCGGGAAGGCCGTGCGGATGCTCGCTTGCGGGCTGCAGCGTCATCAAATCGACGACATTGACGACCCGTATCTTCAGTTCTGGCGCATGCTCGCGTAGGAGGCTGACCGCAGCCAGGGTCTCGAGCGTCGGCACATCGCCGCAGCAGGCCATCACGACATCCGGCTCGGCCCCGCGGTCGTTGCTGGCCCATGGAAAGATGCCCAGCCCCGCCTCACAGTGCTTGATGGCCTCATCCATGGTCAGCCATTGCGGCGAGGGTTGTTTGCCCGCGACGATGACGTTCACGTAGTTGCGACTCTTCAGGCAATGATTGGTAACCGAAAGCAGGCAATTCGCATCGGGCGGCAAATAGATCCGCACCACCTCGGCCTTCTTGTTCATCACGTGGTCTATGAAGCCGGGGTCCTGATGGGAAAAGCCGTTGTGGTCCTGGCGCCAGACGTGGCTCGACAAAAGATAGTTGAGCGAGGCGATCGGGCGGCGCCACTTGATTTCGTTGCAGACCTTTAGCCACTTCGCATGCTGGTTGAGCATGGAATCGACGATGTGGATGAAGGCCTCGTAGCAGGAAAAGAAGCCGTGCCGGCCGGTGAGCAGGTAGCCTTCGAGCCAGCCCTGGCACTGGTGTTCGCTCAGCATCTCCATCACGCGTCCGTCGGGCGCGAGATGGTCGTCGTAAGGAAAGGTCTCGGCGACCCAGGCGCGGTTGGTGACCTCGAGCACGTCCTGCCAGCGGTTGGAATTGTTCTCGTCCGGGCTGAACAGGCGGAAGTTCCGCTGCTCCAGATTGAGTTTCATCACATCGCGCAGGAATTGGCCCATGACCCGCGTCGCCTCGGCGATTGTGGCGCCGGGCGACGGCACATCGACCGCATAGTCGCGGAAGTTCGGGAGCCTCAGGTCGCGCAGGAGCGCGCCGCCATTCGCATGCGGATTGGCGCTCATGCGGCGCGTTCCCTGCGGCGGAAGCGCCGCGAGCTCGCTCTTGAGGCGACCGCTCGCGTCGAACAGTTCCTCGGGCCGATAAGACTTCATCCATGTCTCGAGGATGCGCACATGCTCGGGGTGGCCGCGCATCTCGCTCATCGGCACCTGATGCGAACGCCAGTATCCCTCTTCCTTCTTGCCGTCGATCTCCTTGGGGCAAGTCCAACCCTTCGGCGTGCGCATGACGATCATTGGCCAGATCGGGCGTTTGGAAAATCCATTCTTCCGCGCGTTTGCCTGGATGTCGCGGATCTCGCCGATCACTGTTTCGAGCGTAGTCGCCATGAGCTCGTGCATCAGGGCAGGCTCGTGCCCCTCGACGAAATGGGGCGCGTATCCATAGCCGCGAAGAAGCGAGTTCGAGCTCCTCATGGCTGATCCGCGCCAGCACCGTCGGGTTGGCGATCTTGTAGCCGTTGAGATGCAGGATTGGCAGCACGGCGCCGTCGCGCACCGGATTGAGGAATTTGTTGGAATGCCAGCTCGTGGCGAGCGGCCCCGTCTCCGCTTCGCCGTCGCCAACGACTGCAGCGACGATGAGGTCGGGGTTGTCGAACGCCGCGCCGTAGGCATGGGAAAGCGCGTAGCCGAGCTCGCCGCCTTCGTGAATGGAGCCGGGCGTTTCAGGCGCCACGTGACTCGGAATCCCGCCTGGAAACGAGAACTGGGTGAAGAGCCGCTTCATGCCTTCGACATCTTGCGAGATACCCGGATAGATCTCGCTGTACGTGCCTTCGAGATAGGTGTTGGCGACGATCCCCGGCCCGCCATGCCCGGGGCCGATGACATAGATCATGTCGAGGTCGTATTTCTTAATCAGCCGGTTGAGATGCGCGTAGATGAAGTTGAGGCCTGGCGTCGTGCCCCAGTGCCCGAGCAGACGCGGCTTGATGTGCTCCTCTTTGAGAGGTTCGCGCAGCAAGGGATTGTCGAACAGGTAGATTTGACCGACGGACAGATAATTGGCCGCGCGCCAGTAGGCGTCGATGAGCGCGCTTTCGGCTTTCGACAGGGTGCTTGCGGCTTTCGTCGCGCTTTCCTTTTTCGACAGAGCGGTCGTGGTCGCCATCGTCATCTCCTCTCTGTTTCCTTCTCGCGCCTTACTGTTGGCCGGTATCATTCGCATGACAAGGGGCCCTGGCGCGCTTGAGCTTCCGCTCAACCTCAGGATGGGCCGCGCGCATCAAGGCCGAATATCACGGCGACCAGCAGGCGTCGGGTCTATGGAGCGGGCGCGCCCTCGACTTCCCACTTGGCGCGTAACCAATGGTCAAGTTCGCGGCCCTGCGGTCGGCCTTCGTCGACCCAGATCTGGTAAGCGCGCTCCCGGACCTGGCCGTCTTTGGTCGCGAGATCCTTTTCGATCGGAGCGTCGCTCTGGGCGTCCGAATCCAATTCAACCAGCGGCTCATTGGCCATAGATTGGGACTCCTCAGCGCGATGTTCTCGGCGATCCGCAGCTCCACGTTGTGCCGATTTTGTGACAATTGAACGACGGCATGCTGAGACTCCTTTCGCGCCGCCATTGCGTTTGATCAAATCCTCGTTCAACTGGCGAGCGCCGCCTGACGCGCCAATAAGGCCAAGAGGGAAGCTTTCCATGTCTGTCGCGCCAATCCACGCCGACAATTCCGCGCAGGCCGAATATTGGAGCTGCGTCGCCGGACCGAAATGGACTGACCATCAAGAGCATCAGGACCAGGTTCTGCGCCCGGTTTCCGACCGGCTCATCGCCGCAGCGGAGCCAAAGCCTGGCGATCGCGTGGTCGACGTTGGCTGCGGCTGCGGCGCCACGACAATCGACTTCGCCGCGCGTGTAAGCCCCGGCGGCGAGGTCCTCGGGCTCGACATATCCGAGCCGATGCTCGGACGCGCCCGCGAGCGCGCGCAGGCGAACCGCTCGATCAGGTTCGAACTCGCCGACGCTACCGTCTATGACTTCGAGCGCCACGAGGCCGACCTCATCGTGTCGCGGTTCGGCGTCATGTTCTTCGCCGATCCGGCGAAGTCGTTCGCCAACCTGCGCAAGGGCCTTAAAGTCGGCGGACGGCTCGCCTTCGCCTCATGGCGCGAGGCCAAGCAGAATCCCTTCTTCATCCTGCCGCTGCGCGAAGCCGCCAAGCACGCCCCTCCTCTCCCTGAGACAAATCCCGAGGACCCCGGCCCGTTCGCCTTCGCCAGCGAGGCGCGGGTGCGGCGGATTCTCAGCGACGCCGGCTTCGCCGACATCGTTCTCGCCCCCCATGACCTTGAGCTCGACATCGCTACCGGTCGCGGGCTCGAAACCGCGGTCCGGGCGGCGATGACGATCGGCCCGACAAGCCGGATCCTCGACGGCCAGAGCGAGACGGTTCGCGCCGCCGCGACCGCGGACATTCGTAAGGCGCTCGCAGCCCATGCGCGAGGCGACAGCGTACCGCTCGGCGCGGCGATCTGGATCGTCACTGCCACCAATCCGGGCTGACCGGGGGCAGGACGGCAGAGGCTCGGAGGCAGGTCGGAAAGCAGCCGACCAACAGCTATCGCTATGAGAGTCCAGATTTTTCTTGGAAAAATCAGAAATCCATGGTACAGTGTTCTTCGTGACCGAACAAGCCGCCAGCGACGCCGGCGAACAGGCAGAGGGACGCGCCTCTGAACCGCTTCGCGCACAACCCTGAAGGCGAGTTCAGAACGACGGAATTTTTTTATTTTTTCTCCTGTAACCCTTTGAAAAGTCCGGATTCGGCCAAAGGAATCCAACGAAATGCAAGGATTTTTCCTTGTTTTTATTTGGATTTGTTTGGACGGAAGTCGCCCTCAGGTTGTATCCCTCAGGCGCCGGCCCCGCCCAGGCCCCGCCTACCCCGGCAGGCTCGGTTGACAGCGCGCAAGCGTTCAAGTCCTGTTTCAGGATAAGCGCTTAAGCCTCTGAAGTGATATTCTAACACCTGAAAAGCTGGCGCCGGTCAGGCCCGCCAGGGAAAGGTCCAGGTCTCGGTCAGGGCCTTGGCCCCGGCGCGCAGAAAGACACGCAGGTCCGTGCTCTGGCCCGGGTCCACGCTGACATCGACGCCGGCGCGGAACCCCCGGATATGGGTGTTGGGGGTGAGGAACGTGCGCACGATTCGTCCAGTCGACGCCGTTGCGACCGTCTCCACGAGAGAGGGGTCGCTCATGTAGTAAGACAAGTCGCCGCCGGAGAAATCGATGAGGAATCGCGTCGTCCCGGGAGGCGGCGCCGGATCCGGAGACCCCAACGCGCGCGCCGCGACGCGAAACGTCCCAACTGTGCGGCCGCTAGGCGTCAGGCTTTGATCCATCGCCATCGACGTGATGCGATAGCCGAAGACGAGCGGCTTGCCGACTTCGAGCCCCTGCTTCGGCGCCCAGGCGACGACGATGTTGTCGTTGGTCTCATCGCTGGTCGGCAATTCGACCAGCTCGATCCCACCCTCGCCCCAACCCTCGTGCGGCTCGATCCAGTAGCTCGGCCTCAGCTCGTAAGCGAGATCGAGATCCTCGTAATCGCTGAAATTGCGGTCGCGCTGCAGAAGCCCAAAGCCGCGCGGATTGGCGTCTTGAAAGACCGAGACCCTGAGAGGATTTGGGTTGCTCAGAGGCCGCCAGATCCATTCTCCCGCGCCCGTGTGCATAAGAAGACCGTCGGAATCGTGCAATTCCCCGCGGAAGTCGTCGGCGTACCGCCGGTCCGCCTTGCCGACAAAATACATCGACGACAGCGGCGCGAGACCGAGCGCAGGCGTCGCCTTGCGCGCGAACAGACTCACATTGATGTCGATGAAGGTCTCCTGGCCGGGGTTCAGATCGAAGCGGAAGGCGCCAGTCGCCGATTCGCCGTCGAGCAGCGCGTAGATGACGATGTGCTCGGCCGTCGCGTCCGGCGTCTCGATCCAGAACTCGCGAAAGAATGGGAACTCCTCGTTGAGGCGCGGAGCCGCGCCGATGACAAGGCCCCGCGCCGACAGTCCGTAGCGCTGGCCGCGGCCGAGGAAGCGGAAGTAGCTCGCGCCGAGAAACGCGATCACTTCGTCCCAGATATGTGGCGCATTGATCGGATAACGCAGACGAAAGCCGGCAAAACCGAGATTGATCGGCAGCGGGCCAAGCTTGGCGCGGCCGTAGTCAAACAGATTGGCGGCGTAAGGGATCGGCGCCGGGATGCCGTCTCGCAAGACGTTGACGACCACCGGACGCTTGTACAGGTGTCCGAGATGGAACAGCTCCAGCCGAAAATTGGCCCCCTCCTGGCCGAGCAGAGGCTTGTCGGATTTGAAGCGAATGTCGCGCCAGCCGTCGAAATCGAGGGTCGCCAAGCCGTCGGGCAGCGGCGGTATCGAACTGTCGAACGGCGCAGCGGCAAGATCCCGCGCCCGCTTCACAACGTCCTGGTAGCCGAATGACGCAGGCGCGGGCGTGGCGGCTGGCGGCGGCGCGTCGGTCTGCTGCGCAGCGGCAGGGGCCGCCAGACGCGCGCCCGAGGCGGCCACGACGCCAACCAGCAGCGCGCGGCGAGACAGATCATGCATGGACGTCATTCAGGCTAGGGGATCAGGATGGGCGCCCGCGACCCCGGGCCAAGGCGAGACGCCGGCAGCCCCAGTCCGGTCACCACGGGGCGAGCGGGCCGCCGCCGGTGTTGGTGTTCGTGTGCACGATCGCTTCGAGCCCCATGCTGAAGTTCGAGGTGATGCGATAATTGACGCCGACGCCGAACGTGCCGACCGCCTGCACCGCGCCGGGGCCGGAAAATACGGTGTTGACGGCGTCGCTTGCGTTGAAAGCGCCGCTATTGAAGCGGGTCGAGCGGACGAAATCGACCCCGGTGATCACGTAGGGGGTCACCTGGCCGAAATTGTACCCGACAATCGTCGAGCCGCCGGCGAAAGCGCCGCCAGTGAACTGCGAGAATCCGGGGCCCGTTTGGAGATAGGGCATATAACCGGTGGAGGCCTGCACCCCCAGCATGATTCCGTTGTCGAAGACGTGTTCATAATTGAGGTCGGTCTCGCCCCCCACGCCGCCCTTGATCCCCTTGCCGCCCCACACGGAGATCCCTGCGCCGACCGAAAGACCCGCCCAATAATCGGGCGCGGCGTCGGCCGCGCCGGGGCCGAGCGCAGGATAATTCGACGGAGCGGTCGGCAAATCGGCGGCGGCGACCGGCGCGGCCTGCAGGCAAACCGCGGCCGCGCAAACCGAAGCGGCGGAAAGACGAGCGATAACGAAGCGCATGATATCTGTCTTTATCACAAAATACCGCGCGAAGCATTGCGGTTTCGAGTGCGGCATATTGATGGCGGAAAGCGCACGCTGAGGCCACGCCAGACAGGCTGGACAAGGCGCAGCGCCAACGCCTATAAGCGCCCGCTGCGTCTCGACGGCGCGAGGCGCCCAGGTAGCTCAGTTGGTAGAGCACGTGACTGAAAATCACGGTGTCGGTGGTTCGATTCCGCCCCTGGGCACCATTACCCTTATCCCCCAGCATCTCAGGACGTCTCACACAAGCCCATATGACCTTGATATTACTGTGTATTTCTGAGCTTTGACGCCTTCTCCGTCTCAATCCGCGTCTCCGGATATCGCCCCATCCCATGGATTTGTTGGCCTTGATGTTGGCCTCGCCCTGGTATCTGCTGGCCCGAGGCCAACAACGGGAGGCATCGATGGCCTTGTCAGATACGGCGTGCCGCGCCGCCAAGGGCCGGCAGGCGGACTACAAGCTCTCCGACGGCGGCGGGCTCTATCTCCTTGTGAAACCAAGCGGCACGCGGCTCTGGAACCAGGCGTACCGGTTCAGCGGGAAGCAGAAGAAGCTCTCCCACGGCGCCTATCCGTCCGTATCCCTCGCCGAGGCGCGCCGGCTGCGCGACGAGGCCAAGAAGCTGTTGGCCTCGGGAGTCGATCCCGGGGCCAACAAGAAGGTTGCGAAGCTGACCGCCGTCATCTCGGCGACGAACACCTTCGGGGGCATCGCCGAGGAATATCTGCAACGCATCGAGGATGAGGGCGCCGCCGCGTCCACCGTCACGAAGAACCGATGGCTGCTTGTCGATCTTGCCGGCCCCGACCTTGGCGCCCGACCAATCGCGGAAATCACCCCGGCGGAAATCCTCGCGCTGCTGCAACGGATCGAACGCAGCGGGCGCCGGGAGACGGCGCGGCGGCTGCGCAGCGTAATCGGCACCGTCTTCCGGCTCGCTGTCTCCACGCTGCGGGCCAAGGACGATCCGACTCTTCTGCTGCGCGGCGCCCTGAAGGCGCCCAAAGTACAGCACCGGGCCGCGATCACCGACGAGAAGCATCTCGGCGCGCTTCTGGCGGCCATAGATGCCTATGACGGCTGGCCGACACTCCGGTGCGCTCTTCAGTTCACGGCGCTGACATTCGCCCGCCCCGGCGAGGTCCGCGGCGCCACATGGGCAGAGATCGACATGGAGGAGGCAGTCTGGCGCATCGACGGCGCCCGCACCAAGGTTCGCCGGCCGCATGACGTGCCGCTATCGCGACAGGCGCTCGATGTGCTGCGCGAGGTGAAAGAGGTCGCCCGCAGGAGCACGCTCGTGTTCCCCTCTATCCGCTCCAATGCCCGCCCGCTGTCGGAGAACGCCATGAACGCCGCGCTGCGGCGTATGGGCTTCACACAGGATGAGATGACCGCGCACGGCTTCCGGGCGGCGGCGAGCTCGATATTGAATGAACGGGGTTTCCGGCCCGACGTGATCGAGGCCGCGCTCGGGCATCAGGATCAGAACGAAATCCGGCGCGCCTACAACCGGGCGAGCTATTGGCCGGAACGGATCGAGTTGATGCAGGCGTGGGCAGACTGCCTCGATCAATTGAAGCGAACGCCATGACGAAAAACCTCGCTCGTGCGCTGAACGGGGGGCACACGCAGCCCCACCGACCCATCGACCTCTTCCTTTGGACGCCACGCCACGGGGTCTGGCGACCCAGCGATTGATGTCGGATTCCCTCCAACCGGCGCCGTTGACGCTGATCCTGATCTGGGGCGGGAACGTGCCCTCGGCGATCTTGCGGTAGATGGTGGACCGGGACAGGCCGGTCCGGGAAAGAACGGTGTTCAGGCGGACGATACGGTCTGGTGCGGGCATGGCTGCGCTGGCTCCTGCCGGTTGTTGCTGACTGCTCCTGATCCAGACAGAACAAGCGCTTTGTCGCGCGCAAGAGGGTTCAGAGCGGCGTCGTAGCCTGGCGCACGGGCGGCGGAAAATAGGCGGTTCTAAGTCCGATGCCCCGGCCTCTGCCGAGGTCGATGCCATGGCTGAAGGCGAGTTCCAGCCCGAGCCGGCGGCCCGAGTGGATCCCGATGCCGAGGTCCCGCTTTCGGCTTGGCGAGGATCGATTCAAGCTGCGGATCGCGTTCGAGGCTCTTCGCCATGTCGCCCATGGCCGACCGCGTGGCCTTGTAGCCGGACATGTCGCCCACCTGATACTGGCGCTGGCTGGTCTGGCCGAGTTCCCGCCAGCGTTCCACGAAGCGGTCGGCGCGGCGCTGCGGATCGGTGCGCAGTTCGGTTTCGAGCTGGAGCGCGCGGATGGCGCGGTTGACCCGGCCCGTCGCCGCCTCATGAAGCAAGCTCCGGGTCTTCTTGACATAGGCCGCCTCGGCGTCGCGCGAGCCATGGGACGCACCTCCTCGAAGGCTTTGCGGGCGTCCTGTCAGTTCGCGCATCTGCTCGGGACTGCCCTTGCCGTCCATCTTCCCGGTGGCGAGGATCGCGTCCACCGCGCGCGCATGTCGGATCGAGCGCCTTGGTGCGGGCGCGGCGCAGCGCCGCTTCCGGGTCTTCCGCCACCTTCCTTTCCGGCGACCCGTTCCCGCCCTGTCCGCCATCGGCGGGCAGGCGCAGGCCGTCGAACATGCCGCGCACCTTCTCCGGCACGACCTTGCGCACGATCTCGGCGACGCGCGCGCGGAAGGTGATCCCGCGCCGCTCGGCATAACCCTGCGCCGGATCAAGCCGCTCGTAATCCGACGCCATATCCTTGGCCCGGTCGCGCGACAGGTTGCGGACAAGCCGGTCCTCGTCCGTCGAAGTCGTCGTGGCCATAGTGCAGGTCCATGCCGTCGCGATGGCGCGACAGGGCGACATAGCTGCCGTGGGCGTCCATGCCCGGCGTCGCCAGAACATGGGTGCGGTCCACGGTCATGCCCTGCGCCTTGTGGATGGTCGCGGCATAGCCGTGGTCGATGTGGTCGTAATCCTTGAGGTCGAACGAGACGCTGCGCCCGTCGTCGGTGCGCACGGACATGGATCGTTCGCTGACCTGCTCGATGGTCCCGAGCGTGCCGTTCTTCACGCCCAGGCCGCGTTCGTTTCGCAGGAACATGACCCGGTCCCCGCTGGCGAAGCTGCGCTCGCCGCGTTCGACCGCCAGGCGCACGTCATCGCCCAGATCGCCGGCGTCCCGCATCCGCTCGCGCGCGGCCTCGTTGAGCTCGCGCACCTCGTCGCGGGTGTGGGCGAGGATGATGCGGCTGCGGTCGGGCGACGCCTGCCGGTCGCGGTCCCAGCGGTCGATCAGATCGTCGCGCGCCTGCTCGCGTGTCGCGGCGGCATGGACCATGCCGTGCGTGTCATAGGCATGGATCGCATCGCCGGTCCGGCCGGTCGCCAGATCGCGCGTGGCCTCCCGCTGCCAGTCCTCGCGCTGGCGGCGCACCTCGGTGATCTCCGCCCCGCCGTGGCGCTCGGTGATCGCCCGGAACGCCGCGCCCGCCTCGATCGACTGCAACTGCTGCGGATCGCCGACCAGCACCACCTTGGCGCCGGCCTCGGCGGCATGGGACAGCACCCGCTCCAACTGGCGCGTGCCGACCATGCCCGCCTCGTCGATCACCAGCACATCGCGCGCGGTGAGCACGTCGCGGCCCTGTCCCCAGCCGTGCTCCATGCTGGCGATCGTGCGCGACGCGATGCCCGATCCGCCTTCCAGATTCTCCGCCGCGATGCCGGACAGCGCCACGCCGCGGACCTCGTAGCCCGCCGCCTCCCAGGCTTCGCGCGCCACGCCCAGCATCGCGCTCTTGCCCGTCCCGGCGTAACCCACCACGACGCCGAGATCGCGCCCGTCCGTGACATGCGCCAGCGCCTCGGCCTGCTCTCCCGAAAGGACAAGGCCGCGCGCTTCCGCACGCGCCAGCGCCGCTTCGCGGTCCGCTGTCGCCGACCTCGTGACGTTCCTGCTCGGCCATGAGTTCGGCGGAGCGGTGCAGGCGCTGTTCGGTCTCCAGCATCTCGCGGGTGGTGAAGCGGTCCTCGCCCCGTCCGTCCTTGCCGAGTTCGACCAGCTCGGGCGAGGTTTGCATCGCGCCCATGGCGGCGTGAACTGCTCGATCCCGTCGCTGTGCCGGTGCACGAACCTCGCCATGTCGCGCCGCGTGAAGGTGGTTTGCTGGTGGGTCATCGCGTCGAGCGCCACGGACGGATCGGCGATGATCTGTGCGCCGTTGTTGCGCGCGATCTCGCGGTGCATCTCCGCCCGCTCGGCGGCCTCGACCCCTTCGCCCTCGATCCGCTGCGCGGGCGCGCCGATCTGGCTTTGCGGCTCCAGCGCGATGCCCTGCGCCTCCAGGCTCCGGTGGTCGATCCGCGCGTCGATGTCGAGTTCGGCCAGCCGCTCGTTGGCCAGCTCCGCCCAGCGTTCGCGCCAACGCTCGACCATCTCGGTGCGGTTCCACTCCCGCACCTTCGGACCGAAGCCGTCTTCGTCCCGGCTCGCATCGTCAGCATGACGTGGGCGTGGGGCTTGGGCATCCCGTCCTCGGCCATGTCCCAATGCACATTGAGGTCCGCGATCATTCCCTGATCGACAAACTCCGACTGCACGAAGTCGCGGGCCAGTTCGATGCCCTGCGCCTGGGTCATCTCGCGCGGAAGGGCGAACTCGACCTCGCGGGCGAGCTGGGCGTCCTTCCTGACCTCGAACGCCTCGACCTCGTTCCAGAGCCGTTCGCGGTCGCTCCATTGCTCGGGCGCATCCTCCGGCAGCATGACCTCGGAGTGGACGACGCCGCGCTTGTTGGAGAAGTCGTGGCCGCGCTCAAGCCGCTCGTCGCGCAGCCGCGAGGCCGAGCGATAGGCGGCGGAGGCCACCGCGCTGGAGCCGGATTTGCGGCCGATGACCTTGACGTGAAGATGATAGATCGCCATCGCGACCGGATCATCACCACGGCGAAGCGCACGTCGGAACGACGTATAAGCGCGCCCTCGAAACTAATTTCTCGGGACTGCTCGCGCCGTTCCAGCCTGTCTCGGCAACCTTACAGCATTCCGGCAGGCGCTCAACTATCATCGCTCCATCAACAGCTTATGGAGGGCGTGATGCGCAAGCCACGGGACTTCGACGCGGAACTGAAGTCGCTCGAAGACAAGACGCGAGACCTGAAAGCCCGCAAGGTGCAGCAGCTTGGCGAGCTGGTCATCTCGACCGGCGCCGACGCCCTCAGCGCCGACGAACTGGCTGGCGCGCTGATCGTGCTGGCCGAAACCAAGGATGCCGGAAAGAGGGAGGCATGGGCG
>CAVWBA010000026.1:0-309551 GCA_963753135.1 uncultured Alphaproteobacteria bacterium | reverse complement strand
TGATATACGGGCTGATATCGAGGAGGACGAAGCCGTTGGAGATGGTCGCACTGATGCCCAGGCCGACCGCGGTGCGCCACATGGCGCCGACGCCGCCCGCCAGCGAGGTCCCCCCGACGACGACGATCGTCAGCACGTCGAAGATGATGCCCGGATCGAGATTGGCCTGCGCCGAACTGAACTGGGATGCCGCGATGCTGCCCGCAAATCCGACGCAGCCTCCAAGCAGTACATAGGAGCTTGCGACGACGGCGCGCACGCGTATCCCCGAGAGCCGGCTCGCCTGGTAGTTGCCGCCGATCGCGTAGACCGCCTCGCCATAGATCGTTCGCGCCAGGACGAAGCGAACGCGACCAGGAAGGCGATCAGCACCATCCCGGAATAGGGAACACCGTACAGTCGCCCAGCTCCCAGCACGCCGAAGTCTGGGTTGTTCACCGGGAAGGCGGCGTTCTGGGTCATGACGAGCACGATGCCGGTGATGATGAAGCCCGTACCAACCGTCGTGATGAAGGGATTGATGCGCACCACGGCGACCAGGAGCGCCATTGGCCGCCCCGAAAGCGATCCGACCGCGATTGCCGCGAGAAAGGAGACGAGGGCGACTGCCTCTGCCCGACATAGGCGGCGACGACTGCACAGAGCGAATAACCCGAGGCCAACGACAGGTCGAACCCCCCGGTGAAGATGACGTAGGTCATGCCGACCGCCATGATGCCGGCGGTCGACGGATTGCAGACAACATGTTGAAAATATTGTGGATCGACAGGAACGCCGGATTGCCCGCGGTGACGATGATCAGCAGCAGCGCGAGCGTGGCGACGATGCCATAGACCCGGATGATGCCGAGCATGCTCGCTCTGTGGCCGGACGCGGGCGACGAAGGACCGGACGGCAGCAGTCGCGGCGGCGATCATCTCACGCGGCTCCCTTGGACGGAAGGGGTTCGACCTCGAAGATCAGATTCAGAATGCGCTCGACGCTCGCCTCCGCGGTACCGAGCGTCGCGATCTGCCGGCCGCGGGCCACCACCAGCACCCGGTCCGCGTGCTCGACGATCTCCTCGAGGTCGGAGGAGACCAGGATGGCCCCCATGCCCCGGTCGCCGAGTCCACGGATGGCGTGGAAGATCTCCCGTTTCGCGCCGAGATCGATGCCGCGCGTCGGCTCATCGAGCAGCAGGACCCGCGGCTTCCGGTGCAGCCATTTGCCGAGCACGAGCTTCTGCTGGTTACCGCCGGACAGCGTGCGTGCCTCGCTGTCGAGCCGGGCCGGATTGTAGCCGAGCCGCTGCGCCAGGTCGTGGCCCGGTCGCCGCCGCTTGAGGCCGACCAAGGGTCCGCTTGCCACGGCCCCCAGATCGGCGAGCACGAGATTGGCAAATCCGTCCGGCCGAGTACGAGTCCTTCCGCTTGCGTTCCTCCGGCGCCATCACGATGCCCGCGCGATCGCGTCGCGCACGTCCTGCGGCCACGGCAGGACGTCGCTGTCGAGCTCGATCAGAGCCGCCGATCCCGGCTCCGCGCCGGCCACCGCCCGCAGCGTTTCGCTCTGCTCGGCGCCGACCAGGCCGGCGATGCCGAGCATTTCACCTGTCGAGAGCGTAATTGATGTCGGCGACGCGGTCGGGGACGGACAGGCGCCGCACGCTGCAGCATGGGTGGACGCTTCTGCCGCAGCCTGGGCGCCGGCCCCTCGATGTTCCCATCGCCGAACATCGCCGCCACCAGGCCGTGCTTGCTCCAGGCCGCGCCGGCCGAGTTTCGAGCAACCGGCCCTCCCGCATGACCGAGACTCGGTCACAAAGCCGAAGCACCTCGTCGAGGTCATGCGAGATGAAAATGATCGCGATGCCTTCCGAGCGAAGCCTGCGAACGAGATCGTACAGCCGCTCGCGTTCGAAGGGCCCGAGCGACGCGGTCGGTTCGTCCATGATCAGCACGCGGCCCTCGGCGAGGACGGCCCGCATGATCTCGAGAATCTGCTTGTTCGCGATCGCCAACGCGCCGGCCTTGACCTTTGGACCGATGGAGACGCCGGTGCGTGAGGCCAATTCGGCGTAGCGCATCCGCATGCGCGCCAGATCCGGCACGCCCCGCCGCATCGGAGCGCCGCCAAGGAAAGCGTTGGACAGAGCCGTCATCTCCGGGATGATCGTCAGTTCCTGGTAGATCGCGGAGATCCCAGCCGCGCGGAGGTGGCGGGGGTCGTCGTTGACGAGGGGCGCGCCGCCGACCTCGATTTCACCGCTGTCGGGCGTGCTCGCGCCCGACAGCATGCGGATCATGGTGGATTTGCCAGCGCCGTTCGCGCCGACCAGGCCGTGGACTTCGCCCGCCAGCAATTCGAAGCTGACGTCGCGCAGCGCCTGCACGCCTGGGAAGCTCTTGCTCACATGGCGCAGCCGCACGACGGCGAGCGGCGCGTCCTCGGCTTTGTGTGGGGCGGCTGGGGTCACGGTGCGTTCCGGCGGCGGAGCGCTCCGCCGCCCCCTTGCCTTGTTTCAGTAGAGAGGCTTGTATTTGTCGGCGATGTCCTTGGTGATGATCGGCGTGCCGGTGCTTTCAACCACTGCCGGCATCAGCGCCTCGTCGACATAGGCGTTGATCGGCTTGCCCTCGAGCGCCATGATCAGGGCGACCGCGCCGTAATAGGCTTCCTGGTAGGGGAGCCAAGCGTAAGTGAACTGCCACTTGCCCTCCTTCACCTTGTCGACGCCGAGCTTGGTCGCGCCACCGGAGAAGATCATGACATCCTTGCCTGGCGTCTTGCCAGCGGCGATGACCGCCTGCTCGACGCCGCGCGTCTCGTCGTCCCAGGGCGAGACGACCATCGTGATGTCGGGATGCGCGAGCAGCGCGTCCTGGATCTTCTTGAGGGCCATGCGCGGATCAAAGTTGCCGGGCTCGTCGACGACGATCTTGACGTTGGGATATTTCTCCTGGGCCTTCTTGATCGCGCCTTCCCAGTAGCCGAACAGATCCGAGCCTACGAAGCCGCCGACCGCCGCGACTTTGCACTCGCCTTTGCACTGGGCGAAGGCGTGATCCATGTAGTCATAAAAATGCGCCGGGCCTTGCATCGTGAAAGTCGCGGCGAGGCCAGGCGTGTAGTCGGGATCGCCGCACATCGCGATGTCGATCGAGACGACCGGCTTCTCCGTCGGCTTCAGGAGGCGCTTGTAGATGCCGCAGCCGGGTGCGGACGCCGTGGGCCCGTAAAGGTAGCCGTCGAAACCTTCCGTGACCGCGTCCTGCACGACCTTGGCCTGCGTCGCCGGATTAAAGGCCGCATCGAAGATCTTGAAGGTGAAGCCATATTCTCCGCGGCGGCTTTCAGGCCCGCGAGCCGCGCGAGGCAGTAGGCATTGTCCACGCATTCTGTGAGGTAGCCGATCCGATATGGCTTGGACGGCTTTACGCCCGCCTTGTCAAAATCCACAACCGCCTTGGCGGCGGGTGAGATCGATGAGGCGTCCTCGGCGAACGCCGTCGGAACAACGCCGATCAATAACGCAGATGCGCACGCTACGGCGAAGCGTCTGACGCGACCGACCTGCTTCGAAACGTTCATTTGCTTGCTCCCAGCTCCCAGCTGCCAAACATCCGGGCCCGCGGATAGCCGAAAGGGTCGATGCGGCGCTGCGAGGCGCTCTTGCAAGCGTCGTGCCTAGCGCAATTCAGAAGGCGCTCGACCGGAAGGGCGGCAAAGGTGATAGCGGCCGCCTTGGCGCCGGCCGAGACCGGGTCCTTTGCTTTGGCGCTCTCCGATAGGGTTTTGGCCAGCAGGCTCGCGTTGGCCAGTGGAACTCGAGCGCGGCCGCTGCACGCCGCCGGGCGTCGAGGTTAGGTGGGCGGCCCGCAATGTCGCAAAACAACTGCAGCTGTGTTGCAGCAAGGAGAGGCTCGGCGGCCACCGCGAAATGCAAATCGCACAGAGTAGCGGCGCCGGAGTTGAGGCGAAGCAGTTTAGCTCGAGGCGGCGACGCTTTGAAGGGCCAGGCGGGAAAGCAAGGCCCCGGCCCCAGGTGGTCGCGGGCGCAAACAGGCGTCCGGCAGAGCGAGGCTAGCCCCAGCGAAGAAGAGGTGATCGGTCTGCTGTGCGCCCGCGCCCAGGCCGCAAAGGCTAGCGTCTCTGAGCCATTCGCCGAGGTCGGCGAGTGGGTCGGGAACGAGGGCCAGATCGGCGCGAATCATGTGGACGTGGTGACTGGTGTGCGGCGCTTTGTCACGTTTTGTGCCGAGGAATCGCCACGGTGGTCGCGGATTAGAAATGTCCGTAAGATTGTATTATCTGACTCCGGCCGCAATTCCGGCCATGGTACGAATGAAGACAAATCAACTATTGAGATCCGCAGTGAACGGCGCTGCTTCACTAGTAGTGAGGGGGCCTTGCCTGGGGGACATCGGCAGCCACGAGACGGTGGATTTGGGCCAGTTGCCAGCTAGAAGCCGATCCGCCGCCGGCCTGAAGCTGGTTTGGCTTGGGCTTCGTATTCAAGCGATTGCGCCAAAATCTTTAAATCGCGCTCAGCGAGCGCGCTCGCTTTCCTTGCGACCGTCGCGAAATCGGTCGGGGTCAAGCCGTCGAGCTTGAGCACGAACTCAGGCGGATCGGCGTCAAACGCGGCCCGGAACGCCTTAGCGATTTGATCGGGGGTCATCGCAAGGAAGCGCACCTTGAATAGAAACCGACGCGCCGCGGCCGCGTCCAAAAGTTCAAGTGCATTGGTGGTGCAGGCGAAGGGGTAGGGATGCCGTTCCATCTGCGTCAGCATCTCGTTGACCTGCGTGATCTCCCAAGAATGCTGAGCCGCCAATCGATCGCGCAGGAGCGAGTTGGCTTCGTCGATGATGAGAAAAGCACGGATATCTGCCGCCTCTTCGAACGCTGCGGCGATCGTCTTTTCCAACTCGCCAAGCCACATGGAGCTGAGATCAGAGTACCGCTTCTTGAGGACATCGAGATCAAGGCGCTCGGCGAGATGGCGAGCGTAGGCCGACTTTCCCGCACCTGGAGGACCCGATAGGCAAAATGAGATGGCGCGTGCGGGCGACTTGGCGACTTGGTCCGCGAGCCGAGCTAAGTCGACATCGGCCGAGCTCAGCATTGGGTCAAATCGGATCGGCGCTGACTTCGCCGGGAAGTCTCGCCCACCCAAAGCTCTTAGTGCGCTGCCGAGAAATCGTGCGCGCATCGCTGGAGGAACCCCGGGTATAAGCGGCGCACCGAATCGCGTTCTTGACGAGCGCAGTCGGGCTTGGAGTTCTTGCGAGTTCCAAGAGGACCGTTTCGTTGAGGCGAAGGTTTTCGCGCTTTGCGAGCTTTGCCACCATAGTCTTCCGGACTGAGAGGCTTGGTTTGGCGAAGCGCAGCGCGAGATTCATGCGCCGGATGATTGCCGGCCCTAATCTCTCAACATCATTGGTGATCCAAATCGTCGGGGCGGCGGCTCTCTCGATGAGCCGATTTATGAATACTTTGCTGCCTCGTCGATCAGAGGAGTTATCCTCATCAAGCTCAGCGAGGATGTCGTCCGCCTCATCGACCACAACGATCGTCTTTCGCGCGATGCGTCCGACGGCGTTTGCAATGAGAAGCGCCGCAATCCGTTCGCGTCGATTGGGCTCTGAGCTTTCTTCGCCCCTCTCTCTGCAAAACTGGACGGAGAGCCCGACACGGGGCGCCAAGCGTCTTCGCGAACTCCGTCTTGCCCGTTCCCGGCGGCCCGTAGAAGAGGAGGTTCACGCCGCGCGGCGCCGGGCCTCTGAGACACCCGGCGCCAGCGACAATCCGAGAAGCTAGGTCGCGGAGATCCCCGAGGTGCTCAAAGTCTTTCCAGGTCAGCGAGGCGTGGGTCGGTTCGCCGAGTAGGAGATCGCCAAGCTTGTTTGGGCTAATTCGGGGCAGGGAAAGAAAGCGATCAACAACAAGGGGCAAACTCGAGTTATTCTGCGCGTCTATCAAGCCCAATTCTGACAACTTGCCTCTGGCTGAGAGCTCGAGCCGCTCGGAATTCGTCTCAAGAAACGGCTCGAGCTCCAAACCGTCCGCGTGGAACCCATCATCGATGGCTTCGACAAGACGACGGACCTCCAGTACTCTAACCGCTCGCGCTAGAAGACCGAGGACTCGGCTCTGAGCGGCGTTGAGCGAACATGCCTGCGCAAGCCAATCGAGGCGCTTTTGAAGGGGAGAAGGGTGAGGTGCCGGCTCGCGAGCGATACGGACAACAGGCCCGGAAGGTTCGCTCATCCGCAACAAGCTTTGAAGCGCTTTGCGCAGGTCGGGATGCATTGGGATGCGCCGTCCACCACGCTTTTTGGCGATCGCGTCGTGGATCGCAAGACTGTCGGCGACCTTGCCTCGCGCGTCGAGAACCATTGACCACTCGAGTTGGGCGATCTCGCAGGCGCGCAGTCCCGCTTTGACTGACAAGAGGATCATCACTCGATCACGCGCGGGGAAGGGTGCGCTTGATGTTCTGCGCAACATCCGCCGCAACATCTGGGGCGTAACGACCTTTGCTTGTTTGCCGGGCATATTGAGAAACTCCGTGGGGGACGGCCGCCGTAAGTCGGGAGCCGAGTTCGGGTAGGACGAGGTGAAAATGATCGCCCTCAATGGCAGCGCCGAACGATTTGGGCGATTGGGACTTGGACAGTTCCGGGCTGAGTGGCGAGATCCGATGAGGGAAGCCGCGCTTGGCTTCGGACGGTTCAGTATTCTTCCGCGAGCATCACCGTGAGGACACGCGTCGTGACAAGAGAATCGGCCGGATCAGGCGACATCAGCTCCATGTCGGAGTCGAAGTAATCCAATCTTCCAAAGGCAGCGGACATCGCCCTCATCGATAAGACCGAAGTCGTGCTCGCCATTGGGGTCGTTGTCTTCGTCAAACTGATCGAACGCACGGACTTTGGTGAGAACCGAATGACGATGGTCGGCGGATAGGGATTCAAAGCCGGCGGTAACGACGACCGTCCCACCCACAAACGTGCGGCGGAAGGCATCATTGAGCGCGCGAATGCGATCGCGCGAGAGCGCGTTTTCCTCGGTCATCTTCAACCTCGAGAGAGTTTGCGAAACGGGAGAGCGCGCACGCTCGCCGATCGTTGATCCGAGGTTGCGGATCAGTCGTCGCTCGTGCTCAACGCGGTTGCTATCGGGGCTAGGGGATCGGCCTGCGGCGCCTACCGAGATCAATATACAACGTTATAATATTTCATATACACTAGTATGTCAAGTGGTTATCGTCGGTTAGCTGGCGCGTATCCGGCAAGCGCGTCGCCATCCCGGCGGAGAGCATATGCGTGCATGGCGACGGACCGAGCGCTATCCCCATCATGGAGTCCATCCACGCAATCACCGACGAACTGGGAATCACCCTGGCGCCGGTATCTGCTTAACCGTCAGTTACCCCTCTGCGATGGGCCGCCTCGCCATCTGCGATGGCCTCGTTCCGATTAACGACTGGGCCGCGTCGATCCACGGGCCTAGGGTTGTCAACAGGCCGTGGAGCCGAGCCGGCACGCGGCTCTGGCGCGCTCGCACGTTGGATCTGCGGTCAGGGTTGAACGTACGTGATCGGGGAGGAAGTCTGGCGATTCTCGATGCGTGAATTGATTGAATTTCCTCGCCGCCAACCCCCCGGGCTCTACCATCTCGTGATCGGCGACGCCCTCGTGACTGCGGTGAATGACGGGACGTTCCAGGCCTCGTTCGATCTCATCGTCGGGATCGGCCACTCCGAATGCGAGCGGCTGGAGAAGGCCGCTTTCCGGCCCGTTCCGCCAAAGATGACGATGAATGCGTTCCTGGTGCAGATGGCGGGCCGCCGCGTGCTGATCGACACCGGTTGCGGGGTCAGCATGGGGCCGACGCTTGGAATGCTCACCGACAATTTGCGCTCCATGGGTATCGAACCGGATGACATCGACACGGTCTTGATGACCCATCTTCATCCCGACCACGTGAACGGGCTCATCGATGAGCACGGGCAGGCCGTCTTTCCGAAGGCGGAGATCGTCGTCAACGAGGCGGAGCTGAATTTCTTCCGCGATCCGGATTCGCCCAGCCGCTCGCCGCCGGAGACATTGGACTTCTTCGAGAGTGCGCGGCTCGCCACCGCGCCTTACGCCGATCGCATCCGCACAGTTCGCGACGGTTCAGTGCTTCCGGGGGTGACCGCGGTGACCCAGGCGGGGCATACGCCGGGCCAAACGGCTTGGCTGATCGAATTGGGAAGCGATTCCCTCATGATCTGGGGCGATGTTGTGCATATGCCAAACTTGCAGATGGCCGCGCCCCAGGCCGGGACGGTGCTCGACGTCGATCGCGGGCAAGCGGTCGCGACGCGGAAGCGCGCTCTGGAAATGGCGGCGACGGACCAGATCCGCGTCGCCGGAACTCATTTCGACTTTCCCGCGATCGGCCATATCGAGCGCCGAGGAACTGGCTTCGGATTTGTGCCGGAGGTGTGGCGGGCGATTGTCTGAGCAACGGGGGAAGCGGGCTGAGGGGTAAATTTCTGGATCGCTCCCCCCGGCGATGCGATCATGACCAGGAGCAGGAGATCCGACGACTTGCTGCGAGGGTTTCCGCCGCTCATCCATCCCAAACTTGAAATGAATGGAGTGGATAGGCGGTTGCTCGACCAGGAGCCCAACGGCGAGCGATCAACGCTTAATCGCAGGCATTCAACATGCCGGCTGCTGCAGGGTTTGGCGGCTCGTCACGATGAAGAGGAAGGGTGAGGAGTATGGGACGTTTAGATGGCAAGGTCGCACTCATAACGGGTGGCGCCGGAGGTTTTGGCAAAGGCGCCTGTGAACTGTGGGCGACGGAGGGCGCAAAGATTTTGACCTGCGACGTCAAGGTCGCGGAGGGCGAAGCCGTGGCGAAGGAAATCCGCTCGAACGGCGGAGAGATCGTCTTCATTCCTGCCGACGTGTCGAAGACGGAGGACGCGAAAAGGATCGTCGCCAAAACGATCGAGACCTATGGCGCCTTGGACATCCTCTACAATAACGCCGGCATTCTCGGACCTCGTGGCGTCGAGATCGCCGACTTCACTGAGGAGGACGCACGGCGCCTGTGGGAGGTCAATTTCATGGGGGTGTTCCTGCCGACGAAATTCGCCTTGCCGGAGATGGTCAAGCGCGGCGGCGGCTCCATCATCAGCACAGGATCCGAAAGCGCCTTTCGCGGCAACGGCGGCTTTTGCGTCTACGGCCCGACCAAGATCGCCGTCATGAACTTTTCCATGGTGACCGCCATGGAATACGCTGACCGCGGTATCCGCTCAAACACGGTTAGTCCCGGAGCGGCCCGGACCCCCATGCACAACGATCTCTATGACGGCAAGAGCGATCTCATGGAAAGGGTCGAGGCGATGATTCCGCTGAAGCGCGCAGCGATGCCAGACGATGTGGCGAAAGCTGCGCTGTTCTACGCCTCCGACGACTCGAAATACATCACTGGCACCAACCTTGTGGTCGATGGCGGCTGGCTGGCGAAAGGCTACTTCTGAGCCAGAAGGGTTGGGGCTCGGAGTTTCATCTGCGTCCCAGCCTCTCTTCTTCACAAGAGATGGATCAACGCCTCGATGCCGACAGGCGCATTAGAAGATGGTGAGAGCCCGGCGCTGTCGCTTCTCTCCATGTCCAAGAGCTTCGGTCCGACCAAGGCGCTCCAGAACGTCGATCTTATTCTTCGTCGGGGCGAAGTCGTTGCGCTTCTAGGCGCGAATGGCGCTGGCAAATCGACGCTCGCGAAAATCGCCTCGGGTGTTGTCGAGGCCGATCACGGACAAATACTGATCAATGGGCGGCAAGTTCGCTTTTCGTCGCCCAGAAGCGCACGAGAGAGCGGCGTCGTCACCGTTCATCAAGCGACGGATCAGCTGGGCGTCGCGGGCGTCAGCGTCGCGCAGAATTTGGTTCTGGATGAGCTCTGCGGCGGCTCCTTCTCAGCCTTCGCTGGGACGTGGGAGATCCAGCGAAGAGCGGCGGAAGTCGCTGCGCATATTGGCCTGGACCTTCCACTTGACGAGGATTACGGAGCGTTTGGGCCGGCGCAGCGTCAGCTCATCGCCATTGCGCGGGCGACCGCCGCAAAGGCCTCAGTGTTGATCCTCGACGAGCCGACCGCGAGCCTTGGGGCGGCCGAGGCGAACCGCCTCTTCGAAGTGGTTGATCGACTGCGCGCCCAAGGTGTGGCGATCCTCTACATATCGCATCGCATGGGCGACATCCGGCGACTGGCTGACCGCGTGGTCGTATTGCGCAATGGGCGACAGGTTTTTGAGCAGCGCCGGCCTCTGGATCTTGCGGCCGCTATTCGACAAATGGTCGGTCGCGACCTCGGCGAGGCCTTGACCGATCGGCCGGCCGGCCCTTCAGGCGAGCCCGTCCTGCGACTTGACCAGGTGCAACTGCGCGCCGACAGCCGCCCGTTCGATTTGGAAGTTCGTGCGGGTGAGATCATCGCGATGACCGGCGCGTTAGGTTCCGGCAAGAGCAATTTGTTGGGCGCTCTCTTCGGCCTTCGCCGGTTCGTATCGGGACGCGCGATCCTCGACGGCGTTGACTGGCGCCCCAGCGGACCAGAGGACGCGATTGCCGCCGGCGTTTTTCTCGCAGGCGAGGACCGTTGGCGAAGCTCGCTTTTGCCTCCAGAAACGCCGGGGGGCGACATTGCCGGCACGATTGCCCTGCCGCACAGGCGCAAATGGTTTCCAAGCGGCGTGATCTTTCCGCAGCGCGAACGCGCTGTCGCGCAACGCGCGATCGACGAGCTGAAAATCCGCTGCAACGGACCGGGCGACACGCTGGACCTCCTGTCAGGCGGCAATCAGCAGAAGGTGGTGATTGGCCGTTGGCAGGCCGCGCCGCGCCGTCTTTTCCTGGCCGATGAGCCCTTTCAGGGCGTGGATATCGGCTCGCGGCGCGACCTCATCGACGCCATTCGCTCCGGCCAGGGGAACGCCGCCACTCTCATCGCCACAAGCGACGTAGAGGAGGCGATCGAAGCCGCCGACCGCATTGCGGTCATGCGCGATCATGTCATTGTCGGGGTGCACGACCTGCGCAAGGAAAAATCAGATTCGCTTCTGGCTTCCTTGGGGATCCTCGAGGCGGTGGAAGCCGCCGATTCGACGGGGTCTTCGCATGACTGACGGACGGCGCGCGCAGCGGACCGAACTGGCCGCGCCGGATGCCGCCCTCGGCGCTGGGAAGACATCGCTTATCCGCTGGATCCGGCGCTACGCGATTTTTGTCATCCTTGGCTGCCTTGCGGTGCTTTTCGAGGTCGAGGAGCCTGCCTTTCTCCGCCTCGACAACCTGTTCAGCGTGTTGCAGGCGGTGTCCGTGGTGGCGCTGCTCGGGGTCGGCGTTACGTTCTCTCTCGCCGTCAACGGCTTTGACCTGTCGGTTGGGAGCACCGCGGTCCTGTGCCTGATGTTATCGAGCTATGCGATGGTCGTGCTGCAGCTGAATGCGGCCGAAACCATCGCTCTCACCCTCGTGGCGGGGGCGCTCATTGGGCTTGCGAACGGAGCCCTGATCGTCAAGCTGCGCATTCCGGATCTGCTCGCCACCCTCGGAATGATGTTTCTCCTTTCTGGCTTGACGCTCATTCCGAGCGGCGGCCGCTCGATCACCACCGGACTGGTTCTGCCCAACGGCGTTTCCGCAAACGGGCGCTTTGATCCGAACTTCTTGTACGTCGGAAGGCATCGCTTGTGGGACGTTGTCCCGCTGCCAGTGGTTGTCGTGGCACTGATCGCGATCGTTGCTTGGTTCGTTATGGAACGCACGCGCTGGGGGCGCGTCTTCTATGCGGTTGGCGGCAATGAAGCGGCGGCTCATTTGGCTGGAGCGCCGACAAGAAAATATCGAGTGGCCGCCTACGTGATTTCTGGCGCGCTCGGCGCTCTCGGCGGCATATTCACCGCCGCTCGCATCGGTCGCGGCGAGATCTTCGCCGGATCATCGATGCTGCTCGACAGCGTCGCCGCCGCCCTGATCGGTTATGCCGTTCTCGACCAGCGACGTCCCAATGTCGGCGGCACGGTCATGGGCGCGGTGTTCGTCGGCATTCTGCTGAACGGTCTCACCATGCTGAACGCGCCTTACTACGCGCAGGACTTCGTGAAAGGCGTGGTGCTTGTGAGCGCGCTCGCCGTGACCTTCGGAATCGGACGAAGACGATAACCGAAAATTGGAAAGGGAGTGGAACATGGGAAGGATCAAAACTTGGCTGGCGGGCATTGCGCTCGCAGCGGGGGTCTCGGCCACGTCGCTTGCCGCGGGAATTCCTGGCGCCCCTGCGCCGTTCGACAAGGACGGCATGAAGCTTGCGCTTGTGATGTATTTGACCGTCGGCGACTATTTCGAGGCCTATGAGGCGGGTGTCGTTGCGCAAGCCAAGGCTGCCGGCATCGATTTGCATGTCTTCGAAGGCAAGCAGAACGCGGCTGAGATGCGCGAGCAGATCGAGCAGGCGATCAGCCTGGGCGTCAACGGCATTCTGATTGATCATGGGCCGCCGGAGGCGGTGAAGGACGTGATCCAGAAGGCGTTGGACGCCGGGATCAAGGTCGTCATCAAGGAGACGAGCGTCGACAACCCGAAGGTGCCGCAGATTTCGCAGAACGACCACGAGATGGCGCGCCTCGTCCTCGAACAGGCGCTGAAGGACAACGGTCGCTCATTCAAGGCGGGTTATATCTATGTGCCGGGCTTTAATCCGACCGATCTGCGCAACGACATCTGGGAAAAGGTCAAGAAGGACAACCCGGGCATTGAGGAACAGGCGCGCTGGGGCGCTATCGATTCAACAATCGCGGCGACCGTCAGCAACCAGACTTCGGCGGCGTTGCGCTCCCATCCGGATATCCGTGTCGTCTTCGCGCCCTTCGATGAATATGCGCGCGGCGTGAAGCTGGGAGCGACGGAGGCCGGCGTCGCCGACAAGCTCAGCATCTACAGCATCGACATTTCGACCTCCGACATCCAGGAGATGCGTGAGGACGGAAGCCCGTGGAAAGCGACCGCCGCCGTCGACGCTTATGCAATCGGCGAATTGTCGTTGCGCGCCCTCGCGCTTTCGGTCGCCGGTCAGGATCCGGGTCATATCATCGAGGCCAAGCCTGTCCTGATCACCCAGGACTACCTCAACAAGAACGACATCAAGACCCTCGCGGAGCTGAAGGCGAAGATGCCGGCGCTCGCGCGCATTGATGTTGCGACCGCGCCCTGGCTGCCCGAGCCGAAGTAAGCCGCGACCCACCCGGATGCGCCGGGCGAAAGCTTGGCGCGATTGGAGCGCCTTGCATTTGGATGGAGTCGGTTTGGCTCACTCTCGGCTGAGCGCCGCGACATTGGCTGGTCGATCCGTTTGGGTTTTCTTGGCTCGTGGCCGTTTCGTTGCGAAAGCCCCTGCTCGTGAGGGTTGGATTTCCTTGGATTTCGTTGGATTCTCTCGTCCGAATCTGAGACTTTTCAATGAGTTACGCGGAACTTTTCGCCGTAAGAATATTTCGCGCGCCTTTTCCGTGGCGCGAGAAGCGCTGGGACGGGAGCGCGCAGTCTCGGGCCATCGGAAACGCAGGATTGTTCATCGGGCAAGTCTAATCCAATTTCTGATTTTACGCAACAGAATGTCGCCCGAGCTATTCCGGCCGCCTCAGTCCAACAGCAGTCTGTGTCAGCCACCGTGAGCGCGTCGGCCGGCTGCCTTGAGCTTGATGAGGGGAGGCGGAAACCTACCGCCAGAACCGCTCGCTCGCGATGCGAGCGCCCTCGGCCAGCGCGGCGAATTTCGCCCAGACGATGTCCGGTTCGACGGCGGCCTGGCCGACCCAGGTTCCGTAACCGCAATCGCTTCCCGCGATCACGTTCTCCCGTCCGACGAGCCTGGCGTAATTGCTGATCCGGTTGGCGATGACCTCGGGATGCTCGATGAAGTTGGACTTCGATTCGAGCACGCCTGGTATCAGGACCTTGCCGTCCGGCAGCTTCGTCGCCTCGAACACCGCATACTCGTGCGCGTGGCGCGGATTGGCGGCTTCGAGGGAGAGCGCCATCGGTTTGGCCTTGAGCACGACGTCGACGATGTCGGCGAGCGGCACATCGCAATGATGCGGACCCTCATAGTTGCCCCAACAGAGATGCATGCGGACCCGGTCGGCGGGAACGTTGGCGAGCGCCGCGTTGAGCGCCTCGACATGTTCCGTGGCGCGCTTACGAAACTCCTTCAGTTCGAGATTGGCGTATTGGATGTGTCGGCCCATCGCGAGGTCGGGACAATCGATCTGAAGGTCGAAGCCGGCCGCGACGATCGCTTCGTATTCAGGCTTCATCGCCGCTGAAATCGCCTCGAGATAGGCGGTCTCGCTCGGATAATAGTCGTTGTGAAAGAAGAGCGAGATAACGCCTGGCGAGGCGGCCGTCATGAATGGTCGCTGTCCATTCGCTTCGCCAACCGCCGCCTTGAGGTTCTCGACGTCACGCCTCACCGCGTCGGGGTCAGCGACCGCGATTGGGCCGTTGCAGGCCGGCGTCTTGCGCCGCGACCGTCCGGGGTCGCCGAACACGCGCTTGGCCATGCTCGGAAACTCGGCGAGATCCTGATAGACGAAACTGTTGCCTGCGCCGCCGAAGCCCGCCAAGCGGTCTTTGACGTAAGTTGCGTAACTCGGCTTCGACATCTCACCGTCGTTGACGATGTCGATGCCGGCCTTTCGCTGACGGTCTACGACCTCGCCGACTGAACTCTTGATGCGCGCGGCGAGGGCGTCCTTATCGATCGGCTTTCCCTCCTCTTTCGCATACATCATCTGGATGAGATCGTCCGGGCGCGGCAGGCTCCCAGTATGGGTGGTCAGAAAGCGGTCGACGCTATTGGGCATGTTCACTCACCTGTTGTCGCAATGTTTGGCGAAGAGCGCCCATGGGGCTTCGAGATCGGATCGTCCGGGCGCCGTCCAAGTTGCCGGATCGAGGCGATCAGGTCGGCGAACCGATCGCCTTGAACAATGACGTGGCTGCGGAGCAGCGTCTGCGCTTCAGTGGGATTGCAATCGAGGATCGCTCTCACCACAAACTCGTGCTCGGCAAAAGAAGTCCCAAGCCTGCCAGGAAAACGAAGCTGCAGACGCCGATAAGGCTTCAGACGCCGACGCAACGCGCCGCATTGCTCAAGCAGGAACTGATTGTGGCTGCCGAGGTAAATGGCGTCATGGAAGATCTCATTGCGGTAGTAATAGCCGTCCGGATCGGATGCAGCCACGGCGCTCCGGCAGGATTCGTGCGCCTTGAGCAGGCGATCGCGATCCTCTTCGTTCGCCCGTCGCGCGGCCAGTCTTCCTGCCATGCCCTCAAGCTCGGCCATCACCTCGAACATCTCGACGACTTGCTCTGCCGAGTGGGCCGCGACAATCGTTCCGCGCCGCGGCCGCGAAACGACCAGACCGGAAGCGGCGAGCTGCTGGAGAGCTTCTCTTACCGGGGTGCGCGAAACTCGGTAGCGTGTCGCGAGCATGAGCTCGTCCAGCCTATCGCCCGGCCGAAACACACCCTGGGCGATTTCGTCTTCAATGACGTCGCGCAACCGCTGGGCGGCGTTAGGGGGAGTCATGGAGCCCGTTTCTCAACCGTCGAACGCATGTCTCAAATTCGCTTGGAAGGTGGATTTGTCCGCTGACCGCGTGTCGTCCATGCGCGGCTGCGAATTAGGGGCCTTCGCGCAGAACCGCGTTGCGGCGCCCGTGTTCGATTTGCCTCCATTGCGGCTCACTTCTCTTCTTTGCGAAGAAGTCCGTCTCCGCGAAGCCTCGACCCGATACACGATTGTGAGAGCTTGGCGCTCACTCGGTCCCTTTGGATCTCGTACATCACATCGGCATAAAAGAAAAACATTGAAGGCATGATTGCATGCGGCGCCGGCGATCCTGTATACAGGAGGCGTCACGCAAGCGGCCGAAGGAATACGCCGTAACCGACCCATCAGAGGCGCGAGCTGGAGGAAGAATGCATCATCGATTATCGGCTGGCGCAAGGGCGGGTCTTCATTGGCGCCCCATGCGGGCGAACGACGCCCTCATGTTGCGTCTCAGCGTGCGGCGGGCTTTCGGCCGCCCTTTCAGGGAGCGTGGTCGAACCGCGCGGCGGGGGCAAGCCGGCTGGCTCGAGTTTCTCGCAGTCCGAGAGCGACCGTTGAGCGGCGGCTGCTCGCCTCGAAATAAATCCAAGCCTCCAGGACATCACGTCCGTCAGCAGGCCCCCTCGGCGAAGCTCAGCGGCCTGATCTCAAGCCAAGCGTGGGAAAAGGCGCAATGACAAACAAGGTCGTAGCCATCATTGGCGCATTGGACACAAAGGCTGCCGAATACGCATTCCTCAAGCAAAAGATCGAGAGCCAGGCCGTCGGAACCCTGATGATCGACGTGGGCATATTCGGCGAACCGCCCTTCCCGGCCGACATTTCGGCGGCGGAGGTCGCAAAGGAAGCGGGCGCCGACCGGGCGGCGCTGGCGGCGGCTAACGACCGCGGCAAGGCGGTCGCGGCCATGGCGGCAGGCGCGGCGCTCATCCTGAAGCGCCTTTACGACGAAGGACGTGTTCACGGCGCGATCGCCATGGGCGGTGGCGGCGGCACAACGCTGGGCGCAATCGCCATGCAGCAGTTGCCCGTCGGAGCGCCGAAGCTCATCGTCTCGACAGTCGCCTCGGGCGACACCAGCGCCTATGTCGGCGTCAAGGACATCGCCATGATGCCCTCGATCGTTGATGTCGCAGGCGTCAATCGCCTCTCCTCCAAGATCATCGCCAACGCGGCGGGCGCCATCGCCGGGATGGTTAAGATCGAGCACGAGGAGAACGCGGACGCCAAGCCGATGATCGCTGCGACAATGTTCGGGGTGACGACCGCGGGCGTCACCAAGGCGCGCGAAATCCTCGAGAAGGCTGGCTATGAAGTGCTCGTGTTCCACGCCGTTGGCAGCGGCGGGCGCACGATGGAGGAATTGATTCGCGCGGGCTTCGTCGCCGGCGTGCTCGACCTGACGACAACCGAGCTCGCGGACGAACTGGCGGGCGGGGTCTTGACCGCTGGGCCAAATCGGCTGGAGGCCGCGGGGGAGACCGGCGTGCCGCAGGTCGTCTCCCTCGGCGCGCTCGACATGGTCAACTTCGGCGCACGCGAGACCATTCCGTCGAAATACGCCGAGCGCAAGCTTTATCCGCACAATCCGCTCGTCACTCTTATGCGCACCACGCGCGAGGAGAACGCGGAACTGGGTCGTATCATCGCTGCGAAGCTCAGCAAGGCGAAAGGACCGACGGTGCTGATGATTCCCGAAGAAAGGCGTCTCCGCCATCGATATGGATGGCAAGCCATTCTACGATGCGGAGGCCGACGAAGCGCTGTTCGCTGCGCTTCGGACCAACGTCACACCCAACGTTACGCTCGTCGAGATGGACGCCGACATCAACAGTGATGCGTTCGCGACAGAGGCTGCGAACCGCCTTCTTGCGCTCGTTGGAAAGTGAGGCGGCGATGAAATATTCCCGAGGGGAGGTCCGCGCGCGCCTTAAGAAGACGCGTGCGGCGGGGCGCCCTGTGATTGCGGCCGGCGCCGGCATCGGCCTTTCGGCGAAGTTCGCCGAGAAGGGCGGGGCGGATCTGGTCATTATCTACAATTCCGGACGATACCGGATGACGGGTTATTCCTCCCTCTGTGGCTATCTGCCGATCGGCGACGCCAACGCCATCGTCAAGGAAATGGGAGAGCGGGAGGTTCTGCCGGTCACCCGCGACACTCCGGTGATCGCGGGCGTTTTTGCAGCCGATCCGACCCGCGAGATGGCGCATTTTCTCCACGAACTGATCGATCTCGGCTTCTCGGGCGTCATCAACTTTCCATCCATCGCCTGGGTGGAAGGTGAGCTGCGAGCCGGCCTCGAATCCTCCGGTCTCGGCTTTCAGCGCGAGGTCGACATGATCAAGATCGCGGGGGAAATTGGACTGTTCACGCTCGCTTATGTCTTCACACCCGATGAAGCGGCCGCGATGGCGAAGGCCGGCGCGGACAGCGTCGTCGCGCATATGGGCAACACGGTCGGAGGTTCCGTTGGACAGCCGCACGCGATTGCGCTCGAGGCGGCGGCGGAGCTGACGCAGAAGATCGTGGACGCGGCGCGCACGGAAAACCGGGAGATCATCGCGCTCTGTCACGGCGGCCCGATCGCAGTTCCCTCTGACTTTGCCGTCATTCTCGAAAGAACGGACGTTGAAGGCTTCGTCGGAGCGTCGAGTATGGAGCGTCTGCCGGTCGAGATCGCAATCGAGTCGACGACGAAGGCGTTCAAGGCGCTCGCCGTTAAAGGCCGAAGGGCTCCGTCGTCGCCGTAGAGATTTGAGTGAGTTGGACGCGCGACGCGCGTGGATCCATCGTTTCAGGAGGACAAAACTCGGTGAAGGAACTCAGGTTCGCCCAAATCGGCTCCGGTTTGATGGGCAAGGCGTATGCCCCGGCCCTGGCGCAAATTCCGATGTGGTACTGGCCGCCCGCGGCCATGCCGCGCCGGACTCTGATGGTTGATATCGACGAAAAGAGCGCGAGCGATAATGCTGCCCGCTATGGCTACGACCGATGGGGCGTAGGCTGGCAGGCCGCGGTCGAAGACCCGGATGTCGATGTCATCCTCATCCTCGTCCCCAACAATCTGCACAAGGACATCGTTCTCGCCGCCGCAGCTGCCGGCAAACATATCTGCTGCGAAAAGCCGCTCGCGATGGACGCGCGCGAGGCGAAGGAAATGTACGATGCCGTCGAAAAGGCTGGCGTCAGGCATCAGACGGCGTTCAATTGGCGCTTCTGCCCAGCGGTGCAGACCGCGAAGAAGATGGTCGCCGATGGAACGTTAGGGCGCATCTACGATTTCCGCGGCTGGTGGCTGGCGGACTGGCCTATGGATCCGGATATTCCGCTGACCTGGCGCTTCCAGAAGGCGCTGGCCGGCACGGGCTCGCTCGGCGACATCGGCAGCCACGTCATCGATCTCGGCCGCTTTCTTGTCGGCGAGATTTCTGAGGTCTGCGGCCTCGCGGACACCTACATCAAGGAGCGGACGGTCGTTTCCGCCTTTGCTCCGCCTGCGGGCGCCGTCGTCGGCTCGAACCTCAAGAAAGGTCCAGTCGACGTCGACGATAACGCCGCCTTCATCATGCGCTTCGAGAGCGGCGCCTACGGCTTCATTGAGGCGACCCATTTCAGCGCTGGGCGGAAGAACTCATTCGGCTTCGAACTGCACGGCGAGAAGGGCACGCTCTACTTCGACTGGCTGCGCATGAACGAGTTGCAATATTACGACCGCGGCGATCCGGTCGACCGCGAGGGTTTCCGCACCATCGTCATGGGGCCGATGCACCCCTGCGGCGAAGCGTTCTGGCCGGTGCAGGGGTATGGTTTGGGCTACACGGAGACGAAGATCCTGCAGCTCAACGATTTCATTCAGGCGATCGCGGCGAATGCGCGCCCGCAGACCGACTTCTACGACGGGTGGAAGACGCTGCAGGTCGTCGACGCAGTCGTGAAATCGATCGACGATCATGGCTGGGTGCGCGTCGACTCGGTTGGATGAGATCGGCGTGCGCGCTCGGGGTCTTATCTTCGAGACACCGCATCGCGCGCCGCGATGCTGGCGTTCCGAGATAGAAGCGCCAGCGACCGGCAACACGTATATGATTTCTGCAGAATGCCTTGAGCGACTGGCGGTTTGGAGCTT
This sequence comes from uncultured Alphaproteobacteria bacterium, assembly GCA_963753135.1. Classification (GTDB taxonomy): domain Bacteria; phylum Pseudomonadota; class Alphaproteobacteria; order Rhizobiales; family Beijerinckiaceae; genus Roseiarcus. The sequence continues at coordinate 289,755 of CAVWBA010000026.1, read as the reverse complement.
GCGTCCGGCAGGAGCGGGTTTCAACTGTTTGAGCTCAGATCCGCCGCCCCGATCGGTCGGGGCGATGTGGGAGGAGAACGTCAGCATACCCAACGCAGGTTGGGGAGGAGGGAGAGGTCGATGATTAAAATTGCTCTTACAGGACTCTGTCTGCTGAGCCTTTCAGGCGCCGCTTTCGCGCAGGATAAGCCGGCGAGCATTTCCGATTCCGAGTGGGCCCGCATCAAGCCGCTGATCGACCCGGCCGGGGTGAGTTGGAACCCGTATAAGGGCATGGCGGTGAAAAAGGATGGGTCGCCGTACCGGGTGCTCTACCTCCCGGTCTGGATGGGCGACGATTATCAGGTGGTCGCAGCCAACCTCGCAAAATATCAGTTGGAGCAGGCCGGCGCCAAATTCACTCTCGTTTCGGCGGAGTTCGACGCCCAGAAGGAAGCACACTCCATCGAGGATGCGATCGCGACCAAGGGCTATGACGCGATCATCATGCAGCCCATGGATCCGGGCGCGCTGGCCGCGACGATCGACAAGGCGGTCGCCGCTGGCATCGATGTCTATGACTGGGTGATCCCGGCGAAGACCGACAAGCTGACCGGCTTCGCTGGCTATATCGCCGACGCAATGGACGCGAACGGACAGATCGGCCAGATTTTCACCGAGAAGGCGAAGGCCGCCGGCGCGACGCCCGAGAAACCGTATCGCGTGCTCGAAATCTGGGGGATTCGCGCCGCGCCAATCTGCCAGGACAGGCACAACGGCATGATGAAAGGCATCGGCGACAACAAGGCGATCCAAGTCATCGAATCGGTCGACACTGCGGGCCAGCCGGAGGCTGAAATCAAGGCGATCCAGGACGCGTTTGCTCGCTACCCGGACATCCAGGCGGTCTATCCGCAATTCGGGGACGCCAGCGCAATCATCCAGGGCCTGCGCTCGGTCGGGCGCCTGGCGCCAAAGGGCGATCCGAAGCACGTGGTCGTGGTCTTGCAGGACATCGACAAGGCGATGCTCGCCGCGCTCAAGGACGGCACGTTCGACTACACCCTCTCCAATGAGCCTTGGCACCAGATGGATGTCGCGCTCAAGCAGTTCATGTGGCACACCGTTCTCAAGCAGGAGCTGGGCGCCGGCGACGCGAACTCCGGGAAGGTCAAGCTGCCGAAATGGGTGCAATTGCCCATGCCGCTTCTGACTGGGGAGACGATCGACACGCCCAAGGCCCACATGTGGGGCGGAACGATTGCATTCCCCGAGATGCCGCTTGGGAAGTGGGCGGACTGGCCCGTTCTCGATACGAGGTCGATCGGGCTGCCAACCCCGACGATCGCGGACCGCAAGAAGCTTCTGAATTACTGACAGAAACCCGACTGCGCGGGCGGCTTCGACGAAGCTGCCGTCCGCGCATTCGGCGCAAACGCGGTCGTTCCGGCGAGGGAAAGAGGGGGATCAACATGGCCGGGGAAGGTGGATCGGTCGAGGAATGAGCCTTTGAACGACATTGTCCTCAATATGGTCGGGATCAGTAAGTCGTTCGGCCCCGTCACGGTTCTCAACGACGTTAACCTTGAGTTGCGCGCGGGAGAGGTCCACGCCCTGTTGGGCGAGAACGGAGCGGGCAAAAGTTCGCTCATGAAGATCCTGATGGGGGTCCATCGGCCTGATCGCGGCCAGCTCGTCCTCGGTGGCCGTCCCGTCCGGTTCGCCAATCCGGCCGACGCCCAGCGCAACCGCGTGTCGATGGTCTACCAAGAGTTCGGGCTCGTTCCGACGCTCAGCGTCACCGAGAACATTTTTCTTGGTCGCCTGCCGACGCAATTCGGCAGGATCGATTGGCCGCGTGCGCGCGCGGACGCCGCCGCTCTGTTGGCGCGGATCGGCAGCCGCGTCAGCTGCGGGGCGATCGTCGGCGATTTGAAGATTGCAGACCAGCAGGAAGTCGAGATCGCCCGCGCGCTGTCCTATGATCCCTTGGTGTTCATCATGGATGAACCCTCGTCGGCCCTCTCGCGCGTCGAGGTCGACAACCTCTATGGCCTGGTTCGCGTCCTGAAGAAGAGCGGCATTGCGATTGTCTACATAACGCACAAATTGGACGAAGTGTTCGCGCTCGCCAACCAAGTCACGATCCTGCGCGACGGCAAGGTGGCGGGAACGTTCGGCATCCGCGATCTCGACATGAAGACGCTTGTGGAAAGCATGACGGGCAAGCCCGTCAGCGCGGATGCGATCCGGGAAAGCGCCGAGGCCGCGAACGTCGGAAACATTATCGAGCTTGAGGGGTTCGCCGCCGAGCGCATGTTCAGCGCAGTGAATTTGGCCGTAGGCAAGGGCAGCGTCGTTGGCGTTGCCGGCGTGATCGGCGCGGGCAAGAGTGAACTGGCGCGCGCCATCGTCGGCGCGCTGCCCAAGGACGTCGACGTTCGCGGCAAAATGGTCTTTCACGGCGCGGCGGTCGATCCGACAACCATGACGCCCAACAGGGCGCGGCGGCTTGGTATTGGATTCGTCAGCGAGGATCGGCAGGCGGAAGGCATCGTTCAGGGCCAGTCGGTCCAGTTCAACATCGTGTTGCCTGCGCTCAATCGGGTGTCCACCGGATTCCTGACTGCGCTCGGCGCCGCGCGGCAGCTTGCGCTTTCGATCATGGATGTCGTCGGCTTGCGGCCGCGCGAGCCGGCGAAGCTCATCCGGCTCCTCAGCGGCGGGAACCAGCAGAAGGTCGTCATTGGCAAATGGCTTGCGGCCCAGTCGAAGTTCCTCATCCTTGACGAGCCGACGCGGGGCATCGACGTCACCGCCCGACAGGAAATCTACGACGTCATCAGGCGGCAGGCGCGCGATGAGGGCGTCGGCGTCCTCCTCTTGTCTTCCGACATGCGCGAGATTCTCGTCGCCTCCGACCGCATCCTGATCATGGTCCAGGGGCGGATCACGCGCGAGGTCGCTCCGCATGAAATCACGGAACGTGAGCTCCTTGATATGATCATGCCGGTCGGCGTGCGGTCGCAGGAGGAGCCCATCTCGGATGTTTTGGCTGACGCGCAATGATTGGACGCCTCCTTCGCAACGACGACGTGCTTCGCCTGATTGTGCTCGTGGCGCTCGTCATTATCTTTGGTTTGCTGACCAACGGCGTCACCTATAGCCCGCTCGGCTTACGGAACATCCTGCAGCAAAGCGCGATCGTCGGCATCGCGGCGATCGGACAGGCGTTCGTGATCCTCACCGGCGCTATCGATGTTTCACTTTACGGAACCGGTGTGCTCGCGAGCGTGCTCGGCGCCTCGGCCTTGACAAGCCGGTTCGATCTCAACCTGTTCGGCGGCGATCCGAGTTCGATCTGGACCGGCGCTGCAATCATGCTCGCGGTCGGCGCCGTGATGGGCGCGGTCAATGGCGCTCTTGTCGCATGGGCGCGGATACCTTCGCTGGTCGTGACCCTCGGCACCTGGCAGATCGGCTTCGGCATCGCTCAACTCATTGGCGGAGGCTATACGATTACCGATCTCACGCCCGACTTCGGCGTTTTCGGGCAATCGTCCATTGCGGGCGTTCCGGCTCCGATCGTGGAGATGCTCGTCCTGTTCCTGATTGCCGCCTATGTGTTGCACCAAACGTCGTTCGGGCGGTCCATCTACGCCGTCGGCGGGAATGCGGCGAGCGCCTATCTTTCCGGCATTAAGGTGCAGCGCATCCAGTTTGCGGTGTTTGTCATCTCGGGGATCATGGTCTCGCTCGCCGCGATCTCGATCACATCGCGCATGATGGCGGTATCCACGCGGACGCTGACCGGCCTGCAGATCGACAGCATCGCCGCGGTGACCGTCGGGGGCGTCAGCATTTTTGGCGGTAAAGGCACGATCCTCGGCGTTCTTATTGGGACGCTTATCCTTGCCGTCATCGACAGTGGCCTCGGGGCCATTGGCGCGACCACCGACGTGCAGAATACAGTCAAGGGGGCGATCATCATCATCGCCGCTTCAATCGAGTATTTTAGGCCGCGCCTGCGGCTTAACACGGCTGCGGCATGACGATGGGCGCGAAGCGTGAGGAGATCGCCTCGGCTCGCGCGAGGAGCGCGTCGCTGCGCAGGCTGCCCGCGAGCGAAGATGCACTGCGTTGCCTTGTTCTCGTCGTCCTCATCGCCGGGTTTGCCTTCGCGACGCATGGAGCGACGATCAGCGGCGCAAATATCGCCAATGTGCTGCTTCAGTCCGCGATCACCGGGATCGCCGCCTGCGGTCAGGCGCTGGTGGTTCTGACCGCCGGCCTCGATCTTTCCGTCAGTGGCGTTGTGGCCTTGTCGATGATGGTTGGCGGCAGCCTCATTACGATGCCGCTCTCGCCGTTCATCGCTTTGCCCGCGATGATTCTGGTTGCGGCTGCTTTCGGATTGGTGAACGGCTTTATTGTCGCGCGCTTCCGGCTACCGGCGCTGGTCGTCACTCTCGGAAGCTGGCAAATCGGCAACGGCCTTGCCTATCAGGTCACCGGCAAAGGCTTCGTCGATCACATTCCCTTGAACATCGCCGCGATTGGACAGGGCCAGATCTTCGCAATCCCAATTCCCGTGATCGTCTTCTTCGCAATCGTGGCGCTGAGCTACTTCCTCTTGCATCGTACGCCTTTTGGCGCCGAGGTCTATGCGGTCGGCGGAAATCCGAAGGCGGCATTCATCAGCGGCGTACCGGTCCAGCGCGTTCGAATCCTGGTGTTCGCGATCGCCGGCCTGCTCTATGGCGTTGGCGCCGTGATCAGCATGTCGAGCTATTTGAGCGCGACGATGGCGCAGACGACCGGCCTTGAGCTCTCGACGATTTCAGCGGTCGCGATTGGCGGCGTGAGCCTCGCCGGCGGCAAGGGCACGATGATCGGCGTGCTCTTCGGCACATTGATCATCGGCGTGGTCGACAACGGGCTCAGCATCATGGGGGTAGGGCCGGCCTATCAGGCGATCGCCAAGGGCGCGATCATCATCGCCGCGGTTGGGCTTGATTCTCTACGAAGATCTTCCCGGCAGTAGGCGCGGTTCGCAAAGCAGCGGCTGGGTCAGCATCATTGGAGTGCGAACCGCTGCCCGTCGATGACGAAGGTCGGCGTGCCCGCGCGACGACAAGATCGAGGCAGTGCGCGCGCCCCGAGAGGGCGCCTCGCTCATTCAGGTGTTTCGTTAAATGGTCCCGGCTTTGGCGTTTTCCTGTCTGCAACATCAGACGGCCGCAAAGCGAGTTCGAGCCGTCGCCCATTCAGTTACCTAACTGTTCGGCGCCGCGATGATTTCGACCTCAACCAGGAAGCCGGGATTCGACAGGCGCGTTGCTCCAATCATCGTACTGGGCGAAGGATGGTCGCGATTCCGCGGAAGGGGCAACGCAGGATCTGAAACCGCCTTCATAAAACCGTCGACGTCCACGACATACATCCGTCGAAACACAACATCGTCCCAAGTCGCCCCGCTGCCTTTAGCTGAATCGTGAGGCCCTCGAGGATCGCGGGCGCGCACGTCACCCGGGGGGACCGGCTAGTATTTGTCATCCGCAGGAGTTTGACCAGCGATGAAGATCAATGCCTTTGGGTTTTTGACCTTCATGATCCTTCAGTAGGCGGAGTGGATGAAAGACTTGAGCCGGGTTGATGTATTCGACCGGCATTGAGCTCTCCTTTGGATTGGTATGAAAACGGCGGCGGCAAGGATGTCCTGGCAATTGCTGTGGGCCGGATAGCCTGAGAAGCCGAACTGGTATTCGAACAGCTTGCGATGCGCGAGCACCTCCAGTCGGTCCTGACCCGCGCGCGCTGGACGGCGCCAAGCTCCCCGCGGATCCGACCCTCAGGGAGGTTCTTTTTCACTACGCGGCGGTGAAAGCGCCTCCGCAACCGACGCGCGGGCAAAACAACGTTCGCGTCCGGCGGAAGAGTCACGCGATCTCGGCTGACCAGATTGCATACAGTTTGCATATTCAGCCTGCTCGTTTCCAGGGCATCTGAGGCGCTTTAGCCTGACCAGATGCGTGGCACGGAGGTTGCCTAGATCCCGTCATCCAATCGAAGGGAGCTGTGGGAGGTCGGTGGTCTTTCATAGACGATTGCCGTGAGGGGTGACCTCCTGGTCGTGGAGGGCGGTCTCGTCCTGACCCCCGACTTGGGCGCGCACAAGCGCGATATCGTTGTGGAGGACGGCGCCATCCTCGACGTCGTGCCGGCGGGCAAGGGCCCGGTCGACGCGCGCCGGATCGACGCCGTGGACAGGGCGATCATTCCCGGTCTCGTCAACGCGCATGTCCACGGCCACGGCGCCCTCGCCAAAGGTCTCGTGGAGGACCGCTGGCCGCTCGAGCTTTTCCTCAACGCTTTGCCGGGGCTGAGCAGCGCCCAGACGGCGCACGACAAGTATCTCAACGGCCTGCTCGGCGCCGTCGAGATGATCCGCAAGGGCTGCACCACGGCTTGCGATCTCTTTGCCGAGTTTCCGGCGCCGAGCTTGGACGGGATCACGGCGGTGGCGAAGGCCTACGCGGACGTCGGCGTCCGCGCCGTCGTCGCCCCGATGGTGGCCGACCGGACGTTCTACCGAGCCTACCCAGCGTTGCTGGACGAAATGCCCCTCGACTCGAGGAACGAAGCGTTGTCGCTGGCAATGGGTGAGGGATCCCTCATTCTTGACCGGGTCGAGGCGATCGCGTCCAATTGGCGCTTCGACCGCGACCGGATCCGATTAGGGATCGCTCCGTCGATTCCCCTACATTGCAGCGACGCCTTCCTGTCCCGCTGCGCCGAAATCGCGAGGCAGTACGGTCTGGTGCTGCACACGCACCTGGCGGAGTCCAAGGTCCAGGCTGTGACCGGGCAAGGGCGGTACGGCGTGACGCTCACGGCTCATCTCGACCGTCTCGGCGTGATCGGCCCGAATTTCTCCGCCGTTCATGCGATATGGCTGGACGACGACGACATGCGCCGGCTGGCGGACCGCGGCGCGTCGGCGGTTCATGCTCCCGGCAGCAATCTCCGTTTCGGCTCGGGCCTCGCGCAAATTCGCCAGATGATGGATCATGGCGTCAACGTCGCCTTGGCGACCGACGCCGCCAACACGTCCGACCATCTCAACATGTTCGAGGCGATGCGTTTCGCCGTCTCCATCTCGACCGTTCTATCGGCCGACCACAGGCGCTGGCTCGGCAAGGCTGACGCTCTCGGCATGGCGACCGCCGGCGGCGCCAAGGCCCTCGGCTTCGAAGGGCAGATCGGTCGGATCGCGCCGGGCTACAAGGCCGATCTTGTCTTCCTGGACCTCGGGCACATCAACTACACCCCGCTCGGCAACCTCGCGCACCAGGTGGTGTTCGGAGAAAACGGCGCGGCGGTCGACAGCGTCATGATCGACGGCCTGCTTGTCATGAATCGCGGACGCATGACCACGGTCGACGAGGTCAAGCTGCGCCGCGAAGCCAATGCGGCCGCCGAGCGCCTGCGCGAAGCCAATGCGGCCTCAAGGGAACGTTCGCGTCGCCTTGAGCCCGCGGTTGCCGCCTTCTGCCGTAGCTTCGCCTGCCGCCCCTACCACGTTCACCGGCTCGCCTGCGATCCGCTTCCAAGCTCGGCCTGAAACTTCTTCCACGAGTGCATGAGGGTCTTCCATGGTTAAACACAGTGTTTCGACGAAAACGATCGTAGGCCTAGGACTGATGCTCGCCGCCATGCCGGCGTCGGCCCGCGCGGCGGATGTCTATTTGCCGATCATCGTGCCGGTCACTGGCTTCATGTCGGTCGCGGGCGGCAGCCAGCGCAATGGCGCCGTGATGGCGGCGCAAAACGCGCCCTCCGGCCTCAAGGTGCAAGCTCCGGTGTTCGACACGGGCACTTCCGCTTCGGGCGCCGCCACCGCTCTCGACAAGGCGCTCAGCGACAAGCCGGCGCTCGCCGCCTCGGCTTCGGTCTTCGGCACGGAGACCGTTGCGATGGTGCCGGTCTCCGCCGACTACAAGGTGCCGCTGCTCACCATCTCGGGGTTGTCCAAACTCACCGAGAGCGGCAACAAATACGTGTTCCGTTTTCTGCCGAACGATCGTGAGATCAAAGTGGCGCACGCGCGCTATGTGGTCGACACGCTCAAGGCCAAGAAGATCGCCCTGATCGGCGATACGACGGCCTATGGGCAAGGCGGCTACAACCTCCTCAAGGAGGATTTCGAAAAGCTGGGCGACAAACCGGTCCTCGCCGAATCCGTCGAGCCTGACGCCAAGGACATGAGCTCGGTGATCGCCAAGATCAAGGACGCAGGCGCGGACGTGCTGGTCATCCATGGGGTCGACCAGCCAATGGCCCTGCTCATGAAGCAGTCCCGCGCCGCGGGCCTCAACATCCCGATCGTCGACAGCTCTTCGATCGTCGAACCCACCGCGACCGCTTTGTTCGAGCCGGCCGAACTCAAGAACACCTGCGCGGAAACCGCCTCCGCTCCCGAAACCCGGCCAACGCCCGAGATCGCCGCTTGGGCCGACGCCTACAAGAAGGAGTTCAACGAGGAGCCCGACAGCTTGGCGCTGGGCCAGTACGACGCCGTGATGATGGCGATGTCGGTCATCGCGGCCGGCGCCAAGACGGCCGACGAAGTCGCCAATGCGCTGAACACGACGACTTACAAGGGTGTCGCGATGACCTACAAGTCGAACGGCAAGGGCGACATGTCGCATAACGCCGAGATCGTCTGTTGGGACGGCACGAGCCGCATCCCGAAGGTGGTCGCGACCTATTCGGACGCCGACATGATCCTCAAGTAGGGGCGCGGCGCCGATGTCGATCCTTCAGCTCGTCGCGAACGGATTGGTCCTCGGCGCCGTATACGCGCTCGTGACACTCGGCTTCGTGCTGGTCGTGAACGCGACCGGCGCGGTCAATTTCGCGCACGGTGATTTGGTGATGGCGGGAGGCTACGCGGCCGTCCTGTTCGGCTCGTGGATCAAGCTGCCCTTGCTCTTCCTTCTGCCGCTCGTGGCGTTGGCGATGTTCGTCCTCGGCGTGCTGGTCTGCTGTGTCGCCTATTTTCCTCTCATGAAACGGCCGCCCTCGACGGTGTTCATCAGCACCCTGCTGATCGGCATCATCCTGGAGAACGCCTACGTCGTCGTGATCGGGCCCGAGGTGAAGGCCGGCCCGCCGCTGCTTGAGGGATCGAATTTGCCGCTCGGTCCGGTGGTGCTCAGCCCCCAGGCGATCGCCACCGTCCTAGTGGCGGCGCTGCTGATCGGGGGCCAATATCTCGTCTTCTTTCGCACGCCCCTTGGCCGGCGGTTACGCGCGGTGGCGCAGGACAGGGAAATGGCGCTAGCGATCGGCATACCGGCGTTCCGGCTGATCGCGATCACCTTCGGCCTGGGCACAGCGCTCGCGGGCGTCGCCGGCGCTGTGCTCTCCAACCAATTCTTCGTCTCGCCGACCGGCGGCGTCTCGCTTTCGATCTACGGGTATATCGCGGTGGTGGTCGGAGGCTGGGGCAGCATCTTCGGCGCAGTCGCAGGCGCCATCATCATTGCGCTGTTCCAGGTCGTGGCGTCGGCCTTCGTGCCCTACACCGTCGCCACGGGGGGCCTCTATGTGGCGCTGCTCGTCATTCTGTTCTTCCGCCCGCAAGGATTGTTCGGTGAGCGCATCCAGCGCCGGGTGTGAGCAGCGAGGGGCGCCTACGGCTCTCGCCCGGCCGCTCCGCTGGATGGGCGAGGGCGTCAACCTGCCGCTCACGCTCGGCGCATTGGCGTTCGCGGTCTATGCGAGCCGAGCCGGCCCTTACGAGCTCCGGCTGCTCAGCGTCGCGGGCGCTTATGCAATCCTCGTGATCGGTTATCAATTCATCTTCAGTTACGCGGGCGCGGCTTCGCTGGCGCAATCCTGCTTCTTCGGGCTCGGCGCCTACGTGACCGGCGTGCTCGGCGCGACCTACGGGTTCGGGTCGGAGACCACGCTGCCGCTCTCGATTCTTGCTCCGGGCCTCTTGGCCGCGGCCGTGGCCGGCGCCGTTCTGCGGCTCGAAGACCATTACTTCTCGCTCGCGACCCTGGCGATCACATTGCTGGTGACGCTGGTTGTCACCCAATGGCTGAGCGTCACCGGCGGCACCAATGGTCTTTCGGGCATTCCCTCGTTCAGCCTCTTCGGCCATAGCGTGGCGAGCCGCTACGCTGCCATGTTACTGGTTTGGGGATTCGTGGTCGCGGCGGCGCTGCTTGCGCTGCTCATCCTGCGCGGGCTCTATGGACGCGCCTTTCACCTGATGCGCGAGAGCCGCCCCGTGGCCTCGGCGCTGGGACTCGACACGGCGCGCATGCGCTTTTCGGCCTTCGTGCTGAGCGGCTGCTACGGGGGGCTGGCGGGCGCGCTGACGGCGCATGTGACGCATGTGATCTCGCCTGAGCAGGTCGGTCTGCCGCTGATGATCACCTGCTTGACCATGACGGTGATCGGCGGCCGGCTGTCGGTCGCGGGCGGCATCCTCGGCGCGCTGCTGATCACCTATCTGCAGGAGCAGTTCCGCTTCCTCGAATACTATGCCTTCATCGCCTATGGCGTGGCGACGCTGGGGTTCCTGATCCTGGCGCCTAACGGCATCGTGGGCGCGCTGGAGGCCATCCGCAACCGGCTCAAGCCGGCGACGCCCGGTCCTATCGGCGAGCCGACCGTCGGCGCGGCGCTCGACAGTCCCTTCGCGGACCAAGGCGAAACGCTTCTCGAGGTCGACGGCGTCTCGAAGGTGTTCGGCGGCCTTCAGGCCTTGAGCGGCGTCAGCCTCGCTCTCCGGAGCGGCGAGATCGTCGGGCTGATCGGACCGAACGGGTCGGGCAAGACGACGCTGCTCAACATCATATCGGGCCTCTACGACAGCGACGCCGGGCGCCTTGTTTTCTCCGGCCACGACATTACGCGACTCGCCGCTTTCCGGATCGCGCGTTTGGGCATGATGCGGACCTTCCAGCATATCCACCTCGTCGACGAGATGAGCGTGCTCGACAACATCGCGCTCGGCTGGGCGGGCGTGGGCGGCGCCGGGCTCTGGCAGGCCTTTCGCGACTTCGGTCATAACGGCAGCCTCAAGCAGGCGCGCGATCATGCGCTGACCGCGGCTCGCGCGCTCGGCGTCGATCATGTCCTCGCCGATCCGTGCGGCGGCTTGCCTTACGGCACACGGCGGCGGGTCGAGGTGGCGCGGGCGCTCATCGCGGCTCCCAAACTCCTGCTGCTCGACGAGCCCGCGGCGGGGCTCAACGAGGAGGAACAGCGCGATCTCGCCCGACGCATCAAGGCCATCGCCGCGACCGGCACGGCAGTGCTGGTCGTCGAGCACAACCTCGTCTTCCTTGCCGCCTTGGCCGAGAGGCTTGTCTGCCTCGACCAAGGCCGGGTGATCGCGGCCGGCCATCCGACCGACGTTCGCGCGGATCTCAAGGTGATCGGGGCCTATCTCGGAACCGCCGCATGACGCGAGCCCAGACGGTCCTTTCGATCGAGGGCCTGAACGTCGCCTACGGCTCGGTGCAGGCGATCGAGAATGTCTCGCTCGTCGTCGACCAGGGAGAGGCCGTGGCGCTGATCGGCGCTAATGGCGCCGGCAAGTCGACCCTGTTCAAAGCCGCCATCGGCCTTGTGCGTCCGCGGTCTGGCCACATCGCTCTCGGCGGCCGGGCGCTCGACCGGATATCGGCGCGTGGGCGCGCGCTACTCGGGATGGGCTATTCGCCCGAAGGACGGCGCATCTTCCCCGGCCTTTCCGTGCGCGAGAACCTCGAGGTCGCGGTGCGAGGCGGCGCACGGGACCGCGCCGAGCGGCTCGCCATGGCGTTTGATCTCTTTCCGGCCCTCGGCGACCGCCAGGCAGCGCTCGGGTGGCAGCTTTCGGGCGGCCAGCAGCAGATGCTGGCGATCGGACGGGCGCTGATGGGCCGACCGCGGCTGCTGCTGCTCGACGAGCCCTCGATGGGACTGTCGCCCAAGCTGGCCGACGAGGTCATGCTGGCGGTGCGCCGCATCGTCGGTGACGGAACCGCGGTGCTGCTCGCCGAGCAGAACGTCGTCCGCTCGCTCGCCTGCTGCGACCGCGCCTACGTGCTCGAGATCGGGCGGATCGTGCTGTCCGGCGCCGCCGATGCGCTGCGCGAGAGCGAGGCCGTGCGCAAGGCTTATCTCGGAGGGTGAGAATGGACGGAACCAGCATCATGCGTCGCGTGATCGAACTCTCGCGGCAGGGCAGCGAAGCGGGACACGGCGGCCCGTTCGGCTGTGTAATCGTCAAGGACGGGGAAGTGGTGGCCGAAGCGTACAACGAGGTGCTGGCGAGCAAGGATCCGACCGCCCACGCCGAGTTGCTGGCGATCCGCCGAGCCGCCGCTGCGCTCGGATCGTCAGATCTTTCCGGCTGCGACCTCTACACGATCGGCGCGCCGTGCTGCATGTGCGCGTCCAGCATGCACTGGGCCCGCGTCCGGCGCGCCTATTACTGCGTGCCAATGGCGGACTCGACGGCGGTCGGCCTCGGCGACGATCATTTCTACGCCGAACTCGCCCTGCCGCTCAGCCAGCGGACCATCGTTCCGATGATCCAGGACCCCGAACTGACGGACGCGGCGCGCGGTGTTTACCGCGACTGGTTCGAAAACCCGAACCGCATCGATTTTTGAACAGGCCCTGTCGATGGATCTCGTCTTCCGCAACGCCCGGCTCGCCGAGGCGCGCCCTGCCGATTCTCTGGTCGACATCGCGGTCGCAGGCGGCCGCATCGCCGCGATCCAATCGGCGCCCACGGGCAGCCCCAGGCGACGCGCGATAATCGCCACGCCCTCCTCGGAGCGCCTACATTTCCGCGATGAGGCCGTAGTGCTGCGGTTGCCGGTGAAGCTTGAAATTGAAGATGTGATCGCGAATTTCGTGCGACCGGTCGAGGTCGCACACGGCTGTGATCACTTCGTCCTCCATCGTCGATGACAAGGCGACGATTTCGCCGGTCGGCGCGACGATGCAGGAATGCCCGAGCAGCATGCAGCCTTCCTCGAGTCCCGCCTTCGCGGCTGCGGCGGCCCAAACGCCGTTCTGGTAGGCGCCGGCTTGCATCGAGAGCAGGTGATGAAAGGAGTTGAGGTGGTCGTGTTGCGGCACAGGGGGGTTATGGGTCGGCGTGTTGAACCCACCGCAAATGAGTTCGGCGCCCTTGAGCCCCATCACGCGCCAGGTTTCCGGCCAGCGGCGATCGTTGCAGATGAACATGCCTATGGAAACGCCATCGACTCCATAGACGGGAAAGCCGAGATTGCCCGGCTCGAAATACCGCTTTTCGAGATGTTGGAACGGACGCTGCGGTTCGTGTTCCTTGTGCCCAGGCAAATGCACCTTTCGATATTTGCCGGCGATGTCGCCAGCCCGGTTCACCACGACCGAGGTATTATAATGGCGCCTCACATTGTCCTCGAATGCGATTTCGGCGTAGCCAAGGCAAAAGCCCACGCCGAGCGCCGCCGCGGTCTCGAACAGCGGCTGGGTCGCGGCGTTCGGCATTTCCGTCTCGAAAAAGCTATCGAGCTCATCCTCGTCGGTCATGAACCAGCGGGGAAAGAACGTCGTCAGGGCGGTCTCGGGAAACACCACAAATTCCGCGTTTCTGGCCCTCGCCTCCTTCATCATTTCGATGAGTTGGACCACCACCTGATCGCGTGTTTCGGAACGCGCGATCGGACCCATTTGGGCGACAGCCACATTCAGCTTCCTGACCATGAACCGCTCCTCATTCATGCGCGCGGGTCGGTCCGCGCGGGACCTTTCCCACTCATCCAATTCGCGTGCCGTTCAGGATCCTTCACGAAGGTCGCGTGCGAATTGGTCCGGAGTTCCGCGCCATCGCCCGCCTACGGCGGCCGCCCGCCGTCGCGCGTCCGGCCGCGGTCGAAGGCTCACGCCGCGCCCTCAGCGCCGAAAATCGGCCCGATCTCCTTGGCGACCGAAAGGAGGCGGCGATCCGTGTAGCGCGGCGAGATCAGCGACAATCCGACAGGCAGACCATTTGGGCCGGCGAAGCCAGGGACCGAAATGACGGGAACATGCAGCAGGGTCCACATTCCATTGACGGACGCATCGCCCGTAACGGTCCCGACGGGGGCCTCGCCTCGGGCGCTTGGGGCAAGCACGGCGTCGTAACCGGCGGCGATCTCATCGAAGGCCATCCGGCATTGTGCGGCGGCGTCATAGGCCGCGACCAGCGCTGCCCTTGTAATGCCCTTGTCGTTCCGGGCCATGGCTGAAAGATCCTCATGCAGGAGCTCCGGCTGGGCCCGGATCTCGCTGAGGAAGCTCGCTCGGGCCTCGCCGAACATCACCGTGGTCTGGTGATCGGCGAGCGATGCGAACGCCGGCGGCAGCTCCAGCAGCGTGACCTCGGCGCCGGCCTTCTTGAGGAGGCCGACCCCGCGCTCGAATGCGTCTCGCGTCGCCGGTTCCGTATTCCCCCAGGTCGGCGAACGGCACGCGGCGATGCGGGCGCCGCGCAGATCGAAGGGCGCAGCGGGAATCCGGTCCTCGAGGGCGAAGACATCGGCGATTAGATCGAGATCCTCCGCCGAACGCGCGAAAAGGCCGAGCGTGTCGAGGCTCAGCGCCAACATCTTGAGTCCCTCGCGGCTGATCGTGCCCCAGGTCGGTTTCATTGCGTAGATGCCGCAGAACGAACCCGGACGAATCGTCGAGCCGGCAGTTTGCGTGCCAAGAGCGATCGGACGCCTGCATGTCGGCGACGACGGCGGCCGATCCGCTCGATGAGCCGCCAGGCGTGCGGCTGGCGTCGAAAGGATGGCGCGCCGCGCCGCCGCGTGTGACGGCGGCGAATTCCGTCGTGTCGGTCTTCCCGAAGATGAGAGCGCCCGCCGCCCGCAGCGTCTTGATGCAGCCCGCATCGACAGTCGGAAAGCTCTCCTTGTAGAGAGGCGAATTGTGTTGCGTCGGCATGTCGGCCGTCATGATGACGTCCTTGACCGCAATGGGGACGCCGTGCAGCGGGCCCTTGACCTCTCGCTTGTCCAGTTCGCGCGCGTTTCGCAGAACGAGGTCGGGATCAAGATAAACCCAGCCTCTCACCGTCGGATCGCGCTCGCGAATGCGCGCGAGGCAGGCCTGCGCCATCTCTTCGACCGAGAGCCTTCCTGTCCGCATGAGACCCAGAGCCTCAGTCGCGGTCAATTCGTTGGCGCGAACCATCATGAACTCCGAGAATTGCCCGCGAGAGGGCCGGGAGGCGTCAGTAGGTGGCGAAGATCCGTCGGATCCCGTCAGGTTCATTGGTCACCGTCAGGGCGAGGGCGAGCAGGAGCCGCGCCTTCTGCGGATTGAGGTTGTCGGCGGGCAGAACGCCGAGCGCCTTCGATTTCGCGCCGTCGAGGGCTACGCCGCTTCCGGCGCGCGTCGCGAACACGACCACGACGCCGGCCTTGACCGCGTCCTTGATGGCTTCGGCGTCGCCCGGCGTAACCATGGCGGGCGCAAAGGCGGCGACGACGATGCCCTTCGCGCCCGCCGCCGTGAAGGCCCGGATCGCCGTCCCATCCGACCCGGCATAGGCGTAGGCGACATCCACCCGCGGCAGGGCGTCAATATGCCTGACGTCGAATTCCGTCTCCGGCGCGTTCCGCCGCTCCGTCCTGCGGTAATAGCGGACGTAGTCGCCGTCGACGCTGCCGAGCACGCCGAAATCAGGTGTTCGAAAGGTCTGCAGACGGAAGGTCGAGGTTTTCGTCACCTCGCGCGCCGCCTGGATCTCGTCGTTGAGCACGACGAGCACGCCGCGCCCGGCGGATTCGGGACTCGCCGCCGCACGGATGGCCGCTACGAGATTCATGGATGCGTCGGTGGACAGGCCGCTCAACGGACGCTGCGAGCCCACGATCACAACCGGGACCGGAACCTTCAGCGTGAGGTTGAGAAAATACGCCGTCTCTTCGAGGGTCGCGGTGCCGTGGCCGATCACGATGCCGCTCAGATCCGTGTTCTCCCGCACGAGCCGCTCGCAGAGGAGCCCAAGCTCCTTCCATTCGGGAAAGTAGACCGCCGGGCTCGGAATGTTCCGGAACTTGACGACAAGGAGGTCGACAACTTCGTTCACGCTCGGAACTGCCGCCACGATCCCATCGGCGTGCAGCATGGTGTTGTTGGCCGTGTAGTCCAGGATGTCGAGGGGACCGACGCCAATTGATGAGATCGTACCGCCCGTGCCGACGAACGCCACCTTACGCGCCATGACTCGAACTCGCCCGCAATCCGCCTCATCAAGCCTGCGAGTTTAGCCGACCGACCGTTCTGACGCCCATGCATCTTTTGTCTGCAAGCGATGAGAATTCCTCATTAGGCGCGATCCGTCCGGTCGCCGACCATGCGAGGTCGCGAGGCGCACGGTCTCATCGGCGAGGCCGTCCGTGTGGCCATCTGCGAGACGAAAGAGAGTTTGCACAAATGAAGGTTGGCGTGTTCATCCCGATCGGCAGCCGCGGCTGGTTGATGTCGACGACCTCGCCAAAGACCATGCCGAGCTTCGATCTCAACCGGGCCATCGTACAGCGGGCGGAGTTCTACGGACTCGATTTCGCGCTCTCGATGATCAAGCTGCGCGGCTACGACGGGCCCAGCGAATATTGGGTCCACAATCTCGAAATCTTTCACCCTCATGGCCGGGATCGCCGCGGTGACGCGGCAGATCCAGCTCTTCGCCTCCGTGGCGGTGCTGACCATGCCGCCGGCTCTCGTGGCCAGGATGGCGGTGACGATCGATTCGATCGCGCCGGGCCGCTTCGGCGTGAATATCGTGACCGGTTGGCAGCCCAAGGAATACAAGCAGATGGGGCTCTGGCCCGGCGACGAGCATTTCGCTCGCCGATACGACCATGCGTCCGAATATGTCCACATCATGCGGGAGCTATGGACGACCGGCCGGTCGGACTTCAAGGGCAAATTCTTTCAGATGGACGATTGCGTGCTCAGTCCCCGGCCCTCGCATCCGATCCCCATTGTCGGCGCCGGTCAGAGCGACCGGGGCATGCGGTTTGTCGCCGAATATGGGGACTTCAACTTTGTCGGCGCGACCGGCGTCAACGACACGAAGGGAGCGGCCGCGGTGGTCGATAGGGTTCGGACCGCCGTATCTGCGACGGGACGCGACGTCGGCGCGCTTCTCCTGCTGATGGTCATCGCGGCCGAAACCAATGACGAAGCTTTCGCGAAATGGCAGCATTATAAGGACGGCACCGACCTCGAGGCGCTGCAATGGCAGGCCGACCAGGCCGGGGCGGACACGAAGGCTCAGGACGGCTCAACGGCTTCCAATCTCGCGCGGGTGATCAAGGACCCGCAGCCGACTGGGATCCTCAAGCTGATCGGTTCTTATGAGAGCGTCGCGCGCATGCTCGACGAGATCGCGTCGATCCCTGGCCTGAAGGGCGTCATGCTGACCTTCGACGACTTCATCATCGGGATGGAGCAATTCGGTGAGCACATTCAGCCGCGCATGAAGAGCCGAGCCGACGCCTTGACGGTCTGATGGTTCAGCCGAGCGCCGCCAAGAACCTTGCCGGCGTTGCGCCTAGCTGAGCGGCATATGCCTGCGTTTTGACCGCGAGCTATTCTCATCTTCCGATGAAATCAACTCGCTTGGTCGCCGTGCGCCCCAGTGAGACAGTTACCCGTTGCAAGGTGGGGACGAGCATGACGGACCGAGACGGAATGAGCGATTCTGGCTTGACGCGGCGGCGCCTGCTGAAAAGCGGCGCGGCGGTTGCCGGCGTGGCGGCGGGTTCGGGCGCGATCACCGGTTTTCCCACGATCTGGGCCCAGAACATCAAGGACGTGACGCTGACCCATGTCGGCCAGTCATTTTCGGTCATCCCCCAGATCGGCCAGCAGGCCAGCAAGGATCTTGGGTTCAAGATCGACATGCAGACGGTCGACTACGCCACCCAGTTGAACCGCCTGTTCACCCAGCCTGAACTCGATCGACATCGCCGATCTCTCGATCAACGTCGTCCCCGACATCATGAAGCAGAAGATCGGCTTGCCAATCCCGGTGTCGAAGTACAAGTGGTGGGACAAGACGATGCCGCTCTTCACCAAGGGCGAGTATCCCGACGGAAGGAAGGCCTCGATCGAGGGCGGCGCGCCAATCAAGTTCCAGTACTATGCCGACAAGGACGGCACGACGCTGTCGCCGACCCCGACGGAATATCTGACCAGCATTCCGACCCTCACCAACGCCGACACGCTCGGCATCCGCCCCGATCTCATCGGCCGCAAGATCGACAGTTGGGCGGAGCTCATCAACCCGCAGTTCAAAGGCAAGGCCGCGCTCGTCGATGAATCGGACATCGGTATTCTGGACGCGGTCATGGCGCTCGAGGCCTCCGGCGCGATGAAGTATGGCGACAAGGGGAATCTGTCCAAGGCGGAGATCGACAAGACGATCGCTGCCCTGATCGACCTCAAGAAAAGCGGGCAGTTCCGCGCCTTCTGGCAGAACTTCGACCAGTCTGTCAGCCTGATGGCGTCCGGCGAGGTGGTGATCCAGTCCATGTGGTCGCCCGCCGTAACCGCGGTGCGCACGCGCGGCATCGCCTGCGAGTTCGTTCCGCTTAAGGAAGGCTATCGCGGCTGGGGCGTCACCCTGGTGCCGCTGAAGCATCTCTCCGGGCTCAAGCTCGACGCCGCCATGGAATACTTCAACTGGTACAATTCCGGTTGGGAGGGCGCCTTCATCGCGCGGCAGGGCTATTACGGCACCGTCCCCGAGACCACCAAGGCGTTCCTGAAGCCGTATGAGTGGGATTACTGGTACGAGGGCAAGCCGGCGGCGCAGGACATCAAGGATCCGTTCGGCAACCTCATGGAGAAGGCCGGCAACAAGCGTGATGGCGGTTCCCTGTGGGAGCGCATGGGCAACGTCGCGGTATGGAACTGCCTCATGGACGAGCAGCGCTACCTCACACGCCGCTGGAACGAATTCATCTCGGCATGAGTTTTGCGGCTCGCCTGGGGCAAGACACGGCGACGCGCGAGCTGGCCGGCCGCCGGACGAAATGGCTTTTGCCGGGCGCGCTCGTCTCCTGGCTGCAGGCCGCCCCGCTCGCCATTGTCCTTTTGGCGATGTTCGTCGCGCCGCTCGCCTTCGTGGTCGTGGTGAGCTTCTTCGACTACGGCCGGGTGGATATCTATCCTGCGTTCATGCTCGACAACTACGTCGAGATCTTCACTTCCGAAGTCACCGCCCGTCTTTATCTGAAGACGCTTGAATACGCAGCGGCGGTCGAGGCGATCACGCTCGTCCTGGGATTCTTCGTCGCCTACTACCTGACCTTCCATGTGCGCACGCTGCAATGGCGCATCGGGCTGCTCCTCGCCTGTTCGATCCCGTTCTTCACCTCCAACATGATTCGGATGATTTCCTGGATCCCGTTTCTCGGCCGCGAGGGAATCCTCAATAGCGCCGTCATGGCGACCCGCCTGGTCCATCAGCCGCTCGACTTCCTTCTGTTCTCCGACTTCGCGGTCGTCGTGGCCTATGTCCATATTTTCACTTTGATGATGGTCGCGCCGATCGTGAACTCAATGGGGAAGATCGACCGCAGCCTGATCGCCGCCGCGCGGGACGCGGGCGCGAGCGAGGGGCAGATCGTGCGCGACATCATCATCCCGCTGTCGAAGACCGGCATCGCGCTCGGCTCCGTCCTGGTGCTCACCCAGGTGATGGGCGACTATTACATCGTTCGCGTGCTGAGCGGCGGAAAGAGCGCGGGCGTCGTGTCGGGCATCGCGACGCAGCTCAACGCGTTCGAATATCCCCCCGCAGCGGCGAGTTCCGTCGTCCTCCTTATTGTCGTCATTGCGCTGGTTGCGGGCGTCTTCAGCCTCGTTGACGTGCGCAAGGAACTGGCCGGATGAGGTCCCGCCGATGATGACAGAGGTGGGCCAGCCGCGGCCGAAATCCTTCTACATCCTTGGGTTCTTCTTTCTTTTGTTTCTCGCCTTTCTCTACGGGCCGATGATCGTCATTTTCATCCTGTCGTTCCAGGGGCCAAACGGTGGAATGAGCTTCCCAATGGTCGGGCACTCGACCCTGTGGTTCCAGCGACTGCTGTCGGGAACAGGCCGGATCGGCGACATTCCGAGCGCCTTCATCCGCTCGCTGGAAACGGCGTCGCTCGCCGCGATCCTCACCGTGGCGATCTGCGTGTCGGCCGGCATGGCGTTTCGGCGTCGGTTCCCTGGCTCCGCGCTGCTGTTCTACACTGCCGTTGCAAGCCTCGTCATGCCGAGCCTCTTCATCGGCTTTGGCATTGCGCTCGGCTTCAAGGAGCTCGGCTGGAAAACCGGGCTGTTCACCTCAGGGCTCGGCGCCCAGCTCACCTGGACCCTGCCGTTCGGCCTGATGATCACCTTCGCCACCATCGGCCGGTTCGACCGACGGTACGAAGAGGCGGCGACCGATCTCGGCGCTAACGGCTGGCAGCGCTTCCGCGACATGGTCCTGCCGATCATCCTGCCGGGCGTCATTGGGGTCGGCCTGTTCGGCTTCACGCTGTCTTACGACGAGTTCGCCCGTTCCTCGCTGACCGTCGGAACGGCGAATACCTTGCCGCTCGAAATTTGGGCGATGACGACGGCGGCCACGTCCCCGGTCCTGTTCGCCCTCGGCACGGTAACGACCGTCGTGTCCTTCTGCGTGCTTGCTACGGCCTTGGTCACGATCGGAATCATCGTGCGGCGACGCGGCGCCATCGGCCGCCCGGTCGCAACGTTGCGAGCAGGGCGGCCATGAACGCACAACCCCCCAATCCAGCGGCGGGGTCGCCGGTCGCTCAGGCCGCCGCCCGATCCGCTTACGACGTGGAACTCATCGGCTTGAGCAAGAGCTACGCCGGAGCGGCAGCGGTCGAGGGGATCTCGCTGCGGATTCCGAGGGCAAGCTATTGCTGCCTGCTCGGCCCGAGCGGCTGCGGCAAGTCGACGACCCTCAGGATGATCGCCGGTCACGAACAGGTCAGTTCAGGAGACGTCCTGATCGGCGATCGCAACGTCACGGACGCGCCCCCGAGCGCGCGCGGAACGTCGATGATGTTCCAGAACTACGCGCTCTTTCCCCACATGACGGCGGTCGACAACGTCGCCTACAGTCTTAAGGTCCGCGGAGTGGCCAAGGCCGCGCGGCGCGGGCGGGCGCGCGAGTTCCTTGACCTGGTCCAGATGAGCGGCTTCGCCGAGCGCCTGCCGGGACAAATGTCGGGCGGCCAGCAGCAGCGCGTCGCGCTGGCGCGCGCGCTGATCACCCGCCCGCAGGTCCTGCTCCTCGATGAGCCTCTGTCGGCGCTCGATCCGTTCCTTCGCGAGCATATGCGCGGCGAACTGAAGCGCCTTCAACGCGAACTCGGGATCAGCTTCCTGCACGTGACGCATAGCCAAGACGAGGCCATGGCGCTCGCCGACATGGTGGTGGTCATGGAAGCCGGCCATATCCGGCAGGCGGCCTCGGCTCGAGAGATATTCGAGAAGCCGAACACCGCTTTCGTCGCCCGCTTCATCGGCGGTCACAATGTGATGAGCACCGACCGCGGCCAGGTTGCTGTGAGAGCCGACCGATGTGGGCTGGGCTCAGCGGACAGCAAGCCAAGCCTGAGCGGCCGCGCCACCAACGTCGAGTACCTCGGCTCGATGGTGCGCGTTTCGGTGGCGGCGAAGGACGGTGTGGACGCGGCGGCCCTGATCCCCGACGGGCTGTTCTTCGCCGCGCCGGTCGACATCGGCCAACCCGTCACGCTGATCTGGTCCGAGGAGGACGCCCACGCCTTGCTGGGCTAAGGAAGGCGGAGCCGATCTGCTCGCGGTCTCGGCGAGATACGCATCGTTCTCGATGTCGACCTCGGCGCCCAGCCAATCAAGGAACGTCCTGACAGGCCGCGACTCGGCGCCGCGCAGCCGCACGGTGTAGTAGCGGCCCGGAACGGGGTAGGGCTGATTGGAGACGAGGGTCAATCGCCCATCGGCCAGCGCTGACGCGATCAGCCGGTTCCGGCCCAGCAGGATGCCGTGGCCCTTGATGGCGGCGTCAATCGCCAGGCTCGACTGGTTGAAGCGCAAGCCCACGGATCACGTCGCGCATCGGCGTCCGTGTCGCCTCGAAATAGCGCCGCCAGGTCGGAAACTGATCGCCAGCCTTGTCGTCATGGATGAGAGGCAGTTCGGCCAGCGCCGCTTCACCCATCAAGCCCGCGCCCGACAGGAGAGCGGGAGAGCAGACCGGAAAGATCTGCTCTTCCATCAGAAACTCGACCTTCCGGCCGGGATGTTCATCGGAACTGCAGATTGACACGTCGAAGGCGCCGTCGTCGAAACCGCCCGGTGCGATGACCGACGAGATGCTGACGTCGATCTCTGGGGCGTCCACGAAGAAACGTTGCAGTTTAGGCATCAGCCACAGGGCGGCGACGGAGGGCGAGGCTGCGACCGTGATCTTCTGCCGCCCGCAACGGCGATTCAGGGCAAGAAGCGCCGACTCCAGTTTGTTGAACCCTTCGGTGAGTTCCTGGAGCGCGCTTGCCGTCGCCGGCGTGAGGATGAGCTTGCCGCTCTTGCGCTCGAACAGGGTCGTTTCAAGAAACTCTTCCAGCGAGCGGATCTGATGGCTGATGGCGGTCGGCGTCACGCAGAGTTCCGCGGCGGCTCGTGTGAAGCTGAGGTGACGGGCGGCGCATTCGAAGGCGCGCAATGCATTGAGGGGAATGTAGGTCCGCATGCGTCAAGCTCCAACCGGCGCTGACCCCCATCATGTGTGGCGCATCCCTCCTTCTGAAAAATTTCACGGAACGGGCTGGCGTGTCCCGGCCCGTGGCGTGCTGCCGGCTTGTCCATCGCCTCGCGAGCCGAGGCGTCGGACGCCCCGATCGCGTCAGGCCGCCGACTTCAGGCGGTCCGCGCGACACGACATCAGCGGTTGAATGCGCGAGCCGAAAATTTCCACGCCAGCGACGAAGTCGTCGAACGTCAGCATGATGCCCTTCGTGCCGGTGACGGTCGCCGCTTCGTCGAGCATTCTCGCGACGTTCGCGTAGGAGCCGACCAATGCGCCCATGTTGAAATTGACCGCCTGTTCGGGGAGATTGATCTTCGTCGCGGTGGAACTCTTGGCGGCCGATTTGTCCTGAGCGCCTTGGTCCGCCATCCAGGCGAGCGCCTCGACGTCGACGCCGTCCTTGTATGTCTTCCACTTCGCCTGCGCCAACTCGTCGGTTTCGTCCGCGATCACCATGAACAGCACATAGGCGCCCACGTCCCGGCCGGTCTTCGCGACTGCGTCGACCAATTGCTGATTGAGCTCCGCATGCGCTTTCGGGGTATTGCAGCCGCTGCCGAGGATGAAATTGTAATCGCAATAGGTCGCGGCAAACGCCATGCCGATCGGACTCTGCCCCGCCGCGACGAGCTTCACCTCCCCCTTTGGCGTCGGCTTCATACGGCAATCATCCATCGTGAAGTGCTTGCCCTTGAAGTTGGAGGCGCCGGTCTCCCAAAGCTCCTTCATCACTCGGACATATTCGGTCGAATAGTCGTAGCGATAACCAAAATAGGCGTCGCCGGGCCACATGCCCATTTGCTCGTATTCGGCCTTCTGCCACCCGGAGACGATGTTCACGCCGAAGCGGCCGCCCGAGATGCTGTCGATTGTCGTCGCCATCCGCGCGACGATTGCAGGCGGCAAAGTCAGGACTGCGGTGGAGGCGAAGAGCTTGATCTTGGACGTAACCGCGGCGAGCCCGGCCATCAGCGTGAACGATTCCAGATTGTAGTCCCAGAATTCGCTCGCCCCGCCAAATCCGCGCAGCTTGATCATCGAAAGCGCGAAATCGAGGCCGTAATTCTCAGCGCGCTGCACGATTTTCTTGTTGAGCTCGAAAGAGGGCATGTATTGCGGCGAGGTCGTGGAGATAAGCCAGCCGTTGTTTCCAATGGGAATGAAAACGCCCATGTCCATCGAATGGCGCTCCTGCCTTGTGAACTCGTAGCGGAGCCTCAAGCAAGACGGGCGCCAGCAAGTCAGCTTATGTCCGGACTTATGAAAGCAAATTTTCTCGGCCCGAGGCGCCCAATTCGCGCGCGCAGAATGCCCAGACGATGAGCGGCCCGGGCGCCGATCAGCCGGGGCGGAACGTCATCGAATAGGCGAAGCGATCCGCGGGCAGGAGGGTCTTCGACAGCTGGATCAATCGCCCGCCAGAGGCGAAATAGCGGCGGGTTATCTCAAGCGCCAGATCGCCCGGCGCGACGCCCATGTAACGGGCGGGCTCGGCTCCGATCGCCGCGGGCCGAATCTCCTGCTTGATCTCGACGATGTATTCGCCCGAGCGCTCCTGAACCAGCGCAAAAACCGCCATCCGGAAGACTTCGAGCTTTCGCACGATCGACCCCAGACGGCCGTCGATATAGACCTCGTTCCAGCAGAAGGCCGTTTCGTTCGGCGCGTGATAGCGTGGCCCGGCGAAATAAAACCATTTGCGCCCGGGCCGGCAGCCAAGCTCGACGGCAAGCTTGCCGCGCGCCTCGATGTCCTGCCGCGTGGTGATATGCAATTCGGTCTCGCGCGCCAGTTCGAAGAGGTCTCCGACGGAAGCGACGGAGAAGCTCGACCGCCAATCGCGTTCCCTCGAATTCGACCCGCGTGCCAACGCCTTTTCTCGCCGACAGGATGCCGCGATCACGCAAATGCGCAATGGCGTGGCGAACGGTCTGCCGGCTAACCCCAAACATCTTCGCCAGATCGGTTTCAACCGGGAGCAAGGAGCCGACCGCGAGGGCGCCGCTGCGAATCCGCTGCTCGATCACGCGCGCGACCTGGAGATAAAGGGGGACGGAGGTAAGTTTGTCGCTGCCGGCCGTCGCCAGGTCGGCAGCCCGGAACAGCGCAGCGCCGGTTGCGGCGCTCGCGAAATGTCCCGCAGCCACAGCGCGCTCATCCTGGATGGGCCCTTGCAGGGCCATCGCAGCTCCTCCCGCCTTCGTTCTCATCACGATCGACTAGCCCCCTGAGCGATTGCGCGCAACTTCAGCTTCTTGCGCGCCAATCCCGCCCATGCCGAGCGGGACGGCGACGACCCACGCCCCGATGGCGCTCCGGGCGGCGACGCGCCAAGAGGGCGGGCCGTCGCTTCATTTTCAAGCCGGAGCCGCCGAGGAAGTGATTCCTGCGCCCGCGTTGCGCGGACCCTCGCCCTGCAATTGTATATGTTCGTACTTGGCACGCCGATTGCGAAGCTCCGCGCGGCCGAAGCGGCGCGCGCCTCATATCGAGGTCCGCGACGCGACCGGCATTGAATGCAGGGGATCGAGATCATGCGCGGGCCCATCAAATCCGGATTTGCACAATCGCTCGTCATTGCCGACGCTTTTATCCTGCAGACCGGCGCTCGCGGATACGCCGAAGAGGCGCCATCGTACATGCAAGGGCCGGACCCCTGCTTGACAACTCGATGTCACGTTGCTCCCCTCCCGCGCGGCGCCTGACAGATCGGGTCGGAGCGGTGAAGGGCGCGCGCGACAATGACGCCAAGTCGTTCCATGCGCCGCTCCTTATAGACCGCGACCGGTTTCAAGCGTCGCCTGCCCGCGCCGAGCGCAGCGCCCGCGACAGTCGAAGGAGTTTCACTTGAGCCTTGAAGGCCGTCTGGCGCCCGACGCCCTCGACGCGCTTTTCCGCACGGCCCGGACCCAGAACAAATGGCTGGATCGCCCGGTGCCGGACACGCTGCTCCGGGAGATCTACGATCTGGCCAAAATGGGGCCGACCTCGGCCAATTGCTCGCCCGCCCGCTTCGTCTTCGTGCGCACGCCCGAAGGAAAGGAGAAGCTTCGCCCGGCGCTTTCAAGCGGCAATCTCGACAAGACAATGAAGGCGCCGGTGACCGTCATCGTCGCTGAGGACGCGCTGTTCTACGATCACTTGCCCAAACTCTTCCCGCACGCCGACGCCCGATCATGGTTCACGTCGAGCGCCGAAATGGCGAACGAGACCGCGTTCCGCAATTCGTCTCTTCAAGGCGCCTATCTCATTCTTGCCGCGCGCACGCTTGGGCTCGACGCGGGCCCGATGTCGGGTTTCAAGCGCGACCTCGTGGACGCCGCCTTTTTCGCAGGCGCCAGCCACCGCTCGAATTTCCTAGTGAATCTTGGCTATGGCGATCCGTCGGGAGTCTTCGCGCGCCTGCCGCGGCTGGACTTCGAGGAGGCTTGCACGCTGGCGTGAAACCTCGCGGAGGTCCCGATAAGGAGACATTCATGGCGCCCCTCGCATGACGTCCCTCGCGCAAACACCCGCCTTGCCGCGGCCCGTCGCGTCGCAAGACTTCCGCGAGGCCATGTCTCGTCTCGGCGCGGCCGTCAACGTCATCACGACCGATGGTCCGGCCGGGCGCGCCGGCTTCACCGCGTCGGCGGTATGCAGCGTCACGGATACGCCACCGACCTTGCTCGTGTGTCTCAATCGTAGCGCTTCGGCGAGCCCGGCCGTGCACGCCAACGGCGTCCTTTGCGTCAATGTTCTCAGCGACGATCAGCGGGAAATCTCAAATCTGTTCGGGGGCAAGACGCCGATGGCGCAGCGCTTCGCAATCGCCGATTGGGGAGCAACGGAGACCGGAGCGCCTCGTCTGGAAGGCGCGCTCATTGCGTTCGAATGCGTGATCGCGTCGGCGGTTGACGTCGGGACGCATGCGGTGCTGATCTGCGAAGTGGTCGGTATTCACGAAGGGCGCGGACGCAACGCCCTGCTGTATTTTGGCCGGACCTATCACGGCTTGCCGACGCCCGACTCTCGTCCGCGCGAAGCCGGCGAGGAATAAACTTCGCTCGGCCATAGTGGCGCTTTAGCGCCTTGGACGCCAATGAGCGCCGGCGCGCACTGGAAAATGGCCGCATGAACAGTTATTACGAACCGGCCTTGTTCCACATCAAACGAAGATTTACCTGAACGCGATCCGCCTGCGGGATCGGGGTCAGGCCGGCTTTCAGGGAAGGGCGCGTCTTCCATCCCATCTAAACTCATGCATTGCTTCGACGAGAAAGTGGGTCGGTTGAGGCGACGGGACCAAGCTTGCATGGCCCGTTTCAGACGCCGATAAGGCGGTTGGTGTCAAGTATGAGCGAGGAATTGATTGTGGCGGGGGAACCTTGGCGAGTTGGCGTGATGTTTTCGCAAACCGGAGTCACGGCCGCGGTCGAGCGGACCGCTTTGCAAGGCACCCTGCTCGCAATCGAAGAGATCAACGCTCGCGGCGGCGTCCTCGACCGCCTGATCGAGCCGGTCATCACGGACCCTGAATTGATTCCTGCGCGCTACCGCTCCACCGCCGAACGACTGATGACCAGCGAACGCGTCAGGCTGATCTTCGGTTGCTACATGTCGAGTTCGCGAAAGGTGACAATCCCCGCGGTCGAGGCGTTCCGGGGCATTCTCTTTTATCCGACCCTCTATGAAGGGTTCGAGTATTCTCCGAACTGCATCTACACGGGCGCTTGCCCGAACCAGAATTCTCTTCAGCTGGCCCGCTATTTGCTTCAAGTTTATGGCAAGCGGTTCCTGATGATCGGATCGAACTACGTATATCCGTACGAGTTGAACCGTATCATGACCGACCTGGTGGTGCAGGTGGGCGGCAAGGTGCTGGACGAGATCTACGTGCCGCTCGACGCAGGCCGCCGCGATTTCAGCAAGGCCATCGCGCAGATCGAGAAGCTCAAGCCGGACGTCGTATTCTCCACTGTGGTTGGGCGCGCCACCGCTGTGTTCTACGAAGCCTATCACGACGCTTTGGGGCCGACGCGTCCACCCATCGCCAGCCTGACGACGAGCGAGGCGGAGGTCGCCGACATGCGCCCCGAAGCCGCCGAGGGTCACATTACTGGGGCGCCCTTCTTCGAGACATTGGCCACGCCCTCCGCCAAACGCTTTGTCCGCGACTACAAGCAAAGGTTCGGGCAGGACGCTCCCGTCTCGGCCTGCGCCGAGGCCGCCTACTTCCAGATGCATCTGGCCGCTCGAGCATTGCGCCGCACCGGCACCGACGACCCCGACCTTCTGCTGCGCGAATTGCGCGAATCGGAGTTTGACGCGCCTCAGGGGCGGGTTCGCATCGACGCCGAGAACAATCATACCTTCCTGTGGCCTCGCGTCGCGCGGCTCGACGCTGCGAAGAATTTCCAGATCGTCTGGAACCCGGGCATGCGGGTCAAACCCGATCCTTATTGCGTGGTTCAAAGCCTGGATGACTGGTCGGCCGACCCGCTCACGGCGACCGCGAGCTGAACGCCTGGGGCTTCGGCCATGACGGGCAGCGTTCTTCGTGATCTCCGCGACCTCCGTGTGCAGGTCGTCCATCCTCCCGATGAGGAGGGCAAGAGCCTCGTCGAGCACCTCAAGCGCATTGGATGCATGGTCGACGCCGGCTGGCCGATTCCGGACAGTCCTTCGCCGCAGGCCGACATTCTCGTGCTGGCGATCAATTTCGACGCGCGCGACGAGATCCGCAAGCTCTTGCGCGCCCAGGGCGACCTGCGTGCGGCGCTGATCGCCATCGTAGACTATGAAAACCCGTCCACCCTGCAGCTTGTGCTGGAATCGGGCGCGCTCGCGGTGATTGAGAAGCCGATCCGGCCTTTCGGTCTTCTGACGAATGTCATCCTTGCCCGCTCGCTCTGGCTCGAGCGGCGCAAGACCGATCGCAAGCTGCAGAAGCTCGAAGCCAAGGTCTCCGGCATGCAGAAGATCCAGCGCGCCAAGGCCATCCTCATGCAGAGCCAGCAGATGAGCGAGGACGAGGCCCATTCGACGATCCGCAAGCAGGCCATGTCGAAGCGGACGTCGATGGAGGACATGGCGATTGCGATCATCAACGCCAATGAGCTCTTGACAACGAAATTTCCTCGCTCATAAATGTTCGCGTCGCAGGTTTGTGCGCGATGAAGCGCTGGCCTCGGCAAAGGTCACGAGACAATGACGTTTCGTGGCGTGGCGGTGAAGCCCGAAGGATCCTCACGGATCGTTCGGGCTTTTTTATTTGGCGTCGAGGCATGGGTCTCGCCGTCGTCCCAGTCAACAGCCGCTTTGCGGACTGAATAAGCTTGCTCGCGGTGTCGAGCCGAAGCGTCCTAGCGCGCGTCCTTTCGGGTGCGCGAATGCGAACTTGTGCCTTGGAGGGGCCGTACATGCAGATAGACCGTCGGGCTTTTCTTCAGACGAGCATCGGAAGCGCCGCCGCGCTGACTGCGCCATCGATGTTCGCGAGCGCCGCGCGGGCGGCCGACACGATCGACGTCGGCGTCCTCTTTTCGTTAACCGGCGGTCTCTCCATCATCGAGAAGTCGCTCCACGACGCAACGCTGCTGGCCATTTCCGAGGTCAACGCCTCCGGCGGCGTGATGGGCAAACAGGTCAACGCCATCGTCGAGGACGGCGCTTCCGACCCCAAGACCTACAACGAGAAGGCTTCGAAGCTCGTCATCGAGAACAAGCTTCCGACAGTGTTCGGCTCTTACACGTCGGCGAGTCGCAAGGCGGTGTTGCCGGTGTTCGAGAAGCGCAATGCGATGTATTTCTATCCCACTTATTACGAAGGCTTCGAGTGCTCGAAGAACGTGGTCTACACCGGCGCCGTGCCGAACCAGCAGCTCTCGAACTTCATCCCCTGGATCGTGAAGACGCTCGGCAAGAAGACCTTCTTCATCGTCGGGTCGGATTACATCTATCCGCGCGAGATGGCCAAGGTCTGCAAAATCCTGATTGAGAAGAACGGCGGCAAATATGTCGCCGACGAATACCTCGAGCTCGGCCACTCCGAATGGGGCTCCATGGTCAACAAGATCAAGGGCTCCGGCTGCCGACGTCGTGCTCTCCAACGTGGTCGGCGACTCCGTGGTGGCCTTTTATCGGGAGTACAAGAACCAGGGCCTGACCCACGACAAGCTGCCGATCTGCGCGACAGTAACCTCTGAAATCGAGATCGCGGCGATGGGCCCGGAATACGCCGTCGGCAGCTACACGTCCTTCCCCTACTTCATGGCGATCGACCTGCCGGAGAACAAGAGCTTCATCGAGCGCTACCGCGCGTTCGTCAAGGACCCGAAGGCGGTCACGCATCACGCACTGTGCTCGGCCTATTTCCAGGTGTTCATCTGGAAGCAGGCGGTGGAGAAGGCAAAGAGCATCGAGGCCGACGCGGTGCGGGAGGGCGTGCGCGGACAAACGTTCGACTCGCCTGGCGGTCCGGTCAAGATCGAGCCGGAGAACCTTCACACCTGGCTCACGCCGCGCATCGCCCAATGGCAAGCGGACGGCCAGGGCAAGATTGTCGACGCCTACAAGGAGCCGATCTTCCCGCTCCCCTACGCTGCTTACGGGGAAACGGAGACCAACCTGTTCTGCACACCCAATGGCGTTGACAGGGCGAAGCTGAAGGCCGCGCTCGCTAGCACCAAGTAGGACGGTCGCCGCCTTTCGCTCGGCGGCGCGGGTCTCCTGTGCTCGCTCCTTTTCTGGGGCGTGCGCGGAGCCCGCGCCTTCCGAGGCGGGGAGTCGGCGGCTGAAGCTCCGAGACCTGAATGCTTGACATCATCTTCATAGGCCTGAGCCTCGGCTCGATCCTGCTCATGATCGCCCTTGGCCTTGCCATCACCTACGGCGCGATGGGCGTCATCAATATGGCCCATGGCGATCTCGTGATGGTGGGCGCCTACACGACCGTCATGTCGAGCATCTGGCTGCATCTCGGCTTCCTGGCGGCCATTCCCGTCGCCTTCGTGGTGACCGCGTTGATTGGGCTGGCGATCGAGCGCTTGATCGTCCGCCACCTGTATGGCCGTCTCCTCGACACGCTGCTCGCGACCTGGGGCGTCGCGATTCTCCTTCAGCAGGCGGTGCGCCTGGAATTCGGCGCTTCGTTCTTCGGCAAGCATATCGAGGGGCTCGGCACGGGCCTCCAGAAGGTGGACGTCCCCGCCTGGATGACCGGTTCGGTAACGATCGCCGGCGCCGACATCAACATCTATCGCGCCGTGATCATTGTGATCGCGCTGATCATGACCGCCATCACTTGGTTCATCATGTACCGGACCTCGATGGGCATGCAGGTCCGCGCCATCATGCGCAATCCGAAGATGGCCGCGGCGTGCGGCATCGACGTCGACCGCGTCAATGCGCTGACCTTCGCCTATGGATCTGGTCTCGCGGGCATCGCAGGCGTGCTGATGTCTGGTTTCAAGACCGTCTTTCCCGACATGGGCACGCCGCTCGTGGTCGACGGCTTTCTCGTGGTGGTGGTGGGCGGTGTCGGCAGCCTGTTCGGTTCGCTCGCCGCCTCAGGGCTCCTCGGTCAGATCAACGGCTTCGTCGCCGCCGTCTCCAACGACATTTTGGCGCGCGCGGTGATCTTCGCCGTCGTCATCGTGATCATCGTCTTCAAGCCCAGCGGCTTGTTCTCGTACAAGGGACGCTGAGCCATGGTTTCGAGGCGCAGCGTCGAGATCGCGGCCTACGCGGCGTTCATCGTCCTGATCCTGCTCGCGCCGCTGGTCCTGGGCGAGTTCTGGCTCAATCGCATCGCCAAATATCTCGTGTTCGGGATGCTCGGCGTCGCCATCTGCCTGAGCTGGGGATATGCCGGAATCCTGAACCTCGGCCAGGGCCTCTTCTTCGGCCTCGGCGCTTACATGATGGCGATGTCGCTAAAGCTCGCCAGCACGACGAGCCAGCAAGCCGCATCCGACACGCCCATTCCGGACTTCATGTTCTGGAACGCGGAGCCCGGCGCCGCCCAGGAGCTTTGTTGCATCACCAAGACGTCGTTCCTGTGGATTCCGTTCCAGAGTCAGTGGTTCGGCTTCTTCATGGCGATAGCGGTCCCGACCCTCATCGCCGCGGCGCTCGGTGCGGTCATCTTCCGTAAGCGCATCTCCGGGGTATTCGTTTCGGTCATCACGCTCGCGATGGTCCTTCTGGTTCGGCTTCTCATCATCGACAACCAGCCGCTGACCAATGGCTTCAACGGCCTCACGGACCTCGGCACGTTCACGATCGGCAATCTCAGCTTCGACAGTTTCAGCAAGGCTATGTACTATGTCGTGGCGGGGGCCCTGGCGCTCGTCCTCGTCGGCGCGCGTCTCCTCGTCGAAACCCGCGCCGGCATGGTCCTGCAGGCGGTGCGCGATGACGCCAGCCGCGCCCGCTGTCTCGGCTTCGACGTGCCGAATTTCCAGGTCTTCTTTTTCGCGGTTTCGGCGGCGATCGCGGGGCTCGCCGGGCTGCTTTACGTGAACGTCGCCGAATTCGCCTCGCCGACATTCATGGACCTCAGCTTCTCGATCACCATGGTGGTCTGGGCGGCGGTCGGCGGGCGCAACTCGCTGCTCGGAGCGTGCATCGGCGCCATCCTGATCAATGTGATGGAAGCGGGCATGAGCGAGACGCAGGCGCTGGTGGAAAGCTGGCGCGCGATCATCGGCGTCATCTTCATCCTCGTCGTGCTCTTCCTGCCGCGCGGGCTCGCGGGCCTGGCCAACGACGCCATCGAGGCGTTCACCCGGCCGCGCATCGCCCCCGCGCGTGGCAAGGAACTCCAGATGACGTCCAGCAAGGGGACTGTCTGATGAGCGAGGCCGCTCTGACCCTCGACGGCCTTGGAGTTGATTTCTCGGGGTTCAAGGCTGTGTCGAGTGTCTCGACCGTGATCGAGAGCGGGGAATTGCGGGTCCTGCTTGGCGCCAACGGCGCCGGCAAGACGACGCTCATGGACCTCATTTCAGGCCGCACGCCGAGCACCGAGGGACGGGTCTTCCTGTTCGACCAGGACATCACGAACAAGGAGGAATTCGCTATCGCCCGGGCCGGTCTCGGCCGCAAGTTTCAGATTCCGAGCGTGTTCAAGGAACTCTCGGTCCGCCGTAACCTCGAGGTTGCGAGCTGCCCGAGCCGCGGCGTGTTCTCCAACCTGCGCTTTGGGTTTCCGAAGCCGAGCCGCATGCGCGTCGAAAAAGCGCTCGAACTCGTCGCGCTCGAGGATGTGCAGCACGAGCTCGCGGCGAACCTCAGCCATGGGCAGACGCAATGGCTCGAGCTTGGCCTCCTGATCGTGCAGGAACCGAAAGTGCTTCTCCTCGACGAGCCGACTGCGGGAATGACGGCCGCCGAGACGCAGAAGACGGCGCGCATCATCAATGAGCTGAAGGGACGCCATACGCTCGTGGTCGTCGAGCACGACATGGCGTTCGTGCGGGAGATCGCCGAGCGCATCACCGTCCTGCATCTCGGCCAGATCATCGCCGAGGGCGACATCGCGCAGATCGAGACCGATCCGAAGGTGAAGGAAGCCTACCTCGGTTCCGGGGGCATCCACTGATGATCGAGCTCTCGAACGTCAACAGCTTCTACGACCGCAGCCACGTCCTTCACGACGTTTCGTTCAAGGTGGATGACGGCAAGGCGCTCTCCGTGCTTGGCCGCAACGGCACCGGCAAGACGACGCTGCTCAAGACCCTCATGGGCCTCACCGACAAGTCGACCGGACGCATCGAGCTCTCGGGCGCGAACATCAGCGAAGCCCCGACCTTCGAGCGGGCTCGCGCCGGCATTGGTTATGTGCCGCAGGGACGGCAGATCATTCCGGATTTTTCCGTGAGGGAAAACATCCTGATGGGCTGCTTCGCGCGCAAGGACGGCAAGCAGGCGATCCCGGGTCTGGTGCCTGCGCTCTTTCCCTACCTCGTCAACAATCTCAACCGTCCCGGCGGCCTCCTCTCCGGAGGCCAGCAGCAGCAGCTTGCGATTGCGCGGGCTCTCGCCACGGAGCCTTCCCTGCTCCTGCTCGACGAGCCTACCGAAGGCATCCAACCCAACATCGTCGAGGAGATCGAGGAGATCATTCTGAGGCTCAACCGCGAGCAGGGCCTGACGATCATTCTGGTCGAGCAGAACATTCCGTTCGCGCGCAAGATCGGCGACGTTTTCATCATGCTCGAGAAGGGCCGCGTTGCCGCGTCCGGCAAACGGGAGGATCTCTCGGACGATCTCATCCACCGTCATCTTGCCGTGTGAGCGGCCGGTCTCCGCGGCACGAGATGTCGATCACCGGACAACCATCGCATTAAAGGATACGCCCGATGCTCCATGGCGATATTTCATCCAGCAACGACACGGTCGGCGTCGCTGTCGTCAACTACAAGATGCCTCGACTGCACACCAAGGCCGAGGTTCTCGCGAACGCTCGCAAGATCGGCGAAATGCTCGTCGGCATGAAACTTGGCCTGCCGGGCATGGATCTCGTGATCTTCCCCGAATATTCGACCCACGGCATCATGTACGACGCCAAGGAGATGTACGAGACGGCCTCCACCATTCCCGGCGAGGAGACCGAAATTTTTGCCGAAGCGTGCCGCAAGGCGAAGGTCTGGGGCGTGTTCTCGCTCACCGGCGAGCAGCATGAGGAGCATCCCAAGAAGGCGCCCTACAACACGCTCATCCTCATGAACGACAAGGGCGAGATCGTTCAGAAGTACCGCAAGATCATGCCCTGGGTTCCGATCGAAGGCTGGTATCCTGGCGACTGCACCTATGTGTCCGATGGACCCAAGGGGCTCAAGATCAGCCTCATCATCTGCGATGACGGCAACTATCCAGAGATCTGGCGCGACTGCGCAATGCGCGGCGCGGAGCTCATCATTCGCTGCCAGGGCTACATGTATCCGGCCAAGGAGCAGCAGATCACGATGTCCAAGGCGATGGCCTGGGCCAACAACTGCTACGTCGCGGTCTCCAACGCGGCCGGCTTCGATGGCGTCTACACCTACTTCGGCCATTCGGCGATTGTCGGTTTCGACGGCAGGACGCTCGGCGAATGCGGCGAGGAGGAGATGGGCATTCAGTATGCCCAGCTTTCGAAGTTCCTCATTCGCGACGCGCGCAAGAACGGCCAGTCCGAGAACCATCTCTTCAAGCTGCTACACCGCGGCTACACGGGAAAGATCAACTCCGGCGACGGCGACAAGGGCGTGGCTGCATGCCCCTATGACTTCTACGCCAAGTGGATCGCCGATCCGGAAGCCACGCGCGAGATGGTCGAGCAGTTCACGCGCGAGACCGTCGGCACCGAAGAGGCGCCGATTGAAGGCATCCCATTCAAGAAGGCGGTCGGACACCGGTGATCTGTGGACCGCGGGCGCAAAGACGCCCGCGGACACCGACAAACGGGATGGAGCGCGAGGAGACGCAAGACGCAACGTCTATGGGAGCACGACGATGACACCGCACACCGCATTGGAAGACGCTGAAGAACAGGTCGACCACCTTCTTGGCGACGAATACGAGCATAAGCCTGTCCCGCCGGCTGCGCGCCGTACCCTCTTTTCCAACGTGATGGTCTGGATCGGGTTTCCGATGATCATCACGGGCGCGATGACTGGGTCGATTTTGGTGCTGGGCATGGGCTTTCGACGCGCCTTGGCCGCAATGGTCGATCGGCAACCTCATCATGTTCGGCTATGTCGGCCTCCTCGGCCTGCTCGGTGCGCGGTCAGGCATGAACTTTGGGCTGATCGCGAGCCGCGTGTTTGGAACCAAAGGGTTCGTCGTCGCTTCGGGCTTGCTGTCGACGCTGCTGCTTGGCTGGTACGCCGTTCAGACGGGCATTACCGGCGCTCTGGTCAGCAGCGCCTACGGCCTGAACTACGTGCTGATGACGATCATCGCCGGCCTGCTTTACATCGGGGTCACCTTCATCGGCGTGCGGGGCCTTCACTGGATCGGCTTGGCGTCGGTCCCGTTGTTCGTGATCCTTGGCCTCTTTGTGGCGTTCCACTCCGCTTCGACAACGACGTGGTCATCCATCATGGACTACGCAGGCGCCAACGGGACCGCCACGATGTCGATGGGCGTCGGCCTTACTGTTGTGATCGCGCTCTTTGCGGATGCGGGGACCGTCACCCCGGATTTCAACCGCTGGGCGAAGACGAGCGGGGATTCGTGGATCGCGACTTTTAGCGCGTTTCCCTTCGCCAATCTGGTCGCCATGCTGGTCGGCGGCGTCATGACCGCGGCGCTCGCGGTCCCGAACGCCAATCCGTTCGGGGCCGACAACATGTTCGGCTACATGAACCACCTCGGTATCGGGTGGCTGAGCGCGCTCGCGTTCATCTTTCTGTATTTGAACCTGGGCTCAGTCTGCTCGCACTGCCTCTACAATTCGTCCACGGGCTGGTCGCGCATTCTCGGCACGCACATGCGCCTGATGGCGATCATCCTCGGCGTGATAGGTATTGCGATCGCCGCGGGGAACGTCTGGGCGTTCTTCATCGAGTGGCTCTCCCTTCTCGGCATCCTCGTGCCGCCGATCGGCGCCATCGTCCTTGTCGATCAGTATTTGACGCGCGCGGGCGTTCAGGCCACGGAGGAATGGCGTCCCATGGCCTTCGTCGCCTGGGCGGCGGGCTCGATCGTGGCCTTCGCGGTCGAGAAGCTGGCGCCGGAATATTGCACCGCGATCTCGGCCGCGGTTGTGGCCGGCGTTGTCTACTTTGCGCTTTCGGCCTTCGCGCCGAAGACCTCGCCCACGCTTGCGCGGTAGCTTCAGGCAATGGCGGCCGGAAGCGGCCGCCGCCAGCCTGCATCGACAGGATCGAACCATGTCTTCCGGCACAACCGAACTTTGCGACCTGACGGCGGTGGAGATCGCTGGCCGTGTCAAAAGCCGCAAGCTGTCAGCGGTCGAAGTGACGGAAGCGCATCTTGCGCGGATGGAAGCGCTCGAACCGAAACTTCATGCTTTCTGCACGCCCACCCCGGACCTTGCGAGAGAGGTCGCGCGCAAGATCAATTCCGACATCCGCGCTGGAAAGGACGTCGGCCCCCTGGCTGGCGTTCCCGTCGGCATCAAGGATCTGATCTGCACAGCGGGCATCAGGACCGTCTCGGGTTCCTACGCCTACGAGGACTTCATTCCCGACGAAGACGACGTGGTGGTCGAGCGGCTGAAGGCTGCGGGTTGCGTCATTCTTGGCAAGACGAACGTGCCGGAATTCGGCTACAGCGGCGTCGGGCACAATCCCGTCTTCGAGACAACTCGCAATCCGTGGAATCTCGAACGCACGCCGGGCGGCTCGAGCGCCGGCTCGGGCGCGGCTGTCGCCTCGGGAATGTGCCCATTCGCGCTCGGCAGCGACGGCGGCGGTTCGATCCGCATTCCCTCTGCCCACAGCGGCGTCTACGGGCTCAAGGCCTCCATGGGACGCGTCCCCCTCTATCCGGGCACCAAGGACGAGCGTTACCCTGGCGTCTCGAGCTGGGAGAGTCTTGAGCACATCGGCCCGATGAGCCGCACCGTCAACGACGCCGCGCTCATGATGTCGGTGATCGCAGGCCCCGATCCGCGCGACCGCTTCAGCCTGCCGGCCGCCCCGTACGACTGGCGAAAGACGACCGAAGGCGATCTCAAAGGGCTCAAGGT
Organism: uncultured Alphaproteobacteria bacterium; assembly: GCA_963753135.1. Lineage (GTDB taxonomy): Bacteria > Pseudomonadota > Alphaproteobacteria > Rhizobiales > Beijerinckiaceae > Roseiarcus. Next base: position 252,226 of record CAVWBA010000026.1, on the reverse strand, counting down.
CGCTTTGAGCGTCGACTGGGGCTACGCGGCGGTCGACCCGAAGGTGCGGGAGGTCGTGACAAGCGCGGCGAAGGTCTTCGAGACGGATCTCGGTTGCATCGTCGAAGAGGCGCATCCGGGCTGGGCCGATCCCTTCAGCGCCTTCTGGGGACTCGTTGCGGCGGAGACTGACCTTCGCGGCATGCGCAGGATGGTCGAGCAGTATGGAGACAGGATGTCTCCGCATCTCGTCGCCTTTCTGATGCGGCCCTGGACCGCGGAGGAGTTCACCGACGCGCTCATGACGCGCAAGGCGGTCAACAACAAGATGTGGCGATTCATGCAGAACTACGACCTGCTGCTGACGCCGACGCTCGCGGTTCCGCCCTTCGCGCTCGACATTCAGGGACCGGAAAAGATCGACGGCCGCATGGTCGCGCCGACACAATGGCTGGCCTTCACTTTCCCGCTCAACATGACCGGCCAGCCCGCCGCCTCAATTCCTGCGGGATTCACGGCAGACGGCCTGCCGATCGGCCTGCAGATAGTTGGACGACATCTCGACGATGCGCTGGTGCTTAAGGCTTCCGCCTGTTTCGAAAAGGCGCGGCCATCGATTCTAGCGCAAGCCACCCGTCCTGAGCGCATGACCCCCGTATTGGCCGGAACCCGCCGACGGCGGCAACCTTGAGAGAGAAAGATGACTGTCGACTACAAAATCTATGATCTTGGCGACCTTAAGCTGCAGAGGGGCGCGACGCTCCGCGACTGCAAACTCGCCTACAAGACATTTGGAACGTTGAACGCGGATAAGAGCAACGTAATCGTCTACCCGACCTGGTATTCCGGCCAGCATTACGACAATGAGTGGCTCGTCGGCGAAGGCCTGGCGCTCGACCCGGCCAAATACTTCATCGTCATACCGAACATGCTGGGCAATGGCCTGTCCTCGTCGCCCAGCAACACTCCAGAGCCCTATAACAAGGCGCGTTTCCCGCTGGTGACGGCCTATGACAACGTCCGCGCGCAGCACAAGCTCGTTACGGAACTTTTCGGCGTCCGGCGCATCCGGCTCGTGCTTGGCTGGTCAATGGGCGCGTTGCAGACGTTTCACTGGGGCGCCTTGTACCCCGACATGATGGACCTTCTGCTTCCCTTCTGCGGCTCGGCCAAATGCTCGCGGCACAATTTCGTGTTTCTCGAGGGCGTGAAGGCGGCGCTCACCGCAGATGCGGCCTTCAAGGAAGGCTGGTACGACGAGAAGCCGAGCAAGGGCCTTCGCGCGGCGGCCCGCGTCTATGCAGGTTGGGGATTTTCCCAGACCTTCTACCGGCAGAAGCTCGATCTGAACCGCATGGGCTATTCCTCGCTGGAGGATTTCCTCATTGGGTTCTGGGAAGGGTTTTTCCTGCCCAAGGACGCCAACAATCTCCTTACCATGCTGTGGACCTGGCAGCACGGCGACATCAGCGACAACGAGCTCTACAACGGCGACTTCGACAAGGCGCTCGCGGCCATCAAGGCCAAGACCTATGTCATGCCCGGCGAGACCGATCTCTACTTCCCCGTCGCGGACAGCGAATACGAGGTCGCCCACATGCCCCATGCGAAGTTGATCCCGCTTCCGTCGGTCTGGGGCCATTTCGCGGGCGGTCCAGGCACCAATCCTGACGACGTCGCCTTCCTCGACTCCAAGATCAAGGAGTTGCTCGCCTCATAGCGAGGCGAGCCTTCCCGGCTCTCTCTTCTGGAAAGACCGCGATGATCTTCGTCGATCGTGTTCTGGGCAGCCGCGTCGAGCCCGCTCTCGCGGATCGGCTGCACCATCTCGAGCATCACGGCCGCGTGGACGTGCTCACGCTTCCCGCCGACGAACTTGCGAGGCGACGGTTCAAGGCGACGAGCCAGGCCGGCGAAGAGGTGGCGATCGCGCTGCCGCGTGACCAGAAACTGTTCGACGGCGCGGTGGTCCTGCTCGACGACGAGCGCGCCCTCGTGGTCCGCGTCGACACGGAGCACTGGCTGCGCATCGAGCCTCGCTCGCTCGCCGACGCCGTGGAGCTCGGCTATCACGCCGGCAACCTGCATTGGCGCGTGCGCTTCCAGGGTGAGGCGCTGCTCGTCGCGCTCGAGGCGCCGGTCGATCATTATCTCGAGCGGCTGGGCGCGCTCGTCGCGGGGCGGCGGGTCGCGACTTCGGTTCTCTCGTCCGATTAGGCTCGCTCATGCGCGCGCTCCTTGGCGCTCTCTGGCAGAGCGACACCGCCTTCCCGAGCGGGGGCTTCGCCTTTTCGAACGGCGTCGAGGCGGCGGTCGCGACCCTTGGCGTCCTCGACCGCGCGGCATTGACGTCGCTGATCGGCGCGACGCTCGTCCGCCGCTGGGCGAACGCCGAACGGCCGGCGATCCTTTACGCCTTCCATGCGGAGAGCCTTCGCCGCCTGGGCGCTGTCGACGCGGCTTACGAGGCCGCGACCCTTTCGGAGCCTCTGCGGCTCGGTTCGCGCCGCAATGGTCGCGCCCTTCTCAAAGCCCATCAGCGCCTCGGATCGCCGGGAGCGGGCGAACTCAGCGAAGCGATCGCGCAAGGGCTCTGCCTCGGCCATCTTCCGGTGGCGCAGGGCTGGATCTGGCGCCGCTGCGGGCTCGGCGAAGCGGAGGCTGTTGCGGTCTCCGGCTATTCGACGGCCGCAGCGATGGCCAACGCGGCGGTTCGCCTGGGCGCTCTGGGCGTTCTGGAGGCTCAGGCCGCGCTCGCCGCTTGCTTGCCGCTGATCGAGGACTTCGGCAGCGCGTCCCTCGATCCCGCCGGGCCCATCGTCCTTTCGAGCGCGACGCCCTGGCTTGACATCGTCTCTGCGCGGCATGCTCGCGCCGACCTGCGTCTGTTCGCGAATTGAGGCGGCCCCGATGCTTTTGACTCCGACCGAGATGGAGCGGCTGACCGTTTTCACCGCCGCTGAGCTCGCGCGCAAAAGGCGCGCGCGCGGACTGAAGCTCAATCACCCAGAGACCGTCGCGCTTATCGTGGACGAGATTCTCGAGGGCGCGCGCGACGGACGCTCGGTGGCCGAGATGATGAGCTTCGGATCGACCATTCTCACCGAGGAGGACGTGATGCCCGGGGTGTCGGCGATGATCCCGATGCTCCAGGTCGAATGCGTCTTCCCGGACGGCACGAAGCTGGTCACGTTGCATGAGCCGATTCGCCCGATCGAGGGCGGCGCGGCGGATGCGTTGCATCCCGGCGAGCTCGTCGTCGTGCCGGACGACGACATCGCGCTCAACGCCGGGCGCCCGCCCGTGACGCTCAGCGTCGTCAACACAGGGGACAGGCCGGTGCAAATCGGCTCGCACTATCACTTCTTCGAGGTCAACAAGGCGCTCGAGTTCGACCGCTCGGCAGCGTTCGGCTTCCGTCTGGACATTCCCGCCGGCACGGCGGTGCGCTTCGAGCCGGGCCAGACGAAGGAGGTCACGCTCGTTGCTTATGGCGGCCGGCGCGAAGTCACGGGTTTCCACGGCCTCAGCGAAGGACGCGACCGAGTCGGAGGGCGCCCGCGAGGCGGCGCTCGCCCGCGCCCGGGCCGCCGGCTTCAAGGGAGCGTGACGCGATGGCTGCGATTTCCCGCCGCGCCTATGCGGAGCTTTATGGGCCGACGGTCGGCGACGGCTTCCGTCTCGCAGATACCTCGCTGATCGCCGTCGTCGAGAAGGACCATGCGGTTTACGGCGACGAATGCCTGCATGGCGGCGGCAAGACTCTTCGCGACGGCGCGGGACTCGCCGCGGGCGTCACCAGCAAGCAGGGGGCGCTCGATCTCCTGCTCTGCAACGTCGTCGTGATCGACGCTGTGCTCGGGATCGTGAAGGGCGATCTCGGCGTGAAGGACGGGCGCATCGTCGGCTTGGGCAAGGCCGGCAATCCGGCGATCATGGACGGCGTCGATCCGCGCCTCATCGTCTCGCAGGCGACGACGGTGCGCGATTGCGAGGGCCTTATCGCCACTGCGGGGGCTATCGACGTGCATGTCCATTTCGATTCGGCGGGCCTGTGCGAGCACGCCATCGCATCGGGAATCACCACGATGATCGGCGGCTCGCTTGGACCGATCACGGTCGGCATCGATTCCGGCGGCCCCTTCAACGTCGGCAAGATGCTGCAAGCGGCCGAAGCCTGGCCGATCAATTTCGGCTTTCTCGGGCGTGGGAACTCGCACAAACCCGCTTCCCTCGTCGAGCAGATGGAGACGGGATGCCTCGGCCTCAAGATCCACGAGGACTGGGGCTCGATGCCCGCGACCGTGGACGCTTGCCTCAGGGTCGCGGACGCCCTCGACTTCCAGGTGCAGATCCACACCGATACGCTGAACGAGTCCGGTTTCGTTGAGGACACGCTCGCCGCCATCGGCGACCGCACGATTCACATGTATCACACCGAAGGCGCCGGCGGCGGGCACGCGCCCGACATCATCCGGGTCGCCGGGATCGCCAACTGCCTGCCTTCATCGACCAACCCCACCAATCCGTACACCGTCAACACGTTCGACGAACATCTCGACATGACGATGGTGTGCCATCACCTCAATCCGGCGATCCCCGAGGATGTCGCCTTCGCCGAGAGCCGCATCCGCGCGCAGACCATCGCGGCCGAGGACGTGCTGCACGACATCGGCGCCATCTCGATGCTGGGCTCGGACAGCCAGGGCATGGGCCGTATTCACGAGGTGATCTGCCGAACCTGGCAGCTCGCGTCAAAGATGAAGGATCAGCGCGGCCCTTTGCCCGAGGAACAGCCCCATCGCGGCGACAACGCCCGCATCCGCCGCTATATCGCGAAATATACGATCAACGCCGCGAAGACCTTCGGCGTCGCCGAGCACATCGGCTCGCTGGAGGATGGCAAGCTCGCCGACATCGTCGTCTGGCGGCCCGCCTTCTTCGGCATTAAGCCCGAACTTGTCGTCAAGGGCGGCTTCATCGCCTGGGGCGCGATGGGCGATTCGGCGGCGTCCCTCATGACCTGCGAGCCGATCCTCATGCGCCCGCAATGGGGCGCTTTCGGCCGCGCCCCCGCGGCGCTCTCCGCCTGCTTCGTCCATCCGCTTGCGCTTAATCGCGATCTCGGCGCCGCGCTCGGCCTTTCCAAGGCGCTAGTGCCCGCGCGCGGCGCGCGCACGCTCCGGAAGTCCGACATGCTGTGGAACGACGCTTGTCCTGACATAAGGGTCGATCCGCAGACCTTCGAGGTCTTCGTCGACGGCGCCCTTGCGACCTGCGAGCCGTCCGTCCGTCTTCCCCTCGCGCAAAGGTACATGCTGCGATGAAGGCGGGAGCCGCGGGCGCTTCTTCTCCAAAGGCGCGCGCCGCCGCGCGCGTGGGCATCGGCGGTCCGGTCGGTTCGGGAAAGACCGCGCTGATCGAAAAGCTGATACCAATCTTCAAGGGTCGGGGAATCGACCTTGCCGTCGTCACCAACGATCTCGTCACCCGCGAGGACGCCGAGCGCATCCGTCGCTCGGGCCTTATCGATCCGGCCCGGGTCGCGGCGGTTGAGGCCGGCGCCTGTCCGCATACGGTCATCCGCGAGGACCCAACGCTCAACATCGCCGCGGGCGACGAACTCGAAGCCGCTTTTCCGGGTATCGATCTCATCCTGTTCGAGTCCGGCGGCGACAATCTCGCCTCGACCTTCTCGCTCGACCTCGTGGACTGGTGGATTTTCGTCATCGACGTCGCCGGCGGCGGCGACATTCCGCGCAAGCGCGGACCCGGCGTGATCCGCAGCGATCTTCTCGTCGTCAACAAGACCGATCTTGCGCCCCATGTCGGGGTGGACCTTCAGCGGATGCTGGCGGAGGCCCGGGCGGTGCGTGACGGCCACCCTGTGATCGCGACGAGCCTGATGCGCGGCGAGGCGGTGGAGGCTGTCGCGGACGCGATCGCCGCGGCGGTGCTGTTCAGCGCATGAATGTGAGACCGCGAGCCGAGGCTGTTCAGGCCTTGAGCGGGGCGGGCGCCGGCGTGACGGAGGCCGATTTCGTCTTTGCCCGCGGAGGGGGAAAGACGTTCCTGCTCAGGCAATTCGCGCCTTACCCATTTCATGTCGCCCGTCCGCACCGTCTCGACGCCGCGCGGCCGGATCTTGCGACGCTTTACCTGCAATCGGCCTCGGGCGGCCTCTATCGGGGCGACAGGCTCGGCCTCGCCGTGGAAACGCGTCCGGGCTCAGCCGCACACGTGACGAGCCAGGCCGCGACCGTGGTGCATCGCTCGACCGGCAATCGCATCCGGATGACGACGCGCCTCGTCGTCCATCCGGAATCACTGCTTGCCCTCACGACCGATCCTTATGTGCTCTTTCCCGATACGGCGCTCAATGTCGAGACCGAATGCGTGATCCACCCCGGCGCGCGCGCGCTGCTCGCCGAGGGCTTCGCCGTCCATGATCCGTCTGGCGCGGCGCGTCCCTTTGCGGCTCTCGATACCGCCAGTCGGATTCGGAAGCCCGACGGCCGGACGCTGGCAGAGGACCGCTCGACGTTCACGGGAGAGGATTTTGACGGAAGCGGCGGCCCGCTTGGCGGCTGGCGGGCGCTTGGCTCCGTCCTCATCCTCGGCGGGGCAATCGATCCGGCCACGCTCGAGAGGCGGCTTGACGCGATCGGCGTGCTGGGCGGCGCCTCGCCCCTGCCCAACGACGCCGGCTGGGGCGTCCGACTGCTTGCCAGGGAGGGGGGAAGCCTCGCGCGCGCCCTGGAGTTGGCGTTCGCAGCCGGCTTCGAGGCGCTCGCCGGCTGCGTCCCCGCCCGGCGCCGAAAGTGACCGCCGCTCTCGCATTGGACGGAGGGCGGACCAGCGTCCCGGAGCGCCGGGACTACCGCCGCGCGATGCGGAAATAGAGCTCCGACAGCCGCCGCGGCAGATCCTCGATGCGGCGAACGGGCAGATGATTGCGGCGGCCGAAGACGGCCGCGCCGGCGCCTTCGCCGGTCGGGTCGAGGGTGAGGCCGAAGGCGTCGACGCCGCGCGCTCTGAGGCCGAGTACGGCCCGCCTTGCATCCTCCACAAGGTCGGCGGGGTCGGAAACGTCGATGTCGGAGGGGGCGCCGTCGGTGAGGACGAGGACGAGGCGGCGCGTGGCCGCGACCCGCTTGAGTTCGTCGCCCGCGTGGCGCAGCGCGGCCCCGAGACGCGTGGAAAAGCCGGGCGTCAGCCCGGCGAGGCGGCCCATGGACGCGTTGTCGAAGCTTTGGGCGAAGTCCTTGATCCGGGCGATGCGCACATCCTCGCGTCCGATGGAGGCGAAGGCCCGGAGCGCGAACACGTCTCCCAGCGCACCCATCGCGCGGGCCAGCGCTGCGACGGCGTGTTTCTCGACGTCCAGCACGCTCGCGCCCGCAGCGGGAACAAGGTCGCGGGTCGATTCGGACGTGTCGATGAGGACGATCGCCGCAAGGTCGCGGAAGCGCATGATCTTGCGCAGATGGATGCGCTCATCTGGAATCTCGCCGGTCCGCAAGGCCTTGGCGGCGTCGATGGCAGCGTCGAGGTCGAGGTCGAGCCCGTCAGGCTGGCGCTTGACGCGCGTGGTGCGGCCGACCCGCGCGGCGCGCACCAGCCGGTCGATCCGGGCGGCGAGGCCAGGGTCGCGGGCCAGCGCCTCTTCAAGCCGGTAGACCGGCCCCGGCGCGGGCTCGATCTCGCGCACGGTCGTCCAGTCGGGCCGCTCGATCCCCGCCGCCCTGTCCCATTCGGGATAGCGGGCGACGACGACTCCGGGCTCCTCGGGTTCGACGGGACGCGCCCGCCCCATCCCTTCCTGAGGCTCGGGCTCCGCCTCGTTGCGCTCCGCCCGCGCTGGATCGTCGGCCGCCTCCCGGGTCTGGCGCAGGGCCTCGACCGGCGCCTCCAGTTCTTCGGCCGGCTGGTCGGACGGCGGGGGCGGCAGGCTCCAGAAGCCGAGATTGTCGTCGCGATAGGGCGGCTCGATCACGAAGGCCTTCGGATTGAACTGGATCCGCATCTGGCCGATATCGTTGCCTAGAAGGCCGCCGATGCGGCGCGAGAGTTCGGGATCGGCAAGATCGGGCTCGGCTGCGAGGAGCGCTCGCCCCTTAGCGACAAAGCCGTCCACGTCCTCGTAAGACGGGTCGAACAGCGCGCGGGCGAGCCGGGCGAACAAGGCGGGCGGCGTTCGCAGGACCGAAGGCTCCGCCATGTGGAAGGGCGACCAGAGCCTGCGCAGGCCCGGGAAACGCCGCATCGCCAGCACCTCGATCCGAGCGTCCTCGATGAGGCCCACAAGCGCGATCTGAGCCGGCTTCAGCGTCCCCGGATCCCGGCGCGGGCTGCCATAGGCAAGATGCGCGGTCGCGTGGGCGACGATCGCCCGGAAGAGGTCGTCGAGCTTGTCCGGCGGCGCCTCCGGGAACGTCTCGGGGATGAGGAGGACCTCTCCCGCCAGCGCGGCGCGGCGGAACCTGGGCCCGTGCGTGGCGCGCATCGGCGGCGCGGCTCCCCAGAGCGCCGCGGCGTAGGCTTGAAGCCGGCGATGCTTGTCGGAGAAGGCCGAATGGCCGGAGAGCCGGTCGAGCACGCGGCGCGCTTCGGGATCGGACAGGCTGAGGAAGGCCGCCCGGCGCAGCGGATCGGGCGAGGCCCGCAATGCGGTCGCGACGAAAGACTCAAAGCCTTCCGTCCCGCAGGCGGCGAGCGCCTCCGCGCTCGCGGCTGTCGCGGGGGCCATGAGGTCCGGCGCCTCCCGCGCCAGACGGACAAGCGTTCTCCACCATATCGCCTCGGGCCCGATGGCGCCCTTGTTGAATCGGTCGGCAAGCGCGACGCGAGCCTCGAGCACGCTTCGTGTGGCGGCGGCGCCGGCGGACCGGCAAATGTCGGCGGCGGACGCGGCCGAATCGGCGAGGCCGCGCAGGGCGCCCGCTCGCGCGGGAGCGAGCGAGGCGATGCGGAAGGCGGTGAGGAGCGCCGCAGGTCCGGCGTTCACATTGGCGAGCGCAAGCACGGCCGCCGCCCAGGCCTCGCGGTCCCGGCCGGCGCCCGCTCTGTGCTGGAGGAGGGCCGTGCGCAGCCCGCCCATCAGAACCGGCCGCTGACGCGCCATGGCCTCGAGACGCGCGAGCGCGTCAGCGGCTACGGGCGGGAAGCGCGCCTCCGCGCGGATTACAGGCAAGCGGAGATCGCCTCGGTCAGCGCCTCACGCACGTCCTGATCGTCGGTGATCGGCAGCACGATGCCGGACTGCACCGCTCTCGTGAGCGGAATGCCTCCTCCGACGAGGCGCGCGGTGTGGATCAGCATTCGGGTCGACGCGCCCTCGTCGAGCCCGCGACCGCGAAGGTTGCGCGACCGCTCGCCGATGTCGACAAGGGTGGCGGCAAGCTCTGGCTCCGCCTTTGCTTCGCGCGCGACGATCTCGGCCTCGACGGGGGCCGGGGGATAATGGAATTCGATCGCGACGAAACGCTGCTTTGTCGACTCCTTGAGATCCTTCACCGCGCTCTGATAACCGGGATTGTAGGAAATCGTCAGCTGGAAGTCGGGATGCGCGGCGACGAGCTCGTTCTTCTTGTCGAGCGGCAGCATCCGGCGGGCGTCGGTCAGCGGATGGATCACGACGGTCGTATCCTGCCGCGCCTCCACGATCTCGTCGAGATAGCAGATTGCGCCCTGACGGACCGCCAGCGTCAGTGGGCCGTCGTGCCACACCGTTCCTTCAGGCGCCAGCAGATAACGGCCCGCGAGGTCGGCGGCCGTCATGTCCTCATGGGCGGCGACGGTCACGAGCGGCCGGAGAAGCCGCCAAGCCATATGCTCCACGAAGCGCGTCTTGCCGCAGCCGGTTGGCCCCTTCAGCATCACGGGCAGGCGGTCGCGATAGGCGGCCTCGAACAGCGCGATCTCGTCGCCTGTCGCTCGATAATAGGGTTCCGAGCTTATCCGGTAAGCGTCCATTGAATATCCGTTGCCATCTGCGCGCGGCGCGGCGGACCGAATTGAAGATGCGCCGCTGAAACTCGTATGGGCTCCCCGCGCGAAGAGAGTTTCGTCGGCCCAACTCACAAACGCAATCAACAAATTCGCCATAGGATCGCGCGGTCCGCGAGCACGGAAGCCGCGGACATCAGTTGCGGATCATATCGGCCAATGCGTGGCGGGTCGGTGCACTGGGAATGCCGAAGATCCCCCCGTAGGGGTGATCGAGATCGGCGATGACGCCGACCGCGATCGAGATCGAAAACGCGGTCAGAACAACGACAATGATCGTGATCGGATTGGGTCGCGCGGTTAATCCAAAGCTCGCAAACAAAATGATCAGCCAGATCGTCAGAACCCCGTAGAAGGGCGGAGAAATGGAGCTGTCGGATTCCTCGATGACATCCCAGCGACTCTTGAGAAAGGAGGCGAATTCAGCTTCGCAGTCGGCGAGTATGCGTTGCTGCATGGTGTCCTTGGGCAGAAGCTCTCGCAATTCGGTCCTGATGTTATTGAGAAGTACGGTCAGCGAGACGCCTTCGCCCTTGATCGGCTCTTGCGATACATCAGGATGAGAAATGCCTTTAGGCGGCGCCTCATCCGGCCAAGTGCTCGCGATTACGGCTGCCACATAGCCGCGGAACTCCTGCCGCATGTAATCCGTCTCTGAGCCATAGTCGCGGAAGCACTGGTCCACCTGAACGAGATGGCCGGCAAAATTCCCGAAGTTACGATACGCTTGATCAAATCCGCTCGTCACAGCGCTCGTCAGAAGAGCAAGAACAATAGAAGTAAAGGTCACGAGGAGAGAGATCGTGATTTGCACGAGCGCCATGGTTTCTTGCGAACGATGTCGATCGGGCAGGCGATCCCTGACGTAAGTTCCCAGCGCGGCGCTCGCGCATAAAATGAGAAACAGCGCTCCAGCGAACGCATAAACAATCATTTGCTGGGGCCCCGGGCTAATTCAAGGGCAACAGCGCCATTGCCGATCTGTTCCATCACGGGTTCATGGCCCGCGGCTCTGGATAGCGGCAAGGCGCTGGCGCGGTCGGCCGAAATCATGTCCAAGATCGTCGCCGATCGACCGGAGCTGGCGTCCGTCTTCTCGGCGGGCGGCGCCTCAGGGAGCGAAACCCTCTCGAGGGGCGCCAACCGCGGTCGATTGCGCTGCTGCATGGCATCTTGCTATTCGTGTGACTCTGGGAGGCCAGTCAAGCGAGCCGTCACGAGCGGCCCCGGGGAACGCCAAGCCAATGAGGAAAGCCCGGAGCCTTTTCGTTTGCGTGGACCCGGCCGCGCCCGGCCGGGCCGACCGGTCGTGTGCTCAAAGCCGCGACGTTGTCACGCGAGATATTCTCGCGTCGTCTGCCGATGATAGAACCATACGCCTGCTTCTCGACGTGCATCCCGCGTTCGAGGGTTTGCGAACGGTCGCCGGTCAACTTGCCGGTTTGCTCATTCTTGCAGCCGCGGGCGCAAGCGGGGGTCGTCTGGATGGATCGCTGCTCGACGCCGCGCGCCTCACGTATAAGGAGACCCGAGAGCGAGTCCTCAATCTTGCCGTCGAGGATTCGATCCGGCATGTGGGTCATCACTTGCGGCAGGCGGCGGAGGGTATCGAGGCAACCCTCGCGAATGTCGAGCGCGAGAGCCGAGCGGGCTTGTCCTTCGACGGGACGCAGGCGCTCGCTCTCCTTAAGGGCGCGTACAGACATCTCGACAGTGTTTCAAAGCTGACGCCAGGATTCCGGCTGGTCGACACGAGCAACTCATGCTGCGGGTTCGGCCGCTGACGTTGCCGGCCCGGAGCTACATAACGAACCGTCGCGACTTGAGCTAAACCGACTTCGGATAGTCGACGTGATGAAGCGGGAGACCCGCATCTGGCCAATCGAGCGCCGCGAGCGCGCCTTGGTGAGACAATGTCACATAGGCCGTCCGCAAACCCGGGCCGCCGAAACAGAGATTGGTCACGAGCATATCCGGCGCGGAGTGTCGTCTCACGATGATCCCATCGGGGTTCATTTCGAGGATCGCGCAAGCGTCGAGCGCGGCGAGGCAAATGTTGCCCGATGCGGCGACCGCGAGACTGTCGAACCGAACGGCTCCGCCACCGGCGCCCACAAAGGTTGCGCCGTAAGTCGCCGGCCACGGCCTCTTGCGGACCTCGCCGGGGGCCACGATCTCCCACGACCAAAGCCTGCCTGGAATTGTCTCGGCCACGTAGAGCCGCTGTCCGTCGGGCGACAGGCCGATTCCGTTGGGCGTGATCATGCCGCCGATCACCTCGCGGATTTCGCTTCCGTCTGCGCGCGCCCAGTAGATGAAGCCGAGGTCGAGGTCGCGCTTACGCAGCTTGCCCAGGTCGGTGAACCAAAAGCCGCCTTGGCCGTCAAAGACCAGGTCGTTGGGACCCTTAAGCGGGTTCTCCCCGCAGCGTTCGTAAAGGCGCTCGACCTTGCCCGTGGCGAGATCGACGACGTCGATCCCGCCCCCCGTGTATGTCTTGCTTTGCCTGCCCGGGCGGAGCGTGGCGCCTTCGCGAATCCAGCCATATCCGCCGCTATTGCAGATGAAGATGCGGCCGTCCGGTCCCACGGCGGCCCCATTCGGGGCGCCTGCAATCTCCGCGACGACTTCGAGTTGTCCGTCAGGATGCGCCCGTGTCAGAGTTCCCCGCTCGATCTCGACGACGAGCACCGAGCCGTCCGCCATGGCGATTGGCCCCTCGGGAAAGCGCAATCCACTCGCGAAAATGCGCATCAGCGCCTCTTTGTGAAGATCTTACGGATATTAGTTCGCGACGGCGGCATCGCGTCCCACGATGACCTGGGCGGAGCACCTCCGCCGTCGGTAGGCCCGGTCAGCCGCACCTGCGCGCCTATCACAGGGGCAGGGGCCTCAAAATTCGACTATTTTTCAGATTATCGACAGCGCTGACGAGTGTCAATTGAAGGCCGCCGCGCTTGATTGGGCCAAGCCGCCTGTCCTCTTGGCGGCAAGCAAATGCGGCTTGATCCTTCGGCCGACGAAGAACCGCACATGTCGGGTCGACATCTAGGCAAACAATCGGGCGACAAAACGTTCGCAGCGAGCCGTCCTAGCTTTGATTGACCTTCCGCGGCCTTGCCAATCGCGGAGAGATGGCAGCGCCGGCGGCGCGTTCTCTTCGGAGTCGAACGGGGCGGGCCGCTCGTGCGGCGCGACACGTCTCGATTGCACGAATCCCGCTCGGACTTGTTGACAATTTTTCTGCGATCACAGTAGAACTCATAACCTGAACACTTTTCGGAATTAGGAACTGTGTTGTTCAGCGAGCGCTACGGCTCTGAAGAGCGCTGGGTCAAAGAAAGGGAGGAAAAACAATGAAGATTGCAGCGGCGCTGTCCATGAGCGCGGTGCTGGTCGGCTCAATGATCAGCTCCACGAATCTCTATGCGAAAGACTCTCCGTACGCCAAGCTTGACATGGCCCCAGAGAAAGCGGGGCCTTACACCGACGTCATCGATATTCGCACGCTGTGTGGCACGAAGCCGGTGCGCGTTGCGCTCTCCGACGGGTTCTTCGCCAATTCGTGGCGAAAGACGGCGCTTGCCGAACTGAAGGACGAAGCGAGCAAGTGCCCGACCATCAAGGAAGTCATCCACACCGACGCGCAGGGCAGCGCCCAGAAGCAGATCGCCGATATCGAGGGCCTGGCCGCCCAGCACGTCGACATCATCCTTGTGTTCCCGGACTTCGGTCCGGCGCTGATCAAGGCCATGCGCGACGCGACCGCCGCTGGCTCGATCGTCGTGCCCTATGACACGGGCCTCCATTTCCCCGGCGAGCGGCTGAAGGACTATCTGGTCGCGGTCACCGAGGATCAGCGCACCAAGGCTGTCAACGAAGCCAATTGGGCGATGGAAGCGCTTAAGGGGAAGGGCGACGTCCTCGAGTTCGGCGGCGTCGCCGGCAATCCGGTGACGCTCGAGATGAAGAAGGGGTGGGGGAGCGTGTTCGACAAGTTTCCCGACGTGAAGGTGCTCGAAGGCGGGCCTGTCTACGTCAACTGGGATCCGGCCGAAACGCAGCGTGTGACGGCGGGGCTCCTGGCGAAGTACCCTGAGATCGACGCTACGTTCCATGACTCCGGCGAAGGAACGGCGGCGGCGCTTCGGGCGTTCGTCGCCGCGGGACGGCCACTGACGCTTGCCGTGACGGAAGACGTCAATTCTCTGGGATGCCTCTGGCAGGAGAAGCACGCGACCAACCCGAATTTCAACCTGATCACCGTTTCCTCGGGAACCTGGATGGTGCGGAACGCGTTGCGCAAGGCGCTCGCGGCGGCTGAGGGTCTCAACAACACCGAACCCAGCATCATCTCCATGATCAAATACGAAGATACGACGTCCAAGGACCCCAAGCTTGCGCCTCATTGCGACAAGTCGCTGCCTCCGGACGCCAACATCTCCTCGCAGCTCTCGAGCGAGCAGCTCAAGGCGCTGTTCAGCAAATAAAGCGGAACGAGGCGCGTTCTCCAAGAACGCGCCTCTGATGTCATCCGATCGGCGGTGGCGGCATGATCGAGGTTGAAGCCCAGGGACGGCGGCGCGTCCGGGGCGGCTGGCAACGGAACAACGCCATTGTTCCCCACTGGTTCAAGCTTGCGATCGCGACGCTCCTCCTCTTTGTCGTCGGCGGCATTCTTGCTCCCAGCAGCGTCCACGCCGATGCATTCCTATCCATGCTGCCATTCATGGCGATCCTGGCGCTCGCCTCGATCGGTCAGCATGTCGTCATCCAGCAGCGTGGTTTCGATTTGTCAGTTGGCGGCGCCATCTCGCTGGCGGCCGTCATTGTCACCGTGTTGCCGTCGGCGCAGGCTTCGGGGATTGAGACGGCAGGTTGCGTTCTGCTCGCGCTCATGATCGGAGTGGCCTCCGGCGTCGTCAATGGCGTCATTGTGGCGTTGCTCCGGGTTCCGGCGCTTGTCGCGAGCATTGGCGTCAATGCGATCTTGATCGCGTTCGCGCTCGTCATTTCCGGCGGCTCTCCACATACGGCGCCGCCGCCTCTCAGCGGGCTTGCGCAGGGCAGGCCGCTCATCATCCCGAACACCGCGCTCATCGTCCTGATCTTCGCTATCCTTGTGAGTCTGGCGATGGAGCGGACGAGCGTCGGGCGCCGGTTCGTGGCCCTAGGGGTCAGCCCGCGCGCGGCTGCGGCGTCCGGCGTGCCGGTCAACCTTTACCGCATCATGACTTTCGCCTTCGCCGGATTTTGCTTCGCGGCAAGCGGCGTGCTGATTGCGGGCTTCCTCCAGGTGCCGAGCGTGATGTCGGGCGACCATTATATGCTGCCGACCGTGGCCGCGGTGGTCATCGGCGGCAGCGCGGTTCCGGACCGCCGCGCAAGCATCGCAGCGACCGTGATCGGCGCGATCCTGCTCACTTACCTCGGCCAGCTCGTCGTCTCGCTTGGCTTCCAGCAGTCGATGCAATATGTGGTGCAGGCCCTCATCGTCATCGCCAGCGTCTGGCTGCCGGACGCCGCCAAGTGGCTTCGCTTTTCGAGGACCTCGCTGCCCAGTCTGACCGCAGCCTCCTCGTCGGCCTACTCAGGCGCGCGCTCCGTCGCTGCGACGGCCGAGAGCGCCAACGACGCCATCCCCGCTCTCGAACTCAGAGGCATACGGAAGACCTTCGGCCCGGTCATCGCGCTTGAGAACGTGTCGCTATGCATCTATCCGGGCGAGGTCCACTCGATCGTCGGCGAGAACGGCGCCGGAAAGTCGACGCTGCTTGGCATTGCCGCCGGAACGCTTCGCGCGAATGCCGGCGAGGTCTATTGTGGCGGCGAACTCATCACGGCGCCGAGCATCGAGATCATGCGCAAGCACGGCGTCGCGGTCGCCTACCAGCATCCGGCGCTCGCGCCTGACCTGACGGTTCTCGAGAACATCAAGCTGTTCCGCGCCCGATGCAGCCGCATCGAGGCCGCGCAACTGATCGACAGCATCGCTCGCAAGCATTTGCAGACCGCGGTCAATCGGCGCGTTGCAGATCTTTCGCTCGCTCAGCGCCATGTGGTCGAGATTGCTCGCGCCCTGGTCATATCGCCGCGCGTGATCTTTCTGGACGAACCGACAGAGCCCTTCCAGAAGGAGGACGTCGAGAAGCTCTTTGATGTTGTGTCCGATTTGCGGAAGGCCGGCGTGGCGGTCGTCTATGTCTCACACCGGTTGCACGAGGTCATGAGCATTGCGGACCGCATCTCGGTCCTGCGCGATGGGGAGCTTATCGACACGCGACTGCGGAAGGACATTACGAACAGCCAGATCGTCACGCTCGTCGTCGGCAAGCCGCTCGAGCAGCTGTTCCCAGAAAAGGGGAAAGCGGTCGACGGCGCCCCTGTGCTCGAGAGCGAGGGCCTTAGCGGCCCGGGTTTCTCCAACGTCAGCCTCGCCCTTCGCGCTGGCGAGATCGTCGGCCTCACCGGGGTCGAGGGCCAAGGGCAGCGCGAGTTCGTCCGGGCGTTGGCGGGTTTGAACAGATCCGACGCAGGCAGGATTCTCGTCGGCGGCCGCCCCGTCCATGGCGGGCCTGGCTCCGCCCGCCGCGCGGGCATCGCCTTCATTCCCGATGATCGGCACGCGGAGGGCGTTTTCACGAGTTTGAGCGTACGAGAGAATATCGGCTTTGCGGCCTTCTCGAGGTTCTCGTCGCACGGAATCATCGATCTCGCCCGCGAAGCCGCTGTCGCTGAGCGAGCGTCGGCCGACTTCGAAGTTAAGACGCCCTCAACTGAGACGCCGGTCGCCAACCTCTCCGGCGGGAACCAGCAAAAAGTGCTGTTCGCACGCGAGGTGCTCGCCTCGCCAACGGCGCTGCTCGTCGACGAGCCGACCAAGGGGATCGACATCGGAACGCGCAGCGAGATCTATCGGCGCTTACGTCAGATCTCGAATTCCGGCGCGGCCGTGGTGGTGTCGTCCGCGGACGGGGTGGAGATCGAAGGGCTCTGCGACCGGGTTGTCATCTTCGCCCGCGGCGCGGCGGTGAAGGAACTGTCGGGCGCCGAAGTGCATGACGCCGCCATCACCGAAGCCAACATGACCGTGACGACGCTGCGGGAGCAGGGGCGGCCCCGCGCGAGCTCCAGCCATCGGCTCAACGACTTCCTGCGCGGGGACTACTTTCCTCCCATCGTGCTCGGAGTGCTGACGATCGTGATCGCGGGAGTGATCAATGCGATCAACCCGTATTTCCTCACTTCGTTCAACATCAGCAACATCCTGGCGGCAACGTCGCTGCTCGCGTTCATCTCCGCCGCTCAGCTTTGCGCCGTCCTGGTCGGCGGCATGGACCTGTCGGTCGGCCCGCTCGCTGGTCTTGCGGTGGTGCTTGCCTCCTTCCTCATGCCGTCCGGCGCCTCGGGCATGGCGCTCTTTCTCGGCGCGGTCGTCATCGTCGCCGCGTGCACTCGTCTACGGTCTTCTGCAGGCCGCCCTGATCATCCTCCTGCAAATTCCGTCCGTGGTGGTGACGCTCGCGTCGTTCATCGGATTGCAGGGCGTTTCGCTCCTGCTGCGGCCCCAGCCGGATGGAATGATCGACACCATCGTCGGCGACACGATGTCGACCCCGCTTGGCGTCATTCCTCTCGGGACGATCGTCACCGTCGCGGCCATCGTCTTTTTGGAGTGGGTCCTTAGGCACAGCGTCATCGGCCGGCAGATGCGCGCCATCGGCTCGGCCGAGACCTCGGCCCGCAAGCTCGGCGTCAGCTATGCGCGCGTCGTGCTCGCCGCCTTTGGCGGGTCCGGTTTCCTCACCGGCATCGCCTCGCTCCTGTTGGCTTCGCAGATCGGCATCGGTTCGCCTGTCACCGGCATTGATCTCACGCTTCTCAGCATAACCGCGGTCGTGCTCGGCGGATCGAGCATCGCGGGCGGACGCGGCTCGTTCGTCGCGACGCTTATGGGCGCGGTGATGGTTCAGCTGATGATCGGCGCCTCGACTTTCCTGCAAGCGGGCCCCGCTTGGCAGTACGGCCTCGTCGGCGTCACCACGGTCATCGCGGCGAGCCTGTTCAGCGTCGTCCGATCGAGGGCGGAGCAATGAACGCGCATGAGAAGGATTCGGCTGCGATCCGTCGCCGCCGAGACGGGCAGGACGGAAACCGGCCTGAAAGGCTATCGAAAGACGGAGGCGCCTATGGCGAGCACCAAGGATCTTGAAACAGTTATCAAAGAGCACAACAACAACGACAAGAAGCAGGTGTACCGTGGAAGGTTCCTGAACTTCGACTTCGCGATCAAGATCGACGACCAAGCCTATCTGGTCAAGATCGCCAAGGGATTGGTGGTGTCGGTTACGCCGCTCGAGAAGACGACGGAGAAGCCGCTGTTCACCTTCTCCGCGAGTTCGGAGAACTGGGACGTTTTCTCGCAGAAATATCCGCCGCCCGGCTATCAGGATGTGATGGCGATGGTCGAGTGCGGCCATGCCAAGCTGACCGGCGAGATCTTCCCAGTGCTCGTCAACCTGTTTTTCGTCAAGGGCGTGGTGAATGGAATCCGTATGCGGAGGGCTGCCTGATGAGCGTTGAGATCGAGCCGGTCACCGGCCGTTATATGAGAATCAATTTCCGCGGCCGGCCCTACCGGATCTATTACGAAGAGTCAGGGCAGGGCATTCCATTCATCTGCCTTCACACCGCAGGAGCCGACAGCCGCCAATATCGCGGCGTTCAGAACGACCCTGAGGTTCTTTCCAAGTTCCGCGTCATCGCTTTCGACATGCCCTGGCATGGCAAGTCCTCGCCGCCGCCGGGATTCGAGAAGGAGTTCTACTCGCTCGACGCCGACCTCTACATGGACACGATCTGGGCGGTCGCCGACGCCCTCGGCCTTGAGAGGCCGGTGATCATGGGCTGTTCGATGGGCGGCCGCGTGGTGCTGCATCTGGCGATGAAATATCCCAGAAAAATGCGCGCGGTGATCGGCCTGCAGTCGGGGCTCGGGGCGGTGCTGTCGCTGTCGGGTATTGTCGATGAGTCCGAATATCTGGACCGTTCGGACGTCAATCTCGGCGAAGCCGCCGCGTCGCTCAACCGCAGCCTGATCGCGCCGCAGAGCCCGGAAGAGGACACCTGGGAGACGTTGTGGCACTACATGCAGTCGGGCGTTGGCGTCTTTAAAGGCGACCTCGACTATTATTTTGCCAAGGGCGATCTGCGCAACGGGCTCTTCAAGATGGAAGATCCGAAGGCCTGCCCGATGTATCTGTTGACCGGCGAATATGACTGGTCGGCGTCGCCGGCGATTACGCAGGAGATCCTGCGCGCCAATCCCGAGGCGAAGTTCCAGTACATGAAGGAGCTCGGTCATTTCCCGATGTCGGAGAACCCGAAGCGCTTTCTCGAATATCTCCATCCGGTGCTCAGCGAGATCGTCGCCAACGAAAAGGCGCCGGCCGCCGCCGCTTGAGAGGCTGGATTGGCCAGGGCGGCGGGTCATTGCGCGAATGAGGGTGAAGGCGAAGTGTTCGCCTTCACCCTTGTCTCCCTGGTTGCTGCTACGGGGAGCGCAGTGCGCAATCACACCGGATTCGGTAGACGAGATTGCTAGGCGTTTCGAGGACGACGAAAAGGCCGGCTGAGGGAAGGGGTGTTCGGTCGAGAAAAAAATCGACAATTTCTTGTCAAGTGAGGCGAGGCGTGGTATTGTTTTTCCGAAATTAGATAGCCTTACGTTGCATTCCTGAGCCGTGCGACCGGGACTTGGCGCTAGAGACGGGGGCAACGACTCGCAAAGTACGCCGCAAACCATTGGAATCGTTAAAAACGGACTCGCTAATATTGATCGGCCGGTTCGCTGGCCAGAGCGCCTACGGATTGTCCGCGAGGATCATGTCTGCGGCCTTCTCGCCGATCATGATGCTCGGGGCGTTGGTGTTGCCCGACGTGATCGACGGCATGATGGAAGCGTCTGCGACCCTGAGGTCAGCGACGCCATGGACGCGCAGTCGCGGGTCGACGACGGCCATCGGGTCGATCCCCATCTTGCATGTGCCGACGCCGTGATAGACAGACTGCGCGTTGACGCGGATGAACGCCTTGATGTCGTCGTCGGATTTGACCGCTGCGCCGGGCGAACGTTCGCTGACCATCACGTTGGCAATGGGCGGAGTCGCCATCACCCGGCGCGCGAGCTTAAGCCCTTCCAACAGGCCGAGCAGGTCGACTTCCTGCGACAGGAAGCGGGCAAGTATTTTGGGCGGGTCGGCTGGAGAGGCGGAGCGAAGCGTGATGCGCCCGCGCGATTGCGGCCTCAATAGGTTGATCGAGACCATTGTGCCGGGATAGGTGGATATTGCCCATTTGCCGTCCTTGTCGTGGTCGAAGCTGAAGGGGCGTGTGTTGATCTGAATGTCGGGATGATCCACGCCCGGCATGACGCGCGCGAACAGGCTGGTCTGCGAACTGCCGCTGGTCAGGTTTCCGGTTCGGAAAGCGACATATTGTGCGCCTTCGACATAAGCGCGCAGACCCCGCAGCCTATGGTTGATCGAGACGCTCGGGTCGACGTTGCAGATGAGGCTGGTGAAGAGGTGATCGTGCAGGTTTTCGCCAACGCCCGGCAAATCGGCTTTGACCTCGATCCCCTGCTGTTTCAGTTCATCCGCTGGACCGATTCCGGACAACAGCAGAAGTTGTGGGGAATTGACGACCCCGCCGCTGATGACGACTTCCCGCCCCGCCTTCTCGGTGCGGACCTCGCCGTTCTTGCGATACCGGACGCCGACGGCCTTCTTGTCTTCGAGCAGCACCGCCTCGGTGAGAGCCTCAGTGACGATCGTAAGGTTGTTCCGATTCCTGATCGGCTTTACAAACGCTTCGTAGGATGAATGCCGCGACCCGCTTTTGATCGTGTATTGAAGAAAGCCGACGCCGTCCTGCTCGCCTGCATTGAAATCGTCGCGCTTGGGGAAGCCGAGCGCGTTCGCGGACTCGATGAACTTCTTCGAGAAGGTGTTGCGCACGATCGGATCCGAGACCGAGAGTTCGCCCTCTCTCCCATGCGCAGGGCTCGCGCCCCGCTGCTGGCGTTCGCTGCGCTTGAAAAAGGGCAAAACGTCGCTCCAGCTCCATCCCACATTGCCGCGCTGAGCCCAGCTGTCGAAATCGCGCGCATGACCGCGAACGTAAAGCATGCCGTTGATCGCGCTTGATCCGCCAAGCACCTTGCCGCGCGGCCAGTACATGGCGCGGTTCTGGAGCTCGGGCTCCGGCTCTGATGTATAGGCCCAATTGTAGGGGCCGGGCTGGAAGACCCGTGAGACGCCAGCCGGGATCTTGATCCAAGGGCTCGTCGGTTCGGGCCCCGCCTCGATCAACAGGACCTTGCGATTCGGATTCGTCGACAGACGGTTGGCGAGCACGCATCCCGCGGAGCCCGCTCCGACGACGATGTAATCATACATTCTCGGTTTCCTTGTTCGTTTCCGCCTTTGTGTCTTCGCTACGCTGACAACGATCGACGTTGACGCTCGCGGTCTTGTTTCGGCCAATCTCCAAGCGCGCCCCCAATGCGATCGTGCAGGGTTGGAGCGGATGGATGGCAAAACCGAACAATATTCGGAACAGAAATTGACAGCAAGCTGTACCTGACGATAAATCGACTGCGGGAGCTCGAAGTTCCTATCACTCGCGGCGCCGTGACGACGCGAGGGCGCTTGGTGCGTTCGGCTGATGGTTCTTACGCGCTTGCACTTGGCGCAACCGGAACTCGAGGCGGCCGTTTGGAGTGGGGTGATGCCGGTACGATTTGATGGCGGGGTTGCGATTGTCACCGGCGCCGGAAGCGGGCTCGGGCGTTCGCATGCATTGATGCTCGCGTCACGCGGCGCGAAGGTGGTCGTCAATGATCTGGGCGGCGCCGTCGATGGCGCGGGACGATCGTCCGAAGCGGCGGATCGTGTCGTCGCAGAGATAAAAGCGGGCGGCGGCGAGGCGTTGGCGAACTACGATAGCGTGTCGGATGAGACTGGCGCCAAGCGTTTGATCGACAACGCTGTGTCGCGCTTCGGCGGCGTTGACGTCCTGGTTAACAATGCGGGGATCCTCCGAGACAAGACCTTTGCAAAAATGGCGTCCGAGGACTTTCGGGCGGTCGTGGACGTCCACCTGATGGGTTCGGTCTATTGCACGGCCGCGGCGTGGCCGCATATGCGAGAGGCTGGTTATGGCCGGATCGTGATGACCTCTTCCGGCGCCGGGCTCTATGGAAATTTTGGTCAATCGAACTACGGCGCGGCAAAGATGGCGCTGGTCGGGTTGGTGAACGTCATCAAGCTCGAGGGGCGCAAGAACGGAATTCTCATCAATACCGTCGCTCCAATTGCGGCTACGAGAATGACCGAGGCGCTGATGCCGAAGCACGCGCTGCCGTATCTCAAATCCGAATATGTTTCGGCCGCTGTGCTCTATCTGTGCAGCGAAGAGTGCCAGTCATCGGGAGACGTGATCAGTGTGGGCGCGGGCTATCTTGCAAAGACGAGTATGATGGAGGCCGAGGGCGTTTATCTGGCCCAGGATCAAGCAGCCGATCCCGATTCCGTCGCGGCCGCGTATGACAAGATTACGGATATGTCTGGCGCGCGGGCGTTCGCTTCGGCCGCGGAATATGTCGACCACGTGCTCGCCCGATTCTGACTTGAGGCCAAGGAGGGGCGCATGCACGACCGAGTTGAGCGGCATTTCATCGGTGAGACTGCGAACGGAATCGCCTGGGCGACGCTGAACCGGCCGAAGCAGATGAACGCCTTTTCGGACCAGATGCGGGATGATCTCATCGCGTTTCTCTCCAATGTCGAGCATGATCCGGCGGTCAGATGCGTCGTTCTTCGCGGAGCGGGCACCCACTTCATGGCCGGCGGCGACATCAAGAGCTTCACCGAGCACATGGCGATGGACGCCGATGCGCGGCGGACGCATTTCGAGTCCACCTGCCACGCGATGCATCCGATCATCTATCTCATTCGGCGAATGCCGAAGCCTGTGCTGGTGAGCGTGAGCGGGGCTTGCGCGGGCCTCGGCTTCAGCCTCGTCCTTGCGTCCGACCTTGCGATCGCCGCTGACAATGCGTTCTTCACCTCGGCCTACACCAAGATCGGCGCCAGCCCCGATGGGGGCTCGACCTATTTCCTGCCTCGCACGCTCGGAATGAAGCGCGCCATGGAGCTTGCGCTCTTGAGCGATCGGATCGAGGCGAATGATGCGGAGCGCTTGGGCGTCGTCAATCGCGTTGTGCCGGCAGCCGAACTTGCTCAGGAGACCGCCAAGCTCGCGGAGCGACTCGCGAAGGGCGCGACAAAGGCGATCGCGCGAACCAAACTGCTCCTCAACCAGTCGCTCGAACTCAAGCCTCGAGTCCCAACTTCAAGCAGAAGGGATCGGTTTTGGGGCCTGCGCAGCGACTTCCGACATGGTCGAGGGCGTCAACGCGTTTCTGGAGAAGAGAGCGCCCGATTTCGCAAATCGATGATCGGCCGCCCAAGCGCGGGCGGCCGTCAAAAGAGACATCATCGGATTGGACCCCAAGCACCTCGGAGCGGAAGAATCATGGCAGGCGCGGAAGCGGCATCGGACGCCCCCGGCATAGTCTTTGAGTCCTACTTGAAGGCTGGCGAGATCCGGCTTCAGACCTGCGTCGCCTGCGGCCGGCAGGTGTTCTTTCCGCGCACGATCTGTCCCCATTGCGGCAACAGCAATCTCGAATGGCGGAAGATTTCCGGCGATGCGACGGTGTATTCGACGACGATCGTGCGGCAGAAGCCGGAGAGGGGCGGTGACTACAACGTCGCGATCGTCGAATTCTCCGAAGGCGCGCGCATGCTGAGCCGAATAGAGGGCGTTTCGCCGGCCGAGGTCAGGATCGGCATGCCGGTCCAGGCGTCTATCGCCGCGGGCGACAGCGCACCCTACATTGTCTTCAAGGCGAAGGGCGCCATCTGATGCCTGGCAAATCCTCCATTCGCGGCGCCGCGGCGCTGGTCGGCGTCGGCCTCGCGGGCGTCGGCGCCGCGCCCGGATATAGCCATCTTGACTTGCTCGGACTAGCGGTGCGGGACGCACTCGCCGATGCGGGACTCAAACTGTCGGACGTCGATGGCCTCTTCACTGCGAACATGACCAATATCCTGCCAACACTCGTGGTCGGCGAGTATCTTGGCGTGAAGCCGCTGGTCGCGGTCGGCACGAATACCGGCGGCAATTCCTTCGTCGACCATCTGTTGTGGGCTGCATTGGCGCTCCAGCAGGGCTTATGCAACGTTGCGCTCATCTGTTACGGAAGCAACCAGCGCACTGGTCGCGGGTCAGGTCCGGACATGCCTCCTTACGAGGCGCCCTACAATCCGCGCGAACCGATCTCGTCCTACGCGCTTGCGGCGGCCCGTTACATGTTTCAGTACGGCGCCACTCGGGAGCAACTCGCAAGCGTTACGGTGTCGTCGCGCAAATGGGCGGCATTGAACCCGGCCGCGTTCGTCCGCGATCCTTTGAGCGTCGAGGATGTCCTCAAGAGTTGAATGATCTGCGATCCCATTAGCCTGCTCGATTGTTGCCTGGTTACGGATGGAGCCGGGGCCGTCGTGGTCACGAAAGCGGAACGGGCGAAGGACCTGCGGTCAAAGCCAGTTTACATGCTCGGATGCGCCTCCGCCCAGACACACCGTCAGATCAGCCAGATGCCCGATCTGACGGTGACCGCGGCTGCGCAATCGGGACCACGGGCTTTTGCGATGGCTGGGCTCGAGCCGAAGGACGTCGACGTTCTTCAGCTTTATGACGCCTTCACGATCAATGTGCTTCTGTTTCTCGAGGACCTTGGCTTCTGCAAGAAAGGCGACGGGGGTCCGCTCGTCGCAAGCGGCGCAATCGAGCCCGGCGGCCGCCTTCCGGTCAATACAAATGGCGGCGGGCTCTCCTGCGTCCATCCGGGCATGTACGGCATCTTCACCCTGATCGAAGCGGTGACGCAGCTCCGCGGCGATGGGGGAGAACGGCAGGTGGCCGGAGCCGAAGTCGCTCTCGCGCATGGCAATGGCGGGCTGCTCTCAGCTCAGACAACGGCGATCCTTGGCGTCGAGTCGACGCTCTGACGCATCGCTGAAGAAACATTAATGACGGCGCCCTCAAGCCGTCGGCGACTCTTCCATGCTTAAGATGGTGCAATGGCCGGAGCCGGACACGTGCGTCAGAATCCGAATATTTGTCGAATTTCGTTGACGACCGCCGTGACCCGCTCTAATTTTCGTATGCCGCAGCAGGCGCGCCGCGGTCCGTACGTTTACGGCGTCGCGATCTCCGCACGGTCGTTCTGGCGCCAAAACGACGGGTGTTTACCGTCGAGTTGAGGCGGAGCGGCGAGACTCGTCGGCGATGGGAGGGAATGCATTGGAGGACGACTTTCGGACCCGCGCGCAACTCCGTCGCAAAGGGCGGTTCTTCGAGGACTTCGCAGTCGGCCAACGGTTTACCCATCACTGGGGCCGAACCCTGAACGCTGGCGATAACAGCCTGTTCACAACGCTGACCCTGAACTTCAACCCGCTCTATTTCAACGCCGAATATGCGCGTGCGCACGGTCATCCGCAGGAGTTGGTCTGTCCGATGCTCGTGTTCGCAACTGTCTTCGGTCTGTCGGTCGAGGATCTGTCGGAATTGGGCGGGGCGTTTCTCGGCGTCGAAGACCTCACGTTCGCCAAGCCGGTGTACCCGGGCGACACGCTTTCTGCCGTCTCCCAGGTGTTGGACGCGCGCTCCTCGTCGTCCCGGCCGGATCTGGGCGTGGTCAGCTGGAAGACCGAAGGCTTCAATCAGAAGGACGAGCGGGTAATCGACTTCGTTCGCTCAAATCTCATTGTCAGACGGCCATCCGGGGAGTCGAAAAGCAAATGACGTTCATGACTGAAGAACGGCGGATGATCCAGCAAACCGCCCGAGAGTTCGCGCTCAACGAGATTCTCCCGGTCGCCAACAAGCTCGATCCCGTTCAAGGCGATATCCCGATGTCGCTCCGCGACAAGATCGCGGAGATGGGCTTCTTCGGCATTCTCTTTCCCACGGAATACGGAGGAATGGGGCTCGGGGCGACCGAGCATTCGCTTGTGACGGAGGAGTTTTCGCGCGCCTGGATGTCGGTCGGCTCGATTATCGCGCAAGGCAACGCCATGGCCGTTTCGATGGGTCTGAGCGAGGCGCAGAAGCGGAAGTATTTTCCGAAAATGGTCCGCGGAGAAATGATCGGCTGCGGCTCGCTGTCCGAGCCAGGCGTCGGATCCGATGTGGCGAGCGTCAAGTGCCGCGCCGTTCGCGACGGCGACGAATGGGTCATCACCGGCAACAAATACTGGTGCACCTTCGCTGACGGCTCGGACTTCATCATCCTGCTGGCGCGCACGTCCGAACCGACCGATCCAAAGAAGCGTCACCAGGGCATGACGACTTTCTTCATCGAGAAGCCGCGCGGCGAGCTTCCCAATCGCTGCAGCGGCAATCCGATTCCAAAGATCGGCTACTTTGGCTGGAAAACGTGGGAGCTGTCTTTCGACGGAACGCGCGTCCCTCACGAGAATATTATCGGCGAGGTCGGCAAGGGGTTCTACTACATGCTCCACGGACTTGAGCGGGCCCGCGCTCATACCGCGGCCCGAGCGATCGGTGTCGCGCGAGGGGCGTTGGACGACGCGATTGCCTATGCGCAAGAGCGGGTCCAGTTCGGCCATCCGATCGCGGAGTTTCAGGCCATTCGCTTCAAGATCGCGCATATGGCCGCCGAGGTTGAGGCTGCGCGCCAGCTCCTCTACTCGGTCTGCGAGAAGATCGATGGCGACGAACGTTGCGATCTGGAATTGTCGATGGCCAAATATGTCGCTTCTGAGATGGCCGAGCGGGTTACGAGCGAAGCGCTGCAGATTCATGGCGGCGCGGGCTACACCAAGCTCCACGCCGCCGAGCGCTACTGGCGAGACGCCCGGCTGACCAAGATTTTTGAGGGAACGTCTGAGATCCAGCTTCGCATCATCTCGGATCATCTCCTGGGCAAGCCGAAATGACTCTTCCCTCGGACCTGACCGGCAACGACAACTACTTTGAGGATTTTGTCGTAGGCGCAGTCATGCGTCATGCGCGCGGCAAAACCATCGAGGCCGCCGAGCATGTCATCCTAACGAACTTGGTCATGAATTCGGCTCAGGGGCATTTCAATGAAGAGGCGGCGAAGGCGACGCCTTTCGGACGGCGCATGACCTTCGGCGGTTACACCGCGGCGCTGGTGATCGGACTGTCCTCGCAGGACACCTCCGAAAACGCGCTCGCCGAGCTGAGCCTCCACAAAATCCGTTTCGGCGCGCCGGTTCTCGCTGGCGACACCATTGTCGCCTTCACTGAGGTCCTCGGCGTGTCGGACGCAGACGATTCAGCGGCCGGAATCGTCCATTTCAAGCACTGGGGCGTCAACCAGAACGACAAGATCGTGTTCGAAGGCGAGCGGAAGGTTCTGGTCAAGCGGCGCGGGGCTAAGCCATGACCGAAGAGCCGCATGGAGCGCTGGAGGGAGTGCGGGTCATTGACTTGACCCAGATGCTTGCCGGCCCGTTCTGTACGATGATGCTCGCGGACCAAGGCGCCGAGGTCATCAAGGTCGAGCCCTTCACAGGCGACTATGTGCGGTTCAATGCGCCCTTCCACCCCGACGATGGGGAGCACGCTTACAGCGGCTATTTCGCCAGCGTCAATCGCAACAAAAAGAGCATAGCGGTCGACCTGAAGACCGAGGAAGGGCGCAACATCGTCGTCAAGCTCTGCCGCGACGCGGACGCCGTCGTCGAGAACTACCGGGTCGGCGTCATGGATCGATTGGGCCTTTCCTTCGACGTCCTGAGAGCCGAGAATCCGCGGCTCGTCTACGCCTGCATTCGTGGCTTCGGCGATCCGTCGACCGGACGCAGTCCATATGCGGATTGGCAGGCCTACGACGTCGTCGCACAGGCGATTGGCGGCGTCATCGGCATTAACGGTCCGGACCCCCGCACGCCGATGAAGGTCGGTCCGGGCGTTGGCGACATCGTGCCGGGGGCGATGGCGGCCTACGGCATAGTCTGCGCGCTCCTGCGGGCGCAGCGGACGGGGAGGGGCCAGTTGGTCGACGTCGCCATGACCGACGTCATCCTCTCGCTGTGCGAGCGCATCGTATATCAGCGCGCGGTCAACGGCGTCGTCGCCCGCCCGGAGGGGAACCGGCATCCGATGTTTGCGATCTTCGGCCTCCTTCCAGCGGCTGACGGCTGGATCACGGTGGCGGCTCACACCGACGAATTCTGGCGCATCTTCTGCACGCTCCTTCAGCGCGGCGACCTCATCGACGATCCGCGGTCGGCGACGCGCGAGGCGCGAGTGGCCAACCAGGAATTCGTCTATTGCGAGGCGGGACGGATGACCTCGCGCTTCACCAAGAAGGAACTCAGTGCGCTCCTCGGTGGGAAGCTGCCGTTCGGCCCGGCCAACGATATCGAGGATATCTTGGCGGATGAGCACTTCGCCATCCGGGAGATGATCGTTGATGTCGAGCAGCCCGGGCTGGGACATCCGCTGCAAATCGCCGGAGTGCCCATCAAGATGACGGAGACCAACGGCCGGGTCTGGAGCCGAGCGCCGAAGCTCGGCGAGCACGCGCCTGAGGTCTTAGGCCGGCTTGGGTACAGCGACTCGGACATCGCGAGCCTTCGCGAGCGGCGGATAGCAGGTTAGGGGATGAACATGACTTACCAGCGCCCGAGGCGCCTCAGACGCGTCCAACTCGCAACTCCCGCCTCAAGCGAGAAGATGAGCGCCAAGGCTGCGGCGAGCGCTGCCGACCACGTGTTTCTGGATCTCGAAGACGCGGTGGCTCCCTCGGCAAAGGTCGGGGCGCGTGTGACGGCTGTGAATTCGCTCCGCAATCTCGATTGGGGCAAAAAGACGCGCTGCGTGCGCATCAACGATCTCGGCACGAAATACGCCTACGAGGACATCATTACCGTTGTCGAAGGCGCCCGCGAGCATCTGGACACGATCATGGTGCCGAAGGTCACTTCGGCCTCGGACGTGCTCTTCGTCGCGACCCTCCTCAATCAGATCGAGATGAATATCGGGCTCTTGAAGCCGATCGGCATCGAGGTGCTGATCGAAGAGGTTCAGGGCCTGCAGAACATCGACGAGATCTGCAAGGCGCATCCTCGACTCGAGTGCGCCATTTTCGGCATGGGAGACTATTCGGCGAGCCAGGCTATGGCGGTGCGTTCTGGCGGCGACAACGAGTATCCGGGCGACATCTGGTACTATCCGAGGTTCCGGCTCGCTCTCGCTGCGCGCGCGTCTGGGATCGATCCCGTCGACGGGCCATACGGCAATTACAAGAACCCGGATCAGTACCGGAAAGAGGCCGAGCTCGGGATGATCGTCGGCTGCGTCGGCAAGTGGGCGATTCATCCCGCTCAGATCGACATCGCGCTCGACGTGTTCACGCCGAAGCGCGATGCGGTCGAGGCCGCTCGGCGCTTGTCGAGCGAATACGCCAAGGCCGAGGCAGCCGGCCTTGGCGCCGTGAGCATTGACGGCGTCATGGTCGACGCCGCGACCGTCAGAATGCTGAAGAACACGCTGGATAAAGCCGATCTGATCGGCATGTAGCCGCCGAAAAAGCAGCGGGAAGGCGCTAATGATCGGACTGACCGAGGCGATTGGCAAATTCGTTGCGAATCCCGGCTTCGAATCCGCTCCGGACAACGTGCTCCCAATCATCAAGGCCGGCTTCATCGACGCCGCAGGGGTGCTGATCTGCGGTCAACGGGAAATGCCGATTCCCATTATCAAGCAATATGTCGAACAGAGCGGACAAGCCGCCGCGCCGGAGGCGAGCCTTTTTTTCGGCGCTCAGCGCATCTCCGCCGAGGCCGCCGCTCTCGTCAACGCAACGGCGTGCCACGTGCTCGACTACGACGATGTGGGCTTACGCGCGCATCCGAGCACCGTGCTCGCGCCGGCAATTCTCGCGGAGGCGGAGCGGCGCGGCGCCTCGGGGGCTGCCGCGATCCGAGCCTACCTCGTCGGCTATGAGGTATGGGCCGAACTCAACGCCAGGGAGCCGGACGCTGTCCACCTTAAGGGTTGGCATCCGACTTCGGCGGTTGGTGTGGTCGCCGCAGCGGCCGCGGTCGCAAATCTGATTGGCCTCGATACTGAAAAAGCGCGGAACGCGGTGGGGCTTGCGGCCGGCATGTCTGGCGGGATCGTCGCCAGTTTCGGAAGCATGATGAAATCCTTTCAGGTCGCTCGGGCGGCTGCCGCCGGGGTGCTTGCGGCCCGTCTCGCCGAAGCGGGAATGGATGGAGCCTTCGACGCGCTAGAGCGCTCGACCGGTCTCCTCAGCGCCATGTCTCCGAACAGCGCCGTCGACCTGTCTCCGCCAGGCCCCGGCTTCGGCAAGGATTTGGCGATCAGGACTGTGGGTCTCTCCTTCAAGAAATATCCGGTCTGCTACTGCGCGCATCGCGTTATCGACGGGGCGATCGACATGGCCAACGCGCACGACCTGCAACCCGCCGACGTGCGTTCGGTTAACGCGCGCATCGGCGACACGCAGATGTCGATCCTGCGCCACCACGCCCCGAAAACAGCGCTCGAAGCGAAGTTCAGCATCGAGTTCGCGGTCGCGGCCTCCATAGCTTCACGAGCGGTCGGATTGCGGGAGCTCGATGACGGCTATGTGCAGCGCTCTGAGGTGCAGGCCCTGATCAGCAAGGTCGCCGTCAGGGCGGACGACAGCGTGTGTCCCGTGGAGCCAGCCTTCAGCCTCAACGATCGGCTGACGATCGTCACCGAAGATGGACGCGTGCTGGATAGCGGCGAAATTCGCTTCGCACGCGGTCACGCGCGCTTGCCGCTCGGAGAGGGAGAGCTCAAGCGAAAATTCCTCGATTGTTGCCGCGGCTCGAATGTCGACGCCGAACGGCTCTACGACGCACTCGCTGATCTCGAGGGCGTCGCCGACGTGCGCGCCCTCACCGCACATTGAGACGCCGCCGTTTTCGTCCGCGGAGAGGGATACGCGCCAAATGGACTTTTCCCCCGACCCCCACGAGGAGGCGTTCCGGCAAGAGGTTCGCAGCTTCATCGGGGAGTTGCTCCCGCCCGAACTCGCCGCGCGCACCCGGCTCGACTTTCGTCCGCGGCGGAAGGATATGCAGGCTTGGAACGCGATCCTCTATCGAAAGGGATGGTCGGCGCCCTCCTGGCCAAAGGAACACGGGGGCGCGGGCTGGTCGCCAGTCGAGCGGCACATCTTTGCTGACGAATGCGCAGCCGCCGATGCGCCACCCTTAAGCGTATTCGGTCTTCAGCTCGCTGGCCCCACGATCTACACCTACGGCTCGGACGCCCAGAAGCGCCGGCATTTGCCGGGGATTCTCAGCGGAGAGGTCTTCTGGTGTCAGGGTTTCTCGGAGCCTGACGCGGGGTCTGACCTCGCCTCCCTGCGCACTCGGGCCGTGCGCGACGGAGACGAATGGATCATCACGGGGCGGAAGATCTGGACCACGCAGGCGCATTTCGCCGACATGATGTTCTGCCTTGCCCGGACCGATCCCGACGTCAAGCCGCAGCGCGGACTCTCTTTCTTCCTCCTCGACATGAAGGCGCCCGGCGTTTCGTTCCGGCCGATCATCACGCTCGATCGCGCGCATGAGGTGAACGAGGTGACGCTCGACGGCGTCCGCGTCCCCGGCGACGGTCTCGTCGGCGAGGCCAATCGCGGATGGGACTACGCCAAGTTCCTGCTTACCCATGAGAGAACGTTCAGCGCCCATGTTCCCAAGTCGCGCCGCGCCCTCAAACGGCTGAAAGCCATCGCCGGGCGTGAATGGAAGGACGGCCGGCCGCTCGCCGCCGATCCATCGTTGCGGCGACGGATCGCCGAAGCGGAGATCGAACTCGACGCGCTCGAATTCGCGGTCTATCGCGCCCTCAGCGACAAATCTGGAACGTCCGCCGTCAGCGCGATCCTGAAGTTGCGCGGCTCAGAGCTTGAGCAGAAGCTCACGAGCCTCACCATCGAGGCGCTGGGAACGCGGGCCTTGCGTCATTGGCAGGATCCGTCCGCAGAGGATGCTCTATCCAACGCGATCTTCGACCCCGACGACGAGCCGGGAGCGATGGGCGCGCACCTCTTCCTGCGCGCCGCCACGATCTATTCCGGCTCCAACGAGATCCAGCGCAACATCATCGCCAAGCAACTTCTCAATCCGAACACGACCATGAGGAGGTCTCCGACTTGAGACGGGCGCGGGACCTGTCAACGGACTATCGACCAGCTAGCGCTCCCAGCGCCGCGACGCCCATTGGGGCGCCGCGCGGCCTCTTAGGGGAGGGCGTCCGTCATGGAGTTCGCAGACACGGACGAGCAGGCGTTGTTGCGGGACAGCGTTCGGCGTTTTGCCGCCCAGCGGCATCCTTTCCAGGGGGGCCGCAAAGCGACGGTAGGGCAAGGATATTGGAGAGAAGTCGCGGCCAACGGCTGGACGGCGCTCGGGCTGACTGAGGAGGCAGGCGGGGCAGGGCTGTTGCCCGTTGAGCTCGCGATCATCCAGGAAGAGTTCGGCCGCGGGCTGGTGATTGAACCTTTTGTATCGTCCATCCTCCTCGGAGCGCGAGCGATCGCGCTGATTGGCGATGCCTCGCAGCGCGATGCGATAGCGGACGCGATCTCCGGTGAGACAATCTTGGCCTTCGCGCACGAGGAGGCCGCAACCCGTGGCGCGATTGCGCAGGTCGCCACATCGGCGGAGCTGACCCGCGAGGGGTGGCGGATCAACGGCGACAAGACCTGCGTCTATGGGGCCGGACGCGCGTCGCAACTGCTGGTGACCGCCCGCACCTCGGGGCCCGTCGGAGATCGCGCCGGGCTGTCGCTGTTCCTGGTCCCGCGCGCGGCGAAGGGAATCGAAAGCGACGAGTACCTCACCATCGATGGGTTCGACGCGGCCGACCTCTCGTTTTGCGACTGCTTCGCGCCGGCCGCCGCGCTTGTTGGCCGGGAAGGCGAAGCGGCGGAGGCGATCGAGGACGTCGTCGACCTCGCCGTCGTCGCCTTGTGCGCCGAGGCCGTTGGTTCGATGGAGCGTGCGCTGCATCTGACCCGGGACTATGCATCGCCGCGACGCCAGTTCGGCGCGCCGATCAGCTCGTTCCAGGCGATCCAGCATCGGCTTGCCGACATGGTGGCGGAACTCGAACTCAGCCGTTCGTCGCTGCATCGCGCGCTTGCGGCCCGTTTTGGCGACGATCGAGTGAAGCAAAGCAGGGCGGCGTCAGGCTGCAAGGCTTTGGTCGGAAGGGCTGGCCGCATCGTCTGCGAGAACGCCATCCAGATCCATCGGGGCGTCGGGATGGCGGACGAACTGGAGGTCGGCCATCACTACCGTCGGGTGCTGGCGATCGACGCCATGTTCGGCAACGCCGAGTTTCACCTCGAGCGCTTCGCCAGCCTTAGCGGCTAAGGCATGAGCCGCGAAGGGTTGGCCAACAGCCAGCGCCATAAGCTGAGAATTTACTTGACAAAATCAGAAATATGCCAACATATTCTGCTCGATGGAATCTTGTTCTTACTCACTGGTGGACGGGCCGGAAGACGGGAAACCGTGGCTGTTTGAAAGCTTGGCCCACAACCCGTCGCGCGAGCCGGAACTTCGGGGTGAATTTTTTTTATTTGGATCGCTCGTAACTCATTGAAAAGTCCCGATTCGAAAAAATAAACGCTAGTAAACGCTAGCTGTGGGGGGGAAAGGGGGGCGTACGCGGACCATATTACGCAATTACAGCGCGTTATCTATAAACCTCTCCAGCGCGCAAGGTCACACGATCCTTTAAGATTCCAGGATTGGCCACTCGCTCTCTGAGTATTCGCCCAACTCCTTCAAGGGCTCCCGAGGAATTGTGATGAGCACAGGCGCGCGGCGCGATGATGACTTTACGTTAAAGGTTAGGCTTTTATAATCGTTGAATGAATTAGGGAAACGAAGCGTCGAACCGACGCGGGTAGGCACGCGATAATGGCGAACACGGATAACGCGCACGAGGCGAGCGCATCGGCGGTAGGTTATCTATTCCAATGTCGCTACGCCCTCTACGCGGGTCTTCGCGCGATTCCCAACGATCCTCAACTCGAGATCTCGATCGAGAAGTTCGACGACGTCGGCTTCGAGATTCTTAGGGCGAGCCCACCCAACTTATCCAAACCAAACATCACATCGAGAAACAGGGCAATCTCTCGGACGCGAGCACTGACCTCTGGAAGACACTTTTGATCTGGTCCCGCCGCGTCGCAAAGGACATCGATGCTCCGTTCCGCACGCGCTTCATTCTGTTGACCACAGGAGCCGCACCCGACGACTCAGCCGCGTCCTTCCTGCGAATGCGAGACCGCGACGAACTAGCCGCTGATAAAAGGCTGCTGAAGGTTGTCGCCACTTCGAAGAGCAAGGAAAATGCTGGCACCTACGAATCCTACGCGGCGCTTCCCGAGGAGCTTCGGCTTAGCCTACTGCGCGCCATCAATGTGCTCGAACTCGTCTCCGAACATAATCGACGTGCGCGATGAGATCGCCCGAAGAGCTTTATCACGCAGCGGCTCGCGACCAAATCGACCACCTCGTCGAACGCCTCGAAGGCTGGTGGTTTGGTATCGTTGTGAGGGCGCTGACCGGCGCGGGGTCGAATGCGATCCCAGTGCTCGCAATTGAACAGCGGATCGACGAACTTCGCGAAGAGTTCAAGCGCGACGCCCTACCGGTCGATTACAAAACGAAGCACCCGCCGCCTGCTGTGATCGCGGAGCTGGATAAACGGCCCTTCGTGCGTCAGTTGCGCCGGATCCAAATCGGTTCGAGTCGGGTCGAGTGGGCCATCCGGGACTACTACCGCGCCTCGGAGCAACGCTCGCGCTGGGCACGCGAGGACCTACTTGTTGACGGCGAACTCGAGGCCTACGAGCAGCAGCTCGTCGAAGCATGGCAGCCCCGTCATGCGGCGATCCTCGATCAGTTGACGGTCACCTGTCCGCCAGAAAAGAGGGTGACCTGGAGTGGGCCCCTGGGGGCGGACAGAGATCAGGCCGCTGATTTGACTGTCTGCCGGGCGTGGTGGTCCTCGAACTGTTTGGGGCTCAGATAGCCGAGGGCTGAGTGGAGCCTGCGGCTGTTGTAGACTTGGTTGATGAAGCGTGGAAGGTCTTCTGCGACGTGGCTGACGGTCTCGTAGGCCATTGGATAGACCGCTTCGACCTTCAGCGTCTTCATGAAGCTTTCCGCTTTGGCGTTATCGTAGGGATTGCCGCGCCGGCCCATCGAGCCGACGAGGCCATGGCTGTCGAGGGCCTGCCGATAGGCTTGCGCGGCATATTGCGAGCCGCGATCCGAGTGATGAAGGCAGCCGGCCGGCGGTCTGCGGTC
Organism: uncultured Alphaproteobacteria bacterium; assembly: GCA_963753135.1. Classification (GTDB taxonomy): domain Bacteria; phylum Pseudomonadota; class Alphaproteobacteria; order Rhizobiales; family Beijerinckiaceae; genus Roseiarcus. Next base: position 216,716 of record CAVWBA010000026.1, on the reverse strand, counting down.
CTCGATTGCAGCGTTCAGAGCCGCGAGCGTCAGCCGGACATCGATGGATCGGCTGATGGCGTAGCCGACGACGCGGCGCGACCAGGCGTCGAGAATCACGGCGACATAAACGAAGCCCGTCGTGACAGCGACGTAGGTGATGTCGGCGACCCAGAGCTGATTGGCGCCGTTGACGACCCTGTCCTTGGCCAGATTGCGGAAGATCGGATGGTCGTGGTCGCTGCTCGTCGTCGCCACATATCGCCGACGCATGCGTGGCTGGAGATCGTGTTCGCGCATGAGGCGCTTGACCTTCTTGTGATTGACCACGAGGCCTTGCTGGCGAAGGGCGGCCTGCATGCGTCGCCAACCGTAGCGTTCGAACGCGTCGCGGATCGCGCTCATCGCCTCGACGATGGCGGTGTCATCGGGCGCCCCCATAGGCGCGTCATAGTAGGCCGAGCGCGAGATCCCCATCAGCCGGCATCCTTCGGCGACGGAGACGCTTTCGGGCCGGCAATTGCGGACGTAGGCCCGCTTCTCGCTGGCGGTGCGTTTCGTTGACCCCCCTTTAGAAACTCCAATTCCAACGCCTGCTTGCCGACCAGCCGTTCGAGGGCGGCGATCCGCGCTTCGTATTGCTGAAGGAGGTCGGCCGCGGCAGCGTCCTCGTCGAAGGCGCCGGCTTGGTATCGTTCGACCCACACACGGATCAAATTGCGCGAGAGATCGTGGCGCTTCTCCAAACCGTGAAGCGTATCGCCAGCCAAAAACTCTTGAGCGATTTGACGCTTGAATTCGATGCTGTGGGATCGATACCTGGCCATGAGCTTTCGTCCTTCGAAAGCCCAGCCTGCCGGTCAAATGTTAAGTCCGCCCATGTCCGCCCCCAGGGGCCCACTCCAACCCTCGGCCAGACTCTGTTCAAATGGGTTGAGCAGGACGCGAACTTTCCGTTGCGCTCGGTGCGCGAGAGGTTTCTCACCCACGGCAGCTATCACATCCTTTCGAACCGTTATGCGCTTGGATGGCACCCCGACTACAAGTCCGATGCTGATGCCGCATCCGAAGATGGAAACTGCTAAGCCATGCAGCAATGGCAGACGCGCGTCGTCGAGGAAGCCAACCTTTTCAATCCTGCCTTCTGTGCGACTGTGTTGGCAAAGGCCGCGGGCGACTTCCATAAGAAGGCCAATAGGCCTTTACCCTTCGCGCTCGCTTTCCTGATACTGCCCATAGTCCTGCATCACGGAACGCGTTCGGCATTACCAGGATCAACGGTGACGTCGCTGTTGCCATGGATTCAAGATAATCGCGAGCAGCTCGTTGGCTTCGCCCAGCGGGTGCAGCACCTAGGCCCGATTACTCGCGAAGCCCTGCTATTCGGCCTTCAGCACCAGACCTTGATGCTCACCGCCGAGGGGGATGTAGCAGTCGGGCCTAAGCGTGCGTCTGCGACGGAAAGGAGAACGGGTCTGTTCACTGACGAGGCGCGCGAGTGTGTCGAGCGAGCCGGTTTTCTCGGTCGATGGTTATCGACGGCTGGGACCACCGCCACGGTCTATGCCGCTTGGGGGATCGCGCCATGAGCCTACAGCTCGCCAAGTTGATCCTCTACAACCATGGCGGTGAGGTGCGGGAGCTACTATTCAAGACCGGCGCGCTGAATATCCTCACTGGAGCCTCCAAGACCGGTAAGTCCGCGATAATCGACATTGTGGACTATTGCACCGGGCGCGGCGAGTGCAACGTCGCTGACGGCGTCATTCGAAAATATGTGGGCTGGTACGCTCTGCTGTTTCAGCTGAACGACGGCCAGATATTCGTCGCACGCCGCAACCCAGCCCTCGGCGAGCGCACTAGCCCGGATGTCTACTTAGGCCGCGGATCCGTCCTCGAAACGCCCTCCGCGGAGGCGCTGGTGAAGAACATAACCGTCGCTGCCCTCGAGAAGTTTCTGGGGTCGGCGATCGGCATCAGCGAGAATGAGCACCGTCCAGCGATACCCACCCGCGATCCCCTCGAGGCCAACTTCCGCCACGCGTTGTTATTCTCCCTTCAAGACCAGAATGACATCGATAGCAGACAGCGGTTGTTCCATCGTCAAGGGGAGGATTTCGTAGGGCAAGCCATCCGGGATACCCTCCCTTACTTCCTGGGCGCGATCGACGAAGATCGGCTGCTGAAACAAGCTCAGCTGGACCAAGCGCGACGTCATCTTCGGCAGTTGGAGCGTCAGCTACGCGAAGCCGAGACCCTTGACGACAGTACCTACCCGCGGGCTCAAGCTCTGCTCGACGAGGCGAAGCAGGTTGGGTTGGTCGACGAACGCACTGCAGCCACGAGCTATGAAGGGATGGTCCGCTTGTTACGCCAAATCGCCTCAGATACGCGTCTGCGTGACCAGGTCGTGGTGGGCGACGGCGAGGACCTCCTCAGCAGTCTTCGCGCTGAGCGTCAAGGCTTGCGCACCGAGATGGAACGCGTCAACGCGGAAATCCGGTCGACCCGCACCTTCACGACGGAGACGAGCGGCTATGAGCGAGAGGCTAAGGAACAACGCGCCCGGCTGAGCGCTATCGGTCTCAGAAAGAGCGGCGGACACGACGCCATGACACTGTCCGATCTGCGAGAGTTGGCTGGCGGTACCCACACCAACTGTCGCGCAGATCGAACGGTCATTACATGAGCTAAACGAACAGCTAGAGGCAGTCGAGGCGGAGAACCCTCGATTGCAGCTCCGTCTTTCGGCGCTATTGCGCGAAGAAGCGGGTATTGAGGAGCGCCTCCGCGAGAACCAACATCGGATCGCCGCCCGAATGCGGGAAAATGAGATCATGCGGGTGCAGCAGGACAACTTTATTCTCCAGGCGCGCGCGACTGGAAAGATTATCCAATACATTGAGACCGTCAGCAGCGCCGACGGCGCATCGACGCTTCGCTCGTCGGTCGAAGTCGCTCGCGGGCGGGTCGCGGTGCTTGAGCAGGAACTGGATCCCGATGCCGTCCGGGAAAGGCTCAACTCCTTCCTCAATACCATCGGTCACTACATGACCGATTATTCCCAACGCCTCGAGTTGGAGCATCTTGGAAGCAACCTCCGCCTCGACATCCGAAACTTGACCGTCGTTGCCGACACCTTGGAGGGCGCGGTCCCGCTTTATCGGATGGGAAGCGGCGAGAACTGGGTCGGCTACCACGTGCTCGCGCATTTAGCTCTTCACAAGTGGTTCCGTCATAAACGTCGACCTGTACCAGGGTTCATGATTTTCGACCAGCCCTCGCAAGCTCACTACCCGCCAGAACACGACGCAGAGGGCTCGCTGGACGTCTTGTCGGATGAGGATCAAACCGCAGTTCTGCAGTTGTTCAGACTTATCGCCGACGTGGCAGCGGAGCTCACCCCTGAACTCCAGATTATCGTGATGGATCACGCAGACTTGAAGCGAGATTGGTTCGAAGAGGCGGTTACCGCGCGTTGGCGCAAGGGCGAGAAGCTCATCCCCGAATTTTGGATCACTTGAGCGCAAGAACCGTCGAGATGTCAAGTCGAGGGACCCGAGAAGGAGGCGGCTTGTTTCGGGGTGCCAGCTGCTCAGTTCACTTGAAATAACGGATCTCCTTCTTCGCCCCTCGACGGTCAAGCAAATACATTGCAATTCCGGTATGAACGGGGAAGAATCTCTGGGATAAAAAAAGTTACATGGCTAGGGACAGCCGGAATGCGTATTCATGTTTTGCTCTGGCCGCGTCGGCGTTCGGGTTCTGGTTCGTCAACGGCTATCAAGCCGTCGCTGAAAGCCCGAGTTTCGATTGTGGCAAAGCACGCCTTCCGGACGAAATCGCCATCTGTCGAACGCCCGACCTAGCGGGTTGGACAACGTCATTGCGGCTGCCTATGCCTACCTCAAGTCGACACGCGGACGAGCCTACGCAGATCAAGTTGGAATACCGTTTTGGCGGCTGAGGCAGGCGTGCCAGTACGACGCGGCCTGCATACGACAGGTCCAGATCCAAGCGATCAACGCCTACCAGACCGCTGGCGCGCCGATTTCGGTACCGCAGCGTGCGACGATCGGAGCGTTTGAATCCACGGTCCCCTCAAAACTATCCTTCAGTCGAGTTACGCTTGTGTCGCATTTCAAATGCCGCAGCCGACAAGATCGCTCATTGCTCGAATGTGATCGCGCAATCGGACAATGCTTCTGCGCTCTTCGTCACTCACAATACCCGTGGTCTCGCTCTCATGGACGTCGGCCGGTACTGCGACGCCGTCAACGAGTTCACCTACGTCATCGAGCGTGAGCCACGGATCGCGGGCTACCTCGATAACCGCCAAAACGCGTTGCGCCGATGCGGACAACTCGACGATGCTCTTAGGGACGCCAGCGACGCGATTAGATTGGCACCGACCTATTCATTTGTTTTTCGTGGCAGAGCGAACGTCTACAATGACATGGGCAAGTACGATCTTGCGGTGAACGACTACGACATCGCGATCCAACTAGCTCCCAATGATGGCGGTCTGTTTATCGATCGAGGCAAGGTCCTTCGGACGCAATCAAAGTTCGACCAGGCGATCTCTGATTTTACCCACGCACTCGATCTCGACAAGATCGACGCGGCCTATCGGGAGCGCGGCTTGACCTACAAGTGATGGGTCGGTCTACCTACAGGCCATGGACGACTTGTCGACCTATGATCGGCTAGAGCCGGGAGATCAAGAGGTAGCGCTGGCTCTGACGGCGCTGGGAGCCGTCAATCGTCTCCCGGTCAGACAATTCGCCCTCGGCAAGCACATCTGCGAAGCAGCCGCCCCGAGCTGTCTCGCATAATGTCTGAAGCGACAGTTGTGCCGATGTTTCTGAAGTGGAACCTTTGTCGTTCCGTTAGGATAAATGATCAGATCACTCTTAATTTTGTGATCGATAGCGGCACTCCGATGTCAGCGTTCCGCTGATGTCGTCATGACACTTCTTCGCACGGAACAATTACAAACTCGGATTTTCTTGGCACTAAAGAATATCGGATCACGCGGCAGAACCGTTCCATCGCAGCAGTTTGTGATTCGCTGGCTTAAGGTGGCGATCGGATTCTCGAAAACGTGACCGGCAGCGTCGCGCCGTTGAAGGGCCTTGCTCCTTGGCCAGAGCTACCTGCGCCGTTTTAAGTCCTGTCCATCGACAACCAAAAGGAAGCCCTTGTCTTAAACTAAGCGTTGAAAGCTCTAAGCGGGCTTCTTCCTCCGTCCGCTGTCATCGATCGTACGCACCTTTCACCTCCGCGCACCTCACATCGTCTTCACCATCCACTCCGCCGCTTCCTCGATCTCCCGTGCGGGCAGCGAGGCCTTGTGCAACAGCAGCTGCGTCACGTCCCGCGAAAGGCGATGTACGTTGTAGCCCGATTGCGGAAAGTCGCTCCGCGCGAATTCATGGGCTTCAACGAAGGCGAAAACCTTGGCGTCGATCGCCGGGCGCAGCGGTTCGATCGCGTCCCACACAAGCGAATTTCGGCCCTTCTTGTCCGCAGTGGAGGAAGCCGATTGGCAAGGCGAGCCCTTGCGCCGCAAGCGCCTTGGCGAGGCGTCCTGCTTCAACGACGTAGCAATAGTTCAACATCGCGTTGATCGGGTGCGCTGCATGCTTAGGGCCAAGAAACTGAGCGCCTTTCTTGCGGTTGGCAAACCGCAGCCATGATCGCGGCAGATTGCCTCCCTTGCGTTCGCGCAGGCCGGCATCTTTGAAGCACCGCCAGTAGGACGCGGCGGCGCGGCTTTCGACGATCATGATCTCGGCGACGCTGCGCGCGACATCGAGTTTGGCTTTCCAGTCGTTCGGCCGCTTGGCGGTGCGCGCTTGTGAATCCGTGCTCAGTGAACTTGAGCCCTGCCTCGATCTTCGCGCGCACGATCTCACGCGACATCCCCACCGGGTCCGCCGCGCATTGCGCTCGGATGATCATGGGATCGATGTCGCGCATGCGCGTCATAGTGTTCGTCTTTGTTTCGAGAGCGCTCTCGACCATCGTGACGATGCGGCCCGGCCCGCCAGGCAGCAAAAGATTGATCGAGTAGCGAGCGCACCATCGGATCGCTTCGCCCGTCAGGAACTCGCCGTGGCTGTCGAAAAGGATCGTGTGCGGCTTCGGATCACCGTCGATATCAATGCGGATCGTCTGGCGGTCATCGCGCGGCCCGTGTTCGATTTCGAGCGAGCCGCCGCGAACGCGTAGCGCCGCATAAGCGCCGAGCACAAGCAACACGGGGCGAGGCGCGAGCGCCATCCTGCCAGGGCGTCAGCTTTCCTTTGCGGCGCCCAAGCGACCAATCGCCGGACTGCATGAGGTGCCGGCGTGCATAGAGCGCGAAGGTCTTCCAAGCATAGGGTCGCACGGCACTCGCCGCGTAATCGCGCCATGCGTCATGAACGCAGGGGTTTGCTTCGAGAGGCTCGGCATTGCCGATCAGTTCGGCGACGTGGTCGTAGGGAATAGGGTCGTAGAGTGGTGGCATCAGCAGGCGTTCTTCGCCACGAACAGATAAGCATCCCCACGAATTCGTCAGATCAATCGTTGGAAAAAAAAAAAAAAAAAAAAAAAAAAAAAAAAAAAAAAAAAAAAAAAAAAAAAAAAAAAAAAAAAAAAAAAAAAAAAAAAAAAAAAAAAAAAAAAAAAAAAAAAAAAAAAAAAAAAAAAAAAAAAAAAAAAAAAAAAAAAAAAAAAAAAAAAAAAAAAAAAAAAAAAAAAAAAAAAAAAAAAAAAAAAAAAAAAAAAAAAAAAAAAAAAAAAAAAAAAAAAAAAAAAAAAAAAAAAAAAAAAAAAAAAAAAAAAAAAAAAAAAAAAAAAAAAAAAAAAAAAAAAAAAAAAAAAAAAAAAAAAAAAAAAAAAAAAAAAAAAAAAAAAAAAAAAAAAAAAAAAAAAAAAAAAAAAAAAAAAAAAAAAAAAAAAAAAAAAAAAAAAAAAAAAAAAAAAAAAAAAAAAAAAAAAAAAAAAAAAAAAAAAAAAAAAAAAAAAAAAAAAAAAAAAAAAAAAAAAAAAAAAAAAAAAAAAAAAAAAAAAAAAAAAAAAAAAAAAAAAAAAAAATTTTTTTTTTTTTTTTTTTTTTTTTTTTTTTTTTTTTTTTTTTTTTTTTTTTTTTTTTTTTTTTTTTTTTTTTTTTTTTTTTTTTTTTTTTTTTTTTTTTTTTTTTTTTTTTTTTTTTTTTTTTTTTTTTTTTTTTTTTTTTTTTTTTTTTTTTTTTTTTTTTTTTTTTTTTTTTTTTTTTTTTTTTTTTTTTTTTTTTTTTTTTTTTTTTTTTTTTTTTTTTTTTTTTTTTTTTTTTTTTTTTTTTTTTTTTTTTTTTTTTTTTTTTTTTTTTTTTTTTTTTTTTTTTTTTTTTTTTTTTTTTTTTTTTTTTTTTTTTTTTTTTTTTTTTTTTTTTTTTTTTTTTTTTTTTTTTTTTTTTTTTTTTTTTTTTTTTTTTTTTTTTTTTTTTTTTTTTTTTTTTTTTTTTTTTTTTTTTTTTTTTTTTTTTTTTTTTTTTTTTTTTTTTTTTTTTTTTTTTTTTTTTTTTTTTTTTTTTTTTTTTTTTTTTTTTTTTTTTTTTTTTTTTTTTTTTTTTTTTTTTTTTTTTTTTTTTTTTTTTTTTTTTTTTTTTTTTTTTTTTTTTTTTTTTTTTTTTTTTTTTTTTTTTTTTTTTTTTTTTTTTTTTTTTTTTTTTTTTTTTTTTTTTTTTTTTTTTTTTTTTTTTTTTTTTTTTTTTTTTTTTTTTTTTTTTTTTTTTTTTTTTTTTTTTTTTTTTTTTTTTTTTTTTTTTTTTTTTTTTTTTTTTTTTTTTTTTTTTTTTTTTTTTTTTTTTTTTTTTTTTTTTTTTTTTTTTTTTTTTTTTTTTTTTTTTTTTTTTTTTTTTTTTTTTTTTTTTTTTTTTTTTTTTTTTTTTTTTTTTTTTTTTTTTTTTTTTTTTTTTTTTTTTTTTTTTTTTTTTTTTTTTTTTTTTTTTTTTTTTTTTTTTTTTTTTTTTTTTTTTTTTTTTTTTTTTTTTTTTTTTTTTTTTTTTTTTTTTTTTTTTTTTTTTTTTTTTTTTTTTTTTTTTTTTTTTTTTTTTTTTTTTTTTTTTTTTTTTTTTTTTTTTTTTTTTTTTTTTTTTTTTTTTTTTTTTTTTTTTTTTTTTTTTTTTTTTTTTTTTTTTTTTTTTTTTTTTTTTTTTTTTTTTTTTTTTTTTTTTTTTTTTTTTTTTTTTTTTTTTTTTTTTTTTTTTTTTTTTTTTTTTTTTTTTTTTTTTTTTTTTTTTTTTTTTTTTTTTTTTTTTTTTTTTTTTTTTTTTTTTTTTTTTTTTTTTTTTTTTTTTTTTTTTTTTTTTTTTTTTTTTTTTTTTTTTTTTTTTTTTTTTTTTTTTTTTTTTTTTTTTTTTTTTTTTTTTTTTTTTTTTTTTTTTTTTTTTTTTTTTTTTATATCTGTCTTTCAGTAAGATAGTGCCCTTGTTCCTTCAGTACTTCTCGTATGTTCCTCTCCATCCAGTCATAGAGCGCGCCGCTATTGTGCAGTCCGCCAGCTTCTATTGCATCGCGCCATTATCTCTTCGCCATGAGCAGCGCACTATCGTAAAGAGTTAAGCCACTTTTCTTGTATTTGCCTTTCTCTGCTGAGTAGTCTTCACTAATGCCTCAAAATCTGTGTCTAGCATGCTCTTACAAATATAGTATGCCTAGGCGCCCTCAGCTATCAGCGCTGCTATCACTGAGCCTTCCTAACTGCCCTCTACCTCTCTGAAGCTAATGCCTGCTTCTATCTCTTCCTCTTAAGCTCCCTCATAAGCTGCTCCCTTCACTCCCCCACCCTCTAAGTCCTCCATGCAGTTATAGAAGTATAGAATCTTCAATCTCCACTCTCCAATATCTGCTATATATACTCTATCTCCTTCTCTGCAACCACATGCTGTTTTAAGCTCCTCTATCCTTCCATAATTTCTTTACTATTAGCTTAGCTATTTATTATTTCTCTTATTAAGCCTAGCACCTTTCCTTCTTAACTCAGACCTAGCTTAGCGCCATAAGCTATGAGTTGTGAGCATTGCATGACTATAAAGAGTAACTGACTTGCGTTTAATGAGAGACATCTTCTTCTATATGCACCTAGCATACCTTCATCTAGTACTCTCTACTCTAGTCCAGCCTGTGCCTTTAAGTAGAGAGCCTCATTGATGTTTAAGTCTGCTGTCCTAAGCAATCTCTCTAACTAGATCTGCATCTATAGCTTCCTTATCAGTAACTTTTCTTATAGTATCCAGACATCAAAGCGCACCTTTTCCTCTTAGCTCTGCACTCCCCCTAACATTGTCTGCTTAATATCTGCCTTCAGCGCTGCTATTAGCTCTTCTATGCTTATGTCTGCTGCTACTATATCCACTTCTCTAGGTTCTCTTGTACCCCATGTTCTCTCCGCTAGCTTATCCCTAAGCCAGCCACCAAAGACTCAGTAACTCTCACCTTCCTCTTCAAGCCTCTTCAGAAAGTCTGCCAATCTCTCACTAGCTTCCAACACTGATATGAACTCAGCATCCTCAAATGCAACCTCTGCTGTTCCCTATAGCAACACTAGCTGCGCTCAGCTACCTGCTACCTCCAGCACCTTTATACTTTCAAAGTTTCGCATCCAAAAGATAATTTGCTTTTCACAGTGCACTAGACATCAGTATCTGTCTTTTACTTCTGCCTAACTGAGCATATTTCTCCTACTAGAGCAAGCACTGCCAACACAATCTCCAAATTCTCATTTGAACTTGCTAGAGCCATTGCTAACTGCTATGCCCCTCTCTTACCCTAGACTTTCTTTATATCTCCTAGCCTAGATATTTCATAACTTTTTCTGCTACCTTTGACTTCTCTGCCTTTCTTCTAGTTATAGCTCCTATAAGCTTACCTTCCTAGCTTCCTCCTCTAGCTTAGAACTCTCACTCCTTTACTAGTTCTTAAGCTTCCTCTTTCCTCCCTTCTGCTACTTTCCTTTAGCTCCTGCCCTATTTCTGCTCTATATATACCTTCTTCTTGCGTTTTCTTATAAATTATACAAGAGAGCCACTTCCACTATTCAAACCCCTCCCTTATTTCCTCCTTCTCCTCCTTTTCCTCTATTTTCTCTCCTATCCCTCATCTACCCATTTCCTTCATGCTTTTACTCCATAGTGCTTGTCTTTGTTCTACTCTTTAATCTTGCTAATTATTTCGTGGCAGCTGCGCGCCTCTTAGCGTCTCCTTCATATATTTTTGTCAGCTGTTTTATCATCTGTTCCCCTTTTCCCATCTTATACTATTTTGCCTTATGTGTATACGCCTCTCTCTACGAAGAGCCTCTGTCTGCCGCGCAATACTTGCAGTTGCCAGAGTCTACCCAACTCCCCTCTTGCTTACTCTTCTCTACCCCATGCAGTGTACTCGTTTAGACTCTGCCTTCACCTCACTCTGTGTCTTACACACTGTTACCAACTCTCAACCCAACCTCTTGCCTCTACCTTGTTTACTCCTTAAGCTGCTCTACTCTTATCTCACTATCGCTGCCTTGTACTGCGCAATTTAAAAGTCCTGCTAGCTCTTTAGCAACTTCAAGCGCTGCTGCGCTGCTATTTGCTTCGCAATCTTCAAGCTCAGCTATTCTACTTTCCTGTATGTCTGCTCTTGCCGCCAGTGCCGCCAGCATTTTTTCAGTGTTCTCTCTCCACTTCTTGAAAGTCTAGCCAGCTTCAATGTCAGGCTGTGCAATATAGCCTATCACCTTATTCCACAAAGCCAGTACCTTCCACTCCACCAATCTCTACCATTTACTACAGCTTCTTGTAGTTGTCTAGTGCGCGCTAGCTCGTGCTATCTTAATAAAACCTACCGCCTTCTGCATTACTACATCTTTTTAGCGCTTAATATACTTAGCGCTGCGCTAGCGCTACCTTGAAAGCTTGAGTTTTCTTCTTAGTATCCTACTATTTTTACTAATCGGCCTAGCCGTTTTGACTACTTATTAATTGCCGCGCCCTCCTTTGCAAACTCAGCCTCGCCCCCTTTTTTAAAGTCCCACTATCCAGCCTTTATGCTAGCTCTTCTTTCCCTATCATCTTCTCTTTTACTTTCTCTATCACTCATTTTTGCGCCTTCCTTTTAGCTTTGAGTTATGAGAGCTTAGCTTTTCTCATAATTTTTTATTCTTCCTTTCAGATGCCATATACTATATTATATGAGAGCCTAATTCTTCTCTACTAGCACCTCTACTCAAACCCCGCCCTGATCTCCTCCTGCTCCTCCTGATCTTCGACTTTCTCGCCGATACGCTCATCCAGCCATTCCGGCATGCGCGGACGTGATAGCGCTCGATCATTGTTCAGCGCGGCAGTGTTCGGATCAGTCTCGTTGCACCGCCGCGCCTCGTGGCCCGGTACCGACACATAGTCCCGCCAGCAAGCCTCGTCTGGGATCAGTTCTCGCTTGTTGCCTACGCTGTGCACGTTGATCTCGCGCGTCCCCGCACCGGTCTCGCCCGGTCTCGCCGTCCATCGGCCCGGCCAGCTTCCAGCGATGACGCGACGCCAACGCGTTTCCTGCCGTTATGTACTTTTGATAGGGGCGACGATGCGCGGGAACTGTTCGGGCTTTTGCGGATCGAATGGCGTTCGCCACGCCGCCAGCACGTTCTCAATCAGCCACTGATTCGCTTTCACCTTCGCGGCGTATTTCTTGGCGTCTCCACCGCGGATTTTTGTCACCGGCTTTATCGTCCGCGCCCCGCTCTCGTCGTACTCCACTTTCCCATACGTGTAGACGCCTGCATGACGAAGAGGCCGCTGTCCGCTTCGCTATATTCCCAATCGCCAAGGTCCACCACGTCGCCCTTCTTGCGGACGCGTGCCAGCCCCTTCAATGGCCGCGTAGACACGATGCCATCAGTAGCGAAGAAGACGATCGCATGCGGATCGAGCAGAGCAGCTTCGATGAGACGACGACGGCAATAGGCCGTCGTCGCGCGGCATAGTAAGGATTGGCGACCGATGGCGCTTCGCCATCACCGCCTACCGACTGGGCGAGCTTGCCGTATATCGAGTTCAGTGGAAGTTTGATCGTCTTCTCACGAATATCGTATCTGCCGGCGCGATCCGCTTCTTCCTTAATTTGGTTCGTCGCTTCGATGAAGAGATCGCGCACAAAATCGAATGGTCCTTCATTGGCTCGGCCATCTTGCCCTGGCTCAAAGATCCAAGCCTCTTCGATCTCGAACGCCGTCATTCGCTGGTGTTTGTTCCGCGGTCGCGGGTAGTCGGGAACGAAGCGCTCCAAGCCAAGCTATCGCGCCAGGACGTCGTCGCGCATGTACCAGCCATAGCCGCTAGCGGGAAACAGGATGCCGCCGCGCTTGTCGCGATAGGGCAACGGATAGAAAGGGATGAAAACAGCCTTTCGAGCGTCCGGATCGTATCTCTCGTAGGTTGGGAACTGGAATCGGATCTTGAACATCGAAACGCATGACGCCGCTTCCACCGTTGCCCGCAGTTCGCTGAGCGAGCCCTTTGCGAATTCAGTTCCGGGTTTCCTGATCCACTCGCCGGCAGCGAGACTCGGAAACTCCACCATCGCCGCCGGATATGCCGAGGCGATGTCGTAGACGTGCAAGCTGCGCGCTCTTCGAGTAACCCTGCTTCAACAGCTCAATCCGTCCGCCATAGTAAGCATGATGCGCGGCGTTTGTTGAGGCGAGATGTTCGACGCCGCGATGTCGGGGCCATAGTGCATCTTCAGCTTTTGGCTTTCGATCAATGCCGACGCCGCAGCGCCTGCGCCGTGCCAGTGCCGCAGGTGCAATCCGGTCTCCTCAAAGCCCATCCGGAGATCACCCATCATCCGCGCCAGGAGCCGCAATTCGAGTGTTGTGTATGCTTTCATTTGCTCGATGTCCTCTTGGGCGAACTGGTCCCGCCGGCCCTTCATCTGCTGCGATGAACTCGGCCTCTCCATTGTCGCGCGTCCGCTGCCGACCATGCTGTCGACTACGGCGCTGAATGAGGACTGAAAGAAGCCGAAGACGTCGTAAATCCGGATGTGTGCGCGTGGTATGCAGCTTCTTCCCGAGATAGGGCTTCTCGGGGTCGGCGAGCCGCCACACATCAAACGATTTTCCTTTGACGTAGCTGATTGCGTAGCCCTTCCAGAGTACTGGGCGAATGGCGCGATGCGCCGTCTTTTGCCGTTCCTGTCTGGATATGTCTCGCGCTTTTCGATTTCCCACGCCTTCTCGTAGGGAAGGTGCTTCAGAATCTGGGTGATGTCGTAGCCGAACGAGAACATCACGAACACAGCCGGACCGAATTGCTCCGGCAGGCTAAGCAGCCTATCCAAGATCTGAATGCGTCGAGAGGACTCTTGTCGAGACCTTTGCGTCTGCAGCCGCCATCAGCCACAAAGGCGGACGGCCATCGTCCGCCGCCGCGCCCCACAGATAGTGTCGTGCCGAGGATAGCGGACGCCGTCGTAAATAATGTCCGCGCCTGGATAGTTCTGTCCCTCGCTATCGATCGCGACGAACGGACGATGATAGTTCTCCGAGCGCGCCTTTCTCTTTTGGGCTTTCGCCTTCTCAGGGCGTTCGCGACGCCATTCTCTTGCCCGTTCGCGCTCCGTCTCGCGGAACACGTCGTCGGCGGAACGTCTCGCCCGGTAAGCCGCTTTGCTCAGCAGTCGTTTCTGTCGCGCCTCGAGAGTGGCCTCGGTCGGCGGCGCGTGAGATCGGGCGGCTGGCTCAGCCGAGTGCATCTCGATCGGGCTGGGGACGGTCGCGGCAATAGGAGACCGTTCCCCGCCCGCGTGATCGGGCGGAGTGTTCACTTTAAAGCTCCGAAAAGTTCAGACGGTCAGGCTGAAGCCGAACGCCGCGGGCGAACCGCGTAAAAGCTCATATTGCGGGTCCTTCAGGCGGCGCGCGTAGTCGATGAACCACTGCCATTCGCCGTCGGGAATGTGTTCGCCAGCGAGCTTGCGCCTCCTGATGGCGCGGTAACGGCCCTCAGCGTGTTCCGAGATCGGATGCTTCGGTACCGTGCCGCCGCTTGTCCGGCGAATTGCTCGGCACAGTCTCGCCGGACGACCGCCGCTTTTTGATGGCCGCAACGACCCTGTTCTCCTCGCGGGTCATCGCGGCCTTCGCGACACGCTCGCGCTGGCCGGCGGAAACATATGAAACCGCGCCGCGTCGCCGTGCTTGCGTAGCCGTCTCTGGGGTTAGGTCTAACGGCTCTCGGGCGCGCTTGGTCTCGAACTGGCGCGCGCTGATCGTCGGCGTCGCCTTGGTTATCCGCTGGCCCTTGAGGGCGTAATGGCGAGCCTTGGGAGAAGAGCAGAGCTTAACGTTTTGTTTCGGCGTCAGCCTCGCGACTCGGTGTGCGACGCGCTCGACAGAAGGCGAGCCTTACGGCTGGCGGATCGCTCGTATCTGCCAAGGGCGAGCGTGGCGCGCCGATCTTCAGCGAAAAGGGAACTCCGGGCGCTCATGACCTGCCCCAGAGCCCGATTGGGTCTTCGGGCCCTTGCTTCTCCGCGAGTTTCGGAAGGCGGAGGGCGGGCGGCAGCGATATTCAGCGTTAGAGCCAACATGAGACATCGGACAGTCCGTCTTTGTTCGAGACGAACACATTGATTCCAAGTCGCTTATAAGTCGTCATACAAGACGGTGGGGTTTCGCGCGGGCTGCAATGCTCAGGAGCACGCTCTTGGAGGTGTTGAACGCCGAAGCGCGGCTTCTTGGAGCGCCGCCGGTCACCGATCGCGCGCTTGAAGATTGGTTCTTTGAAGATCTACTTCCGCGACCGATCGAAAAGGGACTCGCGGGCGTGGTTCAAATGGCGCTACAGCCCGGATGCTCATCAGGGCAGTCATTAGAGGTAGTCCGGCTCAAAGGCTCACCCCCCATCGACAAAATTCAGTTGTTCGGATAGGCTCTGGCTCCTGGACTTCTTTTGTCCCAATCAATCGAATTAAGGAGGACTTGCAATCTGAGTTCAGTCGATTGCTCCACCGAAACTTCTTCCGAAATCCACTCCGTTATGACGCGAAGTCGGGCGAAGACATCTCCGACCGCGAGAAGGAGGAGAGCGACGCAAGGCTGGGCCGCTCGATCCAGCGTTTGTTGACGCCGGAATGGAGTTGCCACGTGACGACCTCCTAAAACTCATATGGGAGGCGATCTCAGACCCAGTGGGGTCTTCTCAATTCTTGAAGACGCTGGACCACCTAGTTTCACCATTTCTTTCTGAAAGAGGAAGATTAGCCTTTCAAACCTTTTTGAAGAGCCTAGAGCCGTATGTCGACACAGCGGGATTATTTGGAAACCCTGAGGAGATCGGAGAAAGTGGATTGGAAGCCCTTGCTGGCATCAATGGGGGGCACCTCATGAAGGGCCGCAGGCTTTATCAGTTCGTACGCTCCATGGCCGATTGCGCTGGGCGCGGTGAGGAATTCCTCCCGCCAGATCTTGCGCTGCAATTAGGCGATGCGTTCTCTAAGACCGCTCGGTCGCTTCGCGATTCCGACGAATGGTGCGTGGCGGGGTTGGCGGTGTTTGCAATTGCGGCGAGTCGTGTGAGGAGCAGTGCCTTTCGGAGTAGTGAATAAATCCCCGGCGTCGCCAAGGAGCGCCTAGAATGGTGAGCCTCTACATCGGGATTACCGACTATGACTGGTTCCGTTTCTTGTCGGCTTTGCCGAGCGTCGATGAGGTAAATTTCTGGCAGCCAGGCGGGCGAACAGACTTCAAGGCGCTTCGACCAGGCGAGCTATTTCTGTTCAAGTTGCATGCGCCGCGAAATTTCGTTGTTGGCGGCGGTGTGTTTGCTCGTGCCGCCATCCTGCCAACTTCGCTGTCGTGGGACGCGTTCGGTGTGACTAACGGAGCGGCTTCGCTCCCGGAGATGCGCCAGCGAATTGCACGCTACCGCAATCAGACTGACGATCCTCGGCAAGATTACCTGATCGGCTGCCGCATCGTCACGCAGCCATTCTTCTTGCGGGAGACCGAGTGGATTCCAATACCACAATCGTGGTCCCGACACATTCAGCAAGGGCGCACTTACAACACCGCAGAGGGCGATGGTCGCCAGCTGTGGGAGCTAGTCATGGATCGGATCCCGGCGCGTGCGGAAGCTCCGATTGATGTTCCTCGTTATGGCGAGCCAGTTCTAGTCCGTCCCCGTCTCGGCCAGGGTGCATTCCGCATAGGCGTGACCGATGTATATCAGCGGCGCTGCTCAGTGACCGGCGAGCGAACGCTCCCTATCCTCGATGCAGCTCATATCCGACCTTACGGAGCAGGAGGTGAGCACGAAATTTCAAACGGCCTACTATTGCGAACGGATATTCACCGGCTGTTTGATCTGGGCTACGTCACAGTCAGTGGCGATGGACGATTCGAAGTAGGGCGGCGACTAAAAGAAGAATTTGAGAATGGACGCCTATATTACGAGATGCACGGGCGGCCAATCACCCCGCCTCACGATCTTAGCCACAGGCCCGCACGCAAGGCGCTTGAATGGCACCAGACGAATAGATCTCTTGGGTGATTCCGGACGGAAGGGCCGCCGGTCGCACAGTCAACTCGAATCAAGCGCTGTAGTCACGCTGGATTGAGAAACGGGGAGGCAATGATGCGCTTTAGATTAGTTGCTTTGTTCTTGATTGCCATTTTTATGGAATGTTCCCCCACCCGTGCGGCCGACATCGATTTTCAAAAGCAATATGAAGCGGCCATGACAAAAATCTTTGTTTCTCAACAATATAAAGCGATACCAATATTTCGACTGAATCCACTGCGTCCCGGCGACGTCGTTCAAATCGACAACGAAACAATATTCTTGACCCATTCGTTATGTTACCCGCGACTTGATCCTCCAAGGCTTAACATCCAGCCCATGAGTTAAGGTCAAAAGATATCATTGTTGGCTGATCTTGGGGCAAAGGGTCAACTATTAAATCAACAGGTCGCCTCTCTGAGCGGCAATGTTAAGGCCACACTTGATAATTATATGCTACTGACGATTGAACCTCTTTCCGAATCGCAGGCACCTGATATAAACACGCTACAAAAGTTTGATGGTAAACCAGACTGCCGCATAATTTCCGACTTACTAAGCGAAACAATCGGCAAATATATGGTAGCCTATGCAGTCCTTTACGGTCAGGTACGCTTTGAGCTAAATGCTAACTTTCAGGACCAAGCTAGCGTTGAAGCCCAAGGTGAGCTTCTTTTAACGATTTCTAAGGTTTTTGGAATTAGCGAGGCAAATATTAAATTGTCCCAAGCGGGGGCGAGCTTTTACATTACTAGATCACCGGGAGACCTACCGGTTGCACTAGTACCAGCAGAATATAACTTAGAGGAACTAGCGAGGATCACCTATTATATGCAAGGCGAGCGGGGGAGGGACTTAGAAAACGCCGTGCACGACGCAATTAGCACCGAAGACCCGAACGTATTCACGAAAGCAGTAAATTATATTAGAGATATATTTGCAAAGGACAAACAGGATGAGTACCGTCAAAAAATGGGCCGAGCGGTTCTTTAGTGGCAAGACCATGGTCACTCTGGATCAATTACGCGAACAATCTATAAAGAATGTGAATTTCGACAAGATTGGTACTTATCGAGCGGCTCAATACCTCAGTGGAACTTAGCCTATTAGAATCAAATTTCGTGAAGGCTAAGCAAGACATCCTTTGGAGCTTTGACAGATCGCCGACTTATACTCCGGGACGACGCCGCTGCGGACGGAGCGTGGCTCACGATGTCATGCAGTGTGTCCCGTACGCCCCCCTTTCCCCCCCTAAACGCTAGCTGTTTTACTAGCGTTTACTGGCACTTGCTAGCATTTAGGCGCGTTTATTCGCGGTCAAATTCCCGCTTTGGTTGTATCTGGCGCTTAGACTGAAGGCGTCGGGCGTCCGCGCGTGGAAGTTGGCGCCAACAGCGCCGATCGCCTCTAGGCGGAAACCGCTTTGAGCTTCTTCGGCTGCTCGACCTCGGTCAACTCCAAGACCAGCATCAGGCGAGCGACAAGCAGCCGCGCCGCGCGCGGCAATTGTTTCGGCGCGCGGAAAAGCAGCCAGGTAATGATGAGCTGGCTCAGCGACCCGATCAGAATGGTGGCTGTCTGGTACGGGTCCGGCTGGACCGGCCATTCGCCGCGCTCGGCGCCTTCCTCGATAAGCCGAACGACGATGCGGGCGTAGTCATCGAGGACGTGGCGCACGCGCGCCTCCTTGATGAGGACGCTCGGCCACACCTCGAGATAGAGCACCCGCGCCCAGTCCGGATGCCGCCGCGCGAAATCGGCAGTCAACAAGAGGTATTCCGAGAGACATTCGCGCGCAGTCACGAGCGAGCGGGACCGTTCCTCAAATTCCGCGAAGAAATCGGTTTGCTGGTGTATCGGAACCGCATAAGCGAGTTCCTCTTTCGTGTCGAAATAGTCGTAGATCGATGCGGACGGAACTCCTGCCTCGCTGGCGATGTCGTTGATGCGCGCCCGCGCGATTCCTTCGCGGGCGAAGACACGGAGCGCCGCGGCGAGAATCTCAGCCCGGCGTTGGCGGCTCCGATCCTGTTTGTGGAGGGTCTTCTCTTCATCGACCCGGGCGACAGCATCCTTGATCACGGCGCGCCAGTCGTTGTGTCGCTTTGCCATAATCGATACCAGTCGTTCCGCGCCGACGCTCAATTGCGTCAAAATAGCGCGCTGTACCCGTTACCGTCTATACGCAGATGGAAGCAAGGGCTGGTCACTTGCTTTGCGGCCAGGACCACAAAAGTCGGGGTCCCTCATACCCTAGTTTGCGGCCTGCCCTCGCCTCACTCCGTGCAAGAGGGGGACATTCTATCGGAGCGCTTCAAGGCGATACGAGCCTCTCCCGAAAGAAGGTCAGCTTTCCGCCCGCCCCCGACGCAAGATCCGTTCCTTGCGGTCAAATCGGATGGAAACGGGAAGGGCGATTCGGCCATCGCGCCCGATCACGAATTCGCGATCCTGCGCCGCTTTTCGCGCCGCCATCTGGGGCGTGTTCGACCTCCGCGATTGTCAGGCGAGCTTTGGGCGTCTTGCGCGGATGAAGCTTGACACCCGATTGATCGACCGCCTATCGTCCTAACCCGAATAAAAATCGCTTTTGGTGCGAAGAGGAATCGCGAGGGAACGAGTTTCGCTTGAGGAGCCTTACAGCTTCACGAGTTTCCGACAATCCCGTAGATGGCGGCGCTAACAGCGCTCGCCCTGAGATGAGCACGCGGACGCCGCGCAGACTTGGAACTGGCTGACGAAGCGTGATTGCTTTCGAGGGTCCGTCACGCGTCTCGAGTCTGCGCGTGAATTGAAAAGGTCACCGCTTCTTCCGTCTTCCGGGATTGGGCGATGAGGCGACGTCGGAGGAGACGCAAGAAGGAGCTGAAATGGCCCGCTATTCGATCTGGGTCCTGGAATATTGCTACAACGATCACTACCCGATGAGCGCCATGATCTACGGCGCACATAATCAGGGAGTCGGAATGATCCCGAATTGCTACGTCGTCGTCAAAGGCGAAGGGCATGTCGCGGTGGTCGATGTCGGCTACAACAACAAAGACTTCGCAAAAGAAATTGCCGATACCTTTGGCGTCGCCGCCTGGCAGTCTCCCGAGGTGGTGATGGCCGAGGTCGGGCTCTCGCCGAAAGACGTCGACACCGCGCTGATCACGCACGCGCATTTCGACCATTTCGGCAATGTCGAGGCGTTCCCCAACGCCACGTTCTACATCCAGGAACGCGAGCTGACGAAGTGGGTATGGGCGATGTCATTGCCAAGCCAGATGCAGTTCATGCTAACTGCCGTCGACACAAGCGACATTCTCCGCGGAGTTGAACTCGCTCAGAAGCGGCGGCTGGTCTGCGTTAACGGCGCCGTCGAGAACGTCCTCCCCGGCATCGATCTTCATCCGGCTTATGACACGCACACTTTCGGCTGCATGTGGGTCGCGGTGCGGAACGACGGCAAGTCTCCATCCAACGATACATGGGTGCTTGCCGGCGATCTTGTCTATAAGTTCGACAATCTAGGCGATTCCGGCGCCGGCGGCGCGCCCGACCGGCCGTATGTTCCCGTCGGCCTCGCCATGGGCAGCCATGCCAACCTTCTCCTGGCGACCGACGAAATGGTGAGGACGGTCGGCGGGGAGACCCGGCGCGTGATCCCCATTCACGAAGAGCGGCTCAAAGATCGCTTCCCCTCGCGTGTCACGAAGCACGGGCTGCATGTCACGGAACTTTGCCTCGCCGACGGAGAAACCTCCAGGATTTGAAGCCTGGCCGCGCATGAATCCGCTGCAAGCCGTCCGCAAAGCGCAATGCGAAGACTGGATTCCAAGGATTAGAGGAACGCGACAATGGACAAATGGAATCATTACATCGGCGGCAAATTCGTCCCGCCGAACTCGGGAGCTTACCTTGTTGAGCGCAATCCGCGGACGCGCGGCGAATCGTTCCACGTCGCTCGCGGCGATGCGATCGACGTGGATGCGGCTGTGAAGGCGGCGAGAGCGGCTTTGCCGGCTTGGCGCGGACGCAAGCCGATCGAACGCGGGCGCATCCTTTGGGCGATCGCGCAGAAGATGCGGGAGCGCAGCGCCGACCTCGTCAAGATTGAAAGTCTCGAGACGGGCAAGCCCGCCGCCCAGACCGCCGGCGACATCGAGGGCTCGGCGCAGTATTTCGAGTTCTATGCAAGCGTCATCAACGCTCAGGGCGGGAACACGATCGACCTTGGTCCGAACTATCACTCCTATACGCGCCGTGAGCCCTTCGGCGTCGTTGGCATCATTCTTCCGTGGAACGGCCCGATTAACCAGGCGGCGCGCGGCATTGCGCCGGCGCTCGCGGCGGGAAACACGATCGTCTCGAAGCCGTCCGAATTCACGTCGGTTGGTCTGATAGAGCTTGCCCGCTGGGCAGTAGAGGAGTGCGGGCTTCCGCCGGGCGTGCTCAACATCGTCACCGGTACGGGAAACGAGACCGGCGTCGCGCTGGTCGATCATCCGGCGATTCGCAAGATCGCCTTCACGGGCTCAGTTCGGGCGGGACGACAGATCGGCAAGGCAGCCGCGGAGCGGATCATCCCGGTGACGCTCGAGCTCGGCGGAAAGTCGCCCAACATTGTCTTTTCCGACGCCGACCTCGCGCAGGCCGTTCCCGGTTCGGTAAAGGCCTTCGTCGCCAACGCCGGGCAGGCCTGCTCGGCCGGTACGCGCTGTTTGGTTCAGCGCAGCATCCACGATGAATTCGTCGAGGCGCTCGCCGCGGCGGTCAAGAAAGTGAAAGTCGGCGGCGACGAGGCGGGCGCCATCGGTCCGATGATGACCGAGGCGCAATACGACAAGGTGCTGTCCTACTACGACATCGCGAAGAAGGAGGGCGTCAAGGTCATGGCGGGCGGCGACGTTCCATCCGATGCCGATCTCGCTCGCGGCTGGTACGTCGCTCCGACCGTTTACGCCGACGTTCGCAACGACATGCGCATCGCCAGGGAGGAAATTTTCGGTCCGGTCGTCGCAGTGATTCCCTTCGATACGGAAGAAGAGGCCATTCGCATCGCCAACGATACGGACTATGGCCTTGTCGCGGGAATGTGGACGCGGGACATGTCGCGCGCGCATCGCGTGGCGGCTCAACTGGACGCCGGACAGGTGTTCGTGAACGAGCATTTCGCAGGCGGAGTTGAAACTCCGTTCGGCGGTTTTAAGAACAGTGGGCACGGGCGCGAGAAGGGCGTCGAGGCGCTTCACGACTACACGCAGCTCAAATGCGTGACGATGAAGATTGGCGCATAACGATTGGCACGACGGCGCTGCGGGTCGTCGCGCGCCCTATCGGTAGCGGCGCATCAGCCATTCCGCCACAATGGCTGGTTTCTCCTCGCCTTCGATCTCGACCGCCACCGCCCAAGTGAGTTGGGCGCCCCCTGGGACGTCGTCATAGGCCTTGAGATCGAACCGTCCGCGAACCCGGCTCTCGGACATCACGGGCGCAGTAAAGCGCAGACGGTTGAAACCGTAGTTGATCGCGGAAGACGTGCCGCCAATCTCGATCGTCTCTTCGAACAATGGAGCGAGCAGAGACACGACGAGAAAGCCGTGCGCGATGGTTCGCCCTTGCGGCATCTGTGCACGAGCGCGCGCCGTGTCGACATGAATCCACTGGCGATCTTTCGTGACGTCGGCAAAGCTGTCGATCATCGCCTGCGTCACGGCCATCCAGTCGCTGACCGCGACATTGGCGCCGACATGCGCGCGCAGTTGATCGATTGAGTCACTCCGCAAAGTTGCCGCCCCGCTACATTGACCGTCGGTTCGAGAGCGTGCGCGCCCGTCTTCGCTCGACAGCGATCTGCCACAAACCCGAATAATAATCGAATATCGTTGACGACGAAAGAGCGATCGTATACGCCCGCTGTTGTTTCCCGATGGACGCGTTTCGATGCTAGGTGAGCAAAGATCAGAGGGGTATCTGACCAGCGTTTCCGGTCGCCCGCTCGAGCATATTGGTCTTGGCGGCCGGTGAACGAAAAGTCGATGCGTCTGGATCGGGAGGGAAGGGGATGAGCTGGCAGAAGGAAGTCGACGAGCTCCGGGCGCGCGAGCGTCTCGCGTACAAGATGGGCGGCGAGGAGAAAGTCAAGCGCCAGCACGACAACAAGCGGCTCACGGTGCGCGAACGGATCGACAGGCTTCTCGATCCGAAATCATTCCATGAGATCGGGGCGATCGCAGGCAAGGCGGACTACGACGACAACGGCAAGATCCGGGATTTCCTTCCGGCCAATTTCGTGATGGGGCGCGGGCGGATCGAAGGCCGGACGGTTGTTGTTGGAGGCGACGACTTCACGGTGCGCGGCGGGGCAGGGGACGCGGCCATAGGGAGCAAGCAGGTCTTCGCGGAGCAGATGGCGAACGAGCTGCGTTTGCCGATCGTCCGCTTGATCGACGGCACCGGCGGTGGCGGATCGGTCAAGACGCTTGAAACGGACCGCCGCACTTACGTTCCCTACCAGCAGGGGTGGAACTGGGTGGTGGCCAATCTCGGCACTGTCCCAGTCGTTGGGCTCGGGCTCGGGCCGGTTGCAGGGCTCGGCTCGGCTCGGCTTGTGACGAGCCACTATTCGATCATGATCCGGGAGACCTCGCAGATGTTTATCGCCGGCCCGCCCCTCGTGGCGCGGGCGGGCGAGATTGTCAGCAAGGAGGACCTTGGCGGCGCCGATATCCACGCGCGTGCAGGCGCGATCGACGACGTCGTCGACAGTGAAGACGAAGCCTTCGAGCGCACGCGCCGGTTTCTCTCGTATCTGCCGCCATCGGTCTACGAGCTCCCGGCCCGGGCAGCGTCGGACGACCCAACTGATCGTAAGGAGGAGAGTCTGATCGAGGCGATCCCGCGAGACCGGCGCAAGGTCTATGACATGCGCAAGATCGTTCGCGCGGTTGCCGACAAGGATTCGCTCTTCGAGATTGGCCGCAAGTACGGCGGCGCCACAATCACCGGCCTCGCGCGCCTCGACGGGTGGCCCGTGGCCCTGCTCGCAAGCGACCCCTATTTCTATGGCGGCGGTTGGACTGCGGACAGTTCCATGAAGGTGATCAGGTTCCTCGACTTCGCGCAGACCTTCCATTTGCCCGTTGTGCATCTGGCCGACATTCCGGGCTTCCTCATCGGTTCGGAAGCGGAGAAGGCGGGCACGATCCGTCATGGCGCGCGCGCGCTCGCGGCGGTCTATCAGGCTCAGGTTCCATGGTGCACGGTGCTGGTGCGGCGGGCCTTTGGAGTCGCTGGCGCCGCACATTCGAACCACACGCGGTTGCACTACCGGTACGCTTGGCCGTCCGGCAACTGGGGCTCCCTGCCGATCGAAGGCGGACTTGAGGCGGCCTATCGCGCGGAGTTGGAGCGCGCTGAGGATCCGGAGAAGCTTCGCATCGAGATCGAAGAGCGCCTCAACAAGTTCAGCTCGCCGTTTCGCGTCGCGGAAGCGTTCCTCGTGGAAGAGATCATCGATCCGCGCGACACGCGACCCCTGCTGTGCGAGTTCGCCAATCTTGCGGCGCCGCTGCGCCAGCCCGGGCTTGTTTCGGCCGGCATGAGGCCGTGAGGTGGATTGAAGATGAGCGAAGTCAAGGTGAGGGCGACGATCGGCGGTTCGATTTGGCAGATCGTCGCTGGGGCAGGAGATGAAGTCGCGAAAGACGACCCGATCCTCATTATGGAATCGATGAAGATGGAGATTCCCGTCACGGCCCCGCGGGCAGGGCGAGTGAAGGCGTTTCTCGTGGAGGCTGGGCAGGTCGTCGCCGAGGACGATGTCCTGGCTCTGATCGAGACGGAATAGCATCGACCGTGTCCGGGACTACTCCCGTGTCCTTGGTCTTCCGTCGGATCGGCCGGCAGTTCGCAGTTGGGGCAAATCAAATGGACTACGTTAAGCTGGGCAGGACCGGGCTTGAGGTTTCCCGTCTCTGTCTCGGGTGCATGACGTTCGGCATTCCCGGTCGCGGGCTGCACACTTGGACGCTCGACGACGAGAAGAGCCGGCCGATCGTCAAGCGCGCGCTCGAGGTCGGCATCAATTTCTTCGACACCGCCAATGTCTATTCGGACGGAACCAGCGAGGAAATCCTGGGCCGGGCGCTGAAGGATCTCGCAAAGCGCGACGAAGTCGTGATCGCCACCAAAGTCTCGGCGCGGACACGACCCGGTCCGAACGGGCAGGGGCTCTCGCGCGCGGCCATCATGACTGAAATCGACAAGAGCTTGAGGCGTCTCGGCGTCGATCATGTCGACCTTTATCAAATTCATCGCAATGACCCGACCACGCCGATCGAGGAAACGATGGAGGCGCTCCACGACGTCGTGAAGGCCGGCAAGGCTCGATACATCGGGGCCAGCAACATGACCGCATGGCAGTTTGCTCGCGCGCTTTACGTCGCGGAAAAGCATGGCTGGACCCGCTTCGTTACCATGCAGAATCAATTGAACCTCCTCTACCGCGAAGAGGAACGCGAGATGCTGCCGCTCTGCCGCGCTGAGGGAATTGGCTTTATCCCTTGGAGCCCGTTGGCGCGCGGGCGCCTGACCCGGAACTGGGACGAAACCACCGAACGGCAAGAGAACGATGAGTTCGGCAAGATGCTCTTTGCGAAAAGCCTCGAGGCCGACCGGCTGGTGATCGATCGCGTCGCGGCGGTTGCGAAGGCGAGGGGCGTTCCGCGCGCGCAGGTCGCGCTCGCCTGGGTGTTGCAGAAGCCGGAAGTCACCGCTCCGATCATTGGCGCTTCAAGGCTGCAGCATTTCGATGACGTGGTCGCGAGCCTGTCGTTGAAGCTGACGCCCGAGGAAGCCGCGACCCTGGAGGAGCCGTATACGCCCCGTCCGGTCTGGGGGTGAGCGGGCATCGGACGAGGCGCTCAAGCCCTCCAATCGTCTCATATCTCGCCGGACCCTCTTGCATGGCGGTCACAAGGCCGAGCAAAGGGCGCATCCGGTCGAGGGCTCCCTGCCTTCGCCTATGACCGTGCCTATCTGACCGACTTCGGCGATCTGACATTCTCGGGTCCATAGATAGAGAATGTGACGTCGCTTGAGCTTTCGGGAAAGCGCATCTCCTCCGCGTAGCCGAAGCGGGCGAGTAAAACATCCAGAGCAGCGCGAGCTTGACGCTCGGGATTCTGGTCGATCGTCAGGGCCATCGTTCCTTCAATCAGCAGGCGCCTGGTATGCTCAGTGAGCTCATGGCCGATGAAAACGACATCGCTGACGCGCCTCGTCTTCTGCAAGGCTCGATCCACGGCGAGATTGGCGTCGCTGGTGTTGTAGATGCCAATGGCGTCAGCCCGACCAAGCAACGCCTCGGTTATGAGCCGCTCGGAAAGATCCGGCGCGTCTCGGCCCTCCAGGATGCAGGCGACCGACAGATCGGCCTTGTGCTCGCTAAGCCAATCGCGGAATCCCCCGATGCGCTGCGCATGCGCCCGATAGTCGAGGCAGTGGGTGAGAACAATCACAGCTCCCGGGCGGCGCGTCATCCGCGTCATGAAATAGGCAGCGGTGCGTCCGGCGCTGTAATGATCGATGCCGACATAGGCTAATCGGGGCGAGGTCGGCAAATCGGAGCACAGCGTCACGACCGGCTTGCCTCCTGCCGTGATCGATGTCACGGCGTCGACAACCGGAGGCGCCTCCTGACCGTAAAGGATTAAGGCGTCCGCCCGCGATGCGAGGACTCGCTCAGCCGCCAGCTGCGGGTTGGCCTCGTCGATGAAGCTGCGCTGCACGATCACAGACCGATCGAGCGTCGAGGCGGCGTCAACAAAAGCGCGATTGAGTCGGTCGAAGAAGGGCAGGTCGGGTCTCGTCAGGATCACCTCAAGGCGGAGCCCGCGGCGGTAGGCGGCTGGAAGCGACCTCGCCAGTTTGAGCTGACGCGCAGCATCGACGACCTTCCGCGTCGTTTCCGGAGAGACATTTCCACGTTCGTTGAGAACACGGTCGACGGTCGCGATCCCGACGCCAGCAAGCTCGGCGACCTGGGCAAGCCGGGCTTTCGTCCGAATGACCTCGCCCGCTGAAGCTTGGGTTGGCTCGCCGGGACGATCGGGTCTCTTGCCCATTGGCCTCCTCTAACAATCGGCAGGTAAGGACAATTTTTCGCAGGCGGCTTTGACGATTGTGATCGAATTCCATCAGGTCGCGGGAATCAATCTGCGAATCGATTGCGCGCCGTGATTTTGTGACTGTAGCATCGCGATGAGTTCGGATAAGGATCGAAGCAACTGCGGGCGTTAAGGCCACGAATTCGAGAACTGATCGACCTCGAGCGAGTGGAGCGCCAGGACCGTATGATGCGCGGTGCGAACAGGAACCGGGTCGTGGTCATTGGCGGCGGCCAAGCCGGGGGCCGGCTCACGCAGATTCTCGGCGCCAATCCGCGCGACTTTAAGGTGACGCTCGTCTGTCAGGAGCCTCATCCGCCCTATGAGCGGCCCCCGCTGACCAAGGGAGTCCTGACCGGCAAGACCACCCGCGAGCAATGCCTGATTTGGCGAGATGAAGATGACGCGTGGCGCAATGTCGAATTGCGCCTCGGGGTTTGCGCAGAGCGCGATCGATCGCGAGGCGAAATGGGTTCACCTCTCCGATGGCGCAAAGCTCGGCTATGATACCCTGGTCTTGGCGATGGGCTCCTCTGTGCGCCGGTTTTCGGTCGAGGGAGCCGCGCTCGAGGGCGTCCACTATCTTCGCAACATCGATGATTCGCTCGCCATCGCTCGGCGTTTCGAGCCCAGCAAGCGCCTCGTGGTCGTGGGCGGCGGATTTATCGGCTTGGAGATCGCGGCCTCAGCCCGCGCGCAAGGCATCGATACGACTCTGGTCGAGGCGTCCGACCGTCTACTTGCCCGGGTCGTTCCGTCCGTCGTCGCTGACCAACTGGCCAAGCGCCACCGTTCCGAGGGCGTGCGTATGCGCATGGGCGCAATGGTCGAACGATTCGTGTCAGGTCCTGGCGATGCGTTGTGCGCGCTCGAGCTCTCGACCGGCGAGGTTCTGCCTTGCGATCTCGCGGTGATCGGGGTCGGAGTCAAGGCGAACAGCGCGTTGGCGGTCAGCGCCGGTCTGAGTGTCGATATCGGGGTGAAGGTTGATGCGTCGCTGCATACGGATGATCCATCGATCTTCGCCTGCGGCGACGTCGCCACGTTCTGGCATCCGCTGTTCGACCAGTATGTGCGGGTCGAGGCCTGGCAGAACGCCGAGGATCATGCTCGTGTGGTCGCCAAGGTCATCATGGGCGAGAAGGCGATGTCCGACGCCGTGCCCTGGTTCTGGTCCGATCAGTACGATCTCTCGCTGCAGATTGCTGGTCTGCCGACCCTTGGCTCCTCGATGGCGACGCGCCTCATGGATGACGGGGCGTTGATTCTGTTCCATCTCACGCCGAGCGGCAGGATCGTCGGCGCCACAGGATTGGGGAGGGCCGAATTGATCGGGCGCGATGTCCGTCTGGCCCAAATTCTGATCGCCGACCGGGCCCATCCCGACCCGGCTCTGCTGCGTGATCCTACGATCGGGCTGAAGTCGATCGTCAAAACGGGGAAGGCGAGGAAATCCGTCGTCGTCCTCGGATCGGCCGTCGCCGCGCCGGACATGCTACGCCCGTGACCAGGCGCCGGACCGCAGCTAAGCAAACGGAAAGCGATGATTGGATTTCATCAAAATTGATGTGCCGCAACGCCTGCAAACGTCTAGAATCGAGCGCGATCGCGGTACAGACTTGCTAAGCATGCATGCCGGCGTCAGCGCGGGCGCCGGCGGGAGGAGCGAAATGTCTGACGGATCGGTTCGTCGAGATTACAGCCTCGTTGGTGACCAGGCCAAGCTCGCCGTCGAACATGGGCTGGCCAATGCGCAATGGTATGCCTCGCCCATCCCCCGCGAGCGCCTGAAGGCGCTTATGAAGCGATCCGATGGGCCGGCCATCCGCGACACGATCATCTGGCTCGCGGCTTTCGTGGTTACGGGCGGCGCCGGTTACCTTCTGTGGGGGACTTGGTGGGCCGTGCCCGCCTTCCTCGCCTATGGCGTGCTTTACGGATCGTCGACCGATTCACGCTGGCACGAATGCGGGCACGGCACCGCCTTCAAGACGCGCTGGATGAACGAGGCGGTCTATCAGATCGCCTGCTTCATGGTCATGCGCGAGCCGACCGTCTGGCGTTGGAGCCACGCGCGGCATCACACCGATACGATCATCGTTGGCCGCGATCCCGAGGTGGTGCAGCCTCGACCGCCCAGCTTGCTCGAGATTTTCCTGATGTTCTTCGGCATCAAGCAGGCGCAGTCCTACATCTCAAAAGTCGCGCTCCATGCGGTGGGCAGGCTGACCGCCGAGGAGGAGACCTTTATCCCGAAGTCGGAGTACGGCAAGGTCTATTGGATCGCCCGCGCACATATCCTGATCTATGTCGTCTTCATCGGGTGGGCCATATATCTTCGAAGCATCTTGCCACTGATGTTTGTCGGCCTGCCATCGCTCTATGGCGCCTGGCATTACGTGCTCACCGCCTTGATGCAGCATCTCGGGCTGGCGGAGGACGTGCTCGACCACCGGCTCAACGCTCGGACGGTCTATCTCAACCCGATCTCACGATTCATCTACTGGAACATGAACTATCATGTTGAGCACCATATGTTCCCGCTGGTGCCGTACCACGCTCTGCCGGCGCTCCACGAGGAGCTGAAGGCCGATCTGCCGAAGCCCTACAGCGGGATCATCGAGACCTATCGCGAGATCATCCCGACGCTCCTGCGCCAACTCAAGGACCCGACTTATTTTGTCCGGCGCGAGCTGCCGCCCACCGCCCGCCCATTCGAACCGGCGCCGGCGCTCGCAGCGGAATAGCTCGGGCGCGAGCGGCGCGGCCCTCGCGTCAATCGGGCTTGATGAGCAGCGTTTTGCCGTCGACCTTCATTGGATAGGTCTTGAGGTTCACGCATGCAGGCGCGCCCTTGGCAACCCCCGTGCGGTAGTCGAACCGCCCGTTGTGCTTCGGGCATTCGACGATGTGGTCCAACACCAGCCCATTGGCTAAGTGCGCATATTCATGGGTGCAGATGCCGTCGGTCGCATAGTGCTGGCCGTCGGGCGCGCAATAGATGGCGAACGTGCGGCCGCCGAAATCGAACCGTTTGACGTCTTCCGGTTCGATGTCCCCGATCGATCCAACCTCGACCCAGCCGTCCGCACGAGGCGATGCATTCTGTTCCGGTGCAGCCATGCGTAGACGGTTCTCCACGAGTTGATGATGACGGCTGGCCGGCTGGCGCCTATAGATCCGTGAAGAAAACTTGGCTCATCGCCGCCCACCATTCGCCCGGCTTCCGCGTGGCGAGCGCTTCCTGGAGCGGCGTGCAGACCTCCCACCAGCGTTTCATGGCGGGATGCTCGAGCATTGTCTTCGCGTCTGCGTCGAAATCGGTCCCATGATATTCCCAATAGGCGAACAACAGGTTTTCCGGCTCCTTGAGGAAGATCGAATAGTTGCGGATGTGGGCGTCATGGATGACCTGCAGGACCTCCGGCCAGACCGCGGCGTGAAGCCGATTGTACTCGGGGACCGCGCCCGGTTTGAGAGAGATGACTTGACCCATTCGTTGCACCGCTTCCCTCCCTTATCCCTATCCGCTTGGGGTTCTCTTGCGAGCCGATCACGAGATATCCGATCACCCAAGCCGTCGCGACGGCGTCATTGATCTTATTCCATCAAGGATTGGATTGAGGCGATAGCTGCGGGACCTACACTTGTCCGCGTTGGATTCCGGCGCGGTCAGACGAAGAGTGCAATCGGCATGGAGGGGGTAGTCATCATTGGCGCCGGCCACACCGGCGCCCAGGCCGCAAAGACCCTGCGCCAGGAAGGTTGGCGCGGAGCCATCACCTTGATCGGCGCCGAAACCGAGCCGCCCTACCAGCGGCCGCCGCTCTCCAAGGAAATCCTCACCGGCGTCAAGACGCTTTCGGATTGTGGTCTGTTCGAAGCGTCGTTTCTTGCGCAACACGAGATCGAGTTGCGCGCCGGAACCCGCGCGGTCGCGATCGATCGGACGAAGCAGGAGGTTTTTCTCGAGAATGGCGAGAGGCTCCGCTATGGGCGCCTCCTGTTGGCGACCGGAGCCGAACCGCGGCGACTGAGCGCGCCGGAAGTCGGCCCCAGTGACATCCGGTATCTCCGTTCCGCTGCGGATGCGAGCGGTCTCGCGGACGTCATCCGAAGGCGCGAGCGGTTGATCATCGTCGGAGGCGGATTCATTGGCCTCGAGGTTGCTGCCGCGGCAACGTCTTGCGGCTGTAAGGTAGCCGTCATTGAAGCCGGCGCGCGCCTGGTGATGCGCTCGGTGCCCGCGGAAATCGAAAAGCTGCTCGCCGCGCGACACCGCCTGGCTGGCGTGACCTTTCATCTCAACCGGCAGGTAGCGGGCATACGGTGGGCGCCTGGGCGGGTCGAGGTCCAGCTCGACGATGGGACTGAGCTCCATGGCGATACGATCCTTGCCGCGATCGGGGTTGCGCCAAGGGTCGAGCTGGCCGAAGCGGCGGGCCTCGCCGTCGTTAACGGCGTCGCGGTTGACGCGACGCTGCGCAGCAGCGATCCGAATATCTTCGCCGCCGGCGACGTGAGCTCGTTTCCCCACGGATTATTTGGCTCGCGCATCAGGCTTGAATGTTGGAAAAACGCCGAGGACCAGGGCGCCGTCGCCGCCCGGAACATCCTCGGCGCCGGCGAGGAATATGGCGGCGCGCCCTGGCTGTGGTCCGACCAATACGAACTCTCCATCCAGGTGGCTGGGCTGCCGGCGCCTGCCGCGAACTGCGTGACACGACGGATCGAGCGAGGCGGCCTCCTGGTCTTTCAGCTGGCCGACGACGGCAGGCTCATCTCAGCAAGCGGGATCGGCTCCGAAGGGACCATCGGCCGCGACATTCGGGTTGCGCAATTGATGATCGAGCGGGGGCTCAGGCCTAGCGCTGAGGCGCTGGCCGACGCCAACGTTAGGCTCAAGTCGCTGCTGGTGGCGAAGGCGGCGTAGCCTGGGCTTGATGGCAAACAATCATCAAACAGAATGGTTCTGGCGAGACGAACGCCTAGGATGACAAGAATGGGAAATGCGCAACAGACCGGCGCCGCTTGTCGAAAGCCGATAACCTGAACGGGAGCCAGATTGAAAGAGCGGAGAGCTGGAAGCGCCGATTGCGAAATCGGCCCCGGTGACGAGAACGGCGGACCGTTGCGGATTGTCGCGTGAGGGTCTCGGATAGATCCGGGGTCCAACAAAAGGGAGGAAGCAATATGAAGCTAGGCGTGAGATCCATACTCGCTGCGGTGGCGTTCGTCGGCCTCTTCGGGGGAGTTGCGCAAGCTGTCCCCGACAAGCCGCGCATCACGATGATCATCTACACCTCGCCGGGGGTGAACTTTTTCGACCCCCTGCTCAAGGGCGCCAACGACGCGGCCAAGCAATTGAATGTCGATCTCGACATCCAGTACGCGAACAATGACCAGGCCACGGAAAACAACATCATCGAGACCGCGATAGCCAACAAGGTCGACGGCATCGCGGCCATCATCTGGGATGACAATGCGTTCAACAAGAGTGTTTGCGACGCCACGAAAGCCGGTATCCCGGTGATCGCGTTTAACATTGATCATTCCCAAGGGGCGAAGGCCGGCAACTGCCGTCTCGCCTTCATCGGTCAGGATTTTCCGGCGACCGGCTACCTGATCGGCAAGCGCATGATCGAGGCGGCCCATCTCAAGGCGGGCGACCTCGTGTTCACGCCGGTTGAATTTCCCGACGCCGTTTACGCGACCAAGCGACACGAGGGCGTGCAGAAAGCCCTCGACGAAGTCGGCGCAAAGTCGGAAATGATCGGCACGGGCGGCGATCTGCCACAGGTGCTCACCAAGGAAGTTCAATACCTGATCGGCCATCCGGAGGTGAAGGCGGTCATCGGCCTCGGCGCGCAGCCGA
Source organism: uncultured Alphaproteobacteria bacterium (assembly GCA_963753135.1). Lineage (GTDB taxonomy): Bacteria > Pseudomonadota > Alphaproteobacteria > Rhizobiales > Beijerinckiaceae > Roseiarcus. Next base: position 184,141 of record CAVWBA010000026.1, on the reverse strand, counting down.
TGATCGAGATCGTCCCCGCCATGAAGCAGGCCGGAGTCAAGGCGCCCGTCGGCGGGTTCGACCTCTCGAAGGAAATCCTGCAGGGCATCGCGGACGGCGACATCACCGCGACGGTCGACCAGCAGCCCTATTCGCAAGGTTATTACGCTGTGGTCCAGCTCGCGCTGAAGATCCGCTACGGCCTCTATCCGTCGGACATGAATACCGGCGGCAACGGAATGGTCGACAAGACGAACTACAAGTTCGCGGCGACGCTCGCCGGCCAGTATCGCTGAGTTTCCGTGAGTTCGCAGCCAAATGATATGGTAGGCGTGAGCGAGCGCCTACCAACTCGTCCGGACGATTCTTCGGGGACGATGTCGAGCAGCAGTTTCGCCCGTTGGGCCCAGAATTTCCGCCGGACCACTGACGCCAGCATTCTGGTCGTCTTCGTCGCCATCCAGATTGTCTGTATCGCGGCGGCGCTGATCGCGCCAACCAGCTTCAGATATCTATCCGGGCCGAACATCTCGGTGATGCTGCAAGCGATTCCGTCGCTTGGAATCGTTGCCTTGGGCGTCGGCGTACTGATGATCGCCGGAGAATTCGATTTGTCCGTAGGCACCGCCTCGACCTTCGTCTCGGTCGTGGCCGCCATGATGATGAACGATATGTCCGTCTCGGTTTGGATCGCCTCCGCCGTCGCGATCCTGCTGGGAACCCTGATCGGGGCGCTGAACGGGCTGATCACGCTCCAGTTCGCCATGCCGTCCTTCATCGTCACGCTAGGCGGCCTCTTGTTCTGGCATGGGATGACGTTCCTTGTGCACGGGGCGCAGTCGATTGGCTTCAGGCCCGATCCGGTCTTTCAATTTGTCTTTGGCGGAAGCTTGGGCTTGGTCAGCATGAGCTTCCTTTGGCTGATCCTTTGCTGCGTCGGGTTTCATGTGATGCTGCAGCATCACCGACTGGGCAATCAGATCTTCGCTGTGGGAGGAAATCGCGACGCGGCGACCGCGATCGGCATCTCGCCGCGTAAGATCAAACTGATAGCGTTCAGCATCGCTGGCGCGATGGCTGCGTTCTCGGGGATTATCAGCGCGACGCGCGTCAACAGCATCAATCCCGCGCAGGGGCAGGGCATCGAACTGCAGGCCATCGCAGCCTGCGTGATCGGGGGTCTGTCGCTCACCGGCGGACGCGGCGGGATCTTGGGAATCTTCCTCGGCGCGGCGCTGATCTATACGATCCAGGACGTCCTTCTCTTGATGCGGGCGCCGGGATTTTATCTCGACATCTTCGTCGGAGCGCTGATTGTGATCGCCGTGATCTTCAACCAGGTCGCGGGCCACAGGTTTCGGCGATGAATCGCCCGATTTATGAAGTCAGGGGCGTATCCAAGCGGTACGGCAACGTCCAGGCGCTGTCGAATCTGAACTTCCATATCGGCGCCGGCGAGGTGGTTGGACTTCTCGGCGACAATGGCGCCGGCAAGTCCACCCTGATCAAGCTGATGTCGGGAATTATCCAACCCGACGACGGCGAGGTTCTCGTCGACGGCGCCCGGGCAATCGTGAAGTCGCGGCGCGACAGCGAACACATCGGTATCGAGACGATCTATCAGGACACAGCGCTCGTCGACACGATGTCGATTGTCCGCAACATCTTCATGGGTCGCGAGATCGCCAATCGCTGGGGCTTCCTCAAGCATCGATCGATGCGCGAAATCGCCGACGAAGTGCTGCGCAGCGGCATCCATATCAGCGGCATCGATAGTCCCGACCGGGAGGTTGGCGACTTGTCGGGCGGCCAGAAGCAGGCAGTCGCCATCGCTCGCGCGGTCTATTTCAAGCGGCGCATCCTGCTCCTGGACGAGCCGACCAGCGCGCTCTCGGTGCGCGAGACCGAGGCGGTGCTCAACTATATCAAGAAGCTGCGCGCCGAGAATGTCTCGAGTGTTCTCGTCACCCACAATCTCTATCATGCTCATCAAGTGTGTGACCGGTTCGTGGTCATGAGCCATGGACAAAAGGTCTACGACGTGGACAAGGCGGACACCTCGATAGAAGAGCTGACACGGCACGTCGTTCTCACCTAAGCGTGGAGGCGGCGACGCCGCGCCGCCGGGCGAGCTCGAAATCTTGCTCCAGCGTGGCTGCTGTTTCTGGCCTCCTCGAGCTCGAAAGCGAAACGCGCACCCTTCGCGTCGGAATTGTTCGTACCTCCGTTCAGAACGCGGGCTTGATCTGTTGCGGGCCGCCGCGAGAGCCTCGAAGGCGCTCCTGGATGCGACGGTCGCGAGGCTCGTCAGACCGTGGCGGCTTGCAAGTTGCGGCCCGCAAAAAGTTGCTAAGTTCCGCAAAGGATCGGTTAAGCCCAATGAAATCATTGGCCCGCATAAATTTGTCCGCATCCCCGAACCGCCCGTCGCCGTGGCTATGACGGCGGAAGCCTCAACTGCGCCTGGCCAATCGGTTTCTTGTCGCAACTGTCCTGCGCGGGCGGGCGTCCTGCGATTCGTGAAGCGAGCATTCGGGCGAGCCGCAGGTCGTGCTACGCTGCGCTGGAAGCAACCCGGACTTTGCAGATGAAACACATCCTCGCCCGCCTCGACGCCCGCCGCGACCGCGCCCGCCTCGGCGGCGGCAAGGAGCGCATTTCGGCGCAGCACGCCAAGGGCAAACTCACGGCGCGCGAACGCATCGAACTCCTGCTCGATCACGAGTTGTTCGAGGAATTCGACATGTTCGTCGAGCACCGCTGCGACGATTTCGGCATGGAGGCGACCAAGATTCCAGGCGACGGAGTGGTGACCGGCTGGGGCACGGTGAACGGCCGCACGGTATTCGTCTTCGCCAAGGATTTCACTGTCTTCGGGGGCTCGCTTAGCGAGACGCATGCGCAGAAGATCACCAAGATCCAGGACATGGCGCTCAAGAACTGCGCTCCCATAGTCGGCCTGTTCGATGCGGGCGGCGCCCGCATTCAGGAGGGCGTCGCGGCGCTCGGAGGCTACGGCGAAGTTTTCCAGCGCAACGTGCTCGCCTCCGGCGTCATTCCACAGATTTCCGTGATCATGGGTCCCTGCGCCGGCGGCGACGTCTATTCGCCGGCGATGACCGACTTCATCTTCATGGTGCGCGACACGAGTTACATGTTCGTCACTGGCCCGGACGTGGTGAAGACGGTGACCAACGAAAGCGTGACCGCCGAGGAACTGGGCGGGGCGCAGGTGCACACCACCCGTTCCTCGATCGCCGACCGGGCTTATGAGAACGACGTCGAGGCGCTGTTGCAGATGCGTCGGCTGATCGATTTCCTGCCGGCCTCGAACCTCGAACGACCGCCCGCGCTGCCGAGTTTCGACGATCCCGATCGGATCGACGCGTCGCTCGACACGCTGGTCCCCGACAATCCCAATAAACCCTACGATATCAAGGAGCTGATCCTAAAAGTTGCGGACGAAGGCGATTTCTTCGAGATCCAGGAGGCGCACGCCAAAAATATCGTGACCGGCTTTGCCCGCGTCGGCGGCGCGACGGTCGGAATCGTCGCCAACCAGCCCCTCGCGCTCGCCGGCGTCCTCGATTCGGACGCGTCGCGCAAGGGTGCGCGCTTCGTCCGCTTTTGCGACTGCTTCAACATTCCGATCATAACCTTCGTCGACGTGCCGGGCTTTCTGCCCGGCACCGCGCAGGAATATGGCGGCCTCATCAAACATGGCGCGAAGCTGCTGTTCGCTTATGCCGAGGCGACCGTTCCCAAGGTCACGGTAATCACGCGCAAGGCGTTCGGCGGCGCTTATGACGTGATGGCCTCGAAGCACTTGCGCGGCGACATCAATCTCGCCTGGCCGACAGCGCAGATCGCGGTCATGGGCGCCAAGGGCGCGGTCGAGATCATCTTCAGGTCTGACATCAACAATCCGACCAAGATTACTGAAAGAACAAAGGAATATGAGGACGCGTTCCTCTCACCCTTCGTCGCGGCCGAGCGCGGCTATATTGATGAAGTGATCATGCCGCGCGCGACCCGCAAGCGCCTGTCACGCGCGCTCGCGATGCTGCGCAACAAGAAGCTCGAGAACCCGTGGAAGAAGCACGACAACATTCCGCTGTGAGGCGCATGGCCTCTCGTCGCGTTCCGATTCTATTTCGCAATGCGAGGTAAATCCGCTCAGGATTTCTTGCCCGGCGCTTGCAACGCCTGGCCGGTTGGGCCTTGCGACTTCTTATATTCGGACACCGAACCCTTGGGCTTGTCCGACTTTGGCTTCTTGGCTTCCTTGTTGTTTCGCATCTGTCCCTTCGCCATCAATTCCTCCTTCGGCTGCCGGCTTGGCCTTCGATTGTGACACAGACGGCGCGCACACCGCCATCGCCGTCGCGTCGGAAGAGGCGGCGGCGACATGACGGCCGGAGGCCACGCCGAAGGTCAGCGCGGCAGAACGAAGTAAGCGGGCGGGCGAGGTTCCGCCGTCAACCCTCGCGGCGCCAGTGCCGCCACTGGCCGCGCCCCATGGATCCATGGAAAAGCACGGCGAACCGACGCTTCTGGCTGTCGTCCAGGCTGTCGTAAAGGGGCTTCGCGGCCGCGGCCAGCTTTTGCAGGTCGGCGGCGCGGGCGCTCAGCCTCTCGGAAACACGGGCGAGCCGGTCGATCGGATTGACTTCGGCAGCCGCGCCTTGATCGTTTTGACTGTTATCGCGCCACTCTTTCCAAGCGGCGAAGCGCTCGGCCCGCTGCTTGGCGAGATCCCGCATCGCCGATTCGAGCGGCGGCCAGTTTTTCTCCTGTTCGGGGTTCAGTTCGAGGCCGGCCTTCAGCGCGGCGATACGCGCATCCAGGAAGGCGGCGCGGTCCTCGGGGCTAAACCGAGCCTGCCGTTGCGCGGTATCATCCGCCACGGCAAAGCTCCCGCCGACAAAGGACGCCAAAGTAAGCGCGGTCGCAACTGCGATCACCGAAAGCCCTGTTTTCACGGAACGAATCTCCTCCTCGTCGATTCAGGGACAGCGCGAACGCTAGATCAGCGGCGCGTAGGCGTCCAATGACAAGGGCGTGAGGACTTTCTTGATCGTTCGTTAACATGGACTTTCATCTTCGTGAAACCATGCGCCTTTGCTGAAGCTTAACTGTGCCAACACGCTCTTCATCACCGCACCGCCGGATTCACTTGCGGGAAAATATTGAGGCGCAGGGTCTTTGCGCATCCAGACCCGTCGACCAGGTCGCCGGAGCGGAAAGAGTGCAGGTGCGTATGATGGCGTTCGCAATCGACAGGAGCCGCACGATCATCAGCGCGATGATCCTCGGCCGCCGAGTGACGGCGCAAGACGTCGCATGGCTGAGGCGCGAGGTGTTCGCCAGTCGGGAAGTCTCGCGCGAGTTTGCCGATGAACTATTCGCCGTTGTCCGCGCCGAGATGGACAACGCGCCTGAGTGGAAAGAGTTTTTTGTCGACATGATTGCCGAACACGTCGTCCGGCAGGCTGAGCCGCCGGGCGTCGTCAGCGACGAGCGGGCCGCTTGGCTCCTGGCCCGTGTCGACGAATGCAAATCGGTTGAGGCTTTGGCCGCGCTGGTCAACGTGTGCGCCGAGGCGCACCGCGCGCCCGACTGGTTCGTGGTCGCGGTCAAGGAGCGAGCCGCTGCCGGCAGGCGCGGCGCCGAGGCCGCGCTCCGCGCAACGGCCGGATAGCCCTTTCGGCGCGTTCCCCCCAAACCGTCGGAGCGGCTTGCAGCCGCTGATGGCGCGCGTTATCGGATAGCGGCGGCCCAGAGGGGCGTTTCGAGCTGCTGGCCGCGATCGAGGGGTATCTCGGCATGACCAAAGCTGCAGCCTCCGTTCTGGGCGCCGCCGTTCTCGCGCTCGGCGTCCTCTCTCAGCTAGGCGCAGCCGAAGCTCAGATATACATTTATCCACATGAACGGGCGGGATGGACGGTCGGCCCAGGCTTCTTTGGCTTTAGCGGTTATCCGTGGCCAGGACCGCCATTCGCGTCTCCTCTCCTAAAGCCGACCTACGGGTGCTATTTCACCCGGGCGAGGCTTCAGAACGCGTGGCGGCGAGTCGAAGTCTGCGAATGAAGCGGCTCGCTGGCGCGCTCGGTTGGCGAATAGCGCGCCGTCTGAGGTTGTTTACCCGCTTCCGTTGTTCCCCTAGAAACGGCGGTTGAAGAAAGGCCAGGCGCTTTTCTCGCAGGGGCGCGATGTTCAACAAAATCCTGATCGCCAACCGCGGCGAGATCGCCTGTCGCGTCATCAAGACGGCGCGCCGCATGGGCATCAAAACCGTCGCCGTCTATTCCGAAGCCGACAAGGATGCGCTCCATGTCGAGATGGCCGATGAGGCGGTCGCGATAGGCCCGCCGGCTGCAGCGGAGTCCTATCTCGTGATCGACAGGATCGTCGCAGCGTGCCTCAAGACAGGCGCTGAGGCCGTCCATCCGGGCTATGGCTTTCTCTCCGAGCGCGCGGCGTTCGCGCAGGCGCTCGCGGAAGCGAACATCGTCTTCATCGGCCCCAATCCCAAGGCCATCGAGGCGATGGGCGACAAGATTGAATTCGAAGAAGTTCGCCAACGCCGCAAAGGTCTCGACTGTCCCTGGCTACCTCGGCGTGATCGAAACACCGGAGCAAGCGGCCGAGATCGCCGACGAAATCGGCTATCCGGTGATGATCAAGGCCTCCGCCGGCGGCGGCGGCAAGGGCATGCGGATCGCCCATTCCCGCAGGGAAGTCGCGGAAGGCTTCGCCCGGGCCCGCTCGGAGGCCAAATCTTCCTTCGGCGACGACCGGGTGTTCGTCGAGAAATTCATCGTCAATCCGCGCCATGTCGAGATTCAGGTGCTGGGCGACAAGCACGGCAATGTCATCCATCTCGGCGAGCGCGAATGCTCGATCCAGCGTCGCAACCAAAAGGTGATCGAGGAGGCGCCCTCGCCGCTCATCGACGCGCAAACGCGCAAACGGATGGGCGAACAGGCCGTCGCGCTCGCGTTAGCCGTGCAATACGATTCCGCCGGCACTGTCGAGTTCGTCGCCGGGCCAAGACCGAAGCTTCTATTTCCTTGAGATGAACACTCGCCTGCAAGTCGAGCACCCGGTGACCGAACTCGTCACCGGCGTCGATCTTGTCGAGGAGATGATCCGCAGCGCCGCAGGCGAGCCTCTTCGCCTCAAGCAAGCCGACGTGAGGCTTACCGGGTGGGCGGTCGAAGCCCGTGTCTACGCCGAGGATCCGACGCGCGGCTTCCTGCCGTCGACCGGAAGGCTCACACGCTATCGTCCGCCGGCCGAGGGGACGCATGACGGCGTCACGGTGCGCAACGACACCGGCGTGTTCGAGGGCGGGGAGATTTCGATCTATTACGATCCGATGATCGCCAAGCTCGTCACCCATGCGCCGGACCGTATCGGCGCCATCGACGCGCAGGCGACCGCGCTCGACCAATTTGTCATCGACGGCATCCGCCACAACATCCCTTTCCTGTCGGCGCTGATGCAGCATCCGCGCTGGCGCGAGGGACGGCTGTCGACCGGCTTCATCGCCGAGGAATTTCCCGACGGATTTCATCCGCTGACCCCCAAGGGCGAGACCGAGCGCCGCCTCGTTGTGGTTGCGGCGCTGATCGACCACACGCTCAACCAGCGAAAGCGGCATATTTCCGGACAGTTGCGCGAGCCCGAGCAGATGCGCTTCGAGCTCAAGCGGGTGGTCGCGATGGGCAAGGCCCGCGTCGAGCTCGAGATCGAGCCGAGGCGCGACCGCGCCGCGATCGTGTTTGCGGACGGTCGCAAGGTCGAGGTTCATTCGGACTGGAAGCCGGGCGATCCGCTGTGGCGCGGAACCGTCGACGGCGTCGACATCGCCGTGCAGGCGCGCCCGATCCTCAACGGCTACGCCCTCTCCCATGCCGGCGTCACTGTCGACGCCCGCGTCTACACCCGTCGCGAGGCTGAGCTCGCGGCGCTGATGATTGAGCGCAAGGGCGCGGACGGTTCCCGTTTCCTGCTCTGCCCGATGCCCGGTCTCGTCAAAGCGATCGCCGTCAAGGTTGGGCAGGAGGTGAAGGCGGGAGAGCACCTCTGCATCGTCGAGGCGATGAAGATGGAAAACGTGCTGACCGCCGAGCGCGACGCGACGGTGAAGGCGATCCTCGTCAAGGAAGGGGATTCGCTCGCGGTCGACGCCGTCATCATGGAGTTCGCATGAGCGAGCGCAAGCTGATCTCCTCGGGCTCGCCGTTCGAGAAGGCGATACGGCTATTCGCGCGCGGTCGTCGTCGGCGATGAGGTCCATATCGCGGGCACGACGGGTTACGACTATGCGAAAATGACGATGCCCGACGATGTCGCCGAGCAGACGCGCAACATCTATGCGACCTTCGCCGCGGTGATGAGGGAGGCCGGCGGCGAGCTTGCCGATATCGTGCGATTGCGCACATTCGTCACCGACGTCGCTTATTGCGAGGCCGTCGTGACCGTGCAGGGCGAAGTTTTCGGCGCGATCCGTCCGGCGGGCACGATCGTCGTGGTTTCGGCGCTGCTCAAGCCGGAAATGAAAGTCGAGATCGAGGCCGACGCACGGCTCCGACAAACGGCCCTCCCCCGGTAGGGCAGCCGCCTTCGCCAGCTAGCGATCTGAGCGCCGAACGGGGCTGACGCTCAGGATCAGTCTGGCCGGTTGACTCGATCCGGACTGTTAAACCTGGGTAGTTCTCCGCATTGCCCACTCGGCTTGGCGGCTTCATCGTGTGGTGACGCGGCGCATCACAAAAGTGCGGAGCGCCCATTCTGATGCCTAGCTGATTCGCCGCGAAAGCGTCTTCACGAGCAGTAGCTGTGCAGTAACGGCATTTAGTCTTCTGAAGATTCCTTGTGTCGATCGACGCCGGCCGCCGCAGGCGGATCAACTGGCGAATGTCGGCGAGGCAATCATCGAATTGGGTTGGGGAGGATTGTGATGGCTGAATATAAATTCATTGGCGCGTTATGCGGCTATCTTTGCGAAGAATGCCGCGAGCCTCTCTCAGGGGTAAAAGTTCGGCTCTACAAGGCCACGAGAGAGATCACGGAACGCGCGACCGCCGATCCAAAAGACACCTTCGAACTCGTTAGCGAGGACGCCGCTGCAGGCAGGAGAGGAGCGTTGATCGCCGAAGCCGAGACCGACGTGGCCGGCAAATTCACCTTCAACCTTGGCCCCAATCAGAACTATTCCGGCGAAGCTTTTGAGATTGACGTCTATTGTGGCACGGTTCCCCATTTGCCGCCTCGTCCGAACCCTCCCGAGCCCCTGCAGTTCTCGATCACGACCATCCAGCCGCACTGGCGGGCCACTGAGGCGGGCTTCATCGCGGCCTTCGAGTATTGCATTCCCGCCCGTTACTGGTGCCACATTCGCGGACGGTTTGGCGCGTGGACGATCTGCGGCCACATCACCATCTGCGACACCGGCGCCTCACTTGGCGGCGTGCGCGTCTTCGCCTTCGATCGCGACTGGCTGCAGGATGACCCGCTTGGCAGCGCCGTTACCGATGGAAGCGGGCATTTCCGCATCGATTACACTGCAGCCGCCTTTAAGAAGACCATCTTCCCCTCGATCAACATCGAGCTCTCCGGCGGCCCGGACGTTTATTTCCGCGTCGAGACGCTGGCCGGAACCGTCCTGCTCGCGGAACCCCCAGCACGTGGGCGTGACCCCGACCGCAACAACCGCGGACCATGCTTCTGCGTGGACCTATGCGTTCCGACCGGTCCAACGGACGGTCAGACGGTCCTTAGCGCCTTCACCAACCTCGGCGGCTACAACTTCACTCTTGGCGACATCGACACTGCCGGCGCTGGCCTTACCAGCGATAGCCGCGCCTTCTACAGTAATGTCCGTCTGAACGGCATCCTGGCGCAGAAGCTGAACAGCCAGCCGCTCGAGTACATGTTCGAGGTCAAGGACGTTACGGCCGCGGGCGCTTACGCGCAGGTCCCGCTGACGCAGATCTCTGGCGTGCAGATCGGATTGATCGAAACCTACGCGCCCTCGTTCCCAGGCGATCCGAATCCCGTCAAGGTCAAGCCGGTATGGGTCAACGTCGCGCCCAACCCATCCATTCTCGTGGCGTCGGTCACGGGCGATGGTTGGTTCCAGGTCCCGCAGCAGAACGACGTCTTCAGCGCCGCCGGCAATTTTGTCGCCAACGGCAACATGATCGGACTGATTACGACCAGCTTGAACGCGTGGCCGCCGGTCGATCTCACGGGCCTTAGCGGCGGCCAAAGCCTTTCTCCCGCGCAACAGGCGAGCGACCGCGTCTACGGCATTCGCATGTGGGTTCGCGAGGCTGGCAATTCCGCGTCCGCGATCGTTGCTGGCGAATGCGCGAAGGCTGCCGTCGACAACGTTCTCTACAACAATGAAAACCACCACCCCTACTGGGGCGGCGGCGTCGTCAACGGCGAACTTGGAGTCGATCTGCTGGACATTGCGGAATTGAAGGCCGCGCCCTGCTCTGAACTGACGACTAGTCTGACAGTGCAGATCACGGCGGGCCATCCCAATCTGGGCGCGGTCAGCGTCGTGATGACCGGCCCCGGGGGACCGTACAGCTTCGCCGCGCCGCCAGTTGCCTCAGGCCAAAGCTTCGGAACGGCTACACCTGCAGGCTGGTCGATGGCCACACTCCCGCCCTGCGCGTACATCGTCACGTTGTCGGCGCAGATCCTCCTGACAACGGGCGACAGCGCCCCCGACCCGCTCACCGATCAAATCGCTTTTTGCAAGATGTAGGCGTCGACACCACCTCAACCGCGGCGGCTCTGGCATTCATCGGCGGAGCCGCCCGAATTTCTCGCAACTGCTTCATCCCCAGCGGCTAGATCCGCCCGGTCGAATCGGGGCTGGGCCCACCCTTCAACCCATACGGCTTCGCGCCATGGCTCAAAGGATCGCCCGCAACTATCGGAAGCGGCGGCGTACGAACCGACGGCGCTCGGCTCAAATCAGGAGGCGGCCTTCTTCACCCACAAAGCGCACCAGCCCGTCGGCGAGATGTCGCCGTCGACCATCTTGCAGCTATTGGGAGCCACGAAGAAGTTGCAGCCGTCGCATTGGTGGCCGTCCTTCGGACTGGCCTGATAATGGACCGCGGTCTGCGCGATCTTGGCCTGCGCCTCGCCGCTCGTGAGCGCGAGGAGGGGCGCCGCGCCCGCGGCGGCGAAAAGAACCGTGCGGCGGCTGACGCCGGATGTGTTGCAAGTCTCGGCCATGACCGGCTCCTTCGTCGATGGGATCGCGTCGTGATGCGGGCACGCCCGCCCGGCGAACCGCGCCTCCAGTTTAGAATGATTCCAAATCGGCGCGTCGTCAATCGCCATTAGCCGCGCGCCGGTCGGCGCTCAAACGCAGCGTTTAGCGAAAGCTGCCCAGCATGCCGACGAAGTCGCGCCCGAGCGCGTTCGAGATGCTCTGGTGGCAGGACATGCAGCTTGACGGCGGGTCCTGGAAATAGGTCTCGATCGTCGTGTTGACCAGGTTTTCCTGTGGAGCGTCCGCCGACTGGTAATTCTCGCGCGGCGCGTCCGCCGCGAGCGGCTGCCCGGGGAAATAGCCGCCATCGTTTTGCGGACCAGGCGGCGCGGGTCTCGTCGGCCATTGGCTGGCGACGAGCATGTAATGCTCCCACACGGTCCCCTTGATGCCCTCGAGCGCCCAATAGGCCCGGTTCATCGCCATGGTTTGGGCATGGATCGGATGCCGCCGCACCACCTGCATCGGGGCGGGATCGATCTTGGGCGGATGGTTCATGCTGACCGGAAGCGTGTCGGGCAGGCCGAAGGTCGGCCAAAGGCCAAGCTTGGGCTTCGAGGCGTCGAAATAGGAATAGGGCGCGCCGGCTTGCCTGGCGTCAGGCTCGCGCGCTTCGCCCTCGCCAGCCGGAGGCACGTTGTCGACATGCTCGAACGTGCCCCACAGGCCTTGCGGCCGATCCTTCGTCCGGATCACGATGTGCAGGCCGACGAGCGCGACGTCGCTTTTCGAACAAACGACATGGCCCGCGGCGAGCGTCTTGGCGACGTCGACGACATTGGCGTTCTCGACCACGTAATAGCGCGCACGAATCGCGGGCGTGTCGGCGGCGGTGAGAAGACGCCACGCCGCTTTGACCGCGATGGAGCCAGCGGGCAGTTCCGCCGGGTGGGCCGGATCGGGCAACGTCTCGCCCAAGCTCCAACCTTTGAGCGCGAGCGCATCGTACTCCGGTTCGTTGAGGCGGCCTTCGTAGCGCGTGTAGGTGCGATTTTGCGCCACCAGCGGATTGGCGCCGACGCCGGGCAGGAAGGCGGATTGATTGAAGTCCATGAAGGGATCGAAGGTCGCGAGCGTCTTCGCGCGATTGTCGAGATTCGCTCCGCACGGGTTCGCCGCTTCGTAGGTCGCCCAGGGCTTGGGCGCGATCGGGCGACCATCCGGACCGACCTGGAACAGTTCATACCGGGCCTTGAAGGTCTCCCAGACGCGGGGGCCTTTATCGCCAAGCGTCCTGGCGCGGTCGGGTTCGCCGCGATGGGCGGGATCGGTCAGCGAGGGCCAATTGAGCGCGATGAAGGCGCGCCAGGCGAAATTGTCGAAGTCGGGCCACGGGTTCGGCTTGATCGAGGGGACGTCCTCGATCCGGTCGGGGGAAACGAGCGGCGCGACGTCGTCGGCCGCAGCCCGGGGAGCGGGGAGAAGCGGGATGAGAGCGGCCAAAGCGACGAACGCAATCCGAGGCCATCTAGGCACATTGCTCAATATTCGCATTCAGGCCCAAGTGTTCATGCGATCGGCGCGGCTGGCCAAGCTGCCATGCCAGGATGCCGGCAAAACGCCTCAGGCCTTCCTTTTATTCGCTGACGGGGTCCGAGCGCCAGCGCGATTGCCAGGAGAGCCGCGCCTCGGTCAGCACGCCGCCTGCGCCCTCGCGAACGCGCGCCGGCGGCTCCGAACAAACGCCAGCGCGGGCAGCGCTCCAATGAGCAACACCCAGGTCGCAGGCTCCGGAACTGCCACCGTGAAAACCTCAAGCGCGACCAGGTTGGAGATATAGCGCCCGCCCGCCGTGTCTCCGGGCACGACGATGCGCGCGAATCCGTCTGGTCCGTCCACGCCGAGCTGGCGCCCGACGAACGTTATATCTAATTTCATATAGCGATAATGACGATCACGGGAAATTAAGATCGCGCTTCTCTGCGCATTTGTGGGGCAGGGAGCGCGCAACTATTGTTGGACCTCCCAACGACCCAGCGCAACTTCGCAGCCTTTCGGCTGTTGATTTCACAGGCGAACAAGGCAGCGGAGGAAACTGATGATTGAGGTGGATCTCACCGCGGCGGCCTACGAGTTGGTTCGCGAAGGCGTGACCGCGAAGTCCAGAAAAGGCGGCGTGTACAAGGTGTTGATGCCAAGAAGCCTGGCGGCGAGGTTGGACGCGGCGCGGGCGGTCGGCGAGGACATGAGCGACGCGATCCTGCGCTTGGCTAAGGAGGCGAGGACCCTGAGGGGCCTGTGTTCATGCCGTTAGACGGTTTCCGCCCTCGCGCCGCCGGCCGCCTCCAACCCTCGCTTTCGCTGAGCCTCTGTGATAGGCCGCCTCGATAATGAGCGACATCTTTCAGGAAGTTGACGAGGAAGTCCGGCGCGACAAGGCGGCGGAATTCTGGAAGAAATACCAGAACCAGATCCTGGCCGCCGCCGTGCTGATCGTGCTCGCTTCGGCCGGCTTTCGCTATTGGCAATATGAACGCGAACAGGCGACGCAAGCGGCCGGCGACCAGTTCCAGCAGGCGCTGACCGCCCTCGAAGCCGGCAAGTTCGACGAAGCCAAGGCGCGTCTTGATACGATCGCGGCCCAAGGGCCGAGCGGCTATCGGGCGCTCGCGCAAATGACCGTTGCCGGCGCTGAGGCCAGCAAGGATCCGCAGGGCGCGATCGGCGCCTTCGACGCCATTTCCGGCGACGCCGCGATCGATCCGCTCTTGCGCGACACTGCGCGCTTGCGGGCTGCGCTCTTGCGGGTGGACATCCCCGGCGAGCAGCAGAAGGGCGAAGCGGCGCTGACCGCGCTGTCGGCCGCGGGAGGACCCTACCGGCGCGTCGCGGCGCTCGCGCTCGGCGCCTTGGCGATCGAACGCAAGGACTATGACGACGCCTCGAAGCAATTCGATCTCGTGCTGGGCGATCCCGAAGCCTCGCCCGACGACCGGCAAGCGGCGAGCCGTTGGCTTGGCCTTATCGCTTCGAACCGATCGGCGGCGGCGAAGTAACGGCGGCGCTTGCGGCGCCGGGCTGGAACGACATGAGCGCCAAGGTCGCGATCATCGGCCGGCCGAACGTCGGCAAGTCGACCCTGTTCAATCGGCTGGTCGGGCGTAAGCTCGCGCTGGTCGACGACGAGCCGGGCGTCACTCGCGATCGCCGCGAGGGCGAAGCGAGGCTCGCCGATCTCGCCTTCACCATCGTCGACACCGCCGGCCTCGAGGAAGGTGAAGCCGAAACGCTCGCGGGCCGAATGCGCGCGCAGACGGAGGCCGCGCTCATGGATTGCGACGCGATCCTGTTCGTGGTGGATGCCCGCGCCGGCTTGACCGCCGCCGACCGGCATTTCGCGCAAAGACTGCGCCGCGCCGGCAAGCCGATCATCGTGGTCGCCAACAAAGCCGAAGGCGGGGCAGGGCGGGACGGCGTCTACGAGGCCTTCAGCCTTGGCCTTGGCGAGCCGATCGCTCTGTCCGCCGAGCATGGCGAGGGCTTAAGCGAACTCTACGATGCGCTCGTCGCAGTCCTGCCGCCCGCCGCGCGCCTCGATCCGGACGAGGAGAGCGAGTCCGAGCCGCTTGTGCTGGGCGAAGAAGAGGATGGGAGCGAACTCGATCTCGCCAAGCCGTTGCGCATCGCCGTGCTGGGGCGGCCGAACGCCGGCAAATCGACGCTCATCAACCATATCCTTGGCCAGGATCGGCTGCTGACCGGACCCGAGCCGGGCATCACCCGCGACTCGATCGGGCTCGACGCGGAGTGGAAAGGACGCAAGCTCAAGATCTTCGACACAGCCGGCCTGCGCCGGAAGTCGCGGGTGATCGAGAAAGTGGAGAAGCTCGCCGTCGCCGACGCGCTGAGAGCGGTGCGCTTCGCCGAAGTCGTCGTGCTTCTGCTCGACGCCACGATCCCGTTCGAAAAGCAGGACCTGACGCTTGCCGATCTCGTCGAGCAGGAGGGCAGGGCGCTGGTCATCGGCCTCAACAAATGGGACCTCATCGACAACAAAAGCGATCGCGCCCGCGAATTGCGCGAGGAGGCCGACCGCCTGTTGCCGCAGCTGCGCGGAACGCGCGTCATTCCCGTTTCCGGCCTGACGGGCGCGCATATCGACCGGCTCATGGAAGCCATCATCACGACGCATGAGATCTGGAACACGCGCATCTCGACGGGTCGCCTCAACCGCTGGCTTGCGCCCGTCGTCGACGCGACCCCGCCGCCGGCGGTCTCCGGCCGGCGGGTGAAAATCCGCTACATCACCCAGCCCAAGGCGCGCCCGCCGTTCTTCATTCTGTTCGGCAATTCGGTCGCAAGCATCCCCGAGAGCTACAAGCGCTACCTCGTGAACGGTCTTCGCGAAACCTTCGGCCTCATCGGCGTGCCGATCCGGCTCTCGATGCGCTCAGGCGGCGAGAACCCCTACGCGCGGAAGAAGCGGCGGGGATGAGGGCCTCGTTTTGCCGAGGAAAAAATCAGTGCGATCGCTTTACGAAAAACAGAATTCGTGCTATATCTTTCTCACTCGCGGAATAAGACCGCCGCGTTCGCGCCGCACGAGGGAAGGAAGAAGATTGGACTTTGAGGCTTCTCAAGCACAACCCGGTACGCGAGGTCAGCGAGCGGCAGATTTTTTTATTTTTTTAGTTATAAGCCATTGAAAAGACCCAGATTCGCCAAAACGAATGCAAGGAAATAAAAGCTTTTTTGCTTGCATTTTCTTGGATCCGCTTGCTAGCCGCTCGCGTCTTGGTTGCATCCGGCCCTGACACGGACGACCTTGTGGAGAGGTCAAAAAAGCGCGGTCGACACTGCGAGAGCGCTAATTCCCCGCCTCGCACGTGATGCGGTTTGTCACTCCGGCGACGCCTGGGACGGTCCGCGCGTCGGCCTCGGCGCGCGACCTTTCATAGTCGCGCTTGACCTGCCCGGTGAGTGTCACCCATCCGCGGTCGACGCTCACCTGCACGCGGTCGCGCGGAACGGCCAGATCCCAGTGCAAAGCTGTCATGACGGCAAGCTTGATCCGCTCGTCGCCCCGCCTCCGCCAATTGTGCCTGTCGCCGGCGCCGAATTCGAATTGCGCCGGGAAGGGGGCCGGACCGCCAACCGGAATATCGCTCGCGCTTAAGAGACCGTAAGGCTCTTCCTCAGACGTCCGCTCCAATGAGCCCTCCTCGATCGCCCCGCTGACGGAGCCTCTCGCTTTGCTCACAACTTGCAAGCCGCCGCTTGGTTCCATCGAAATGACGTCAGGAAAGACGAAGTGATGCGTTGGAAAACAGCGGCGGAAGCGTGAAGGAACGGGACGGCTCGTGGGGCGTTCATGTTCGCGGGAACAAGCGGCCAATGAATGCCGCAAAGGGGGACTCGAAATGGAAATCAGCGAAGGCAAGCCCTATCCGTTCGGCGCAACAGCGGACGAGAAGGGCGCGAATTTTGCTGTCTTTTCAGCGAGTGCGACGCGGGTCGAGGTTTGCTTCTTCGACACGGAAGGCCGCCGCGAGATTGGCCGCTTCGAACTGCCAGAGCGCACTGACGAAGTTTTCCACGGCCACGTGACAGAGGTCGGGCCGGCGACGCTTTATGGCTTTCGCGTCCACGGCCCGTATGAGCCTGAAGCTGGCCACCGCTTCAATCCCAATAAGCTGCTGCTTGACCCTTATGCGCGAGCGCACTCGGGAAAGCTGACGTGGGACCCCGCGGTCTTCGGTTACACGATCGGAGCGGAAGGAGACGACCTGACTTTCGACGAACGTGACAGCGCGCCATTCGTGCCGAAATCCGTCATCGTCGATCCGAATTTCGATTGGCATGGCGAATATCGGCGCCGAAACGTCCCATGGGAAGCCACGATCATCTATGAGGCGCATGTCAAAGGCTTCACCAAGCTGCACCCGGAGGTCGACGAGAAGCTGAGGGGTTTCTATGCGGGGCTCGGCTCGAAGCCCGTCGTCGACTATATCAAGTCGCTTGGCGTCACGACCGTAGAGCTGATGCCGGTCCATACGTTTATCGACGACAATTATCTGCTCGAAAAGGGCCTGAGAAACTATTGGGGCTATAACTCGATTGGCTTTTTCGCACCCGACCCTCGTTACGCGTCGGATGTGCCCAACTCGTTGCGCGAATTCAAGGAGATGATCGCGCGGCTCCACGACGGTGGGCTCGAGGTGATCCTCGACGTCGTCTACAATCACACCGCCGAAGGCAACGAGCGCGGGCCGACTCTCTCCTTCAAAGGGATCGACAACAAGTCCTACTATCGGCTCATGCCGGATGAGCCGCGCTTTTACATCAACGACACAGGCACCGGGAACACGGTCAACCTCAGCCATCCCCGCGTTATCCAGATGGTGGCGGACAGTCTGCGTTATTGGGTGACCGAAACGCGCGTCGATGGGTTCCGCTTCGATCTGGGGACGATCCTTGCGCGGGAGCCCGACGGCTTCAACACCGAGAGCGGTTTCTTGAAAGTCGTGGGACAGGATCCGGTGCTCACCGAGGTCAAGCTGATCGCCGAGCCGTGGGACTGTGGCCCCGGCGGATATCAGGTGGGCGGCTTCCCCCCGGCTGGGCGGAATGGAACGACAGCTTCCGCGACGATGTGCGGGACTTCTGGAGAGGCCATGCGACGGCGAAGGAGTTGGCTCCTCGCCTGTGCGCTTCACCGGACAAGTTCAACTTTCGCGGCCGAAGGCCTTGGGCGAGCGTGAACTTCATCGCCGCCCACGATGGCTTCACCCTCCGCGACCTCGTTTCCTACAACGACAAGCACAACGAGGCGAACGGCGAGGACAATCGCGACGGACACTCGGACAACCGCTCATGGAATTGCGGCGCGGAGGGGCCGACCAAAGACAAGGCGATCCAAACGCTGCGATGGCGTCAGCTCCGCAACCTGCTCGCGACG
Source organism: uncultured Alphaproteobacteria bacterium (assembly GCA_963753135.1). GTDB lineage: Bacteria > Pseudomonadota > Alphaproteobacteria > Rhizobiales > Beijerinckiaceae > Roseiarcus. Next base: position 165,956 of record CAVWBA010000026.1, on the reverse strand, counting down.
CTGATCTTGTCGCAAGGCACTCCGATGGTCTGCGCCGGCGACGAGTTTGGCCGAACGCAGAATGGCAACAACAACGCCTATTGCCAGGACAACGAGACGAGCTGGATCAACTGGGAGATGGATGAGGAGCGTCTGTCGCTCGTGACCTTCTTCCGGCGCCTGACGTCTGCCTTTCATCTCTATCCCGTGTTGCGCCGCTCGCGCTTCTTGACCGGTAAAATGAATCCAGACCTCGAGGTGAAGGACGTCGCCTGGATCGATCCCTTGGGCTCGGAGATGACGGAAGAGGAGTGGGACAATGGAATGCGCTGCTTCGGCATGCTCCTGGATGGGCGCGGGCAGGCGACCGGCATAAAAAAGCGAGGGGCGGACGCGACGCTGCTCATCGTGTTCAACGCCCATCATGAGACCGTCAAGTTCATCTTGCCGCCCTGCTACGAGGCAGACGGATGGAAGCGGCTCTTTGACACGACGGACCCGCAGCTCGACGCAAGCCAGCTCGACATCGGCGCGGTTTACGATGTGACGGCGCGCTCGATGCTCCTGTTCGAGCGTGTCCCGGAGAGGACCGACCGCCAGACGGCCGAGTAACGTGGGCCAAGCGCTCTAGCCATGCTCGATGAGCGCGGCCGACGTGGTCCAACGGGCGTCGGAAAGGACGCCCGTCTTTCGGCGGGCTATGAACCGCGCCTACAACTACGTGGCCAGCATCACCGCAAACGGCAGCGGGTTCAGCCAGTCGCGCAGGGGAGCGCTGACCGTCGCTTCTCGGCCGCGAAATAGGTCGAACCACCGCGCTTCCGGCAATTGCGCCCAAGCGCTCCACCTCGGCTCCGCCTCTCGATGGGCGGGGTAACGCGCCATCACGACAGCGAGCTTTCGGTCTCCTGAAGCGCGCACATAGCCAAAGGCCCAATCCGATCGATCCCCCTCGATGTTGATCGGCTGATAATCGCCCTTGCTGAAGAGTTCCGGCTCCTCGCGCCGTAGAGCAAGGAGCAAGGCGGTTGTCGCCAGCTTCGCCCGGCCGTCTCGCCATTCGTCCATCAGCGTCGTGAACAGCGCCGAACGCTGGTCTGGAGCTTTGAGACGAGCCGCAAGGTCCGCGATGGCCGCCTCACGAAGAGCGAAATCGACGGGTCGCCGATTGTCGGGATCGACAAGGTTGAGATCCCACAGCTCGCAGCCCTGATAGATGTCAGGCATGCCCGGCGCCGTGAGTTTGCCAACGGTCTGAACGAGGCTGTTCTCGATCCCGAGCCGCGCAACACGCCGCGCGAAGGGCAGGAAATTGGAAAGGAAAGTATCTGACCGCAGCGCCGCCACCGCGAAGGCCTGCGTCGCCTGCTCGTAATCCGCGTCGGGGGCCGCCCAACTCGAGCGGCGCTTCGCCTCGCGCAGGGATTTCTCGATCGAGGCGTGAAGGCGGGCGCCATAGGCTTCTTTTTGCTCGTCGCTTGGGTTGTCGAGCATGTCGATGGGCCAGGAGCCCACGAACATTTGGTAGAGCATGTATTCGTCCTCGCGGTCGGGCGCCGCGATGCGTTCTACGTCGCCACGTCTTGCTCGCAAGATGCGGGTCCAGGTCTCGACCTGCCGGCGCCATTCCTCCGGCATTTCGGATAGAACGGCGAGCCTCGCCCGATTGTCCTCGCCGCGCTTGGTGTCGTGCGTCGCGGTCGCCAGCATGGCGTGCGGCCAGCTTTGGGCGCGCGCGGCGTTCGCCTTGTGAAAGAGGGCAGGGGCGAGGCCAAACCGCTCAGGGGCGCCGCCGACTTCGTTCAGAGCGATGAACCGGTTGTAGCGATAGAAGGCGGTGTCCTCGACGCCCTTGGCCATGACGGGGCCCGAGAGCTGCTGCACCTTCATGGCGAAGCGGAGTGCTGCGGTATGACTGAGCTCTTGAGTGGGCGGTTGTTCCGTTTCCGCCATCAGGATGTTCTGCAGGAAATCGAAGGCCGATGGATGAACATCCGGATCGCAACGTCGGGCGCGCGTCATTGCCCAAGCAATGTCGCGCCGGTCAGCGTCGGCTGGCATCCCGGCAAAGTCGAGATAGGTCCGGTAGACCGGGAAGTTCGAAACGACCTGTCGGATCGCGCGCTGAAGCAATGCGCGCGTCAAATCCGCCGTCATCGGACTCTGACCGGCCAATTGCGCGGCGCGGCGACCGAGCGCATTGAGCTCGCTCGCCATTTCATTGTCCATGATCCTGAGCTTGCAGTCGCGGGCGACCGTGGCGAAGTCCTGGCCCTCTCCGGCGAGCTCGTGATAGGCCTGCGTGAAAGCCAGCTCGCTCGCAGGATCTATGAGCACTGCCAACGCCAGGTTGGTATAGTCGTAGCCGGTCGTGCCCTCGACGGGCCATTCGGCCCGCAGTGACTCATGGGGCGCCAGGATCTTCTCGACGACCAGATAAAACGGCCAGGGCGCGCCGGCCCGTAGCGCCTCGAGATAGGCCTTGGGATCAAAGAGCCCATCGATATGATCGATTCTGAGGCCATCGATTTCGCCGCTTTCCAGCATGCGGAATATGCGGGCGTGCACATGGTCGAAGACCGGGCCGATCTCTATACGCAGGCCCGCAAGGTCGTTGATATTGAAGAAGCGGCGGTAGTTGATCTCGTCCTCGGCCACTCGATGAAAGGCGACGCGCCAGAACTGCTCGCGAATGAGCCGATCGAGTTCACGCCAGTCACTGTTGAACTCCTCCACTCGGGCGTCGATCGCCGCGCGGGCGCTGCTATCTTCGTTGGCGAGCGAGACGAGTTCGCTCTTCAGCGCCCGCGCTCTCTCCGCAACCTGCGGCCGCCATTGCGGCAAGTCGAGAAAGAGGTCGGCCATCCGGTCCAGCGCCGGGTGTTGATGACCAAGAATTTGCGGAAAGGTCAGCGGGTGGATCGGCAGCTTGTGGGCCTCATAAGCCCGAACGGCGAAACCTCCGTCGCCTTCGAAATGGAGCTTGAGTTTTCCTGACCTCAGCTCCTCGCCATATTGCGCGCCAAGCAGAGGTGCGAGCAGCTTGCCGTCCTGTGCTGACCAGTCGATGTCGAACCAGCCTGCATATTGGGAATATGGACCCCATTCCAGCACATCGAGCCACAGCGGATTGTCGGCGCCCCATACGCCCATGTGATTGGGCACGATGTCCAGGATTCGCCCGAGCCCCTGACGGCGGAAGGCTTCGATCATCGACGTGAAATCGTTCTCCGTCCCGAGTTCCGGATTGAGCCGATTGTGATCGGCGACATCGTAGCCGTGCACGCTGCCTGGGCGCGCCTTGAAGATGGGCGACAGGTAGACATGACTGACGCCGAGTTGCGCGAGGTAAGGCGCAACTTTCGCGGCGTCATTGAAACCAAAGCCCGCGTGGAGCTGCAGGCGATAGGTCGCGCGCGGAACGTTCATTCCGGATCGAGTTCCCAGCGCACGGCCCAAGGTCCGAAGGAAGCGCCGGCGTCGCCGCAAGACCAGAACGGACAGGCGTCGCTCTTAGGAAACGTGACGGGACTAGACGAGAGATTGGCGTCGAGGACGAGCCGCCGCTCTCCCGCCCGCCAGACGACGCGCAAGGCCTGCTCACCCACCACGAGCGCCTCGCCCCCATGCCGAATGGAAGGCAGCAAGGGCTGCACGAAGTCGCGACGGGTCTTCAGGAGGTCGCGGTAATAGGCGAGATGCGTCCGGTTGATCCGGCTCCAATCGAGCTTGGATGCGAGGAACGTCGCTTCCGCGGAAGGATCGGGGATTTTCGCCACCCGGTCCGGATCGGCGAACTCGGGAAAGCGCGAGAATTCCTCGCGCCGTCCTTTTCTCACGGCCTGCGCCAGCTCCCTACTGAAATCGCAGAAAAAGAGGAATGGCTGCGTCGCGCCCCATTCCTCGCCCATGAACAGCATCGGTATCTGCGGCGCGAGTAGATAAACGCTTGCCAGCGCCCGCATGACCTTCGGAGGCGCCAAAGAGTTCAGCCGTTCACCAAACGCGCGATTACCGATCTGGTCGTGATTCTGGATGAATGAAACGAAGGCGTCCGGCGGCAATTCGGCGCTGGGGCCGCCGCGTGGGGCATTCCGATAAGGCATCATCTCGCCCTGGTAGGCGAAGCCTTCGGCGATGGCTTTCCCCAATAGCTCCGTTGAGCCGTACGCGGCGTAGTAGCCGCTGCTCTCATAGGTCGCGGCGACATGGAGAACATGATGGATGTCATCGTTCCATTGCGCAGTGTAGAGTTTGGCCTTGTCCGCATGGCGCGTAAGGCGCTGCGGAACGTTGTCCTCGTTCTCCAAGATGAGATGGATGGGTCGCGAGAATCGCGCGCGGAGGCGCGCCGCAAGTTCGTCGAGGAGATCCGGCCGCGAATCGTCCTTGATGGCGTGGACGGCGTCGAAGCGCAGGCCGTCGAGATGAAACTCCTCGAGCCAATATTCGGCGTTCTCAAGGAAGAAGTCGCGCACCGGGCGCGAATTGGGTCCATCAAGCTGGATCGCGTCGCCCCAAGGCGTTTTATGCCGACTCGTGAAGAAATCAGGGGCATAGAGCCGAAGGAAATTCCCTTCAGGCCCCAAGTGGTTGTAAACGACGTCAAGCAGGACTGCGATTCCGTGAGCGTGAGCAGCCTCGACGAACGCCTTGAAGTCTTCCGGTCGCCCATAACTTGCGTCGGGAGCGTAGGGGAACGTCCCGTCGTAGCCCCAGTTCCACCTGCCCTTGAAGTCGCTGACCGGCATGATCTCAACGGCCGTGACCCCGAGGTCCGCGAGGTGGTCCAACTTAAGAGCGGCCCCCGCAAACGTGCCTTGAGGCGAGAAAGCGCCGACGTGGAGTTCGTAGAGAACGATGTTGCGCCATTCGCGGCCTGCCCACGACTCGCGCCAATGGTATGAGCGTGGATCGATCGCTTCGCTTGGACCGTCCACGTCGTCGGGCTGGAAGCGAGACGCTGGATCTGGAACGCGTTGTCCGCTCGACAGAGCGAACATATAGCGGGCGCCGGCGAGCAGGCCCTTGACCCAGGTCTCGTGGTAGCCATTCCTTTTGCGATCCATCGCGACAGGATCGCGGCCGTCGATAACCAGAGCGATCCGCTCTTCTTTCGGCGCCCAAAGACGAAAGCAGATCTCATCTTCCTCGAAGGACGGGCCGTGCGCCCACTTCAACACGCCGTCTTTCATTCCCAAGAGCCAGCCCCGGTTTGAACCCCATTGTAAACGAGTTCCGGCGGCGGCGGTTCCATCAGGCCTCCCAGGCGCGACACGCTGGTCATGTCGGCCCGCGGCCTCGGCTCGCTTCTCCCCGCGCTCCGTGCGCCTCAGTCGGCGTCGTCGGGCCGCTCTCCACGCTCAGGCCGCCGACAAAGCATTTTTTGTTAGGGAACTCGGGAACAAAATCCGTTCCGGCGGGTTTTCGCGCCTGCATAGGCAATTCGGGTCATGATCTGCGTGCGGGGAGAGCTCAGGACTCACGATCGACAATTGCCCGAGGCGCCCTTGCGGGACATGCTCCGCCCTCAGAACGAGATGGGGCTTGCAATTGGCGTGATTGCTGGTGAACTAATCCCCACTGCCATTTGGACGCCTGATGACGAGGAAGAACGACATGTCGATCTCGGACGCGATTGCGCCGCACATCCCCTTCTTGCGTCGGTTTGCACGTGCTTTGTGCGGAACCCAGGCGGCGGGCGACGCTTACGTCGCGGCCACGCTCGAGGCGATTCTAGCGGATGCCGATTGCTTCGATGCTGAACTCGATCCGAAAGTCGCTCTCTACAAGTTGTTCCTGCGCAGCTGGCGCAATGTGCCGCTCAACGCCCATGTCGATCTCGCGGATTTCGGTGACGAAGGCGCAAACAGGAATCTCGCCGCCATTTCTCTCGAGCCGCGAATGGCCTTCCTCTTGAGCGCGGTCGAGTTTTTCAGGCCGAAGGAAATCGGCCAAATCATGGGTTGCTCGGAAGACGCGGCGACTGATCTCATTGAGCGGGCGGGACGCGAAATTTCCGAGCAAATTCGCACCTCAGTGCTCATTATCGAGGATGAACCCCTCATCGCCCTCGACATTCAGACGCTCGTCGAGCAGCTGGGCCATGACGTCGCGACGATTGCTCGGACTCATACCGAAGCGGTGCGCGCGGCGCTCAAGCGCCGTCCGGGCCTTATTCTGGCCGACATTCAACTTGCCGACGGAAGTTCGGGGCTCGACGCAGTTAACGAGATTTTGGGAACTCAGGAAGTCCCGGTTATTTTCATAACCGCCTTTCCCGAGCGCTTTCTCACTGGGCAAGCGCCGGAGCCAGCGTTCCTGATCACCAAGCCTTTCAGCGCGGATTCGGTCAAGGCGGTGATCAGCCAAGCCTTGTTCTTCGATCGGAAGTCCCAGAGAACTGTCGCGAAGGCAGCGGCCGGCTGACGACAGTCCGGATGGTGTTTGGCGTTTTATTGCCTCCTGGCCGTTCGAGCCCAGCGCCAAAAATGTTCACTCACGCGGAACCTTAGCTGTCGCGGGACGTTTTGCGTGCAGAGGGCGAGTGAGGGAGGAACCGGCGTGCCATATTACGAGTTCTGCCTGATCGGCGGAGATGGATCGCGGCTGTCGCGCGAACGCCACCCGGCGGCCGACCTCGAAACCGTTTGGGGTCGAGTTTTCCGTATGGCCGAGCTTGAGAGCACGCGAGGAAAACAGATCCATGTCCTGGATGACCAAGGAAGGATCGTCATCGGCATCGGGGCAATCGCCGCCGCACTCTCTGCTCAACGCGCTCGCGCGGTTCAGCGCCGCTTCGACGAGGCATGACGGCGCGATCGCCGCACTTTGGGATAGTGTTGTCGACGGCCGGTACAACTCGCAGGCAGGGAGCACGACGCGGGGCGCCGATAGCTGCCGGACGGATAAGGCGGTGGGAAAACCTCCTGATAAAGGAGTTGTTTACCCTTCCGAAGGATTTGGCTGACAGGACAGGCGCTATGGCCAAGTCCCGCTCGTTGAGCTGGCGTTTGGGTGTGTCGACGCTTGTCATCGTTCTGCCGCTCGTCCTTTTCGCATTGCTCATGGTTGGATGGATCGCCCATGACGAACGGGAATCAGAGCGGAATGAGCTAACCGGCGACGCTTATGCGCTCGCTGACACCGTTGGGCGCGAAACCAACGCGTATTTCCTTCTGTCTGCGGCGCTGTCGCATTCGAGGCCCCTTCAGCATGGCGATTTGGCGGGCTTCGCGGAGCAAGCGCGAGATACACTTGCTGAAGCGCCTAGCGTCAAATTGATCGTGTCGACCACCGACGACGATCCTGTGTCGAGCATTCCGTCGGCGCCTCCGGATTCGCCGCCGCTGCACGATCGCGCTGCGCTCGTCCGGCGAGCGATCGAATTGGGTTTCGCTTTTCTTTCGGACGTCAATGCGGATCCTGCGTTGCCCGAACCGAACGCCTCGATCGAAACTCCGGTGTTTCTTGATAGCAAGCCTATTTATGAAATCGCGATGCTTCTTTCTCTAAAACAATTCCGCGATCTGATGCGACGTCAGAACTTTCCGCCAAACTGGCTGTCTGGAATCGTCGATCGCAAGGGCGTTTTTGTCGCGCGGATTCCGAGCGACGCTGGGGGTCCGGGGACGCTGGCGAGCGCGGAGTTTCGTGATGCTACGCGGAGGTTGCCTTCATCGACGGTAGCTCACAATTCGATTGATGGAGAAAAGATAGTCTCCGTTTACGCCCCGGTGGAGGGGGGATGGACTGTTGGCGTCGCCGCAGATGCGCGTGGGCTGGGAATTGGTCCTAGCGCATTTGCGCTCACCTCGCTCCTGGCGGCGCTTGCGATGCTGGGCAGCCTGCTATTGTCCTATCTGAATGGCCGCGCGCTCACGCGACGAGTGCGAGAGCTCGAGTCGATGACGAAGGATGTGCTGACCGGCGCGCCGGCGCGCGCCGCCCCATCCACGGGCGTTCGCGAGTTTGACAGCCTTTCCGACGCTTTGGCCAGGACTTCCGAATTGTTGGTGTTGCGAACAGAGCAACATCGCCACACCGAGCAGGAATTGCGAAGTCGCGAAGAGCATTTCCGCCTCCTGGCCGACAGCGTCCCTCAACTGGTGTGGACGGCGGGTCCCGACGGCCGCATCGAATACGCCAATGCGCGCCGCGATAGATATGGAGCGATCGGCCAGACGGATTGGGAAGAGATCATCCATCCCGATGATCGGCGGGGGACGGCGGAAGCGTGGCTCCGCGCCAAGGAGGCTGCGGTTCCCTATGAAATGGAGCACCGCCTGTTTGCGATTGGCAAAGGATACGCGTGGCATCTCAGCCGCGCATCGCCGCTTCTTGACGCTCAAGGAGCCGTCGTGAGGTGGTATGGCACGACCACCGACATCGACGAACAAAAGCTCCGCGAGGGCAACATCCGGGACCTCATGGCGGAGGTCAATCATCGTTCGCGCAATCTGCTCGCCGTCGCGCAAGCCATTGCGCGCTGTGGCGTGGCGAACGCCAAAACGGTCCAGGAATTTCAGGAAAGATACTCCGAACGGCTGCTCGGACTGGCCGCCAGTCAGGATTTGCTGACCGATCGGAATTGGCGCGGCGTTCCGCTCGAATCGCTGGTGCGGGCCCAAACGGCTCGGTGTCGGGAAAAGCGCCTCGTAATCGAGGGGCCGCAGGTCCTGCTCAGTCCCAATGCGACTCAAACGCTTGGCCTTGCTTTGCGTGAGCTGTGCGACAACGCTCTCAAGCACGGCGCCTTCTCGAGATCTGACGGCGTGGTCTCCCTCATTTGGCGAATCGACAATAACGGGGACGAGCCGAAGCTTGAGATGATATGGCAGGAACGCGGCGGACCCCGGGTGGACCCGGTGGCAACCTCCGGGTTTGGCAAAGTCATTATCGAACGTCTCACCGCCGCAGGCCTCAACGCCTCTTCGATATTGAGCTTCGAGCCTGAGGGCGTCAGATGGCGTTTGATCGCCCCGCTAAAGGACATCGTGAAAACTGGAACGAGTGATCCGCCCTCTTCGGAGCGGTCGGCCGAAGTCGCGTCCGACTGACCGGAAGACGGATCGATTCTTTGCAGTTCCTACAGTAGTCTGCTCGTAGTTTTCCGCGTGGAAATGAGGCGGGCGTCGGAGGACTTTGGACTGACCGCTGCAAGACGAGTGGTTTCGGGGATTCATCAATGCCGGACAAAACGTCGAGGAAACGGCGAAAGGGGGCGAGAAAGACTGCGCCAGCGGGCAGCGCGGAGGCCGCGCAGGCCGACCAATATATCGCCGACCAGCTGAAAGCGATGTATGACGCCGTGACCGTCGAGCCTATTCCTGACCGCCTTCTGCAGTTGCTCGATCGTCTCGACAAGGACGCAGAAAAATGAAGTCGAGCGTCTTAGGGAGCGAGCGGCGCGGTGACGACGAACTCGACGCCGGGGCGGCGCGCGACGACCTCCAAAGACGCGCTCAACTGTTCCGCGAGCGCGCGGACCATACGGGCGCCTAACCCTTTTCCCTCGCCGAATTGGAAGCCTTCTGGAAGTCCGCCGCCTTGATCGCGAATGGCGATGAAAAAGCTGTCGACGCCGGTCGCGCCGATATCGACCCATACGCTGCCCGCGCTACCGCCCTGATAGGCGTGCTTCGCCGCGTTCGACACCAGTTCGGTGACGATCAGCGCAGATGAAATCGCGCGGTCGGTCGAAATCACGATCCCGGGCTGCGCTTGAACGTGAATTTCGCACTGCCCGAAGCTGGCCGCGAGATCCTTGCAAATGGCTTCGATATATCGTCCGACGTCGAAACGCTCGACGTCCGCCGATTGATACAATTGCTCGTGCACTCTTGCGATGGCGGCGACGCGCATCGTCGCGTCTTCAACGTGTTGCCTGAATTCCGGCTCGGTGTTTTCGCGCGACTGAAGGCGCAGCATGCCGATGACCAGCGCAAGGCTATTCTTGACCCGGTGGTTCATCTCCTTGACCAGAAACTGCTGGCGCTCCAGCGCCGCCTTCAGATTGCGCTCGTGCCGCTCGCGCTCGATCGCCATTCCGAGAATATTGGCGGCGCCCTGGAGGAACGCGAGATCATGCTCGACGAACTCTTCATCTGATCGGCTGTCGACCTCCAGCACGCCGAACGGCCGGCCGTCTCCTTGCAGGATAACGTTCATCGCGCGGTGGATGCCATGTCTGATCAGAATCTCGGGCGTTCTGAAACGCTCCTCGTTTTCGAGATGATTGGAGATCACTGGCCTGCCGGTTTTCAGCGCGAATCCGGCCGGCGAAGCGAGATCTGCGCCGATGCTGACGACGCCGACAATGCCCGGCTCCCAACCGACGCCCTCCCTGACGAGGAGGCGGTTTTCACTCGGAACATATTCGAGGACCTTGCAAAACTCAGTACGAAGGCCCTCGGCGGTTAAGCGCGCGGTGTCCGCAAGCAGCTGATCGAACCCCGGTCCCTGCAGCGCGCCGACGCCGAGTTCGGCAAGGATTTCCTGCTGACGCACGCGATGATGAAGGGCGTGCAGAAGGGGATCTGACGCCTCGGATTTGGGTTTGGAATCGACGACGGCTTTTTCAGGCCTATCGGAGGACGGCATCAGATCGATTGTGTGGCAAACTACGCCTCCCAGACGCTTTGGCTCTTCGAAGCCAATCTATGTCGCCGCGCGCCACCGCGCCAGTCCCGGGGCGCCAGCCGATTGCCTGCCTGACTTGAACGTGCTTTCGCCGGCGAGGCCGCGGCTCACAAATCCGACCACACGAACCCCCGGGCGAGTTCTCCGCTCCCGGGGAGCCACGGTTCTCGGCGAAGGACCTCATGGCGCCCCAGGAGCGCTGTCAGCGGCGCCCCAATCAGCCACAGCCGCAACCTGTTCCCAGGCCCATGTCGATCCTCCGCCTGTCGGCGCCCTCGCCGGCTCGATGACAAACGCTCCTCGGACCGTACCGGTTCCGTCCGGCCACCGGCTGCGGCGGTTTCCAACGCTGCTTCTGGAACAGAATGGGCAGGCGCGTCGTTTGCCATGCAACGAAGGAGGCGACGATGGACTGGAATCGGGTCGAAGGAAATTGGAAGCAGGTGAAGGGCGCCGTGAAGCAGCAGTGGGGAAAACTGACTGACGACGACCTCACTCAAATCAACGGCAGCCAGGAAAAGCTCGAGGGGATCATTCAGGAGCGATATGGAATCGCCAGGGATGAAACCCGCAAGCAAATCGACTCTTGGTATCAGACCCAGTCTTGGCAATAGCCGTCCGGGTTAACAGGCCCCGGCGATTATGTCGGGGCCTAGTCTATGGTCGGCCGCTTGGCTTAAGTCTCGAGCCGAGATCGTGGAACGGATAAGCGGATTGCAAGTCCTTCAGGCCGCCAGTCGCGGATGATTTCGCCGCCGAGCTGGTCGGAAACCGCGATCCGCGACAGCACGTCGCCGAACCCCAAACCTCCACTCGGCGCGGTGACCGGCGGGCCGCCATGTTCGGTCCAGTGGATGACGATCGAGTCGCCTTCTTCCGCAAACGCGACCTTTATCGAGCCCGTGTCGGCGGAGAGGGCGCCGTATTTGGCGGCGTTGGTCGCGAATTCATGCAGTAGGAGGGCGAGGCTCGTGATGGCGGACCCAGAAATTCTGCCATCAATTCCAGACAGCGCGATGCGCGATTGCCCTGCTTCGTCAAACGGGGCGACAATCGTCCGGACGAGCGATTGAAGCGTCGTCGGTTCGGGCGCGGCTTGACCAAAACCATGCGAGAAGGTGAGAGCGTGCGCTCGCGCCAGCGCAGCGAGACGCGCGCGGGTCGATTCCGCGAGCTCTTGCGGGGATCTCGCCGAGCGCGCGCTCAAACCCACGAGGCTGCCGGAGAGCGCAAAGAGGTTCTTGACCCGGTGGCTCATCTCTCTCAGGAGCAAGTGCTGACTGTCGCGCGCCCTTCTGAGCTCCGTGATATCGCGCGCAATTTTCGAGGCGCCGACAACCTTCCGGCGCGAGTTCCTGATCGGCGAGATCGTCAGCGAAATGTCGACCAGGCTCCCGTCCTTGCGTTGCCGGACGGTCTCGAAATGCTCGATATGTTCGCCGCGCGCGATCTTTCCAAGGATGACCGGCTCTTCGTTCAGTCGGTCGACAGGGATGATAATCGTTATCGGTTTGCCGACCGCCTCTTCGGCCGTGAAGCCGAAAAGCCTCTGCGCGCTGTTATTCCAGCTGAGAATGACGCCATTGAGATCCTTCGACAGGATGGCGTCTTCGGAGGACTCGATGATGGCTCGGTAATGGTGGGCAGCCAGATCGTCATGGCGCCGCGCCGGCCGAGGCGCCGTCCCCCCTTTCGCAATCAGCTGCTCCGCGCGCTTCTTATCGGGCGGCTGATTCGCACGTTTCAACCCATTGTCCTCAGATGCAATCAAACCGGGCTCGCATACTAAGCACATTGTCGTCAAATCAAGCCAAAACAGCCCGGCCTGCACCGGCCCCGGCGCGCAGCCGGTGGAGCATTGGGAACAGGAAAAAAGCGGCGGCGAAACCCTCTCGCGCCCTTGTCTGACGGGTGCAACGAACGCCGGTAAACCGGCTATTCCGCGGCTGCTCGACGGGTGGTGGGGTCAGCCCGAACCGGTTCTTGGCCCGGAGGCTTGCCTTCGAGGCGCTTGCGCTCGGAAGACTGAGAGTCATGCATGGCCTCCGCGGTGGACCAATGGCGCTCCGCCTCGCCTTCGGGGCGGCCCTCGTCGATCCATAGGAAATAAGCAATCTCACGGATACGGTCGTTGCGGTCGTCGCTCATGATGATCTGCCCAGTAAGGAAGAAGTCTCCGGCTCAACTCGGTTGGATTGCGCCGAGTTCCATCAGGCGGCCGAAATAGGGCGCTTGCTGAAGGGTTGCGCCTTCGGCGGCGCCAGAGACGTCAGATCCTTTGCTCGGCCTTTGGCCGGCCCAGAGTGATGACAAACGGACGCCCGGCGATTGCGCCGCCGAGCGACGGCGTGATCCGAAACGGCAGGCACGCCTCGACGGCGCGTTCGACGTCGTCGACGAACGCCTGTCGCACCTCCTTATCGCCCTCGAGATGGGAGAAGGTGATGCGCGGCTTGCCGAAGATCGAGCCGTCCCGCTTCATCGTCAGCATGATCGTCAGCTGCGAGCCGGCCGGCCCCGCGGACTTGCCCTTCATGCAGGCGCTGAACTGGCGTTGAAGGTCCGCGAGCGTGTTGGCCGGCGCCGTCTCTTCGGCGAGCGCCGCGGGGGCGGCGCAGGCCCAAGCCGCGGCCAGTGCGATCATCGTCCAGGCGTTCTTCATGCGTCTCGCTCCATGATCGGCGTCCGCCACGCGCGCGATGTTCGGTCTGAAAGGGCCGAAGAGCAATGCGCTCGTGTTGAAGGCGGGCTATTGTCGTCGAGGGCTCGAAGAGCGGGAGCGCGGCGTGGAGGATCGAGTTCGGGAACGCCGGCTGGCCTATGCGGCTGAGATCACGCGCAGCGCCCATGTCCAGGACCCGCGAATTCGAAAGGGCCTTCGCCGCCGTTCCGCGCGAGGATTTCGTGGGGAACCCGCCGTGGCGCGTCGGCTCCGGCGGCCTCTTCGGCTTGACCTCGTCCGACGATCCCGCGCGCCTCTACGAGGACGTCCTCATCGCCATCGACGCCGAGCGCGGCGTCAACAACGGCCAGCCGTCGCTGCACGCGCAGGCGATCGACGCGCTCCGCCTGAAGGAGGGCGAGAGGGTCGTCCAGATTGGCGCGGGGGCCGGCTATTACACCGCGATCCTCGCCGAGCTCGTCGGGCCGGCGGGCAGGGTGATCGCCTATGAGATCGCGCCGGACATCGCCGCGCGCGCCGCCGCCAATCTCGCCCGCTATCCCCAGGTCGAGGTGCGCGCCCGTTCCGGCGTCGAGGACCTGCCTCAGGCCGACGCCATCTATGTCAACGCCGCCGCCACGCATCCCCTTCGCGCCTGGCTCGACGCGCTCAAACCCGGTGGAAGGCTCGTCTTTCCTCTCCAGGCGGCCGGCTCGAGCGGCGCGATGCTGATCGTGACGCGGCCCGAACATGGGCAAGCCTGGCCCGCCCGGTTGCTGACGGGCGTCGTGTTCATCCCTTGCGAAGGCGGGCAAGACGCCAAGATGGGCCGGAAGCTCGACGAGGCGTTCCGCCGCGGCCGCACCGACAGGGTGCGCTCGCTGCGCCTCGGCGGCGCGCCGAGCGAGACGGACTGGGTCCGGGGCGAGGGCTGGGCTTTGTCGACCGAGCCGGCGGGTTAGGGCGGGGGCCCGACCCAGTCGCTGAGGGCGGCAAATGCAACTTGTGGTCGAGTAGCGTGCAAGACAATCCAAATAAAACCAAGGAAAAATCCTTGCATATGCTTGGATTTATTTGGCCGATTTCGGGGCTTTTCAAAGGGTTACAGGCGAAAAAATAAAAAAATCTCTTCGTTCTAAACTCGCCTTGCGGGTTGTGCGCGAAAGCCGTTTCAGAGCGCCTCCTTTCCCTTTTCGCTCGGCGTCGCTGGCGGCCTGTTCGGTCATGAAGAACATATATCATCGATTTCCGATTTTACCAAGCAAAAATCTGTGGCACTTCCGGCGCTAAGCGCATGGCGCGTTTGACCCTAGCTTCGTCGCTCCGCTCCTCGCAATGACGATGCCGCCTGAACACGACATGGAGACCGCCGCATAAGTGTTGGCGGCTGGATCGTCTCTTGCATCGCGATGAGGGCGCCGTTCACCGAACTGGACTTTGACCTATGACGCGAGCCGACCTTGCCGAAAAGATCCTCGACATCAAGCGCGAGAAGGGCTGGACGTGGAAACACGTCACCGACGAGATCGGGGGATTGTCGCCGATCCTCGTCGTCGGCGCGCTGCTTGGGCAGATGAAGCTGCCGAAGCCGCTCGCCGAGAAGGCAGCCAAGCTCTTCGGGCTCACCGAATCCGAGAAGCGGATGCTGAACGAGGTCCCGATGCGGGGCATCCCGATGCCGCCGACCGACCCGCTCATCTACCGCTTCTATGAGCTCATCATGGTCAACGGCCCGGCGCTCAAGGCGCTGATCGAGGAGGAATTCGGCGACGGCATCATGTCGGCGATCGACTTCGACCTCGAACTCGACCGGCTCGCGAACCCGAAAGGCGACCGCGTCCGGCTGGTCATGTCCGGCAAGTTTTTGCCTTACAAATATTACGGCGCCGAGCAGGGCCTGCCGGAATACGGGTTCAAGGAGGAGTGAGCGGGCGGGGCACGCGCTGGCGCGCTTATCCCCGATCCGGGCGCACCCCTCGTCGAGCGCAGCCCGCCTCCGCCTCTAATCTTTGCATTATTGACTAAGTCGCCTTGTAACACTTTGCAACGGCCGCGTACAAATCGGTTTGCTGAATCTGATCGACATTCAGCGTGCCGAGCGTGGGCGCGTCCCAATGCGTGAAATCACTCGGCGTATAGGTTACGGTGACCGGACCTGGGCCAGCATGTGTCCACGTACCGAACGAGCCTTCGCTGCTTCCTTGCATCCAGACTTTGTCGGAATACGAAAACATGCAGCATCCGATCAATTTTGACGGATTCTGCTTGCTGTAGTTGATGCATCCGCTGAGCTGACCCATCAAAACATTGACGTGATCTGGTTTGGTGCGGTCCTGCCCAATTTCTGTGAACCAGATTGGCAACTTGTATTGATTGTAAGTGCGGTCGACCCAGCCGGCGCCAGAACCATCGTTCTGAAACAGATAGTTGGCAGTGTTATATGTTTGCGGGGCTAGGAACAATCGAGAATTCAGCCCACTAATTTGAGGCAGGAGTTGATTCCATGCATACCAACAGGGCGGTTGGCCGTTTTGCATAGCAAAGCTAACCGGATGCCCGATTGGCACTTTGCGATAGTTGGGAAACTGCTGTTGCTCGATTGAGGCCCATGCGTTCGTAAAAGCAACGCAATTCGCGACACTGATACCGTTGCCAGGAAGATCAAACTCATTCCCGAATACAATGCCCTGGATGGCCGGGTGATAGTCGCCGCCCTTTGAAAAAGATTGAATGAGCGCCGGTATCTGCGTGTTCATATCTGGCAAGCCGCCGCCGGGCTGAAGGAAATAGTTAGACACGCTGACCAACACGCCTATGTTCTCGTTATGGCAGCCGGTGAGAAACAATTCATGGGCGTTTCGGGGGTCCCAGTCATAAAGCCTGATAACCTCGACGCCCATATTGAGCATCTTTGGCAGGTCGGTTCGGCACGTCGATTCCCCTGGACCCGTGCTTTGGCACCATGGTTTGACAGAATTTGCATAGTTCGAGCGAAATAGAGAACCGATATAGTCGGCAGTATTGTCGCTGCCAAAAAATACTTGAGTGCTGTTTGCTATAGAAGGATTGTACGGAGCAGGAAAGGCGTCGTTTCCGTAGCATATACCCTTTACGCGTCCCATGGTGATGACCTCCCTCTTGAAGAATTGCACAATATTGAAAACAGAGAGAATTCTGATTGAGGTCGAACCATAAGTCTGGAATTAGCACAGGGCAACTAACAAAAAAGGGGAGGCAGCAGAGCAAACACAACCGGACTCTACGTGTATTACGAAAATTTGTAGATCAAAAGTTAACTGTGTCGCAATACATTCACAGACTGAAATCTTTGGCTCGACTGTCCGGGCGCGGCCTTTCTCATCGCGCAGAAAAATCAAATCTGGTTGGACCTATCGCTTAAACTGACCGCTGTTTTTATTGCGCTATTCGACCACGCGCGCTTCGGCTTGCATATTGACGCCGGTCCCCGTTGCGCGTCCCGCGTTGGCTTAAGCTCAGGTTGGCGGCGACGAAGGGCGCGGCCTGCAGGATCGATCGGCCAGCCAGCACTTGCTAGCGCTGGTTGAGTGGCTGCGTCAGGAAGCGCTCGTGCGACACGGGCAGGGGCGGCTCGTCCTCGACGGTCGAAGCCGCCGCTCGCTCCGCCACCATGGTGCGCAGGATATCGAAGCCAAGCGTAAAATTCTCCAGGACGGCTGGCCTCACTTGCTCGAAAAAGGGCAGGTCCTTCGGCTTCGGCTTGGCGATGCGGAATTCGAAGTGGGTTCCCCCGTCGCGGCTGTCCTCGAACACATAGGAGAACAGGATTTTCGCGGCGCCCGGGATCGGCAAGAGCGCCGTCGAGGTCACATAGTCGAACGGGCGCCAGTCGACGATGTCCTCGATGACTGCGTTTTTGCCGTGAAGGCAATGGTTCTGCGTGCCGGCGCCGCGGCGCCCTTGCGCTTTTGTCTCGACGACGCCGTCGCTGCGCTGCCAGCGGGCGTGATGCTGGGGCGAAGTGACAAGGTCCCACACTTCTTGCCTTGGCGCGGCGAACTCCCTCTCCATGAGCACATGGGCGTCGGCGCGCTGAACGAGATGGCGCGCCGTCTCGGTTTCCCGCGTCCATGCCTCTTCGAGGTCGCTCACCCAGCATTTCGTTTCGCCGATATGCTCGATCGCCTCGGCATGCTCTTTAAGACCCTGCGCCGCGGGATCGATCCCCATCGCTTGCACGCAGGCGTCGGAATAGAGCGCATAGGCATGCGAGCCGAACGTCTTGCCGACGTCGTTCTTGAGGAGGCGGTGGACGAGGATCACGTCGCGTCCGGCAAGCTCCTCGCGGCCCGACATCTTCTGCCGGATGAACTCGCCATGATGAACCACGAACTTGACGTCGAGGCTCTGCATCCGGCTGCAGGCCTGGCACTCGCAAGAGCTGGCCTGCTTGATGCTGCGCAACCGCTTGCGGAAGGCAAAATAGGCCTGTTCGATCGAATCCTGCATGAGTGCGCCATCGACCTTGTCGGCGAGCGCGTAGACGAAGGCCGCGTCGCCTTCGAACTTGGCGAGGCGGAACGGCGGACGCAAAGCCCGGACCAGCGTGTCCATGATGTCGGCGATGATGTCCTGGGCATGGTCGAGCTCGACGCCAGAAACGAAATGCGTGTAACCCGATATGTCGGCGATTGCGAAACAGGCTGTCTCCGCGTTCGGAAGCATACGCGCACTCCCATTCGATCAGCGGCGGAGGCGTTATCGCCCCGGGCCTGGAAATGCGTCCAACTATCATGCGACAAGCAAACAGGCGAGTTAGGGGTCCCGCGTATGCGCGCGCCGGCCCGCCCGGCCGCACAAGCGCCGCGATCGGGCGTCAGAGACCTGCAATCGGAAATTGTGGTTCATGGCCTCGTTATGCTAGGCGCGCACAACGTTCTCGAGAGGGCTTGAGCGCAATGCGCAGGACGGGGCCGTGACGCGCGGCGGAAAGACAGTGCGGATTCTTGCCATCGTCGCCGTTCTGACGGTCTCGGCGGCCTTCGCGGCCTATGCGATGGAGCTCCATCGGATGGTGCTCTGGCAGGTCGTGCGCGCCTGCGTGGCCGATTACAAGCTGACCGGAACGCCCTTTCCGTGCCTCGAGGTTAATCTCACCGGCGGCGAGCAGCGCGGCGCCGTCGTCCTGCGTCCGCCGTTCCTGGATGACACGGTCCTCTCCCCGACGCGGCGGATCAAGGGGGTTGAGGACCCGTTCCTGCAGCTCGCCCGAGGCGCCGAACTATTTCGACGCTGCATGGCGCGCGCGCACGTTCCTCAAGGCGGCGGACGGACGCGCGCCGGAGCGCGACGCGATTGCGCTCTTCGTGAACTCCGCCATTGTCAGGACTCAGGACCAGCTCCACATCCACGTGGGCTGCCTTGTCCCTTATGCCCGCCGCACGCTCGCAGCGGCTGCGCCCAAGATCCCGATGGGCGAATGGGCGCAGATCGGCCCGGTCGTTCCCCATACGATGTTCTGGGGCTACCGCATCCCGGCGACGGACCTTGCGAACGTCAATCCGTTTCGATTGGCCGCCGAGGAGCTGGGCGGCAAAGTCGAATGGCCCCGGCGACCTGACGATCGTGGTGGTCGGGGCTCGCGTGGAGGGCGACGATCAATTCCTGATCCTCGCGTCCTACGCCAAGGCGCCGCACGCCTGGTGGCCGGTCGGCGCGGAGAACCTGCTTGATATGTGCCGTTAGGCCGGGCCGCGCGCCGCGCTCCTGATCCGGCCAGCCCAGGGCGACCTCTCGAGTTTCGGCGTCGTCGGCGTGACAGGGGCGCGGCAAGCGCGCGGAGCCGGCGGCCCGCCTGGCCGGATTTTGACCTGACCCCCATATTGGGCAGTCCACCCCGTCATCGAACGCAAGATCAGCCTTGGACCTCATCGCAGCAACCGACCGCGGTCTCTATTGCGCCGCGGGCGACTTTCACATCGATCCCTGGCGGCCGGTGGAGCGCGCGATTATCACCCATGCGCATTCCGATCACGCGCGCTTTGGCTCGGATGTGTATGTCTGTCACCGTGATGCGGCGCCGATCCTTCGCAAGCGCCTTGGCGACGTCGCGATCGAGACGGCGTCCTATGGCGAGATCCTGACTCGCAACGGGGTCGAGATTTCGCTTCATCCCGCGGGCCACGTGCTGGGTTCCGCGCAGGTGCGTGTGTCGCTGAACGGCGAGACCTGGGTCGCCTCGGGCGACTACAAGCTCGAAAGCGACGGCGTTTCGCCCGCTTTCGAGCCGCTGCGCTGCCACGCCTTCATCACCGAGTTCGACCTTCGGGCTGCCGATCTATCGCTGGCGCCCGCAAGCCGAGACGTTCGCCTTAATCGACGCGTGGCGGCGCGAGAACATTGCGGCCGGGCGCGCAAGCATTCTCTTCGCCTATGCGCTCGGAAAGGCGCAGCGGGTGCTGGCGAATGTCGACCCGGCGCTTGGGCCCATTGTCTGTCACGGCGCGGTCGAGGCGATCAACGCGCTCTATCGCGAGGCCGGAATCGCCCTGCCGCCGACCGGTCTTGCTACGCAGATCGCAAACAAGCGAGATTTCGCCCGCGCCCTCATCGTGGCGCCGCCGTCCGCCGCCGCGAGTCCGTGGCTCAAGCGCTTCGGCGACTATTCCGACGCGCTGGCGAGCGGCTGGATGCAGGTGCGGGGCAACCGCCGCCGGCGCGGGCTCGACCGTGGCTTTGCGCTTTCCGATCACGCCGACTGGCCGGGCCTCATCGCCGCGATCGAGGCGACGGGCGCCGAGCGCATTCTCGTGACGCATGGCTACACGGAGCCGTTGACGCGCTACCTGCGCGAGAAGGGTCTCGACGCGCGTGCGCTGACGACGGCTTACGGCGACGATGAGGACATGAGCGGCGCCGAAGCGCCTGCGGAAGGCGAAGGCGGGGCGGCGCCGGAGGGCGAAGCGTGAAGGCCTTCGCAGCGCTCTACCGGCGGCTCGATTCCGGGACCTCGACCCGCGCCAAGCAGGCGGCGATGGTCGAGTTCTTCGCCGCCGCCAAGGCCGACCCCACGCGATGGGCGAGCGCGGCCTGGACCGTCTATTTCCTGAGCGGCGGCAAGCCGCGCCAGACCGCGCCGACGCGCCTTTTGTGGCGCCTTGCGGTTGAGGGTTCCGGCTATCCCGACTGGCTGTGCGGGGAGTGCTACGGCGCGGTCGGCGATCTCGCCGAGACGCTGTCGCTACTTCTGCCCGAGGGCGCGCGTGGCGAAGAGGTTTCGCTCGACGTGTGGATGCGCGAGCGGCTGCATTCCGCTTCCCGCGCTCGACGAGGAAGAGCGCTACGCAAGGCTCAAGCGATGGGTCGGCGAGCTGCCGTCCGACGAGCGTCTCGCCTTCTTCAAGCTGATCACCGGCGAACTGCGCGTCGGCGTGTCGCGGCTGCAGGTGGTGAAGGCGCTCGCCGAAGTCGCGGGCGTCGACGAGGGCCGGATGGCGCAGCGGCTGATCGGCTATTCGCAGGCGCGGCGCATCCCAACGGCTGAGGATTTCGAGGCGCTGATCGGCGAAGTCGGCCATGCGGAGGCGCAGGCTCTCGACGCGGGCAAGCCCTATCCGTTCTATCTCGCGCAATCGTGGAGCCGGCCGCTCGCCGACATGGGCGCAACTCTCGGGCCGCCATCGAACTGGATCGTCGAATGGAAATACGACGGCATCCGCGCGCAGCTCTTGAAGCGCGGCGGCAATTGGCGCCTATGGTCGCGCGGCGAGGAGCTGATTTCCGACGCCTATCCCGATCTCGAGCCGCTGGCGCGCGCGCTGCCCTCCGGCACGGCGGTCGACGGCGAGCTTGTCGTGCTCATCCCGCCCGAGCACGAGTTCTCAACCGATTCACTTGATGGCCTGGCGATCTTCGCGAGCTTGCAGCAGAGGCTTGGCCGCAAGATCGTAAGTGAAAAGACGATGCGCGAATTGCCGGTCGCCTTCATCGCCTATGACCTCATCGAGAGCGAGGGCCGCGACCTGCGCGCCGAGCCCCAACATATGCGCCGCGCTCTGCTCGAAGCGCTCGTCGACCGGCTGTTTGCGGAAGCGAAGGCGCGCGGCGAGCGTCTGCCGATCCGCATCAGCCCGACCGTTTCCGCCGACACATGGGAGGAGCTTGCCGAGAAGCGCGAGCAGGCCCGCGCGCTTCTGCGCGAGGGGCTGATGCTGAAGGCGCGCGACGGCGCCTACGGGATCGGGCGCCGCAAGGGCGACGACCGCACCGACGTATGGTGGAAATGGAAGCTCGACCCGATGAGCGTCGACGCGGTCGTGATCTACGCCGAGCGCGGCCACGGCCGCCGCTCGGGCGTCTATACCGACTACACTTTCGCCGTCTGGAGCGCGGGCGAAGGCACGCCGGGGAGGGAGCTGGCGCCGTTCGCCAAGGCCTATTCGGGGCTGTCGGACGCGGAGATTCGCGAGATGGACGCCATCATCCGCCGCACCACGATCGAGACCTTCGGGCCGGTGCGAAGGCTTAACCCCACGCAGGTGTTCGAGCTTGGCTTCGAGGGCATCGCGCCGAGCAAGCGGCACAGAAGCGGCGTCGCCGTCCGCTTTCCCCGAATGCTGCGCTGGCGGCGCGACAAGCCGGTCGCCGAGGCCGACACGCTGGACGCGCTCAAGGCGCTGCTTGCGGGGCAGGGCGGACGGTGAGGGGAGGAAATATTTCGTAATATTCGTAATACAGGTGTGACGCGCCTCACAGCGCTTAGGCAGACGTCCCGTTAGATTTTTGTTTTGGGGCAACTCCGGACTCTGGAGCGCGTCCGAGTCGTGATGGGCATGGCTTTAGCAGTCGCGAACAAGTTCTCAATAAAGCAGGCTCGAGCTGATAGATTTTGGGAGAAGCGCATGGCAAATCCTGGACAACCGACGATCTCGTTAGGCGCTTCTGGCGAGGCGGTGAAGCGACTGGAGCGGGCGCTTCGGCGGACGCCAAATCCTGGTCTTGCTGTCGACGGTGTTTTCGGGCCGCAAGTCGAGACGGCGGTGAAGGAGTTCCAGCAAGGAGCGGGGTTGACCGCGGACGGAATTGTCGGCCCAGCCACTTGGGCTGCCCTACCGGACGGAGGACCGATGCCCACGCTGCAGGAAGGCTCGACAGGACCGGTTGTGAGCTCGTTACAGACCCTGCTTACCAATGGCGCGCCGGGGCAGTGGATCACGACACCGCAGGGAATCGACGGCAGTTTCGGGCCCCATACGAAGGCGGCCGTTGTCGCGTTCCAAGCCTGGGGCGGCGTCGCGCAGGACGGGATCGTCGGCGACCAGACCTGGGCCGTCTCGTTACATGCGGCGAGCGCTACTCTCGAGACCGCTGTGGGTCTGCAGTTCGTGATTGGTTGAGGCCACGTTGAGCATGCGCCATAGAAGCGGCGTCGCCGTCCGCTTTCCCCGCATGCTGCGCTGGCGGCGCGACAAACCGATTGCGGAAGCCGAAACGCTGGATGCGCTCGACGCGCGGCTCATGGGGCAGGGCGGGACGGCGAGGCCCGAGCCCCCACTGCACCCGAAGCGCTCGATAGCGAGATGTGAAATTTCCCGGTATGCTAGATTGATTTTCACGCCGATGTAGACGGGGCGTGAAGGACACCATGGGCGAAGCACGGAAACTCGCCGCAATCATGGCCGTCGACGTTGTCGGCTATTCCCGATTGATGGGCGAGGATGAGGCGGGGACGGCGAAGGCGGTGCGCGAGCATCGCAAAGCGGCGGCTCCCATCGTTGCGGGTCTCGGCGGCCGGGTCGTCAAGACCATGGGCGACGGTGTGCTGCTCGAGTTTCCCTCCGTCGTCGCCGCCGTCGAATGCGCAGTGACGATCCAGAACATGATGGTCGAGCGCAACGTCGGTATGCCTGAGGCGAGGCGGGTCGTCTATCGCATCGGCGTCCATCTGGGCGACGTGCTGATCGATGGCGACGACATTTTGGGCGAGGGGGTCAACATCGCGGCGCGGCTCGAGAGCATCTGCAAGCCCGGCGGCGTCTCAATATCCCGGGCCGTCTATGATCAGATCAGCGGAAAGCTTGCCTTCGGTTTCCGAACCCTCGGTCTACAAAAACTGAAAAACATCGCCAAGGCGGTCGAGGTATTCGCAATCGAGTATAGGGACAAAACGGACGACGCCCCTACGCCCGACGACGCGAACGTGGCGCAGACGATCAAATATTGCCGGGCGCCTGATGGAGTGCGCCTTGCCTACGCGATTTCAGGCACCGGGCCGTTCCTGGTGAAATCTGGAAACTGGTTGAACCATCTGGAATACGATTGGGAAAGTCCGGTTTGGGGGCATGTATTTCGCGGGCTGTCGCGCTCCCACACGCTCCTTCGCTACGACGCGAGAGGCAACGGCATGTCCGACTGGGATGTTGACACGCTCTCGCTCGACGCCTGGGTGACGGACCTCGAGACGGTCGTCGATGCGGTCGGTATCGAACGTTTCCCGCTGCTGGGGATATCCCAAGGCGGCGCCGTCGCGGTCGCCTACTCAGTGCGGCGCCCGGAACGGGTGTCGCACCTTATTCTGTACGGCGCGTTCGCGCGCGGCGGAAAGAAGCGCTCTCCGGCCGAGAAAGAAAGACGCGATGCGATGGCGACTTTGATGCGCATTGGATGGGGCGCGGACAATCCAGCCTTTCGGCAAATGTTCACAGGGCTTTTCATCCCGGGAGCAACGCATGAGCAGGCGGACATTTTCAACGAGCTGCAACGGAAAACGACCTCTCCCGAATGCGCCGTTCGCTATTTCGATGCCGTCGGCGATTTCGATATCGTCGATCTGCTCTCCCAAGTGAAGGCGCCGACGCTCGTCATGCATGTGCGGGACGACCAAATGGTTCCCATCGAGGCCGGGCGCCAACTCGCCGCGGGCATCCCTGGCGCCCGTTTTATCGCCTTGCCCGGCCGAAACCATTTGTTCCTGGAGCACGAGCCGGCTTCCGACCGCTTCTTCGAGGAGATCAGCCTTTTTCTGAGGGGCTGACCGAAAGCGGCGCACGCGCCGCCGGATTTCGGCGCTGACGTGAACGATGGGTTTACCCTCGACTGTGGCGGTCACGATCAGCGATGACCGCTCAATCGAGTCCTGCAAGCCTCGGGCAGCCTTCGGAGGGCAGCTATGCGCCCAACGCGATTGCTCTGAAAGGGGCATTGGGTCTTGACCCTAGTCCGCGTTGCTCCCGTCGCAGGTAGCGATCGCCCTCATAATTCTCGCCGATCGACATGGCGCAGATTACGGAGAGATGCCGGTAGGGCAGGGCGGTTTCTTTCGCCCAGGCGTTGAACTGTTCCTGGATCTTCGCGAGGTCGCGCTTCGATGTCGGCGCCTCGGCGATATCGAGACCGGCGTCGCGCAGGCAGGCGACCACGTCCTTGGAAGTCACGAAGGCGTCGTAGCCGAGAAACCTCAGAAGCATCTGCCCGCTATTGCCGCCGAGCCGACTGCCGCGCTTGGCCAAGACCTCGAGAAGCCCGGCCTCGTTGAAGGGCGGCCATGTCGAGAGGAACTTGCCGAACGAGCCATGCTCCTTCGCTATGTCGAGCACCAAGCGCGCGTTATCGCGCACCGACATGATCTTCGCGCCGTTGCGGACGATGCGGGCGTCCATGGTCAGCTTGTGCCAGAACTCGTCGGGCTCGGACGAGAGCCGCGCCGGCTCGAAGCCGAGAAAGGCGTCCTCGAAGCCGGGCCATTTGGCTTCGATCACGCTCCAGGCGAAGCCCGCGGAGAAGACGCGCTTGGTCATTTCCGCGAGCGCGCGGTCGTCGCGAAGTTTTGAGAGGGCCTTGGGGTCGGGCTTGGGCGGCAAGAGGCGGGCGAGCGCTTCGCGCCGCCTTTGCGCTTCTCGGCTCGGGCGCGAATGGTTTTGAACGCGATCAAGCCTGCTGCCCTTGGTTGGGAGGGCAGGCTAGGCTTGGCCGTTTTCACGCGCAATCACTACGGCGCGGCGGTCCATCACCTGAAATTTGTCTTGGCCTTGAGGCCAAGACTTCCTAGCCTGCCGCGGACCTCTCGAGCCGCGCCTTGAGATCGTCCCAATCCGGAGAGCCCCGTGATCCGCTTTTACTATCACCCGACGCCCAATCCCGCCAAGGTCGCGCTGCTGCTCGAGGAGCTTGGCCTGCCGTACGAAGTCGTTCCCGTCGATACGGCCAAGGGCGAGCAACACGCCGGCGCCTTCCGCGCCATCAATCCCAACGGCAAGGTGCCGGCGATCGTCGATACCGAGGGGCCGGGCGGGCGTGAGGCGCGGGTGTTCGATTCGAGCGCCATCCTGCTCTATCTCGGGGAAAAGACCGGCCGTTTCATCGGCTCGCCAGCGGATCGGCCGGAACTCTTGTCATGGCTGTTCTTCATCGCGAGCGGGCTCGGTCCCTTCTCGGGTCAGGCCGTGCATTTCCAGCACGCCGCGCCAGAAAAGCTTCCCTATGCGGTCAACCGATATCGGCGCGAGATCGAGCGGCATTATCGCGTCCTGGACAAGCATCTCGCCGGTCGGGACTTCATCATCGGCGACTATTCGATCGCCGATATGTCGGCTTGGGGCTGGCTTGCGCGCGCCGGCAGAGTCCTGCCCGGCGCGGACGACCCCCTCGCCGATTTCCCAAATCTTAAGCGCCTGTACGAAAAGATTGACGCGCGTCCAGCAGCGGCGCGAGCCAAAGCGGTCGGAAAGGATCACGCGTTCAAGAAAGACGTCGACGAGCAGACGAAGCGCGCGATGTTCCCGTCGAATTACCCCGAGATCGCGATGTGAGTCACCAGACTAAAGGCGGGTAGCTGAAAGGCCGCCAGGCTCCGTTAGCCTCGGGATCGCCGTCGAACACGATCTGGTCCGCCCACTTGCACGCCGCCTCGCGCTGCTCGGCGTTACGCACAGTCCAGACCAGGGTCGGCGCGCCGGTCAGTTCCTTGACCAGAAACGGGATCTTGTGCGGGAGGTCGTCGACGTTCCAGCTGAGGAAATCCGGACGCGCGAGGTCGTAATGGTCGAAATTCGTCCAGTCGCGTTTTTGCTCAGGCGTTAAGAACGCCCAGTCGGGGTCGTCGTAGGACGCCTGAGCCAGAAGGCCGATCGGACAGGGCCCCCTTGGGGGGCGCATGTGCGGGCGGCGCAGCCGCAAATAGGCGATAAGATCGGGGTCGAAGCTTTTGAACGCGAGCGGGCCGTCATAAGTCGCGGCGAGCGCGGCGGCGCGGTCGGCGATGCGCCAGTCGCCGTTGAAGCGGCTCTTGAGCTCGCAGATGATCGGAGTCCGGCCGGCGACCGTATCCAGAAACGCGGCGAAGGCCGGTGGCGGCTCGCCGGATCCGTTGATCCGGACGTTCGCGATCTCGGCTGCGCTGCGGACGGAAAGGGGACCGGTTGCGTCAGTCAGGCGATCGAGCGTTTCATCATGGAAAACAATCGCTTCGCCGTCGACGCTCAACTGGATGTCGCATTCGATGGCGAAGCCGCCGGCAATGGCCGCCTCGGCCGCGCGCAGCGTGTTTTCGATTCGACCCTTCGCGCTGTCATGCAGGCCGCGGTGGGCGATCGGCCGCTCGATGAGCCAGGAAGGGGCGTTGACCGGCGTCAACCCTCGATCTCGAAGACGGCTTCGACCTCAGCCAGCGCATCGAGCGGCAGATGCGATACGCCGACGGTGGTTCGGGCATGCCGGCCCTTTTCGCCGAACAGTTCGGCGATGAAATTGGAGGCGCCGTTCATCGCCTGGGGCAGGGCGTCGAAGCTCGAACTCGACATTGAAGAACCCGCCGAGCCGCACGACCTGCTTCACCTTGTCGAGATCGCCGAGCGCCGCATGCGCGTGCGCCGCCAAGTTAATGGCGCAGAGCCGGGCGGCCTCGCGCGCGGCGTCAACCTCGGAGTTGGGCGAGAGCTTGCCCTGGTGGCGCTCGGCGAGCTTCCCATCTTCCCCGAACGGCAGCTGGCCGGAGACGAAGAGCAGCGATCCGGCGCGGACGGAAGGGACGTAATTCGCCACCGGCGCCGCCGGTTTGGGCAAAACGACGCCCATCTCTTTCAGGCGTTTGGCGATTCTGCTCATGGCGGCGCGAACTCCTCGGCTTGCCTCCCGGTCGCGCGTGAGGCGAAGCCGCCGGCGAGCGACCCTCGCCTATGTCGCCTTTCCCGTGAAGGCAAGCTTGTTTTTGGCTTGTTGGGCGCTTAGGTTTGGGCCAAAGAGAGGATGCGCCGGCGGAGCGAAGACCGCGCGGCGCGCAATGGGATGACGGCCATGGGTAGCTTTAGCATTTGGCACTGGATGTTGTTCGGCGCAGTTGCGCTTCTGCTCTTCGGCGGCAAGGGCAAGATTTCCGACCTGATGGGCGATGTCGCCAAGGGCGTGAAGTCGTTCAAGAAAGGTCTTGCCGACGACGACGATGAGCCAAAAACCGCTCAGGCGGCGGCGCCCCGGACGATCGAGAACTCGCGTCGGCGTCGACGCGAACGACGTTCACAAGGTCAGCTGAACGCCCTCAACGGGAACGTCCGCCGACAGGAATGCCGGCGTATTGACGCGCGTTGAGCCCGTGCGGTGAGCCATGTTCGATCTTGACATCAGCAAGATGATCATCGTCGCCATCGTCGCTTTGGCGGTGATCCCGCCAAAGGACCTGCCGCGCGTCATGCGTACTGTGGGCCAAACGATCGGGCGGATGCGGCGGATGGCGGCCGAGTTCCAGGGCCAGTTCATGGAGGCCATGCGCGAGGTCGAGCGCGAGGCCGACCTCGACAGCGTGAAGAAGGAATTCCAGGCGATCAGCGACCAGGCGAAGATCGACACGAGCTTCGATCCCGTGGGCATGGTGCGGGACGACGTGACGAAGGCCACTTCGACCTCGATCGCCGCTGAAGCCTCGCCTTCTCAACTGGCTCAGAGCGAGATCGGCCAGTCGGAAATTGCGCTGACGGGTCCAGAGCCCGTCGCCGCGGCCGCTCCGGCGGACAAGGAGCCGGAGCCTGAGGCGCCTGCCGCTCCGAGAAGCGCGGCGGAATGAGCCAAGACGAGATCGACGCCACCAAGGCGCCGCTGATGGACCACCTGATCGAGCTTCGCGCTCGCATCATCAGGTCGCTCTACGCCTTTCTCGCCGCCTTTCTCGTCTGCTTCTTTTTCTCGCGCCACATCTACAACGTGCTGACCTATCCATACGTGCGGGTGGTCGGGGCGGAAAAGGCGACCCTCATCGCCACCCACTTCCTCGAACAGTTCTACACCAACATCCGTCTCAGCATGTTTGGCGCGGCCGTCATCGCCTTTCCGATCATCGCGGTGCAGGTCTACAAGTTCGTCGCTCCCGGCCTCTACCGCAACGAGCGCCAGGCGTTTCTGCCCTATCTGATCGCGACGCCGATCTTCTTCCTGTTCGGGGCGCTGCTTGTCTATTTCGCGGTGATGCCCTTGCTCATCCGCTTCTCGGTGTCGCTGCAGCAGGTCAACGTTCCGGGCGAGGCGACGATCGAGCTTCTGCCCAAGGTCAGCGAATATCTGTCGCTGATCATGACGCTCATCTTCGCCTTCGGCATCGCCTTCCAGCTCCCTGTAATCCTGACTCTTCTCGGCCACGTCGGGATCGTCGACTCCGCCTATCTCATCAAGATGCGGCGCTACGCGATCGTGGCGGTGGTCGGGCTCGCGGCGATCCTCACGCCTCCCGACCTCATCAGCATGACCTCGCTCGCGCTCCCGATGCTGTTGCTCTACGAGGGTTCGGTGATCGCGGTGAAGATGGTCGAGAAGCGGCGAGCGCAGGCCCAGACGGCCGCAAATAACGCGGCGACCTAAGCTTTAGGTTGCGCCGTCGATTGCGAGACCGGAGCTTTTGGTAGTCGATCACCGCGCGGCGGACTCCGACAATCTGTTCGCCGAGCTCCTTACGGGTCGTCAGGATATCAGCCGCGACGTCGGCGCGGAGCGTATGAATGTCGGCGGCAACGTCAGCCCGCAATGAGGCTAAGTCCGCCCTCGTCGCCATGTCCGACCGCACATCGCCAAGTTCGGCGCGCATCTGGCGCAAAAGCTCGAGGATGAGGCTCGCGGGCTCTTCCGTCATCGGACGATCATAACATCATCTCCGACTTGTGTCGGTCTCGCCTATGCCCGCCCGTGGGTAGTAGGAGCGCCAATGGTGTCGAACCCGAGGCCTCGGCGGCGACATGCCGACATAGACCACCACCACCTTGGAATAGACCGGCGGATCGTGAGGAACCGCGTCCCCGAGCAGGAGCTGAAGAGTATGACGGCCCTTCGGCAAGGTGATGGTGGTTTCCGTTTGGCCGGCGCGGAAATGCAGGTAGTTTTCGTCGTTCGGAATCGGCTTCGGCCCCGCTCGGCGCGCCGCGCGGACTGAGATCAATCAACATTGCTCGGGAAGGGTTTCGCGCGGCGCTGCAGCGCCGGCGCCGCCTTTACACCGCTTCGGATGTGATTTGAGCGAGGATGGCGTTCCCCAAGCAAAAAATAACGATTGGGCGCGACCGAAGTGTGACCGGGATCACTGCCGCCACCGCAAGACCATTGTATGGGCAAAAATGGCCGTTTTTTTTGGGCGGTCCGGCCTGAGGAAAGCGGAAGCGGAGTCTTGAGCTCGTAATGGCGTCGATGATTGCGGTTCAAGTCCGTAATTTTTCGATGTGGATGTGGCTGGTTACGGAGGATGGTTGCTATGATGGGTCAGGTTCAAGGGTTGGAAACTGGCAGGCGCGCGTTCGAGCACGCGGAACGGATTGGGGAATCTGATGCGCCCGCCAGAATTCGACGCAGTTTTGCCGCTGGCGGAGGGGGTGGCGGTCGAGGCGGCGGTGAAATGGTTCAACGCGACCAAGGGCTATGGCTTTGTCGAGCTTGCCGGCGGCGGCGACGCCTTCCTCCATCTTAAGGCCCTGCGCGAGATCGGGCGGCAAACCCTCCCGTCGGGCGCGAAGGTTCGGGTCGTTGCTCGCACCGGCTCCCGAGGGGCGGAGGTGGTGCGGATTGTCGAGGTCGACACCCGAAGCGCCATCGAACGCTCGCCACGGCGCTCGGCTTTTGACCCGTCGGCCGCCTTTGAGTTGACCGGCAAGGTCAAGTGGTTCGACGACGCCCGCGGCTTTGGCTTCATCGCCAGCGACGACTTTGGCCGGGATGTGTTCGTCCACACCACCACGCTCGACGCCTCCGGGATCCAAGGTCTCTTTGAAGGCCAGCCGGTGTCGATGCGCGTCGTCGAGACGCCGAAGGGCCGCGAGGCGATTGCAATCGTCGTATAGCCCGCAGCCCGCGGCTTCGGGAAAGGACTGGGCCCGTCACGCCGGCGCTTTATTCTGGCGGCGCAATCGGCGCGCGAGGACGCGCATGACGCTGAGCGCGAAAAACGGAGCGTTTTGGACCAGGAAGAGAAACTGATTTTCCTTGATCGGCGCTAGGGTCACGTCGGTCAAGGCGACGGCGGTGGCGCTTCGCGGGCTGTCGTCGATCAGCGCCATTTCGCCAAAAATACCGTCGGGGCCGAGGGTCTCGAAATGGCGCTCGCCGCTGCGGATCTCCACCTGTCCGCGCACGACGATGAAGAACTCGTCGCCACGATCGCCTTCCCGAAAGATCGTCTTGCCTTTGGAAATAATGCGGGTCGGAACCCTGGGCCCGAAGAGATGATGGAAACTGCCTTCAGCTTCCGGCATGTCGCCATCCTCACGCTTTACGTCATCGCGATTTGCTCCCCGCCCCGACGCCAAGATAGGCTGATCAAACCATCCTGACAAATATTTCGGCGCCGAGCGCTCGAATGCGCGCAGCAGAGCTTCCGGCTCGCGCGGCCGCCGGCGGAGTTAGGAGCCTGCGAGCTCGCCGGTGATGACGGCCTCCACCTCTGCGACCGTCGTGCGCTTCGGATCAATGTCGTCGGCGACGATCTTGCCGTGTCGCATGACCGCGATGCGGTCGACCACCTGGAACACATGGTGGATGTTATGCGCGATCAAGATGCAGGAGTGACCGGAATCGCGCGCGTTGCGCACGAAGCGCAGCACCCCTTGAGTCTCCGCGACGCCAAGGTTGTTGGTCGGCTCGTCGAGGATGATGAGGTCGCTGTCGAAGTGCATGGCGCGGGCGATCGCGACCGCCTGCCGCTCGCCGCCGGACAGCGACGAAATCGGCGTTGAGGCCGGAATCGACTTGCCGATTCCGACCTTTCGCAAAAGCTCGCCCGCGACCTGCTCCATCAGCGCGCTGTCCAGGCGGTTCAGGAAGCGCGGGCCTTTGAGCGGCTCGCGGCCGAGGAACAGATTGCGCGCGATCGAGAGCTGGGTGACCAGCGCCGAATCCTGATAGATCGTCTCGATCCCGAGCGCGATCGCGTCCGTCGTCGAGCGGATGTCGGCGCGTTTGCCGCGCACGATGATGTCGCCGCTGGTCGCGCGCACGGCGCCCGACAGCACCTTGATCAGCGTCGACTTGCCCGCGCCATTGTCGCCCAGGAGGCCGACGATCTCCTGGCGCGCGACATTGAAATTGACATCGTCGAGCGCCTGCACGCGGCCGTAAAACTTGTCGATATGCTCCATGCGGATGAGATCTTCGCTCATCGGTCAGGTTCCCGCCTGATGTCGGCGCTCGAGCCAGGAGTGGAGCGCCATCATGCCAAGAATGATCGCGCCGATGAAGATGTTGTAGGCAAGGCCGGGCACGCCGATAAGAACGATGCCGTTGCGCATCACGCGCAGGATGAGGATGCCAAGCACGGTGCCGATGATGGTGCCTCGTCCGCCGGTGAGCGCCGTCCCGCCGATGACGACCATCGCGATCACTTCGAGCTCATAGCCGGTTCCGCTGTTGGGATTTGCGGCGGAGGTGCGGATCGAGCTGATGACGCCGGCGAAAGCCGACATCATCGCGCTCAGGACGAAAAGCCAGACCTTGACCGCGTTCACATTGACGCCGCGCGCCCGCGCCGCCACCGCATTGCCGCCGCTCGCCTGGATCCAGTTGCCGAATTTCGACTTCGTCAGGACATAGTCGAGGATGATCGCCGCCGCGATGAACCAGAACAGCGAGGCATAGACGCGGAACGGCCCGATATAGAAGTCGCCGACGAGAAGCTTGTCGAGCCATTGGCCGCTGGCGCTCCAGGTGCGCTGGGGAAAGCCGTCGGTGACGAAGAGCGCGACGCCGCGCACCACCAAGAGCATGCCGAGCGTGACCAGGAACGAGGGGATCTTGAGGCGGGTGACGAACAGGCCGTTGAACAGGCCGATCCCCGCTGAAATGAGCAGCGCGGCGACGAAACCGACGAATAGCGAGGTCGCGCCGGAATTGTAGAGCGTCCACATCACGACCGGCGCAAAGCCGAACACCGAGCCCACGGAAAGGTCGAATTCGCCCGCCGTCATGAGAAGCGTCATGGCGAGCGCGATCAGACCGAGCTCGACGGTGAAGGTGAGCGTGTTGGAGATGTTGAGCGGCGACAGGAACGCCGAATTGATCGACGCGAAGACCGCGATCTCAAGGATCAGCAGCACGAAGGGGCCGAACTCCGGCGCCGATATGAAGCGTCGGAGGAGGGACGGTTGCGTCAAGTCCGGTCACCGGAAAGATAAGGCGGCGAAGGCAACGCCACGGCTCAAGGTCATGAGGGATTTCCCGTCCCGGCCAGCCTTGGCGCGGGACGGGAACGCGTTCGGCGCCTATTTGCTGCCTGACATCATCTTGTCGTAGATGTCGGCGTTCGACTTGTCATAGAGCGTGCCGACCGTGATGTTGAAGCCGGGGGGCACGCCGCCGGCCGCCATCGCGCCAAGCGACAGAGCGAGATAGCTCGTCGCCTGCGGGTCCTGCCACATGGCGGCGTTGACAAAGCCGTCTTTGACTTCCGCGGTCGTGTCGCGCGAATTGCCCCAGCCGACCACCGGGATTTCGCCGGCCTTCACGCCGACCTGATCGAACACGCGCTTGATCGAGCCCGTCACCATGTCGCCAAGGCCGATGATCGCGTTGATCTTGCCTTTGTTGGCGGTGAGGTAGTCGGTCATGCGCGAGATGACGGTCGCCTGGTCAAGCGTTGCGTCGGTCACTTCCGTCTTGATGTTGAGCGGCCCGAAGACGGCGTCGATGCCCTTCTTCTCTTCGACGCCGTAGCTCGCGCCGGGCACCTCGACCGGCATCCAGACGAAATCGCCGGACTTCACCAGCTTATGGTCGACGAGATATTGCGCCCACGCCTTGCCGACGACGAGGAGGTTGCCGCCGACGTAAGCCGTGAAGTTCACCTTCGGGTCGGGCGTGTTGAAGTTGATGACCGGGATGCCCGCCGCGCGCGCTTCCTTGACGACATCGACGAGGCTGCCGGGATCGGGGCTCGTGGTGACGATGGCGTCGGCCTTCGCGGCGATGGCGGCGCGGATCGCCTCCTGCTGCGAGGGCACGTCGCCATTGTGGAACGAGGTCCTGACCGTCTGGCCCGTATCCTTGGCCCACATTTCCGCGCCAGCGAGGAAATAGGTCCAGACCGGGTCGGCCGGGCTCCCATGCGAGATCCAGTAAAAAGTCTTGGCTTGAACCGCTAGCGGCAACGACAGCGCAAACAACGCAAAGGCGACCAGCCTCGCGACCATTCTGACCATGGGGGTCCCTCCCTCATTTGAAAATCGTCGCCGAGTTCTGTTCGGTCTTATTGACGGCTCACGAACCTCGCATGGCGGCGCGGTCGAAACAAGCTGCCCTTCGAGCCGCGGTCCTTACTGTATCGCGTAGCGAAGGCCGACCCGGATTTGCTGCGACCAGTTGTTCTGCTTGACCGTCATTCCCGTCTGCGGGTTGATGAGGGTCGTGATCGCGCCGCTGTTCAAATATCGATAGCCGACGTCGAGTGTCGCGCTCGGAGTGATCTGGAATCCGAGACCCGCCGCCAGCGCCCAGGCGAAGGAGTAGGTCGTCGAGCTGAATGTTCGGTTCCAGTTTTGCTGCGTGAACGCGATATTCGGCTGCGGATTGATCGGAATCCCTGACTGATTGACCCAGAGCTGCGGATAGGCGCCCGTCGGAGTGAGATCGGCGGCATAGGGCAGACCGTTGGCGGTCTCGTTGAAGGCGAGGCTTCCCGACATGGTGTTGATGTTGAAGCCGGCCCCGCCGCCGACATAGGGCGTGAAGCCGTAGTAGGTCCCGAGGTCGACGTAGGCGTTGGCGAGGAAGGTGTTGTTATGCTGGTTGATGTTGGCCGAGCCAACGCAGGTGTTCGTCGTGTTGTAGAGGTAGCCCAGGAGTGGATTAGGCGGAGCCTGGCTCGTCAGTCCGGTGAGCGCGTAAGGGCAGACGACAGTGGCGCCGCTCGATCCGCCCGGCCCGGTGCGGTAGTCCCAGGTCGCGTCGAAGCGCAAGTAATTATTGAAGCGATAGCCCGCGCCGACGCCGCCGGTGAAGTCGGTCGCATGGATGTTCTGTCCGGAATAGACGGGCAGCGGCGCGCCGGCGAAGCCGGGCGGCGGCACGGCGATGCTCGAGAACGAAACGCTCGGCGCGTCGTCGAAGCTCAGTCCGAGATCGCCGCGCACATACCAGTTCGAGCCGGACTCGAAGATCAGCGGGCTTGAGGGCGCCGGCAGGGTGGGCGGCGGAGCCGTGCCAAATAGGTCGGCGGCTGAGGCCGGCGCCGCCACGATCGCTGCGGCGCAAGCGAGAGACATGAGAACCTTCATTGGCCACCCCAGAATCGCCACGTCGGCGCGAGATACGGCGACGCTTTCCAGGTATTCTGGTGACCAAGATTTAATTCTTGTTTAACCGTAACAACTTGTTACCTATAATATACTACTTATGTTAAGTAACGTAACGTAAAGCGTATCGCATCGTTTAGGAGATGCTGACTTTTCATCAAATCTAGCCGCTGGCGCTTGCGCGTGGCTGGAGCTCCGGAGCCGGCCGGCCGTTCGTGGTCAAGAGCGCGCGAGCACGAGGCCAACAACCGCGAGCAGCACGCCGACAAGCTGTCGCGCCTGCAACGGCTTTGCCGCCGTTCCCAGGAGACCGAAACTATCGATGAGCGCCGACCCAATTGCGATTATGAGAAAATAGAGGATGAACGTCTGCGTCGGACCGAGCTTGGGGGCGACAAAGGCGAGGCCGGCGACGAGGACCGCCCCCATCATGCCGCCGATAACGACTTTGATCCCGTGAGCCATCAGAAGGTTCGTGTCGGGGAGCGGCAACCGGTAGATTGCAACAGCCACGACGACCAGCGTCAGCAGGGAGACGGTGGCGGACATTGCGCCGACCCAGATCGCGCCGATGCCTGACCGAACCGCTGAGCCATTGGACATGGCCTGCACGACCTGGGCGCAACCGCACGCCATCGCAACAAACCAAAGGGTCGCTTTCAAGATCTCACTCCAGACTTCAAGGCTCAAGCTTAGACGGTCAACGTCCCATCGATAAAGCGGGTCTCGGCGAGGAACGCCGACAATCGCTCGGCGAAATCCCGCCTGCAACTCGTAAGCGGCGGCCGGGTCCGCCGCCATGGCGGCGCGGCGGGCGACTTCGCCAAGTTGGCCCAAGGCGACGACGCGAACCAGGCGCGATAGTTCTCAGCGAACCTCGCTTCTCCTCGCCACAAGCCGAGCTCCCAGGGCTTGGGCGCGTTGACGAAATGCAGCACGATCGGCTCGAGCCGGCGCTCGAGGTCGAGCAGGAAAAAGTCGCCCATGAAATTGAACCGCGGCGAGAGCGGCGCGAAGTTGCCTTTGAGCGCGGCGTTGAGCGCGTCCTGCTCCATGAACGGATAACGCTCCGGCTCGTCGCGAAGCGCCTTGGTCACGCGCTCCGTCAGCTTCTCGGCCCGCCACCTTGCGCGGTCGATCGCCATGAGTCCGGCGTTGAAATAGGGCGTATCGAGCGCAAGGCCAAGCGAGCGGCGCGAACGCTGAAACTGACGCGCCAGCGCATCGCCCTTGAAGTCCATGAGAAAGATCATGTCGTAGGCCGCGGCGAGGGGCTTGTCCCCGAGGTCGAAGCTCTCGAGGCGCTTGAGGCCTGGGCGGACGATCAGCATGTCGGAATCGACGGTGACGATCCGCTCGAAATGGGCGGGCAGGATCTCGTCGAGAAACAGGCGCCGGAACACCGCGCGCGAAAAGCGCCCCTTGCCGGCGAGGTTCAGGTCGAAGGGCTTAAAGTCGAGGGTCGTGAGCTTGATGCGATCGCGCAAAGGGGCCGGCAGCTTGTCGAAGCCCGGAGCCACGTCGTCCGGTTCGCAAATGAGGAAAATCTCGCGCTCGACGTCAGGCTCGGCCTCGACCAGCGACGCGATCGCGCGCACCGCCGGCGCAAAGAACGCGCGGTCCGGCGTGAAGCAATAAGCGGTTCGCATGGCCTCCCCCATTCGCCCTTATGAGGCGGCCACCAGTCTCAGGCCCACCGGCACGGGCTCTCGGTGGGCCGCCAGCAAAGCCAAAATGAGCGCTATGAAGCCGTCCCCGGCTTGGCGGTCAAGCCAGGCTTGGTCTAGTTCCCCTTAATCCTGCTCGCCGATCGTTTGGGTGTAGGTCTTGCCATATGGATAGAAGCGGTCCTTGTGGCCTTGCTCCCAAGCCGCTTTGAGCTCGGGCGTTGTGATGTCCCAATCCGGCCGGCGCTTCCCGGTCACCGCACGCAGATCTTGGCGGAGATCCTCCATTGTTGGGCGGCCGAAGAACCAATAGCCATTGTAGACTTTATAAACGACGAGGTCCGGCTCGAGCACAATCGTATAGGGAATCATGGGGTTGTGGACCGGGTCGGTATATTCGGCGATGTCCAGGTCCTTTTGGATGGTGCGCCTCGGATCGGAGAGGAAAGGCCAGTGGGCGCCGATTCCAGTACGAAATTCATTCGTCTCGACGATGCTGTCGGTGCTGATCGTGACCAGCCGGCAATAGCCGACTTCCATTTCGCGATGGAGCTGAACAAGGCCTTCGTGCTGTCGGCGGTCCTTGGGGCAATAGCCTCCGCGGCTGAGAACGAGAACCATCGGATTCTGTCCTTGCAGCTCTGACAGCTTGCGGCGCTTCGCGGTGTGGTCGGAAAGCTCGTAATCGGGGAAGACGGCGCCGGGAACGATGTCGGATCGCATGCGAATACCTCCTCGGTTGAGCGCGCGTCGACGTCCGCGGCGTCAGTCCCATTGTTGGTGCAACTCTTTCTCTCTCTACGACGGCCTGCTCCCGCGTGAGGCCCGCAGAACAGCGATCAACAGGAGCACCGCGACGGGCCAGTGAAACCAGATGTGGCGGAGGCCGCTGAACATGTTGATCACAAACAAGAAGACGGCGATGGCGATCAGCACTGCGCTGGAACGAGGCAGGCGGGTGTACCATTCCCAGGCGCGAGAAAAGCCGGCCTCCGGACGAGGCGGAGGCGCCGAAGGCTCCCTCGTCGCCTCGGGGCGCGGCGCCTGTGGCGGCGAGGGCGCGTCGCCCTGAAGGACGCGATAGCCCGTCACCGGATTGGCGACGTTCTTCAAGCGCTGTTCGCCGAGGCAGTCGAACCCGATGGACAGTTTGTTGTGCACCTGTTCGTACACCGGGCCGGATATCAGGATTCCGCCCGGTTCGGCCAGTTCCTGCAGTCGCGCCGCGATATTGACGCCGTCGCCATAGATGTCGTCGCCCTCGACCATCACGTCGCCCAGATTGATCCCGATGCGGAATCTCATCCGTTGCGGTTCGGGGAGCCCGCCATTGTGGCTGGAGAGCTCCTGCTGCATCTCGACCGCGCATTGCACGGCCTCCACGACGCTGCCGAACTCGGCGATGACGGCGTCGCCCCAGGTGTTGACGATGCGCCCTTCGTGGCGTTCGATCAGCGTCGCCATGGCCTCGCGGGACCGGCGCAGCGTCGCCAGCGTGCCCGCTTCGTCAGCCCCCATGAGGCGAGCATATCCCTCAACATCGGCGCATAGGAGCGTCGTGAGACGCCGTCTGACCTTCGTCGTCATGGGGCGCATGCTAGCGCAAAAGCTTGCCGACGGCACGGCGCCTCTCGCGGGCCGCGCCCAACGGTCCTCAACGCCGCCTCAATAAGGAGGTGAGCACGAGGCAGACAAAGGCGCCGACTGCGGCGGCCAGAAATCCGTCGATATAGGCAAGAACCGCCGCCTGCTTCGCCACCGCCGACCCGAGCAGGCTCGTCGCGCGCTCGGCCGCCACGGCGAGGTCGCTCGAGTGGGCGCTCATCGCGTTGCGATAGGCCGCTATCCGATCGGCCGTCAGGACGCCGAGACTGTCGACATGCAGGCCGATCAGATTGGAGTGGACCTGCTCGCGCACCCGGACGAAGGTCTGCATGAAGGCGGTTCCGATCTCGCCGCCAAAGAGGCGGACGGTCTGGAACAGCGTGCCGATCGTCAGCACGTCCGCGGGATTCATCGATTTCACCGCGAGCACGACGACCGCCGTCAGTGCGAAAGATTGGCCGATCGCCTGCAGGATCTGCGAGGGCAGGAAATCGTCCGTCGCCCAATCCTGCGTCAGACCGGTTCCCATGAGGCAGGCGACGCCGATCAAAATCGCGCCGACCGCGAGGATCCAACGCGCGTCGACTCGTGAAAGAAGCCATCCGAGAGGAAGGACGATCAGAAACTGGGGGAGCGCGATCCAGAGCAGAACCGCGCCGACCTGCAGCTCCCGATAATTCTGCACGACCTGAAGGTAAGTCGGAATGATATAAGCGGTCGACAGGATGATGAAGCGGAAGCCGGCAAGGATCAGTAGGATCGGCACGATCCCTTCCCTCGTCAGCAGCCGAAGGTTGAGAAACGGCTTCTCAACCCAAAGCTCGCGCACGACGAAGGCGAGCGTCAGCAATCCACCCGACAGGAGAAGCCCATTGACGAGACCGTCGTTGACCCAGTCGAGGCGGTTGCCCTGGTCGAGGCCGGCGTAAAGGAGAGCGAAACCGAGCCCGGAATAGGCGAGCCCAGGCCAGTCGAGGTCGCGCAACAACGCGATGTTGATCTTCTCGCGCGGCGCTCCGTACCAGATGCAGGCGAACATGACCGGCAGCGCTAAGCAATATTGCCATTCGATCCACCGCCAGGACAGGGTCTCGGTATACCAACCCTCGAGCGAGGCTGAGACGTTCTGCGAGAGCTCGGAGTTCATCGCATAGACGGC
The DNA here is from genome assembly GCA_963753135.1 of uncultured Alphaproteobacteria bacterium. Taxonomy (GTDB): domain Bacteria; phylum Pseudomonadota; class Alphaproteobacteria; order Rhizobiales; family Beijerinckiaceae; genus Roseiarcus. The sequence goes on along the minus strand of CAVWBA010000026.1, from coordinate 126,521 downwards.
GAGGCCGTAGACGACGAGGCGCTGCGGCAGATTGCGCACGATAAAGCCGATGGTGAGCGGGATGAACGTTCCCGTTCCGACGCCTGCAAGAAATTGCGCTGTCAGGAACGCCGTGAGATTGGGCGACAACGGTCCAAGCAGGCTGGCGACGAACAAAAGCGCCATTCCGTGCAGGAGCACGCGCCTGACGCTGAAAATGGCGCCGAGATAGGGACAGGCGACGCCAATGAGCATCTGGCCGACGCCGAAACTGGTCGTCATCCATGCGCCCTCGTCAAACCCGAAGTGCAGCCCGCCGCGCAGGTCGGCGAGCCCAAAGGTCGTGATGCGGCTGCCGGTGAATGACAGGATCGCGCCGATAAGCACGCCCAGGATGCCAATATAAGGCCTGAGCGAGTCGGCGTTGAGCCGGATATAGCGGGTCCCGCTGGCGTGGGCGGCGATGCCGGCGCAGGTGATCGGAGCGGGGACAGGCGCGTCGGCGCCCGGCGCGACGAGCGGGGCGGCGACCGAAGTCATGGGCTGGCGGCGCTCGCGGCGGCGCCCACGCCCTGGCCTGCGGGCGCGCCGGTGTCGATTGTCGGCTCGACCGACATGCCGGGCCGCACCAGGGATCCAAGCGACGGATTCGGGTCCAGGACAATCTTCACCGGAACCCGCTGCACCACCTTGGTGAAGTTGCCGGTGGCGTTGTCGGGCGGAAGCAGCGCGAAGGTGCTGCCCGTCCCCGGCGACCAACTGTCCACATGGCCGGTGAGCTTGAGGTCGGGAAAGGCGTCGACCGTCACGCGGGCCGGCTGGCCGACCCGGATGTTGGTCATCTGGGTCTCTTTATAGTTGGCGGTGACCCAGATGTTCGGCAGTGGAAGGACCGCGATCACTTGCGTGCCGACATTGACGAACTGCCCAAGCCGCACCTGCCGCTCGCCCACGAGACCATCGGCGGGCGAGAGGATGCGCGTATAGCGCAGATTGTCGCCAGCGAGCGCAACCTGCGCCTGAGCCGCATGGATTTGCGCGGTAAGCTGCTTTTGCTGGATGTCGATCGCCGCCAGCGCCGCCTTCTGCTGGTCGAGCTGGGCTTCGTTCAGCCGTCGTTGCGCAATCGCCTTCTTCGCGTTGTCGTCGGCCTGTTCGACCAGCTGTTGGGTGCCGGCGATTCCGGTCTTGAACAGGTTGCGCTGGCGCTGGTCCTCGAGCTGATAGCGCAGCACGTCGGCCTCGCTCGCGTCGATCGTCGCCTCGGCCTGGTGGACGAGCGCTTCCTGCACGACCCGCTGATTGGCGAGATTGGCGAGCGTCGCCTGCGCGGCGGCGAGATTGGCCTGAGCCAGCTCGAACTGGGCCTGATAGTCGGACGGGTCGATCACCGCGATGAGGTCGCCCTTGCGCACGGTCTGGAAGTCATTGACCGGCATTTCCGTGATGTAGCCCGAAACGTGGGCCGAAAGCGGGGTCACGTCGCCTGACACAAAGGCGTCGTCGGTCGATTCGAAACGCGCGGCGCCCGTCCAGCGGTCCCAGTGTCCAGCCGTGTACCAAACGAGCCAGGCGGCGAAGACGAGAAAAGCGATCCGCAAAAACGGAAAGAGCCAGCGAGTGAGCCAGCCTGAGGCCGTGGCGGTGGTTTGCGCTGAAGCGCGGTTCGCCGGCTGCGTTTCTGTCATCGCGCCTCCTTGAATAGCGCAGTATGACAGAAACTCGAAAGTCGCACTCAGACTGAGGGATGAGAGATCAGCCCTTCAGAGGCGCGCCGGGTGGAGCAGGATCTTTGGTTCGGCTAACGGGCGACGCCCTCTGGCCGTAGGTCGAAGAAATGTTGACGATGCTGCCCGACCCTTGCGGCAGCATGACCCTGAGCTCGTGCTTCATGCTGAGCAGCGTGCCGAGCACGTTGGTGTCGAAGGTTGCGGCGTAGCTCTCTGCGGTCTGCTCGGTCACGGGACCGGGCTTGCCCTCGGTGCCGGCGTTGTTCACCGCGACATCGAGGCGTCCGAAGCGCGCGACCGTCTTGTCGATCAGATTGCGGACCTCGTTCTCCTCGCGCACGTCCGCGCGAATGAAGGCTGTCTTGGCGCCGAGAGCGAGGAGCTCGGCTTCCAGCGCCTTGCCTTCGGCGTCCTTGCGGCCTGACACGACGACGCTCGCGCCCTCCTTGGCGAAGGCCAGCGCGGCGGCGCGGCCAATTCCCGTCAACGCGCCCGTGATCAGCACGATTTGATCGCTCATGGGTTTCTGCTCCTGAAATTGTTGCGCGCCATTAGACTTGTCGAGCGTCGAAGAAAAAGACCTTATAAGCTCGCAGCCATGCCTGAGAGATATGGGAGGGGGGATGGAGCTTCGGCATCTTCGCTATTTCGTCGCCGTCGCCGACGAGGGGAGCTTGACGGTCGCGGCCGAGAAGCGGCTGCACACCGCGCAGCCTTCGCTCAGCCGTCAGATGCGCACCCTCGAGGCGGAGGTCGGCGTCCCGTTGATGAGGCGCAGCGTGCGCGGCGTCGAACTCACAGCTGCGGGCCGCGCCTTTCTCGATCATGCGCGGCTCGCGCTCACTCAGGCCGAGGCTGCGGTCGAAGCGGCGCGCCGGGCCGCCGAGCCGCTCAAGCCGGCCTTCGCCCTTGGCTTCCTGACGGGCATGGAGATCGATTGGCTGCCAAAAGCGATGCGCATCCTCCACGACCAACTGCCCGACATGAAACTCACCATCGCCAGCCAATATTCGCCCGACTTGGCTGCTCAGCTGATGCGGGGCAGGCTCGACGCCGCATTCATGCGCCCGGAGCCGCACGCGGAAAACCTGGCCTACCGGCGCGTGCTGACGGAGCCGCTCGTCGTCGTGTTGCCGAGCGATCACCGGCTGGCCTCAAGAAAGGCCATCGATTTGCGGGCAATGGTCGGCGAGACGTTCATAACGACGTCCAACACCGCGCCGACCTTGCGCTCTCTGATCGCGGGTTACCTCGAGCGGTCCGGGCTCGACATCAAGCCCGCGCACGAAGTGGACCATCTCGCCCACGCGGTGTCGATGGTCGCCTCGACCGGCGGCGTGATGCTGTTGCCGGCCTATGCGCTCAATTTTCTTCCCCCGACGGTGACCAGCCGCCCACTGCGCGGCAAAGCGCCGACGATCGACCTCGTCGTTGCCTACAACAAGACGAACAGGTCGCCGATCCTCGAACTCTTCCTGTCGAGGCTGGAGGAGATCGTGGCGGCGCCGGCGCGCGAGCCCTGAGGGCCGCGAGCGCGTAGACTACGTTCCGTCGGTAGGCTCCGCGGAGTGACGCCGATGCCTTCCGTGTTTCATAGTATCGTCGCTGTGCACCGGGGTGGCGACTGGACGCGACCCCTCGTCGCACTTCGTCTCCAGGACATTGGTTTCCTTCGCGCCGCGCAAGGTCACGTTGGTCACCGTATCTGTCCCGACGAGCAGCGGGCTGGTGTTGGTCCACGACCCGTCCTGATTGCGCTTCCACTCGGCGCAACTGAGCGTGAGCGACTTGCCGTGGACCTCGACCGTATCTTGCTTGTTGTCGTCCTCCTCCGCCACGGCGGCGCCGTGCATTGCGATGAAGACCCATAATAGCGCTGTCATTCGAAGCATTGGATTTGCCTTCGCGCCAAAGACCAGCATGAACGGCCCGCATCGAAGCACCGCGAGCGGGCGAAGTCCAGTCGGCGTCTGCGCCCCCTCAAGGCCCCGCCGGCTCCGCATGGCCTACGACGCGGCGCGCTTCGGGAAACGCCTTGCGCACCGACCGCTCGAGCGAATCGACGGCCTCGTGGACGGTCTCGACCGGCGTCGACGGATCGGCGCGGCAATGGAAGAGGACGAACACGCCGCCGGAGGTCTTACGCACTCGTACATCATGGATGTCGCGCACGCGCCCCTGCTCGGCCGCCGCGGCGGCGAGCGAGGCTTCGATGCGGTGGGCGAGGCCGGGCTCGGCCAGTTGTCCGCTTGCCTCCGGCTCGGCGGGCTCGATATGGGTCTCGACCTCGACGTCGTCGCCGATCTCCCCGGCGATCTCGTCTTCAAGCTCTGAGGCGAGCCGATGCGCGTCGCCGAGCGTCATGGCGCCGTCGACCTCGAGATCGAGGGCGACGGTCTTGCGGCCTTCGATGTCCTGGATCGTGACATGGTGCACCGGCAGGCCGCGGCGTGCGGCGATCACCAGCACCCGCTCGAGGATCGTCTCGTCGTCGAGCGCAAGCGGGTTGGCGGTGATGGTCAGCTCGGCCTCCGGCCACCGCCGCTCGATCCGGGATTGTAGCTCCGCCTTGATCCCCGCGACGCGTTCGAGCGGCAGCGTGCGTGACACCGAGACGATGACGTCGCCCACGATCTTAGGCCCGCTTGGCCTCAAGCGGATCGCCTCGATCCCTGCGACGCTGGTGTCGTGCATGACCAGGCTCTTGATCGCCTCGGTCAGCCCTTCGGGCGCGCGGTCGACGAGTGCGTCGATCGTCGTCCGGCCCAGGCGATAGCCCGCGACGGCGATGAAGCCGGCGACGCCGATCGCCGCCAGCGCATCGGCGTGAGGCAAGCCCGCGCGGGTCGCGACGAGGCCCATGAGGACGAGAACGGACGAAACGAGATCGCTCGAATAGTGTAGCGCATCTGCGGCAAGCGCATGGCTTGATGTGAGCCGCGCAACACGGGTCAGCGTCCGCCAGCGCACGATGTCGACCACAATCGAAAAGACGATCGCGCCGATGGCGAAAGCGCCGACGTCGACTTGAACATCGCCGCCGCGGATGCGCGCGATGGCTTCAATCCCGACGACGATCGCCAGCAGGGCGAGGAAACCCGTCTCGGCCAACGCCGCCACGGCCTCGATCTTGGCGTGGCCAAACGGATGATCGGCGTCGGCAGGCTTATCGGCCTCGCGCACGGCAAAGAAGGTGAGCGCGCTCGCGCCGATATCGATCGCGTTATGCGCGCCTTCGGACAAAAGCGCGAGCGACCCGGAAGCCATGCCCGCCGCAAGCTTGAGCACGGCCAGGATTGTGCTCGCGGCGATCGAGGCCGCCGCCGCGCGCTGCTTCAAGGTCGAGTGGTCCCCGGCCGAACGGCGCCGCTCTGTCGCCAAAAGCGAGTGGTCCATGTGTCGGGGGGCTTCCCCTTGATGCCGGACGCGTTATGCTCCCAAGCCATTAGCGAAGCAAACCCCGACGAGGAGCCCATGGAATATTTGCATACGATGATCCGCGTGACGGACCTCAAAGCGACGATCGCGTTTTTCGAGCTCATGGGTTTCGCAGAGACGCGGCGCATCGAGAACGAGAAAGGTCGCTACACGCTCGTGTTTCTTGCTGCTTCCGACGACGTCGAAACTGCAAAGGCGAGCCGGAAGCCGACTGTCGAGCTCACCTACAACTGGGACCCCGAGGAATACAAAGGCGGGCGTAATTTCGGCCATCTCGCCTATGCCGTCGACGACATCTATGCGCTTTGCGCCAAGCTTCAGAAGGGTGGCGTCACCATCAACCGCCCGCCGCGCGACGGCCACATGGCCTTCATTCGCACGCCCGATAACATCTCGATCGAGCTCATCCAGAAGGGCGAGCCGAAAGCGCCGGCCGAGCCGTGGGCGTCGATGCAAAATACGGGGGTCTGGTGAGCGAACAGCCGCCTCACGCGATCGCGGCGGTCACCAGGTTCCGGAACAGCACGCGGAAATATTCGCGGTTCTCCGGCGTCTGAACCATCAGGACCGCGAACAGCGAGTCGCGAGGCGACACCCAGAAGGCCGTGCCCATCATGCCGCCCCAGAAGAACTCGCCGACGCTGCCCGCCGTCGGCGCTCTTCCGGGATCGGTGCGCACCGCGAAGCCGAGGCCGAAACCGTGACCCGGCCACAACAGATAGTGGTCTTTCTTCACCTCCGGGCCGAGGTGGTCGCTCGTCATGAAGGCGAGGGTTTGAGGCCCGAGTATGCGCGTGCCGTCGATCGAGCCGCCGAAGCTCAGCATGGCGGCGAAGCGCGTATAGTCGGCAAGCGTGGACAGGAGGCCGCCGCCGCCGGATTCGAATTTCGGCGGCGCCAGCGAATCGCCAGCCTCCACCCCCGCCGCGGTCATGAAGTCGAACGAGAACGGGTCGGCGCGCCGCGCGACCTTGTTTGGCGGGGTATAGAAGGCGGTGTCGGTCATGTCGAGCGGGCGGAACAGGCGCTGATGCAAGATTTCGCCGAGCGGAGCGCGTTCGATGACCTCGAGCACGCGGGCGAGCACATCGGTGGAGAGACCATACTCCCAGACTTCGCCCGGCTGATGCATGAGCGGAAGCGTGGCCATTGCCTCGACGTTTTCGGCCAGCGTCCGGTTAGTGTCCACGACATTCGCCGCCTTGGTCAACTTCTGGACCGGCGACCCCCCAGTGAAGCCATAAGTGAGCCCCGATGTGTGGCGCATGAGATCCTGGACGGTGACCGGCCGCTTGAGCGGCGCAAGATCGAGCTTGTCGCCATTGACCACGCCGACCTTCAGATGGGCGAAGGCGGGGATATATTTCGAAACCGGATCGGTGATGAGGAGCCGTCCCTCCTCGACCAGCATCATCGCGGCGACCGAAACGATCGGCTTGGTCATCGAATAGATGCGGAAGATCGCATCGTCGGTCATCGGCGGGCCGCCGGGACGCAACGCGCCGACGAAGTCCCGGTAGGCGATCCTGTCGTGGCGGGCGATCAGCATGGAGACGCCCGGCGCCTTTCGCTCCTTGACCTCATGCGCCATGACGGCGGTCAGTTTCTCAAGGCTTCGCGGAACAAAGCCTAGCGTTTCGCTGGGGGCGTAGAAAAGGGCGAAGGAACTCATCAGCCGGCTCTCAGGATTGATTGGATGCTCAACAATGGGCTAGCGGCGCACTGTGGGCAAGCTGGCGATCGCGCTCCTGTAAACGCGATCGTTGATCGCGTCAGCTGCGGTCGACGACATCGACGACCGCGGCTTGGCCGCGTCCACCCAATGCAATTGGCTCTAAGGCGAAGGCGCTCGCCCTTCACATTCGCTTTGACATCGCCCACATTAGGGCGACGAGGCCGCCCTTGTACGAACCCCCGCTTCACCGAAACGAAAATCTGCCGGAGCTGCACGCGCTGATCCGAGCCCGTGTCTTCGGCCTGCTCATCAGCAACGGCGGCGAGGGGCTCCTCGCCAATTCGGTTCCGTTCGTCCTCGATGCGGGCGCCTCCACGCTCGGCGTGCTGAAGGTCCATCTCGCGCGCGCCAACGGCCAGTGGCGCGATCTTCAAGAGCGGCCGGACGTGCTGATCGTCTTCCAGGGCCATGACCATTACATCACCCCGTCCTGGTACGCGACCAAGCGGGAGACCGGGAAAGTCGTGCCGACCTGGAACTATACGATGGTGCAGGCGAGGGGCCGGGCGAAGTTGATGGATGACGCCTGGCTCGCCCAGCAGGTCGAGGAGCTGACCCGGGCGCTCGAAACGCGCCGCGAAGCGCCTTGGGCGGTCGGCGACGCGCCTGCCGATTTCATCGCCATGCAGCGCCGGGCGATCGTCGGCGTCGAGATCGAAATCCTCGACATCCGGGGAAAGTGGAAGACGAGCCAGAACCGCAGCGCCGCCGACCGCGCTGGCGTCGTCGCCGGGCTTGAGGCGATGGGCGACGAGGATGCGCGAGCCATGGCGGGAATCGTGCGCGAGACAGGCCGCGACTGAAGCGGCCCCGAAGCGGCCTCATGCGGTTGCCTCAGGCATGCAGGCGTGATCCTATCGGCGCTGTCCCGCCGGAAACAGTCCTGAGGAGAAATCACATGGTCGACGCGATCAAGCCGCTTTACACCGCCCATGGGACCGCGAATGGCGGGCGCAACGGCCATACAAGCTCCGACGACGGTATCGTGAGCCTCGATCTGTCGGTGCCGAAGGAGATGGGCGGGCCCGGCAAGCCGAACACCGGGACGCCGGAGCATCTGTTCGCCGCCGGCTACGCCGCCTGCTTCGGCGGCGCGCTCGACTTCATCGCCAAACAGCACAAGAAGGACGCCTCGAAAGCGACCGTGAAATGCGCCGTCAGCATCGGCCCGCGCGAGAAGGGCGGCTTCGGCCTCGCGGTCGTGCTCGATGTGACCGATACGAGCTTAGCCCAGGCGGAGCTTCAGTCGCTGGCGGAAGAGGCGCACGAGAAGATCTGCCCCTATAGCCACGCGACGCGCGGCAACGTCGACGTCAAGGTCGTCACCCACGGGGCGTAACGGCGCGAGGTCTCACTCGGCTCTTATCCCGAGTGCGAGTAAATGCCGCGAAATGCGCGGCTGGCCGGCTTACTTATGCGTCGCCGACGCAACTACGGATCGAAGTAAAAACTCAAGCATTCGCTAAGCCTCTCCGTCGATCCGGCTTGCTTATGCCCGAACGTCATTCGGTACGATCGCCTCCTGACGAGGATCGTATGCGAAAGGCTTGAGCTCGATGATGGAGACCGCGCCGTCTCTCGGCGAGGGGACGCCGCTCGACCGGGGCTTGCGCGCTTTATGCGGCATTGCGGCTTATTACCGCATCGGCGCCGACCCCGTGCAGCTCGCGCGTGAATTGGCCCTGGGCGCGCGCGAGGCCAATGAAGACGATCTGATACGCGCCGCCAAGCATATTGGACTGAGAGCCCGCCCCGTCGCTCACGTTACCGCGGAGCGGCTCGCGACTTTGCCTACGCCCGCGATCGTCCGCTTGAACGGCGCGCTGATGGTGTTTGGCGGGCGCAACCCCTCAGGGCTCTGCCGGCTGGTCGATCCGATCAGCCACATCGTTCAGGAGCTGGCGCTCGACGACCTCGCGCGCTTGAGCGGCGGGCAGGCGCTGCTCATCGCTCGCCGGATCGGCGGCGCCGGCGTCGATCCCCGCCAGTTCGGCATGCGCTGGTTCCTGCCCACCATCTGGCGCTATCGCCGTCCGCTCGGCCATGTGTTGGCCGCGTCGCTGTTCGTGCAGATTTTCGCCCTCGCAACGCCCCTGTTCTTCCAGGTCATCGTCGACAAGGTGCTGACCCATCGCGGTTACGAGACCTTGTTCGTGCTCGTCGGCGGGCTTGTGGCGATCGGTTTGTTCGATGTGGCGCTGCAATACCTGCGCACCTACGCGCTCTCTCACACCACCAACCGGATCGACGTCGAGCTCGGCCAGCGCCTGTTCGCGCATCTCCTCCGCCTGCCGATCGCCTATTTCGAGACCCGTTCGACCGGGCAAACGGTCGCCCGGGTGCGGGAACTGGAGACGATCCGCAGCTTCATTACCGGACAGGCTTTGTTCTCGGCGATCGACCTCGTGTTCGCCTTCGTCTTCATCGGCGTGCTGTTCGCTTATTCGTGGTCGCTGACCTTGATCGTGCTCGCCGGGATTCCGTTCTATGTGCTGATCGGCTTTTCCGTGAGGCCGCCGTTGCGCGAGCTGGTCAAGGAGAAGTTCAATCGCGGCGCGGCGAGCCAGCAGTTCCTGGTCGAGACGATCGTCGGCGTGAACACCGTGAAGAGCGCCGCGGTCGAGCCGGTCATGCGCGCGCAGTGGGAGGAGAAGCTCGCGGCCTATGTCAAGACGAGCTTCGCCGCGGCTATGCTGGGCTCGGGCGGGCAACTCGCCATCCAGTACATCAGCAAGCTGACGACCGCGGCGCTGCTTCTGTTCGGCGCCAAGGCGGTGATCGACGGCGAGCTCACCGTCGGCGCGCTCGTCGCCTTCAACATGATCGCCTCGCAGGCGGTGGCGCCGATTCTCCGCCTCTCGCAGATCTGGCAGGACTTCCAGCAGGTGCAGATCTCGATCGAGCGCCTGGGCGATATTCTCAACACGTCCCCCGAGTTCTCGCCCGCCGCGCGCCTCCTGCCTCCGACCCCGCGCGGCGCGATCGAATTTCGCCGCGTCAGCTTTCGCTACCGTCCGGGCGCGCCGGAGGTTCTTAAAGACATCTCGCTTAGCATCCGGCCGGGCGAGACGATTGGCGTTGTCGGCCCGTCGGGCTCCGGCAAATCGACCCTGACCAAGCTCATCCAGCGCCTTTACCTGCCGAACGAGGGACAGGTGCTGCTCGACGGCGCGGACTTGAACCATGTCGATCCGGCCTGGCTCAGGAGCCACATCGGCGTCGTGCTGCAGGAGAACCTCCTGTTCAACCGGACGGTTCACGAGAACATCGCCTTCGCCAATCCGGCGATGCCGCGCGCCCGCGTCATCGAGATCGCCCGTCTTGCGGGCGCGGACGAGTTCATCGACAAGCTCGCGGAGGGCTATGACACGGTGATCGAGGAGCGCGGGGCCAACCTTTCCGGCGGGCAAAGACAGCGCATCGCCATCGCCAGAGCGCTCGCCACCAATCCGCGCATTCTCATTTTCGACGAGGCGACCTCGTCGCTCGATTACGAGAGCGAGCGGATCGTCCAGCGCAACATGCGCCGCATCGCCAAGGGCCGCACGGTCATCATCATCGCGCACCGCTTGGCGGCGGTGCGCGGCTGCGACCGCATCGTCGGCATTGCGGATGGCCGCATCGTCGAGGTCGGAACCCATGCCGAACTCGTGCGCAAGCCGGGCGGCCTCTATGCCTATCTGTGGGGTCTTCAGAGCCAGCCGGCGGAGGTCGCCGCATGACAGCGCTTCGCTTGGTCCCGCCCGCCGATCGCGCGCCTCCCGCCGCGCAACCCTTCGCCTCGCGGGCGTTGGCCCGGCTCAAGAATCCTGGCATGCGCCTCGGCGACAAGGAATTCCTTGCTCCCGCGCTTGAGATCCTGGAGACGCCGCCCTCTCCGGTCCATGTCGCCTTCTTGTGGATCATCTGCGCCTTCGTCGCAGCCGCCCTGGCCTGGGCCTATTTCGGCCGGGTCGACATCATCGCGGCCGCGCAGGGCAAGTTTCAGCCGAGGGGGCAGGTCAAGGTCGTCGAACCGCTGGAGACCGGAAAGGTCGAGGCCATTCTCGTCGGCAACGGCGCGGTCGTCCGCGCGGGCGACGTTCTGGTCGAGCTCGATCGCTCGGCCGCCCTGGCCGACGCCACCGCCGCACAAGACGAGCTTGCGTCCGCGCTGGCGGAAATCCTGCGCCGCAAGACCGCCCTGTCAGCCGCTCAGTCGCGCCGCTTCGATCCGCCCCCCGCGACCAAGTGGCCAGACAACGTGGCGCCGGCGCTGCGCGAGCGCGAAACCCGTGTTCTCGGCGCCGATCTCGGACAATTGGCGGCAAACGTCGCCGCGTATGACGCCGAGCGGGCGCAAAAGACGGCCGAACGCGATAAACTGCGCGACACGATCGCAACACAGAAGAACCTCGTCGCGACCCTGCAGGAGCGCGTCGCCATGCGCACCAAGCTCGTCGAATTGAAGGCGGGGGCGCGGGCGGCGGTTATCGACGCGACCGAAACCCTGCAATATCAGATCACGCAAGAGGCGAAGCAGGAGCAGGATCTGGCTTCGCTCTCCGCCGGGCTTGAGGTCATCGCCCGCAACGCCGACAAGGCGGTTGAGGACTTCATCTCGGAGAACGCCCAGAAACTGGAGGACGCCGAGCGGCATGCGGAAGATATCGAGCAGCGCCTCGCCAAGGCTCAGGCTGAGCTCGACCATCTGACGTTGAGGGCCCCGATCGCGGGACGCGTGCAATCTTCGATCATCACCAATGTCGGGCAGGTGGTCACGAGCGGCCAGGAGATCATGCGCATCGTGCCGGAGCATTCCGGGCTCGAGATCCAGGCCTATGTGCGCAATCGCGACATCGGCTTTGTCAGCGTCGGCCAGGAGGCGGTGGTGAAGATCGAATCCTTCCCCTTCACCCGCTACGGTTCGATTCATGCGCATGTCGTGCGCATCGCCAAGGACGCGATCCCTGAGCCGGACGCCAGTGCGATCGAGGGCGACCCGACGCGCGTCTCGAATGCGGCCGGCTTCGCCGGGGGAGAGCGCACGCAAAATCTCGTGTTCCCGGCGGTGCTGAGGCCGGACGTCGAGACGATTACGGTCGATGGCGTCGCCGAGCCCCTGACCTCCGGCATGGCGGTCACGGTCGAGCTCAAAACCGGAACGCGGCGCATGCTCGAATATCTGTTCGCGCCGCTGGTCGAGGTGGCGTCAAAGGCGATGCGGGAGCGGTGAGAGGGCCCGGTGCGCCTCCCCCCGCGCGGCTACTTGATCACCTGCCAGAAAATCCCCGCCACGCAAACGAAGCCGAGCGTGAAAGCCACGGTTCTCACGTAGGGGATGGCCGCCCAATAAACGATTGCGTGCGCGAGCCTGAGCCAGAAGAAGCCCATCGCCCAGAAAGCCGTCATCCCGTTCGCCTTTCCGGCGATCTGAGCGACGATCACGAGCGCCGCGAATGGAGCGAAACATTCGACCGCGTTGAGATAGGCGCGGTGAGCGCGCTCGCCCCATAAAGGGACCGGGCGCGGCGTCGGGATCCTTGTAGTTGCCGGGCGTCAAGGCGCCGTTCGTCATTAACTGGCAGACGATATAGGGAATCCACAGCGCCGCCGTCAGCATTGCTGTGAATGCAAGATACCAAAGATCGGTCGTCATGAGCTTTGCCTCTCCGTCGACGGCGGCTGGAAGGGCGTCGTCGACAAATAGACGCAGGAGGGCAGGTCATTTCGACATCAGGCCAAAGCCGGCGTCAATCTCCGCGCCTGACCGCTTGATTTTTGCGCGGGCCCCCCGTCCTTATCATTCCGCCCACTGGGCAAAGGGGCGGGGGAGCGGATGAGCGCCGAAGATCTGGTCTCTGCGCCTGCGTTTCGCGTGAGCGACCTCATTCGGCGCGGGGCGGAGCCGCCTCCGGTCGCATTCCTCGCGCGTTCGCCCTCCTATCCCTGGCTGATCGTCGGCATATGCTGCGTCAGCGGGTTCATGGGCCAGCTCGATGCGAGCATCGTTCAGCTCGCGCTGCCGACCTTGGGCCGCGTCTTCGATTCCTCGCTCGAGGGCGTGAGCTGGGTCGCGCTCGGATATCTGCTTGGCTTCGCCTCGTGCCTTCCGATCTTCGGCCAGCTCTGCCAGATCGTTGGCAGAAAGCTGATGTATCTGCTCGGCTTCGCCGTCTTCACGGCGGCAAGCGCGCTCTGCGCCTTTGCGCCCGATCTTCTGACTTTGATCGCGTTTCGCATCCTGCAGGGCGTCGGCGGGGCGATGCTCGGCGCCAATAGTCTGGCGGTTATCGCCAAGGCGACAGACCAAAGCCGGCGCGCGCGAGCGCTCGGCGTGTTCGCCGCCGCGCTCGCGATCGGGATAAGCGCCGGCCCGATTGTCGGCGGCGTGCTGCTTGGGACGCTCGGCTGGCGCTGGGTGTTCTGGATCAACGTTCCCTTCGGGCTGATCGCGATCGTAGCCGGTGGGATGATCCTTCCCTTGACGGAGCAGGAAGGTGAGAGCCAGACGTTCGATTGGCGCGGAGCTCTCCTGCTGACGCCGGCCCTGACGCTCGCGGTCTTCGCGCTCAATCAGGCGGCCGCGCTTGGACTCGCCTCCCCCTTGCTCCTGGGCTGCGTCGGCGGCGCGATCGCGCTCCTTGTCCTCTTCGGCTGGCAGGAAACCAAAGCGCGGTCGCCGCTCGTCGATCTCGCGCTCCTCAAAGAGCCGGCGTTCCTGGCCGGTTCGCTCGGCTGCGCGCTCTCCTACGCCATGCTCTACGGCATGTTCTTCCTTGCCTCCTTCGCGCTCGTCCGCGGGTACGAGGACAGTCCAGTCGTTGCGGGGCTCAAGCTTGCGGTCGTCCCGATCAGCATTGGGATCGTCGCTCCCGTCGCCGGCGCGCTCGCTGATTGGATGGGGACGCGCCTCCTCAGCGTCGCGGGCATGGCGATCTCTTCGCGGCGCTGCTTCGCGCTGATCGGCGGTCGTGACGGAGCCCACGCCCAATCTTTGGGCCGGCTTGTTCGGTCTCGTCGCTTTCGGAATTGGCCTCGGGCTGTTCATCGCGCCCAACAACCACGCGACCATCAACGCGGTCCCGGCCAGCCTTTCGGGCGTCGCCGGGGCGATGGTCAACCTCATGCGGGTTCTCGGCACGGCCGCGGGGGTTGCGAGCGCGTCCGCCATGCTGTCCTGGCGGCTGCAGGTCGCGCGGGGATCGACCGAGCGGCAGGCTCGCCGCCTTCTCGCCCCATCATTTCATCGAGGCCGTCGCGGGCGGCCTCATCATGCTGGCGGTCTTCGCGTTGATCGCCGGGGCGGTTTCGTTGATCCGGAAATCCCGGCCTAAGAGATCGCCCGTCGCGCATCGGACCAGGGACGCCAAGACCTGCACGTTTTTATCTATCAGCTATCGCAAGACGGCCGGTCGGCGCGTCTCACTGTCGCCCGCCCTCTTTGCTATAAGCTCCTCCAATCCTTGGAGTGCCTCCCCATGAAACTTGCTGATCCTTCGCTCCTCAAAAGCCAATGCCTCGTCGACGGCAAATGGGTGGGGGAGGGGACGCGTCCGATCACCAATCCCGCGACCGGCGCGGCGCTCGCCAAGACTCCGCGTTTTGGCGAAGCGGAGACGATCCATGCGATCGAAGCGGCTCAGCGCGCCTTCGGCCCGTGGGCGAAGACCTTGCCCAAGGAGCGCGCGAAGATCCTTCGCCGCTGGTTCGACCTCATCATCGCCAACCGCGACGACATCGCGCTCATCATGACCAGCGAACAGGGGAAGCCCCTTGCGGAGGCGCGCGGGGAGGTCGACTACGCCGCCGGCTTCATCGAATTCTTCGGCGAGGAGGCGAAGCGCATCTACGGCGAAGTCAGTCCGACGTTCCGCGCCAATTCGCGCATCGTCGTGGTCAAGCAGCCGATCGGCGTGGTCGCGGCGATCACGCCGTGGAATTTCCCGGCGGCGATGATCACCCGCAAGGTGGCGCCGGCGCTCGCCGTCGGCTGCACCGTGGTGGCGAAGCCGGCGGGCGAGACGCCGCTGACCGCGCTTGCGCTTGGCGAGCTTGCGCTGCGCGCCGGCATGCCGGCGGGCGTCCTCAACCTGGTGACCGGCGACGCGCGCGCCATCGGCAAGGCGATGACCGACCATCCAGCCGTGCGGGCGATCGGCTTCACCGGGTCGACCGAGGTCGGCAAGGTGCTCATGGCGCAAGCCGCCGGCACGGTGAAGAAGGTCGGGCTCGAGCTCGGCGGCAACGCGCCGTTCATCGTGTTCGACGACGCCCATCTCGACGCGGCGGTTGAGGGCGCGATCGCCTCGAAATTCCGCAACATGGGACAGACCTGCGTCTGCGCCAACCGCATCTATGCGCAGGAGGGGATCTACGACGCCTTCGTCGCCAAGCTCACGACCGCGGTGTCGCAAGCTCAAGGTCGGCGATGGGGCGGAGGCTGGCGTCATGCAGGGGCCGCTGATCAACGAGGCGGCGGTCAAGAAGGTCGAGGAGCACGTCGTGGACGCTGAGAAGAAGGGCGCGAAGGTCGTCGTCGGCGGCAAGCGGCATGCGCTCGGGCGCACGTTCTATGAGCCGACGGTCATCGCGAACGTCGATTCCTCGATGCTGGTCGCGCGCGAGGAGACTTTCGGCCCCGTGGCGCCGGTCTTCCGCTTCAAGGACGAAGAGGACGTGATCGCCAAAGCCAACGACACCCAGTTCGGCCTCGCGTCCTATTTCTACGCGCGCGACCTCGGCCGCGTGTGGCGGGTCGCCGAGGCGCTGGAATACGGCATGGTCGGGATCAACACCGGCGCGATTTCGAGCGAGCTCGCCCCTTTCGGGGGAGTGAAGGAATCCGGCATCGGCCGCGAAGGCTCGCGCCACGGCGTCGAGGAGTTCGTCGAGATCAAATACATGCTGATGGGTGGATTGGATAGGTAGGGCGGCCTCCGCCGCCTGCGCCTATCAAAGCAAAAAAGGCCGCTGAGCGGCCTTTTTTCCTCGAATATCGTCGGTTCAGGCCACGACGGCGGCGGCGCTTCGCTGGCGTGCGCTTCGATATCCAACGAAGCCGATGCCCGCGAATCCCATGATCAACATCGCCCAGGTTCCCGGCTCCGGAGTGGCGGCCCCGAGCGTGGTGGCGATATTGTACTCGTAGAATTCCGGACCGCCGTCGATGTGGCCAAAGAGACCTGACTGATAGGTTCCGGGGCCGGATGCGTAGATCGGGAAGATCGGGAAGCCGCCCCATACCGGAGTGCTCGCGCCGACATCGAAGAGGAGGCCATCGCTATCGATCGGCGCATTCTGGTTGATCCCAAACCAGTCGGTCCCGTCATTGGCGCGGTAGCCTGCAGGGCTCTCGTAGCCGGGCGCGGACGGGGTGATCAACACGAGCTCTTGGGGCGCATAGCCCTGGACATTGAGCGTGCCTGTCCCGCTGGTCGCGACCCCGCCGTTGACGTCGAGGCTGAATGTGCCCGACCAAAAGCCTGGCGCTGAGAAGTTGTAAGTCACGATCGACGCGCTGGCTGGCGCGATCGATCCTATGCCGGCCATAGCGACAGCGCCCAAGCCAAAAACCACAGCCTTGATGTTGCTAATCATTTCATCTCGCCTCCGCCGCCTATTTTTCGGCGTCAGGAAGCACCGAATCAGAACGGTTTACATATATCACAAGCGGGCGAGTAATATAAAACAACGGACGCGTCAAGCGCTTCGGGCGCGACCGTCTCCGATCAACCTGGGCGAGTGTTCTGCGAAGTGGTTGATTGTAACACATGAATGAAATCAGCGTCTTACTGGCTATTTGCGAAGCGTCGAGTTTTTTAACCATATTGCATCTGTATTAATGCTCTATGTCGCATGCGGGCCAAATGTCGAAATAGTCGGCCGCGCTTCCGACTTGGTGATAGGTTTTGCGCCCAACCCCTTGTAAACGCTTGACCAGCGCCAAACCGCGGTGGTGGGCAGGCCCTGAAGGCGCCAGCGGCTTGGGAGTTGCACCGACTCGCTGATCGCCCCGCAACCCGTTGAAATGCCTCAAAACCAACTCGCTAACTGCCGACGCCGCTCTAACCCTTCGCCGCCCCCGCAAAGGCCGGCGTCTCCACCTCGCGGACAATGTCCCTCAGCGCCAGGAGCTTCGCCTCCAGCGCTTCGAGGTCCGGCTCGGCCATCCGGCCGAGCGTGGACGCGATCCAGCGGTGCTGGACGGCGATCGCCCTCTCGGCCATCGTGCGGCCGGCTTCAGTGAGATAGATGGCGTGCTGGCGCCGGTCCGATGCGATCGAGCGGCGCTCGACGAGACCCGCCTCGGCCAGCCGGTCGATCAGGCCCGAGATGTTGCCCTTAGTGACGTAAAGCCGTGCGGCGAGCTCCTGCTGGCTCACCCCCTCCTTTTCGGTCAGCGTGGTCAGGACGTCGCATTGCGGGATGGAGACGCCAATTTCCCGCAGGCGTTCGCTGACCGCGGCCTGCATCCGCGCCTCGAGGCGGATGAGACGAAACCAGACCCGTGCGGAGCGGTCGGCGTTCTGCCCGTCGGGCATTGGGCTCTTCCTCATATCGGGGCGCAGCGGCGAGGAAAGTTCCACTTTCGGCGCATTGCAAAGCGGCGCACAGGGCGCCAATGTGTTAGTCCCATGTACAATCCGCGCGCTGCAATCAAGCGCCGATGAGGGAGTCGGGAGAGAAACCCATGTTGGGACGGATGCAGGATTGGCCCCTGCTCATGCACAAGGTCATCGACTTCGCCGCCGTCCAGTTCCCTGAGCAACAGGTAGCTTCGCGCACCGTCGAAGGCCCGATGCACCATACGAACTACCGCGAGGTGCGACAGCGCGCGCTTCATGTCGCCAAGAGACTGGAGCGCGACGGGATCAAGCTCGGCGATCGCGTCGCGACCCTCGCCTGGAACGGCTATCGCCATCTCGAATGCTGGTATGGCATCGTGGGCGCCGGCGGGGTCTATCACACCGTCAATCCGCGGCTCTTCCCCGAGCAGATCGCCTGGATCATGAACGACGCCGAAGACCGGATCGTGTTTGTCGATCTGACCTTCGTGCCGTTGATGGAGGCGCTCGCCGACCGTTTGCCGACGGTCGAGCGCTATGTCGTCCTCAGCGACGGCGCGCATATGCCGGCCACTAACCTCAAGAACGCCGTCGCGTATGAGGATTGGATCGGCGAGGTCGACAGCGACTATGCCTGGAAGGAGTTCGACGAGCGGACCGCCGCCGGTCTCTGCTACACCTCCGGCACGACCGGACACCCGAAGGGCGTCCTCTATTCGCATCGCTCGAACCTCCTGCATTCGATGATGGCGAGCACGTCGGCGTGCCTCATGGTGACGGCCGATGATTCGGTATTGCCGGTGGTGCCGATGTTCCACGCCAATTCCTGGGGTCTTGCGCTCTCCTGCCCGATGCGCGGCGCCAGCATGGTGATGCCGGGCCCCAAGCTCGACGGCGCCTCGGTCTTCGATCTCCTCGAGACCGAAAAGGTGACGATGACGGCCGCCGTGCCCACTGTCTGGCTGGGCCTGCTGCAATATCTGCGCAAGGAGAACAAGAAGCCCACGACGCTCAAGTTCGTTGGCATCGGCGGCTCGGCTTGCCCGCCGGACATGATCCGCGCCTTCCAGGAGGATTACGGCATTACGGTTCGACATGCCTGGGGCATGACCGAGATGAGCCCGGTCGGCTCGGCGGGCGCGCTCAAGCCGAGCTCGAGGGCCCTCTCGTACGAGCAGAGGCTCGCGGTCCAATCCAAGCAGGGCTGGGCGCCGTTCGGGGTCGAGATGAAAATCGTCGATGACCAGAACCGCGAGCTGCCGTGGGACGGCAAGCGCTTCGGCAGGCTCAAGGTGCGGGGATTCGCCGTCGTCGAAAGCTATTTCAAGGACCAGGGCGGCAAGATCCTCGACGACCAGGGCTTCTTCGACACTGGTGACGTCGCCACCATCGATCCCGATGGGTTCATGCAGATCACCGATCGGTCCAAGGACGTCATCAAGTCGGGCGGCGAGTGGATCTCGAGCATCGACATCGAGAATCTGGCTGTCGCTCATCCCGACGTCGCCGAGGCCGCCGTGATCGGCGTCGCCCACCCCAAGTGGGACGAACGGCCGCTGCTCGTCGTCGTGGCGAAGGAGGGATGTTCCCCCAAGAGCGACGAGGTCCTCGATTTTCTCAAGCCCCGGATCGCCAAGTGGTGGATGCCCGACGACATGCAGGTGGTGAAGGAGATCCCCCACACCGCGACCGGCAAGATCAACAAGCTCAAGCTGCGCGAGACGTTCAAGGGGTACAAGCTGCCGACGGCTTAAGGGAGGCGCGTCCGGTGTGTGGCTGTCCGCGGGAGCCGGCGCGAAAACGCCGCTTCCTCCCGCCTTTTGGCCTTGCGCTGGCGCACCCGTTACCCTATATGCGCGTCAACAACATCTCATAGCTCTCCGGAAGGAGAGACAAGTTGAGAGTGGGCCCCGGCCGGGACCCGCTCTTTTTTATTGCCGCAAGGTCGTATGGTCGAAGCCTCGCATCGAACCGCCGCTGAGCCCGCAGAGGGGCTCGACGAGGCGCGTCTGATCGAAGAATCCGGCCCAGGCGAGCGCGTAGGCCGCATCGCGGCGCCGGTCCTGAGGGACCTTGGCTACCGGCTCGTCCGGGTCAAGATCTCGTCGGCCGCCGGCGCGACGATTCAGATCATGGCGGAGCGCCCCGACGGCGCGATGTCGATCGAGGATTGCGAAAGCGTCAGCGTCGCTTTGTCGCCGGTCTTCGACGTCGACGAGCCAATGGCGCAAGCCTACCGGCTGGAGATTTCCTCGCCTGGCATCGATCGGCCGCTGGTGCGCGAATCGGATTTTGCACGCGCGATCGGTCATGAAGCGCGCGTGGAGATGGCTGTCGCAATCAACGGACGCAAACGCTTTCGCGGACGTCTTGCAGCCGTCGAGGCTGGGCCTGACGGCCCTTCGGCTCGGATGATTCTGGTCGCCGACGACGGAAGCGAGAGCGACGTCGAGCTGCCGATCCGTTCGATGGCCGAGGCGCGGCTTGTTTTGACCGACGACCTCATCCGCGCCGCGCTCAGGCGGGAGAAGGCGGCGCTCAAGGACGCGAAGCGAGCCTCGGGTCGCGCGATGGGCCGAGAGACCGATCCGCGCGCCAAGCGCAAGACAAACGAATCCAAAGCCGCGGCCCGCGGCGCGGCGCCAAAGCTGCACGGGCCTGATGAAGGAGAGAATCATGGCCGTTAGCGCCAACCGACTTGAGCTGTTGCAGATCGTCGACGCGGTCGCGCGGGAGAAATCGATCGATCGATCGATCGTTCTGGCGTCGATGGAGGACGCGATGCAGAAGGCCGCGCGCTCGCGCTACGGGCAGGAGACCGAAGTCCGGGCGGAGATCAACCCGAAAACCGGCGAGATCCGGTTTTCGAGGCTCTTGCTTGTCGTCGACGAGGTTGAGAACGAAGCGACGCAGATGACGCTTGCCGAGGCGCAGAAGAAGAATCCCTCGGCTCAGATCGGCGACTGGATCGCGGAGTCGCTGCCCCCGTTCGACTACGGACGCATTCCCGCCCAGGCGTCGAAGCAGGTGCTGGTGCAAAAGATCCGCGAGGCGGAACGCGACAAGCAATATGACGTCTACAAGGATCGCATCGGCGACATCATCAACGGCGCGGTCAAGCGGGTCGAGTACGGCAATGTTGTCGTCGATCTCGGCGGCGCCGGCGCGGGCGAGGCCGTCGTGCGTCGCGACGAACTGATCCCCCGCGAGATGTTCCGCCCCGGCGACCGCATCCGCGCCTATGTTTATGACGTGCGGCGCGAAGCGCGCGGCCCCCAGATTTTCCTGTCCCGCACCCATCCGCAATTCACCGCTCGCCTGTTCGCCCAGGAAGTGCCGGAGATCTACGACGGCATCGTCGAGGTGAAGTCGGTGGCGCGCGATCCGGGCTCGCGCGCCAAGATTGCGGTTGTGTCTAACAATTCCTCGATCGATCCGGTCGGCGCCTGCGTGGGCATGCGCGGTTCGCGCGTGCAGGCGGTGGTCAACGAATTGCAGGGCGAGAAGATCGACATCATCCCGTGGTCTCCGGACGCCGCGACCTTCATCGTCAACGCGCTGCAGCCAGCCGAGGTGATGAAGGTGGTGCTCGACGAAGACTCGAACTCGCATCGAGGTTGTCGTTCCCGACGATCAGCTGTCGCTGGCGATCGGCCGCCGCGGGCAGAACGTGCGCCTCGCCTCGCCAGCTCACGGGCTGGGACATCGACATCTTGACGGAAGCCGAGGAATCCGAGCGCCGGCAGAAGGAATTCGCCGAGCGGACGCAGAATTTCATGGACGCTCTTGACGTCGACGAGACCGTCGCCCAACTACTCGCATCGGAAGGCTTCCGCACGGTCGACGAAATCGCCTTCGTCGAGCCGCCCGAACTGGCTTCGATCGAGGGCTTCGACGCCGATACGGCGGCCGAAATCCAGGCGCGCGCGCAAGGGCACCTCTCCCGCATCGAAGCCGAGTTCGACGAGCAACGCAAAGCGCTGGGGGTGTCCGACGATCTCAAGGAGATTTCGGGCCTGACCACGCCGATGCTGGTCAAGCTCGGGGAGAACGGCGTCAAGACGCTTGAGGATCTCGCCGACTGCGCAAGCGACGACCTTGTCGGTTGGACGGATGGCGCTGAGGCGAAGCCGGGCTTCCTCAGCGGGTTCGAGGTGTCGCGCGCTCAGGCCGACGCGATGATCCTGGACGCGCGCGTGCGCGCCGGCTGGATCGAAGCGCCTGCGCCCGAGACAGCCGAGGAAGAGCCTCAAACTGAAGAGCAACACGGCGTCTAAGGAGCGGTGAGGTCGATCGATTGCGAAGGCGGAGCGACGCAGACGGGTCCGAGCGGACCTGCATCGTGACGGGAGCCAAGAGCGCCCCCGAGACGATGCTGCGCTTTGCGCTTGGCCCCGATGGAGCGGTCGTCCCGGATGTCCAGCGGAAGCTGCCCGGACGGGGGGTATGGACAGAACTGAGTTTTAGAACGGTGAGCCGGGCGGCGGCAAAACAGGCGTTCTCGCGGGCCTTTCGCACCAAGGCGGAGGCGCCGGCCTCGTTGGCCGAGACGGTCGGCGCGCTCCTCGAGCGGGACGCGTTGCAATGCCTGTCGATCGCCAACAAGGCCGGCCTTGTCGTGGCCGGCGCGTTCAAGGTCAACTCGGCGATCGAGGCCGGCGAAGTCGTCGCGCTGATTCAGGCGAGCGACGGAGCCGCGGACGGAGCGGCGAAGCGAGTCCACGCCCTGCGCGCGAAACTTGGCCCGGAAGCGAGCGCCATTGTGCGCGTCGATATCTTTTCTTCCCGCCAATTGGATTTGGCATTGGGGAGGGCAAATGTGATACACGCTGCCCTCAAACATGGGGCGGCGAGTTCGGCCTTTCTCGCAAGGGTAGATCGTTTGCGCCGCTATCGCGGCGGCGAATCGGAGACGGCGACTGGAACAGAGCGCGGCAGCCAGACGTCCGACGAAGGCGGAGCGTTTGGCGCGGATCAAATTGGCTGAGAAGCCAGGCGATTAGGAATTGGCATGAGTGAGACGGGTAATAGCGATAAGACTGTGACGGCCGCGCCGCCGAAGCCAACTTTGCACTTGAAGCGCCCGGTTGAGCAGGGCACGGTGAGGCAGAGCTTTTCGCACGGTCGCAGCAAGGCGGTCGTCGTCGAGAAAGTGAAGCGGCGGATTTTGACGCCCGGAGAGGCGCCGCCGCCAGCGCGGCCCGCGACGGCTGCGCCAGCCGCCGCCCCGGCGCAGGCCGCGCCAGCCCCCGCCAAGCCCATACTGACCGCAGGAGCGCGGCCCGCTCCCGTAGCGCCCGCGAAGCCGACCGCTCCGCCGCCGCCCAAGACCGGCGTCGTTCTGCCGACGTTGACGGCTGAGCAGCGCGAGGCCAGAGCCCGTGCGCTGAACGATGCGCGCGCGCAGGAGGAGGAGGATCGCCGCCGTCAGGAGGCGGAGGCTGGGGTTCGCCGCGAGCGCGAGGCGCGCGAACGCGTGGAGCGCGATGCTGCGGAAGCGCGCAAGCGCGAAGAGGAGCTTCGCCGCGCGCAGGAAGCGAGTTTCAGGCGGCAGTCTGAGGACGAGGCGCGACGGCGCCTTGCCGGCGGCGAACCGGCGCCGTCTCCATCGATCCCGCGCGTTGCGCCGGCTGCGCCCAGCGCAGCCCTGCCGGGAGCGCTCGCCCGAGCCCCAGCCGCCCCTGGCGGCGAAGAGGAAGAGCGGCGGGTCGTCGTTAGGCGTCCAGCTCTCGCTCTGCCGCCGGGGCAGAAGGTCGTCGTCCCGACGCCTCGGCCGCCGCGCAGCGGCGAGCAGCGCAACCGCGGCCGGCTGACTGTCACCAGCGCGACCTCGGGCGAGGAGGAGCGCACGCGCTCAGTCGCGTCGTTCCGCCGACGCACGCAGCGGCTGAAAGGCCACGGCGCGCAGGACCAGAAAGAGAAGATCGCGCGTGAGATCGTTCTGCCGGAGGCGATTACGATCCAGGAGTTGGCGGGCCGCATGTCCGAGCGCGCCGTCGACGTCATCAAGCTCCTGATGCGCCAGGGCCGCATGGTGACGCTGACCGACGTGCTCGACGCCGACACCGCGCAACTTGTGGCCGAGGAATTGGGCCATTCCGTCAAGCGCGTGGCGGAATCTGACGTTGAGGAAGGCCTGTTTGATCGGCCCGGCGACGAAGGCGCGCCTGTCCCGCGTCCGCCCATCGTTACAATCATGGGCCATGTCGATCACGGCAAGACGTCGCTGCTCGACGCCATCCGCCACGCCAATGTGGTTGCGGGTGAAGCGGGCGGCATCACGCAGCACATCGGCGCCTATCAAGTGGTCGCGCCCGGCGGCGAGACCATCACCTTCATCGACACGCCCGGCCACGCCGCCTTCACCGCCATGCGAGCGCGCGGCGCGAAGGTCACCGATATCGTCGTGCTGGTCGTTGCGGCCGATGACGGCGTCATGCCGCAGACCATCGAAGCAATTCGCCACGCCAAAGCGGCAAATGCTCCGATCATCGTCGCCGTCAACAAGATCGACAAGCCCGAAGCCGATCCCCAGCGGGTGATGCAGGAACTGCTGCAGCACGACGTGCAGGTCGAGGCGTTTGGCGGCGACACGCTGGCGGTTGAAGTGTCGGCGACCAAGGGCATCAACCTCGACAAGCTGCTCGAGGCCATCGCGCTGCAGGCCGAACTGCTCGATCTTGTCGCCGACCCCGACCGCAGCGCGGAGGGCACGGTCATCGAGGCGAGGCTCGATCGTGGCCGCGGTCCCGTCGCGACTGTGCTCGTGCAGCGCGGAACCCTTCGCGTCGGCCAGCTTGTCGTCGCTGGATCGCACTGGGGCCGCGTCAGGGCGCTGATCGACGACAAGGGCGCGGCCCTTGAGGCGGCAGGCCCGTCGACGCCGGTCGAAGTGCTCGGGTTCGACGGCGCGCCGGAGGCCGGCGACCGCGTCGCTGTCGTCGAGTCCGAGGCGCGAGCGCGCGAAATCACCGAATATCGCGAACGTCAGAGGCGAGAGAAACTCGTCGCGCGCGGACCGGCCGTCAGGACCTCGCTCTCCGACATGATGAGCAATCTCAAAGCGGCGGGTCACAAAGAGATGCCGATCGTCCTCAAGGGCGACGTGCAGGGGTCGGTCGAGGCGATCACCGCAGCGCTCGAAAAGCTTGGCAATGACGAGGTCATGGCGCGAGTCATCCATGGCGGCGTCGGCGGCGTGACCGAATCCGATGTAACGCTGGCCGCAGCCTCGAAGGCGGTCATCCTCGGCTTCAACGTGCGCGCGCATAAGGAGGCGCGCGACCTCGCCGAGCAGGACGGCGTCGAGATCCGCTACTACAACATCATCTACAATCTGGTCGACGATGTGAAGGCGGCTCTTTCGGGGATGCTTGCGCCGACGTTGCGCGAGACGATGCTGGGCAATGCGCAAATTCTCGAATTGTTCGACATTTCCAAGGTTGGCTTGGTGGCGGGTTGTCGCGTGACCGATGGCGTCGTGCAGCGCGGCGCGCACGTGCGCCTCATTCGCGACAGTGTCGTCGTGCATGAGGGCAAGCTGTCGACGCTCAAGCGCTTCAAGGACGAGGTCCCGCAGGTGCAGGCCGGACAGGAATGCGGCATGGCGTTCGAGAACTACCATGACATGAGGGTCGGCGACGTCATCGAGTGCTATAACGTCGAGGAGATCCGTCGCACGCTCTAACCGGCGCGACGGGATGAGAAGACATGCGAGCCAACGTTACCCGCGCCGCCGAGGGTTTCGACCGCCGCTCGTTCACCGTGGCCGAAATCCTGCGCATGCAGGACGCCGGCATCATTGCGGAGAACGAGAACTTCGAGCTGATTGCGACGACGAGCCTTCCCTACGATAGGGCTTTGAAGGCGCAGCTCTATGCGCGCTACGGCGTTCGCGAATTCTGGGTCGTCGACGCGGCGCGGCGCACGACCTTCATCTATCGGGAGCCTGAAGGCGGCGGCTGGCGCTCGATCGTCGAGCGGGGTCCGGACGAGGCGCTGCTCATCCCCGCCTCGCCGGGCTTTTCCATACGGCTCGCGACGGTCTAGACGCCCTTTCGCCTGGGCTCCGTCGCCCGAACAATGAGAATCTGCCGCGCGTCGCGCGAGGTCAACAATGTCCCGGTCCTTATCCAAACCCAACGCCGGCAGCCACAGGGCTGAGCGCGTCGGCGAGCTTGTCCGTCACGCGGTCGCCGACATTCTCGCGCGCGGCGAGGTGCGCGACGAAGCCTTCGATCGCCATCCCGTGACTATCCCTGCGGTGCGCATGTCGCCGGATCTCAAACTGGCGACAATTCTGGTGATGCCGCTCGGCGGCAAAGGCGCGGGAACAACGGTGGAGGCGCTCGAGCGCCACAAGAAGGAGCTGCGCGCGCTTGTGGCGCGCCGGATCAATCTCAAGTTTGCGCCCGATCTGCGTTTCGCCCTGGATATGAGCTTCGATGACCAGGCCCGCATGGACGCGCTGTTGAGATCGCCTGCGGTGGCGCGCGATCTTAAGGACGACGGCAGAGAGGACAAGGAATGACCGGCGACCCCCGCGAAGGAGGAGTCTCCGCCCCCGAAGCGCGCGAAAGGCGCCGCCGCGGCCAGCCGCATGAGAAGCGCGCGCCCCGGTTCGAGATTGACGGCTGGATCAATCTCGATAAGCCGACCGGCGTCTCCTCAACTCAGGCCGTCGGGCGGCTCAAATTCCTGTTCAACGCCAAGAAAGCGGGCCACGCCGGAACGCTCGATCCGCTCGCGTCGGGCGTGCTGCCGGTCGCTTTTGGCGAAGCGACAAAGACCGTGCCGGTCGTTCAGGACGGGGCTAAATCCTATCGGTTCCGTGTGCGCTGGGGCGAGGAAACCGCGACTGACGACGCTGAAGGGGAGATCGTCGCACGCTCCGATCGGCGGCCGGCCCCAGCCGAAATTGAAAGTCTCCTGCCGCGCTTCGTCGGCGCCATTCTGCAGACGCCGCCGACTTTCTCCGCTATCCGCATCGCTGGCGCGCGCGCCTATGATCTGGCGCGTGGGGGCGAAACCTTCGAGATTGAAGCGCGCCCGATCAATGTCTACCGGCTCGAACTGATGTCAGCCGAGGCGAACGAAGCTGTGCTCGAGGCCGAATGCGGAAAGGGCGCCTACGTGCGCGCGATCGCGCGGGATCTTGGCCGCGCGCTCGGGTGCTACGGACATGTGGTCGAGTTGCGCCGGACTCGCGTCGGCCCGTTTTCCGTCGACACAGGCGTCCCGCTCGATCGTCTGCCCGATGATAAGGATCTGATGGCTCGGGCGCTTCTGCCCTTGCAGGCGGGCTTGAGCGAGATACCGATCTTGCGCATCGAGCGCTCCGGCGCTGCAATTCTTCGACGCGGCCAGAAGCTGTTGCTTCGTGGTCTCGCTCCGACCCAGGGGCGCGCTTATGCCGAGTGCTTTGGAACGCCAATCGCTTTCGGCGTCGTCGAGGACGGCTATTTCGTCTCGACCCGGGTGTTCAACCTGCGCGGATAGAGCTTCCGCTCACTTCCACGCCTCGAACGCCTTTTCGAGCATCGCCTGACCCTCAGCCGACTTCTGGAACACGATCTTGGCGATGCGGTCGTCGTTGAGCAAGAGCGGGAAGTCAAACCAGGAGCGCGTCTGCATCAGATCGAGGTTGCGGGCGATGTCGGCTTCGCCCTTGGCCAGCGCGATGAGGAAATAGGTGTCGCTGATCTTGACCTTGACGCTGGTCAGCGCTTCGGCCGCGGTCGAAATCCTCCTTGCGCATCTGCGGCAGGCCGACGTCCTTGAAGCCGGTGATTGGGGCGCCTTCGGCGAAGGCGAATTTCAGGTCGATCGTGTGGGTCGCCTGCAGGGTCGGGTCGGTGTTCTTCCTCAAGGTCATGGTGGCATGCATCTTGAGGTCGGGGATGTCGGCTTCGGCCTTCACGCCAATCGTCGCCGGCTGGTTGGGGGCCGGCGGAATCAACGACCACACCGTCGAGCCCAGGCTGACCGCCGGCTTCTGCGGGTTGTCCGCCGAAGCGATCAGCATCGCGGCCCGGCCGGCTGATGGCGCAGGCGCGGCGGGCGCGGCTGGCGCTTCCGGCGCCGGGGTTGCTGGCGCCGGGGTTGCTGGCGCCGCTCCCTGAGCGCTCGGTTGGCCCGCTTGCGGCGCGGGCGCGGGCGTTGGAGGCGCCGCCGGCGCGGGCGGATTTGTCTGGACTCGCTCAGCAATCTTCGCCGAAGGCTCCGGCGGAGCGGGTTGCTGCGCCTCGACGGGAGGCTTGATGGCGAGGTCTTGCGGCTTTTGCCGCATAAGGATTGCAGCTCCCGCCACCGCAAGGACAATTCCGAGAACAACGGCCGCCGCGATCCACAGCAGGCGCTTGGGCTTGGCGATTTCGGCGCCCGGCGCAACGGGGCGCTGAATCTCCGCCTCAGGTCTCAGCGCCATGCCGGGGCGGTCGAATTCGGCCGCGACTTCCGGCGCCTCGGCCCATTGCACGGGTTCGTCCCGACGGGCGGCGACCACCGGCGGCGCGCCGGACTCCTCGTGGCCGTCCGCCCTGTTCGGTCGAATCGCCCTGCCTGGGTCTAGCGCCGCCACCCCGGGCAAACCCTCATGCTTGCCGCCCTTCGCCCCCACGGGTGGAGCGGCCTGGCCGGTCCTCGATCCGGAGGGGGGCTGGTTGGCCATTGCAGCAGCCAGCTGGGATCGAGCCGGCGAAGCCGCCGTCGACGCCCCCGCGGCAGGCCGTCCCGCAACCGGGGTTGGCGCTTGCGGCGAGTTCCCCGGCGGCTGGCTACGTTCCTGCGGGGGCGGCGCGGGCCGCTGCGCCGCCGCGCGTGGAACGGGCGCGTTTGCGGCCCCGGATTGGCCTGGGGCCCCCGTTTGTGAGGGCGATCGCGCTGTAGGTGCGGCAGGCCCCGGCGCCGCAGGCGCAGTGGGCCGCTGGACAGTGGCGAATTTTGGGGGAGGGGGCGGTGGAGCGGCCTTCGCAGGCGCTGCGTCCGGCTTTCCGGCGGCGGGCGGGGGCGGCGCTGGCGAAGGGGGAGGCGGAGCCGGCTCCTGCGATCCGTATCTTTCCTCGATCTCCGCGATCGCGGCGTCGAGCGCATTCTCTTCGCGGGAAATGTCGCTTTCCGGCAGCGGCGGACGCAAGCTTCTGAGCTGGTCGAGCAGCGCTTTGCGAGCGCGCTCATAGATCGCTCCGCGCGTCGCCGGCGTGCCCGCGTTGGGCAAGTTGGCGACGGCTCGCATGAGCAGCGAATGATAATCAGCCATGAAGCGTCCGCTCAACCGCTCCGCGCGACGCCGCGCGGTGGTCCCTTAGTCCTGGAATGGATCATGCACAAGAATCGTATCGTCGCGCTCAGGACTCGTCGACAATAAGGCGACTGGCGCGCCAACCAATTCCTCGATTCGGCGCACATATTTTATCGCCTGCGCCGGCAGGTCGGCCCATGACCGCGCCTTGCTCGTCGCTCCTTTCCAGCCTTCGATCGTTTCATAAAGCGGCTCGATGCGCGCCTGCGCGGATTGCGAGGCCGGAAGATAGTCGATCTCTTCGCCGTTCAGGCGGTAACGGGTCGCGACCTTGATGGTCTCAAAGCCGTCGAGAATGTCAAGCTTGGTCAGCGCCAGGCCGTCGATGCCGCAAGTGCGCACAGCCTGGCGCGCAAGCACCGCGTCGAACCATCCGCACCGGCGCGGGCGACCGGTGTTGGTGCCGAATTCGCGGCCGCGCTCGCCGATCAAACGGCCGACCTCGTCATCGAGCTCGGTCGGGAACGGGCCGCCGCCGACGCGCGTCGTGTAGGCTTTCGCGATGCCAAGCACATAGCCGATCGCCCTGGGCCCGAGGCCTGAGCCGGTCGCTGCATTCGCCGCGACCGTGTTGGAGGAGGTCACATACGGATAGGTGCCGTGATCGACGTCCAGCATGGCGCCTTGGGCGCCTTCGAACAGGATGCGTTTGCCCGCTCGCCGCTCGCCGTCAAGAATCTCGAAGGTCGGCGCCATGAACGGCAGAACCTTTGGCGCCACCGCCAACAACTCTTCACGAACGGCGGCTGCGCTTGGCGGGGGCAATTGAAGGCCCCGGCACAATGGATCATGGTGGGAGAGCAGGCGCTCGATCTGGCCGTCCAACGCATCGGGATCTGCGAGGTCCATCAGCCGGATCGCGCGTCTCGCGACCTTGTCCTCATAAGCCGGCCCGATGCCGCGCTTGGTGGTGCCGATCTTGGTTCCTCGCACGTTTCCAGACTCGCGGTGAGCATCGAGCTCGCGATGAAGCGACAGAATCAGCGGGACGTTCTCGGCAATCTTGAGGTTCCCTGGCGTCACCTCGACGCCCTGGCTGCGGAGGTTCTCGATCTCCCCAACCAGGTGATAGGGATCGAGGACGACGCCATTGCCAATGATCGACAGTTTTCCAGGCCGAACAATGCCGGACGGAAGCAGCGCGAGTTTGTAAGTCTTGCCGTCGATGACAAGCGTATGGCCGGCGTTATGGCCGCCTTGGAACCGCACCACGACGTCTGCGCCGACCGACAGCCAATCGACGATCTTGCCCTTTCCTTCGTCGCCCCACTGGGCGCCGACAACGACAACATTGGCCAACGTCGATTGCTCTTCCGATGGTTAAACGAGCGAAGCCCCGGCGCAGCGGCAAAAAGCCGAGCCGGGGCTGTTTGCGGCCATCGCCTAGACGATCGGCGCGACTGAGTAAAGGCGCGCTGTGGCTTCATCATGATGTCAAAGACAGCGCGTTCAGCATCCTCATCCGGAAAAAGCGCGTTCGTCGCGCGAAAAACCCGAACGGAAGGCTTGGATTGGCCGCACGGGTCGCTATATGCCGGGCGCGGCCATCCGGCCGCAGGGAGAGCGATATGACCCCCGAAGAACGCCAAATGCTTGGTGGCCTTTTCCAGCGCGTCAACTCTGCTGCCGCGACGCAGCGTGACCCCGAAGCCGAATCGTTCATCAATGACGCGGTTCGCACCGCGCCCCACGCGCCATACGTGTTGGCGCAAACCGTCCTTGTCCAGCAGCAGGCTTTGGAGGCTGCGGCCAACCACATCTCCCAACTCGAGGCGGCGGCGCAGCAGGGCGCTGAGCAAAACCAGGAACACGGCAGTTTCCTCGGCAATCTAGGCAAGTCCATTTTCGGCGGCGGCCCGTCGTCTCCTCCGCCACGGCCTGATTCTGACCCGCAAGCCTATCAGCGAGCGGCGCCTCCGCCGCCGCCGCGGGGCTACGCGCCGCCTCCGCCTCAAGGCGGCTATCCCCCGCCGCCTCCACAAGGCTACCCGCCGCAACAACCTGGCCCCTGGGGCCAGCCCCAGCCTCAGCCTTCGGGCGGCGGCGGAGGCTTTCTGCAGAATGCAGCCTCGACCGCGACGGGGGTCGCCGGCGGCGTCGTGCTTGGCAATCTCCTGGGCGGCCTGTTCGGCGGCCATAGCGGCGGCAGCCTCTTTGGCGGCGGAGCGAACGCCGCAGGCTTCGGCGGCTCGGGCCTCGGCGCCGAAAGGCCGGAGATGACGGAGATCAACAACTACTACGGCGACCGGCCTGACGCAGGCAGCGACGCCAATTTCCAGCAGTTCGATCCCGGCGCGCCTGGGGTCCAGGACGCCAATTTCGACAATCTTGACAACTCGACCTTCGACAACTCCGACGGATCGTCCTTCGACGACGGCGGCGGCTATGACGACGTCTGAGGATTAGCTGGGGTTCAGCCGGACGGCGAGGCGTGCTTAAGCGCCCCGCCGTTTTGATTTTAGAGCACGATCACCTTCGTGCCGACGGGCACGCGCTCGTAAAGGTCGATCACGTCCTCGTTCATCATCCGGATGCAGCCTGACGACACGTTATGGCCGATGGTCGAAGGCTCGTTGGTGCCGTGAATGCGGTAAAGCGACGACCCTAGATAGAGCGCTCTCGCGCCGAGCGGATTGTCGGGACCGCCCGCCATATGGCGGGGCAGGTCGGGACGGCGCAGCAGCATCTGCGCCGGCGGCGTCCAATCCGGCCATTCGGACTTGCGGCTGATCCGCTTGACGCCCGACCATTCGAAGCCCGGGCGCCCAACGCCAATGCCGTAGCGCAACGCCTTTCCATTGGGCTCGACGAGGAACAGGAACCTGTCGGGCGTGTCGACGACGATCGTTCCCGACGCCTCGGGCCCTGTATAGTCGACTTCCTGCCGGCGGAATTGCGGGTCGGGCTCGCCTTCCGCCTCCGACGCGGGGTCGCTCGCGCTCGCGGAGGCCATCTGCGGCTGCTGCGGCGCGCCGCCGGTCAGCAGCGCTTCGATCAAGCCCCCGCCGTATCGTCCGCGCATCGGGACGGGGGCCGGAGCGGAGATCGGCGCCGCGGTGGAGGAAGCGCTTCCGGCCGCTTGAATCTCGGGAGGCGCGAAGACGATCACGCCATCGGTGGCGGCCATAGCGGGGACAGGAACGGCGAGCAGAAGGGCGGGAATGCAAAGGGGGGCGAGGCGGCGCATTGCCTATCTCCGGTGGGATTGAGCCCCCTCACCATGCATCGCGGGAATTAGGTTAACCTGATAAAAAATGTTAAAAATGCTCTTGTCGGCTCGCCCGAAGCGAGTTCGCGGAGCAGAATTGTGTTATAGAGCCGATGAGCAAGCCTCGCCCAATCCTAACTGAGGGCTTAGGCAATGGCGCAAGATCGACCGGAGGAATTCGATCGCCTCTATCCGCGGGAGCGCGCCGAGGCGGAGGAGGATTTTGAGCCGCGCAGACTTGCCAATGTCCTCGTGCTTCTTGCAGCGATCGCACTCGTCTTGATCGGCTACTGGCTGTTCGACGCCTTAGGTCACAGCCGAAGATTTCAGCGCTGCCTCGATTCGGGGCGCGTCAATTGCGTCGATTTCGTCAATCCCGCCAAGTAAGCGCGGACCCGCTGGCTGAAAGCTAAGCCTCGCGTGCGACCAGAGCCTCGCTTCCTGCGGCTTTGCCGCTAAGCGGATTCTCCGGGTCCCAGGCATAGCGCAGCGTCTCGAACCGCATGGCGCGGGCGTCGATCATCAACAGCCGCCCGACCAGTCCCTCATCGCCGTCGCCGAAGCCGCCGACCAGGACGCGGATCGCTTCGAGCGCCATCAGCGAGCCGAGCACGCCGGCAAGCGCGCCCAACACGCCGGCTTCCGCGCAGGTCGGGATGGTTCCCGGCTCCGGCGGCTCGGGGAAGAGGCAGCGATAGGTCGGGTTGGGTTTGCCGTCCGGTCCCTTCTCATAGGGCTTCAGCGTCGTCAGCGTGCCGTCGAATTCGCCGAGCGCCGCCGAAACGAGCGGACGTTGCTCATGAAAGCACGCGTCAGACAGCGCGTAGCGCGTGGCGAAATTATCCGAGCCGTCGAGCACGACGTCGAAGCGCCGAACAATGGCGCGCGCGTTCTTTTCGTCCACCCGCGTCGCGATCGGCTCGACCGCCACATGCGGATTGATGCGAGCGATCGCGGCTTCCGCGCTCTCCGTCTTGCGCCGCCCGACATCGCCCGTCGCATGGATGATTTGTCGATGCAGATTGGAGAGCGAGACGATGTCATCGTCGACGATCCCGAGCGTCCCGACGCCGGCGCCTGCCAGATATTGCAGCGCCGGCGAGCCGAGCCCGCCCGCGCCGACGACGAGCGCGCGCGCCGCTTTGAGCTTGTTCTGTCCGGGCCCGCCCACCCCATGCAGGACGATCTGCCGTGCGTAGCGCTCTATCTCTTCGCTCGAGAGGGTCATGAATGCATATCTCTACCATGCGCTCGAAGCGCGCGCGAACAAAGCATGGTCATTGCGAGCAGGGTGAACATGGAACAAGTCGCCGCCGCCGAAGTTTGCATGAGAGCTATGGCGGGGAGATCATTCAATGTCGCGGCTCGGATTTGCGTTAGCGATGCTGGCTCCGCTGATCGCGAGCACGGCTTTCGCGGAAACATTGTCCCCTGAAGCGGACGCTTGCAAGGCGAGCGGTCTGCTCGCGCTCAAGCAGAAGTTTCCGCAGGTCAAGGACGTGCTGATCGATCTCGATAGCGCGAAGATCATCAAGGCCGACACGACGATCGAAAATGTCCCAATCAAGACGGTCGTCATTGGCGACGCTTACGTGGAGCGAACAAAAACGACTAAGCCGCAGACGCTGGTGTGCGTGATCGGCGACAAGGGCAAAGTGCTGCTCACGCTCTTTTCCGACAAGTGAGTCCTTTCACGCTTGCCGTTGGTAGCGCTCGCCTTTGCCCAAGAGGACTCCGTTCGCGCTCGCGACGCCAAGCTCGAGGCTTTCCGCGACCCGACGCGCGCGCTCAATGAACCGTTCCGCCGCGGCGGGCGGGCAAAGGTCGCGCGCCGCCTCTTCGAATAGCGCGAGCCATCGATCGAAGTGACGCGCATCGACAGCCAGAGGCATGTGCTTCGCCATGGGCTGGCCGTGATAGCGTCCCGTCTGAAGCGTCAGCGACGACCAGAAAGCGAACATGTTCTCGAGATGCGGCTCCCATTCCGAGATGCGCGATTCGAAGATCGGGGCAAGCAGCGCATCCTGGCGCACCCGCGCGTAGAAGCCGCGAATGAGCGTCTCGATCATCTTTTCGTCGATGCCGGTCTCCTTCTGCGTCAGCGCGACAATTGCCGCGCGCCGCTCCTCCGCGCTGCGAAACTCCTGAGCCATTCGCCAATGTTCCTTGATGCGCCAGCGTTTCGAGCCGCTGGATTATCGCTTATATGAGGGTTCGCGGCCTTTCGCGCCAGCCAGGCTCGCGAAAGTCGTCTTGAAGCGAAGGGAGGCAACCCGATGACCACCACAGACCCCATCGTCATCGTCGGCGCGGCGCGGACGCCGATGGGCGGCTTTCTCGGCGACTTGAAGGACGCGCCAGCCCACGCGCTTGGCGCGCGCGCGATTTTCGCCGCGGTCGAGCGGGCCGGGATTAGGGGCGAGAGCGTCGACGAAATTCTGATGGGCTGCGTGCTGCCGGCAGGGCAGGGGCAGGCGCCAGCGCGTCAGGCGGCGATCGGCGCCGGGCTCCCGCTCGCGGCGGGCGCGACGACGATCAACAAGATGTGCGGCTCTGGCATGAAGGCCGCCATGGTCGCCCACGACCTTCTGCGCGCGGGCTCGGCCGATGTCGTCGTCGCCGGCGGCATGGAGAGCATGAGCAACGCGCCCTATCTGCTCGACCGCGCGCGCTCGGGCTACCGCATGGGCCACGGCCGGGCCCTCGATCATATGTTTCTGGACGGCCTCGAGGACGCCTACGACAAGGGCCGGCTCATGGGGACGTTCGCCGAGGATTGCGCCGAAGCCTACCAGTTCACACGGCATGCGCAGGACGCCTATGCGCTGAGCTCGCTGGAGCGCGCGAACCGCGCGATCACGAACGGCGATTTCGCCTGGGAGATCGCGCCGGTCAGCGTGAAGGCGGGCAAAACCGAGACGCTTGTCGCGACGGACGAGCAGCCGCCCAAGGCGAAGCCGGACAAGATCCCGACGCTCAAGCCCGCATTCCGCGACGGCGGCACGGTGACGGCGGCCAATTCGAGCTCGATCTCCGACGGCGCCGCGGCGCTCATCATGATGCTCGAAAGCGAGGCCGAGAAGCGCGGCGTAGCGCCCCTGGCGCGCGTCGTCGCGCATTCGACCCACGCCGCCGCGCCGAAGGATTTCCCCACCGCGCCGATTGGCGCGCTGAAAAAGCTGCTCGACAAGACCGGATGGAGCAAGGATTCCGTGGACCTCTTCGAGATCAACGAGGCCTTCGCCGTCGTCGCCATGGCGGCGATGCGCGACCTCGGCCTCCCGCATGAGAAGGTCAACGTCAACGGCGGCGCTTGCGCGCTTGGCCATCCGATCGGCGCCTCGGGCGCGCGCATTCTGGTGACGCTGATCGCGGCGCTTCGGGCGCGCGGCGGCAAGCGCGGGGTCGCGTCGCTCTGCATCGGCGGCGGCGAGGCGACGGCTATGGCGATCGAGATGGCGTGAATCCGCCGCGCGCCGCCTCGGGTCAGATCGCCGAGTCGAGGTTAGGCGCCGGGGATGGACCGCAAGATTGCAAGCTCCTCCTCGGTCATGTCGACGGGAACGTCGGCGAACAATGGCGTGCTGAGATAGCGCTCGCCGGTATCGGGAAGCATGCAGAGGATGTTCGCCCCTTTCGGCGCCTCGGCCGCAATTTTCAGCGCGCCGGCGAAGGTTCCGCCCGAGGTTATGCCGACGAAAATGCCTTCTTTCGCCGCGAGCTCCTTGCTGTAGCGAATGGCGTCGGCGCCTGAGATCGGCAGGACGCGATCGATCAGTTTCATATCCACGGCGTCCCCGGTCAGCTTTGGAATGAAGTCAGGCGTCCAGCCCTGCATCGGGTGGGGCTTGAAACTCGGATGCGGCGCTGCGGGCGACCCGTCGGCCAGCCGCTTCTGCTCGATCCCGGACTCGAGCAGCGGCGCATCGGTCGGCTCGCAGACGATGATCTTCGTGTCGGGGCGCTCCGTTCTCAAAACGCGGCCGACGCCTTTCAGGGTGCCGCCGGTCCCGTAGCCGGTCACCCAGAAATCGAGCCTGTCGCCGGCAAAGTCGTCGACGATTTCGCGCGCAGTGGTGCGGGAATGGAAGTCCGGGTTGGCTTCGTTTTCGAACTGCCTGGTCATAAACCAGCCGTGGGTTTCGGCCAGTTCGACCGTCTTCTTGATCATTCCGACCGCCCGCTCGGCGGCCGGCGTCAGCACAACCTTGGCGCCCAGAAAGCGCATCAATCGCCGCCGTTCGATGCTGAAGCTCTCGGCCATGGTGATAACGAGCGGATACCCTTTCGCGGCGCAGACCATGGCGAGGCCGATACCGGTGTTGCCGCTCGTCGCCTCGACGACCGTTTGGCCGGGCTTGAGTTCGCCGGATCGTTCCGCCGCCTCGACGACCGCGAGAGCCAGACGGTCCTTGACCGAGCCTAACGGGTTGAAGGCCTCGATTTTCACATAGAGATTGACCCCGTCAGGGGCGAGGCGGTTGATCCGGACGACCGGCGTGTGTCCGACCGTCTCCAAAATGCTTTGAAATCGCGCCATGCGAATCCTCCGTCGTTTCCCCGCGCGCGCCCGGCAAGGGTTCGGACCGACTGGGCGCTTCGTCAGCCTATCGTGGTCAAAGCCCTTTCGAAAGTCAGCCCCCTATCACGGCGGTGATCGAGGGCACCTATCACGCTGAGAGCGCGATTGGGTGAGGCTCACCCTTGTCGCCGCGCTCGATTTCGGACATGGTGCCGCGCCGCCAGCTAACATGTCAGGGCCGGCTCTAGGGAGGTTTCATCTTATGCGCTTTACCCGCCGCGTCGTAACCGCGAGCCTGCTCGCCATGGCGCTCTCAGCGCCCGCCTTCGCTGCTGACAAGCCGCTGATTCTCATTTCCGTTCCGGGAATGAACTTTCCTTTCTTCGTCCACATGATGAAGGCCTTCAAGGCCGCCGCGGACCAGGATGGCCTCGACACGATCGAGGGCGATGGTCAGATGTCCTCTCCCAAGCAGACCGCCGATATCGAGGCGGCGCTCGCCAAGGGCGTGAAGGGAGTCGTGCTCTCGCCGAACGAGGTCGACGCGATGGCGCCGGCGCTGCAGGAGGCGATCGACGCCAAGGTCCCGGTCGTCACCGTCGACCGGCGCGTGCCGTCGGTGACAGGCATCATTGGCCATGTCGGCGCCGACAACGTCAAGGGTGGCGAGGCGCAGGGCGAACTGGTCGAGAAAATGTTCCCGAATGGGGCGACGATCATGAACCTCCAGGGAACGCCTGGGGCGAGCCCTGCGATCGACCGCAACAAGGGCCTGCACGACGTGCTCGACAAGGCCAAGGACAAGTACAAGATCGTCTTCGAGCAGACCGCCAATTTCGAGCGCGACAAGGGCCTTTCGATCACCGAGGGCGCGCTCGCGAGCATGGCGACGCCGCCCCAAGTGATCGTTGCTGGAAACGACGACATGGCGCTCGGCGCGCTCGAAGCGGTCAAAGCGCGCAACCTCAAGGGCATCGTCATCATCGGCTTCGACGCGCTGCCCGAGACGCTGGGGAAGATCCGCGACGGCGAGATCACCGCGACGGTCGAACAGTTCCCCGCCAAGCAGAGCGCGACTGCAGTGCAGATCATGGCCGACTACCTCAAGAGCGGTAAGAAGCCGGAACAGCAGATCAATCTGATCACGCCGGTGGCGATCACCAAGGACAACCTCAAGGAGGCGGAACGCCTCGACGAGGTGAAGTAGTCCGCACGAAGCATGAGATGGCGCGCCGTTCTCGGCGCGTCATCTTGTCGCCCACACGAATGAGCGAGCGCTCCTGAATGGCTGACGCGCCTGCGGCGCTTTCATCCGCTCCGGCAAAGCCCGAGAGCCCGATCCTCAAAATGACCGGCGTCAGCAAGCGCTTTCCCGGCGTGCTTGCGCTTGAGAACGTCCATCTCGAAGTGGGGCCGTCCGAGATTCATGCGCTTCTAGGCGAGAATGGCGCCGGCAAGTCGACGCTGCTCAAGATCCTGTCCGGCGCGCAGGGGGCGGACGCCGGCGAAATCGAGCTGTTCGGCCGGCCGGTCGCTTTTGCGACGCCGCACGACGCGCAGCGCGCGGGCGTCGTCACGATCTACCAGGAGTTCACCCTCGCCCCCGACATGACGATCGCCGAGAACGTGTTCATTGGCCGGGAACCCGGCTCGAAACTGTTCGTGAGCTGGCGGCGCATGGCGCAAGAAACGAAGGCGATCGCCGAGCGTATCGGGCTCAAGCGCGATCCAATGACGCAGGTGCGCGACCTTTCCGTCGCCGAGCAGCAGCTCGTCGAGATCGCCCGCGCGCTCTCGATGCGGTCCCGTCTCATCGTCATGGACGAGCCGACCGCGGCGCTGAGCGAAGCGGAGGTCGCAAACCTGGTCCGCATCGTGCGGGCGTTGAAGGCCGAAGGCCTGTCGATCATTTTTGTGACCCACAGGCTCGAGGAAGTCTTCCGCCTCTGCGATCGCTACACCGTCCTGCGCGACGGCCGCTACGTCGCCTCTGGCCGCGTCGCCGACACCAATGTCGAGGCGATCATCCGCATGATGGTCGGGCGCGACGTCGGCGCGCTCTACGGCGAAAGGCCGATCCCCGAGCATGGGAAGGTCGCGCTCGAGGTTGAGAGCCTCACTCGTCGCCGCAACGCGCGCGATCCGAACGCAATCGAGCTGGTCGACGTTTCGCTGAAAGCGCACCACGGCGAGATCCTCGGCCTTGCGGGGCTCGTCGGCGCCGGCCGCACCGAGACGGCGCGGGCGATCTTTGGAGCCGACCCGTTCGACCATGGGACGATCCGCGTCGACGGCAAGGAAGTTAAGTTCTCAACTCCGCGCGACGCGATGTCCCACGGCATCGGCCTCGTCCCGGAGGACCGCAAGAAACAGGCCTTGTTCCTGAGTCTCGCCATCCGCACCAATATGACGATCGCCGCGCAGGATGAGGTCAGCCGCGGCTGGTTCATCGACGAGAAGCGGGAGGATGCGCTGATCGACGAGTTCCGCAAGCTCCTGTCGATCCGCATGGCGAGTCCGGAACAGGCGGCGGGCCAGCTTTCCGGCGGCAATCAGCAGAAAATCGTGCTGGCGCGCTGGCTCGCGCTGAGACCGAAAATTCTTATCGTCGACGAACCGACGCGCGGCATCGACATCGGCTCGAAGGTCGAGGTCCACAATCTCCTCATCGACATGGCGAAGCAAGGCATCGCGGTCATCGTCATTTCGTCGGAGCTGCCGGAAATTCTCGCGGTCTCGGATCGCATCGTGACAATGCGCGAAGGCCGCGTCACTGGCGAAATCGCGCGCACCAAGGCGACGCAGGAAATCCTGATGGCGATGATGACGGCGCATGAGAGCGGCGGCGCCGCTTCCGCGGCGGCTTGAACGGGGACATTGCATGAGCGAGGCCAGGCTGGAAGCGGCCGAGGACAGGGGGGTCGACGTCTTCGGCTTCGTCGCGCGCTTCGCGCCGTTGCTGTTTCTCATCGTGCTTATGCTGCTTTTCGCGATCATGCAGCCGCGTTTCCTGTCGGAGATCAACCTTTTCAACGTGATGCGGCAGGTGTCGATCACCGGCCTGCTCGCGGTCGGCATGACCTTCGTGATCCTCACCGCCGGCATCGACCTCTCGGTCGGCTCGCTGCTCGCCTTCGCCGGACTGGTCGGCGCGGCGGTCGCCAAGGGCGGCCTCGATAACCGCTTCACCGTCGGCGCAGGCGGCGTCGGCTATGGCTGGGGCTTGGCCGCGCTCGCGGCGATCGCGGTCGGTCTCGCCGGCGGCTGGCTGCAGGGCCTCGCCATCACCCGTCTCAAGGTGCCCCCTTTCGTGGTGACGCTCGGCGGCATGTCGGCCTTCCGCGGCGCGGCCTTGCTCTTCGCCGCCGGCGGCCCGATTTCAGGCTTCCAGCCGTCGTTCACCTGGTGGGGGCAGGGGAAGATCGGGCCGGTCCCTGTCCCGGTCGTCATCTTCCTGCTCGCGGCGCTCATCGCCCATATCGTGCTGCGCTACACGCGCTACGGGCGGCAGGTCTATGCGGTCGGCGGCAATCCGGAGGCGGCGCGCCTTTCGGGCTTGAACGTCAATCGCATCATCATGAGCGTCTACATCATCATGGGCTTCTTCGCCGGGCTCGGCTCGTTCGTGCTCGCGGGGCGGCTCAATTCCGCCGAAGCCGTCGCCGGCACCGGCTATGAGCTCACCGTCATCGCCTCCGTGGTGATCGGCGGCACGAGCCTGTTCGGCGGCTCCGGCACCATCTTTGGCACGGTCGTCGGCTCGCTGCTCATCGGCGTGCTCCTGAACGGCCTCGTGCTGATGGACGTCTCCTCCTACATCCAGCAGATCGTCATTGGCGTCATCATCGTGCTTGCGGTCGCCTTCGACACGTTCGCCAAGTCAAGGCGGCGGAAGGTGTGAAGCGGGCTCTCACCCGCTCAATAGGTCGCCGCCAGATAGTTCGCGATTGTCGCGGCGTCGTCTTCCCCGATCGGCGCCTTATAGACCTTGATCATCTTTTGCACCTCCGCCTGCCAGAAGGCTTTTCCCTTCCCGGGAGGCTGCGTGCTGAGGTAGTCGGCGGAATGGCACGCCGTGCAGACACTCGCTGTTTCGACGCCTGGACCGGGCTTCAATTCCGCCGTCTCGGGCGGCAATTGATAGACCATCGGCTCGGCCAGCGCTGACGAAGCGGCGGCGGCGAGCGAGACCAGGAAGGGGATTGCAATGCGCTTCATCGCTATCACGCGGCGATCACGTTGGTGACTTCGACGACATTGCGCATATAGCCGGACGGGTTCCACAGCGGTTGAAGCGGTTGCGACTGCCCGATCCGATTGGCGGCGCGCACCATTAGGCGACGCTTGCCGGGCTCGAGCGAGACATTGGCCTTCCATTCGCGGAACGAATACTTGCCAAGGTTCTCGCCGAGCGCTGCTTCCGTCCACGTCTTGCCGTCGTCGGCGGAGACCGCGACATCCGAGACGCCGTAGCCGCCGTCGAACGCGATCCCGCGCAGATTAAGATTGCTGTTTGCGTGAACCGTCGCGCCGTCGGCGATGTTGGTCAGGAAGGAGCGGACATTGAAGCGGCCGATCGGGACAGTGCTTGTCGGCGCTTTTCCAGGCTCGGTGCAGGCGCAGGCGTTGTTGGGAATGCGGTAAGCGGTCTTCATCCAGAAGCTGTCGAGCGGCGCGTCGAGCACCTTGATTTCATTCAGGTGCTTGACCCAGTAGGTGCCATAGTAGCCCGGCACGATCAGTCGGATTGGAAATCCGTTCAGCCAGGGCAGGTTCTCGCCATTCATCGCGTAGGCGATCATCACTTCGCCGTCGAGCGCATGGTCGAGGTCCAGCGCCTTGATGAACGTTGGCGTCTCTGGCAGCACTGGCCTGTCCAAGCCCTGGAAGGAGACCTGGACGGCGCCAGCTTGCACGCCGGCCTTGGTGAGGAGCGCTTTGAGGGACACGCCTTTCCATCGCGCATTGCCCATCGCGCCATTGGCGAGCTGGCCCCCGCCGACGCGCGGCTCGAAAAAGCCGCGGCTGTTGCCGGAACATTGATTGACCGCCGCGAGCTCGACCGGCTCGAAACCGCTTTTCAGCTCATCGAGCGACAGCGACAACGGCGTGTCGACCTTGCCCTGAATGGTCAAGCGAAACGCGTCCGGATCAATCTTCAGCGGGATGCCGGCCAAGTGATAACGAACGAAGAACGCGTCGTTCGGGGTGAAGACGCCCTCGTCGAACACGCTGAACGGCGTCTCCAGCTGCGGCGGACGGCTCGTCAGGACGATAAGCGGGCGCTTGCCAGGATAGGCGACGAGCGGGCGCCCGCCGTTGCCGAACGGCAGGTCGACCATCTCGCTCGCCGCGGCGGGAGATAATTTTGCGGCGGCG
Source organism: uncultured Alphaproteobacteria bacterium (assembly GCA_963753135.1). GTDB lineage: Bacteria > Pseudomonadota > Alphaproteobacteria > Rhizobiales > Beijerinckiaceae > Roseiarcus. The sequence goes on along the minus strand of CAVWBA010000026.1, from coordinate 84,684 downwards.
GCTGTTGCAGCGCCTGCCGCGAGAGCGGACTTCAGAATCTCCCGCCGGTTCATTGTTGGCATGGTCTTGTTGTGGGTTTCCAATGTTTCGATCCATCGTGCGGCGCCACATCGGCGACGGCGCAGCCGCCACGTCCGATCAAGGCCACATGCATGAACAGTCTGGGCGATTCACGCCTCGGCGGCAAGCGCTCGCGTTGACTATAACGCCCGCGTTTTGAGAGCGTAGACGTGAGCGGCTTGAGTGGGTGGCGTTAAGCCTGTCAGCCCAACTCGCCTCGCCCCGGGGCGAGGGCGACCGCCTTGACTTGAGCATAGACGCTGACCCCTTCCGCAAGGCCGAGGGCCTCCCACGACTTCCGCGTTACGCGCGACAGCATGCGCGCGCCAGTTCCGTCCGCGCCGAGCGTGACGACGACAATGATCTCATTCGAACCGACGGGCTTCATTGACAGGATTCGCGCGGGCAGGACATTGAGGATCGAGCTTGGTCCGGGCGCCTCGCGCGTGAGGCTCACATCGCCCGCTATGACGCGGATGCGCCGCCGTTCACCGACGGGAGCAGGAGGCGCGGGCACGGTCAGCGAACCGCCGCGAATTTTGAGGGTCACGAGACCGTAGGCTTCGTCGCTTGCTTGAACAGCGCCGTCGAAAGTCACCGCCGCATCGCGCGCAGCCGCGAGCGGCAAGGTCGGATCGCTCTGCAAGTCTTCGAGCACGCCACCGCCGATGACGCGGCCCTTCTCCATCAGCACTAGCTGGTCGGCCAGGCGCTCGGCCTCGGCGATGTCGTGCGTGATGTAGACCACGGGCAAGTTGAGGTGGTCGCGCAACCGCTCGAGAAACGGCAGGATCTCGTTCTTGGTGGCCCGGTCGAGCGCCGAGAGCGGCTCGTCCATCAGCAAAAGCTTCGGCTGCGACAGCAGCGCGCGGCCGATTGCGACCCGCTGGCGCTCGCCGCCCGAGAGGTTGCGCGGGCTGCGGTCGAGGAGCCGCTCAACGCCGAGAAGCTCGACCACCTCGTCAAAGGCGATCGCTTCGCTCGCCCTGCCGCCGTCCTTGCGCGGCGCGCCGAACAGAAGGTTGCGCCGCACGGAGAGATGCTGAAACAGGCTCGCTTCCTGAAAGACATATCCGAGCGGACGCTTGTGGGTCGGCAGGAATGCGCCGCTCCGGTCCTGCCACACTTCGCCGTCGATTTCGCAGACGCCGTCCACACGCAAAAGGCCCGCGATGCAGCGTAGCACGGTCGTCTTGCCGCAGCCGGACGGACCGAATAGGGCGGTCACGCCTTTCGCCGGGGCCGTGAACCCGGCGTCGAGCGCGAACTTGCCGATCGTGCCCCGAAATTCGGCCCGGATCGCGTGCGGCGCGCTCACGCGCCCGCTCGCGCGAAGCGCTTCTCGAGCAGGATCATGGAGAGGATCACCGCGAACGCGAACACGACCATGCCGCCGGCCAGGAGATTCGCCTCGCGCCAGCGCATCGTCTCGACGAAGTCGAAGATCGCAGTCGACATGACCCGAGTGCGGCCCGGGATGTTGCCGCCGATCATCAGGATCACGCCGAATTCGCCGACCGTATGCGCGAAGCCGAGCACCGCGCCGGTGAGCAGCCCGGGGCTCGCGAGCGGCAGCGCGACGGTCCAGAAGGCGCGGCGGGGCGAAGCGCGCAACGTCGCAGCGACCTCGAGCGGCCTGTCGCCGACGGCGACGAAGGCGTTGCGGATCGGCTGCACGACAAACGGCATCGACGAGATGATCGAGCCGATGACGAGGCCGGTGAAGGTAAACGCAAGCGTGCGCGCGCCCCACAAGGAGGCGATCGCGCCGCCAGGGCCGTCGGGACCGAGCGCGATCAGGAGATAGAAGCCGAGCACGGTCGGCGGCAGCACCATCGGCAGCGACACGATGGCGGCGGCGGCCTCCTTGAACCAGGCCTTCGACCGGGCAAGCCACCAGGCGAGCGGCGTCGCGACGACGAGCAGCGACAGCGTTGAAATCGTCGCCAGTTCGATGGTCAGCTTGATCGGAACCCAGATTTCGGAAGACAGTCCCAGCACGTCGCACTCACTTGGTGGCGAAGCCCAATTCTAGCGCGTAGCCGAACTGCTCGATGATCGCGCGCGCTTCCGGACCTTTCAGGAAGGCGAGGAACGCCTTCGACGCCTCGCTGTTCGCTCCGGTCTTCAACAGCACGGCGTCCTGACGGATCGGCGAGTAAAGTTTTGGCGGAACTTCCCACCGCGTCCCTTCCGTGACCCCATGCAGTTGCGACAGCGCGACGAAGCCCAGTTCCGCGTTCCTCGTGTCGACGAACTGGAACGCCTGCGCGATGCTGTTGCCCTGGACGATCTTCGGCTGCAGCGCGTCATAAACTCCGAGCGCCTTCATCGTTTCGACGGCCGCGGTTCCGTAAGGAGCCGCGACCGGGTTGGCGATCGAGAGCTTCTGAAATTTGCCGGCCTTCAACGCCGCTTCGCCGTTCGTCACATCGACGACCTTGCTCCACAGCACGAGCTTGCCGATCGCATAGGTGAACAGGCTGTCGGCGACCGCGAACCCTCCGTCGACCGTCGCCTTCGGGCGCCTGTCGTCGGCGGCGAGGAAGACCTCGAACGGCGCGCCATGGGTGATCTGGGTGAAGAGGGCGCCGGTGGCGCCGAAGCTCAGCACCGCCTCGTGGCCGGTTTTCTGCTTGAACACAGCGGCGATCTCTTTCGCCGGTTCGGTGAAATTGGCCGCGACCGCGACATGCGTCACGTCCGCCTGCGCCTGCGCCGCAAGCGAAGTGAGAAACGCCGCCAATGCGGTCGCAAGCGCGGTCAGCTTCATGGATGATCTCCATCGGTCGGCGTACTGGCGCGGGCGGTCTTGGCCCCATGCCTCCGGAAGGCTCGCCCAGCGCTATATGCTATGGTACATATCCCGACCTGGATCACTCAGCAAACCCAATGGAGGGGAAGGGCATGAAAATCAGCGCGCGCAACCAGCTGCATGGGACGATCGTCGACGTCACCAAGGGGGCGACGACGGCGCATGTCCGCATCGACCTCGGCGGAGGCGCGGTGGTCACCGCGTCGATCACCAACGAAGCGGTCGACGAACTGAAGCTCAAGAAGGGCGAGAAAGCCTACGCGGTCATCAAGGCGACCGATGTGATGGTCGGCCTCGACTGACCGCGACGCGCGTCGTGGGGCGGCCCGTTCGCGGGCCGAGGCGATTTTTCAGCCCGTTATTTCTTCACCAGCGGGCAGGTCGATTGGGCGAGCGACCCATAGGCCTCCTCGCCCGACATCGTGCGGACCAGCTTATAATAGTCCCACGGTCCCTTCGATTCCGCTGGCGTCTTGACCTGCATCACGAACATCGAGTGCTGCAGCAGTCCGTCGGGCCGGATGCCTTTTTCTGCGGACAATTTAGGCAAATGCAGCCTAATAAACGCGCTTGAATGATCTCCGGATCACACGGAAAATCTTGCTCGGCGCGCCCCGTCTCGGGTCGTTTGTCCGACACAGGGGTACGACGATGATCGCCGATGCGTTGAAACATTCCAGCCGCCGCAGCTTCCTGAAAGGGACTGCCAGCGCGGCGCTCGGCGGAGCGGCGCTGTCGGTTCTGGGAAGGCCGGCGCTTGCCGCCGATCTCAAAACCGTGCGGTTTAGCGAAGCCGTTCACAACCTCGGCTACATCAATCTTTATGTCGGCATGCATTCCGACATATTCAAGAAAAACGGCCTGGACATGCAGGTGAGCGCCGCTGGCGGCGACACGCAGACCTTCGCGGCGGTGCTGGGCGGCTCCGCCGATTTCGCCATCGGCGACGCGACCATGGCGGTCATCTCGCGCGAGAACGGCGGCCCGGGCATGGTGGTCGGCACGGTGGTTCAGCGAGCCCATTATTTCGCCGTCTCGAAGACCGTCGAACCCTTCACCGATCCCAAGAAGTTCAAGGGCATGAAGATCGCGACATCGCCCGAGCCCAACACCAATTTCAGCGTTACCAAGCGTCTGATCGAAAGCAACGGCATGAAGCTTGGCGAGGACGCCACGATCGTGCCTGTCAGCCCGGGAACCGAGATCGCCGCTATGCTTGCGGGCCAAGCCGACATCGCCATCGCCTACCAGCCGGGCGTGTCGCAGGCTGTCGCCCAGGGCGCCAAGATCGTCTTCGACTTCTCGAACTATGTGGGGCCATTCTGCAATACGGGCATCATGGTCTTGCCAACGACCATCCAGAAGGACCCCGACATGGTGCAGGCCCTCGTGACGTCCTTCGAGGAAGCCGGACGCAAGACCTACGCGGATCCCGCCTATTCCAAGCAGGTGGCCAGGTTGGAGTTTCCCGATCTGCCTGGCGACGTCGTGGATGCAGCGATCGACGCCGAACTCAAATACAAGATTCCCGCTCAGACCGTGGTGACCCAGCGCGACGCCTGGAAGGCGCTCATGGACATGCAGAAATATCTCGGCAACATCAAGGGAACGGTGTCGTTCGACGAGGTGATCGACAATTCCTTCGCCGACAAGGCGGTCAAGTTAGCGGGTTGATGCAAACGCCGATCGTTCCCGGCGCAGGCGCGGTCTCGAACGCCGGTTCTCAACCGCAAGGGCGTCCGCCGCCGCTTGCCGTCGAGCACATCGCCAAAAGCTTTTTTTCGGCCGACAAAATGACGCCCGTGGTGGGCGATCTGAGCTTCGTGCTCGGCAAGGGCGAGATCGTCAGCATTGTCGGACCGTCAGGATGCGGAAAGACCACGCTCCTGAACGTGGTCTGCGGTCTCATTCCGCCGGATGCGGGCCAGGTTCGCTGGCATGGCCAGCCGCTCGGCGCGCGCGGAATCCGATCAGCCGCCAACGTCGGCTATATGCTCCAGAAGGACTTATTGCTGCCGTGGCGAACCGCGATCGCCAACGTCAAGTTGGGCATGGAAATTCGTCACACGCCCAAGGCCGAGGCCAACGAGCGAGCGCGCGCCTTGCTTGACCAGCTGGGCTTGCACGGCTTCGCCGACAACTACCCTTCAACCCTTTCAGGCGGAATGCGCCAGCGCGTGGCGCTTGCCCGCACCTTGGCGAACGATCCGGACGTCCTGCTTCTCGATGAACCATTTGCAGCGCTTGATTTCCAGACCAAGCTCCTGATCGAGAGCGACACCGTCAACCTAGTCCGCGACAGCGGAAAGTCTGTCCTCTTGATAACCCACGATATCGAGGAAGCGGTCTCGATGGCCGACCGGGTTCTGGTGCTGACCCATCGTCCGACGAGGCTCAAGGCGGCTTACGACATCGAGCTTGATGCGCCTGCGGATGATATGATCGCCGCGCGAGAGAGCGCAGGCTTCAGCGACTATGTCCGACAAATCTGGTCCGACCTCGATGTCGGCCGCGCTTGAACGGGGGCGCGGAATGACGGCTATTACCGATCGCGACCCATCCGCCGCCGTCGTAGCGGCGCCCTTGCCAAGCGCGATCCGGGCTCGGCGCTTCCGTCGGAGCGGGCTCGTGCTCGTGGTCCAGGCGCTGATCCTGATCGCCTTTCTCGCTTTCTGGGAATACCAGGCGGGAAAGAGCAAGCAATCGGCCTTCATGTTTGGCTCGCCGTCGGCGATCGGCCATTTCCTCTGGCAGATGATCGTCGATGGAAGCCTCTTGCGCGACATCAGCGTGACGGGCCTCGAGACCGTATTGGGCTTCCTGATCGGCAACCTGATCGGGACCTTTGTCGGTCTCTCTCTATGGTATTCGCTGTTCGTCTCGCGGGTGGTGCAGCCTTTCGTGATTGCGATCGGTTCGATCCCTATCATCGCGCTCGCGCCGATCATCATCATCTGGTTCGGCACCGGTCTCGCCTCGAAGATCGCGATGTCGACCCTGTCCGTGGTGGTGGTCGCCCTGGTCACGTCCTACAAAGGCGCGATTGGGGTTGATCCAGACCAGATCAATCTCTTGCGCACACTTGGCGCGCGAAAGCCGCAAATCTTTTCCAAGCTCGTCGTCCCGGCGAGCCTTACGGACATCTTCGCCGGGCTGAAGCTCACCGTCGGTTTCGCGCTGATCGGCGCGATCGTCGGCGAATTCATGTCCTCGTCCGTGGGGCTCGGCCACGCGATCTTCCAGGCCGGATCGCTCTATGCGATCCCGAAGGTTTTCGCTTCCCTTGTCGGCACGATCTCGCTCGCCCTGGTGCTGACCTTTGTCGTGGGCAGGATCGAGCAACTCCTGACCCCTTGGCGTCGGGTCGGCTGATCGCGAGCGCCCGAACTCAGAAAAGGCGCTTCCGCTCACATTCATCGGCGTGCAGCCACCGTCTCCACTGCGAGCGTCACAAGCGCGCTCAGCGCAAGCGCCGAACCGTAAATAAGCGCTGTCGTCACCAGCCCGAACCGAGGCGCCGCAAGGCCGGCCGCGATGGCCGCGAGCGCGAAGGCGAGATAACTTTCAACGAAATAGGCGGAGAGCAATCCGGCCCGCTCATGGGCGGAGGCGAGCGGCAGGAGCACGCGCAGCGACGCCCCGTAGGATGCGCCGAAGCCCAAGCCCGCGACGATCGTTCCGAAGAACATGCCCATGGGCGAGCCGGCCGCAATGGCGACTGTGGTGAGGATGATGCCGATGGCAAGCAACGCCGCCGAGGCGCGCACCGTCTTGCCCGCGTCGAGCGTGCGCATTGCGAGCGACGAGAGGCCGCCGGAGAGCATCAGCGCCGAGACGACCGCCGCGCCGACAAGCGGGGAGCGGATCCCGGTCGCCTCGATCATGAGCGAGGGCATCAAAGAGAGGTAGAACCCGCCGAGCGCCCAGGCGGAGAGGGTCAGCGGGAACAGGCGCGCCATCGGGGCGGCCGCGGCCGCCGGCACGGTCAGTCTGGGCCGGATTCCGCCCCAGGCGCCAGCCTTTCGCGACGTGGTTTCGGCGACCCAGGCGAGGATAACCATCTCAGCCAGCGTCACGCCGAGCAGCACGGCATAGATGAGATGCGTCGGCCAGGGCGCAAAGGTGACGAACACGCCCGAAATAAGCGCGCCGAGCGCGAGGCCCAGGAACGCCGTCGCGCTGTTGAGCGTGGCGGCCCACCGTGGCGCCGTGTCTACGATGACCGCGCCAAGCGTCGCCAGCGCCACGCCCGTCGCGACCCCTTGCACGGCCCGCGCGGCGATGAGCGTCGTCGGCGGACCCAGCGACGAAGAACAGGAGAAGCGCGACCGCGTTGAGCCCGAGCGCCGTGAGGATCATCGGCTTGCGGCCGACATAGTCCGAAAGCCGCGCGATCGTCAGAAAAGCGGCGATCATCGTGAAGGAATAGATCGCGAAGACGAGCGTGATGGTGAACGGGGTCAGGCCCAGCGTCTCACGATAGAACCGGTAGATCGGCGTCGGCGCGGCTGAGACAGCCGAGACGGTGATGGCCGTCGCCGTCGCATAGACCGCAGTGATCGACCTCGAAACTGGCCGGGCCCGAACCGTGATGGCGGTAATGGACATTTTCATGGCCTAAAGCTAAATTATTGCGTTAGAGGCAAGATAGCATGGCTGCGGCTTAATGCAACATTTTTGCTTTAAGCGCGCCGTCTTTTCAAGGCGAGTTTTTCTAGGAACTGCGAATGGCGCGCGAATTGGTTCGGCAGGGAGGGCGGAGCGCCCGCATCCAGGAGGCGGTTTATCTGGCGACGCAGGCCCTGCTCAAGGAGGTCGGCCGAAGCGAGATCAACGTGCCGATGATCGCCGAACGGGCGGGCGTGACGCCGTCAACCGTGTACCGGCGCTGGGGCGACCTCGCCCAATTGCTGGCCGACGCCGCCGCCGAACGGCTGCGCCCGGTGGCCGACCCGGACGATACGGGCTCTCTTCCGGGAGACCTCCGCGCCTTCGTCATGCAATATGCGGAGGAAATGGCCTCGCCGGTCGGCCGGGCGTTGCTGCGCGACGTGCTGGCCGAAACAGAATCCGACTTCGCCGCCGTGCGCTGTTGCGCCTATACGACCGATCATCTGCAAACCCTCAACAGCCGCGCCCTCAAGCGCGGCGAGGCGGGATTTTCGGTCGACGAGGCGCTGGACGTCCTGATCGCCCCGATATGCTACCGCATCCTGTTCGCGAACGGTGAAACCACGCCCGACTATGTGAATGGGCTGCTGGCGCGCTTCGCCCGTTTAGATGGTGCGGCAAGCGGTCCCAATTGAGGACGTTACTTCGGAAGCGACAAGATTTCCTCTCGGCTATCGGCGCCGTGGGGTAGCCGTCTTGGGCCGTCCTGGATGGTCTCTCCTTCAGGCTCCGAGACCGGCTTCTCGACAATCTCATAGGAGAGCGGTTTCTCCCTGCGCTTGCGAATGGGCTTGGGGCTGCGTATCAGCGCCCACACCCAAAGCCCGACAAATGCAAGCGCAAGACCGCTGCAAAGGGTGTAGAAGCCAAGCTCGCTCATCACCCCATTCCTCTCAAATAAGCATCAACTATCTGTGAATAGTTCTGATTGTAATTTGCACATTGTCAACATGCTTTTTAGGAATGCCGTTCACTCTCGCTTGAACGCGACACGCGTGGGTTGGTTATTTTGCCCTGTCCAGCCTTCTCGAACCCGGCGTCCGAGCCAAACCGACGTCGGCGGAAAGTCCTGCCGCTCGCCATTATCGCCGAGACCTCAGCAGGGCGTCGCCCGAGGCCGCGCTTCACGAAGTTCACGCGCAGGTTGCGTCGATGAGCATGGGCGGGCGCTTCGGGCCCCGCTGACCCAAGCGAGAAGGCCAGCGGCGCCAGCAGGGCGGGGTGCGGACATCGGCGCGATTCCCCTTCCATACGCGCCCCATCCGGCATAGATACCGGCAATTCCCCGCTCATTCGCGCCGATCGCGCGCTGGAGACGATGATGCCCACGCCGCGTACGTTATATGACAAGATCTGGGACGAGCATGTCTTGGAGACGAACGGCGGCCTCAGCCTCATCTATATCGACCGTCACCTCGTCCACGAGGTCACGAGCCCGCAGGCCTTCGAGGGCTTGAGGTTGTCCGGGCGCAAGGTGCGCGCGCCGCAGAAGACGCTCGCCGTCGTCGACCACAACATCCAGACCACCGACCGCAGCGGCGGCATCGCCGATCCGGAGAGCCGCCAGCAGGTCGAGGAACTGGCCAGGAACGCGCGTGAGTTCGGCATCGAATATTACGACGAGTTCGATTCGAGGCAGGGCGTCGTGCACATCATCGGGCCGGAGCAGGGCTTCACGCTGCCGGGCACCACGATCGTCTGCGGCGACAGCCACACCTCGACCCACGGCGCTTTCGGGGCGCTCGCGCACGGCATCGGCACGTCCGAGGTCGAGCATGTGCTCGCCACCCAGACGCTGATCCAGAGCAAAGCCAAGAACATGCGCGTCAAGGTCGACGGCGCGCTGCCTCCGGGCGTCACCGCCAAGGACATCATCCTCGCCATCATCGGCCAGATCGGCACGGCCGGCGGCACCGGCCATGTCATCGAATATTGCGGCTCGGCGATCGAGTCCCTCTCGATGGAAGGCCGGATGACGGTCTGCAACATGTCGGTCGAGGGCGGGGCGCGGGCCGGCATGATCGCGCCCGACGAGAAGACCTACGCCTATCTCAAGGACCGGCCGAAATCGCCGAAGGGCGCCTTGTGGGACCAGGCGCGCCGTCACTGGGATACGCTGCAGCAGCGACGAGGGCGCGCATTTCGACGCTGAGGTGAAGCTCGACGCCGCCAACCTGCCGCCGATCGTCTCCTGGGGCACGAGCCCGCAGGACGTCGCTCCGATCTTCGGCGCCGTGCCGCGCGTCGAGGATGCGCCGACCGAGCAGAAGCGCGCTTCGATTAAGCGCGCGCTCGACTATATGGGGCTCAAGGGCGGGGAGAAGATGACGGATATCGCCATCGACCGCGTGTTCATCGGCTCGTGCACCAATGGCCGCATCGAGGATCTGCGCGCCGCCGCCGCGATCGCGAACGGCCATAAGGTGAGCGAGCGCGTCAATGCGATGGTCGTGCCGGGTTCCGGCCTGGTCAAGGCGCAGGCGGAGGCCGAGGGCCTCGACAAGATTTTCCTCGCCGCCGGCTTCGAGTGGCGCGAGCCCGGCTGCTCGATGTGCCTCGCGATGAACCCCGACAAGCTTGAGCCCGGCGAACGCTGCGCCTCGACCTCGAACCGCAATTTCGAGGGCCGCCAGGGCTACCGCGGCCGCACGCATCTCGTGTCGCCGGCGATGGCCGCGGCGGCCGCGATCGCGGGGCGCTTCGTCGATGTGAGGGAGTGGCGGTAGCTGCGCCACGCCATCGCGAGCGTCGCGGAGCGTTGCAGCTTGCCGGGCCTTGCTGATAGCAACTGCGGTCGATTCCGGGCCCTAAGCCGCCTCTGACGGCCCGTTTTCCTGACGCTGCTTTTTGTAGGCGGTCAGGATCGAGGGGATCAGCCCGGGAAAGCGCTGCTCGAGTTCATCGCAGCGCGAGATGTTATGCATCTCGACGCCACGGCGCTCGGACCGGATGAGTCCGGCCTCACGCAACGCGTTGAAATGTTGCGATAGAGTTGATTTCGGGATTGTCCGGTCGCTGATTTGCGCGAACGCCGCGCAGTTCTGCGGACATTGTGAAAAGGCGATATTGGCGAAAATGGCCGCCCGCGCCGGATCGGAGAGGGCATGGAAAATGCCTTCCAGAGTGATCGCGTGGAGGGGAGGGTGAACGATCGGCTTCATGGTCTCGATCATATATACGCCTCTTGACAATTTGTTCCATAGTTCCGAACTACAAAACTCTCGAATTAACGAGAGCCGGGGCCTTACGCCCCATCGGAGTTCAACCTCAATGAGCAAACTGTCCGGAAAAGTTGCAATCGTGACTGGCGCCTCGAAGGGCATCGGAGCCGCTGTCGCCAAGTCGCTGGCGGCGGACGGCGCGAGCGTCGTCGTCAACTACGCCTCGAGCAAGGAAGGGGCGAACAAGGTCGTCGAAGCGATCAAAGCCGCCGGCGGAAAGGCGGTCGCCGTCAAAGGCGACGTATCAAAGGGGGCCGACGCCCGCGCCGTCGTCGACGCGGCCATCAAGACCTTTGGCCGTCTCGACGTCCTCGTCAACAATGCCGGCATCTACGAGATGAAGCCGCTCGAAGAGATCACCGAAGAGCATTTCCACAAGACCTTCGACATCGACGTCCTGGGCCTGCTGCTGGTCAGCAAGGAGGCCAGCAAGCACCTTGGGAAGGGCGGCAGCATCATCAATATTGGCTCGGCCGTGACGCGGCTTACGCCGCCGGGCTCGGCGGTCTACACCGCGGCCAAGGGCGCGGTCGACGCCATAACCGGCGTGCTTTCGCGCGAACTCGGGCCTAAGGGCATCAGGGTCAATTCCGTCAATCCGGGCATGGTCGAGACCGAGGGGACCCACACCGCCGGCTTCATCGGCTCGAGCTTCCAGGATTGGGCGACTTCCGGAACGCCGCTCGGACGCATTGGCCAGCCTCAGGACGTTGCAGGCGTCGTGGCCTTTCTGGCGACGGAAGACGCCGGATGGTTGACCGGGCAGCGGTTGCTCGCCAGCGGCGGCATGCAGTAAACTTCGCCGACGCCGGGAGCGGCGATCAAACGCCAGGACAACATGACAACCACGCGAAGCCATCCAGCGGACGAGCGACGCCCGCTTGCATGGCTTCGCCGGCATAGCCCGTCGAAGGATGGGCGTCTCCCGGCGCCTCACGCTCCCCGCAAGGACGAGTCCCAAGGCGCGCCATGAAAGCCGGCGATCTCCTCATCGACGAGAGCGAGATCGTCGAAAGTTTCGTCCGCTCGTCGGGTCCGGGCGGGCAGAACGTCAACAAGGTGGCGAGCGCGGTCGAGCTTCGGTTCGACGCGCGCCGTAGCCCAAGCCTGCCGAACGACGTCGCGATCCGGCTCATCAAGCTCGCCGGGGCGCGCGCCACGCAGGACGGCGTGATCGTCATTTTCGCCCAGAGATACGCGAGCCAGCCGCGCAACCGCGAGGACGCGCGCGCCCGGCTCGCCGACCTCATCATGCGGGCGCAGGAGCGAGCGAAGCCGCGGCTTCCCACCCGCCCGACGCTGGCCTCGAGGACGCGTCGGGTCGACGACAAGACCCGCCGTGGCGCGGTCAAGGCGCTTCGGCGCGCAGGCCCCGGAGCGGACTGACGCCGCCGCGTTCGCCTCAAGCGATCGAGTTCCTATCGCCTTGCGCGGAGGTCGCGCTGCTGGACTGGCTGCGGCGCGCTGACGGTTTGGGGCGCGGCCCGGGTTTCGCGCTGCGCGCTCTTCATCGCGAAAAAGTCAGAGGGGTCGTGCGAGCAGATGAGCTTGACCTCGCCCGCAGCGGCGCGCGCGAGCTCGCGCAGCCGCTCCTGATTGGCGCGTCGCTGCGCGCCGTCGATGTTCACCAGCGACTCGAAGAAGCGCACGCCTTTCGGCGCGAGGCCGCCGTTCGGCTCGACTTCGGAGTGATGGAAATAGGCGTCGCCGCAATGGATGAGCCAATCGTCCGCGCGCCTGACGGCGACGCCGCAGTGCCCGCGCGAATGTCCGGGCAGGGGCACCAGCAGCACCTCGTCGCGCGTTCCGGGAATCGCGCGCACGGCCGAGAAGCCAAACCAGGATTCGCCCTCTTCCTCGACCGCGGCCCATTTCTTGACCGCGGCGATCTGCACTTTGCGATAGCGGCTGCGTTCGCTGAGGCTCGACCGATGGGAGGCCGCGCGAAGTTCGGCGGCGAAAACATGGACCGTAGCGTCGGGGAAGTCGCAGATTCCTCCGGCGTGGTCGAGGTCGAGATGGGTCGGCACGATGTGACGAACGTCGCTCGGGCGGTAGCCCAAATCCGCGACTTGCCTTAGCGCCGTCTCGGCAACGTCGAGGCGCGGCCGCACCATTGCGTTGAACAGGAATCCGAGCCGCCGCGGCTCGTTGACATCCTCGACCCCAAGCCCGGAATCGACCAGGATCAGCCGGTCGTCGCCCTCGATCAACAGACAGTGGCAGCACATGGGCGCGGGCGACAGCAGCCCGCCGGATGCGCCGAACAATCTCCCGCCGCGTGGACAGAGGGACCCGCAGTTGAGGTGATGGATACGCACCCGCTTGATCCTTTGACTGGTCTTAACCTGTCACAGATCTGTCGTCCACCTGCGGCGCCTGCAGGATTGTACAGTTGAACGCTGACTTACCCGCCCAATTCCTTCACGGGGCCCCTGTCGAGACTGGGGTCGTTCATTCGACTCTACCGATCTTGCGGGCAGGCGAGAATGATCCCTACGGCCGCCCTCAACCGCTCCGAGCTGGAGAGCCAACGACAATTCCTTGCGTAAAATAGAATTGGACGTATAATCGGCCGGAACTAGAGAAGGCGGCCGCCTATTCGATCGGGGCCGCTTTGCGGTTGCCTCAGGACGACGTTTTTGGGCGAGCCCAAGGAGCGAAAAGAGTTGCGCAAGAGCGCGCTCAAGCCATTGAAACAATTAGCTCGCGTGAACTTGTGCGCGAGCCCGAGCGGGCGCGTTCGAGACCGGATCGCGCTCACGATTGGCTTTACGCGCGCGGCCGTCACGCTCCGAAGAGCGAATTCCTTCGGGCATTTCAACAATAGGAAGCGAAGCTCATGACGGCTGGTGAAGTGCGGACGCTCGCGGCGCTGATCGGCGAGCTCGGATCGACGAATTTCAGCGCGGCAATCAGCGCCAACTTCGGCAATCTCGCCGATGACGCCGAGGTCGCGCTCGACGTCGTCGCCGTGCTTTTTCCGCCGAGCGCGCCCTTCGACGTCGCTGCCGGCGTGCTGCTTGAGCTCGCCGCCTATTGGGCGCCGTCCATCCACGTCACGCCGGATCCCAATCCGATCGCCGACGCCCAGACGACTCTGACGCGCGCCGGCCGTGTTTGAGTTTCACCGTCGGTCGGAGACGTAGCCCTACGCGTCGAGGCCGATCGGTTTCTCGGAGTTGCCCGGCATGACGAGTTCGGGAATCTGCGTAAAACTCCAGGCGCCGGATGGCTGAAGGTCGAACACCCAGACGAGGTCGTAGACGTGACCCGGCCAGCTTCGGCGGAACGCCGCCAACGTCGCCCCGAATGAGAGCGGCGATGTCGGGGATCGCTTCGTGTTGCCAGGAGATCAGAACCGGGTCTTCGGACTTCTTGACCGCAGCCACCAGCTCAACCTCCTGACCCTTGAGGAAGGTCCGGATGGAGAGATTGAGCGCCGCAGCGAGCGGCGCGACCGTCTGTTTCGGCCGCAGACTTTCTGATCCCGAGGCGAACAGGCTCATGGGCTTCGCCAGCGGCGGTCTGGGGGAGACTCCATCGGGCGGATTGAACAGGCCGACGAGAGCGTTGGCCCGCTTCCATCCGGCGAGCGTCAAGGCCCTGGGGTTCTCGGCGCCGTTCGGCATGAGTCCGGGGCCGCCGTCGCCCTCTGGCTTCTCCGCATGGCGAATGAGCATGATTTTGGCGGCCGGCATACCGTTCTCCGCTCCCCAATCGTCGCTTTCCCCGCCTGACGCCTTCGCTCGCCGCGCCTGGCGCCGCGATGGAATGCGGTCGGAAACCCAAGACAATTAGCCGCTTGCTGCTGAATTTCCAAGCCGCGACGTGTGGTCCCGTCGTGCTTATCCGTTCAGCACGGAGCGGGCGGCGAGAGTCGCAGCGGTCACGCGGGGAACCTAGGCGCCGCCCGTTAGGCCGGAGGCAGCGATTCGTCGAAGGCCGGTTCTCGGCAATGTCCTTACGCGGCGCCCTCGGTGGCCTTGGCGCGCTCGGCGCGCTTGCGGTCGTTGGGGTCGAGCAGGGCCTTGCGGAGGCGGATCGACTTTGGCGTCACCTCGACGAGTTCGTCGTCCTCGATATAGGCGAGCGCCTTCTCGAGCGTCATCTGGATCGGCGGGGTCAAGCGCACCGCCTCGTCCTTGGAATGGGTGCGGATGTTGGTGAGTTTCTTGCCCTTGAGCACGTTGACCTCGAGGTCGTTGTCGCGCGTGTGCTGGCCGACGATCATGCCCTGATAGACCTTGGCTCCTGGCTCGATCATCATCGGGCCGCGGTCCTCTAGATTCCACATCGCATAGGCGACCGATTTGCCTGCGTCGTTCGAGATAAGAACCCCGTTGCGGCGCCCGGCGATCTCGCCCTTCCATTCGCCCCAGTTGTGGAAGAGCCGGTTCATCACCGCGGTGCCGCGCGTGTCGGTCATCAGTTCGCCGAGATAGCCGATGAGCCCGCGCGTCGGCGCGAGGAACACTAGGCGCAGCCGCCCGCCGCCCGAGGGGCGCATCTCGATCATCTCGCCTTTGCGCTCGCTCATTTTCTGGACGACGACGCCCGAATGCTCTTCGTCCACGTCGATCACCACTTCCTCGATCGGCTCGAGGACGTCGCCGTCGTCGTTGCGGTGGAACAGCACCTTCGGCCGCGAGACGCCAAGCTCGAAGCCCTCGCGGCGCATCGTCTCGATGAGGATTGCGAGCTGCAATTCGCCGCGCCCCGAGACGACATAGGAGTCCGAGTTGGGAGCGGCCTCGACGCGTAGCGCGACGTTGCCTTCCGCCTCCTTGAAGAGCCGATCCCGGATGACGCGGCTCGTCACCTTGTCGCCCTCGGTTCCCGCGAGCGGGCTGTCGTTGACGGAGAAGGTCATCGAGAGGGTTGGCGGGTCGATCGGCTGAGCGGTCAGCGGCTCGACCTCCTCGAGGCTCGCCAAAGTGTCGGCGACGTTGAACCTCTCGAGCCCTGCGATGGC
Source organism: uncultured Alphaproteobacteria bacterium (assembly GCA_963753135.1). Taxonomy (GTDB): domain Bacteria; phylum Pseudomonadota; class Alphaproteobacteria; order Rhizobiales; family Beijerinckiaceae; genus Roseiarcus. Next base: position 68,942 of record CAVWBA010000026.1, on the reverse strand, counting down.
GACGATGTCGCCCGCGACCGCTTCGTCGATCGGGGCGCGCTCGATGCCGCGGAAGGCGAGGATTTTCGACACTCGTCCCTGCTCGACCAGATCACCCTGGCGATCGATCACCTTCACCGGCGTGTTGGTGCGGATCGAGCCGGAAAAGACGCGGCCCGTAATGATGCGTCCGAGATAGGGATTGGCCTCGAGCAGAGTGCCGAGCATGCGGAAGCCGCCAGCGCCGACCTTCGGCGGCTCGACATGCTTCAGCACGAGGTCGAACAGCGGCGCCATGTTGTCTTTCGGCCCGTCTGAGGAGAGCGCCATCCAGCCCTGCTTGGCGGAGCCGTAAAGGATCGGAAAGTCGAGCTGCTCATCGGTGGCGTCGAGCGCCGCGAACAGATCGAACACCTCGTTGACGACCTCGCTCGGCCGCGCGTCGGACTTGTCGACCTTGTTGACGCAGACAATGGGTTTGAGCCCAATCTTCAGCGCCTTGCCGACCACGAACTTGGTCTGCGGCATAGGTCCTTCGGCGGCGTCCACCAGCACGATCGCCCCGTCGACCATTGACAAAATGCGCTCGACCTCGCCGCCGAAATCGGCGTGGCCTGGCGTATCGACGATATTGACCCGAATGTCGTTCCACACCACCGAAGTCGCCTTGGCGAGAATGGTGATCCCGCGCTCACGTTCGAGGTCGTTCGAATCCATGACCCGTTCGGCCACCCGCTGGTTGTCGCGAAACGCGCCGGACTGCTGCAGGAGGCGGTCGACGAGGGTCGTCTTGCCATGGTCGACGTGGGCGATGATGGCGATGTTGCGAAGTTTCATGGGCGGGCTTTACTGGCGGCGGACGTCCGGCGGCGCGAAGGCGCGGGTACGATCCTTTTTGAACTCGGAGGTGACTGGAATGCGACGGTGCGCCTAACCGCGCTCAGCCGACTGATTGTGCGGCGCAATACACGAAAGGCCAGCGAAAGGGAAGGGCAATCGGCCGTCGCGTTCGAGCGGGGGCAGATGGCGGGCTAACCGCTGCGCCATGGACATTTATGGATATTGCACGCTTCGACGCCTCTTACATGAGCGCTGCGCCGCGGGCTTCCGCCGCGACGCGCGGCCGTCTAGGGTAAATTTTTGGCGCTCTTTGAGGGATCGATGAAAACGCAGAAGATCGAAGCGCCAAACGGCGCAATCGCCGTCCATCAGTCCGCCGGCCAAGGTCCGCCGGTGGTGCTCATCCACGGCAATTCGTCGTCGTCGCGCGCCTTTTCCCGACAGCTCGAGGGGTTGGGCAGCCGGGTCCGGCTGGTTGCGGTCGATCTTCCGGGCCACGGCGAATCCGATGACGCGAAGGACCCCAGCGCCTATTCGCTTCCTGGGCACGCCCGCGCGGTTCGCGCGGTGGTCGAAGCGCTCGACCTTCATGAGGCTCGGTTTGTCGGCTGGAGCCTTGGGGGCCATGTGACTCTGGAAATGGCGCCCGATCTTCCTCAAGCGCGCGGCTTCGTCATTTTCGGCACGCCGCCGGTCCCTTCCCGCAGCGAGCCGCCGATCCCCGACGAGCCGATGCGTGAGCCCTTCCTGGCGAATCCGGCGATGAAATTCACCTTCCAGGAAAGCATCGACGAGAGCGAGGCGTCCGCCTATGTCGCCGCATTCTTCAAGCCCGGCTTCGCCGACATTCCACCCTTCTACTTTCAGGACGCGTTGCGGACCGACGGCCGCGCACGTAGCGGCCTTGGGTCCTCCGTTGAGGGCGGCCTTTACCGCGACGAGCTCGCGATTGTCCGCGATCTCAAAATTCCGCTCGCCGTGCTGCATGGCGGCGACGAGCAACTGGTCAACGGGCAGTACTTCGGGTCGGTCGCCATGCCGAGCCTATGGCGTGGCGCGGTGCAAATGATCCCCTATGCCGGGCATGCCCCACACTGGGAAACGCCTAAGGCGTTCGATGCGCTCATCGAAGCTTTCGTCGGGGACACGGCCTAAAGCAGGGCTGGCCCTCAGGTCGCTGCCTCACTTCGCGATGGCGCGGTCCCACAGCGCCTGCTAGTGGCGCTCACCGCTCCGTCAGCTTGAGTTCGATGCGCCGGTTGCGGGCTCGTGACTCTTCATCCGTCCCTTGGTCGATCGGCTGGAACTCGCCGAAACCCGCAGCCGCCAAGCGGTCGGGCTCGACCCCCTTGCTGATCAGATATTGGACCACCGCGACGGCCCGCGCGGCTGACAGCTCCCAGTTCGACTTGTAGGGGCCTGCGCCAGTGATCGGGGTGTTGTCGGTATGTCCGTCGACCCTGAGGATCCAGGGAATGTCAGGGGGAATCTCCCGCTCGAGGTCGATCACGGCGGCGGCGAGCGTGTCGAGCGACTTCTGCCCCGCCGGGCTGATGTCGGCCTTGCCGACGTCGAACAGCACCGAGGATTGGAAGACGAACCGATCGCCGACGACCCGGATGTCGGGCCGGGCGCCGAGGATCTGCCGCAGGCGGCCGAAGAAGTCCGATCGATAGCGATTGAGCTCCTGAACTTTCTGCGCCAGCGCGACGTTGAGCCGCTGGCCGAGGTCGGCGATCTTCGACTGCGATTCCTTGTTCGCGGACTCCGATGCGGCGAGCGCGTCCTCGATCGCCGCGAGCTGCTTGCGCAGCGCCGCGATTTGCTGGTTCAGAACGTCGACCTGGGCCAGCGCCTGCGCCGAGATCTGCCTCTGTTGATCGAGCGCGATGACTGCCGCCGAGGCCTGGTTGCTGGCGGCGCCGGCGTCGACCGCGCCCCGCGACGCGGCGTCCTTGAGCTGCTTGCGTTCTCGCTCCGCGGAGTCGAGGGTGGCGGTGAGGGCCGATATCTTGCTTTCGTCGGCGCCCTTCTGTGTGCGCTCGAGCGCCAACAGATTGGTCAGTTCCTCGATCTGCCGATTGAGCCTCGCGAGCGCCTGGTCCTTGCCGGTAACCTCGCGCGACAGGAAAAACTGCGCCAGCATGAACACCGACAGCAGGAAAATGATCACCAGCAGCATTGTCGACAGCGCGTCGACGAAGCCCGGCCAATAATTTACTGGCTCATATCGACGCCCGCGCGACAGCGCCATGACCTAGCTCCTGAGCCCCGTCTCGCGATTCATCGCGCGCCCAGCTCATCCAAGAGGCGCCTCAAGAGCTTGCCGATGTCTTCCTGCTGCGTCGCCTGCGCGTCGACCCAATCGCGAATTTGCTGCTGTTCGGTGCGCATGTGCCCGACCAGAGCCTGAATGCCTTCGGCAAGCGTCGCGATCGCCTTGCTGTCACGTTGATACTCGATGGCGGCCTGCGCGCCTTGGGCAATGATCGGCGTCTCCGGCATCGCCTCGACAGGCGGCGTCGTCTGGACGTGGCTGGCGAGAAACTCCTCGAACTCGGAATAAAACCGGTTCTGCGCCTGACCCGCCTGGAGGTCGAGAAAGCCGAGAATCAGCGAACTCGCGAGCCCGAACAGCGAGGAGGTGAACGAAACGCTCATGCCCGCGATCGGCAGCGAGAGACCAGCCTTGAGGTCTTCGAACATGGACGAGTTGTCGTTGCCCGCCTTCATGCTGTCGATGACGCCGGCGATCGAGTGGACCGTCTCCAATAGACCCCAGAATGTGCCGAGGAGCCCGAGGAAGACCAAGAGCCCAACGAGATAGCGGCTGAGCTCGCGGCCCTCGTCGAGCCTCGTGGCGATCGAATCCAGGATCGCGCGCGTGGTGAGGGTCGACAGTCCCCGCGCGCCCGCTCCGGCATTGAGCATCACGGCCATCGGCGCGAGCAGTCGAGGCGCCGGAGGGGCTCCGTCGGTCACCGCCCCAGTCAATGAGTTGACCCAATGGATTTCGCGGAACAGCCGGATAACCTGGCGGAAGGTGAACAGTGCGCCGATCGCCAGCACGCCAAGGATGAGGCCGTTCAAGCCGGGATTGGCGCTAAAGGCGAGTGCGATCTGCGGATAGAGGATAAGGACGACGAATCCGACCAAGGCCAGGAACGCCGCCATTCCGACAAGGAAAATGCGCGGGGAGGTAAGTAGGCGGATATCCGGATCTTGCGCCATGGATCGCCGAATCGAACCCTAAAACACGAACGCGCACGTTTCGCCCTAATACCATAACGAATAATCGGACAAAGCGGCGATTTCGTTCGCCGCCTTGTCTTAACCCGTGGAACGAAGCGTCACGCGGCCTTCATCTTGGGCTTGAGCCAGCCGCGATTGACCAGCACCTCCGCGATCTGGACCGCGTTGAGCGCCGCGCCTTTACGCAGATTGTCGGACACCACCCAGAGGTTCAAGCCGTTGTCGATGGTCGGGTCATCGCGGATGCGGGAGATGTAGGTCGCGTCCTCTCCCGCCGCCTCGTGTGGAGTGATGTAGCCGCCGGGCTCCCGTCGGTCGATGACCAGGCAGCCCGGCGCGCGGCTCAGGATGTCGCGCGCCTCATCAGCGCTGATCGGATCGACGAATTCGATATTGACCGCTTCCGAATGGCCGATGAACACCGGCACCCGGACACAGGTGGCGGTCAGCTTGATTTTCGGGTCGAGGATTTTCTTGGTCTCGGCGACCATCTTCCATTCTTCCTTGGTCGAGCCGTCGTCCATGAACACATCGATTTGCGGAATGACGTTGAAGGCGATTCGCTTCGAGAACTTCTTCGGTTCGACCGGATCGGAGACGAACACCGCGCGCGTCTGGGCGAACAATTCGTCCATCGCTTCCTTGCCGGCCCCGGAGACCGACTGATAGGTCGCCACCACCACACGCCTGATCGTCGCGCGATCGTGCAGCGGCTTCAGCGCCACCACGAGCTGCGCGGTCGAGCAATTGGGGTTGGCGATGATGTTCTTCTTGCCGAACCCCTTCGCCGCAGCCGCGTTGACCTCGGGCACGATCAGCGGCACGTCCGGATCCAGGCGCCAGGCCGACGAATTGTCGATGACCACGCATCCCCGCGCGCCGATCTTGGGGGAATATTCCTTGGAGACCGCTCCGCCAGCGGACATGAGGCAAATGTCGGCATCCGAGAAATCGTAGTGCTCGAGCGCCTTGCACTTGAGCGTCTTGTCGCCAAACGAGACCTCACGCCCAATCGAAGCGGGGGAAGCGAGCGCAACCACTTCGGATACGGGGAAGCGGCGCTCGGCGAGGATTGAGAGCATCTCGTGGCCGACATTGCCGGTTGCGCCGACGACCGCGACCTTGAAGCCTGACATGATGAAAATCCTTAGTTGCCCTGCCTCCCCTTAAGACCCTTAAGCGCGGGCCTCACGACCCCGGCGCCCGCCGGGGAGGAGCCGGAGCAGGGGCGCGGTCAGCCGTTCGTCCCGCTTTTCAGCGGGCGGCGCATCTTGGTCGTCGTTTTTAACGAACGGCGCAGCATGGAGCTTGATCCGGCCGCGGCGCGAGAAGCGCCAGCGAGAGTTTGGAGAACCATGGCCCGCGCGGCTTGTCAATGCGAAGATGTGGGGAACGGTCCGGGCGCTGACCGCGCCTGGCGGGCGTCATTGTAGGGCTATTTCTTCAATCGACTAGGCGAGGCGCCGGTGTCCCGTCTGACCTCTCGGGACGCACCATCGGACCGGCCCCAGTCCCCAAATAAGACTCTGTTTAACTCATCAGGGGGAAGCTTCACCTTCGCTGCAATATCGCGCTTAGTCGTCGGCTCATTCCAAAGCTGAGATAACACTTTACGCCAAATAGCTGATGTCTCTTACTCAATTCCTCCCGGTTCGGCAGTTCGGCGCCCGCGCCTTCCAAGTTCAATGCAAGCCGATTTGGAGGCGCAGATGGAGCGTCTTGCGCTGTCCCTATGATTACGGACGAGGATCATCTTGTGCCCGTAAGACATTGATATATAGAAGCAATTTATGTTAGAGGCGGATTTTCTGCTTTACAGAAATGCGTACTTCGGATATAGTGCAGTCCGTTGTCGAGTCTCCAACTGACGAGGTCGGAACTGGCCCACGCTGACCATCCACGGCGAGTGACTCGTTAATCGCGCCGCAAGCTATTGAAAAGGCTCGTTTCGGACTCGCTAACCGCGCGCCCTGCTTCTAGCGCCGCCGCGCTTCCCACTCGCTCTTCAGGATCGCCATCATGACGAGGTCCGTTCGCGTCCCGTCTGCCTGCCGGTAGGCCTTGCGCAGCACCCCGTCGCGGGTGAAGCCCAGCTTCTCATAGGAACGCTGAGCGCGGATGTTGTCCGCAAAGCAGTCGAGATGGAAGCGCTCGGCGCCCATCGGCCCGAACGCCTCGTCGAGGACGAGGCTCAGAAACGCCGTGCCCAGGCCTTGGCCCGGGCGGGCGACCGCGATGCGCTTGAGGTAGAGGTTCAAGTGCGGATCGCCGAGCCCGCGCACGACGGCGAAGGCCTCGACCGCGCCGGATTCCCCAACGCCGAGCCGATAGGCGTGGGAAGCTGAGTCGAGCATCGCGCGGTGCTCCTCCTCCTCCGAACGGGCGACGTAAAGCTCGTAATCAGGCGAACGCTCGATCGCCATGACGGCGCCGATGTCAGCGAGCGTGGCTGGGCGCAATGTCAGGCAGGATTGGCTCATGATGGGTGGGTTGGGTCGCCGGCAAAGCAAGGTCGCCTCACCCATTGCGCGTCGCGGCGCGAGCGTCTATACCCCGCCGTCCTTGAGTGGGCGAAAAGTCGCTCGAGATCGTGGGAGATGGGCGCTTAGCTCAGCGGTAGAGCACTACCTTGACATGGTAGGGGTCAGAGGTTCAATCCCTCTAGCGCCCACCATCTCCTAACCCCGCTTCGCCTAATTTCCGCGCCGGTTTTCGGCCATGAGCCGCCAGACCGCCTTTTTCCCAACTCTTGCCGCCCGGCCCACCCAAGCACACAAAGGATACATTGCGGACGATGGCGTTCACCAAGGCGAAACGATCGAAAGTCGGCTGGGCGCTTCTCAGCCTCGTCGGCGGCCTCATGTTGGCCGCGCCCCACGCTTCCGCGGCCGAATCGGAGCCGAAGGGCGCCGTGAGGGACAAGCACGGCGATTGGGTGACCCGTTGCGAAACGCCTCCTGGCGCGTCCCACGAGCAATGCGCGATCGTGCTCAGCGTCGTCGACCAGGACCGGCCGAGCTTGATTCTGGTCGTCATCGTGCTCAACACCGCCGATCGCAAGGCGCGCCTCATGCGCGTCGTCGCCCCGCTCGGGGTGCTGCTTCCTCCGGGCATAAGCTTGCGCATCGACAACACGGACGCCGGCCGCTTGAGTTTCCTGCAATGTCTTCCGAACGGCTGCGTGGCCCAGCTCGCGATGGACGAAGCCCTGATCGCCAAGCTGGAGAGCGGAAAGACAGCGACGCTTGGCGTCTTCCAGACGCCCGAGGAAGGCGTCGGCGTGCAGGCGCCGCTCGCCGGCTTCAAGGAAGCCTACGAACAATTGCCTTGAAGCCGTGGTCGGGGTAAGCACCGCGTTCATCTTCAAACGAGTCCCAACTGCTCAATTGTCGAAGTCAGTCTTGATGATCGTTCGCGCTCAGCTGGTTCGCATCGCGCTTCTTTCGACCGCGCTCGGCGCTCTTACCGGCTGCGGCACAGTCGGCGGCGCGGTCAGTTCAGCCGGCAGCTCGGTCGGGGGGTTTTTCTCCAATCACGATCCGAACGCCGACGCTCTTAACCTGGGCGTGGTCCCGCGGCGGACAGCGGGCAAACCCGCGGCCAATCCAAGCGAGAAGATGAAGGTGCTACCGGTCGCCGCGCAAGACATCAATTGCCCGGAAGTCACTATCGCCGACAGCGGCGCGGCGCTGCGTGTTGGCGGCGCGGACAATGCTTCGGTGCGCTATCAGTTCAATGTCGGCGATACAGCGCGCCAGTGCGAGCCGGCCGGCCCGGGGCAGGCCGCGATCAAGATTGGCGTGGCCGGCGAGGTGGTCATGGGACCGGCGGGATCGGCTGGGACCTTCAGCGCGCCGCTGAAGATCACGGTGACGCAGGTCGGCAGCGACAAGCCGGTCTTCTCGCAGACATATCGCGTCGAGGCGACAACGGACGGGGTCAAGGCCGGCCAGTTTCGCATTGTGACCGATCCAATCAATGTGCCGATGCCGACCCTTCAGCTCGCGGACCTCTATTCGATCACTGTCGGCTTTGAAAACGGGGCCGGCGGCCCTTCGCCGACAGGCCACAAGAGCCGAAAGAAGAGGAAGTCCAGCTAGGTCGTCTCCGTAAAGAACCGTGCCGGCGACGCAATCGCCGACCGCGCCAGCCGCGCTCAGAAGGGCGTCTTCAAAGACGCCCCGTCTGACGACGGGCTAGGAAGCGCGGCTACAATTGCCGGTCTCGGCCAGATGCGACCGACGCTCTTCAGAGCGTCGTGTATTCGCCGAATTCGTCAGCGGGCAAGGGGTCCAGAAATTCAACCGCGATGCCGCAGTTGACGTGACGCACAACTTCGGCCGGCGTCACCCCGACGACGACGCGGGCGCCGATCGGAGGCTCACAATCGACGTTGAGGGCCGCGCCTGACATCGAGAGGTCGACCAAGGTTGCGGTGTACTCGCGTCCGTTCGGAAGCTTCAGGATCGTGTAGCGGTCGCGCGGCGCGATGCGTTCATGGCGCCGGTCTTCGGGCAGCCCAAGCGCCTGGCGGTTGGCGAGCCACGCCAGCCGGGTCGCAAGCTTATTGCGTTTGGTCGGCGGCACATTCATCTGGATCGCAAACCCTTCTGGGAAGATCCGCGCAACTCGTCCCTCGACCCGTCCGATCTGGTTGAGATAGGCGACGATGCGCTCGCCGAGCTGAACTCCAGCGTCAGAGGCAAAAGCGATGCCGCTCGGAGACGCATCGATCAATTCGCAATCGAACTCTTTGCGGTCGGACCGCATGAACCGTCCCAGAAGGCGGACCTCGACGCGCTGCTCGCGCCGCTGCTCAACTGGCGTCGGCTCCGGGAGTTTCCATGCCAATGCGCCCACCGCCGCGTGCTCCTTGGATTCTCGGACGCCGACCGAGCGCGATTCCTTGAGCCCCTCAAGGAATTGCGCACATGCCGGCGGATGCACGCTCACCATGAACCTTAGGGATTAAGGCGCTCTTACGCGGCTCAGCATGTCGCAGCGTCAGGGCGTGGGCCGGTCGCTAGAATAGACAAACAGATGCTTGCGGCGCCTCGGGATGGCGCGGAGCGAGAAGTCCGCCTGCGCCGCGCCCTTCGGCGCCGGCTTCTCCCGCGTCGATGATTCGAGCGCTCGCAGCGAGGTCAGCGCGATGGGCCCCGCCCTCGTAAGGCCCATCCAGGCGGGCGCGGCGTGGACGGCGAGTCCGCCGAGGATGCGGGAATGGGTCAGTCCATGATGACGAAGGGGCAAGAGAATGATCTCGATGTCCACGGCCTCGAGACCGGCTGGCCGCGCCTGGGCGCCGATGAGAAACGGCTGCGTTTCGTCGGCGACGCAATGAAGGATTGAATCGAGTTCCTCGCGATCGGCGTCGCGCCACAGCTCGAGAAACGAGAGGCCTCTCTGCTCTTTGAGGAACAGCGCATTGGCCCTCGAACTCGCGATCCGAAACGGAAAGCCGCGTTGATCGTCGAAATCCAGCACGAACGTGTCGGCCAGCACGCCACGGATTGCGCCGGGGTCGAGATCGCCGCGCTCCGGCGCGCTGCGGGCGCCTCGCAATCGGTTCCAGTAGGCATGCAGTTCCAGGGTGGCGGCGAGCTTCACTTTGAGTTCCTCGAAAACCCTATCCGCTCGCTCCGTCCCGGAATGGGACGCAATCGATCTTTCGGCTCAGGCTTGCGTGAGACGAGGCAGGGACTATGCCATTCCGCAATGGCGGGGCGCGCGCTCAGCGTTCCGGGGTGGGCGTCGCGGCGATTTACGTTGGCTTAACCATGAAATCGCGACAGGCGGTCCAGAATCGGCACAATTGAACGCGAGGCGAGGAGATCAGAACGTAAGCTCCCTGTTCACGCCAACGCTTCGCGCCGTTGCGACGATCGACGCCCAGGCCTCGTCCGGCAGCGGCACGCCGCTCAAGCCGCGTTTCTTGCGGCTCAAGCGCTCGGGTTCGCCGGGCGTCATGATCGTTTGGCCCGGAATGGCTTTCCCTCGGGCGAACCAATCGAGATAGCGCGCCATGTCGGAGTCAAAGACATGGGAGGGATCGATCTGGTCCGGGTCGAGGTAGAGCGAGAACATGCCGTTCGCGAATTTGCGGTTCGGTTCGGTCGCGCCATTGCCCGTGAGCGACCCGCCCAGGAGCTCGCAGATGAGCGCGAGGCCGGAGCCCTTGTGCTCGCCGAACGCGCGCATCGCGCCGGCGCCGTGCTTATGGTCGCGCGGACCCTCCGAGGTCATGGGGCCGTAGATCAGCGCAGGATCGTCGGAGAGCGCGCCGTCAGGACCGATCAACGCGTCGGGCGGCAACGGCTTGCCGCCGCGACTGGCGACATTGACCTTGCCTTCCGCGACCAGCGAGGTCGCGAAATCGAGCACGACGGGCGGGGCGCCCTTGCGGGGAACCCCAACGCAAAATGGAGCCGTCGACAGTCGGCGCTCGAGCCCGCCAAACGGCGCAACGAGAATCGAGCCCGCGGCGGTGACGAAATGGATCGAGATAAAGCCCGCTGAAGCCGCGCGCTCCGCCCACTCGCCGACGCGGCCGACGTGGCCGGAGTTGCGCAACGAGATCGCGGACAGGCCCGTTGCTTTCGCTTTCTCAACCCCGATATCGACGGCCAGCGGCGCCATCGTCTGTCCGAAGCCGAAGCGGCCGTCGACGACGCCGATGACGGACGTGTCAACGATGCGTTCAATCGATTGGTTGGGAACGAGGTCGCCGGTGCGGACCCAATCGACGTACCGCGGCACGCGGATGACCCCGTGGCTGTCGTGGCCGGTCAGATTGGCGTCGACGAGCGAGGCCGAGACGCGGTTCGCTTCTTCAGACTGGCAGCCGACGCGAGCAAAGATCTCAGCGCAGAAGTCCGTGAGGGGTTCGGCGGGAATGTGCGTCGTCATGGTCGAGGGCGATTAAACGCATTCCTCTGGACCGGCAATATGGACTTGGCTCGTTTTCGTGCAATCGCTCGCGTGGCCCTTGCGGCGCAACGGAAGCGCCCCAAATTCGCCAAAGCTGCGGCGCCGGTTTAGACTGATGCCCGTGGCGGGCGTCCGGGGGCGGAGTCTCCCGCCTGCGTCGGTCCCGGCTTCGACAAAGCGGGGCGTCGGGGTTGGGGACCGAAAGGCTGAACAGGGTATGAGCGCAAACGAAAAGCGCCGGATCGCGCGCCGCCGCGAACCGATGTTCAATGCGCCCATTGTGGTCCTTGCCCTCATCGCCGTTCTCATCGGGATCTACGCGGCCTTCAATTGGGCCCCCGTGGCGATCCAGGACAGCGTCATCCGGGACTATGCGTTCATTCCGGGCCGCTTGACCATCGCCATCTGGCCGGATCGGCTCGTCGATCTCATCAACCGGGCGAACACCGACCCGGCGGCGCTGCAGCAGGCGCGGCAGATCCGGGAATTGCATGTGCTGGGCGGGGGCGCGAAGCCCTGGACGCTGCTGACCTACGCGTTCATGCATGGCTCGTGGACTCACGTGTTGCTCAACACCATCTGGCTGGTCGCGTTCGGGCCGCCGATTGCGCGCCGCTTTGGCGCTGCGGGATTTCTTCTGTTCATGGCGGTGACCGCAATCGCGAGCGCGCTCGCGCATTGGGCGATCTCGCCGATGGATTTCTCGCCGCTCATCGGCGCCTCGGGAGCCGATTCCGGCCTCATGGGCGCCGCGACCCGGTTCATGTTTCAGCCGGGAGCGCCGCTCGGCGCTTTCGGCTCGATCGGCCGGCCGGAGGTCGAGTTCGATCCCGGCGGCCAGCCTCAGCCAGGTCTTCGTCGAGCGTCGCTCGCTCATCTTCATTCTGATCTGGCTCATGACGAATTTCATTTTCGGCGCCGGAGCTCAAATCCTCGGCTTCTCGGACATGCCGGTCGCCTGGGTCGCCCATCTCGGCGGGTTTTTCGCCGGACTTGTGCTGTTCCCGCTGTTCGATCGCCCGTTCCGCGCGCCGCCGATGAGCAACGAGCTCGCGCCGGAGCCGTCGTCGATGGAAGGCTGATCCAACATTTTTGCGGGCGCCTGCCGGGCCCGGCGGGCGAGTTCGGCGCGTGGCGCCGCCCAGAAACGGGGGAAACATGATTCTGCCGGCCATCGATCCCATAATCGCAGGAGGCGTCGTCCTGACGACGGCGTTCACCGACGCGATCCACGTGCTCTACACCGCCTCCGTCGCCGCCCGCCGGCGGTTCGCGGCGGCGACCTGGAGCAGCCTCTGGTATCTGCTCGCGGCGTTCGCCGTGATCAGCTACACGTCGAACTGGGGCTATGTGGTGTTTGCGGCGATCGGCTCATGGATCGGCGGGTTCCTCTCGATCACCGCGCTCGAACGCATCCAGCCGCTTCGACGCGGGTGAGTGGATCGCGCGGGGCGGAGTGGCCGGCGAAGGCCGCTTAGCCGCGCTTGCCAGCTCGCGAACAACCCGTCCTGCGCGCTCCCTTAAGCGCTCGCCCCGTTCCGCATCGGCTCATTGTCGACCCCGACCTAAGCGACATTGGGAATCCGTAATCTCGGAAACGCAATTCAGGCCGAATGGCAGGCGAAAGCGACGGCAGCGGCGTTCGTGAATTCGCGCGGGCGGCGACCCTAACCGACCGACTTGGAGAAAGCCTGATGAAATTGGTTTGCATGCTTGCCGCCATTGCGATCGGCGCGGCCGGCCCCGCGTTGGCGCAGGGAAAATGCTCGAGCGCGCCCAAGGCGAATTGGCAGCCGAAGTCCGCGCTCGAATCCCAATTGAGGGCGGGCGGTTACAAGGTGCGCCAGATCAAGACCGAAGGCGGCTGCTACGAAGTCTACGCGACCGACAAGGGCGGCAATCGCGCCAACATGGCGTTTAACGCCGAGACGCTCGAGAAGCTCGACAACCCGGAAGCTGGCGAGAACTGACCGCTGAGACACGGCTGAGCGCGGGAGTTCGGCGGATGATCCGGGTCTGGGATCCGTTGGTGCGGACGTTCCATTGGACGCTCGCGCTGAGTTTCGCGGTCGCCTGGCTCAGCTCCGAACCCTCGGGGCGGTTGCACGAGTTGGCTGGGTACGTCGTGGGCGTGCTCGTGCTCGCCCGTGTCGCCTGGGGGTTTTTGGGCTCCGGCTATGCGAGGTTCTCGCAGTTCGTGCAACCGCCGGCTGCCGTCGCCGCCTATCTCGGTTCCATCGCGACCGGCTCCGAGAGACGCTTCATCGGCCACAACCCCGCTGGCGGGGCCATGATTGTCATCCTGCTTGCATCGATGATGGCGACCGCCACGACCGGCTGGCTGCTCACGACCGATGCCTTTTGGGGGTCGCTCGCGGTTCAGCGAGTTCATTCGATTCTGGCCCACGGCGTGCTGCTGCTCGTTCTCGCGCACCTTGGCGGTGTCGCGCTGGCAAGTGTGCGGCATAGGGAAAACCTGGTGCGAGCGATGGTCCTTGGCGATAAGCGCGCGGCGGGGCCGGGCGACGTCGCCTAGCTCCCTGCTAACAAGAAAGAAGGCGGCTATGGGCGAGGATTTCGAGGTGGGAGCTCCCTTCTTTTTCGCAATGGAGCGGCCGCCAACCGCGATGGCGCAGGACGACGACATTTTCTTGACCGTGACGGCCGCCGTCCCGACGTTTCCGGATCAGGTTGAAGATATTGATATCATCCTGTCGGTCGAATACGCGCAGCATGCGATCGCGCAGCTTCAACAGGCCGTTGATTTGGCGTTGAGGAGCGAAGCTCCTCGCGGTCGCGAATCGCCTGGCGACGCCCGTTCCGTTTTTCAATCGCTCCCAGGCGCGACAGCGCCTGTTCAGCCTCACACGAAATCCGATTGATCAGCTCGGTGTGTCAGTCCCGACGGTCGTGAAATCCAGACCGACATCCGCCGACCCTTGGCCCTCTGGATTCCCGGTCAGACCTTTGGTCTGCCGGGATTGACAATGAGGCGAGTCAGTCACCCCGGAAAAAATCGCATCACTCGTTTAGGTTCGCGGTCGTCAGCGTAATCCGCAAGCCGGGACGATTGTCTGACGCCGAGCATTCGAGTTCGTGCAAATCGGCGATGGCGGCGACGAGATTGAGCCCAAGACCACTCCCTGGAGTGGCGCGCGCCGCGTCCGCGCGATAGAATCGCTCAAAAATCGCTTTCAGTTCGCGCGGGTCGACGCCTGGCCCGTCGTCCGCCACGGATAGTTTCACGCCGCTGGGCATGCGCTCTCCAGCGACTTCAACGCGGACGCCCTTTGGGCCGTGCCGCAAAGCGTTGTCGATCATGTTCGCGATCATTTGGGCCAAAAGCTCCTTGTCGCCCAAGATGGGCAACGGCTCGTCGAGCAGCAAGGCGAGCGTCTTGCCTTCGTCTTCCGCCGCAGGCTGAAACGCCTCGACGACCTCCCGCGCGATCGCGGCCAGATCAAGCGGCCTGAATCCCGCCCGCCGCGCGCCGGCCTCGACCTGCCCGATGCGCAGGAGGGCGTTGAAGGTCTCAAGCAGGTTTTCGATCTCCGCAATTGCCGCTTTGACATCGCTCCTCACCGCCTCCAAACCAGTCCCCTGGGCGCGCGCCCCTTCGAGACGCCGCAGCACGCTCGCGAGTGGTTTGCGCAGATCGTGGGCGATGTCGGCGCTGATGTGCTTGTTGGCCAGCAGCAGTTTTTCGATGCGGCCAAACAGACGGTTGAACGTGCGCGCGAGCGCGGACAGATCGTCGTCGATCGGCGTCTGCGGGATGCGGCGGCTCCAATCGCCAGCCATGATCGCTTGGGCCGCCAGCCTCATCGCATCGACGCGGCGCAGAAATTGCCTGCTGAGCCAAAGGCCGCCGGCAAGGCCGAGCACGATCGTCGCTCCGATCGCCCAGCCGAAAGCCGAGAGAACGCCGCGCAGGGCTTCGTTCGTGCGCCGCCGCTCATCGCCGACGGTCAGGATTGATCCGTCGGGAAGGCGCGTCACAAGCGCACGGACGATTTCCGCCTCCGTTCCCTCCGGCGGCTCATCGTTTTCTTCCTCCTTCAGTTCAGCCCAGCCGCCAGAGACCGGGGCGACCAGGTCGCCAGCGAGCCGCTTGCCGTCTGGAGCCTGAAGACCGTAGAGAAGCGCGCCGCCGATCGAGCCGCGCGCGGCGAGCTTCGCTGCGAGGCCGTCCCGACCCTCTTTCGCGAAGGTCCGCTGAAGCGCGTCCGTCTCCTCGATGATTCTTGCGTCGAAGTCCGACAGAATTTCGTGGCGCACCGACAGGTAGACGAAACCGCCCAGCGCGCCCGCCGACAGCGTGAACAGCGCAAGGTAGATCGCGGCCAGGCGAAAGCTGGTGGTCTTAAAGACCCGGATTCGGGACACGCAACAAATATCCTGCACCGCGTATCGTGTGGATCAACGAGGGGGCTCGTCCGCGATCGATCTTCGTCCGCAGCCGGCTGATATGGGTTTCGACGATGTTCGTTTTCGGATCGAAAAGAAACTCCCACACATGTTCGAGCAACATCTTGCGGGTCACAAGCCGATCTTCGTTGCGCAGCAGAAACTCAAGCAGCCGGAATTCGCGCGGCTGCAGGTCTATTTCCTCCCCGCCGCGCCTGACGGTGCGCGCGACAAGGTCCATTTCGAGATCTCCCGCGGAAAGGACGGTCAGCGATGCGCCCAACATCGGCCGGCGCGCGAGCGCCATCAAACGCGCCATCAATTCCTCGAACGCGAAGGGCTTGACGAGATAATCGTCGCCGCCCGCCTCGAGTCCGTCGACCCGGTCGTCGATGCCCGAGAGATTGGTGAGAAACAGCACCGGGGTCGCTACGCCTTCCGCGCGCAACAGAGCCACAACCGTGAGCCCGTCGAGCTCCGGCAGCATGCGGTCGAGAATGATGGCGTCGAAATGCTCGGCGGTGGCTCGCTGGACGCCGTCTCGTCCGTTGGCGACGATCGCCGCCTCGTGCCCGCGCTCTCTCAGCCCCGCGGCGACAAAAGCGGCGACCTCTTCGTCGTCTTCAATGACCAATATCTTCAAAGCGCCAGTCCATGACCGGTCGCGCGCGCGGCGGACACGAACGCGTCACGACGAGCGCTCATTGCGACGAACTGGCCAAGGTCGCAAGCCCGTTCTGACGACAGCGTTCACCGACGCGATCTACTTGCTCTACACCGCCTCCGTCGCCGCCCGCCGGCGAAAGACGGGCGTTCTTCCGAACGCCCTAGGGGTGGGGGGTCGCGCAGGCCGAGGAGACTATCGAATCCGCTGCCATCCTTTTGTGGCGTAGGCCAGCGCGACCCCCCTCCTTTGATCCTCCCCTACAAGAGCTTGCGCCCGGGCGCGCGCAAGCGCGGCCCGGGTGGGGGAGGAGACGCAGCGGAGCGACCCGCGCGTAAGCTCAGGGGCGGCGGCTTGCCGCGTGAGCTCATCTCCGCTTCCGTCAGCCGGCCAAGAGCCGCCCCCTGTGTCCGGCCAGCAGCGCGAGGGCGCCGAACCCGGCCAGCATCATCACCCACGTCGAGGCCTCGGGAGTGGGCAAGGCGGATGCGAACACGCCCAGATTGTTGCCGTCCAGCCGCTCGACCACGCCGAAGCTGCCGCTCGGGCTGTCGATCAGGTCAGGGCTGCCGCCCGGGCCGGCTTGGACCAACGCGGTTGAGCCGCCGCCGTCCAGATTGAGGCCCTCGTAGATCCCGAGATCGATCATGAGCGCGGCTTCGTCCGAGGTGGTCGTGCCGACGCTATAGCCCGGCTGGCGGCCATCGATCGCAATCAGGTACAGATATTGTCCGTCCTTCGAAAGCCCGATCCCAGTCCGCGGGTCGAGCCCGAACGGATCATGCGGCGCGCCGGTCGGCGTTATCGAGGAGGTGTCGACGCCGTTGGTGACGATCTGGTTGCCGGAAACCGCGTTGAAGACGTTGCTGAGATCGACCGGGGTCGAGCCGGCGGGAGAGACGGCCGCCGTATTTGTCTTTGTAATCAGCAGCGAGGCGGCTGCGTCATCCGAGCCAAAGGTCTGAGGCGCTACGACTGTCCCGTTGGAAACCGCGAGCCCGATCAGGTCTTCCGGGCTCGGCGTGGCGGCGACGTCCGAGAAGAAGTTCGCGTTGATCGCGACCTCAGCGCCCGTCGACTGAAGAAACTGGCTCGTAGACTGCGAAGTGGTCTCGAGCGGACCCGAGGGCGGGGTGGTCGTGAAGCCGATGCCTGGCGCGGTCAAGTCGATACGCTCGATGAAGGCGACGCTGGTGTTGACGACATTGCTGTCGGCGTCGCTGAGGATCTTGGCCGTAGCGAGGTCGACCCCGACAAACTGGGACGAAAAGGGCGATACGCTGATACTCGTCGCGCTCGCCGATGTCGCCGAGGCGAGACCCACGATGGCGCACATGACTAGAGTATATCTACTCGTGACTTTCACCTGAATCTCCTACGTGAGTGTCCAAATAGTCTTTGCTAAGACTGTAGAAACGCAGTGTAGTATTCAGGCGTGAAATATTTTCGACAGTTTGATTACAATTAAGCTGCTAGACAGTGGAGTTAATCGCGCAAAAATAACGCATATACCCATCGAGATATTCCGCAATAGGCGGCGCGGACGCACCGAATGAACGCGGATCATCTTGTAATCATTCAGGATCGTGGCGCTTGCGTGAGCCCGATCTCTGGCTTCTGTCGTGGCTCCGAAGAAGCCGGTCGGAACGTGCCGGTCGCCGGCGCGAGCAGGACGCGTCCGCGAGGCCGGACAGGCACGATCCTAACATCCTGACGGGACGCGGAAGGTTCAGAAAAGCCGACATTATGTTGCCGATTCCGGAACTCAGCGCTATTCTTCTCAGTCGAGGAAACAGTCCGGGAACGTCTTGTTTCCGGCAGGCACGGCGGAAGCAGAGTTGGCAGGGTTGATGAAGGACTTCTCCTTCGACGGGTGGCCGAAAATGCAGGAGGATGCCTAAGCGCGGCGATCGGATGGGTGTCCGTCTGAGACCGTTGCCACGCAACCTGATAGGCGAGTTGGGATGGCGCCCGATTTTTTCATTTTTTTCCGCGTAACTCTTTGAAAAGTCCAGATTCGGCCAAAGAAAAAAAAGCAAATCCAAGCAATTTTGCTTTTATTTTCTTGCTTTCTCTTGCATCGAACTCGCGCGGAGGTTGCAAGTGGCCCATCACCACGCAGCGCCGTCAAGCCAACTCCACAGCCAGGCGTCGCAGCCGGGGGCTCGCCCTAAGCCGCGTTGGGCTGCGCCGCCGCGTTTGGCAGCCGGGCCAGCATGGCGATCAGCGCGCGGTCGCCGAGCACGGCCAGCCGTTCGCGCGCGTTGAGCCAGGCGCGGGCGTCCTCGAGCGTCTGAGCGTCATTGAGCTTCGCCGCCGCGACGGCGGTCTCGACATCGACGTCGCCCCGCCGCCGGCGAGGCGCCTCGGCCAAGAAGGATTCGTGCGCAGCTCGCAGCGTCGCGTCCGCCCAGATCGCCTGGAGCGCGTCGTCATGATCGCCCCCGGTCAGGGCAAGCTCGGCGGCCAACGCGTTGGCGCGCTCGACCACAGTGGGCGGCGAAGTCTCCTCCGGCGTGCGCAGAAGCCCGATGCGGCGCATTCCGAGCCCGAGCGCCAAACTGCCGCTCGCCCACGAGAGCGGAATGGAGAAGATCAGTCCGGCGATGGTTGGCGACATCCAGATGATCAGGGAGGGCGAGATCAACGCCGCCGCGAACAGCGTGATGACGCCCAACACGGTATGCGCGCGATGGCGGCGCGCGATGCTCCTGAATGGGATCGAACCGTCGTCCCGCCGCTGCGGATTCCAGCCGGTGTCCCGTCCCGACAGGATCTGCGCGACCGACCCGGACTGGATCAGCATCATGATCGCCGCGAACGCGGCCGAGATGATGATCTCGGCGATTGTCGAGGCGACAAGCGCGATCGCGCCGCCGGACCCGCGGCGGGTCTTCGAGTCCAGGAGCGCAATGATGAGACCAAGGAACTTGGGGGCGAGCAGGATGCCGATCGTCAGTCCGAACAGCTGCAGCGCGCGCTCATAGTCGAAGCGCGGCCAGGCCGGAAACAGGGAGAATTCCTTGGTGAAATATTCCGGCCGGATGTAATGGGACTGCAGCACCAGCACGATGCCGACCAAGAGTTGCGCCATCCATAGGGGCGAAGCGAGATAGCCCATGATGCCGTTGGCGAGATGCTGCCGCGTCGCCAGCTTGAAGCCCCGGGCGCCGATGATGCGCGCGTGCTGGAGGTTGCCCTGGCACCATCGCCGGTCGCGCGCCGCAAGATCGATGAGCGAGGGCGGGCTCTCTTCGTAGGAGCCGCCGAGGTTGGGCAGCATGTAGACCGTGTAGCCAGCGCGAAGCATGAGCCCGGCCTCGACGAAATCGTGGCTGAGGATGTGTCCGCCGAACGGCGGTCTGCCCGGCAGGTCCGGCAGTCCGCAATGGTCGGCGAAGGCGCGCGTGCGGATGATGGCGTTATGGCCCCAGTAGTTGCCTTCATGTCCCATCCACGCGCTCAAGCCTGCGGCGATGACGGGGCCGGTGATCCGCGCCGCGAACTGCTGCAAGCGCGCGAACATCGTGTTCCGGTTAACGATGAGGGGGAGGCTTTGGATGATGCCGGCGTCGGGGTCGGCCTCCATCGCCGCCGCCAGGCCGACGATCGCTTGCCCCGTCATCAGGCTGTCGGCGTCGAGCACGACCATATGCGGATAGCGCCCGCCCCAATGGGTAACGAAATCGGCGATGTTGCCGGCCTTGCGGCTCAAGTTCTTGCGCCGTCGCCGATAATAGAAGCGGGCCTGCGGCAGCCTGGCGCGCATCGCCAGAAACGCCCGCTCCTCCGCGATCCAGACATTGGGGTCGGTGGTGTCGGAGATCAGGAAGAAGTCGAAAGCGTCGGCCTGGCCTGTGCGTTCGACGTCCTCGAAGATGGCCTGCATGGCGCCGAACACGCGCGAGGGGGCCTCGTTGTAGATCGGCATCACCACTGCTGTTCGCTCGCGTAACGACGCCGGCGCCTCGCGTCGGCCCCGATGCGCGAGAAGCCAGATAAAGCCAACGATGCTGGACGTGAACGAAAGGGTGATCCAGGAAAACGTGATGACGAACAAGACTGCGATCACCCATTCAAGCGGCGTGACCGGGCCGATCGAAACGACCTTGAACATCTCATAGGCGCCATAGGCCGTGAGCGCCAAGGCGCCGCCGAACACGGCGAGACGGGTCAAGATTGGCGACCAGGCGAGCCGCGGCGCGACCAGCGCGCGGCAGTCTCGGCGCGAGAAGTGCCTGAACGACTGCGCCGGCATGGCGAGCGGCGCAAACCCGGGCATCGAGGCGCCAAGCGACGAGCCAGCGTCCCCTGGCTTGGCGTCAGGGGCCGTGAGCGTCAGGCTGTCCAACGGTAGAGCCATGTCTCGCTCGCCGGTTGGTTGTCGACCCTGAGCGTCAGCCGCAGCTCCGAGTAGGTCTCCGATCCGGGGTCAAGATCGAACACCACGCGCACCGAATGTCTGTCCTTATAGGGAAAAAGCCGCACGGATACGATCTTGCCAGGAGCAGCTTGAACGTCCGCGGTCGCCGCAGCCGCTTTCGCCGGGTCGGAGAACATGTCCCCCGCCATCTCGACCGCGAAGCGCTGGCGGTCGCCGACCTTTCCGCGCCGCGACGACACGCATGAGGCGAGCGGCGGCTTCGACGGCGGCGACCAGCACCAGAAGTGCCGGAAAGCCACCGAAAGGATGGTGGCGGCCTTCATGCCCGCTTTTGGGCGCCACTGGGCGATTATGTTCTCATTGGCTTCGGAGGCGGCGGGGATTTCGAGGAGATGGAGATCGCCCTCCGCCCAATCGCCGATCGGTTCAATCCACAACGAGGGCTTCAGCTCCCAATGCGTCTCGTCGTCGTAGAATGCGTCGAAGGAGCGGCTTCTCTGCAAGAGACCAAAGCCGCGGGGGTTCACGTCGGCAAAGGCCGAGATCTGCAAGGTTTCCCGGTTGGAGACCGGCCGCCACAGCCACTCGCCCTTTCCAGTCAGAATTTGCAGGCCGGTCGACTCATATGCCGCGGCGCGAACGTCGTCGGGACGCCGATGATCGAGCGGGCTGAAAAGGTAGGCCGCAGCCATAGCCCCGAACCCCAGCTTGTCGACCGCCGTCCGTGCGATCAGCGTCATTTCGGTGTCGATGATGGTGGTGTCCGACGGCCGGAGTGTAAAGCGAAAGGCGCCGGTGACGCTCACCGAGTTGAGCAAGGCCTGAATAGTGAGCGTATTCGCCGCCGGATTGGGTTTTTCGATCCAGAACTCACGGAAGAGTGGAAATTCTTCGCCCGGATCGTCGCCGGTCCCGATCGCAAGGCCGCGTGCGGTGAGGCCGAAGGGCTGGGCGTGCGCCCGCGAGCGGTAAAACGTCGCGCCCTGGAAGATCGCGACGTCCTCGAAGCCCTGGTCCGAGGACTTGAGAATGCGCAAGCCGGAAAAGCCGAGGTCGCCGAGGGGAGCAGTAGGCTTCAACCGCCCGAAGTCGAAATTGGCGGCGTCGTAGATCACCTTCTCCGCCATGCCGTTCTCGACGATGTTGATCCCGATTGGGGTCGTGTAAACAAAGCCACGATGCAGCGGCTCGAGGGAAAAGCCAAGTTTCTGATCGCTCCAGATCGCGGTGCCCGGCACGCGCCGGATCGCCGCGTATTGTTCGAAGGTGAGGCCTGAGAAGACGCTTGGCAGCGCGGGCGCCTCGGGCGCCTTGAACGGCTTCGAAGCCAGCTCCACCGCCATCTTCAGGACTGTGTCGGCGGCGAAGGGGACAGGCTTGCCGAGCGGCTCGGCCACGCCCGGCGTCGAGCCCGACGGCGCCAGCGAAGCCGCAAGCGCGCCGCCAACGGCCAGCTGTAAAAATTCGCGACGTTGCTTGTCCGCCATCGTATTGGTCATTTGCCCGCAGGAACGAGCCGCGCATGAACGGCTCGACACAACGTCGCCCCCAGCCAAAATGAAAAATCAGCCAGTGCGGATGGGGAAAACGCGGTGCAAGCCCAGCGCGTTCCATCCTTGGCCTTGCGGTTGTATATCGTTTTTTGCGCCGCAGCGAGACGCTTTTTTCTCGCCACCGCAAAATGACGTTGATGGGGCGGCGCTGGGGCTGGAAACCGCGCTCGCCCGCGGCGATAGTGGCGCGCCCTGAGCGAGCTTGAGGGGATTCGGAGCGGCCGAGCCTCCTTTCGTCAACGTCGATCGATGAGAGAGCCTCCGTCCCATGAGCGCCAACGCCCGCCGCTGTCTGACCATCGTGCTTGCCGCCGGCGAGGGTGTGCGCATGCGCTCGGCCCGGCCTAAGGTCCTGCACGAGCTCGCGGGCCGCTCGATGCTCGCGCACTCGCTCTCAACCGTCCTCAAGGGCGCGATGGGCGATATCGCGGTCGTCGTGGCGCCGAACGCGGACGCCGTCGCAGCGGAAGCAGTGAAGGCGGCGCCGGAGGCGAAAATCGCCGTCCAGCGCGAACGCCGGGGCACCGCCGACGCGGTCCTCGCGGCGCGCGATCAGATTGAACGCGGTTACGACGATATTATCGTCGTCTACGCCGACATTCCGCTGATCGAAGTCTCGACGCTCAAGGCGATGCGCGCCGAGCTCGCGTCAGGCGCCGACATCGTGGCGCTCGGATTCGAAGCCGCCAATCCAACCGGCTATGGCCGCCTCGTCGAGCGCAGCGGATGCTTGGTCGCGATCCGGGAGGAGAAGGATGCGAGCGCCGAGGAGCGCGCCTCGCGCTTGTGCAACGCCGGGCCGATCGCCTTCAGCGGCGCCGCGGCGCTGAGCCTTCTCGCCGCGGTCAAGCCCAACAACGCTCAGAAGGAGTTTTACCTCACCGATATCGTCGAGATCGCCAATGCCCGCGGCCTCACTGCGCGGGTCATCATCGCGAAAGAGAATGAGGTCATGGGCGTCAACGACCGGGCACAGCTCGCCGCCGCCGAGGCCGCCCTGCAGGACGGTTTGCGCCGGCGCGCCATGGCCGGGGGCGCGACGCTGACCGCCCCCGAAACTGTGTTTCTGTCATTTGACGCCGAAATCGGTCGCGACGTTCTCATCGAACCTCATGTCGTTATCGGGCCTGGGTGCCGTATCGAGGATGGCGCGGTGATCCGCTCCTTCTCGCATCTCGAAGGGGCGCGGGTCGCGAGCAGGGCGATTGTCGGGCCGTTCGCGCGCCTGAGACCAAGCGCGGACATCGGGGCCAACGCCAGAATTGGCAATTTCGTTGAGATCAAGCAGTCGGTGATCGAGGAGGGCGCCAAGATCAACCATTTGACCTATATCGGCGACGCCCGCGTCGGCGCAAAGGCGAACATCGGCGCCGGAACCATCACCTGCAATTACGACGGCTTCTCCAAGAACAAGACCGACATCGGCGCCGGGGCTTTCATCGGCTCGAACTCGGCCCTCGTCGCGCCGGTCACGATCGGGGATGGCGCCTATATCGGCTCGGGCTCGGTGATCACGGAGCCGGTCGAGGCCGGCGCGCTTGCGGTCGCGCGCGGCCGTCAGCAGACGAAGCCGGGCTGGGCGAAGACGTTCCGCGACCGGCACAAGAAAGGTTAAGCCATCACCGGCGAATTGGCGCTTGTCCGCCAGTGCGCTCGGACGGCGTCGGCAGGCTCGTCGGGCCGTTCCTCCGGGAAGAACAGCTTCGCCCCCTCGAGCTCCACGACTTGGCGCGCGCCGGGAATCAAGCCCTTTAGCCAATACGCCCATTTCAGAGGAAAAAAGTGGTCGCCCGTGCAGAAACAAATCTCATAACATAAGATTCTGGTTTTTGCAACAAAAACCCGCGGCGGCGCGCGAATTCCTTCTCGAGACTTGGACGGCGATCGGACGACCGCGTCCATGGCGGCCGGACGAGGCCTCCTAGCAAACGCGGCAATTGCTTCCCATTTGAATTTGCGGACGCTGCTGCAGACGCCCGTTTTCTTCCAGGACAAAGAGTCCATGACTTTGCGCCTCCTCACTTACCTGGGGCTCGCTTCGGCGCTTCTGGCCAGCGACGCGGAAGCGGGCGTTGCCGGCATGAGCGGCGGCGGTCTCTCCTCGTTCGCACATCTGTCGCCCGTGCAAACGGTGCAATACTCCGGCGGCGATTGCTGGTACGACAACGGCTGGAACGGCCCCGGTTACTATCCTTGCGGCAATGAGTGGAACAGCGGTTTTGGCGGGGTGGGCTCTGTCGGCCCGATCATCGTCCCAGCAATTCGGCGACATCATCGCCACCGCGTCATCGTTGCGCGTCCCGAGCCGAAACCGATTTATCGCGGCGCGCCGTCCGCCCGCCTAGGCCCTGGCGTCCCGCCCGGCCACTTTTACGGCGCCGCCGGCGCTCCGGCCATCGGCGCGTCGGGCGTTAGCCCAGGGCGGCGTCGCTTCGGCGCTGGGGGCGTCCGCGTCTCGCCCAATCTCCACCGCGGCGCCGCGACCGTCGCCGCCGGTTTTACCAGCGGCGGATTCCAGGGCGGCCTCGGCGGCGGCAATTTTCACCAGTTTCATAGCGCCCGAATTCCCCATATCGGCGCGCCCGCTTCCCCGGACTTTGCGGGCGCTGGAGCCTTCCACCCCGGGGGCATGATCGGAACTCCCCACATCGGCGCGCCCGTTTCGCGGGGCTTCACCGGCGTCGGAGGCTTCCACCCTGGGGGCACGATCGGAACTCCGCACATCGGCGCGCCCGCCTCTCCAGGCTTTGCTGGCGTCGGGACTTTCCACGCCGGCGGCGGGCTGGGAGCTCCGCACATCGGCGCGGCCGCCTCTCCCGGCCTTGCTGGCGGGTTTCATGGGGTCGGAGGCGCCGGAGTCTTCCACGGCGGCGGCGGGGCGTTCGGACAAGGGGGCATCGGACATCGCTGAGCCGCCAGCGAATAAGCGAACGCCACGAATCCAAATCCCGAGAACCGACCCTGCAAAGAGCGGGGGAGGTCGCTACCGCGTCATTGCGCGAGGAACACCTCCAAGGCGGCCAAGATTCCCTTCGGATCGACTTGTCCCTGATAGACGGGCGGCGGCGCAGGCCCGCGCTTCAGCAGACGGTGAATCGCCTCCCACGCCGAGCGAGTGGAATATTCGAAGGTGAAAGCGATGTCCTGCTCAAGCTCGACGTACTGCCCGATGAGCCCGAGATTGGTCGACCCCTCCGGAACCACAGGCGGCCTGTCGCCGCGGCTGCGCTTAAGCCAGATGTTGTTCACATAGGGCAGATCGCAGGGAATGCAGATCGACGACTTCATGATCACGTCAAGCTGGTCGTCAAACCGCAAGTTCCGCAGCACCTCCTCGAGGATTTCCGCGCCGGTGCATTGGACCATCGGTTTCTTGATAAAATTGCCCGGGCGTTCGGGATGGAGCCCATAGCCCCACCAGACATATGTGCCTTTGGGCTGACCGATGACTTCCGGCTGGTGGAAGATCGAGAACGAGATCACCCAGCCCGAGTCCCTCAACGTCTGGAGCCCGCCACATCCAGGCTCGACGCCGCCGAGTAGCTTGGTGATCCGCTCGACGAATTCGGAGCCCGTTGTGGTGACTGTGAACGTCACCCAGCGCGAATTGTCGATCTGCAGGGCGCCGAAGTACTTGGTGGGATCGCCGAAACCCGTGCGCCCCCGAGCCAAGAGACTCCACAGCGCCCATGACTGCCCCGGGTTGGGCGGCGCCCCGGCGCCGTGTTCATCGTTCCCGAGGAGCGGTCGGCCGCCTGCGACCCAGTGGTCACGAGCACGATGTCGTCCGGCGCGACGGCGACGGAAGTCGCAGCGCCATTTCTTTCGTAGTCGAGCTTATTGACCGTGATGCGGCCAGGCACAGGCGCGAAGCCTATGTCTTTGACCAAGGCGGCAGTCACAAAGTTCACGCCTTGCGGAGTGAGCCAGGCGACCAGAGGCTTTACGAACGCTTCGTTCTGGTTGAAGGGCGTGCGCATCACCCCCGCCATGGTCGACAGGTGGGGGAACAAGTACAGGAAGCGGTTCATGTAACGCCGGAACTCGATCACGCTGTGCTGCGGCAGCGATCCCATGATCGTCGACCAGAGCAGCCAGAATTCGGTCTTGAAGAAGTCGGGGGAAAAGAATTCCTCGATTCGGCGCCCGTCGAGCATGGCTTCGGGCGTCAGCGAGACCCGGCCGAGGGCGAGCCCGTCCAACAGGCTTAGGCCGAAATGGCGGCCATGCACGATGGCGCCGTTGCCATCGAGAATGTGCGCCTGATCGTTGTAGGGGTTCGCGTTGTTGAAGGTGAAGAATTGATCCCTGACGGAAACCTTCGGGTCGGCCAGTGTCGGGATCGACGAGAGCAGATCGAACCCGCAGCGGAATTCCTTGTCGAAGACGGAACCTGGCAGATTGTAGCCGCTCGCCGGACTTCCCTCGAGAAAGTACCCGCCGCCGAGATCGCCATCCGCCTCGTAGATCGTGATGTCCTGGCCGGGCACGTTGGCGTTCCGGATGAGCAGCGCCGCCGCCGCCAGTCCGCCAAACCCGCCGCCGACAATATGCGCCTTCATCCGCCCCTCCCGTCCGCGCCTGCGAACCGCGTCCTCAAGCTCAAGCGCCTACGCGCCTGCCCCCCCTTTCTACTACTATGCGCTTGATGCGGTAGGAACTGTGATCGCGGTCACACAACGCCTCAGTTGTGTAGCGCGAAGCTCAGGCAAGCCTAAGACTGTGCCGCCGCAAATCCTTGCGGCTCAATAGGGGTTATCGCCTATCGCTTCACGCCGGATCGAGCAGCGCAAACACGCTGACGAGCGCGACGACGAGGCAGCCCAGCACGATTTCCGCCGCGCTCGTCGCGCGTAAGGTTGCGAGGGCGGTCGCGCTCGCCTTGAGCCGCGGCGCCAGGACGAAGCGGTTGAAAACCGCAAGCGAGATCATGATGGCGACGATAATGATTTTCGCGACGAGAAGCGCGCGGTAGGGCGACGCCGGCGGGATCGGGGGACGGCCGGATGTCAACGCGATGTTGACGACGCCTGTGAGCACGACCGCCGCGACGATGAACTGGCCCCAGAAGGAAAACCCGGTCATCGCCCTGACCGCGTCTTTGCGCAGATCGTCGCGCTCATAGGCCCGAAGGCACATCACGAACGGAACAAGGCCGCCGATCCATGCGCCCGTCGTCAAGAGATGGATGGCGTGGTTCGCGCGATGAAGAACGCCTTCGGCGCCGGTCTGCATCGCGGCGTGGCCGACGAAGCCGAGGCTCGCCAGCAGCGCACCCGAGACAAGCGACGTCGCCGCCCATCGGGCGCGCGGGCCGAAAGCGACGACAGCGACCAGCGCGGCCGCCAGAACAAGATGGGCCGCCCAGATATGGCCGAAGGCGGTGTCGGTGAGCACCGCGCCGATCCCTTCGGGATCGGTCGCGGCGCTCAAGTCGTCGGCCATCGAGGCGGACTCGAGCGCAAGCCACACAATCGCGGTTACGAGGGCGACGAGGCTCGCGATCAGCGCGAGGCGGTTGACGATCGGCGACAGCGCAAGCTTGAGCCGTTCCGGCGCGAACGCCCAAAGATACGCGCTCATGCCGAACGCCAGCATCGCGGCCAGGAAATGGGCGAAACGGCAAGAGGCGAGGGTGATCACGAGCTGTTCGCGCTCAAAGCGGACGGCGACGCGTTGGCGGACGAACGCCGCTTCGCTGGATGCGCCCGCTCACATCTTCATGCCCTTCATGGCGCCTCCGGACCCGCTGGGCGCCGCAGCGCCCACTCCCGTCACGGCGAACTCGACTTGGACGGGACCCGCATGTTCGAAGTCGAGCGTGGCCTTCACGCTCTCGCCCTTGGTCAGCGGATGGGTGAGATGGGTGAACATCAGGTGATAGCCGCCGGGCGAGAGCGTCACCGATCCGTGCGCGGGGATCGTGAGCCCGCCCGCGACCTGGCGCATCTCCATGACGCCGTTTACCGACTTCATCTGGTGCACCTCGACGTTGGCGAAGTCCGCTTTGCCTCCAGTCAGCCGGTCGGGCGCGGCGCCTTTGTTTTGGATCGTCACATAGCCGCCCCCGACCTCGGCGCCCTTCGGGGTCGCGCGCGCCCAGGGCATTTCGATCACGATGTCTCCGGCCTTGAACTCCTGCGCCAGCGCGGGCGTCGCGCTTAAGGCAAGAGCGAGCGCCAAGGTGAACAGAGAATGTCTCATGGTTCGTGCTTTCCGATTGGTAAGTGTTTGCCTTGAGAGGCGGTCATGGCTTCACGGTGAATTCGAAGGTTCCCTGGGTGTGGTGCGTATCGACCGACACCGCGTGCCAGCGCACGGTATAGGCGCCGGCCGCCAGGGGCTTGGAGATCGGCACGATCAGCACGGCCTGATTGCTTGGCTCCGTCTTGGCCGCTCCGAGAGGAACGGCGCCGCCCGGGCCGGTCAAGGTCACGCCGGTAAAGCGCGGCTCGACGCCCTCGCTGAACTCGAGCCGGATTTCCCTCGCCGAGGCGACCGTGCCGCCGACGGCGGGCGTTGCCTTCTCGAGCTGGGCGTGGGCGAAGGCTTGGGTGGCGACGAGCGCGAAGGCGAGCGAAGTAGCGATTTTGAGGATGTTTGTGCGCATGGTCAAACTCCTTGGGTCAGATTCCTGGCGCTATGCCAAGTCCGTGAGGGAAGATCGGTTCGTCGATCCTGTTGGGAATATCGTCGAGATAGAAATCAAGTGAGCCGATCACGCCGACGCCGTGACCGGTTGCGCCCGTCATCGGGACCATGGCCTCG
The DNA here is from genome assembly GCA_963753135.1 of uncultured Alphaproteobacteria bacterium. Classification (GTDB taxonomy): domain Bacteria; phylum Pseudomonadota; class Alphaproteobacteria; order Rhizobiales; family Beijerinckiaceae; genus Roseiarcus. The sequence goes on along the minus strand of CAVWBA010000026.1, from coordinate 40,165 downwards.
AGGGCGATCTGCCATTTGTCGGCTTCGTAGATGACGCCGGGCTGGAAGTAGCCGGTTGTCAGCGCGCCGGCAGCCGCGCCATTGTGAATCGGGGTCTGAAAAGCAAACTCAGCGATTGGGACGAGATGCTTGAGGAAGTCGTTGTTGATCTCGGCCAATTGCGTGTTGAAGTACGGCAAGCTGTATTGGAGGGTGAAGCCCCAGTTGAACGTGGAGACATTGGGGTCGCCATTCGTCCAATCCTGACCGGGTGTCGTTGTACTGAACTCCGCCGTGATCGCGAACGGCCTCATGTACTTCAGTGACTGCGGCAGGGTTCCGAATCCCAAACCCGCGACCACCAGCGGAGAGTAGGTGTTTTGCCCGCCGGCGCCCGCCAGGGCTGCCGTGCCGGTTCCGGCCCAGGATATGTCGAAGCCGACCTTGAACATGAACTCGGCGTCGGGGATGCACAGCGCCTGCCACTGCAACTCGGTATCGAGCCCGTTCCAACCGTAGCCGCCGGGATGCTCCCAAGTCGGTCCATCGGAGATGACCACGCTGAGGCCCGGAGTGATCGTCTTGGTCCAGCTGAAGCTCGCGTCCCACTCGTGAGCGCCGTCTGAGTTGAAAGGAACATAACTTACGGCCGGAAGCGTAAGCTCATCGAGAACGCCCGGATCGTCGATAGCGAGTGTGGCCGGGAAGATTCGGGCGCCGCAAACGGCGTGAGGGTAGGCAGGGGTGAGCCACAGGGCCGCTGCCGCGCCCGCGAGGGCGCCCGCCGCTAAGCGGATTTTGAACGGTGTCATCAAAAGGAAACCTCGAATCTGAAGGAATGCGAGCGCGCGCCGAAGGGCGCGCGCGGCGAATGACCGTCAGACTGGGAGGGGCGGCGCTCGAGCGGGATTTGGCTGGACGGGATGGGCGGGAAGAACGTCGCGGCCAGGCGGCGCACGGATCGCATGCGCGTCGCTGTCGAGCCGCTCCGGCAACGCCGGCAGGTCAGGCGGGACGAAGGCAACGACCTGAGCGGCGAAGCCGCAGAGGAGACATTGATCGCAGCAATGGCAGGGCCCGTGCTGCGCCGGCGCGCTCTGATCGTCGGTATGGACGCAGAGTTGCGCCGTGTCGCCGAAGACCGCCTTGAACTCGGCCGCGATCGCAGCGTCATCGGCGCCGGCGAAAGCGGGCGCGGCCAAAGCCGGCGGCGTCGCGGCGGCGAAAAGCTGAACGATCAGCGAAAGCGCGACCAGAAACGCGGTGAGGGGCGAGCGGAACGATGCCAGGCGACGCTTCGCGCGCTGTCTCCCAAGCGCAAATGTCTGGCGCCCGCGGCTCACCAACACTCCCTCCAATGGCCACATTCGGTAGCCGAACGGATGCGAGAACGCAATTCCATCTCCGCTGCCGACGATGCGCCCGCAGTCGTTCCGAGCCCGCAAGAAATATGATCTTGTTTTGTTCTAAGCACATTTGCGCCTTGCCAGGGGAGTGCTGAAGTCTTAATGAATGTCCGTAGTTGGTTAAAGTGTATTATAGTTATAGTTTTCTGGACGATGGATTGATTACAGAAATAAAAATGTTCGTCAGCAGATATTATCATTTAAATATTAGAGATATGTTTGTGCCTACCACGTGAGAGCCCCGGTCAAACTGCGTCGAGGAGAGTCCCCTGACCTTGACGCCGACCTGTCCTCGCGTGGGCTAAGTTCATCCGAGCGACAACTCCGAAAGGCCGCCTCATGCTCCGTTTCAAGACGAGTCCATATATTGCGAATGGCGATGTCGATTCCCGGCCACCCAGTGTTGCTGACCAATTCGCAGAAATCATGGTTCATATTTGCCTTGACTACGACTTGGAGCCCGATGTTTTGCGCGCAGCCCGAGACGTTCTGCAGGCCTTGAAGGCGAAGGGAAAGAAGCGAGTCGAACCGGACCGAGAAGCCAGCTTGCCGGCGGTCGTGTCTTGAGCGGCTCGTCCGCCTTGGCCATTCAGCCAGTCCGATCTCTGAGCACCTTACCTTCCGAGCATATTTCGCCCTTGTCGATGCTCGCAGTCTCAGAGTAGCAGCAGGCTCACGGTCCACGTTGGATTTGGTTTAGCTTCCAGCGCTCGCGCGAAGATCGGAGCGCAAGATCCACCCCATGAGCCGCTCTGGATGCGGAGCAATCTAGTGGATCAAATCTGACATTTGAATCCGATCAGGGATTTCGACCGGACTTGGGGCGTGCGAGTCTGGGGGATGCGAGCTGGCGTCACCCTTTCCGTCTCTTCGGCTGACCTCGATCGGCTCCGCGCGCTGGTCAGCGACCGGAACGCCCCGCAGAAGCACGTCTGGCGAGCACGGATCGTCATGCTGACCGCGAAAGGAGTCGGCACGAGCGCGATCATGCGCGAGACGAGCAAGTCCAAGACCTGCGTCTGGCGCTGGCAGGAACGCTTTGCCGACGAGGGCTTTGAAGGGCTGCTGCGCGACAAGACGAGGCCGTCGCGCATCCCGAAGCTTGATCCCGCTGTCGCCGAACGCGTCGTGACGCTGACGATGGAGCCGCCGGTGGCCGAAGCCACGCATTGGACGGGCGCAGCGATGGCGGAGGCAGCCGGCGTCAGCGTCTCTTCCGTGCAGCGCATCTGGCGCTCCCACGGACTTCAGCCACACCGCATCCGGCAGTTCAAGCTCTCCAAAGACCCCGCGTTCGTCGACAAGTTGCGCGACGTGGTCGGGCTCTATGTCGATCCGCCGGCGCACGCTGTTGTCCTTTCCGTCGACGAGAAGAGCCAGATCCAGGCGCTCGACCGAACCCAGCCCGGCCTGCCGATGAAGAAGGGCCGGGCGGGAACGATGACTCATGATTACAAGCGCAATGGCACGACGACGCTGTTCGCCGCGATGAACGTTCTCGACGGCAAGGTGATCGGCCGCAACATGCAGCGCCATCGGCATCAGGAGTTCATCCGTTTCCTAAACGCCGTCGAGCGCGAGGTCCCCGCCGGCAAGACCGTCCATGCGATCCTCGACAACTACGCCGCCCACAAGCACCCCGAGGTCCGAAAATGGCTGGCGCGCCATCCGCGCTGGACATTCCACTTCACGCCGACCTCGGCCTCCTGGCTCAACGCCGTCGAGGGCTTCTTCGCGACCCTCACCAAGCGCCGCCTCAAGCGCGGCGTCTTCCAATCCGTGGTTGATCTGCAGGCCGCCATCAACCGCTTCCTCGATGATCACAACGCCAAGTCAAAGCCCTTCCGATGGGTCGCTGACCCCGAAAAAATCATCGAAGCCGTCAGACGACGGCACCAAGCGTTAAATTCAATCCACTAGTCTATTAGCTCAACGACTAGGTTCTCATTGCCATCGCTGGAATTACGCCGAGGGCGAGCGCTATCGCGACCGCGTGCGTCAGATTTGCGCCGCGCAGCTTATGGCGCGCCAAATCCAGATGGCTCCTGACGCTATAGAAGCTTAAATTCGTTATCTCCCCGATTTCCTCATATGTTTTTCCTCGTGCCGCCCACATGATGCACTGTTCTTCACGAAGAGAAAGCTTGACATCTGGGACGTCTTCAAATTTTAGACCTGTCATTGCCGCAGAGTCAATTAGAGCAGACATATGATGAAGCTTATCTATGTTTACTTCTTTAAATATATCCCAATCTTGTCTCGACATGTCGCTGGTAAACGAGACTATGGCTTGAGAGTTCTTTCGATTTCGGATTGGGATCGAGATACCGTTGCTGCCAATCTTGTGACGGATGGCGTCCGAGAAAAATTCTTTTATTGCAGGGCTTTCGCTTGTCACATCTGCCCAGTCGAAATACGATGGCGATGAGTTTGCGAACTTAAGAATTGGGTCTATTAAGAAGTACTGCTTAGCGAAATAACGCCGCATCCATTCCCTCGGATAGGTTGTCTCGCCAGCTGTCAACAAATTTAAATCCGTGCTCTTGTTCGCCGACATGCGAACGTATGCAATATTGGTGACGCCGAGCTCTGATGTTAATTGCTTCAAGATATCAAGAAAGCTATCGGCCGTATGGCTGAGAATCTTGTAGGTTAGTTTCATCGCGGCTGAGCCGGCGCTAAAATTTTCCATCTCTCCAGCGTAGAGCCCGCGCCTTTTTACCGCAACCGCGTTTTGCACTATCCGCTATGTGTTGATCCGGGCCCGCTTGAAGCCAAGCGTCGCGTTCAGGAGCGACCGTCCTTCCTGAAGACGAACCTAAACCGGGGCGCAATCCATTGAAACGACTGGATGCGCGAGACTAAAATGAAAGTCGCGCGCGTCTCAAGATCAAAAGGGAGCGAGCGTTGGGCTGGTAGGTCTGCGGCGCGTGTCGTAAGCAGGCAGGGCAACGGACGGAAGGCTTGATGGTTGAGCAGCGGCCGAAGCCATTTCCTTCGCATGACCCGATAAGTCGCGGCCCGAGTCTGGAGAACCCTTCATGCGCAAGATCGATGAAAGCGAACGTCCGATGCCAGAGATCGATCTGGCGAAAGTGTGCTTCATCATTGAAAAATCGCGTGAATATCTCGGCGAAGAGGCAGGCGCCGAGCCGGACGAACTCAAACCCCGCCGACGACGATGAACACATTATGCTGACCGACGCGGCCGGCCGTTCGCTCCGCCGGGAACTGATCGAATTCATCAAGGATCTCGACGTCGACGAGGCGGCGGCGCTGGTGGCGCTGGCTTGGATCGGTCGCGGCGACATGCAACCCGAGGAGTGGAAAATCGCCGTCGCTCAGGCGAAAGAGCGGGCGGAGGCCCCGACCTGGAGGTACGTTCTGGATATGGAGCTGCTGCCAGACTACCTCGAGGACGCGCTTTCCGCCTTTGGCCGCTCTTGCGAGGGCTTGGGGTCCGCGGACGAGGGCTGAACCCTCGCCAGCGCCGTCAGGCTCTCTCGACTACAGCCGGCGGCGTGCTGGCGAGAAGCCGCCGCTCGAACTCCGCAAGCAGCTTTCCGGCGCCCCAGCCCTCGCCGTCGCGGCCGGCCTTCAGCGATTGCAGGATGCCGACGAGGTTCTCGTCCCGGATCCGCTCGAGTTCGCGGATCGACAGGCCAGCCGCCTGCTTGTCCGACTGGGCGGCGATCTTCTCGACGAGAGCCTCGTCGAGGTCGACGACATTGGTGAGTTTGGTCCACGGCCATTTGAGACAGGGGCCGAACTGGGCGAGGAAATGGCGCATGCCCGCTTCGCCGCCCGCAATACGGTAGGTTTGGAACAGACCCATCTGCGCCCAACGCAGGCCAAAGGAATAGCGGATCACATCGTCGAGCGTCTCGACGTCGCAAATGTCGTCCTTGATCAGCCAGAGCGCCTCGCGCCACAAAGCTTCGAGCAGGCGATCCCCGACGAAAGCCTCGATCTCGCGCGCGATGACCACGCCCTTCATGCCAATGGCGTCAAGAACGGCGCGAGCGCGATCGATGGTCGCCCGGGTCGTCGCCGCGCCGCCGACGATCTCGACCAGGGGCAAGAGATAGACCGGATTGTATGGATGGGCGACGAACAGCCGCTCCGGGTGGGCGAGGCCCGCTTGCAGTTCCGAGGGCAGAAGGCCGGAAGTCGAGGAGCCGATCAGCGCCTCCGCCTGGCATGCGGCGTCGATCTCGGCGAGCACGCGGCGCTTGAGATCGAGACGCTCCGGTACGCTCTCCTGCACCCATTCGGCGCCCGATACGGCGTCGGCGAGGCTTGGAGAGAACGTCAGCCGCCCCCGCGCCGGCAGAGGAGCCTTGGTCAAGAGGCCGTAAGCGCGTTCTGCATTGCCGATGACCTCGCCGACGATGCGCTCCGCCTCCGGATGCGGGTCGAACACCCTCACGTCGACGCCGGCCAAGAGAAAGCGGGCGATCCAGCCCCCGCCGATGACGCCGCCGCCGATGCAGGCTGCGCGCGAAATGGGGGCGAGAGGTTTTAAGGGCGCACTCATTGAATCCATCGGGGTCTCCTTAGCGCTTCGTGAGCTTGAGCCGCTCGCGGACCTCTCGCGGGCCAAGGATTCGGGCCCCCATGCCTGTCACGACGCCCGCGGCTTTTTCCACGAGTTGCGCATTCGTCGCGAGCTGCCCCTTGCCGATATAGAGGTTGTCCTCCAGCCCGACGCGGACATTGCCGCCGGCGAGCACCGCCGCAGCCGGATAGGCGAGGGCGTTGCGGCCGATGGAAAATGCCGAGAACGTCCAACCCGCCGGCACATTGTTCACCATCGCCATGAAAGTGTTGAGGTCGTCCGGCGCACCCCAGCGAATGCCCATGCAAAGCTGGATGAGCACGGGGTCTTCGATCAGTCCTTCGGCGGCGAGCTCATGAGCGAACCAGAGATGACCGGTATCGAAGGCCTCGATCTCGGGCTTGACCCCGAGCGCCGTCATCTGCCGCGCCATCTCGCGCAGCATCGAGGGCGTGTTGGTCATGACGTAATCGCCGAGATTGAAGTTCATGGTCCCGCAGTCGAGGGTGCAGATCTCGGGAAGGCATTCCGCGACATGGGCGACACGCTCGGTCGCTCCCGCCATGTCGGTGCCTGTCTTGTTGACGGGCAAGGGCGCTTCAACATCGCCGAACACGAGGTCCCCGCCCATGCCGGCGGTCAGGTTCAGGACAACGTCGACCTCGGCTGAGCGGATCCGGTCTTTAACCTCTCGGTAGAGATCCTTCCGGCGCGAGGCGGCGCCGGTCTCCGGGTCCCGCACATGGCAATGGACGATCGCCGCCCCGGCCTTGGCCGCGTCGATCGCGGATTCGGCGATCTCTTTCGGCGTGATCGGCACGTGCTGCGAGGCGCGCACCGTGTCGCCCGCGCCAGTGACAGCGCAGGTAATGAAGACATCGCGGTTCACGGACAAGGGCATGGCGGTCTCCGATCGATGCACGGAACTTGACGGGAAAGGCGAAGCGTGACGCAACTCATTGCGCAGTTCGTTTTCTTTCCTGCGAAGCCATGATCCTTGCCCATTCCCATGATCTTTGCCCATTCTGACGAGCCGCTGAACGTCACGCTGCTCCTGTTCCCCGGCCTTTCGCTCCTGTCGCTCGCCGCGACGCTCGACCCCATGCGCGGCGCCAATCGCGTTTTGGGTCGGCCAGCCTATTGCTGGAAGCTCACGTCGATCGATGGCGCAACGCCGGTTGCGAGTTGCGGGCTGCCGATTCCGGTCGACGGCGCCTTCGATTCCGCCGGGCGGCAGGATGCCCTTATCCTGGTCGCGGCCTTCGAGGCGGTGCGATATGGGACGCCGCCGGTCCTGAGATTGCTGCGCGCCGGCGCGAAGCGTTCGGCCATTGTCGGGGGCGTCGAATCCGGCCCATGGCTCATGGGGATGGCGGGGCTGCTCGACGGAAAGCGCGCGACGACGCACTGGGAGGATCTCGAGGATTTCGCCGCACGCTTTCCGAACGTGGACGTCCAGCCGGATCGTTTCGTGGTCGATGAGCCCGTCTTCACCACGGGCGGGGCCACCCCAGCGCTCGATTGCCTGCTTTCGCTGATTCGCGCCCGCAACGGCTATTCGGCGGCCCTCGATGTCGCGAGCCTCTATATCTACGAGGAGGTGCGAACCGGTTCGGACGCGCAGCCGATCGTGTCGCTCGGGCGGATCCGCCAGCACGAGCCGCGCGTCGCCGAGGCGATCCGCATCATGGAGGCGCATATCGACCGACCCCTGACGATCGCCGCCATTGCGCGCCGCGTCGGCGTCTCGACGCGCGCCCTCGAAACGCTGTTTTTGAAGATCGTCGACGCCTCGCCCGGCGCCTATTTCGTCGCGCTGCGCCTCAACGTGGCGAGGCGCCTCGTGCTCGACACCAATCTGCCGATCGCCGAGGTCGCCGAGCGAAGCGGCTTCTCCGCCATCGCCTCCCTGTCCCGCGCCTTCCGCCGCCGCTTCGGCGCCCCGCCCTCCGCCGCGCGTCGTTTGAGGCTTTAGAGGCGTGATAACGATAATGAAATGTTATATAACGGGCCCGGCTGCGGCGCTGGTCCGGCCGATCCGTTTGGATTTTCTTGGATCCTCGCCGTTTCGCTGCGAAAACCCCGGATTTTGAGGGTTGGATTTCCGTGGATTTCCTTGGATTCTCTCGTCCGAATTCTAGACTTATCAATGGGTTACGAGGGAAAAACGCCGAAAAGCTTTTCTCGTCGCTTTTTGTCCCTTTGGTGGTCCGAAGCGCCAGATCGGGCGCCTCCGGTTGAGGCCATGCGGAAGGACAGGATTGCTCATCGGGAGAGTTTAGTATAATTTCTGATTTTCTGCAAACATTTGTCGTTCTTGACACACGGGTTTTGCGGCCGCCGAACAAGCGGTCCATGCCAATTCGTTAATGCCAAATCAGCCATTGACGAAGCCTTTCGAGGCGCTTGATCTTACTGCCGCAATGACGGCACATCAGTATGAGATTTTAATGTCTTACTCGGTTGCACCCTGTCGTCACCCAACGACGCCCGGAGCTTTTCAAGGAACCGGACATGCTCTGTGCCGAATGACACTGCTTCCTGAGTATAAATCTCGTAGCGCTTGTAAAACTCATACCGAGCCAAATATTTTATCTTATCTTCGTTAGATAAGCGCGACCACGAATTATCAATCAAAATGTCTGCTATCACATATTTCGAGCTGTTAAAAACGCCGATCGCTTCTAAGTCGGAAAATCCTTTACTCATTGCGGCCATTGCTGGGCGATCGGTGGGATCCGCACTCGCGATTTCGTCCTGAGAAAACGTTCTCTGAATAAAACTTTTTATCGCCGTTCCTCCGGTAAAAACTAAGAATTGCCACAAAATTACAAGGCGGAATTTTCTGAACACTTTCTGTATTACGTTTATTTTACTTGCTGGCAGCGAAACAAATGGGCGATCTCGCGGCCCGACGATGACAAAGTAGACGGGTTGAAAATAAAGAGGATCGTAGCTACCGATCGATACTATATTACCTTTGTGAGGCTTAATAAGATACCGATCTTCGGACAAGTCGCCCGCTCGACGGACAAATAGGCCCGTAAACTGATTATGGAGCTTTATTTGATTCAGTATAATTTCGCGTTATATGACACCTCCCGTCGTTTAGCAGCTGCGTATATTTTATCACATTGACCGAATCCGAGTCTGGATTAATATGAATGGAAAAATGTTCCTCTACTATTGTGTCATGTTCCGAGGAAGGTCCAAATTCTTTCTCTTGTCTGAATATAGATTGCTTTACGATTAACGTGAGATCACCCGACAACCTTTCTTGAACATAAAATAGCTTGCGGGGAGAGCCTTTGATCAAAACAGAGAACACAGTAGGTTTAGTCATCGTTGCGCTTCCAGCGCTAGGGTCAGTTGAATCTTACGCTAGTTCACAGAGAACCACGCCTCGCTCGGAGATGAAACCGAGTTCGACAAAAAATTTGGGTGAGGTGAGTAGTTAGTGTCGCTGCCTTTAGAGATGGCCCGCAGGCGATTCACCGAAACGGGCCTTGTCGCTCGACCCCGTCGGCTTTCGGCCCGCAATACCAAAGTTGTCCGCCCTAAATGCCGAGCCCGCTCTTCACGGCCGCAAGCCCCGGCTTGCCGTCGATCGTCGTCACGCCGTCCAGCCATTTGGCGCAGCGCAGCGGGGTTTGCTTTCATCCAGGCGCGGACAGCCGCGTCGGGCTGCATGCCCTGGTCGAGGATGTCGCTCATCAGGCGATTTTCGATGGCCGAGTTCGAAGGTTAGGTTTGAAAGCAAACGTTCGACATTCGGACATTCCTTCGCGTATCCGGCACGCGTCAGGGTCACGACCGTGGCGCCCCCATCGTTCGGCCCGAACACGTCGTTGCCCTTTGTGAGATAAACCATCGGCAGGTTGACGTTCATGGGATGTGGCTGCCAGCCGAAGAAGACGATCGGCTTGCCTTCCTTGATCCGATGCGCAGTTTCGGCAAGCATCGCTTGTTCGCTGGACTCAACCAGCTTGAAGCCGCCGAGGCCGAACGTGTTGTCGGAGATCATCTTCGAGATGGTGCCATTGGCGCCGCTGCCGGGCTCGATGCCATAGAGCTTGCCGTCGAGCTGGTCCTTGAACTTGGCGATGTCGGCGTAGGTCTTGAGCCCTGCATCATAGGTCGCCTTGGAGGTCGCGAAACCGATGCGGGCGTCGCTGAGGTTGTTCGTGACAACCTCGATCTTGCCTGCCTTGACCAGCGGCGCCTGGGTCGGCTCCTGCAGCGGCATCCAGTTGCCGAGAAAAGCGTCGATGTCGCCGTCTTCAAGCGACTTGAAGGTGACGGCGACCGACAGGACGGTGATGTTCGGTTTGTAGCCGAGGTCCGTCAAAATTTGGTTCGCGATCTGGGTGGTGGCGGTAATGTCGGTCCAGCCGACGTCCGAAAAATGCGGTTTGGCGCAGGAGGCCGGATCGCCGGCATAGACTACGGACGGGGTAAGCGCCGCCGATAGGGCGAGGCACGCAACGAGACTGCGCATAATCATTGCTGTTCCCTCCTGTTGGCGCGGTGGTGTTCGTCCGCCGCTCGGGAAGCTTAGGCCTGATATGGCATGCTGCTTGACCTCTTTTGAAGCGCGGATGACCAAATGCGAAGACGTACGAGAATTGGCCTCTGGGACTTCGAGATGGGGCGCCGGCCGAGATCGCGCGAAGGAGAAGGCAAATCTGGCGACGGCGCAGCCATCGCCGCGGATGGGCTTCGGCCAGCCGAGCGAGTTGATCGTCACCATACGAGATATAGATCGAGGCCGACGGCGTCCGACCTCGCTCGATTCAGCCCGCTTGCTACGCCACTGCGAATAACTGCTATGTGTGACACAGCGGCGTCCTCGAGCTCGTTCGCGTCTCACCCGCCGCAAGCTATTGAAAATATTGGGCGGGTAGGAGCGCTCTATCGGGCGGCCCTGACCGGGTGGCGCAAGAATCACGGCGCCGTCCCTCGATTTTGAATGAAGAAAGCTCTTGCAACGGCCGAGGTCATCAACCATATTGCTGCGGTGCGGCATGATCTGCCGCATATGCCCTCCTTGGGCGTTTCCTCCCTAGACTCAAGGCCGCCGTGGCGACACGGCGGCCTCCTTTTTTGCCGTTTGCTTCCCTGGCAAGGACATGATCCAACCCGCCAAGGCCCTGAGGGGCGCCACTAACTTAGGAAGGCGTGACGATCATGGACAACGCCACGGCCGACGACGCGCTCGTCCCCTACCAGCTTCCCTTTCCCGCCGACGCCTTGTCGGAGATCGTGATCCCGCGGGCCATCCCGGACGACGAACGGATGTGGGTGCCCCAGGCGAACAACGTTTGGTTTCGCCCCCTATGCCTCAACCGATCGACGGGTTACTGGATGAATTTGTTGCGCGTGCGCCGCGCCGGCGTGCTCTCGCGCCACCGGCATCCAAACGCCGTGCATGGTCTCGTTCTCAAAGGACGCTGGCGCTACCTCGAACATGATTGGATCGCCGAGGAAGGGTCTTACGTGTTCGAGCCCCCCGGCGAAACCCACACGCTTGTCGTTCCCGAGGGCGTCGCGGAGATGATCACATATTTCCAGGTGAATGGCGTCATGTACTACGTCGACCCCTGGGGCAAAGCGGTCGGATACGAGGACGTCTTCACGAAGATCGACATGTGCCGGAAGCATTTTGCCGAAGTGGGCCTTGGCGCGGACTTCGCGAACCAGTTTATCCGGTGAACCGCCAAAGGCTTCTCGCAAACCTCCGAGCCCTCGAGGCGCGTCGGCTTGTCGCCGGTTACAGTTAAGATTAGCGCCGCGCGTCACGCGCAAAAAACAGACTGCTTGTAAAGTCGAGCATATTCCGCTTCACTATTGTGCGCTTAGCGCGCCGCTGACGCCCATGCGATTCGATGGGAGGCTGCGTCGCGGGCGATGGCGAACGTGAGCACAAACGTTCGGCCGCCGCGCCAGGGAAACAATAGGTAGAGTCGGGAGGAATAGTGATGTTGAAGGGTGGAATCCGCGCTGCGGCGCTCGCCAGCATTTTGCTGTCGAGCGCGGCCTGGGCGCAGGACAAGATCAAGGTCGGCGTCACCGCGACGCTCGAAGGCACCTACACCATATTGGGCATCGACGGGATCGCCGGGTTGAATGCCGCGGTGAAGAAATACGGCGGCAAGGCGGGCGGCAAGGAGCTCGAATTCGTCATCGCCTCGACCGACGCGACGCCCGATTCCGCGGTGCGCGCGGTGAAGAAGCTCATCGAGCAGGACCACGTCCAAGTCCTTCTCTCGCCGCTCTCCGGCGACGAAGGCATCGCGGTCAAGAATTTCTCGAGGACGCATCCGGAGCTGACGTTCATCAACGCCGCATCCGGCGCGCAGGAGACGACTTTCCCGGATCCCTCGCCCAATTTCTTCCGCTGGAACATGGACGGTGCGCAATGGTCCGCCGGACTCGGTGACTATGCGTACAACACCAAGGGTTACAAGAAGATCGCGACTGTCGGCGAAGACTATTCGTTCGTCTATACGCAGGTCTTCGGCCTCGTTCTGGAATATTGCGCCGCTGGCGGGCAGGTGACGAGCCGCCAGTGGGTGCCTCTCGGAACCAAGGACTTCGCCTCGACCATCGCGGCCCTGCCCGATGACGTCGACGCCATCTATCTTGGCCTCGGCGGCGCCGACGCGGTCAACTTCCTCAACCAGTACCAGCAGGCCGGCGGCAAGGCCCATCTCATGGGTGGATCGATCATGGTCGACCAGACCGTGCTTTCGGCCAAGGGCGACGCAAAGAAGGCCATGATCGGCACGATCGCGTCGAGCGGCATGGCCGACACCTGGGACGATCCGGGCTGGAAAGCCTTCGTGAAACTCTACCAGGAATCGACCCCCGCCGATAAGCGCCTGCCGAGTCCCGGACTGCTGGCGACCAACTACTATGGCGCGGCGATGGCGCTGTTCGAGGCGCTCAACAAGGTCAATGGCGACCTCACCGACAACCAGTCGAAACTCAAGGCCGCGCTTGCGAGTCTCACCATCGACGCGCCGAACGGCAAGATCAGCCTCGATGAGGACCGCCAGGCGATTGGGACGAATTTCGTCACCGAGGTTGTCGAGGATGGAAAAGGCGGCCTCGTGAGCAAGGTCGTCAAGGTCATTCCCAACGTGCACCAGACGCTGGGCTATCCGAGGGATGTGTTCGCCAAGATCGGGCCGCCGAGCCGGACAAATCCGGAGTGCAAGAAGTATTGATTTCCTGCGGACCGGGCGGCCGAAAGCCGCCCGGTCCTTAATCCGCTCTTGCAAAACCTCTCCGACTGTTGAACTTTGTCGTAAATCACGCGACAAATCGGGGAGGAGCGAAAAGATGAGCCGGGCCGTCGCGGCCGTCCACGGCCAGTTTGGCCGCTCGGTGATCTACAAGCTGAACCGCCCTTTCAACATCCATGCGCACCGCGAGGGGCATCTCATCTTTCATCTGTCGGGCGACGACGGCGGCGTGCTCGTTTCAGGCGCTCCGTGCCGAACGACCACGGAGTCCATCGTCGCCGTGAGCCCATGGGAGCCGCATAACTTCGTCCCCGAAAAACCTCGACGACGGCTCGGCCTTCTTCGTCCTTTACGTCAACCCCGATTGGTTCGCTCCCGGCGTCGGCAAGACGCCGCTCAGGTTCGGCCGTTCCGAATTCGCTCGAACGCCGGTGCTCGATGCGCAAATTCGTCGCGTATCGGCTCTCGTCTACGCCGACGAGCGGTTTACGATCCTCGATTGCGAGCTACGCAACCTGATTCATGCCTGCTACGAGGAAAGCTGGCGTCAAATGGACCTGGGCGAGGGCCGCTGTCTCGCGGCTCAAGCCATCGATTTTCGCGTGCGAAAGTCGATGCGGCTGATGGAGGCGTCGCTCGGGGCCAACATCGAGCTCGACGCGGTGGCGCGCGGCGCGGGCTTGTCGCGTCCTCACTTCTACAAACTGTTTCGGACGCAGACCGGGCTCACGCCAAACCTCTATGTCAACACTCTGCTCATGGAGCACGCGATCGACCGGCTTGTGGGCAGCGAGATTTCAGTCGCCGATATCGGCTATGATTTGGGTTTCTCGTCGCAAAGCGGCTTCACGCGTTTCTTCGCCGCCAATGTGGGCATGGCGCCGACGCAATATCGCCGGGTCGCCCATGTCCTCTAGCTATGCGTAGGCGAGACGCGAAATCATACTGTCGATCAAACGCTCGCGGCCGAAAGCGGATAGAATGGCCGGACGTTACAATGGGAGGTATGGCTCAGCTATGACCGGGGAGTTCGCGAAAGCGTGGCCGGCGCTCCATGGCGCGGCGGTGCGATCGTCAATGCGTTCCTCGAAGAGCTGCCGATGAACGGCTTCGTTGCGCGTCGTCCGATTTGGTCCCTGATCATCGCAGTTCTGGTGATTGCGGCGATCTGGCTTGTGTTCGCGCCTTGGTCCTCAGGCTTCGAGGCGATCTTCGGCAGGAAGAAGCTCTTCCTCAACGCCGTGCTTAACGGGATCACGCTCGGCGGCCTCTATTTCCTCGTCGCCAGCGGCTTCACCCTAATTTTCGGCCTCATGCGAAACGTCAATCTGGCGCATGGCTCGATCTACCTGCTCGGCGGTTACTTTGGTTATCTGGCTGTCGACGCCACCGGCTGGTGGCTGGCCGGCTTTCTCGTCGCCTTCATCGTCGCGGCCGTTCTTGGAATCATCCTTCAAGTCGCCGTCTTTCGCCGGATGGAGGGGGAGGACCTGCGCCAGACTCTGGTGACGATCGGGATTTCAATCGTGCTCGCCGACCTCATGCTTTGGGGGTTCGGCGGAAATTCCTACCAGATTCAAACTCCGACATGGCTTCGCGGGCCGATGGACTTGCCCCTGATCACGGCGGTCAAGTCCTCGGGCGAGGCGGTCTATCTGTCCTATCCGATCGTGCGTTTGGTCATCTTCCTGGCTTCGGTCGTGATCGGCCTCGGGATGTGGCTGGTCTTGAATCGCACCCGGATCGGCATGATCGTTCGCGCCGGCGTCGACGACCGCGATATGCTGTCCGCCATGGGCGTGCCGATCCAGCTTGTCTTCGTCACTGTTTTCGCGTTCGGCGCGGGCTTGGCCGGGATGGCCGGCGTGGTCGGGGGAACCTTCCAATCTTTGTCTCCGGGCGAAGACACCCGCTTCCTGCTCGCTTCGTTGATCGTGGTCATTGTCGGGGGCATGGGTTCGATCCCAGGCGCGGCGCTGGGCGCCGTCATCATCGGCGTCGCCGAACAGGTCGGGCTTGCCTATTTCCCCACCTACGCGATCGTTCTGACCTTCCTGATCATGGTGCTCGTGCTGGCCGTGCGTCCGCAGGGCCTTCTGGTGGGGCGCTAGCCGATGGCGCTCGCCGAAAGCCGCGCGAGCGGCGCCGCCGCCTCGCGGTCCGGTTCGCAGCCGAGCTGGCTGCAGAGCCTTAATCCGGCGGCGGTTCTGGTCGGCGTCATTGTCCTGATCATGCCGCTGATCGCGAGCAGCTTCGTGCTGACGCAGATCTTTGGCTGGTCGTACATGCTTGGCACGATCGCGCTGAGCCTCATGTTCCTCGCGGGCTATGGCGGCATGGTCAGCCTCGCGCAGATGACGATCGCCGGTTTCGCCGGCTACGTCGTTGCGATCCTGGGCGTGAACGGCATGCCGGGCGGCATGGGTTGGCCGTGGTGGCTCGCGGTTCCGGCGGCGCTGATCATCTCCATGATCGTCGGCGCGATCGTTGGCGCGCTCGCGGTGCGCACCGCCGGCATCTACACGATCATGATCACGCTCGCGATCGCCGCGGCGTTCTTTTATTTCGCCAACGAGAATTATGCGATCTTCAACGGCCACACCGGTATCAACAGCGTTCCGGCGCCGGTGTTTCTGGGCGTCAACTGGCGCGCTGACATTCCCTCCTACTATCTCGAACTTGGCGTCGCCGTCCTTTGCTGGCTCGCAGTTTCCACAATCGCGCGCGCGCCTTTCGGGCTCGCGCTCCAGGGCATTCGCGACAACCCGCGGCGCATGGCCGCGCTTGGGTTCAATGTGAACGCCCACCGCATCGCGGCTTACGTGGTTGCGTCGCTCATCGCGGCGCTCGGCGGCATTCTTCTGGTCTGGAGCTACGGCGAAATCGCGCCCGGCACGGTCAGCGTCTCAGCGGCGATCGACATCCTCGTTATCGCTGTCGTTGGCGGCGTCAGCAACCCGATTGGCGCCTTCATCGGCGCGCTGCTCTATGCGGTGCTGAAAACTTTCGCCCTCGATTTCCTGGTTGCGTTCGGCCTCGACGGCAACCGGTTCCGGCTCCTGATCGGCCTGGGTTTCCTGCTGATCGTCTTTTTCTCGCCAGACGGGATCATCGGTCTGTGGGCGCGCTGGCGCAACCGCGCGCGGACCCCGTCCTCACGCCTGCAATCGACAGGGGGCGGCCATGGATAGCATCGCCCAGCGCCTTTCCGCGGTCGGCTCGGCCAACGCGCTCGAATTGCGCGGCGTGACGCGGCTGTTCGGCGCGCTCGCCGCGCTGACCGACATCTCGCTCACCGTCCGGCCGGGCGAGCGGCGCGCGGTCCTGGGCTCGAACGGCGCCGGCAAGACAACTCTCTTCAATTGCATCACCGGCGACTTTCCTCCGTCATCGGGGACGATTCGCTTCTTCGGCGAGGACGTGACCTTCTTTCCGCCCTATGAGCGCATTCGCCGGGGCTTACGCCGGACCTATCAGATCTCGGCGCTTTTTCCCGGCCTGACCGTGATCGACAACGTCTATCTGGCTTGCCGCGGAGTCTCGCGTGGCCGTTACTCGTTCATTCCGCCCCGACGCAACGACGTGCTCGTCAACGCGGCGGAATCGCTCATTCAGGCGGTCCATCTGGCGCCGATCAAGGACCGGCTTGTGGCGGAGCTCGCTTATGGCCAGCAGCGCCAGCTCGAGATTGCGCTGGCGCTCGCAGGCGCGCCGCGATTCATTCTGTTCGACGAGCCGGCTGCCGGGCTTTCGCCGACCGAGCGAGCGGAGCTTATCGATATCCTCTCCTCGCTGCCCTCGCATATCGGTTACATCATTATCGAGCACGACATGGATGTCGCTCTGCGCGTGGTCGAGCGCGTGACGATGATGCACAACGGGCGGATCTTCAAGGAAGGCTCGCCCCAGGAGATCGAGGCCGATCCCGAGGTTCAGGAACTCTACCTTGGAGGCGGGCATGGCTGAGCCGCGCCGCTCCGAGGCGAACGTCATGCTCCAGGTCCGGGGCCTCAACGTCTATTACGGCCACTCGCATGCGCTTCAGGGCGTCGACCTGACGCTTGAGCATGGCGTCCTGTCGGTCGTCGGCCGCAATGGCATGGGCAAGACGACGCTTTGCAAGGCGATCATGGGCCTTGTCCGCGCCTCGAGCGGCACGATCCGCATGCGCGGCCAGGAGCTCATCGGTCTTCCCCCCGCAAACATCGCCCGCCATGGCGTCGGATATGTCCCGCAGGGACGGCGGCTTTGGCGCTCGTTGACGGTCGACGAGCACCTGCGAATGACGCAGGCGCGCGAGCGTGGCGCGTGGACGGTCGAGCGCGTCTATGACACCTTTCCGCGGCTCGCTGAGCGCCGCAACAACGGCGGCGCGCAGCTCTCTGGCGGCGAGCAGCAGATGCTCGCGATTTCGCGCGCGTTGGTGACCAACCCGCAGCTCCTGATCATGGACGAGCCGACCGAGGGCCTTGCGCCGGTGATCGTGACGCAGGTCGAGGAGATGCTGGTGCGGCTCGGTGACGAAACCGACATGGCGATCCTCGTCATCGAACAGAACATCGGAGTTGCGACGACGATCTCCGAAAACGTCGCCATCATGGTTAACGGGCGGGTCAATCGCATCATTGAATCGCGCAGACTTGCGGCGGACCGCGAACTCCAGCAGCGTCTTTTGGGCGTTGGCCGCCATTCCGAGGCCGCCGAGCCGGACCGCCCCACCGAGCAGGCGGGCGAGTCCGCGCCTCGACCGGCAAGCGCGGCGAAGCCGTCTGGCGCGCCGGTCCGGATCTTTGTCTCGAATCCGGCGCCGCCCACACGGTGGTCGCAACCCGTCCCGAACGTGCGCATCGAGGCGACCGCTCGCATCACGTCGGCCAGTCCCAGTCGGACCGAAGCGACGCCTATACCTAGTGCCGTGGCGCTGCCGCCCGGGCCCCCCGTGGTCATTGTCGCCGGCACGCTCGACACGAAGGGCGTTGAGCTTCGCTTCATCCGCGACCTCATCGTCGCAAGCGGCTTGCGGACGCGGCTTGTCGACGTATCGACGAGCGGCAAGCCGGCGACTTGCGATGTGACCGCGCAAGAGATCGCACTCAACCATGGCCGTGGCGGCTCCGCCGTATTTGGCCGAGATCGCGGCGCTTCAGTCGCTGCGATGGCGGAAGCGTTCGAGACCTGGATCAAGCGCCAAGGCGATATTGCGGGCATTATCAGCGCAGGCGGGTCCGGCGGCGCCTCGATCGTCGCACCGGCGATGCGCGCTCTTCCCATCGGCGCGCCCAAGGTGCTCATCTCCTCGATCGCTTCCGGCGATGTCAGTCGTTATGTCGGCCCGACCGACATAACGATGATGTATTCGGTGACTGACGTTCAGGGCCTCAACTCGATCTCTCGGCAGGTGCTCGCCAATGGCGCTCAGGCGTTGATCGGGATGGTGAAGGCCCGCCTCGAAGCGAAACGAGAGGTTGGCGCCGCGAGATCGCGCCGCCTCGCCGTTCGCTCGGTGGGTCTCACCATGTTCGGGGTGACGACGCCCTGCGTGCAGCAGATTGCAGCGGCGCTGGTGGCCGATTGGGAATGCCTGGTGTTCCACGCCACAGGCACTGGTGGCCGTTCGATGGAGAAATTGGTCGATTCCGGCGTCATTTCCACAGTCATCGACGTGACCACGACCGAAGTCGCGGACATGCTCATGGGCGGCGTGCTGCCGGCGGACGAGGACCGCTTTGGCGCTATCATCCGGACTCGCACGCCTTATGTCGGCTCGGTTGGCGCGCTCGACATGGTCAATTTTGGGCCGCCCGACACGGTGCCCGCCGCTTACAAGGGCCGGCTCCTGCATGCGCACAATCCGCAAGTGACCCTTATGCGCACGACCGAGGCCGAGAACGATGAGATCGGCCGCTGGATCGGCGAAAGGCTCAACCTTATGGACGGGCCGGTGCGCTTTCTTCTGCCCGAACTCGGCGTCTCGGCACTCGATCAGCCCGGCCAGGCGTTTCACGATCCCCGAGCCGACGCCGCGCTGTTCGCGTCGCTCGAGCGGACGGTGCGCCAAACCTCCAATCGGCAATTGATCCGCGTCAAGCGGCACATCAACGATGCCGAGTTCGCCGCCGCAATTGTCGCTGCCTTTCGAGCGCTGCACGGCGAGACGCACGCGCGGCGGAGGGCAGGGGGGCGCGAATGACTGCGTTGACCCGATCGGCGTTGATGGAGAAGTTCCGGGCGATGGCCGCGCGCGGCGAGCCGATCGTTGGCGGCGGCGCTGGCACCGGACTTTCCGCCAAATGCGAGGAAGCAGGCGGCGTCGACCTGATCGTCATCTACAATTCCGGTCGCTATCGTATGGCCGGGCGCGGCTCGCTCGCGGGGCTTCTCGCTTATGGCGACGCCAACGCGATCGTCGTCGACATGGCGCGCGAAGTGCTGCCTTTGGTCCGGCGCACGCCGGTGCTCGCGGGCGTCAACGGCACCGACCCTTTCCGCCGGATGGAGGTCTTCCTCGACGAGATCAAGGCGCTCGGATTTGCCGGCGTGCAGAACTTTCCCACAGTCGGTCTCATCGACGGGACTTTTCGCGTGAACCTCGAGGAAACTGGAATGTCTTACAGCCTCGAGGTCGACATGATCGCGACCGCGCATAAGAAGGATCTACTGACCACGCCTTACGTCTTGAATGAGGGCGAGGCGGAAGCGATGGCCAAGGCCGGCGCCGACATCATCGTCTGCCATCTGGGATTGACAACCGGGGGCGCCATCGGCGCCCAGACCGCGCTCAAGCTTCAGGACTGTCCTGCGCTAATCGATGCATGGGCAGGGGCGGCCATGAAGGTTCGGCCCGACATTCTGGTCTTGGCGCATGGCGGTCCGATCGCAGAACCCGGCGACGCCGATTTCATCATGAAGTCCGCCAAGACCTGTCACGGATTCTACGGCGCTTCATCCATGGAGCGCTTGCCGGTTGAAACCGCGCTGACCGAGCAGGTCCGCAAATTCAAGTCCATCGGTCGGCGGTAATAATTCGGGCCGCGTGAGAAGAGCGGTCCGCAAAGGAGGAACGGGAAAATGTCGGGGCTCTTGATCGGAACTCTGATCCTCTGGCTGATCATCGCGATCATTGTCATCGTGGTCGTCGTGTACGTGGTCAACTGGCTCTACCATCGCTCGTCGAGCGAGGTGTCGTTCGTTCGCACCGGCTTTCTCGGCGAGCGGGTGGTGATCAACGGCGGTGCGTTCGTTCTCCCGTTCATTCACGATTTCACGCCCGTCAACATGAACGTTCTGCCCATGCAAATCGTGCGCGAGAAGGGGGGCGCCCTTATCAGCCGGGATCGCATGCGCATCGATATCGAGGCCGACTTCTACGTTCGCGTACAGGCGACCCGCGAGGCGGTGGCGATCGCGGCAGCAACGCTCGGCCGGCGCACGCTCGAGCCCGAGCGGCTACACGCTCTCTTGTCGGGCAAGTTCGTCTCTGCCCTGCGCTCTGTCGCTTCAGAGATGACGATGGAGCAGATGCACGAGCAGCGCGGCGACTATGTCGCCCGCGTGAAAGGGGCAGCGCAAGAGGCGTTGGCTCAGAACGGCCTCGAGCTTGAGTTGGTCGCAATCACCGACCTCGATCAGACGGACCTCGAATTCTTTAATCCCTCGAACCGGTTCGACGCCGAGGGTCTCACTCGGCTGATGGAGGACATCGAGGACCGCCGGAAGTTGCGCAACGACATCGAACAGGATTCGATGATCAAGATCCGTACGCGCAATCTGGAGGCCGAGCGGCAGGCGCTGGACATCGAGCGCGACAGCGAAGCGGCCCGCCTCGCTCAACAGCGCGACATCGAGGTGAGACGCGCGGTGCAGCGTACCGAGGTCGCCCGCGAACGGGCTTTGCGCGAGACTGAAGCCGAGCAGGCACAAATTTCGGCGCGTGAAGCGATCGAAAAGGCGCGCATCGCCAACGAGCAGGCGATCAGCGAAGCGCGCATCGCCTCGGAGCGCGAAGTCCGCCAGAAGGAAATCGAGCGGACGCGCGCGGTCGAGGAAATCGAGATTTCGGCGCGTGAGGGCATCGAGAAGGCGCGCATCGCCAATCAGCGCTCCGTCGACACCGCCCGCATCGCCTCCGAACGCGAGGTCCGCCAGACCGAAATCGCGCGCGCGCGCGCCGTCGAAGAGGCCGAGATCGAATCGCGCGAAGTCGTCGAGAAGGCGCGCATCCTCCAGGAACGCGCGGTCACCGAATCGCGGATCGTCAACGAGGAGGAGACGCGCCGCCGCGAGATCGAGCGCACGCGGGCGGTCGAGGAAGCCGAGATCTCGGCCCGCGAGACGACGGAAAAGCTGCGCATCGTGCAGATGACGACTATCAACGCCGAGCGGATCGCGGCCGACGAGCGGGTGCGCGGGCTTGAGATCGCGCGCACGCGGACGATCGAGGAGGCCGAGATCACGGCCCAGCAGGCGATCGAGGCGGCGAAGATCATTCGCGACCAGACGCTCGCGGCGGACCGCATCGCCGCCGATCAGAGCACCCGGTCGCTCGAAATCACCCGCAATCAGGCCATCGAAGAGGCTGGAATCGCTGCCCGCGAGGCGACCGAAGCGACCCGCATCGCGCAGGAGGAGCGCGTTCGCTCGCTCGAGATCGTGCGCAACCGGGTGCTCGAAGAGGCCGACATTTCCGCGCGCGAGACGATCGAATTGGCCCGGATCGCGCAGGAAAGGGCGATTACGCTCGCCCGGATCGAGAGCCAGCAGATAACCCAAGGCGAGGAGATCGCCCGCAGGCGAGCGATAGAAGAGGCGGAGATCTCGGCGCTGCAGGCGACGCGGGCGGCGCGCATCGCGCAGGAGAAGGCGACGACCGCCGAATCGATCTCCGCCGATCGCGAGACTCGACGGCTCGAGATCGCTCGCAATGAAGATCTCGAAAGAGCGGAGATCGCGGCGCGGGAGCTCGTCGAACTGGCGCGCATCGCCCAGGACCGGAAGGTTCAGGCGGACCGCATCGCCAAGGACCAGGAGGTTCGGGCGCGGGAGATCGTTCGCACGCAAGCGCTGGAGGAGGCGGACATCAAGGCGCGCGAGGCCATCGAAGCCGCTCGCATCGCCCAGGAAAAGGCGGTCGCCGCCGAGCGGATCGAGGCGGATCAGGACACAAGGAGCCGCGAAATCGCGAGAACCGAAGCGCTCGAAGCAGCCGAGCTCAGGCGCCGCGACGCGGTCGAGCGCCAGCGTATCGAGGTCGAGCTTGCTCTCGAAGCCGAGCGCATCGCTTCGCAAAAGACACGCGAAGTGCTCAATATCGAGCAGAAGCAAGCGGTGGAGATCGCCGACGAGGAGCGCACGATCGCGCTCTCCTCCAAGCGGTCCGAGCGAATTGGCGCCGATCGCCTTGTGCGGCAAGCCGAGATCGCGGCCAAGCAGCAGATCGAGAAGACCGACGTCGAGCGTGAACAGGTGATGGACGCGGCGCGGCTTGAGCGGCGCCGTTCGATCGAGCAGCTCGAAATCGCGCGCGTGCAGGCGTTGCAGGAGGCCGAGATCGCCTCTCGCGAGGACGTCGAGCGCGCCCGGATCGCCTCCGATCGGGGCATCGACGAAGCCCGCGTCACGCGCGAGCGTGACTTGCGCAAGCTCGAGGTCGAGCGCGAGAGAGTGGTCGAGACCGCGCTGATGGAGAAGGCGATCTCGCTCTATCAGAAGTCGCTCGAACAATCGGCCGCGCAAGCAGAAGCCGAGAATGCGAAAGCCCGCGCGACGGAAGCAGAGGAGCGCGTCGTCACGGTGCGGGACACCGAAGTCGCGCGTCGGCGCCAGACAATCGAAGTGCTGCTGGCGGAGAAGGCGGCCGAGGAGACGCGCATCGCAGCCGACGCCGAGCGGGTCCGCGCGGCCGTCGAGGCCGAGGCGCAGAAGCTCCTGAACGAAGCTGAGAACGTGCTGAGCGAGCCCGCGCGCGCCTCGCTCTTCCGGCGCAAGCTGCTTGACCGGATCGAAGGCATCGTGCGCGAGAGCGTCAAGCCGATGGAGAAGATCGAGGGCATCCGCATTCTCTCGGTCGACGGCCTGAACGGCGGCGGGTCCGGAGGCAATGGCGGGCGGAGCGCGACCGACGAAGTGATCGACTCGGCGCTGCGCTACCGCGTACAGGCGCCCCTCATCGACTCGCTCCTGTCCGACATCGGCGTCGAGGGCGGGAGCCTGGCCAGAATGCCCGGCCTCATTCGCGAAGCGCGCGACATGCAGGGGATTCGCAAGGACACGGCGCCAAAGAAGGAGGGTGACGCGCCGCCTCCCCCGAGCAGCGGGTCGTCCCCCCGCAAGCGGAGCTGAGGCAGTCTCATGGCGCGGGTTTTTGTCTCCAGCGTGATCAACGGCCGCAGCGATCGGGTCTGGGCCCGCGTGCGCGACTTCAACGGCATGCCCAACTGGCACCCGGCGATCGCCGAGAGCCGCATCGAGGGCGGGGAGCCGTCCGACAAGATCGGCTGCGTGCGCGATTTCCGCTTGCGCAACGGCGACCGCATCCGGGAAAAGCTGCTCGGTCTCTCCGACTACGATATGTTCTGCACCTACTCGATTCTCGAATCTCCAATGGGCGTCGAGAATTACGTTGCCACGTTGCGACTGACGCCGGTGACGGACGGGGAACGGACCTTCGTCGAGTGGACTGCAGAGTTTGACTGCGCGCCCGAACGCGAAGGGGAGCTCGTCGCCAATATTGGGGGCGGCGTGTTCCAGGGCGGGTTCGACGCGCTCAAGCGGGCGTTTGGCGGCTAGACATGGCCCACGTCGTCAAAAGCACGATCATTGACGCCTCGAGCGATCAGGTCTGGGCGGTCTTGCGCGATTTCAACGGCCACGACCGATGGCATCCCGAGGTCGCGACGAGCCAGATCGAACGCAATCAAACCTCCGACCGCGTCGGTTGCGTGCGCCGTTTCAGGCTCGCTGACGGTTCCGAGTTGCGCGAGCAATTGCTTGCGCTTTCGGACCTCGAGCAAAGCTTCAGCTACTGCCTGCTCGATACGCCAATCCCTATGTTCAACTATGTCGCGCACGTGCGGCTGTTGCCCGTGACCGACGGCGACCGGACGTTCTGGCATTGGGAATCGCGCTTCACCACACGGCCCGGCGACGAAAAGCGCCTGACCGACATGGTCGGCGAGCAGATCTATCAGGCGGGTTTCGACGCGATACGCAAGCACTTGAGCGAGGCTGCATGACTTAAGGTGGTTTACGATGCCGGTGACGGTTAAGACTTTCGCCACGCCGACCGAGGTCGCCGCCGTGCTGTCTTCTGACCGCTCGGCGCGCTATATCGGCGGCGGCACCCTTGTCATGCGGGCGCTCAACGAAGGCGACGTCTCGATAGGGACGATCGTGCGCTTGGATGATCGCTCGCAGACCCAGGTTCGGGTCAGCGGCGCGCGCATTACGATTGGAGCCGGGGTCACCTTGTCCCAGATCCTGCGGGAGCGCGAGCTTTCCTTTCTGCACGCGCCCGCGCGCCTGATCGGCGGCCCGGCCGTGCGCACCACGGCGACTGTCGGCGGCAATCTTTTCGCGCCCGCGCCATACGGAGATCTTGCAGTCGCGCTGCTCGCGCTTGATGCCACAGTGTCGGTGATGAGCGGCTATGGCGCGCGAGATACGACGCTCGAAGAATTTCTGGCGAGCCGCGACAGAACTCCGGAGGCGCTTGTGTTGAACGTCACTTGCGACCGGCCATCGAGTGCCGAGACGTTTCGCTTCCGGAAGGTGGCGCGCGTGAAGCCCAAGGGCGTGTCTGTGCTTTCCATTGCTGCCTTTCTACCCGCGGTCGGCGGACGGGTCTCGAATCCGCGCATCGCTTATGGCGCAATGGCGCCGACGGCCATTCGAGCGAAGACCGCGGAACGGGCGCTCGAAGGCAGGACGCTTAACGAGTTCGGGCGTTGCCGCGGCGGTAGCGGTCGCCGCCGAAGGAACCTCGCCCGCGACCGATGCGATCGCGAGCGCATGGTATCGCCGTGAAGTTGTCGGCGTGCATCTGCGCCGGGTGCTCCTCGGGCAGGCCAGCTGAGGAAAGACGAATCCATGGCAAAGACGCCGCTCCAATTTAGACACAACGGCCGCGAGGTTGCCATCTTCGTCGATGGAGGCATGAGCCTCCTTTCGGCGCTTCGCGACGAGGTCGGTGATCATTCGCCCAAGTTCGGCTGCGGGCAGGGCGGCTGCGGCGCCTGTACGGTGCTGATCGACGGCGAACCGGTGCTCTCTTGCATAACGCTCGCGGAGTCGGTCGCCGGAAAGTCGATCGAGACCGCCGACGGCCTCAAGACCGGTCCTGAGCTTCATCCGCTCCAAGCCGCCTTCATGGACAATTTCGCCGCGCAGTGCGGCTATTGCACGCCGGGAATGCTCATGGCGGCGAAGGCGCTTTTCGATCGCAACCCGGATCCCGGCCGTGTCGAAGTGGTCGAGGCGATTTCCGGCAACATCTGCCGGTGCACTGGCTATGAGCCGATCATCAACGCCGTCCTCGCCGCCGTCGCGCGGCGGGGCGAACGTCGCGCCTGAAAGGGTGAGTTATGCTTGAACTGCGCAAAGACATTTTTGCCGACGAGCGCGATGACAATCTCAAGGAGATTGGCAAGCCGACGCAACGCCAGGACATGCTCGGCCATGTCACCGCGACCTCGACTTATTTCAACGATCACAAGCTGCAGGGCATGCTGCACCTCAAGGTCCTGCGCAGCGCGCACTCCCATGCGCGCATCCGCCGCATCGACCTCTCTGAAGCGGAGCGGCATCCTGGCGTGCGGCGGATCATTCGCGGCGCCGACGTGCCGCGGAACCTCAATACGCTGCTTAGCCTCATCAATTTCGGCAAGGATGATGAGCCGACGCTCGCTGTCGACAAGGTCCGCTACAAGGGCGAGCCGATCGTCGCTGTCGTCGCCGACAGCCAGCGCGAAGCCTTCGAGGCGTTAGCGAAGATCCGCGTTGACTACGAGCCGCTGCCGACGGTCTTTGACGTCGAGGAGGCGATGAAGCCGGGCGCGCCAGTTGTGAATGAGACTTACCCCAAGAACACCTTCACCTACCACGACATCTACGACCACCAGAAGATTCGCTTCGGCGATGTCGAGCGGGGCTTCGCCGCGGCCGACCACATCCTTGAGCAGCGCTATCAGATGTCGCCGATCGAGCACGCCCCGACCGAAACCAACGGCTCGATCGCAGCCCCCGACACCAACGGCCGCTATGTCGTCTACACCTCGACGCAGGCTTTGTTCTTCTCGCTCGACACCTGCGCAAAGATCCTCGACGTGCCGTCGAACACGCTGCATTTCATCGGCGGCACGGTCGGGGGCGGGTTCGGCGGCAAGGTCGACACCGTCACCGAGCCGCTCTCGATCCTCGGCGCGATGCTGACCGGGCGCCCGGTGCGCTACATGATCGGGCGCGAGGAGGAGATGATCTATTGCGCCCCGCGCGGGGCCGAGCGCATTTTCATCAAGGACGGGATCTCGCGCGACGGGCGCATCCTCGCGCGCCAGTTCCGTTGCCTGTTCGACAGCGGGGCCTATACCCGCCTGTCGAGCTACGCCGTCGTCAAATGCGCCGCCCATCTGCCGGGGCCTTACACGATCCCCAACGTCTATGCCGAGGTCTATTGCGTCTTCACCAACCGGGTGCCGGCGACGGCAATGCGCGGCTTCGGCGTGACCGCGGTCGATTTCGCCATCGAGTGCCAGATGGACAAGCTCGCCGACCTCGTCGGCATGGACCCAATGGAGTTCCGGCTCGTCAACGCCTATCGCGACGGCGACATGAAGGCGCACCGGCGCGAGGCGAAGAACACGGCTCTCATCGAATGCGTGCAGGTCGCGGCGGACAAGGCCAAATGGCGCATCCGCGACGATTTCAAGCGCATGTCGTCGCCGAAGGACGCAGGCGCGCCGCGCCCTGCCGCGCCTGCACGCGACCCTGCGCGCGAGCCGGTTCTCGCCGGCCGGCCGGCGGCCCAGCAGCGCACGGTCTACGATCGCCCGGCGCCGCCGCCGCTCGAACCGATCAGGCCGCCGCCTCCGGCGCCGTCCCCCATTGCACAGCCGGCGGCGGCGCCGTCGCATGGCGCGATCCGGTTCTCGTCGGTCTTCGGCGGAAGGAGAAGATAAGATGGCCAAGCTCCGCGGACGCGGCATGTCGTCCATGAACTATCCGATCGGAATGAACCTCGGCGGCGATCCGAGCCAGGCGCTGGTTCATTCCAATCCAAGCGGCAAGTTCACCGTCTCGCTGTCCTCGATCGATCTCGGGCAGGGGATGAAATCGGTCACGCGCCAGATCTGCGCCGAGACGCTCGGGGTGCCGGTCGAGGACGTCTATGTCGATACCGCCGATTCTGACACCGGCCCCCATTGCATGGGCAGTTTCGCCTCGCGCGGCACGCATCGGGTTGGCAACGCTGTCATGGCGGCGGCGCGCGAGGCGCGCGGCGTGATGATGGAGGCGGCGGCCGAGGAGCTCGAGGTCAACGTCGGCGACCTCGAGACCGACGGACGGGGCAACATTCACGTCAAGGGCGCGCCGCACCGCTCGATCTCGACCCGGGACGTCGCCATCGCCGCGCAATTCCGGCAGGGGCGCACCATATCGGGACGCGGCATCTTCCTCGTTCCGCTCTCGGACGTCGATCCCGAGACCGGCGAGATGTCGCCCGCGACCTGCTACGCCCATGCCTGCCTCGTCGCCGAGGTCGAGGTCGACGACGAAACCGGCGAAGTCGCGATGGTGAGGATGGATAGCGCCTACGAGCTCGGCCGGGCCCTCAATCCCCGCCTCGTCGAGCAACAGCTCGTCGGCGGCGCATGGATGGGCATCAGTCACGCGCTCTACGAGACCCCGGAGCCCTACTATCCGGATCCAAGCCACGGGCCGCGCGATTTCGTCGAGTACCTCATGCCGGGGCCGGGCGATATTTGCCCTCACGACATCGCTGTCCTCGAACGTCCCGCGCCGGACGGTCCCTTTGGGGCCAAGGGCCCGGGCGAAATGTGCGCTAACCCGGTCATGCCCGCGATCGCCAACGCCATCTTCAACGCCGTTGGCGTCAGGATGGACGAACTGCCGATCACGCCGGAAAAGGTGCTGCGCGCGATCAAGGCGCAAGGCGGCGCGCGGCCGCAGGCGCGGCGCTAGACGCTCACGATGGCGATCAGGGCTGACATAGTGGGGATCGATAGCCCGGAGGCGCTCGAGCGAGCCCTTCGCTCGGCCTATTATCTCGCCGACGAGGGCCTGGCGACGGTCGCCTATCTCGCGCTGGCGCTTGGCAAGCCGCTCCTGCTTGAAGGCGCTCCCGGCGTCGGCAAGACGGAGGCGGCGAAGGCGGTCGCCGCGGTGCTCGCGCGTCGCCTCATCCGGCTTCAGTGTTACGAAGGCATCGACGCCTCCTCAGCGCTTTATGAGTGGAATTATCCTCGGCAGATGCTGGCGATCCGGCAAGCTGGCGAGCAGAGCATCGACATCTATAGCGAGCCGTTCCTGATCGAGCGGCCGATGCTGGCGGCGCTGCGCTCGCCCGATTCGACCGTCCTCTTGATTGACGAGATCGATCGCTCCGACCAGGAGTTCGAGGCGTTCCTGCTCGAATTCCTGTCTGATTTCCAGATCTCGATTCCGGAGCGGGGAACGATCCGCGCCGCCGAGCGTCCGATCGTCATTTTGACCTCGAACCGCACGCGCGATCTGCACGAAGCGCTCAGGCGCCGCTGCGTCTATCACTGGATCGATTACCCAAACGCGGAGCGCGAGGCTCGCATCGTCATGCTCCGCGCTTCCAGCGTCGCCGAGGCGACGGCGCGCGCCGTCGTCGCAGCGGTTGGCAAGCTCAGGCGCGAGCCGTTGAGTAAGACGCCTGGCATCTCGGAGGCGGTCGACTGGGCCGAAGCGGCGACGCTGCTTAACCGCGGCGGTGCTCGTTGGCCGGATGCATTCAAGCGTTCCATCGGCGTCGCGCTCAAAGACGAGGAGGACCTGGCCTACGTTTCCGGACGTCTCGACGCCATGCTGGCCGAGTCGGTCGCATGAGCGAGATCGCTTCGCCGCCGCGCGCCGTTGAGCCGTTTATCAATTTTGTCGCGATTTTGCGCGCCAATGGCTTCGCCGTCGCGCCGGAGCAAACGGCGTCCTTTTTGTCGGCAATTGTCCTTTTGGGGCCGCGCGATCCTGAGGACATCCGCCGGGCAGGTTTGGCGACCCTGGCCCCGCCGCCTGAGCGCCATGCGGCCTATCATGCGCTGTTCGATATGCATTTTCTCGGCGCCGAAGGGCTGGACTTGCCGGAAGGTGAAGAGGACGACGTGGTTCGCGTCCAGGAAGATCGACGCGGCGTGGACGAATCGATCAGCGCCGAGGAATCGAATGAGTCCGGCCAGGCCGCAACTCGCGCCGAGGCGCTCGTCGAGCGCCGCTTTGGCCAGGCTGAAACGGGCGAGGCGCTGCGCCGTTTGACTCGTGAAGCCGCTCGACGTCTGCCCAAGCGGTTGAGCTACCGGCGCTGGCGCGCGCGGCGCGGCGCGGTCGTCGACTTGCGCCGGACGCTGCGCGAGGCGACCCGCAATGACGGCGAAATCATCAAGCTGTCACGCCTCAAGCGCCGGATGCGGCCGCGCAAGGCGCTGCTGCTCATCGACGTCTCCGGCTCGATGAAGGCGCGCACCGAGGAGAACCTGCGTCTCGCCCATGCGCTCGTCCAGGCGAGCCCGCGGGTCGAGGCGTTTACCTTTGGCACCCGGCTCACCCGGATCACCCGCCCGATGCGGCTCAAGCGGCGTGAGCTGGCGCTGGCGGGCGCGGCTCAGATCGTCAGCGACTTTGACGGCGGCACGCGCATCGGCGATGCGCTCGAAGCTTTTCTCGCCGTGCCGCGCTTTTCGTCTTACGCGCGCGGAGCCATTACGCTCATCGTCTCCGACGGTCTCGAGCGCGGCGATCCGACCGCTCTTGCCGATGCGGTCGCGAGGCTCTCGCGCCGCGCCTGGCGGCTGAGTTGGCTGACCCCGCTCGCCGTCGGCCACGACTTCCGTCCGCGCACCGAGGCGCTGGTCGCAATCTTTCCGTTCGTCGACGACATGGTAGATGGCGGGTCGACCCCCGCAATCGTCAACCATGTTCTCACGCTCGGGCGCAGGAGAGCCGCGTGATTCCGGTAATCGACGGCCATCATCATATCTGGCGGCAGGCGGACCTTCCCTGGCTCGTGGGGCCAATGCAGCCGCGCATTTTCGGCCCTTACGAGTTCGATCCGGCGCGACTATCCCATCGAGGAGTTTTGCGCCGACCTTCAGGGCCTTGGTGTGGTCAAGTCGGTTTATGTGCAGACCAATTGGTCGCCCGAGGCTTATGAGGAGGAGGCGGCCTGGGTGCAGCAGACTGCCGACAAGACGGGCTGGCCGCACGCGATCGTCGCCTATGCCGACATGAGCGCCGATGACGCGCGGCCGCAGCTCGACCGGCTGACGCGCTATCCTCTCGTGCACGGCGTGCGCATGCAGCTGCACTGGCACGAAAACCCGCAATATCGCTTCGCGTCGCGGCCCGATCTCGTCGCCGATTCCAAGATCCGCCGGAACATTGCCTATCTCGCCGACTATGGCCTGAGCTTCGATCTGCAGGTGTTTGCGCCGCAAATGGCCGACGCCGCGGACCTTGCCGAATCCTGCCCGAAGGTCACGTTCGTCCTTCAGCACGCCGGCATGCTCGAAGACCTGTCGACTGCTGGACGGGCGGAATGGCGCGCGGGCATGGTCCGCCTCGCGGCGTGCCCCAATGTGACGAGCAAGCTTTCGGGTCTCGGCACCTTCCTGCATCGCAATGATCCGACGCATATCGCCGACGTCGTTCGTGAGACGGTCGGAGTGTTCGGCGCGGGGCGGTGTCTGTTCGGCTCGAACTTTCCGATCGAGAAGCTTTGGATCTCGTATGCCGAGCTTCTGGCGAGTTACAGGGATGCCGTGGCGTCGCTCTCGCCCAAGGAACAGCAAGCGATCCTGCATGACACGGCGACGCGCACCTATCGAATCGCGCCATAGGTCGCGCAACGGAATACCGACAGTTGGGAGGGAATTATGCCGCTGGAAATCAAGGTCCTCGACTATGGCGACATCGAGCTCGAATCGAGCTTCCTTGTCCTCGGGCGGGATTGCGGCCGCACGCGCCGCGTGCCGACGCTCGGATTTCTCATCCTCGGCGGCGCCTATCCCATTGTCGTCGACACCGGCTACCGGTCGAACCAGATCATGGAGACGCTGGGCATGCGCGGATTGCAGTTCCATGAGAACATGATCGAGAACCAGCTTTCCAAGCACGGCGTGCGCATGGGCGACGTCCGCTTCGTGCTGCACACGCACCTGCACATCGACCACGCCGGCAAGGATGATCTCTTTCCGATGAATTCGACCGTGGTCGTCAACCGGCGCGAGCTCGAATATTCCGTCTCCGGCCTCCAGCATCCGCAGTATCCGGCGCCCGACATCAAGCATCTCGTCGACCGCTTGCACGCCAAGAGCGCGCTGCGCTTTCTCGACCTCGAAATCAGCGGCCCGATTGAACTGATGCCCGGTGTCTTCTGCGAGGCCGCGTGCGCCCACACCGAGGGATCGATGAACGTGCACGTTCACACGGCCGAGGGCGTGGCGACGATTTGCGGTGACGTCATCTACGACATCAACGACCAGATTGTCGAGCCATTTCGCCAGAACAACGATGGCGAGCCGCAGACGACGGGCAACCACGGCATGACCAAACGCGCCGAGAAGGGCGCGATCAAGAAAGTCCTCGCCAACGCGCGCTTTATTCTGCCCGTGCACGATCGCCCGGCCAAGGTCGAAGGCGGGGTCGTGGTTGCGCGGCTGCAGGATTCCGTGCCCGGTCCGATCGTCCAGACGCTGCCGAAGCGCAACTGGTTCCCTGCTTAAGGGATCATGAGCGATGACGCATGCGACCCTTCGGCCGGAATTCGAGGATTTGATCGACCCTTACGCGCCCGTCGGTCAGGTCGGGACGGGGTTCACGTTCACCGAAGGTCCGATCTGGCACCCCACTGACCACTACCTCCTGTTCTCGGACATGCCGGCCGACGTGCGCCGCCGCTGGGACGCCGCACGCGGCGTTGCGGAAGTGCGTCGCCCGTCGAACAAATGCAACGGCATGACCTACGACGCCGATCTCAACTTGATCGTATGCGAGCACGCGACATCGTCGCTCGTGCGCGAACGACCGGATGGGCGGCGCGAAATTCTCGCGAGCCACTTCGACGGTCAGGAGCTCAATAGCCCTAACGACGTCTGCGTCCGCTCCGACGGCTCGATCTATTTCTCCGATCCCTATTATGGACGCATGCCGGGCTTTGGCGTCGAGCGTCCGCGGCAGCTCGGCTTCCAGGGCGTGTACCGCGTCTCGCCAGGTGGCGGCGAGCCGCAATTGCTTGTCGACCGGGTCTTGTTCGACCAGCCCAATGGCCTCTGCTTTTCGCCGGACGAGAAACTCCTTTACGTCAACGATACAGTGCAGACGCTGATCCGCGTCTTCGATGTCGCGGCTGACGGCTCGCTGTCGAACGGGCGGATCTTCGCTTCGGGCGTCCGTTCGTCGCTCGAGGAGGGCGTGCCAGACGGGATGAAATGCGACCAGCGCGGGAATGTCTGGGTGACCGCGCCAGGGGGCGTTTGGGTCTATGCGCCGTCGGGCGACCTCCTAGGAAAAGTGCGCGCGCCCGAGAAGGTCGCCAATCTGACCTGGGGCGGACCGGATTTCCGGACGCTGTTTCTGACCGCGACTCATTCGGTCTATCGAATCGAGACCAAGGTCGGTCCGCGGCGCGAGCCCTACATGAATGTGAGGTCGGCGACCTCTGCGCCCGCTGTTCGCTCAGGTCAAAGCGTCGAGAGCCAGTTGCCGTCATCCCGGCCGTCGCTCGCCCAAAACCTGACGCTCGACCCGAGGCGTTGCGCCCTCATCATTCAAGACATGCAAAACGACGTCATCGGCGAAGGCGGCGCCTTCGCCGCTTCGGGCTCGCCCGTCCACGCGCGCGAGCAGAATGTGGTGGAGAACACGCGACGGCTCGCCGCCGCGGCGCGCGCGCGCGGTGTCGCGGTAATCCATGTCTGGTTCATCGTCGAGCCGGGCGC
The DNA here is from genome assembly GCA_963753135.1 of uncultured Alphaproteobacteria bacterium. Classification (GTDB taxonomy): domain Bacteria; phylum Pseudomonadota; class Alphaproteobacteria; order Rhizobiales; family Beijerinckiaceae; genus Roseiarcus. The sequence goes on along the minus strand of CAVWBA010000026.1, from coordinate 6,786 downwards.
GCCAGGACTGACGCTCAACGCGCCGCTGTTCGAAGGGATCGCCGACAACAAGGCGATGACGCGCGGGAGCTGGGGCGCAGCGCCGGTCAGCGGTCTCGAGCCTCAACCCGGCGACTTCGTGGTCGAGAAGATGCGCATGAGCGCCTGGGAAGGCTCGCGTCTCGAGACGATCCTGAGAGCCCAAGGTCGCGACATGATCATCAACACCGGCGCCTGGACCAATATGTCGGTCGAGCATACGGCCCGCACCGGCGCCGACAAAGGCTACTTCATTGTCGTGCCGGAGGATTGCTGTTCGACAATGAACGCTGCGTGGCATCGCGCATCGATCGACTTCGCATTGCAAAATGTTGCTGTGGTCACGAGCGTTGAAGCTGTCATCAAGGCGCTCGGATGAGCCGTCGACACAAGGCCGCGCGACGGCTGAGAGCGTAGGTGCCGAAGCTCCTCCATTTGCGCTGCTCGCCGCGCGCCGGCTCGGCGTCCTCCGCCGCGGCCGAGGCGTTCTTATCGCAATTTCGTCAGGCGCGGCCGTCATGGGACATCGATCTCCAAGACCTGTGGCGCGAGACCCTGCCCGAGTTCGACGGCGCAGCGCTCGAAGCCAAATATGCGCGTCTGGGGGGCCGGTCGTTCAGCAACCCGGAGCGTGACGCGTTCGCGGTCGTCGAGCGTCTGGCGCTGCGCTTCTCGCTCGCCGATCGGGTGCTGATTTCCTCGCCGATGTGGAACTTCGGCGTGCCTTACAAGCTCAAGCAATGGTTTGATCTCATCGTGCAGCCTGGGCTGACTTTCAGCTTCAGCCCAGCCGAGGGTTATCGCGGTCTCGTGAACGACCGTCCGACGGTCGTGATTCTTGCCAGCGGCAGCGACTTCGTGACCGGAATGAACCGAGGCCGCGTCGATATGGCGACGCCCTATCTGCGCGACATCCTCAGGTTCATCGGCGTCCACAGCGTGCGTTTCGTCGCCGTCGGACCCACCGTCGGCTCGCGCGATCAAGTCGAGGCGGCGCGCGCCGCGGCGGAGCGGCAACTCACCGAGCTTGCCGCATCATTTTGACGTGATCGGAATTGGCGGTCTGCCGTCCGCAAATTGTTGGGCCGAATTTCGCCCCCTTGCTGACGTCTTCTGGAAAGATCCCAAAGTGAACTGGCCCGGCGCGACGACGGTCGGCGTCAGTGGCTTCGCCGGCGCCTACGCCTCCTGGGGAGGATTCGCGCCGCGCGGCCAACGGGGCTTCCGGGTTTGGTCAGAGAGCGGCGCGAGAAGCTGCCGCGTGATGTCGCCTGTAGGGCAGGGGCCGCAAAAATAGGATGGTTGTGCATCTTGCGCACATCACCTTGTTATGCGCTCGTCGTATGCTCAAGTGGGCAAGCAGCGTCAGAAGGTCTCTACCCACGGCCGGGGCTTAATCTCCCATGTCCAGGCGCTGCGCGGCTGGCGCAGGACATCGAGATAGGGCCGCGCGATCGCATCGGGGTCGAGCGTGCTATTCGGCTTGTCGGTCGGCTCCGCGCGGGGTGGCGCTGCATACATCGCCATCGATTACGAAATGGGCGACGTGAATGTCTTGCGGCGACAATTCACGGCCGCGCTTTGCGCCAACCCGCGCCGACCAACGAGGTGACAGATCTCAAGAACGAGAAGACTTTCTTTGAGATGCGCGCGATCGAATATTGGAAGATCGCTCGCCGTGGCCCCTCTGGCCGTAAGGGTGGAGCCGCTCAAGATCGCCTTCAATGCTATCGGCCCTCAGGGCCTCAGAGGCTCGCATCGACGCGCTCCGCGATATCTGCGACTATGCTGCTTATGAGGAGGCGTGCCAGGCTGCCTCGGCAGCGTTCGATGATCTCACGGAAACTGCACCCGTGACGATCCTCGGGATGCGAGCCCTTCTGGAATTTCTCGATGAGTGGTGCGGCGGCAATAATGGCGAATATTACAACTATTCGCTGCTGCTTCGCTCGCCGCTGCTGGCGGGTTGAGCGGCGGCGAGTTTTCCACCTCTCGCGCGCGCGTTAGGCCGCTTTTCGGAACCTAGCGGCCCATCTGGCGTTGGAAGGCTGCAGAAGGCCTTCCCTCCCTGCAGTTCCTCAACTTGGGCGGCTTCGGCCGCCCTTTTTGTGTGAGGGCCACCTCTAACGAATTGGAATTTCCGCTCCACTGTTCGTGGTGAGTAGATTCCGAGGATTGCTGCGGAGCGCCATCACCTCCACTTGTTTGTTAATTACGCGTAACCCCGGAGCCTGCTATTTCACCGATCGGGGGTGCAAGAGGAGAGGCTAGGTGGCAAATGATAGCGCTGGTTTTTGAGGGATATGGCGCGCTTTGTTTTATCTCTTTGATAGCATTCCTCGTCTTGGCCGCAGTGGCCAAATTGAGACCAGACTTGGACGAGGAAGAGCTTGATTTCATCGAGCTTGAGAAGGAGAGCTCTGAACAGTCTGCTGACTCTCTCTCGCTCGAGCCTGCGATCATGGAAGAATCATCCTGGTCGCCGCCGCCGCGTCCGGTAAAGCGGAGCAAGCGGCTGACCCAAAGGCGGCCGCACTTGATCCATATGCGCAAGCCGCGCACGATCTAAGCCAATTTGACGCTAGAAACTTGCCACTTGTCATTGGGGTGAGTAATGTCCTATGGCGCTCCGTGAAAATGGAGGCGATAGTGCACATGGCTCTTTTCTGGGGCGTCGCCTTGCCCGCCCTCGGCTGGCTTGCCTTGGAAATCGCGGAATGGGGCGAATATTAGAGTGGGCCTGCCGCAACTCGTTATGTGAATGATTTAGCCGAGAAAAGCCACTTCGCCGCGATCTACGGCCTCGACGAGCTCGGGAACGCCATCGTCGAGAACTTCGCGCGCGCGCTCGACGCTGCGCTTGCCGACGTTAAGCATCTTGGCGGCGTCGGCCTGCGTATTCAAGTCGCCAATTGGCGACTTGAAACCCTCAGATCGTCGATCTCCGCCCTGCCTAAGGGTCGCCAGCCTGGCCGCGCACATGCTGCGCTGAATCTCGCGTCAAGGTGGCGCGCCCGCAGACCATCTTCAATCTCTGCAAGGCCGCGGTACGAACGGCTGACGGCGCAACAGGTGGATCATCGGAGGCCGTCTCGCGTTTTGACAAAATGACCGATCGAACCGCCGAACTCGAAGCCGCAGTCCGAGCCCACGAGGCGCTAATCGCCGAGGCTCAGGCGGAGATCATTCGCTATCTCTCAAAAGAGATCGAGCAGCCGGCGCTTGTGGATGCCCTTCTCAGGCTATTCGACGGGCCGCAGCAGAGAGAGGTACAGCGGCTCACCCGGGAAGCGCTCGCGGACGGCGAGAAATGGCAGTATCGATAGGCGATGGCGGATTGCCGTCGAACGATTTGCTGCCTCTTTGCCCTGGTTGCGCTCCTTGGCGCTTCCGGATGCTGTCCCCCGTGGCTCGAGCCTCCCTTTGAAACCGCCTATTCAGCCATCGGCGCCCAGGTCAAATGATCCGGCCGGGCGGGCGCAGTCTGCCGCGCCGCGCGGGCTACATGGCCGGTGGCGGGACGAGCTCAACGGCCCAATCCGGTGATGGACCGAATTGGGCTGTGCGGTGATGTCCGGCGACGAGATACACCGGCGCGGGCTTTGACCTGCCGCAGCATTTGCAGCGAAGCCGCTTGATGAGGGCGGATGCATCCGCCCATTCAAACGCGAGAACGGACAGAGAACAAGAGCGCGAGGCGCTAGCGCTGCTCTCTGACCGTTCCCATGTTCGGTCCTTGATCATCCGACGCCAGTGCGTAGATTCCGATCCTGTGAGGCTGAGGCGCAAAGGGCTAATGACCGAGGATGGATCTGTTTCATTCACTACTGTTCGTGGCAGGCGAAATTCTCCTCGGCCTGTCCGTCGTGGTGTTCGTTGGATCCGCGCTCGTGGCCGTTGGCGAGAAGTTCAGATCGGGTAGACGATAAGCACGGGCATCCCGGCATGCGTCACACGCGACTCTGACAAATGGTCACCGCCGAACCCTGACTAACACTTCACCCACCGTCGGCCGGAACCGTAGCCGTTGAAGCACCACCCCTTTTGCCCCAGTTCATCTCCGACACTGTTGAGCCTCTCGCACGCCGCGGGGTCATTACTGCCACGGCAGATGGCTTCAAGGGATCTCCACTCCCTAATCAAAGCTGCGCTGCCCATTGGCTCTCGCTCATCAGCGAAAGAGTTCTCCGCAACGCCGGCGAGGGCGCACGCACAAAGGAAACGCTGGACGATATGCCGCATGACGCGATTGACTCCAGGCCCTTAACGCGAGTGGGCCCCGAAAGGGTCCGGAGAGAGAGCCAAGCGACGTGATCATCGCGTTGCGAGGCGCAGGACTGGCCTCGCTCCTCAGCCAGTGTTCACTAAGGGTATAATCCGATACATAAACTCGGTCATGATGAGTGCGTTCAAGCTACTCTTCATCGTTCGATAACTGACCAGACCGTGAAGCGTCGCATGACGGTTCGGAACCGAGTCGTTCACCAGTTCCGCCACGTTCTCAGGCGTGCGGACCGTCTTGTAGAGATGATCGGCCATTCGCTCGAATTGAGCGAAGACGGGCCCACCTCCCGAAGGTGCTAGATCGCTCAGTGCGATTCCCAGACGCTTGACCTTGTCGCGGATGTCGCCGTGGATGGCGAACCTCTCACCGACCCGCCCGGCATGAAACTCGTTGCGAGCCAATCGCTCTATCTCAGGAAACAAGAGTTTGGGAGCGACCCTGTAGAGCCTAAGCCCATGCGCTTCCAACGCCTCACAAAAGGTTGCCTTTGCAACGCGCCGGGCGTCGACGATGCGCGCGTCGCCAAATCCAAGGTCAAAGCGGTCGGCGAATTTCTGGCGAGCCCCGATCGCGTGCTGGTCTGCACACATGCGACCTTCCGCTTCGCTATCGAAGAGCTGGGCATCGAGGCTTTTGACGATTGCTTGATCGCGGTCGACGAGTTCCATCACGTGAGCGCGGGCGAAGATAACAAGCTCGGCGCCCAACTCGCGGCGCTGATTGCGCGCGATCACGCGCATATCGTCGCGATGACCGGCTCCTATTTTCGCGGCGACGCAGTTCGGTGCTATCGCCCGAGGATGAGGCGCGGTTCGAAACCGTGACCTACACCTACTACGAACAGCTCAACGGCTATGAGCACCTGAAATCGTTGGAGATCGGCTATTTCTTCTACGCGGGCTCCTAACTCGACGCGATCATGAAGGTGCTGGACCCGGCGCTGAAGACGATGTCCATATTCCAGCGTCAACGCGCGCGAGAGCACCAAGGACAAGATCAAGGAAGCTAACGAGATCATGGACGCGCTCGGCGAGTGGCTGGGCGAGGACCCGGCGACCGGCTTCCATCTCGTCAAACGCCCGGACGGCCGCGTTCTGAGGATCGCCGATCTGGTCGAAGACGTCGCGGCGAAGCGCGACAAGGTCATCGGCGCCCAAAGACCCGGTCCAAAAAAACAACCGCGACCATGTCGACATCATCATCGCGCTCGGCATGGCGAAGAAGGGTTTCGACTGGATCTGGTGCGAGCACGCCTTGACGGTCGGCTATCGCGCGTCCTTGACGGAAATCATCCAGATCATCGGCCGCGCCACGCGCGACGCGCCAGGCAAGACGGTCGCCCGCTTCACCAACCTGATCGCTGAACCGGACGCTTCGGAAGACGCGGTGAAGGACGCCATCAATGACACGCTGAAAGCGATCGCCGCCAGCCTGCTCATGGAACAGGTTCTCGCGCCCCGCTTCAATTTCACGCCGAAGGCCTCCGGCGCCAAAGAGGGCTTCGACTATGGGGAGAGCGGCTATCGCGAAGACAAGGCGAATATCGGTTTCAACGAGAGGAAGGGCGAATATCATATCGAGATCAGGGGGGCTCGCCATGCCCCAAAGCCCGGAGGCCTCGCGGATTTGCAGCCAGGACCTCAACGAGGTGATCGCAGCTTACGTGCAGGACCGGCCGACGATGGATCGCGGCTTGTTCGACGAGGAAACGGCGCCCGAGGAAATGACCCAGGTCCGCATGGGCGCGATCATCCGCGACCGCTATCCGGACCTGACCGCAGAGGATCAGGAGGCAGTGCGGCAGCACGCCATCGCCGCCATGAACCTCACCCAGCAGGGCAAGGCCGCCGCCGCGAAAAAGGACGAGGCCGGCGAGCGTCAGGGCAATACGGCGCTGATCGACGGCGTGCGGAAATATGCGATGGACGTGCGCGAGCTGGACGTTGACTTGATCGACCGGATCAACCCCTTCGGCGAGGCTTGTGCGATCCTGTCGAAATCGATGAACGAAGCGACACTGAAACAGCTTGCCGAGATCATCGCCGCGCGGAAAATCCAGATGATGCCGGATGAGGCGCGCGAGCCGGCGCGGCGGGCATTGAAATTCAAGAACGAGCGGGGTCGCCTGCCGTCCTTGACCTCCCCGGACGCCTGGGAAAAGCGTATGGCGGAGGGCGTCGCCTTCCTAGCCCGTATGAAAGCCGAGGCCGCCCGTGGATGAGTTGAGCGACGACGAATTGCTGGAAGCCCTTGGCGTCGTTGTCGAGGCGAAGAAGCCGGGCGGCCATACGCCGCGCGAGGAACGAGTCCTCGCGGGATTTGAGGAAATCGTCCATTTCGTGAAAGAGCACGGCAGGGCCCCACAGCACGGCGAAGAGCACGACATTTTCGAGCGGCTTTACGCCGTCCGGCTGGATCGCCTGCGCGAGCAGCCGGAGCTTCACACCCTCCTCGCGCCGCATGACGAGTTCGGCCTGCTGAGC
>CAVWBA010000025.1:0-46371 GCA_963753135.1 uncultured Alphaproteobacteria bacterium | reverse complement strand
CGCCTCAGTTCCCGAGCGACGCGCCGAGTTTGTCGAGCAGGTCCCCAGTCCCGCGTTCGCGCGAGCCCGCATCGTCGTAGCCGTCGAGGAACGCGCCCTGCTCGCAAACCTTGAGCTTCGTCCGTCCCGGCCTTACGGGCTCGATCTCGAGCGTTGCGAGGGAGACCGAGATCTTCCGCTCGTCGAGGTGCATCTCGTAGGTGTAGACGATCCGCTCGCGCGGGACGATGTCGTGATAGATCGCCTCGAAGGTCGTCGTGACGCCGCCTTGGAAGCCGCCCTTGACGCGCTCGCGGCCGCCGACCCGAAAGTCCATCGCCCGCTCGATCAGCCGCCAGCCTTCAGGCCCATAAAACCAGCGGCCCTTGGCGGCTTCGTCCGATAGCGCTCTGTACACTTGCTCCGCAGTCGCGTCGTAGGTGCGCTCCAAGTGGAAGGCGCCGTGAACAACCGAGCGGCCGCCGCCGTTCGCTTGCAGACGCAAGACTTCCGCCTCGAGCTTGTCGAGCGTCTGACGCCAGCCCTCGGGCGCGCCCTTGAGCATCTGCTCGGCCTGCGCCGAGCCAGGGAAACTATAGGTTTGCACAACCTCCATCAGCGTGCCCCCGGGGCCCACGCTGAATTTGACCTGAGTGACGGCGCTGAACAAAGGTCCCGCCGCCGCAGGGGTCGATCACGTGGTGGTCGATCGTCAGCCGCTCCGGCGCCAAGACTTCCGTGAACGTTCCCCTGGTCCAGTGGTCGACGCCCTCTGGCGAGCGCATGCACACCTCGAACGCTCCCCCGACCCGCATCTCGACCTTGGCTTCCGGAACCGAATAGCCGTTCGGGCAGAACCATCGCTTGACATGGTCCGCCGAGCTCCACGCCTCGAACACGGTTTCGCGGGGCGCGGAGAAGACGCGCGAAACGCGCACCGGCGTGGGCTGCATCGTGGGGCCCGTGTCATTCATCCTGTTCATCGCTCTTTCCTTCGCTTTCCAGGGTTTGGAGATAGTCGCCGAGCCGGTCGAGGCGGCGCTCCCACTCGAGGCGCCGCTCGGCGATCCATCGCTCGGCTGCGGCAAGCGCGGCCGGATTGATGCGGCAGGTGCGCACTCGTCCCGACTTTTGCGAAACGACGAGCCCCGAGGTCTCCAGCACCGCGAGATGCTGCATCACCGCCGGCAGCGACATGACCAGTGGCCGCTTGAGCTCGCTGACCGATGCTGGCCCTTCTGCAAGCCGCGCGACGATCGCCCGGCGGGTCGGATCGGCGAGCGCCTGGAACGCCAGGTCGAGCGGGGCGTCATAGTTAAGCATGTGCTTTAGTATAACGATCGCGATAGCTAAGCAAGAGCTTTAGTATCCTCTGGCAGGATGGTGCGGCCGGGCGACTTCACGCGCAGGCGCCGGAGCGGTCGCCGGAAGGACGGAACTAAACGGGGTCATAAGCAGCTGAAAACATTAGGGTGCGCCGGTAAAATTGCGGCTAGGCCCTCGCGCGGCTCCGCCGGGACGGCCTTGATCGCCGCTTGCTCCGCCCCCGCCAGAACGCCTCGCGAGCTTGGCCGCGGCGGGGATCGGGCATTGAAACGGCGGCGCTTCGGGAGTTAAGCGCCGGGCTTGTCGACGGCAAATGGTCCGAGACCTGGAGGCCGGTCTCAGCGCCCGACCCAAGGGCGGCTTCGTCCGCCATCTCGAGCTTCCGCTCTTCGGTGACGCCCGACGGCGCGGCCGGACCGACCGGGCAAGGCGGCCTTCGCGCCAGGAAGCCTTCGGCTCGACCTTCGCGACTGTTGAGATGCCGGAGCGAAAGCTTGAGGCCGGCCCATTCCTGTTCGGCGACCCGCTTACGGAGACCGACATTCGCGTCTTCGTGACGCTCGCGCGCTTCGACGCCGCCTATCACGACCTCTTCAAGCGCAACCTGCGCCGCGTCGCCGATCACGCGAATGTGAGCGCCTATCTCGCGCGCCTGATCGCGATTCCCGCCTTCCGCGAGACCTTCAACCTGGACCCCATCAAGCGCGGCTATTATTTCATCCTTGCCCTCAACCCGACCCGCATCGTCCCGCTCGGTCCTGAGCTTAAGTGGGCGCCGCGTCCAGGGTGAGATCCTTGGCAGCCGTCAAGTCGAAGCCCAAATGGTTGTCGGTCCCGCGCCGCGGCTGGCGCGCCAGGGCCGGCTGCTTCAAGGGTGAAAAACTGGAGCCGCATCAATGAGCAGTTCGTCCGAATACATCCCGCCGAAGGTCTGGACCTGGGTGAAGCCGAACGGCGGCCAGTTCGCGAGCATCAACCGCCCAATCTCCGGCGCAACCCACGAGAAGGAGTTGCCGATTGGCCGCCATCCGTTCCAACTCTATTCGCAAGGAACGCCGAACGGCCAGAAGGTCACGATCATGTTCGAGGAGCTGCTGGCGCTCGGCAAGAAAGAGGCCGAGTACGACGCCTGGCTGATCAAGATCAACGAGGGCGACCAATTCGGCAGCGGCTTCGTCGCAATCAATCCCAACTCCAAGATTCCGGGCCTGGTCGATCGCAGCGGTCCGAAGCCGATCCGCGTCTTCGAATCGGGTGCGATTCTGCTCTACCTCGCGGAGAAGTTCGGCGCCTTTCTGCCGACAGAGCCTGCCGAGCGCGCCGAGTGCTTTTCCTGGCTGTTCTGGCAGATGGGAAGCGCGCCATACCTCGGCGGCGGATTCGGCCATTTCTACGCCTACGCGCCGATCAAGATCGAATACGCCATCGACCGCTTCGCGATGGAGACGAAACGTCTGCTCGATGTGCTCGACCGGCGTCTGGCGGAGAGCGAATATGTGGCGGGCCGCGACTACACGATCGCCGACATGGCCATCTGGCCCTGGTACGGCGGGCTGGTGAGAGGCGGACAATATGGGGCGGCCGAATTCTTAAGCGTGCAGGATTACAAGAACGTCGGCCGCTGGGCGGATGCGATCGCCGCAAGGCCCGCCGTCAAGCGTGGACGAATCGTCAACCGGACCTTCGCCGGTGATCCCGCAAGTCAATTGCCTGAACGCCATGACGCCGGCGATTTTGACCTCAGGACGCAGGACAAGCTCTCGGCCGCCGCGCCGCCGAAGCCCGCCGCCTGAGCAGCCGCCGCAGTCCCGCTTCGCTGATCGCTGCCAGGCTGGCGCGCGGCCGCCCGGATTAATGCGGCTGCGGGCGCCCGTGTACGGTTGGCCGGCTGTGAAAGAAGGAGATCGTTCATTCGGATCGCCGCGACAATCGCCGCCTTCGCGGTTCTCTGGTACGCCAGCTTTCGCACCGTCGCCGTGAGCCGCGGCGCAGCCAATCTTATCGCAAAGGCAGCCTTCCTCATCCTGACCTGCCTCGCCTGCATAGCGATCGGCTTCTTCCTGCCGATCGTTCCCATCATCAGCTCTGTTCTCGGGAGCGCGTTCTGGGCCGGACTGCTGGCGACAGCCGGCGCCCTCGTCGGGATGGCCCTATCGGACGCCATCCTCGCGCGCTTGGAGACGCGCCAATCCGACGCATCGGCCAGCGACGCGAGGATGGGCAAAGAAAAAATGCGCCCACCGCTGTGAGCAAGGCCGCCCGGTCGCGGCGAGCGGGCCCAATCGCCGCCAGGCAGGCGCACGCGACTTCGCAAGGCGGCGCGCCAGCCTGATGACCCGCCTCAACATCCATGGGCTCGGGTTCACGCTCTTTCTCGCCCTGCTCACAGCCCTGCCGCCGCTCTCGATCGACATGGCGCTGCCGAGCCTGACGCTGATCCAGGCCGATCTTCACGCTCCGCAAACGGAAGCGGCGGCGGCGATCGCGATCTTCATCGCCGGCTTCTCGAGCGCGCCGATCCTGGTCGGCCCGCTCGCGGACCGGTTCGGCCGCAAGGCGGTCATGAGCGTCGGGCTCGTTCTGTTCACGCTTAGCGCGGCGGGCGCGGCGCTCGCGCCCTCGATCCGCGCGCTGCTCGCCTTTCGCCTCATGCAGGGGGCAAGCGCCGGAGCGGTCGGCATCCTGCCCAGGGCGATCATCCGCGACCTGTTCGAGGGCCGGGAGGCGCGCCTGCAGCTCGCAGCGGTCTCGCTCGTGTTCAGCGTGGCGCCGTTGATCGCGCCGTCGCTTGGCGCCGCAATTCTGTTCTTTGGCTCTTGGCGACTGATCTTCGCCGTGCTGACCGGCGTCTCCGTTCTCGTGACGCTCGTCGCCCTCGCCTTGTTCCAGGAGTCGCATGCGGCCGAGAACCGGAGGAATCTCAAGCCCGCGACCGTTCTCGCCGGGTACAAGCGGGCGCTGACCAATCCCGCATGCGTGGGCTTTTCGCTGCTTGGAGGCCTCCTGTTCGCGGGTCTTTTCGCCTACGTCAACGTTTCGCCGCTCCTGTTCATGCAGGGGTATGGAGTGTCCAAGACGGGATTTGCGGCGCTCTTCGCCATAACGGCCTCCGGCGTGATCGTCGGCTCGTCGATCAACGCCTGGCTGCTCAACCGCCATGTCCGAGCGAAAACGGTTTTCGACGTAGCGCTGGCGCTCGAATGCTTGGCGGCGTTCGCGTTGCTCGCGGTCGGCCTCGCCGGCGCAGGCTCGGCGCTTATCGACGCCGCGTTGGTGATGGTCTTCATTTCCGCGTTCGGCCTCGTTTTCCCGAATGCGGTCCACGAGGCGATCCATCCCCTGCCGGAGATCGCCGGCCTCGCCTCGGCCGTCGTCACCACGACCCAAATGCTGTTCGGGGCGCTCGGCGGCGTCACTGCCGCCGCGCTCTACCGGGACGCCTCGCCCACGGCGCTTGGCGCAATCATGAGCGTCGCGGCCCTTAGCGCGGAGCGCGCTTTATGCGTTCTGGCTGCGAAGAAGAGTCGAGGGGTGAGGCGCTGACCGCCACCTTTCGCCCCGTCGAAAAGCGTGAAAAGCAAAAAACTGGACCCGCAACCGCAATTTGCGCGTGCCTGTCTCTGGAAATGTGACTTTTCGTGACTACCTGAGCGTCTTGTGTGGCTGGCGCGCCTTAGGCCGTTAGCCGCTTCCCTACATTCCGAGCTGAAGATGTATAACCCGCGCGCTAATATGGTAAACGTCGCCGTCTCCGAGGGCGGCGTAACGTTCACCACCTATTTTGCCGACCAGGAGCCGATCGACGGGAAGCTGACCGTTGTCGACCTGACGGAAGGAACTTGCCGCTGGCCGACTGGCAATCCGCGCGATCTCACGACATTCCGCTACTGCGGCGGGGCCGCGCACAGCGGCCCGTATTGTGACCGTCACGCGCGACTCGCCTACTTGCCGAGACTGCCGCGGGCCGCCTGACGCGGAAGGTCCGTGTCTCCATTTCCCTGAACGGTCAACTTCGCTTCAAAGCCACGCCCGATCCAGCCGCAGGCGGATGTGGCAGGCCTCCTTGCGCCTTGGCGAGGGCTTCGAGCGCCGCCTTGGTCTCGAAGCTCCATTCGACGACCTGCGAGCTCCCATCCCCCTGCGCGACAGAAATCAGGAGTTGCTCCGAGGCGGCGAGGCGCTCGCCGCCCGGCGTCGTCATGTCGAGCCAAACACGCATACGCTTGTCGTCGTGCTCGAGCAGATGACAGGTGACGGTTAGCGCGTCGCCCTCCTTCGCTTCCTTGAAGTAATGCAGCATCATCTGCAGAGTGAACAAGGTTTGTCCGGTTCGCTTGCGTGCGGCCGCGTCGAGGCCGACCCGATCCATCAGCGCGTCGACCGAGCGACTGAACACGATCGCATAGGCCGCATCGTTCATGTGGCCGTTGTAGTCGACCCAGTCACTGACCACGGTCGCTTCGAGCACCGGAAGCGTGGAGCCGTGCCGCATGGCGTTCTCCCTAAAAACTTCCCTAACGGGCTGGGCGTTTCCGCCTCTGGTCCATGTTTTTGCATCAACGCGGTGAGTTCGACAAGGAAACCGTCACGCCGCGTCATGAGTTCCGGACAGTTCGTCCCGCCTTTTTGCTTACGAGGCCCCCGGCGCGCAAAAGGAATCATAGAGGGCGCCGATGATCGAGCGGACCCGATCATTTGCGATGGCGTAATAAATCGTTCTGCCGTTCCTGCGGGTGGACACAAGGCCTTCGAGCCGGAGGCGCGCCAATTGCTGCGAAACTAACGCCTGCCGCCTCGACAGCAGCGCCTCCAGTTCCCCAACCGACTTCTCGCCATGCAAGAGATCGCACAGGATCATCAGCCGCCCTTCGTGGGCTAGCGCCTTGAGAAGCTCGCTCGCCTCACGCGCATGATCGGCCATGCGTTCGGCATTCACACTGGAGCGCGTCCAGTCTATCCCCGCGAACGCCATCGCCTCCACCGTTCACGCCTCGCGGTAGTCTTCGAACCGGCCGATCGCCGGCGGCCGGGTCTTGCGCAAGGAAGCGCCGACCGTTTCGACCCGCCGCAGCACGCGCAGCATGTTCTTCGACGACATCTTCTCGAGGTCGCGCTCGGAGAAGCCGCGGCGCACCAGCTCCGCGAACAGATACGGAAATCGGCTCACGTCTTCGAGCCCGATCGGCGAAGCCCCGCCGAAATAGTCGGAGCCCACGCCGACATGGTCGAGACCGGCAGTCTCGACCAGCCGGACGATGTGGTCGGCGACCTGCTCGAGGCTCGCCTTCGGCGCCGAGCCGTGCTTGGTCTCGAGTTCGGCGAACTGGGCCTTGGGATCGGCGGCGACCGGCGCCTTGCCGTAGCCGTCGCGCGAGCGGCGCAGCCAGTCGCGCAAAGACTGCGAGATGAAGCCCGGCACAAAGGTCGCCATGACGATGCCGCCGTTGGCCTTGAGCCGCTTGAGAACGTCGTCGGGCGTATTGCGCGGATGATCGCACAGCGAATAGGCGTTGGAATGCGACAGCGCGACCGGCGCTTCGGTCACGTCGAGCACACGGCGCATCGCGTCATGCGACGTGTGGGCGAGATCGATAACGATTCCGAGGCGGTTGAGCTCGCCGATAACCGCGCGGCCAAAGGCGTTGAGGCCATTGTTGCGCGGCGCGTCGGTGGCGGAATCGACCCAATCCAGAGTTTCGTTGTGGCAAAGCGTCATCAGCCGCACGCCGGCCGCATGCCAAATGCGCAACGGGCTCAGCGAATTCTCGAGCCCCACGCCGCCCTCGACCGCGATGAAGGAGGCGATCCTGCCCATCGCCTTCGCTCGGGCGTAATCGGCGGCCCGCCGCGCGGGCAGGAACACATCGGGATGAGCCTCCTCGATGCGGCGGATGAGGTCGATCTGCTCCAGCGTCGTACGCGCCGGGTGCGGCGTGTTGGTGGGCTGGAAAGCGGCCCAGAACTGCGCCCCCACCATGCCTTCGCGCAAGCGCGGAATGTCGGTGTCCGCGCGCTCGTGAACCCGCGTCAAATCGTAGGCGACGACGTCGCCCCGCGCCGCCCTGTCGACCCGGATGACCCAGGGCAAGTCATTGTGCCCGTCGATCAGCGGCGCACGCTTGAGGACGTCCCGCGCGACCGCAAGCGCGTTGTCCGCTGTCACGGGTCCGTCCGCCATTGCGCCCTCCCTCGCCCTCACTCCACCGGCACAGCGACGAAGCGAACCTCGCCTTCGCCGTTGGAGACCAGCAACAACGCCGGCTTTTTCGAATCCGCCTTCGCGCCTTCGATCGCCTTGGCGATGTCGCCCGGATGTTCAACCGCCTGATGATTGACCTCCTCGACCACATCGCCTGGCCGCAACCCCTTTTCGGCGGCGGCCGAGCCGGGCTCGACCGAAGTCACGATCACGCCCTTGACGCTGTCCTTGATCTTGAAGGTCTTACGAGCGTCGTCGCTGAGAGCGGAAAACTCCATGCCCAGCGCCTTGGTGACAGCATCCATCTTCGAGGAGTCATCATTTTCAGTGGCGAGCGCGGTCTGTTTTTCTCCATCCTCGAGGCGCCCCAGCGTCACTGTCTTGGTCACCTCCTTGCCGCCGCGAATGACGACCACATCGACTTGCTTGCCGACCGCCATCGAAGCGACAAGCCGCGGAAGATCGCGCGATTCCTTGACCTCCTTGCCGTCGAACTTGACGATCACGTCGCCCGCCATCAGGCCCGCTGGCTTTGCCGGACCCTTCTCGTCCACGCCCGCGATCAGAGCGCCGCGCGCCGTTCCTAAATTCAGGCTATCGGCGATGGTGTCGTCGACCGGCTGGATCCTGACGCCCAGCCAACCGCGCCGGGTCTCATGGAACTCCTCGAGCTGCCCAATCACCGGCACCACAGTCGCCGAAGGCGTGGCGAAGCCGATGCCGATCGAGCCTCCCGAGGGGGAGAGGATGGCGGTGTTGATGCCGATCACCTCGCCCTGCAAATTGAACAGCGGACCTCCGGAATTGCCCTTGTTGATCGAGGCGTCGGTTTGAAGGAAGTCATCATAGGGGCCGCTGTCGATATTGCGGTTGCGGGCCGAAATAATCCCAGCGGTCACGGTTTCGCCAAGGCCAAACGGATTGCCGACAGCCATCACGCCGTCGCCAACACGCATCTTGTCGCTGTCGCCGAACTTGACTGTCTTGAGCG
Source organism: uncultured Alphaproteobacteria bacterium (assembly GCA_963753135.1). Taxonomy (GTDB): domain Bacteria; phylum Pseudomonadota; class Alphaproteobacteria; order Rhizobiales; family Beijerinckiaceae; genus Roseiarcus. Next base: position 37,876 of record CAVWBA010000025.1, on the reverse strand, counting down.
GCTTGTCGCTCTCCACTTTCAACACCGCCACGTCCACCTTCGGATCCTTGCCGATCACCTTGGCCTTGAGTTTGCGCCCATCAGTGAAGATGACGACGATATCGTTGGCGTCCCCGACCACGTGATTGTTGGTGATGACGATGCCGCTCGGGTCGATGACGAATCCGGAACCCAAGGATTGGGCGCGGCGGGCGCGCGGCTGCGGGGTGATGCCGTGATTCTTGAAGAATTCCTCGAACATCTCGTCGAAGGGAGTCCCTTTCGGCAAATCGGGAGCAGCGTCCTTGTCTTCGACGGTCTGGGTGGCGGAAATGTTGACGACCGCGTCGGCGACCTGGTCGACGAGATCGGCGAGGTTGGTGGGCCGCGCCTGGGCCGCCGCCGGAGTGGCCGGAGCCAGCGCCAGCGGGGCGCCGAGGAGAATTGAAGCGACCGCCAGCGCGCATGCCGAATTTGTCCTGACGCGACGCGTCGTCGAAATTCGCAACCCGTCGTCTCGCATGGGGTCTCTCCTCACGTTCATCGCTCGGTCCGGCTTAACATAGTTCGTTTCAGTCCGCCTTCGCTGAAGGCGTGGAACTTACAGCGGGCGCCGGCGGCGTCGCAGCCTCAGGGGCGGGCGTCGGCGTAGAGAAGTAGCGGAAGAAATCCGACTTCGGACTGATGAGCGCCCGCGTCCGACCGTTGTCGAAGCTCTTCTCATAGGCCTGCATCGACCGATAGAACGCAAAGAACTCCGGATCGGCTCCATAGGCCTCGGCAAAAATCCGATTGCGCTCGCTGTCGCCCTCGCCGCGGATCTGCTCCGACTGCTGCTGGGCTTGGGCCGTGATGACCGTCACCTTCCGATCCGCCTCGGCCTTGATCTGCTGGGCCTGCTGCGACCCTTGCGCGCGGTAGGAGGCGGCGCGTTGCTGCCGCTCCGTCTGCATGCGGCGGAACACGGCCTCGGCGTTTTCGGCCGGCAGATTGGCGCGTTTGATGCGCACGTCAACGACCTCGAGGCCGAAGCGCTTGGCGCCGGCGATCATCTGGTCGCGTATGTCGGCCATCAACGAATCCCGCTTGTCGCGCACGATGTCGGTGATCGAGGCCTCCGACAAGGTGCGGCGCAAGGCGGAATTCAGCATGCCGCCGAGCTGCGCGTCGGCGCCGCGGATGTTGAAGACCGATTGATAGAACAACAGCGGATCGGCGATGCGGTAGCGGACGTAGGCGTCGACATCGAGCCGCTGGTTGTCGGACACCAGCACCTCCTGCGGCTCGCTGTCGAGCGCCAGGATCCGTTTGTCGATGTAGACCACGGTGTCGACAAACGGCCATTTGAAATAGAGACCGGGCGCGCCGATCAGGTCGCGCACCGGCTGGCCGAAGCGCAGCACGAGCGCCTGTTCGGTCGGGTCGACGACGAACATCGACATCCAGGCGAGAGCGACGACGACCGCCGCGACGACGGCGATCGCCACTCCGCTAAGGCGCATCATTTCGCGCCTCCCGGCTTCTGTTGCAACGGATCGAGCGCGATGTAGGGGACCGGCGGGCTCGAGGAGTTCTGATCGACGATCGTCTTGTCCATCGGTCCGAGCACGCGCTCCATCGTCTCAAGATACATGCGCTCGCGGGTCACTCCGGGCGCCTTCTTGTATTGCTGGTAGATTTGATTGTATCGGGCAGTCTGGCCCTTGGCCTCGAGGATCGTCTGCTCGCGATAGGCCTTGGCCTCGGCGATGATGCGGGCCGCGCCGCCTTCCGCCTCGGGCACGACCTTGTTGGCATAGGTTTCCGCTTCGTTGACCGCGCGCTGCTGGTCCTGTTGGGCGGCGGTCACGTCCCGATAGGCCGGGATAACCTCACTGGGCGCATCGACCGATTGGAGCTGGACCTGCTTGATCAGCACCCCGGCGCGATAGCCGTCGAGCACCTGCTGCATCCGTTTCTGGACGTCAATCTCGACAGACTTGCGGTCGGTCGTCAGGATCCCGTCAATCGTCTTGAGGCCAACTTCCTCGCGCATGATGGTCTCGGCCACAGCCTTGACCGTCTCGCGTGGGTTCAGGATGGTGAACACATAGTCTTCCGGCTTCGCCGGGTCGATTTGCCAGTTCACCCTGAAATGAACGTCGACCATGTTGTTGTCCCCGGTCAGCATTTGGCTCTCTTCGGGGATGTCTGCGCTCCCACCGAGGCTGCGGTAACCCACTTCGGTGATCTGCTGATCCCAAACCGGAACCTTGATGACTGACCCGATCGGCCAGGGCCAATTGGTGTTCAGACCGGCGGCCGTCTTGCCGGTGTAGCGGCCGAACACGAGATTGATGCCGACTTCGCTGGGTTGGACGGTGTAGAAGGTTCCCCACGCCAGCCAGAGCAAGAGAGCCGCGAGCAAGACGAACACCGCCCCGCGCCCCCCTGGCCCCCCGCCGCGTGGGCCCGATCCCCCTGGAACCAGCCTGCCGAGGCCCCGCTGGATGCGGCGGATGATCTCCTCGAGATCGCCCGGCGGCTGTGGGTTGAACGGCCCCTGGCCCCATGGCCCGCGGCCCGGCGGGCGCCAGGGGCCCCCGCCTTGATTGTTCCAGGACATACAAACCTCTTGTCGGCCGCTGGCCGATACACCGGCGCTTATATAGGGGCCTGTGTCAAACCAGCAACGATTCCTGCGGCTGGCCGACGTCGATTAACACCTCAACTCAGTCGTGAGGCGCCGCTTCTCCATTTTGGTCGACCCCCCGGCGCTCCCCCGCGCGCGGGCCGAGCGGGGTGATTCTGAGCGCGGCGATCCGATTGCGCTGCTTGCGCAGCACTTCGAAGCGGAAGCCGTGAAAGCTGAAGGTCTGACGCGGCTCGGGGATCGAGCGCGCCTCGTGAATCACAAGGCCGGCCACCGTCGCGGCTTCGTCGTCAGGCAAATTCCAGCCCATCGCGCGATTGAGCTCCCGGATGGTCGCCGAGCCGTCGATCACGACCGAACCGTCGCGCAGTTTGCGCACGCCCTGCACGGCGACATCGTGCTCATCGCGAATATCGCCGACGATCTCCTCGATAATGTCTTCAAGGGTGATCAGTCCCTGCACGACCCCGTACTCGTCGACGACGAGCGCCGAATGGGTCTTTCGGCGCAAGAACTCCTGGAGCTGGTCGCGCAGCGTTGTCGACTCGGGGATGAACCACGGCTCGAGGGTGAGGTCGGCAATATTAAGTTTGCTGGCGTCTCCGCCAGCCGCGACATAGGCCCTGAGGAGGTCCTTGGCGTGCAGCACGCCGATGATGTTGTCCGGCTCCCCGCGCCAAAGGGGCATCCGCGTATACGGGGACGCGATCACTTCGCGCACCAGCTCGTCCGGCGGCAGGTCGGCGTCGATGAGCCGCATTTTGGTGCGATGAACCATGACGTCCGAGACCGGGATCTCGGACAATTCCAGGAGGCCGCCGAACATGTCGCGCTCGTCGCGCTCGACTTCGCCTTCGCGATGCAGGATGTCGACCGCGCCCATGAGTTCTTCATGGCCGGAAACACCGGCGTCATGACGGATGAGCGAGACGCCGAATAGGCGCAGGACGCCGCGGACCAATATCTCGACCGCGCTCACGACCGGGCCGAAAACGGTCACGAAGAACGACACTACCGGAGCGATGAGCAGCGAAACACGATCGGGATAGGCGATGGCGATCGTCTTCGGCATCACCTCGCCGAAAACCACGATGAGCGCGGTCATGATGGCCGTCGCGGCCCAGACTCCATGCTCGCCAAAGACCTCAAGCAGGACGCTCGTAGCGATCGCCGACGAGCCGATGGTGACGACTTGCCCGCCGAGCAGCATCGCGCTGATGAGCCGACCGCGCGCGCCGATGAGATGCGTGACCAGCTTCGCTCGCTTGTCGCCCGCGGTTTCGAGCGCATGCATCCGGGCGCGGGAGGCCGCCGTCAGGGCCGTCTCGGCGCCGGCGAAGAACGCCGCGGCCACGACGCTCAGGATGATGACGATAATGTCGAGGGGGTACGACATCGAGGAATTCTAGCACGGGCGCATTCGGGCGTAATGCGCTTCGCATGGGGTTCAGCTCGAAGGAGCCAGTTCGCGCCCCAGGAAGGTCGAGACGCTCCCTTCCTCGACATCGCGGGCGACGAAAGCCTCGCCGATGCCCCTGACAAGGATGAAGGTCAGTTTGCCGCGCTCGACCTTCTTGTCCTGGCGCATCGCGGCCAAAAGACTTCCCGAATCCGCATCGAAGCCGGGGATATCGCCTATCCGGGTCGGAAGGCCGACGGCTCTGAGGTGCGCCTCGACTCGCGTGGCGTCCTGCCCAGAGCACAGGCCCAGATCACGGGAGAAACGAAACGCCAACGCCGTGCCGATGGCGACGCCCTCGCCATGCACCAGCCGAGCCGGATCATAATCGGTCAATTTCTCCAAGGCGTGGCCGAACGTATGCCCAAGGTTGAGCAGCGCGCGTTCTCCCTGCTCCGTTTCGTCGGCGACGACGACGCGCGCCTTGGCGGCGCAACTGACCGCGATCGCTTCGGCCCGAGACGGTCCGCCAGCGAATACGTCGCGCCAATTCGCTTCCAAAAACTCAAAAAAGCCGCGGTCGCCGATCAGCCCGTATTTGACGACCTCAGCGAAGCCAGCGCGGAAATCTCGTTCGCTCAGCGAATTGAGACATGTGGTGTCGGCCAGCACCAGCGACGGCTGATGAAAGGCGCCAACGAGATTCTTTCCGTGCCGCGAATTGATTCCCGTCTTGCCGCCCACGCTTGAGTCAACCTGAGCGAGCAGCGTCGTCGGGATCTGAACCAGTCGCACGCCCCGGCGCAGCGTTGCGGCGCAAAATCCGGCAAGATCGCCCACAACCCCTCCGCCAAGCGCAATCACGACGTCCCGCCGCTCGATGCGCGCCTCGATCAGGGCGTCGGCGACGCGAGCGAACTCGGTGTAGGACTTCGCGCCCTCCCCCGGAGGGCAGATGATCGACGTTGAGCGCAAACCCGCCCGATCCAAGCTTGCGACGAGCCGCTCGAGATAGAGAGGCGCGACCCGGGCGTCGGTGACCACGGCGCAATTGACGCCCGGCGCGATCCCGGCGATTTCGGCGCCCGCCTCGTCGAGGACGCCCGGTCCGATCAGAATCGAATAGGCGCGCGCGCCGAGCGGAACTTCGACGCGACGCCTCGCTTGAGCCGACGCTCCAGCCTCGTTGTCGAGCGCCCCATGGAGGCGCCGGAGGATGGCCTCGATGACGGAATCGTGGGCGGCGTCAATCGACTCGATGGTGAAATCAGCGAGCGCATAGGTCGGCGACCGCTCTTCGAGCAACCGACGCAGCGTCCCTTCCGGATCGGCGGTCTTCAAGAGCGGCCGATTGGACTTCTTGCGGACCCGGGCAAGCAGAATGTCAAAACTCGGCTTCAGCCAGATCGAGAGCGCCATGCCTTGCGATATTGTCGCGCGTGGCCGCATTCATGAACGCGCCCCCGCCGGTCGCCAGCACCATCGGCCCGCTTGCGAGCAAGCGGGCGATCACCTTGCGCTCGCCCTCGCGGAAATAAGCCTCGCCGAACCGCTCGAAGATCTCGGAAATGGTCAGTTGAGCGCCCGCTTCAATCTCCGCGTCGGCGTCGACGAAGGGCAGTCCAAGCTTTGCCGCAAGACGTTTTCCGACTGAGGTTTTTCCGGCCCCCATCATCCCGACCAGAACCACCGAACGTCCGTTAAGCGCCGCCATCACCTGCCCGGCGTCGATCGATTGGCCCTGGCCCATAAAACCTCTAACCTCGCCTGGGATTCTTGTCCAAGCCGTCCCATACAAGAGGCCGCCGGCGAATGCGAGCCGGGACAACCGCTTCGGGATGGATCCGCAACCGTCTTGCGCGCCGCGCCTGTTCTTGCGACCATGTCGAAAGCACGACGGCAAGTCCGCAGCGGCCGACGACGCCGACGCCAAAACCCAAAGGCGCGGGAATCCTCAAGGAAACCGTGTCTCAGGGAGTCGGCCGCCCGGCGAAGGGAGCGCACGACCGCCTCGCTGCGCGACATAAGAATTCTAGGGAGGCCGACCATGAACGCACCCAATCACGAGAACCGCGTCGCCGGTCCCCGTCTTGTGGGGATCGTCGGGCCGTTTCAGAGCGGAAAGACCAGCCTTCTTGAGGGGATATTGGCGCGCGGCGGCGCCGTGGCGCGGCAAGGGACCGTGCGCGAAGGCACCAGCGTCGGAGATTCAAGCTCGGAGGCGCGCAGCCACGCGATGAGCGTCGAGCCAAATGTCGCCAGCGTCGACTATCTCGGAGACCGGATCACCTTCTTCGATTCCCCCGGCTCGATCGAATTCATCCATGACATGCGCTACGCGTTGCCAGTCTGCGACGTCGCGGTCGTCGTATGCGAGGCCGATCCACGCAAGATCCCCGCGCTTCAGGTCATTCTTCGCGAACTGGAAGACCTCGGGTTGCCGCGGATCCTGTTCCTCAACAAGATCGATCAGGCGAACGGCAGCTTGCGCGAGACCCTTGAGCTGCTCCAGCCGGCTTCGCGCGCCCCACTTCTGCTGCGCCAGATTCCCGTATGGGAGAATGGCGTCGCCACCGGATTTATCGATCTCGCGCTCGAGCGGGCCTTCGTCTACCGGGAGGCCGCGCCCTCCAGCGTCATCGAGATGCCGGCTGGCGTGGTGCCCGAAGAAAAACAGGCGCGGTATCTCATGCTCGAGAAGCTCGCCGATTATGACGACGCGCTGATGGAGCAATTGATCAGCGACATCGATCCGCCGAAGGACCTCGTCTTCGACGATCTGGCGCGTGAATTGCGCGATGGGCGGGTCGTGCCGGTGCTCCTCGGCTCGGCGACCGGCGGCCATGGCGTCACCAGGCTCCTCAAAGCGCTGAGACACGAGTCGCCGGGCGTCACCCATACGCGCAAGCGGCTCGGCGTCGAGGACAAGGGGCCGGCGCTCGCACAGGTGGTGCGGACGATCCACACCGCGCACGGAGGCAAGCTGTCGCTGGCGCGAGTGCTGCGTGGCGCCTTCGCCGACGGCGCCACTGTCGTCAGCTCGCGCGGGATCGAGGAGCGCATCGGTGGGCTGGCGCGGCTCATGGGCGCCATGTCGTCGAAATTGACGCGCGCCGAAGAGGGCGACACCGTCGCTTTCGCGCGGCTGGAAGAGCTCGCCACCGGCGACCGCATCGCTGACGGGCGAAACCCTCCGGCGCCTGCCGCAATAGCCAACCCTCCGCCCGCGACGCAGGGCGTGGCTATCCGCGTCAAGGACCGCAAGGACGAGGTCAGGCTTGCCGCCGCTTTGGCCAAACTTTGCGAAGAGGATCGCGCGCTGTCTTACGTCCAAGACGCCGAAATGTCCGAGTTGAAGCTGTTCGGTCAGGGCGAAATGCACTTGCGCGTGACCGCCGAGCGGCTCACCGACCGCTTCGGCGTAACGATCCAATCGCAGAAACCGTCGGTCGCGTATCGGGAATCGATTCACGATGCCGTCACGGTGCGCGGACGGCACAAAAAGCAATCAGGCGGCCATGGCCAGTTTGGCGATGTCGTCGTCGAGGTGAGCCCGCGGGGGCGCGGCGAAGGCTTCGCCTTCGCGGAGCGCGTGCACGGCGGATCGGTGCCGAGGCAGTATTTTTCGTCCGTTGAGGCCGGCGCTCGCGATGCGATGGCGCGCGGCCCCCTCGGATTTCCAGTGGTCGATGTCTCGGTGACCTTGATCGACGGCTCCTACCATACCGTCGATTCCTCCGACATGGCCTTCCGCGCTGCGGCCAAGCTCGCCCTGGACGAGGCGCTCATCAAAGCGCGGCCTATGCTGCTCGAGCCGATCCTCTCGGTGACTGTCTATGTGCCGACCGACGCGCTGGCGCGCGCGAGCGCGCTGGTCAGCGCGCGGCGGGGTCAGATCCTCGGCTTCGAAGCCCGCGAAGGATGGGCGGGCTGGGAGGCGCTGCGGGCGCTGATCCCTGAGGCCGAGATCGGCGATCTCATTATCGAATTGCGCTCGGCGACGGCGGGCGTCGGCGCCTTCGAGACCAAGTTCGACCATTTGGCCGAGCTCTCAGGGCGCGCAGCCGATCTGGTGGTCGCCTCGCGTCAGAAGGCGAACGCATAAACTTTTGTCGAGCGTCGGGCGCGTTTCCCGGTATACAGGCGGGCGGCCTTCGCCTAAACGGGCCGCGCGCCTTTCGAGAGGACGTCGATGACCGAAGCGACCAGGGAAGCCAACCGTCTGGCGACGGTGTTCGGCGGCTCGGGATTCCTCGGACGCTATATCGTGCGGGCGCTGGTCCACCAGGGATGGCGCATCCGAGTGGCCGTGCGGCGCCCCGATCTTGCGACTTTCTTGCAGCCCATCGGGGGCGTAGGGCAGATCCAGCCGGTGCAGGCCAATCTTCGCTTTCCCGATTCGATCGCCGCGGCGATTGAGGGCGCAAACGCGGTCGTCAACGCCACGGGAGTGAAAGCGGAAAGCGGTCCGCAGACCTATGCGGCCGTGCACGTCGAGGGCGCTTTGGCGCTGGCGCGAGCCGCGCTGGCTGCAGGCGCGCCAGCCTACGTGCATATTTCGGGGATCGGCTCGGACCCGAACTCGGCCTCACCCTACATCGCGAGCAAGGGGCTCGGCGAACAAGCGACGCGCGAGACGTTCCCCGATGCGGTCGTCCTGCGGCCGTCCGTCGTGTTTGGCCCGGAGGATGAATTCTTCAACCGCTTCGGCGCCCTCGCGTGCTATTTGCCGGCTTTGCCGCTCATGGGCGGCGGTGGAACACGCTTGCAACCCGTCTACGTCGGGGACATCGGGCAGGCGGTCGCCGCCTCGCTCTCCGGTTTGGCGAAACCCGGCGTGACGTACGAACTCGGCGGCCCGAGAATAATGACCCTCCGCGAGGCGGCGGAACTGACCTTAAGCGAGATCGATCGCCGCCGTCTGCTCATCGGCCTTCCCCTTGGCCCATCGCGTTGGATCGCGTCCTGCACACAGTTCGCGTCGAAAGCGACATTCGGGCTTTTTCCCAAATTGCTTACGACCACCCGAGATCAAGTCGATTTGCTTGCGTCTGACAACGTTGTATCTCAAGAGGCGGAAGCCGAGGGACGTGTGCTGAGCTCGCTTGGCGTCCTGCCGCAGGCCGCCGAGGCGATCATCCCGTCCTATCTCGCGCGGTTTCGGCGGACTGGCCAATATGAGGTTCTACGTTCCGACTGAACGCCCTCTTTCTGGCCCACGCGCGAGACGCCTCACGCGTGGAAGCGAAAACTTTGATGGTTTGCTATTGATGCCAGCTCCCCTTTCAGGGCATTAAGGCAAGGCGGACGTCGGGCATTTCGAGCGGGGACATTCGGTGATCAAGTCTGAACTCGTACAGCGCATGGCCGCTCGCAATCCGCATCTTTATCAGCGTGACATCGAGAACATCATCGACGCCATCCTCGGCGAGATCACCAATGCTCTCGCGCGCGGCGAGCGCGTCGAGTTGCGCGGCTTCGGCGCCTTCTCGACCAAACAACGCCAAGCCCGCACCGGGCGCAATCCGCGCACCGGCGACAAGGTTCCGGTGACCGAGAAACTGGCGCCGTTCTTCAAGACCGGCAAAGAAATGCGCGAGCGTCTCAATCGCTCGCCCGAGGCGATCTAGAGTCGTTGCAACAGCCGCTGTCGCTTGACCTGGCGAGAGCCGGGCAAGTCGGGCGTATGAGGCTTACATGTTTCGCTTCTTGAAAATCGTTATCCTCATTCTCTTGGCTGTCATCCTCCTCGGTTTCGCCTTCGCCAACCATCATGAGGTGATCGTTTCGTTCGACCCATTCGCTTCGATCGACAGCGCGGCGTTCTCAATCGTGACGCCGCTATTCGCGGTGGTGATTGTTGCGGCGATGCTCGGCGTCGTTGCGGGCGCGCTGGCGACTTGGGTGTCGCAAGGGCGCCACCGGAGAGCCGCGCGCCAAAGCCGGGCCGAGGCGGAGAAATGGCGGACGCAAGCTCAAGCGCTTAGGTCTGCTCATCCCGCCCTGACGAGCGACAGGTAATCCGCGGTCCCAGCGCGACGGCCTTACCGCCTCGCGCCTTACTTCAGCCGAGGCGCGCCGAACCGAAAAGGCTGAGCGGCGCGAGCGCCCGCGATTCACCCGATCGCAGGATTCGCCGCCCGCCGCTGCCGCCATGTGAGTTGCGCCCCGGAGACCGAAAGCGGGGCAGCCTCGTATATGCCGCGAGCAATCGCTCGAGCGACGCACTCGGCGCACAACATGCCGATCTCGGTCAGATCTCGAAGGTCCGGAACTGCGCCTGCCCGCGCCGTCGCCGCTGCGAAGACAACGTCGTTGTCCATGGGCGCATGGGCGGGACGCAGCGCCAGCGCGCAGCCATCCTGGGCCATCGTTGCGACGCGCTTCAGCTGCGTTGTGGTCAGCGCCGCGTCGGTGACGACGACCATAAGATCGGTGCTCGAAGGCGTGTCGGACTTGAGGCGAAGCGTCAGGTGATCGTCGATATCCTTCGGCCCGAAGCCGAGGCCGCCGAACTCGGTTTGCCGTTCATAAGGCGCGGCCCAGAAATGGAGGCTTTCGCCGCGCGTCGCTCGACCGACCGAGTTGACGGCCACGAGCGCGCCGACGCGAAAGCCGCTTGATGTCACCGCGCTCGCGGAGCCGAGGCCCCCTTTGAGATTGTAGGTCGTCGCGCCAAATCCAGCGCCTGCCGTTCCGAGCGCGAAATCGACCGAGGCGGCTGACGCGGCTCTAAACCCCATGTCCCAGTAGGGCGGCTTGCGGCCCCAAGCCTTGTCGCCCCCGTTGAGGAGGTCGAACAGACTCGCCCCCGGCACGATCGGGACTCGTGCGCCGCGATGCTCGAAGCCGCGGCCGATTTCCCAGAGATAGGCCATCGCGCCGCCGGCGGCGTCGAGGCCGAAGGCCGATCCTCCAGAAAGAACGAAACCGTCAACGCGCTCCACCGTCATTTCCGGCTCGAGCAGCGCCGTGTCGCGCAACGCCGGCGCGCCCCCGTTCATCGCGATCGACGCGACCGCCGGTTCCTCGAATACAATGACCGTGACGCCGGACGCGAGCCGCTCATCGTCGGCGGATCCGACGAGAACGCCCGCCACGTCGGTGATCAGATTGCGGGCCATCGAAAATGCTTCATCGGTTCGGTCGCGCTTATCGGATAGCGGCAAGATCTGGGGTCGTATCAGGGCCAAAACGAGACGGGAGACTCGCGCCGCCCGCGTCAGGTATAACCGGAAAGGACGGCCTTGAGCGGGCGATCGAGAATAGGCTGGGACAAGGTTGATTCGCGACTCTAAGACGTTCGGAGCCAGGGGCGTCGACTGAAGTGTGGGATGAACTGAACGAGCCGCTCGGTCTTGTTTCGGGCGGCGCCTCGGCGCTGACCCTCCGGCATAGGCGCCCGGCGATGGGAACGGCGACCGGGGTTGCGATCCTCGCGATAGCCGTTGGCCTCGTGACGCTTCCGCGGCGAGATTTCCCCGCGGCAGGCGAGCCGTTTGCGGTGGCGAAAGTTGAAGTCTTGCCCGCGCCGCGAAAGCTCGAAGCCCCAGACGTAACGGCAAGCGTGCGGCAAACCGTCTCCCCCCCGGCGGACGCGGCGGCGCAGATTGAGGCGACAAGCGGGGTCAAGGTCACGCGTGGGAACGGCGGGGCGCCCAAGGCGCTCATCATCGATGTGGCGCAGGCGCTGCGCGCCATGCCCCCGGCTGCTCCAGACAGCCGCCCTCCGGAAAGGTCGAAATCTGGCCTTTTGCCTCGCATCGCGCAATAAATCACTCGCCGAGATCCCCATTCCCGTCCTACAGGAGATCGCTCACCCCTGGGTTCGGCTATCTTGATGATGACGCATTGTCTCGTAGCGTAATGTCGGGCCTGGCCGCATCGGCGGCGCCTGCGCCGTCCTCGGGTGTTGATCTGGCGCGTCAGCGAGGCTCGGAAGCGTCCGGGCGGTCTCATCAATCGAACGGGTCCCTCAACTCATGAGCGGGCCTTTGTATCGCCCATGCGTCGGGGTCGCGCTGATCAATCGCGCCGGCGATGTGTTCATTGGCCATCGTAAGCGCAAACGCGGCTCCGAGGTTTTGGACCCCCGGTCATGGCAGATGCCGCAGGGCGGCATCGATTCGGGGGAACAACCGCTTGCAGCCGCGAAGCGCGAGCTCTGGGAAGAGACCAGCGTCAGTTCGACCGAACTGATCGCGGAGCTGCCCGAGTGGCTCAAGTACGACTTGCCGGAAGGCGCGGGCGGACGGTGGAGCGGGCGCTACCGCGGGCAGACCCAGAAGTGGTTTCTGTTCCGCTTTGTTGGCCTGGATCAGGAGATCAACGTTCACCACCCGGCCGGCGGCGCCCACGACGCCGAATTCGACGACTGGCGGTGGGAGCGTTTCGATCGCCTGCCAGAGCTGGTCGTGCCGTTCAAGCGCGAGGTCTACGAGGCCGTTGCGGCCGCTTTCGCGCCGCTGGCGCGTCCCGCGGGCGGGTGAGCTTACGCTTACTTCCCGGCTTTGACCGAGGCGATCGCCGCCACCATCGCCTCGTCCATCTTCCGGCTCAGACGGTGATTGGACAGATCGACCTTGCCCTTCTCGAGGTCCGCCCTGAGCGCGGCTTCGACCTCAGCGTCGCTTTTGCCGACCTGCGCGCCGACAAATTCGTTGGCGTATTTTTCCGCCTCCGCTCCAGAAAGCCCCTTCATCTCAGCGACCCAAAGCGCCACCGCTTTGTTGCGGCGCGCGATCGCCTTGAAGCGCAGGTCCTCGTCGTGAGCGAACTGCTTTTCGAACGTGTTTTCGCGATCCTGGAATGCGTCGGACATGACCCCTCCGTCCCTTGGCGAGATCACCCGTAAGCCGTCTTGAGCGCCGACGCCGTGATCCCGGATTTCCCTAACCCGGATGATGGGCGGGGTTATGACGATTTCCGCCGCGTGGCGCAATGCGGGCCTGCGAGGCGACAGCCTCTGACGGCGCCGCCCTTCAAAGCTCACGCGGCCCAGGCGCGCCCGTGGGCCCCGCGCGGCAAACCCAGCTTGACCGCGATCGTCTCGGCGACATCGCGCAAGCTCGCGCGCGCTCCGATCGGGCCTGCCGGCGCGCCGGCGCCGAAGGCGAGGATGGGAACATGCTCGCGCGTGTGATCGAAGCCGCGGAACGTCGGATCGTTCCCGTGGTCAGCGGTGATGACGCAAATGTCGGTCGGGCGCATCGCCGCTTCGATGGCGCCGAGCCGCCGATCGAAGGCCTCGAGACAGGCCGCGTAACCAGGGACGTCACGGCGATGGCCCCATTCGGTGTCGAAATCGACCAGATTGACGAAGATCAGGCCGCCTTCCGGGGTCGTGGCGAGCGCCTCGATGAGCAGGTCGATATTGCCGTCGTTGCTCTTGCCCTTGCGCTCGTCCCCGGTGTCGCGATGGGCGAAGATGTCGCCGATCTTGCCGATCGAGACGATAGCGCGGCCGGCGCGGGCGGCCCGCTGCAAAAGGTTTCCCTCCGGCGGGGGCATGGCGAAATCCTTGCGGTTGGCGGTGCGGGCAAAGTCCTTGCCGCTCGCGCCGAGAAAAGGCCGGGCGATCACGCGTCCGATCTTGAGCGGATCGCACAGGCGGCGCGCAATTCGGCAAAGATCGTAGAGCCGCTCGAGTCCGAAAGCCTCTTCGTGCGCGGCGATCTGGAGCACCGAGTCGGCGGACGTGTAGCAGATGGGTTTCAGCGTTCGCAGGTGCTCCTCGCCGTAATCCTCGATCACGGCGATGCCCGAGGCGTGCCGGTTGGCGAGAATCCCGGCGAGCTTGCCCTCCGCGATCAGCGCCTCGGTCAGTGTGGCTGGAAAGGCAGGAATCGTCTCGGGAAAATAGCCCCAGTCGAAGTCGACCGGCGTGCCGGCGAGCTCCCAATGGCCGGACGGCGTGTCCTTGCCGCGCGAAGTCTCAATTCCGTAGCCCCACTGGCCGCGCGGCTTCATCAGCGCAAAGCCAGGCGGCGCACGGCCGGTCGAAGCCTTCATCGCGTGGCCAAGGCCCAGCGCCTCGAGGCGCGGCAATTTCAGCGGTCCGCTCCGCAATCCGTCGCGATCGCCCCGTCCTTGAGCGCAGGCTTCGGCGATATGGCCGAGGGTGTCCGCGCCCTCGTCGCCATAGGCCTTGGCGTCCTCCGCGCCGCCGCAGCCGACCGAGTCGAGGACGATGAGAATGGCGCGGGTCACAACTCCCCTCTCCTACGGGAGAGGGGTTGGGGGTGAGGGTTTGCGCGCCGAGAACACGCCCCAAGCCTCACGTTCGCTCCCTCATCTGGCCTCCCTCTTTCGGCGGGCTTCGCCCGCCACCTTCTCCCAGAGGGAGAAGGGGACGCCCCGACCTACCGCATAACGTCATTGGTTCACGACATGCGACAAGCGTCGCCTCATTGGCGAAAGCCGCGGCGAAGAGCGCGCGGGTGTATTCATTCTGCGGGGCGCTGAAAACCGTCCGCGCTTCGCCGCTCTCGACCACCTTGCCGCGCCGCATCACGATGATCTCGCTGGCCAGCGCCCGCACGACCCTCAGATCGTGGGAAATGAACAGATAGGCGAGGTTGCGACGGCGCTGCAACGCGCGCAAGAGATCGACGATCTGCGCCTGGATCGACATGTCCAAGGCCGACGTCGGCTCGTCGAGCACCACGAAGCGCGGATCGAGCGCCATCGCGCGCGCGATCGCGATTCGCTGGCGCTGGCCGCCGGAGAACTCATGCGGATAGCGGTCGAGCGTCGAGGGGTCGAGCCCCGTATCGGCGAGCGCCTGCTCCACCACGCGGCGCCGCTCGGCGGCGTTCAGCTTCGTTCCCTGCGCGATCAGCCCCTCCTCGACGATCTCGGCCACCGACATGCGTGGGCTGAGCGAACCGTAAGGGTCCTGGAAGACGATCTGCATCTCGCGCCGGAGCGGCCGCATGGCCTTCGAGGTCAGTCCGTCGATGGCGCGCCCGCAATAGACGATCGGCCCTTGAGACCGGATGAGCCTCAGAGATTGCGAGGCCAAGCGTGGTCTTCCCTGAGCCGGATTCGCCCACGACGCCTACGGTCTGCCCTTCGCGGATCGCGACCGAAACCCCATCGACGGCTTTCACGTATGCGACCGTGCGGCGCAGGAATCCTTTGCGGATCGGAAACCAGACGCGCAGATTGTCGGCGCTCGCGATCGTTGGCGCGGCGAAATCGGCGCGAGGCGGATCGCCCTTGGGCTCGGCGGCGAGCAGCGCTCGCGTATAGGGATGGCGGGGATTGGCGAACACGCTCGCGGTTTGACCAGCCTCGACGATCTTTCCCTGACGCATGACGATCACGTCGTCGGCGATGCGCCGCACGATGTTGAGATCGTGGGTGATGAACAGCATCGCCATGCCGAGCCGTTCCTGCAGGTCCTTGAGCAGCTTGAGGATCTGCGCCTGCACGGTGACGTCGAGCGCCGTCGTCGGCTCGTCAGCGATCAGGAGATCGGGACGATTGGCGAGCGCCATGGCGATCATCACCCGCTGGCGCTGCCCGCCGGAGAGCTGGTGGGGATAGGCGCCAAGCCGCTGCGCCGGATCGACGATGCCGACCTCGGTCAGAAGCTCGACGATCTTCGCCGGCGTGACGGCGGCGCGCCCGTGGTGGAGCGCGATGATCTCGCCGATCTGCCGCTCGATCGTGTGGAGCGGATTGAGCGACGTCATCGGCTCCTGAAAGACCATGGTGACGGCTGAACCGCGCATCGCGCGCAATTCGTCGTTGGACATTTTGAGCACGTCGCGGCCGCGGAAGAAGATCTCGCCGGTCGGATAGCTTGCGGCCGGCTGCGGCAGGAGACGCACGATCGCCTGGGCGGTGACGGTCTTGCCCGAACCGGATTCGCCGACCAGCGCCAGCGCGCGGCCCTTCTTGACCTCAAAGGAAACTCGATCGACGACCGTGTGGCGCCCGCCGCTTTGCGCGAAGGCGATCGACAGTTCGCGCACGTCCAGAAGCGGCTCGGCCTCGCTCACGTGAACGTCTTTCTCGGGTCGAAAGCGTCGCGCACCGCTTCGCCGATAAAAATGAGCAGCGACAGCATCAGCGCCGTCACGGCGAAGGCGGAGAGGCCGATCCAGGGCGCCGACAGGTTGGACTTGCCCTGCAACAAAAGCTCGCCGAGCGAGGGCGAGCCGGGCGGCATGCCAAGCCCGAGGAAGTCAAGCGAGGTCAGCGTGCGAGATGGAGGAATTGACGATGAACGGCAGGAAGGTCAGCGTCGCGACCATGGCGTTCGGCAGGACGTGCTTCATGATGATCTTGGCGTTGGAGAGGCCAAGCGCGCGGGCGGCGTTGACATATTCGAAATTGCGCGCGCGCAGGAACTCGGCCCTGACCAGATGAACGAGGCTCACCCAGGAGAACAAGAGCAGGATCGTCAGGAGGACGAAGAAACTCGGCGCGAGGATCGCGGACAGGATGATGAGGATGTAGAGGTGCGGCAGCGACGACCAGATCTCGATCACCCGCTGCATCGTGAGATCGAGCCAGCCGCCGAAATAGCCTTGCACCGCGCCGGCGAAGACGCCGATGACCGACGAGACGCCAGCGAGCGTAAGCCCGAACAGAATCGAGATGCGAAAGCCGTAGATGAGCCGGGCGACGATGTCGTGCCCGTCCTGATCGGAGCCGAGCCAGAGCGGCTCAAGCCTGCTGCAAGGACGCGGGACGGTCGCGGCGTCCTTGACCTTCTGCTTCTCGAGCGCGGCGCGGCACTGGACGTCGGTCAGCATCCAGGTCGGCGGCGTCGGCAGCGGCGTCGGCGGGTTGAGGATCGTGGTCGAATTGGCGAAGCGGATCGGCGGCCAGATCATCCAGCCGTGCGCCTTGATCTCATCGGCGATGAAGGGGTCGCGAAAATCCGCGCGCGCCTGGAAGCCGCCGAACTTATCCTCCGGATAGTCGAACAGAACGGGAAAGATGATCTCGCCTTTGTAGGAGGCGATCAGCGGCCGGTCGTTGGCGATGAACTCGGCGAACAGCGACGCGACGAACAGAATCAGGAAGATCACGAGCGACCAGGCGCCGCGCTTGTTGCGGCGGAAATTGTCGAGCCGGCGCTGGTTCATCGGCGAGAGCCAGGGACGCCGTTCCAAGCTCGCGCGCTCTCTCGCCCGCTCCCACGTGTCCGTCTGTTCGTCGAGCGGAAGGAGGCGGCCTGCCTCGTCTCCGGGTTCGAGCGCCGTATCGGACGGAGGAGCGAAGCGGTCCGTATCGACCAAGCTCACACCTCGCGCGTTTCAAAATCGATGCGCGGATCGATCCAGGTGTAGGTGAGGTCGGAAATCAGGTTCACCACGAGGCCGATCAGCGCGAAGATATAGAGGTTCGCAAGCACCACCGGATAATCGCGCTGAATGAGCGAATCGTAAGAGAGATAGCCGAGTCCGTCGAGCGAGAACACCTGTTCGATCAGAAGCGAGCCGGTGAAGAACGCGCCGATGAAGGCGCCGGGGAATCCGGCGATCACGATCAGCATCGCATTGCGGAACACATGGCCGTAGAGCACGCGCCGCTCGGTCAGCCCCTTCATGCGCGCGGTCTGCACGTAGGCTTTCTTGATCTCGTCGAGGAACGAATTCTTCGTGAGCAGCGTCGAGGTCGCGAACGAGCCCAACACCAGCGCCGTCACCGGCAGCGTAATGTGCCAGAGATAGTCGAGGATCTTCTGCGGCCAGCTCAGGTCGGCGAAATTGTCGGAAGTCAGGCCGCGGAGCGGGAAGATCTGCCAGAACGAGCCGCCGCAGAACAGCACGACGAGCAAGACCGCGAACAGGAAGCTCGGGATCGCATAGCCGAAGATCACCAGCGCGGAGGTGACCGTGTCGAAGCGGGAGCCGTCCTTGACCGCCTTTCGAATGCCGAGCGGAATCGAGATCGCATAGGAGAGGACGGTCATCCACATGCCGAGCGAGATCGAGACCGGCAGTTTCTCCTTGATGAGCTCGAGCACCGGGACGTCGCGATAATAGCTCTTGCCGAAATTGAAGGTCGAATAGTCGCGCACCAGGATCCAGAACCGCTCGAGCGCGGGCTTGTCGAAGCCGTATTGCTTTTGCAGCTCCTTGATGAATTTGGGGTCGAGCCCCTGCGAGCCGCGATAGCGCGACGAGATGTCGCCGCCCGCCTGCGCGGAGCCAGCGCCGATCTGGCCGCCGCCGCCTCCGAACCCAGCGGTCGAGCTCTGGTCAGCCCCTTGGAGTTGCGCGATTGCGCGCTCGACCGGGCCGCCCGGCACGAATTGGACGATCGCGAACGAGACCGCCATGATGCCCAGGATCGTGGGGATCATCAGCAAGAGCCGGCGGAGGATGTAGGCGAGCATGCGGCGTCAGCCTGTCTGCGGACGAAGCAGCGAGCGCCTATCAGAGTCCAATGGTCTTGGCCTTCGCTTCGTCCCACCACCAGGTTCCGGGCGCGCCGGTGCTGAGTCTGCGGCTGCTTCTCGGGACGCGAAAACGCGTCCCAATGGGCGACCCATGCCGTGTCGCGATACCACATCGGCACCCAATAATGGCCGGCGCGCAAGACCCGGTCGAGCGCGCGGCAGGCCGTGTTGAGCTCGTCGCGCGATTTCGCAGTGGCGATCGTTTCCACGAGCGCGTCCACGACCGGATCGGAGACGCCGGCGAGATTGCGCGAGGCGTTCTGCTTTGCGGATTCGGACGTATAGACGTTGCGGAGGTCAACCCCGGGAGTGAGCGTCCCGCCGGACGCCGTCGTCACCACGTCGAAGTCGAAAGCGTCGGTGCGGCTCTTGTATTGCGCGGGATCGACGATGCGATAGTTCGCCTGTATGCCGAGCCTTCCCAGGTTCTGGATGAACGGCAGGGTGTGCGGCTGGAGCGCGCTGTTGCTGTCGAGAAACTCGATCGTGAGCGGCTTGCCGTTCGGCAGATTCATCGTCGAACCGTCGCGCTTGCACCCCGCCGCAAGCAGGAGCTCATAGGCTTGCTTGAGCAGCTTGCGGTCGGACCCAGAGCCGTCGCTTTCCGGCGGCACGTAAGGCTCGTCGAAGACGGCGGGCGCGAGCTTGTCGCGGAACGGCTCGAGCAGCTTCAGCTCGGCAGGCCCCGGCTTTCCCTTCGCCTCCATGTCGGTGTTGGGAAAGTAGGAGGCGATCCGCTTGTAGGCGGAATACATGATGTTCTTGTTGGTCCAGTCGAAGTCGAAGCAGAGGCCAATCGCTTCGCGCACGCGCGGATCCTTGAACTGATCGCGCCGGGTGTTGAGGTACCAGCCTTGCGTGCGCGACGGCGCGCCGTCATGCAAGGTCTCCTTCTTCACCCGGCCGTCCTTGACGGCGGGAAAGTCGTACGAAGTGGCCCAGAAGCGCGAGGTGTATTCCTCGTGATAGTTGATCGCGCCGGCCTTGAACGCCTCGAACGCGACTTGCCGCTCGCGATAATATTCGAAGCGCAGGCGGTCGAAGTTGTTCTGGCCGAGATTGACCGGCAGTTTCGCGCCCCAGTAGTTGGGATCGCGCGCATATTCGATGAACCGGCCCTGTTCGAACGTCTTCACCTTGTAGGGGCCTGAACCCAGCGGCGCATCGAGGGTTGCGGCAGTGAAATCGCGCCCCTTCCACCATGCCGCTGAGAAGACCGGCATGCCGACGACGATCAGATGCGCGTCGCGGCTGCGGCCCTGGACAAAGCGCACATGCACGACGTCGTCGCCATCCGCATCGGCCTTATCCACCTCCCTCAGGAGCTGGGCGTAGATCGGATGGCCCTTCTCTTTCAGAACGTTGAGCGAGAAGGCGACGTCCGGCCGCCGTCACTTTCGAACCGTCGAAGAAGCGCGCCTCGGGACGCAGCCGGAAGCGGTAGTCGAGCTTGTCGGGCGAAACCCGGACCGATTGGGCGAGCAGGCCGTAGACGGAATCGGGTTCGTCGCCGTTGGCGGTCATCAGCGTGTCGAAGGTGGCCGACATGCCGGCCGCGCCGTTGCCCTTCCAGGAATAGATGTTGAGCGTGTCGAAAGTGTCGAAGTTCTGGTTGCCGCTCGTTCCGGTGATCTGCAGCGACAACAGGCCGCCTGTCGGGCGCGTTCGGGTTGACGTAGGAAAAATGCGGGAAGTCCGGCGGCAAGGCGAGATCGCCGAACGAAGACAGCCCATGCGTTTCGACGGAATCGTCGGCAAGCGCGACGAACGGGCGGCAAACGAGCGCCGCCAGCGCCCCGCTTGCGCCGGCCTTCAACGCCGCCCTGCGGGTTATTCTCATGGCCATCGAATCGTCCGCCTCATGGCTTCCACTGCGCGATTTACCGCGGCTCAGCGCTCTTCGCCAGCTAGAGCGGCGAAAACGAGGCGGGAGCGGCCAAGTCGCCTGGGAAAGCGGGTTAAACTTCGTCCATGAAGCTCAGGCGCTTCAGGCGAACTCGGCGCGCTTGCCTTCCGCGCTTGCGACGGTCTTATAGTCCGCCCATGCAGATTCGCGACGCAAGGCCCGAAGACGCCGAACGGATGACTGGCGTCACCGCGCCTGAGAGCGCCCCGGTTCGTCTTAAGATCGACCTCGGCGCCCTGGCCGACAATTGGCGCGAATTGGCGCGTCGCGTCGGCGCCGGGGCGCTGCGCCGCCGTCGTCAAGGCCAACGCTTACGGGACCGGCGTCGCGGAGGCCGCGCCCGCGCTGTGGGCGGCGGGGGCGCGCATTTTCTTCGTCGCCCATTTCAGCGAGGGGCTTGCGGCGCGCCGGGCGCTGCCGCCTCAGGCTCAGATCTATGTGCTGAACGGCCTCGAGAGCGAGGCCGATCCAAAGGACTATGTGGAGCATCGCCTCGCGCCCGTGATCGGCGGCGAAGAGGAGCTTCAGCGCTGGTCCGCCTTCGCCGCGCAACGCGGCAGGCCTTCGCCATCGGCTTTGCATCTCGACACCGGCATGAACCGCCTCGGCTTCGAGTCCCTCTCCCGCCTCCAAGCCGCGATGGAGACGCATGGGCCCATGAGCGGGGCCGACCTCTTGATCAGCCACTTCGTCTCGTCCGAAATCCCCGGCGATCCCCTCAACCTCGGCGCAGATCGAGCGTTTCGAGGCAGCCCGCGCGGCTTTTCCGCATCTCGCCGCCTCGCTCGCCAATTCGTCGGGCATGTTCCTCGACCCCGCCCCGATCTACGACCTGGCGCGGCCGGGCTACGCGCTCTACGGCGGCAATCCGACGCCGGGTCGCTTAAACCCGATGCAGGCCGTGGTCACGCTGACCGCGGCGATCCAGCAGATCCGCTCAATCGAGGCCGGCATGACCTGCGGCTACAACGCCCAGTGGACCGCCAAGCGCCCGACCCGGCTCGCCACCCTGCTCATCGGCTACGCCGACGGCCTGCCGCG
Organism: uncultured Alphaproteobacteria bacterium; assembly: GCA_963753135.1. GTDB lineage: Bacteria > Pseudomonadota > Alphaproteobacteria > Rhizobiales > Beijerinckiaceae > Roseiarcus. The sequence continues at coordinate 16,497 of CAVWBA010000025.1, read as the reverse complement.
CGGCGCCGGCGCGACCGATGCGAGGCCGGGCGCCGAGGTCGCGGTCGCCGGGCGCCGGGCGCCGCTGGTCGGGCGCGTCTCGATGGACCTCGCTATCGTCGACGTCACCGACCTGCCCGAGGACGCCGTCCGGGCGGGCGGCCGGGTCGAGTTCTTCGGCCCGACGATCGACCTCGACGACTTCGCCGCCCGGAGCGGGACGATCGGCTATCACCTCTTGACCAGCCTAGGCCCTCGCTACCAGCGTGAGTATGTCGGGCGGCGGTCGAGCCAAAAGGCAGGGCCGATGGATACGGATGCGGCGTGACTCGCGCCGAACCAATATCCGATAAAACAAGGCAAAATTGGATTGGAGCGGGTGAAGGGAATCGAACCCTCGTATTCAGCTTGGAAGGCTGCTGCTCTACCATTGAGCTACACCCGCGATTTCAACTACTTAGCTTTTACCCATCCGGTGCTGGCGCTCTTCTGGCGCGAAAATCACGGCTGCTCTAACGAAGACAGCCTACTCGCGCAAGGCATCCGTGACAATCGGGGTCGGCCAGGGGCGATTGTGTCGAAGCAATTCCTGCCGATAGCAATTCCTTGTGTGAAGCAGAATTTCGTGCTACATATTTTAGTCGGCAGAACCCACTCGGGGCCGGGCGGCGAAGGGAGAGAGCGAAGGTGAGAAACGCGTGCGCGGGACGGTCGGGCGCAACCTGCGAGGCGAGTTGAGGTCAGGCGAATTTTTTTAATTTTTTCCGCCGTAACGCATTGAAAAACCTAGAATTGGCCAAAGGAATCCAAGTCAATCCAAGGATTTCTGCTTGAATTTGTTTGGAAATATTTGGATTTGCTTGGCGTACGCTCGCGCCATGGTTGTATCCGTGTCCCTCGCCGGGCGGCGGCGCGCGCTAGCGGCCTTTGGCCTTGAGCGCCTTGTCGAGCCGCGGATAGACCCGCCGCGCGTTGCCTTCGTAGACCTTCTAGCGGTCCTCGGGGCTGAGGTTCTCGGTCGCCTCGATGTAGCGCTTGGTGTCGTCGTAGGGATGGCCGGTCTCGGGGTCGATCCCCCTGACCGCCCCGATCATCTCGCTGGCGAACAGGATGTTGTCGACCGGGATGACCTTGGTCAGGAGGTCGACGCCCGGCTGATGATAGACGCAGGTGTCGAAGAAGACGTTCCGCAAGAGCTGCTCGGTCAGAAGCGGCTTCTTCAATTCCTGCGCGAGCCCGCGATAGCGGCCCCAGTGATAGGGCGCGGCGCCGCCGCCGTGCGGAACGATGAAGCGCAGGGTCGGGAAATCCTTGAACAGCGCTCCTTGAATGAACTGCATGACCGCAGTCGTGTCGGCGTTGATGTAATGGGCGCCGGTGGTGTGGAAACAGGGATTGCAGCTCGTCGAGACATGCACCATCGCCGGGATGTCCCATTCCGCCATCTTCTCATAGATCGGATACCACCAGCGGTCGGTGAGCGGCGGGCTGGTCCAGTGCCCGCCGGACGGGATCGGGGTTCAGATTGATGGCGACGAAGCCATAGTCCCGGACGCATCTCTCGAGTTCGGGAATGCAGGTCTTGGGGTCGACGCCCGGGCTCTGCGGCAGCATCGCCGCGCCGATGAAATTGTCGGGGAAGAGCTTCGAGACGCGGAAGCAGAGCTCGTTGCAGATCGAAGCCCAGGTCGAGCTCACGGCGAAATCGCCGATGTGATGGGCCATGAAGCTGGCGCGGGGGCTGAAGATCGTGAGGTCTGAGCCGCGCTCCTTCATCAGGCGCAGCTGGTTCGATTCGATCGAACTCGCGGAGCTCGTCGTCGCTGATCTTGAGCTCCGCGACCTTGGGCGTTTGCGCAGGATCCGTGATGCCGGCGATCTGCCGGTTGCGCCATGCCTCGAGCGCCTTGGGAGCGGTCGTGTAGTGCCCGTGGCAATCGATGATCATGGCGCTCCTCCTATCGGGCGAACGCGACGCGTTTCGCCCGATAGGCTTACGTCATGTACCGGCCGCAGGCTATCAGAACGGATTCCAGGTCGCCCGCTGGGTGAACTTGAGATAGTTGAGGTTGACCCCGAGACGCCAGCCCAGTCCGGTGCGGATGGGAACCACGACGACCCCTTTGGCGCCGACCGCGGTGAAGCCCAAGCCTCCAATAAAGTAGGCCGACCCGTCCAACCCCCCGAAGCGATCAAAAATCGCTCCGGTGTCGGGCAGATTGTAGACGAGCATCATCGTCCGATCGCCGTCTGCGCCGGCGTCAAAGCCGATCGACGGTCCCTGCCAATAGATCCGCTGGTTGCCGGCGTTGCGCGTATACATTTTTCCTTCGCCGTATCTGAGGCCGCCCACGAATGCGCCAGAGGCCTCTTGACCAAGGATATACGCATTGGGCAGGCCCCAGCGCCGGCCTGCTTCCTGAACGCCGTCGGCCAGGCCACGCGAGACAGTGCCAAAAAACCGCTGGCCGTCGGTCACGACCTCCTCGGGAGAAAACTGCTCTAGCGCCTCGGCTCTCGCCGGCGTCGCGAAAGCGACGGCGCCGGTCGCGGCGATGGTCAAAACCTGTCGGCGGGATATGGTCCTCATTGCGACCTCCTTCGAGGCGATCGGTACTCAAGCGCTCGCGGGGCGCTTGGCGAAACTCATGTTCCGCCGTCGACGCGCGGGCCGCGCTGACGGATGGTCAATCATCGCTGAGCGGAGTTGACAGAAAATTAATGATGGGCGGCTTTCGCCCCAGCTTTTTTCGCGAAGCGGGGCGCTCATCGAGGGCTGCGCGCCGGCGCTAGTCCATGACCTGGATGATGCGATTGTTGCTGAGGTCGATAATGGAGCGATGGCCGTTGACGATCGCGGTCCCGTAGCCCGGCCGATCGGGCATCGGCAGGGGGGTGACGTTGCCCGGGAGCGTCTGGCCTTCAACCGCTCCGCCCTGGATCGTCACGCGCGGCCCGACGCCAATGGGCGAAGCGCTCAGGGCGCCCGTAGCCGGTGTGCCCGACTTCGCGGCGCCAAGAGGAGCCGCCCCCGGGGGAGCGAAGACGCCGCGCAGCGTCTGATCCTGGGCGAAGCCCAAGGACGCCGTTCCCATCAGGGCCACAAAGGACATTGCAAGCGCGCGCATGGTGCTCTCCCCTTCGCAACCCCCGAGATCAATTTACCACGCGGCCTCTATCAAAGCCAGGATCGCCGCCCACGTCGCTCATGCGAGCGGATCAAAGATGGGAGAGCCACACGTCCAGCACCGCGCAACGCTCTTCCTCAAGCACCATTCTCAGACCCTCGGCGACCGCGGCCTCGACGTCATGCGGATGCTTGACCACCCGCGCGTAGGCGCCTCCCGCGGCCGCGGCGATCCCGGAATAGTCCGGCGGCGGATCGAAGCTCAAATCCAGATCCTTAGCGCGGCTGGCGAAGCCGTCCGGATGGACGGCAAGCGCCGAGAACTTCGGCGCTTTCCAGCCGCGATTGTTATAAATGATTTGCAGAAACGGCGTGCGGTAGCGCCGCGCCATCCAGTGGACAGTGGACGGCTGCGAGAACATGTAAGAACCGTCCCCGGTGAGGGCGACGAAGGTCTTATCCGGAGCGGCCAGTTTCATCCCGATGGCCGCGCCGCCGGTCCAACCCAGCGAGCCGCCGCCGCTCGCGAACATCGTGCCCGGCTTTTCCCGCGCCATATGATCGCAGATCGCCGGATAATTGGTGATGCCCTCGTTGAGAACGATCGCCTCGAGCCCCACCTGGCGGCGCACGCAGGCGGTCAGATATTCCGGCGTGATGACGTCGCCGTCCGGCTGCTCGAGACGGTCGAGCTCGGCCTTGCGCTCCCGATGCCGCGCGGAATAGTGGCGCCGGCGCCGTTCGGCGGGTTCCCCGTCAATCTCGATCCGATCGAGACGGGCGTTCAATTGCGCGAAGGCGGTGGCTGCGTCGGCCCGATAGCATTGCCGCGCCTTGATGGACCAAAGCGGCGTCGATTGCTTGAGCGGATCGACGTCGATGATGGCGATTGCGGCCCCGTCGCTCGGCTTGCTGACCGTCGGAATCCACGGCACGTCGCTATCGACGACCAGAATGAAATCGGCTTCGGCCAGGGCGCGGTTCTGGAACGGATGGTTCCAGTGATTGCCCTGGTACATGGGATCGTTGTGGGGATAGTTGACGGTGCTCGGCACTGATTCCAACACGCCCACGCCCAGCCGGCCGCAGAGACGGACGAGCTCGGTGACAGCGGCGGGATTGCGGCCGACATAAGAGGTGACGATAAGGGGCCTCGCGGCCCCTTGAATGGCGTCGATGAGGCCCGCGACAGCGGTTTCGGCGAGCGGCGTCGGCGCGATCGGCGGCCAGTCCGCGATGTCCATCTCAACGCGCTCGCTCTCAGCCTCCATCACTTCGCGGGCGCCGACGAGGTAGACCGGTCCTTTGGGATCGCTATGAGCGAGTTGCAGCGATCGATGCACGATCTGCTTCACGTTGCGCGCGTGACGGAGCTCATTGTCGTATTTCATATATTGGCGGACGATGCCGCGCTGATCGGGCACGTCCTGAATCCATTGGATGAATTCGTTGCGGCTGCCGATCGCCTCGCCCTCCTGGGTGGACGGCGACAGGCCGGCGAAGACGAAGACCGGAACGCGCGCTTTGGCCGCGTTGTGGACCGCCCCGCCCAACGACTGCGTGCCACAATCGACATGGACCACGACGGCCTGGGCGCGTCCGGTCAATTGGGCGTAGCCATGGGCGCAGGTCATCGCGACCATTTCGTTCGGGCAGGTGACAATCGCGGGTATCGGCCGACCCAGAGACCGCGCCTCGGCAATCGCCTCGATGAGAGCCGGATGATCGCTGCCGAAATTGGCGAAGATATAGGAGACGCCCGCTTCCTGCAGCGCCTCAAGCATTGCAGCGCTCGCGGTAACCATTCGATCTCCTCCCGATCCCGCGCGTTGCTGGAAGCTGGCGCCTGACCGCGGTCACCGCCCCGGATTCTGGCCTCTGAATTTCGCCGCGAGCTGATCGGCGCCCCTCGCCAAGAGTCCGAGGTCGGAGCCGACCGCGGCGAACAGACAGCCAAGGTCAATATAGTGCTGGGCCAGTTCCGCGTCGCCGGTCAAAATCCCTGGCGCGATCCCGGCGTTTTTGATGCGCGGAATCATATCGTCGATGATCCTGACGACCTCGGGATGGGCGGGTTGGCCGAGATAGCCGAGCGCGGCCGAGAGATCGCCCGGGCCGACGAACACCCCGTCGACGCCTTCGACGCTCGCGATCCGCTCGAGGTTGTCGAGCCCCCGCTTCGTCTCGACCTGCACCAGGAGACAGATCTCAGCATTGGCCGCCGCGTGGTATCCCTTGATCCGGCCATAGCGTGACGCGCGCGCTTGGCCCGCGAAGCCACGGAAGCCGTCCGGCGGGTAGCGAACCGACATGACCGCGCGGCGGGCTTCCTCCTCCGTCTCCACATAAGGAATGAGAAGGGACTGTGCGCCGACATCGAGCAACCGCTTGATGATCACCGGGTCGTTCCAGGCGGGTCTGACGACGGCATGCGCCGTTCCGCCGTTCAATGCCTGAAGCTCGGCGAGCACCATTGGCAATTCGTTCGGGGCGTGCTCGGTGTCGAGCAGAATCCAGTCGAATCCGGCGTCGGCAAGGATTTCAGCGACGAGATGGCTCGACAGGCTGTGCCACAATCCGATCTGCAATCGGCCGGACTTGAGCGCGTGCTTGAAGGGGTTGTGGAGCTTGTCCATTTGCGAAAACCTCAGAATTGGGCCGATGTCTCATATACTGCCACACGGAGGCGTACAGCCCCTTCGATGCCGCCCCAGAGCGGGGAGCGGTCCTAGGCGCGACCCCATCGACCGGCGCGGAAGTCGCGGATCATTTCGCGCGCAGCGTTATGGCCGGGCGCGCCGGTGACGCCGCCGCCAGGATGGGTCGAGGCGCCGCACATATACAAGCCTGGAACCGGCGAGCGGTAGTCGGCGTGCCCGAGCACAGGCCTCGCCGAATAGAGCTGGTCGAGGCCGAGCTTCCCATGAAAAATATCGCCATCAACGAGGCCGAACTGGCGTTCGAGGTCGAGCGGAGAGAGGGTCTGGCGCGCGATGACTGACGCCCTGAAACCTGGCGCATAAGCCTCGACCGTATCGATCATGAGATCGGCGACCGTCTCGCGCGCCTCGTCCCACGAGCGCCCGTCCGGCAATTTCGGCGCGACATGCTGGCAGAACAGGGACGCAACGTGACGGCCCGAGGGGGCGAGCGAATTGTCGAGCGTCGAGGGGATGAGCATTTCGATAATCGGCTGGGCGGACCAGCCGTTGAGCCGCGCGTCGAAGAAGGCGCGCTCCATATAGGCGAGGCTCGGCGCGATCACGATGCCGCTCCCATGATGCTCGGCCGCCTCGTGGCCAGGTAGCGCCGAAAAGCTCGGCAGCTCGCTTAAGCGCCAGGTTCATGCGGAATGAGCCCGAGCCGCTGCGATAAGAACCGACGCGAGCGCGGAAGTCGGCCGGCAGGACGGCCGGGTCGAGAAGCTTTTCGAAGGTGAGCTTCGGATGCAGGTTCGAGACGATCGCGCGGGCGGTAAGCTTCTCGCCCTTCTCCGTGACGACGCCTATGGCGCGGCCCTTTTCGATCAGGATCTCGTGCACTGCGCAGTTCGTCCGAATGTCGACGCTGCGCACGGCGCAGGCGCGCGCGATCGCCTGCGCAATCGCGCCCATGCCGCCGATCGCATGGCCCCAGACACCCTTTTTGCCGTTCACCTCGCCCCAGCAATGATGCAGCAGCACGTAGCCCGTGCCGGCCGCATAGGGACTGGCGTAAGTCCCGACGATTCCGTCGAAGCCGAGGATCGCCTTGATCGGGTCGCTCTCGAACCATTGGTCGAGCACGTCGCCGGCCGAGCGGGTGAACAGCTCGAGGAGATCGCGCTGCCCTTCGAGGGGAAGCGAACGCAGGCGGTTTCCGACTTTGGCGGCGTCGACGAGGGCGCCGAGATTGGCGGCGAGCCCTAGTCCTGTCGCCACATTGGGCGGCGTGTCGAGCGCGAGCGCGCGCAAAACGTTGGTTACGCGCTCGAGCCGCGCCTCGTAGGCGTCGAGCCGCTCGGCGTCGCGGGCGGAGAACTTGGCGATCTCGGCTTTCGTGCGTCCGGGCGCGACTTTCAGATAGCCTCCGTCGGGGAGAGGCAGGAAATTCGACAACGGGCGCTCGACGATGCGGAGCCCGTGGCGATGAAGCTCGAGGTCGCGGATGATCGTCGGGTTCAGGAGCGAGACGGTGTAGGCGGCGACCGAATTGCGGAAGCCGGGATGAAACTCCTCGGTGACCGCCGCCCCGCCGACTTGCGCGCGGCGCTCGAGCACCGTCACTTTGAGGCCGGTCATTGCGAGATAGGCGGCGGCGACGAGGCCGTTGTGACCGCCGCCGATGACGATGACGTCAGGCATCAGGGCGCCGCCGGATGAGGGCTAGAGATCGAACCGCACGCCCTGCGCGAGCGGCAGTTTGGCCGAATAGTTCACCGTGCTCGTCTGCCGGCGCATGTAGGCCTTCCAGGCGTCGGACCCGCTCTCGCGCCCGCCGCCCGTCTCCTTCTCGCCGCCAAAGGCGCCGCCAATCTCGGCGCCCGATGGACCGATATTGACGTTGGCGATGCCGCAGTCGGACCCGGAGGCCGACAGGAACGTCTCCGCCTCGCGCAGGTCGAGGGTGAAAATCGACGAGGACAGGCCCTGCGGCACGTCGTTCTGGATCGCGATCGCTTCGTCTAGCGCGCCGTAGCCGAGCGTATAGAGGATCGGGCGCGAAGGTCTCCTCGCGCACGATTCCCGACTGGTCCGGCATTTCGACGATCGCCGGCTCGACATAGGCGCCGCCGTTCGGAACGCCCTTCGGCGACCGTCCCACCGCCGTGGACCTTGCCGCCTTCGTCTTCCGCGCGTTTGAGCGAAGCGCCCATTTTTTCGCGCGCCGCGTGGTCGATCAGCGGACCGACCAGCGTCCCGTCCTTGCGCGGATCGCCGATCGGCAGGCTCGAATAGGTCTTGACCAGGCGGTGGGTGAGATCGGCGCGAATCGACCGATGGGCGATGACCCGGCGCAGCGACGTGCAGCGTTGCCCGGCTGTGCCCACGGCGGAGAAGACGATCGCCCGAACCGCCATGTCGAGATCGGCCGAGGGCGCGACGATCATCGCATTGTTGCCGCCGAGCTCGAGGATCGGGCGGCCGAACCGCGCGGCGACCTTGGGCCCGACGATCGAGCCCATGCGGGTCGAGCCGGTGGCGGAGACGATCGGCACGCGCTTCGAGTCGACAAGCGCCTCGCCGACGCCCGCGCCGCCGATGACGATCTGGGCCAGACCTTCGGGCGCGTCGGGACCGAAGCGCTCGATGGCGCGTTCGAGGATCTTCATCGTCGCCAGCGCCGAGAGCGGCGTCTTCTCCGACGGCTTCCAGATCACGGGGTCGCCGCAGACGAGCGCCAGCGCGGCGTTCCAGGACCAGACCGCGACCGGGAAATTGAAGGCGGAAATGATCGCGCATGGGCCGAGCGGATGCCAGGTCTCCGTCATGCGGTGGCCGGGGCGCTCGGAGGCGATGGCGAGGCCGTACAATTGCCGCGAGAGGCCTACGGCGAAATCGCAGATGTCGATCATCTCCTGCACTTCGCCGAGGCCCTCGGAGACGATTTTGCCGACCTCGAGCGTGACCAGCGCGCCGAGCGACTCCTTCGAGGCGCGCAATTCCTCGCCGAGCAGGCGCACGAGCTCGCCACGCCTGGGCGCCGGAACCTCGCGCCAGGCGAGAAACGCGCTCTGCGCCCGCTCGATGATCGGGGCCATGTCGGCGGCCGGCGTCTCCCTTATGCGGGCGATCTCGGCCCCGTCGATCGGCGAGCGGACGGCGAGCGAGCCGCCCTTTAGCTCGGTAGCGGTGAAGCCTAGGCGTTCGAGAACGTCCTCGCTGGTCATGGGGATAGGCCTCATCCGCTCTGATTTGCGTGTCTCGCTCAGGGCCGTCGCGGCCCGGGCGTCGCTATGGCCTCTTTTCGAGCCCAAATCCTAGCGCCCGGCAAGTGCCGTCTCGTTCCGGCCAGGCTTCCGATTGGTGAACCGAGAGGATCGCGGGGCTTCATTAAGATAAATTCACGGGACGCGACCGTTTCGATGGGCTAAAAGCCGCCGCCACAACCCTAGCGTTGCACGACGCGGAGTGAGCGACTATATTCACGGCCGCGCGCGGGGTTCGCGGGCGGAGGAGCCGAAAATGGCGCGTTCGACCAATATCCTTCTGGCCTGCATGGCGATGTTAGGGTCAATGTTGCTCGCGGTTGTCATGACGCCGCACAATCTGATGGCGCGCACCCACGAGGTGTTCAATATCGACCAGCACCTGCCGACAAAATTTGGAGATTGGAAGCCGGTCGAAGGCCTCAACGTTGTCGCGCCGCCGCCCGCAGATTCGCTCGAGGCCGAGATCTACAACCAGGAGGCGTCGCGCGGCTTCGTCGATCCAGACGGGCACGTGGTCATGCTGATGGTCGCTTATGGCGAGAGCCAGAGCGATCGTTTGCAGCTTCACCATCCGGAGGTGTGCTACACGGCGCAAGGCTTCCGGGTGTCGCGGACGAGTTCGGTAAAGCTCAACTATTCCCCCTCGGCGCCGCCGCTCAAGGCGACCAGGCTCGTCGCCCAGCGCGAGGAGCGGATTGAGCCCATCACCTACTGGATGCGCATCGGCTACGACAATTCGAGCAGCAATTGGACCCGCCAGGCGCTCAAGCTCGGCTATGGCCTCAGGGGATGGGTTCCCGATGGCGCGCTGTTCCGGGTGTCGACGATCGGTATCCCGGCGGAACAAAGCTTCAAGATTCAGGACAAATTCATCCACGATCTGTTGAATGCGGTGGATCCCGGGACCCGGGAGTTCATGGTCGGCGATCCGAAGAAAGCGCTGCTCTAGTTCGGCTGGCGGCGCCCGTCCGCGTCGACAAACGCATGTTCCCTACGGTATTCGCGTGAGGCGCCAGATGGCGCGGCCGCGTTTGCAACGGGGATTCCATGGAACGGATATGGCTCAAGTCCTATCCCGAAGGCGTGCCGGCCGAGATTGACTTGAGCGAGCTCGGCTCGCTCGGCGATTTCCTCAAGACAAGCTTCGAGAAATTTCGCGACCGGATCGCCTTCATCAGCATGGGCAAGGCGATGTCCTATGGCGAACTGGACCGGAAGTCGCGCGCCTTCGCCGGCTACCTTGAGAGCGTTGCGCGCCTGCCTCGCGGCGCCCGTGTCGCGCTGATGATGCCGAACGTGCTGCAATATCCAATCGCCGCGTTCGGCGCGCTGCGCGCGGGCTACGTGGTCGTCAACTGCAACCCTTTGTACTCGCCGCGCGAGCTCAAGCATCAACTCGCGGATTCGGGGGCCGAGGCGATTGTCGTTTTGGAGAATTTCGCCGGCACGCTCGAAAAGGCGATCGATGGCGCGCCGGCGCTCAAAACAATTATCGTCACCGGCGCCGGCGACCAATTGGGCGGCGCCAAAGGGCTCATCGTCAATTCGGTCGTGCGGCATGTCCGGCGCGCCGTTCCCGCCTTCCGCTTGCCGCAGGCGGCGCGTTTCAATCGGGCGTTGGCTTTGGGATCGCGCCAGCCGTTTACCGACACGCCGGTCAAGCCAGACGATATCGCGTTCCTTCAATATACCGGCGGGACCACGGGCGTGGCGAAGGGGGCGATGCTGACCCATCGCAACATGGTCGCCAACCTACGCCAGATCTACGCCTGGATCGCTCCGGCGATCCGGCCTGAAGGCGAAATGTTCGTCGCCGCGCTTGCCGCTCTATCACGTGTTTGCGCTGCAGGTGAACGGCTTCGTGCCGCTCATGGTCGGCGCCTCGAATCTCATGATCGCCAATCCGCGCGACATTCCGGCGCTTGTCAAGGCGTTGCGAGGAGCGCCGTTCACCGCCATACCCGGCGTCAATACGCTGTTCAACGCGCTCCTCAACAATAAGGACTTCGCCGGGCTCGATTTCTCGAACCTGCATCTCACGATCGGCGGCGGCATGGCGGTGCAGCGAACCGTCGCCGAGCGCTGGCAGTCGGTGACCGGAAAGCCGCTGATCGAAGCCTATGGGTTGACGGAGACCTCGCCCGCCGCGGTCGCCAATCCGCTTAACATTGATCGTTTCAACGGCGCGATCGGCTTGCCGCTGCCTTCGACCGACATCGCCATTCGCGATGACGAAGGCCGCGACCTCAAGGTCGGCGAAACCGGGGAACTCTGCATCAAGGGCCCGCAGGTGATGGCGGGTTACTGGAACCGGCCCGACGAGACCGCCAAGGTCATGACCGCCGACGGCTTTTTACGCACCGGCGACATCGCGCGGGTCGACGAACGCGGCTACGTGTACGTGGTCGACCGCAAGAAGGATATGATCAACGTCTCGGGCTTCAATGTCTATCCGACCGAGGTTGAGGAGGTCGCGATCGGTCATCCCGGCGTGCTCGAGGCCGGCGCGGTCGGAATTCCCGACGCTAGGACAGGGGAGGCGGTCAAGCTCGTGGTCGTGCGCAAGGACGCGACGCTGACAGAGGCCGATCTCATCGCCTACTGCCGCCAGCATCTGACCGGGTACAAAACGCCGCGGCACATCGAATTCCGCGATGCGCTGCCGCACACCAATGTCGGCAAGATCCTGCGCCGCGAACTGCGCGCCGAGGATCCGCCGGCTAGCGGGTGACACGCCGCCGACGAACCCTTCTCCCTCCGTGAGAGGGTGGCGCGAAGCGCCGGATGAGGGAACGCTTCGCGCGCCGCCCTCACCCCAACCCCTTGCCCGGAGGGAAAGGGACTTATGGCGCGCTGGCGGCGTTAAGCGCGTCCATGTCGGCGCCCGTCAGCGTAAGCTCGGTTGCGCGCACGAGGCTCTCGGTCTGTTCGACCGAGGTGGCGCTGGCGATCGGAGCGGTGACGCCGGGCCTCGCCATGGCCCAGGCGAGCGCGACTTCCGCGGGCTTTGCTTTGTGGCTGGCCGCGACCGCTTCGAGCGCGTCGAGGATGCGAAATCCGCGGGGATTGAGATAGGTCTTGACCCCGTCGCCGCGCGGACTCTTGGAGAGATCCGCCTCGCTGCGGTATTTGCCCGTAAGGAACCCCTTGGCGAGGCTGAAATAGGTGATGACGCCGATCTCATCGCGCTGACAGAGATCGGCAAGACCGCTTTCAAATTCGTGACGGTCAGCGAGATTGTATTCCGGCTGGAGAACCTCATAGCGCGGCAGCCCTTTGGCCTTGGACGCCGCCAGCGCCCCCTCGAGCAGCTTGGCGCTGAGGTTTGAGGCGCCGCACCAGCGGATCTTGCCCTGTTCGATCAGCCGCTGATAGGCGCCGAGCGTCTCCTCGATCGGCGTCGCCATGTCCGGCCAGTGCGAGAGATAAAGGTCGATCACCTCGATCTGCAGGCGCTTGAGCGACGCCTCGACCGCCTCCGCGATGTAGCGCGCCTTGAGGCCTTCCTTGCCCTTGCCCATCGGCGAGCCGACCTTGGTGATGACGATGACGCGATTGCGATTTCCCCGCGCCTTCATCCATTCGCCGATGATCGTCTCGGATTCGCCCCCTGAGTTGCCGGGCGCCCATGCTGAATAGACGTCGGCGGTGTCGATCGCATTGAGGCCGGCGGCGAGGAAGCGGTCCATGACCGCAAAGGAGGTTGCCTTATCGGCCGTCCAGCCGAACACGTTGCCGCCGAGCACGAGCGGAGCGATGATGAGATCGGTGTGGCCGAGGCGGCGGGTCTGCATGAATTTCTCCTTGATTCCTGAAAGGATAACGTAACATCACACCTGTCGGAAGGGGCGGAAGGGCGCAAGTTTCGGTGTAGGCCGCTGCCGGGCCGATCGCCCACAATCGCCCTCGAAGGGTCCTGGCAGGGAGAGAACCAGCTCTTCACGCGAACGCGATTGGCGTCGGTGCGCGTTCTCCGGTAAGGTCGCGCGTAACCTCCCAAGAAAATCTCAATGTCCTCCCCCACGACTCGCCGTCCGCTGGTGCTTGCCGCGGTAATGGCGTCCAGTTTCATGATCGCCCTGGAGGCGACCATTGTCTCGACCGCCATGCCGCAGATTGTCGGCCAGCTTGGCGGTCTGCAGCTCTATAGCTGGGTGTTCTCCGCCTTCCTTCTGACCCAGACCGCAACGACCGTGGTGTTTGGCAAGCTTGCCGACCTCATTGGGCGCAAGACCGTCATCACCATCGGCATTGGGATTTTTCTCGTTGGCTCGGCTTTGTGCGGCTTCGCCTGGTCGATGCCGTCGCTGATTGTCTTCCGGCTGGTGCAGGGCGTGGGCGCGGGCGCGGTGCTGCCCGTGGCGATGACCATCGTCGGCGATCTCTACACAGCGCATGAGCGGGCGAAGATCCAAGGCTGGCTCGCAAGCGTCTGGGCGATTTCCGCCGTCATCGGACCGCTCGCCGGCGGCCTCATTATCCAGCATCTGTCCTGGGCCTGGATCTTTTGGATCAACCTGCCGATCGGGGCGGCGGCGGTGGTCGGATTCTGGGCCTATTTCCACGAGAACCGCGCACGCGGCCGGGGCAAGATCGATCACCTGAGCGCGGCCGTTTTCACAGTCGCCATCGCCGCGATCATGGCCGATCTCACCGCGCTCTCGGCCTCGGGGCGGCTCGAAATTGGGCTCACCACCTTGGTCGCGGTGGTTGCGGTCGTCCTGTTCATTCTGCAGGAACGTCGGTCTCCCGAGCCGATGATCTCGCTCGATCTCTGGGGACGGCGGCCTATCGCCGCCGCCAACGCCGCCTCCGTTCTCACCGGCATGGCGATGATGGGGCTCACCACCTTCCTGCCGGTCTTCGTCCAGGGCGTCATGCAACAGTCGCCGTTGATCGCGGGATTCGCGCTCTCCGTGATGATTTTCGGCTGGCCCGTCGGGGCGACGCTCGGGGTCAGGGTGTTTCAGCGGGTTGGTCTGCGGCTCGTTCTTCGCGTCGGCGGCCTCCTGGTGCCGGCGGGCTCGATCATCTTCCTGTTCCTCCACGCCGAAAGTTCGCCGATCGTCGCCGGACTGGGCTCGTTGATCGTCGGCCTCGGCATGGGAATCTTTGAGCGCCTCTTCGATCATCCTCATTCAAGAGATCGTCAGCTGGTCGGAGCGCGGCTCCGCCACGGCCTCATTCCTGTTCGCCCGCAGTCTTGGCAACACGTTCGGCGCGTCGCTGTTTGGCGCCGTGCTGAATTTCGGCCTCATGCATTCGGCCGGTCATGTGGGCGCGATATCTTCGGAAGATATTCGCCGCCTTTTGGAGCGCAACGGCGGCGCGGCGGGCGATTCGACGCTTCGCGCGGCGCTCGAGCAATCGCTGCATCTGACCTTCGTCTCGATGTTCGTGATCGCGCTGTTCGTTGCGGTGGCCGCGGCGGTCGTGCCCAAGGTCACGTTCGCGGCGCGAGAGGCCCCGGCGGAGTGACAGGGTCAGGTCGCGCCCTTCGCCCGCTTGTCTCCGACGGCGACGGCGAGCGTCATCGCCAGGCAGAACGTGGCCGATAGCGACCGGAACGAACCGAAGTCGCTCTCCACCACTTCGAACCGGACATCGGCCAGGCGGGCGAGCGGCGAGAGCGCGCTGTCCGTGATCGCGACGATCGGGACGCTGGCGCGCCGCGCGCGCTTGACGAGGTCGAGCGTGAACGGCGTATAGGGCGAGAAGCTGACCGCAATCAGCGCGTCGCCTGCGCCCGCCTGCGCCAGCTCTTCAGGCCCGAGCCCGCCCACATTGTCGATGAGGGAGGCCGGGACGCCAAGCTGGGACCGCGCATAAGTGAGATAGTGGGCGACGCAGAACGACCGCCTCTGGCCGAGGCAATGGATCGTGCCGGCGTGAGCCAGAAGGCTGACGGCCTGGTCAAGCTCGCGCCGCTGCGTGGCCTCGCGCAGGCGCGCGATCGAAGCCGCCGCGGAATGGGCAAATCCGAGCAGCAGATGGGAAGGATCGCCGCTGTCGCGGGCGTCTTGCTGCAGCGCTCGGAGGCGTTCCGAATAGTCCGGCCAGCGGTTGCGCAGGCGCGTGCGAAACAGCTCCTGCAGCTCGGAGAAGCCGGCGAAGCCCAATGTCTGGGCGAACCGCACCAGGGTCAACGCCTGGACCTCGGCGTTGCGGCCAGCGCCGAAGCGGTGCCGAGCGCGAACTCGTCGGGGTGCTCGAGCGCATAAGCCGCGGCTTGCCGGAGACGTTTGGGCAGGTGCGGCTCGATCTCGATCAGGCGGCGCTGGAAGTGGTCGAAGCTCTCCGGCGGTTCGATCGTTGCCTGGTCGCTCATCGTTTCCCTTTGCGGCCCACGCGACGCCTCCGGTCGGCCGCGCTATTGTCGTCAGGCCGATATGAATAGAACAGATATTCCAATCTGTGTCGCATATGAAATATTTGTATTGGCGGAGGGCGCGGGATCGGGCCGCAAAATCGGGAAGGGTAGCAATGCGGACGATTGGCGTCGGGCTCATCGGCACCGGCTACATGGGCAAGTGTCACGCTTTGGCATGGACAGGCGTTCACGCGGTGTTCGACGACGCGCCGATCGTCAGGCGCGTGATGCTGTGCGAGGTCGAGGAAGGCCTCGTCAGCCGCGCCAACGAGTACGCTTTAAATCCTCGACCGACGACTGGCGGGCGCTGATCACAGAGCCCGGCGTGGAAGTCGTTCGATCACCACGCCCAACGCCTTGCATGCGCCGATGGCGATCGCGGCGCTCGAAGCGGGCAAGCATGTGTGGTGCGAAAAGCCGATGGCGCCGTCGCTCGCCGATTCCGAGCGCATGGCGGCGGCGGCGCGCGCCTCAGGCCGCGTCGCCATCCTCGGCTATAATTACATCCAGAGCCCGGCCGTCCGCTTCATCGACAAGCTGATCAAGAGCGACGCGATTGGCTATCTCACCCATTTTCGCCTCGAAATGGACGAGGACTTCATGGCCGATTCCGAGGCGCCCTTTTCCTGGCGCAGCCAGGCAAGCTCCGGCTACGGCGCCCTGGACGATTTCGCCGTCCACCCGATGAGCCTGATCGCGACCCTGATCGGCGCCCCGGCCCAAGTTTTCGGCGAGATGAACAAGCCCTATCCGAACCGCCCGGACGGCGGCGGGCGCCGGGAGGTCGAGACATCGGACATCGCGACCGCTCTGCTTAGGATGGCCGACGGCGCGTCGGGGACGATCCAGGTCAGCCGCGCCGCCTGGGGCCGCAAGGGACGCCTGCAATTGCAAGCTTTTTGGCGCGCGAGGCGCGATCGTCTTCGACCAGGAGCGCTTCAACGAGGTCGGACTGTTTGTGGCCGAGGGGCCGGAGGAGGCGCAAGGGTTCAAGCAGGTGCTGATGGGCCCGGCGCATCCGCCCTACGGCCGGTTCATCTCCGCGCCCGGCCATCAGATGGGCTTCAACGACCTCAAGATCATCGAGGCCCACGAACTCCTGAACCGCAT
>CAVWBA010000024.1:0-154790 GCA_963753135.1 uncultured Alphaproteobacteria bacterium | reverse complement strand
GTCGCGCAGCAGGCTGTCGTGCTGCTTGTCGCGGCGCTCGGCATGACTTTCGTGGTCATCGCCGGCTCCATCGATCTTTCAGTTGGCGCGATCGTGGCGGTCGCCGCGCTGTTCGCCGCGAAGACTTCGGCGAGCATCGGGGTTCTCGCGATCCTTCCGGCCTGCGCGGTCGGCGCCGTCTGCGGCCTGGTCAACGGAGTGATCGTCGCCGAAGGGCAAGGTGCCGTCCTTCATCGTCACGCTGGGCGCGATGGTCGTCTTTCGCGGAATTGTGCTTTATTTTACCCGCGGCGCGCCTATCCCCATCGAGAACGAGGCGTTTCTCGACGTTTATTCCGGCCGCACCGCCGGGATCCCGAATTCCGTGGCGATCGCAATCGTCCTGATCGGCGCCGCGGCCTTCATGCTGAACCTGACTGTGTTCGGCCGCGAAGTGCGCGCCGTCGGCGGCGGCGAGCGCATTGCGCATTTGAGCGGCATCAAGGTCGACCGGGTGAAGATCCTGATCTTCGTGCTCTCGGGTCTGCTCTGCGGCATGGCCGGGCTGCTTCAGGGCGCCCGCGCCATGGCGGCGACGGCGCAGCTCGGCGAGGGACTCGACCTCGATGCGATCGCCGCCGTCGTCGTCGGCGGCACGCCGCTGACTGGCGGCGTCGGCAGCATCCAAGGCACCATCCTCGGCGCCCTTATCATCACCATCCTCTCGAACGGAATGAACATCATCGGGCTCGATCCCTATTTCCAGAACATCGTGAAGGGCCTCGTGCTTGTGCTCTCGGTGTTCATCACCATTGATCGTGAGAAGATCGGCGTCATCAAGTAGGCTCGAACCGGACAGTTAAGAGGAGACCTGCAATGACCATTCAGACGATGCGCGACTTCGGCATCGGCGAAGGACAGCTCTACATCGGCGGGCGCTGGGTCAATTCAGCCAGCAGCGAACGGCGCGAGATCGAGAACCCGAAGGACGAGAGCATCGTCGCCGCCGTCCCTTCGAGCACGATCGAGGATGCGGACCGCGCGGTCGCCGCGGCGCGCAAGGCCCAGCCGGAATGGGCTCGACGGACGCCGATGGAGCGCGGCGCTCTGCTTCAGAAACTGGCGTCCCTGATCGACGACAACAGCGAGGCGCTCGCTCAGCTCCTCACCGCCGAAGGCGGCAAACTGCTCGCGGAATCGCGCATCGACGCGAATTTCGCCGCCCTTCTGCTGCGCTACGCCGCCGAGAGCGCTCGCAGGCTCCAGGGCGAGATCCTGCCTGGCGAGGGCCGCGACGAGCAGATCTGGATTCAGCGCGTCCCATATGGGGTCGTCGCCGGCATCACCGCCTGGAACTTCCCCGCCGCGCTGTTCGCCCGCAAGGTCGGCCCGGCGCTGGTGACGGGCAACACCATCGTCGTCAAGCCGCACGAATTGACGCCGCTGACGACGCTGGTGCTCGGCGAGCTCAGCCGGCGCGCCGGCATACCCGAGGGCGTCATCAATATCGTCGTTGGCGACGGCCGAACGGTCGGCGCCCATCTCGTGTCCCACAAGGGCACCGACCTCATCTCGATGACCGGCAGCGTGCGGGCGGGCGGCGAGATCTACGCGCTCGGCGCCGAACGCATCAAGCCGATCCGCCTCGAGCTCGGCGGCAAGGCGCCCTTCATCGTCATGAACGACGCCGACATCGACAAGGCGGTCGACGCGGCTGTGACCTCGAAGTTCTTCTTCGGCGGCTCGGTGTGCACCTGCAACGACCGCATGTACCTGCACAAGGCGATCCACGACGAATTCCTCGACAAGTTTCTGGCCAGGGTCAAAAAGCTCAAGGTCGGCGATCCCACGAGCGACGTGCAGGTTGGCCCGCGCATCAGCGCGGTCGAAGTGAGCAAGCTCGAGGCGATGAAGGCCAGGGCGATCGAGCAAAAGGCGACCCCGCTCATCGAGGGCAAGGCGCAAGGCGCAGGTTTCGACCGCGGCCACTGGTTCTTCCCGACCATCTTCTCGGTCAAGTCGAACGACCTCGAAATCATGCGGCAGGAGACCTTCGGCCCGCTGATCGCCGCGATGGCGGTCGACGACTTCGATCAGGCGCTCGCCTATTCCAACGATTCCGACTACGGCCTCTCGGCCTATCTGTTCACCCGCGACAATCGCAAGATCATGCGCGCCGTGAACGAGCTCCAGTTCGGCGAGATCTACGTGAACCGCCCGTCCGGCGAGAGCCCGCATGGCTTCCATACCGGCTTCCGCAAGAGCGGGCTCGGCGGCGAGGACGGCCAGCACGGCATCGAGGGCTTCATGCACAAGAAGACGCTTTACAACAGCTACGCCGTGACGCCTTTCGCATCGGCGGCCGGGATGAATCGACATCGCGCGGGCTGCGCGCGCGGATGCGCCAGGCGATTTCAGCCGCAACGAGGCGGGCGGCTTCAGCCGGGCGCGCATGGGAGGAGACCTATGCAGACGAGACTGATGACGACGGCTCTTGCGCTTGCGGTCCTGGCGACGGCGCCGATCCGCGCCTCGGCGGAAGACTACAAGTGGCCCGACAACATTCCCCCTGAAGCCAAGCAGCTTATGGAGCCCCCGCCGCTGTCGCCGACCGGACAGGCCGTGCCCGGCTATCCGAACGGCGCGCCGGCGGTTTCGGCGGACACGCTCAAACTCTCCGACGAGGACATCGCCAAGCTCAAGGCGGGCAAGTACACCGCCGGACTCGTCATGCATACGATGGACGCGGGCTGGCCCCATCTTCAGGTCGCGGGCATCACCAATACGCTGAAGGAATACGGGATCGAGGTCATCGGAACGACAGACGCGAAATTCAACGTCGGCCAGCAGATCAGCGACCTCGAGCAGATGATCGCGCGCAAGCCCAATGTCATCTTCTCGATTCCGATCGATCCCAAGTCGTCGTCCGAAGCCTACAAGAAGGCCGCGGCGGCGGGCATCAAGCTCGTCTTCCTCGACAACGTCCCGGTCGGCATGGCGCCGGGCAAGGACTATGTGTCGGTGGTCGCCGCCGACAACGAGAAGAACGCCTTCTTCGCCGCCGACGAACTCGCCAAGGCCATTGGCGGCAAGGGCGAGGTCGGCATTCTCACCCTCGTCTACGACTATTACTACTCGGTCGCCGCGCGAAAGGTCGGCGCGCTCAAGGCCTTCGCCCAGTATCCCGACATCAAGGTCGTGGGGGTTGGCACGTTCACCTCGCCGGAAAAGGCCTACGAGGTCGCGACCAGCATGCTCACCGCCCATCCGGACCTCAAAGGCCTGTTCGTCGCCTGGGACACCCCCGCCCAGCAGGCGGTCGCCGCGGCGAAGACCCTTGGACGAAACATCATCATCACGACCAACGACCTTGCGGCGGACAGCGCGGTCAATGTCGCGCGCGGCGACTTCCTGGCGGTTGGGGCCCAGCAGCCTTACGATCAGGGCGTCGCGGAGGCCAAGGTCGCGGCGCTGGCGCTGCTCGGCAAGCCGACGCCTCCCTATGTCTCGGTGCCGACGCTTCGGGTGAAGAAGATCGACCTTCTGAGCGCGCTCAAGCAGGTCACCAAGGAAGATCCGTCCGCCTCCCTGATCAAGCTCTGCGACGGTAAGTGCTTCTGACGGCGACGGCCCGGCAAGTCGCGGCTTGCCGGGCCCAATCCTAGCCGAGGCGCCATTGTCCAGTTCGCGCCGCACGCGCCCCGCGTCGCCGTATCGATGGAGCGCATCGAGAAGTCGTTCGGCGAAAATCAGGTTCTGATCGACGTGAATTTCGTGGTCAACGCGGGCGAAACGCATGCGCTGCTGGGCGAGAACGGCGCCGGCAAATCGACCCTGATGAAAGTGCTCATCGGGGTCTATGCGGCCGACGGCGGCCGCATTGTTCTCGACGGCGAGGACGTCACCGCGCTATCGCTGCGCGAGCGGCTCGACCGCGGCGTCGCGATGATCTTCCAGGAGCTGAGCGTCCTGCCGAACCGCTCGGTGGCGGAGAACCTGTTCATCCTGCGCGAGCCGCGCGCCTTCGGATGGCGGGTCGACACGCAACGCATGATCGCCGACGCGCAGGCGCTCATCGATCGCTACGGCTTTGGCCTGAGCGCCTCCGCGCGCGTCGGCGATCTCGGTTTCGCGCAGCGCCAGATGGTGGAGATCCTGAAGGCGCTCTCCCGCGGCGCGAAGCTTGTCGTCATGGACGAGCCGACCTCATCCCTGACGGTGCGCGAGGAAGAGACGTTGTTCGCGACGGTCGACCAGCTCAAGGCCTCCGGCATCGGCATTGTCTATATCAGCCATCGCATGGCGGACGTGCTGCGGCTCTCGGACCGCATTTCGATCGTCAAGGACGGGCGCCTGATCGGGCCGCTCCTGCCGAGCGAGACCTCGATCGCCCATATCGCTTCGCTGATGTCGCGCTCGCCGGAAAGCCGGGGCAATCGGCGCCCATCGAGAGGGTTCCGGTCCAGCGGCGCACCGCGGCCAAAGCCGGCGCGCCTGCTCTTTCCGTCTCGGGGCTCAAGACCGCGCGCAAGCTCTCGGACATCGCTTTTGATATCTGGCCGGGCGAGATCGTCGGCCTCGCCGGCCTGGTCGGCAGCGGACGCTCGACGCTCGCGAAGGCGATTTTCGGCCTCATTCCCGATGCGCCGGCGCGATCTCGGTCGCGGGGCGGACGGTCAGACCGGCAGCGTCTCGAGCGCGGTCGCGGCCAAGATCGGCTTTGTCCCGGAGGACCGCAGGCTGGAAGGCCTCGTTGCCAACCGGTCGCTGGCGGAGAATTTCGCGCTGACCAATCTTGACCGGGCCTTCCTATGCGCGTGGGCTTCGGGCCGATGGCGACGCAGCGGATCGCCTCGCTCTTCGCGCGCTACCGCAGCGACCTCAGCCTCCTGTGCCGCGGACCCTCCCAGGCCGCGCAGGAGCTTTCGGGCGGCAACCAGCAGAAGGTTGTGTTCGCAAAGTGGCTGGCGACGAACCCCAGGGCGCTCATCCTTGACGAGCCGACGGCGGGCGTCGACATCAATGCGAAGCGCGACATGCGCGAACTGATCAAGCAGATGGCTGGCGAAGGCGTCGGCGTTCTCCTGATCTCATCGGAGCTCGAGGAGCTGATGGAGCTTTCCGACCGGATCCTGGTCATGGCCGAGGGCCGCATCACGCGAGGCCTCGACAGGATCGATGACGAAGCCTCGCTTCGCGCGCTTCTCCAGACGGACGCCGCCCGGCAGGCCGAACTTCACGACAAGGAAAAAGCGGCATGACCACGCCCGTCGGGTTCATGGGCAGGAGTGGTCTCGCCAATTTCGCCCGGGATCACATCACTTACGGCATCTTCGCCCTCATCACCCTCTACTTCATCGTCTTCGCGCCCCATTTCGCCTCGCTCGCGACGGCGAGCGCGGTGCTGCGCATCACCGCGATCGTGTCCGTGATGGCGATCGGCATGACCTTCGTCATCGTCTGCGGCGAGATCGATCTCTCGGTCGGCTCCGTGGCGAGTTTCGCCGGCATGGTGGTGGCGATGCTCTACGACCGCGACGTTCCGACCTTCGTTGCGCCTCTGATCGTGCTCGCGATGGGCGCTCTCATCGGCGCGGTCTCCGGCCTGCTCGTCACCAAGGTCCGAATTCCGTCGTTCCTTGTCACCCTCGGCATGCTGTCGATCTTCTCCGGCCTGGCGCTGACGGTCACCGACACGAGGCCGGTTCCAATTCTCGACGACACGTTCTCAGCCCTATTCTGGAACGGCTCGTTCCTCGGCATACAGGCGCCGATCTGGTGGACGCTCGTTCTGACCGCGATCGGCTATTACCTGCTCCATCAGATGCCGTTCGGCCGCAGGGTCTTCGCGACCGGCGGAAATCCGATCGCGGCGCGGTTCTCGGGCGTGAGGACGGACGCGACGAAGATCGCGGCGTTCATCATCTCCGGCGTCACCGCGTCGCTCGCGGGCATGATGCTCGCCGCGCGCTCGACCGCCGGCAATCCGAGCCTGGGCGCGGGGCTCGAGCTCGACGTGATCGCCGCTGTGATCATCGGCGGCACGAGCCTGTTCGGCGGCTATGGTTCGATCGTCGGCTCAGTGGTCGGCGCGATCTTCATCGGCATTCTCGGCTTCGGTCTTCTGGTCATGGGGCTCTCGACCAGCATCCAGGAAGTCATCAAGGGCGCGATCATCATTCTCGCGGTCTCGGTGAACCGCCGCTAGTGTGCAATGAGGCGGCACTAACCAACATCGTCTGTCCAGGGCCCTCTGTGGCCGGGCCTTTCGCACAGCCCTTCAAAAATTGAAGCCGGGACCAGAAGCGGGCGCAGCCAAACCGCGCTTCTCAAACCCATTTTCGGACCAGATCCGCAAATAGCAAAACGAGACGCGCTACTCTAAAACCATCGGGACGTTCGATGATGCTAGACGGGCGACCCCCTAACGAACGTTACACACTCCGCTGCGCGACGATCTTCTCGGCGACACGCCACGCATTGGCCATGATGGTCAGCGTTGGGTTAGCGCCGGTGGCTGTCGGGAAGGGCGAGCCGTCGACCGCGTAGAGGTTTTTCACCTCATGGGCTCGGCACCAACGGTTGAGCACGCTGGTATCCGGGTCGTTCCCCATTCGGGCGGTCCCGTGCTGGTGCGAGCAGTTTCCGGTGACGCGGTCGGCGTAGACCTTGGTGATCGAGCGGGCGCCGCTCGCTTCCAGGATCTCGGCCCCGCGATCGATCAGATAGCGGCCCTGATTGAGGTCGTTCGTGTGGGGCTTCAGGGTCACTCGAACAACAGGCAGTCCCCAGGCATCGACTATCTGATCATCAAGTTCGATGCGATTGTCGTGTTGGGGCATGTCGTGCAGCACCATAGCGACGGCGAGCGAGTGGTTGAACTCCTCGCGATCAATCTTCTTCGCCTCGGCGCCCCAAGTGGGCCTGCCGGGCAAGCGCCAGTTGATGGGCAGTGGGATGCCAACGCCCGCAACCGCTATATGACCCCCTGAAACGAAGCCACGCGACGGATCATGCTCATAGTGCTGAAAACTCGAAGCACTTACATAGCCGCCACCGGCCCAGGCGTAGACCGGGTCGTCATAGGTGCCGACAGCCGCAGAATACTCGTGAAAAGTCACATTGCGGCCGACGAGATCGCTTCCATTCGCGAGACCGTTTGGAAAGATGCTTGACTTCGATAGCAACATCAGCCGCGCGGTCTCTACCGCCCCACAGGCGAGGATAAAGAGGTCCGCTTCCTGCTTGACCGCTTCGCCACGCGCGTTTTGGTAGACTGCCGCCCTGACAAGGCCCTCGCTATCAAGAATCAGTTCGCGTACATAGGACTTAGGCCGGAGATCATAATTGCCCGTTGCCAGGGCTTGCGGCACGAAGACATTCAAGGCCGAGGATCGCGTTCCAGTTGGATCGCCGTGCTGCTGGGCAAAGGCGCTGAGAACAGTCGCTTTGCGTCCGTCGAACGGGCGAGAAAGCGCGGCCTGCGGGGTCGGAAAGGCGTTCCAGCCCAGCGCTTCGCAGCCCTGCATGAATTTAGCGGCATACCGCGAGATCGGCATCGGAGGGCACGGATAGTTTCCGGAGCGAGGTCCCTCGAAACGGTTGGCGCCAGCCTCGCCGGAAACACCGAAAGCCCATTCGACCTTCAAGTAATAAGGTTCCAGTTCGTCATACGTGATCGGCCAATCGGCTAACGAGGCGCCTTTGAGATCGCCGGCCACCGTGCGCATGCGGAAATCGTTAGCCGTGAAGCGGGGTAACCAGCCCTGCCAGTGTACGGTGCCTCCGCCCACCATTTGAGGAACAGGGCAAAACGCCTCGACCCGAGTCGAAGACGCCGCAGTTTCTCGCCAGGTGCGCGGATTGAGAATCGGATCAGGCCAAAGATTGTACCGGTTGATGTTAGCGAGCTCATCACCGCCGAAAGTCTCTCGTTTCCGCCAGGGTCCTTTCTCTAGCGCGACGACCTTCACGCCGGCCTCGCAGAGCACCTTGGCGGCCGTAGCGCCTGAGGCTCCTGCGCCTATGACGACAACGTCTGCCTTCTGCGGACTTGCCTCAAAGGCCATCGTGGAACTCCTTGACCTTCTCGGCCTCACCTTCGGCGAAATAGTGCAGGGTTGTGTAGCGGCCTGTGTGGACCTCCTTCAGCGAAGCCGGGCCCGGGAAGCCGATCGTCTGCCAGCCCGCAAAGTTCCTGTTACCCCCGTAGATCGGGTCGGAATAAAAACCCTGTCGGGTATGGGTGACGAGTAGCGGAAAGAATGCGAGCTCGACCTCGCTCAGCGTTTGCTGCAAGGCCGGCTCGGTCGAGGCTGGGAGAGCGGTGATATCGCCTGAAGCATTCGCGCACACATCGCTCAGGATGCCATCCTGCTGCTCGCCGGAGAGCGCCACGAATTGAGCGCCGTAGTTGGCCTGCGCGCGATGATCGAGGTCGCGCACGCCGTCGATATAACGGACGCGCATAATCTGGACACGGTGTAGCCAGGCTTCAGCGCTCTTCCCCTCTAGAATTTCGAAACCAGAGCCATCGGGCTTGGCAAAGATAAAATCGGTGCCGGAAAGGTAGTTTTCCAGGAAGTCAATGCAGCCGGCCTCTTGCGCTCCGGGCGCATCGTCGGTGGGAATAATCCGAGCCATCGCCGCCGCAATGGTCGCGCGTTGGTGAGAATCGAAGGGCTTAGGCACGAGGTCGCGTCACTCTCAAGTTGGGACGGCATAAACGGCTAAAAGCAGGAGTTGGAACCGCTCGAACGCCCTCGAGCCTTTCAGACCAGGCGCCTCCATGTCGACTCCGAGCGCCTGAATAATCAATACCCAGCTTGCTAGGCGAGCGGCTGCTTCCTCCGTTATGCGTTTGCCTGACGCTTAACAAAGGCAAGGCTTTCGCACGCGCCGTCGAATGGGTTCGGCCACGAGTTGAGTTCGTTGCATATCCACCCTTCGTAGCCGATTTCGCGCAAGGCTCGAATCACCGCCGCATTATCACAGTCTCCCCGGCCGACCGGCGTAAATGCGAACGGTTGGCGCTGCAGACCCTTGAGGTGAACGTAGCCGATGCGTGCGCGATGCTCCCTCACCATGATCGGCACGTCGCCTCCCGCCGCGGCGAGATGTGCGGTGTCGGGACAGAAGCCTATGTCTACTTTCGCGAAGATCGTTCGAACCTCCTCGGGACTTTCAACGATGGTGGATAGATGCGGGTGATAGTGGGCTCGAAGCCCACGGCTTGCAGCCAGTTTTACGACGCGTTCGAGCCCACGCGCGAGCGCGTCATAGTCGCTCGCTATTGTACTCGTCGAACGCCGGGCGCCGCCGCCAACTACGAGATGCTCAGCCCCCAGTGACTTCGCCGCGTCTGCCACTCTGGCAATGCGCGCTAGCTCTTCTTCTAAGACATCTGCAAAGATCAAGTTAGCGCCGCTATATAGCGCGACAAGTTGCAGCTTCGTCTCGCTTAGGATGTTCCGCAAGGCAGTAAAATTATCAGCCTCGCCGTCAAGCGCATTGCCATCAAACATCTCTATCCCTTCATAGCCAGCGGCAGCGATCTCGCGCGCCGCCTCGGCCATGTCGGCGTATGTCCGATAAGTGAGACGAGTAATCGAGGTTACGCCGACGGCATCGCCACCGAGGGGACCCCAACCGTTCGCGTGATATGCGAACTTCCATTTTGCCATCAAGAGCCTCCTAGGACCTTGGGCCCGCACATTGTTGGCATCGACGGCTCACGGCAGACATCAATCGTTTTGGTGTTCGATTGCACGCCTTGTCAACCTTGATGCCGAGCGAAAAATGGTCCGGTTCTGGAGCTTAAGCGCTTGACGTCGATGGAATGAGGATATCCTGCGCCGAGCATGAAAGAGCTTACAGAGCGCGCAGGCGTACCGACCGCCGAGTTGCTTTACTTTTGATCTGCTCCCCGAAAACTGGACCGTTCAGAGTTAGAGATTTCCGCGGTATTTTCCCTTGGCTGGGAGGAGCGGAAGACGATGAAGGCATCACAGTTCTCGGACGCGCAGAAGGCGTTCATTCTCCGGCAGGGGAACGATGGTGTTCCGGTGGCCGACATCTGCCGGAAGGCCGGGATCAGCCCGGCGACCTATTTCAATTGGAAGAAGAAATACGAAGGCATGCAGCCGCCTGAGATGCGGCGATTGAAGCAGCTTGAGGACGAGAATGCGAAGCTGAAGAAGATCGTGGCGGACCTGTCGTTGGATCGTGAGATGCTTCAGGACGTCATTCGCCGAAAACTGTAAGGCCTGCTCGCAAGCGCGAGCTGGCGACGGCGGTCTGTGATGAATGGGGCGTATCGATCAGGCGGGCGTGCGGCGTTCTGGAATTCGATCGCTCGACCTTTCATTACAAATCCCGTCGTCGCGAGCAGGCCGGCCTTGAAGCTCGGATCAAGGAGATTTGCGCCACGCGGGTCCGCTATGGCTACCGGCGCGTCCATGTCCTTTTGCGCCGCGAGGGATGGGAGATCAATTTGAAGAAAACCCATCGGATTTACAATGAATTGGGCCTGCAATTGCGCAACAAGACGCCGAAGAGAAGAGTGAAGGCGAAGCTGCGCGACGATCGTCGCGCAGCTTCCACATCCAATGAGGTCTGGGCCATGGACTTCGTCCATGACCAATTGGCCACCGGTCAGAAGATCCGCGTCCTCACCGTCGTGGACACGTTCAGCCGGTTCTCGCCTGCGATTGATCCGAGGTTCAGCTACCGGGCCGAAGACGTTGTCGCGACCCTGGAACGGGTCTGCGACGCAATGGGCTATCCGAAGACGATCCGGGTCGACCAAGGTTCCGAGTTTGTCAGCCGCGACCTCGATCTATGGGCCTATACGAGGGGCGTGACCCTGGACTTCTCACGGCCTGGCAAGCCAACCGACAACGCCTTCATCGAAGCGTTCAATGGCCGTCTGCGAGCCGAGTGCCTGAACGCTCACTGGTTCCTGACCCTTGCCGACGCCCGCAAAAAGTTGGAGGATTGGCGCAAGGACTACAACGAGGTTCGGCCGCATGGGGCGATCGGCAACAAGCCCCCGGTTTCCCTCATAACTCCCGCCGGCGCACCCAGCCCGCCGACGTGACTAACCCCGGAAAACTCTACCTTCCGGCGGTCCAACGTTGGGGAGCGGACCAAAACCCCGGAAAACTCTACCTTCCGACGGTCCAACGTTGGGGAGCGGACCAGCTGATGATTTCAGGCGGAAAACGATGGCGGCGATAGAGGGGGGCACGGAAAAGTCGACATGCTCCGTGGTTACCCCGCTGCCCACTCCATATTCGTTAAGCTGACTGTGCCCCGGCGACCGCTCCGATCGCATGAGCTGGCGCCGCGATGCGCTAGCGGATTTCTTGATATCTATTGACCGACGCGTGGAGCGTAGCTGGCCGGATCAAGACGCGCGGGACGGCCCTCGAGGAACAAGGCGCCGATCTCCGCGGGCGTCTCGGCAATCACGCGCCCACGCCGAATAACGGCGAGGGCCTCAGGCTTATGCCGATCCACGCGCGCAAGCGGCTCGCTCCCATCGTCATCGCGACGAGATCGAGGTCCGGCGACAATCGAGTGAGCTGCGCCTGAACGAGTACGAACACATAGGGGAAGCATATGGCCAATTGCGCCGCAGCGAGGCCCGCGGCGCTGCCCAATAAGCCGACCTGCGCCATCATGATGTACATGCCAACGGCATAGGCCGCCTGGGGCACGAGCATCGGCAGGATTCCGGCGAAGGAAAGTCCTGGAAATTTTGACAGTCGCGTGCGCTGAAGGGCGAAAGCTGCGGGAACGGCGACACCCGCAGAGAGCGCAGCGACGCAAATTGGCAAGATCAGTGAGAGCCCAGCGGAATGCAGCCAGTGTGGATTAGACCCAAGCGTTACATAGTTCTTCACCCCCCAGCTATGCGGGGGAAAGGCGATCAACGGATAGTTCGAGAAAGACAGGCTGACCACGAGCCCCGCAGGAACGATTAAGAAGCCGAGAATGAATGCCACAAGGACCCAATAGGCCAGCCGGGCCACGACGCGTGAGGGCCGATTCACGACGAACCCGCGGACTTGCGGAACTGGTCAGCTCCGATGATCGCGAGCGTTCCGACCACCACGACGAGCGACAATAGAACGCGCACGATGGCGGCGATCGCCGCGCTCTTCATGTCGAAAAATTGTTCCATATCGTTTTGGATCAATGTCGCAATGAACGGGGAGGTCGCACCGCCAAGCACGACCGGAACGACGTAGAAGCTCGTCGCCACAACAAAGATCAGCATCCCCGTGCCAAACATAACCGGCCGCACGATCGGCAGCACGACCGACCGAATTGCGGTTAACCGCGACGCGCCCATGCTCTCGGCCGCCCGAACCATGTCAAAATCGACGGCCAGCAGCGCGGCGAAGAGTGGCACGACGGCGAACGGCAGGAGGGTGTAGAGGATTCCGATAACCACTGCGCTCTCATTGTAGAGGAGCTGCAATGGCTGCGCGACGAGGCCAGTCCCGACCAGCAGCGAGTTGAGGATACCGCGTCGCTGCAGAATGATAAGCAAGGCGTAATTCTTGACAACCGTGCCCATCAGGAGCGGCGGAGACACGGCGAGCCAGATCACGCCACGCAGAAGGCGTGACGAACTCGAAACTAAAGCCCAAGCGAGAACGAACCCCATGAATGTCGCGACCACGGCGACGGCGGCGCTGTCCCGGAACGTCACGATAAGCGCCCGAAGCCGGGCCGCCAATCGCGCTATCTCGCAGACCATTATTCTAGGGCCGCCGCCGGACGCATTGCTCGAGAAACTTCCGACCGCAATATGAACTTGCGAGGGTAGAAGATCGATCTTAAACCTCCTAGAACAAGATATTTATGTGATACATGATTAGAAATTGCTGCGCGGAGTTTGAGCGTCTCTCTCGTGCCGATCAATAGGGCGCGTTCCCTGACACACCGTGCTGAGTGTTTAGGTGCTCCCTCGGATCAAGACACGATATCCGACGTCGACACGCTTCCCCGCACCGACGCCATCCTTGAGCCGTTGGAGGATCAGTTGTGCGGCGGTCGTCCCCATCTTTGCGGCTTCAACACGTACTGTCGTGAGCGGTGGATCGACAATGGTGGCTAGGTCGTAATCGCCGAAGCCGCAAATCGCGACGTCCTCCGGCACCTTGATTCCGCGTCTTTGACAGTCGAGAAGCGCCGGAATGGCAAGTCCGTCCGCGCTGAAGAACACGACCTCAGTTTCGGGGGCATGCTCGAAGAGTTGATTGAAGCCGTTAACGCCATCAATCGATGTCGCCGGCGCCGGAACTTCGACTAAGGTTGCCGGCCTTAGGCCTGCAACCGCAAGCGCCGACGCGAATCCTTGGTGGCGCTGCCGAGATCGCGGTTCTATATCAAGCCGACCCCCGACAAAGCCGAAGCGTCGATACCCTTTTGCAATGAGTGCTCGAGCAAGGGATCGACCTGCATCGATATTCGAAAACCCGACAGACATGTCGATGGGAACACCATCGGTTTCCCAGGTTTCGACGACCGGGACGCCGCTGAAAGAGAGCAGCTTCATCGAGCGCTGCGAATGCGTGAGGCCCGTGAGAATGAAGGCATCCGGTTGTCGCTCCAAAAAGGAGGAGATCAAATGCTCCTCCCTCTCGATCGAATGGTCGCTATTGCCCAGCAGTGTGGTGAAGCCTTCCTTCTCCAAGACCGCCATGATGCTGCCGACCTCTTCAGCATAGACGGATGTCGCAAGCGTCGGGATGATGGCAGCCACGGTACGGCTTCGGCTTGAAGCAAGATGGCGCGCCGGACCATTGGGGATGTAGTTGAGCTCGCGGATGGTCGCCTCCACCAGCTCTCTTGTGTCCGCGGAGACCAGCTCCGGCCTTCCAATCACGCGTGAAACTGTCTGAGCGGAGACGCCGGCGCGTTTGGCGACATCTTCCATCCGCACTCGCTGAGACGACGAGCGACTAGTCCGGGGGGCCAAAAATGCTTGGGTCTCTGACTTCAAGGCTCAATCCACAGCGGCATTGGCTGCGCGAACTGTCTCGCGGAGTGTCCTTTTATCGCATGCGTTTAAACACAGCCAAAACAAGCGGTGTGGCTGGCGGGCGTTGACAGTCGCTGCGCCCGTCACAAGGCGACTGGCGCACGCGCAAAGTGCTTGACGAACGCTCGATGGCAGCGCTAACATAAATGTTAGAAAGTAATCCAGAGGAGGCAAACGATGCTGAGTGGGGAAGATGTCGCACGATACCAGGCGCAAGGCTTCATCGTTGTTGAGGACGTGCTGACACGCAAGCAACTCCAGGAAGCTCGCGACCTTATTACCGCGAAGATCGAGGGCGCGCGCGGGATCAGCTCCCCGACCGACGTCTACGACCTCGAACCTGACCACACGCCTGAGCGTCCGCGTGTGCGCCGGATCAAGACGCCGCATCTTCATATGCCGTTTATCATGGACCTGGCTCGAACGCCGCGCCTGCTCGAGATCCTGCACAAGCTATTGAACACTTCGAACGTCCGACTTCATGGCTCGAAGATCAACATGAAGTCGCCGTCGGGCGGCTCGCCTGTTGAATGGCATCAGGACTGGGCTTTTTATCCTCATACGAATGATGATCTGCTGGCCGTCGGCGTCATGCTGGAGGACTGCACGGTCGAGAATGGCGCTATGTACATGATACCGGGCACGCAACGCGGCCCCGTTTTCGACCACCATTCAGATGGGGTCTTCGTCGGCGCCATGGATCCAGCCGACGTTGCGCTTTCGGAGGGAGTGCCTTGTGTTGGCAAAGCTGGCTCGATGAGCTTTCATCACGTGCGGACGGTTCATGGCTCGGCGCAGAACCTTTCCGACAAGCCGCGAACCCTTCTCCTTTATGAGTTCGCTGCCGCTGACGCCTGGCCAATGTTCAACCCCCCGACCGATCTTGCGTCATACGAGGGGAGGATGGTCTCGGGCACGTCGACGTTGCAGCCTCGGCTGACGCAGGTTCCGGTGAGGATTCCTCTCCCACAGCCGCCCAAACATAGCGGTATCTACGAGATGCAGCTCTCGACAAAGAACCGTCACTTCGGAACGAAGACCGCAGCTTAAGACATGAGAATGAACGGTCGCGAGCGCCAACGGCGCTGGCGACCGCGGTGTCAATGCTTTTTTGGAGCGGCTCCACTAAATTTTAATCA
Source organism: uncultured Alphaproteobacteria bacterium (assembly GCA_963753135.1). Lineage (GTDB taxonomy): Bacteria > Pseudomonadota > Alphaproteobacteria > Rhizobiales > Beijerinckiaceae > Roseiarcus. The sequence goes on along the minus strand of CAVWBA010000024.1, from coordinate 139,616 downwards.
GGGAGGCGTTCTGTCTAGGCTGCGCCGTCACTGATTCCCATTCAATCCGGGATGCGCAAGCGACCCTCGCGAAGGCCGCTAACTGTTTATCCCGCATGTAAAGCGCCTTATGAGCCATCAGCCGACCCTGAGCCGCGGCAACGTCGACTTCGTTCACCGCGGCGCCAGCCCTAGCTCAGGTCAATCCCCCCCTTGTACAACGGCATGCCCGTCGCCCCGGCGTCGATGGACAGCAGCCGGCCGCCCATTGGCGTGCTGGTGTCAAGAACGGTCGTGCCAAAGTCACAGACAAACAAGGTTCCGCCCGAAAACACACAATTCAGCGGCACGCCGCCTGTTTCCAAGAAATCGATGATCGCGCCGTCAGGCGAAACAATATCGATTCCGCCGGAGCTGAAGGATGTGATCCACAGATTGCCCTTCTCGTCGATTTTCAGCCCGTCCGGAACGTGATTCTCAGCCAGGGTGGTGAGGAGCGTTTTGGTTGCGTCCGGCCGCCTGCGAATGACGCGTCGAGTGTAGGATTCGACCCAGATGATCGACCCGTCCGGCTCAGCCACGATGCCGTTCGGGTAGACGGGTTCCAGCTCCTCAAGAATATGCGCCGTCCCATTGGACTCGATCATGCAGATGTAGCCGGGATGCGGCTTTGTCTCCGGGTCCCAATCGCCCGAATCCGTGAAATAGAGATTCCCATCGGGACCAAAAGCTAAATCGTTGGGCGCGTTGAACTGCACGCCGTCTGCGGAGGTTGCTACGATTTCCACTTTGCCATCGGGAGACGCTCGCTGAATGGACGGCGGCCGCTTGTCGGGCGCGACCCACTTTCCTGCCGTTGGTGTATTTGTGCAGTAAACGAAGCCGTCACTCCCCAGCATGCAGGCATTCGGGCCTCCGCCCGTGAAGGCATATTGTCCCTTGCCGCGATTGGGATCCCAAACTCCGATTTCGCTCAGGTAGGTATTGGCAAAAACGACGCGGCTATCGGGCAAGGGGTACGGGCCCTCCGGATGCCCCAATCCCTCCGCCAGAACCTTCATTGGCTTCTTCATCGCTATCCTCGCCCGATTGCTGCGCTGCCTTTGGAGGATGTCACTTCACTTCGTTTGCGAACACGGTCTGTTTGATCGTGGGCAATAGGCTATCGATGTTGTCCTTGGTCACCACGAGAATCGGAAGAACGATTTCGTGCTCCACTGGTTTTTTCTGGATACTGTTGACCACCTGCTCGGCCGCGTATTTCCCCATAAGGTAGGGCTGCTGCATACCGCTCACTACAATCGTCCCGTTCTTCAACATGGGAATGAACTCCGGAATGCCGTCAAATGCTGCGACAAGCACGTCACCTGTACGGTGCATGGCTGTGATAGCGCGAAGAGCGCCAAGCGCAGGCTGATCGGTTTCGATGAAGACGGCATGCATATTGGGATGCGCCGTCAACATGTCCTGTACAAAGTGGTAGGTCTCATCCACCGTATAGGTGCGCATCTCATTCCGAGCGACGATCGTATTGCCGGTTTCCGTCATGGCTTTTTCAAAGCCAGCGGTGCGCTTTTTGCCATTCACCCTGGCTTGAGAAATTTGAATGATGCCAACCTCGGCTCCGTGCCAGTTATGAGCGGCCAGTTGCTTCGCCAGTTCCGTGCCGACCCCATGGGCTCCGCGGTCATCTTCCGAGGTTACAAGGCTTGCATAGGTTCCCGATATCGTGCCGATGCCGGCGAAAGCGACCGGCACGTTGCTCTTCGCAGCCAGATTGAGAACGTTCGGAGCACTTGTTGAATTGGTTGGCGAAAGAACGATGCCTGTCGTATCTTTGGCGAGCGCGTCTTGAGTATTTTGCATCTGCGTCTGGGCGTCATGATGCGAGTTGAGGGCGGCATAGCCAAACCCGTTGGTTTTCGCGACGTCCGACACGCCGACCGCGACATAACGCCAGAACGGCAGGTCGAGCCCATCGGTGACGTAGACAAGCTTTCCACTTTCAGCGGAGGCTTCAGAATATACTCCGTCAGCGAAATACAGTGAAATAACGGACAGCGCAGGCAGAATAAAGCGTGTCAGCCTATAGGTCATGACTTACCTCCCTTTTTCAAAACGCGGTCGTTCAAATCGAGATTAACGTCGATTTCTTCGCGATACGGCGTTTATCACCCTTATTTCAAAAAATGCTAGCGGTAACAATTGCAAGGGTCAAGCGCTTTTTAGGCTGCGTCAAATCCCATGTTCTTTCCAAGCTGAATGGCGCGTCTCGACTCAAGCGAATCACGGGAATTGGCTCGCAATTATGGGAGGGAGCGGAAAAATTCTGGTCAGCACGGCGTGGATCAGGATGATCGCCTCTTCCGCAGGGCGGAATGCGGTCATGGAGTGGGTGGTCAAGCTCGAGGCGAGAAGCGGCTGGGACGAAGTGCGGACGATCGAGGCCGGCGAGCGGGCGGACTTCGTGGATGTCTCCCAGTCGCCCTTGGCGGAATTGCTTCCGGATCGATGCACGCTCGAGTTCCGGCGACTTCAAGCCGAGTTGAGCGCCCGACATTCCTATCGCGAGGCCGCGTGGCTCCTCGAGAAGTTCCTGCCTTGTGGTCGGTGAATCACGCCACGATGAGCAATCGAACACATCGTATCGCAGACGATCTCGAGGCCGCGGTACATTCGCCGTCCGAACCCGATCCCGATATGGCGACTGATATCACGATGGCGATCGACGGAGCTCACATTTGAGCGGCCATGGCTATCAGGCGAGGCACTTCGACGTGACCGTCGGCAAGATTGAAGTGGCTGGCAAACCGCCGCGGCGCTTTGCTCTTGCTCCAAAAGGCGCGATCGCACCTTTTTGTGACGTTGCGCGAAGCGCTTCGAGAACAAAGGTGGCTGTCGGACTCCGTTTAATCGGGTTACAGCCGATTGCGGGCTTTCAATTGGTTAGCTGATGCGTTAATTCGGTGCAACTCATCTAATTCGGCACAAAATCCTTGCTGCGTCGCACAAATCACCAGTTTGCCGCGCATGCGCGGTAAGTGCAGGGCGGCGACGAGCGAGGAGGGCGCTCAGCTGGCGGCATGTGGCGACGCCGAGAGCCTACGGAGCATCCGCGAAGATTGCTGGATCGACTATCCCGCAGCCACCACAGTCCTGGCGACCCTGAACGAATTCCTGTCGCGGCCCAGAACCACCCGGATGCCCGGCGTCGCCATCTACGCGGACAGCGGCATGGGGAAGACGATGTTGATGCAAGGGTTTCTGGCCGAACATCGCAGTACCTTTAATCGGACGACGGGAACCGAGCGCACTCCGGTCCTGTCACTGCAAATGGTGATTGCCTCCTTGGCGTCCGACACTCCGAAGCACTTCTATCGAGACCAGCAGTTCATTGCTGTGAACGCGCAACAGATCCAGCATCGCGCGCTGGCGTTGTAGGTCGAGGCGAGGATGTCGTCGTTTCGTCGATCAAAGCTCCTCAGGTCGAGCTGCCAGAGCATTCGAAGGACGACGACCACAAGATCCTCGCCCGACGCTACCGACGCGCGCGATGCTGATCGGAGCGCCGATCACATCCATGAGCTGGCTCATCGAATCGCTTCTCGTTCGGACGGCTCAGCGGAGATGTGCAATTAGCTCGCCGCTTCCAGGAATTTGATCTGCCGCGATGGAAGGCCGACGAGAAATTCCAGGCGCTGGTAATCGGCATCCTACGCAATCTGCTGTTGAGACTGCCATCCATCCTCTCGACCCGCGCTCTCCGGCGCATCTTGCAAGTCTCCGATGGCGTGACGTCGCAGATATTCGGCCTGCTGTACGAAGCAGCGGAGATTGCTATTCGCACGCAGCGCCAATGCGTCGACGACGATCTGATGGACGACATTCATACCCGCAGTGCGCCAAAGGTAAGCTACGCATGACGGTCACGCTGCGCGCCGCGCCGTCCAAGCCGCTCCCATCATCGTGAAGCCCATCGTCGACGAGCTTCTATCGTCCTGGCTCCGAAGGACAGCCAACGTCTACACGGCAACCGCAGTCGACGTTCTGGCGGATTTGGGCATCGTCTGGCCAGAGCCGTCGAGACAGGCGGACTTTGTTCAGTCGGCTCGGATCAAGGCACGGCTGGCATGGGGGCTCCGTACGACTGCCGCGAGGATACAAAGGGCGGGGCGCCCGGTTCCGGCTTGGCGCGCAAGCGAGCTGGTGGCGATTGACGTTCCGTTCTCCCAATGCGCGGCTTGCGAGCAGGCTTGGTCCAATAGTTTTCCCACCCGGCGGCCGTACTCGCGCTCCTGGTATGAAGTTTGGCGGGTGAAATGCGGATTTTGTGGCCGGCCGTTTCATCTCGGCGTGAGCTCGTCGCCGCCGAACTCGGAGGCAGTCCTTGTCACTGATCGTCTATGGCGGGACGCCATTGACGGCAGCGAACTCTTTGAGCGCTATCTGCTCGGCCGCCCCTGCAGTTGGCTGCCGCCGCGTCTGATCTGGTCGCTGGCGTCGGTTCCAGTTCGGCGGCCTCGCCGATTGCAGAAGGCTTTCGAGCTGATCGCCCCGGAGGCCTCGGCGTCGACATTCGGGATAAGGCAGGCGACTTGCGCCACGACTTGCCGCACTATCAATCCGTTCAGGCGCGTTGCGATGATGGCTGTCGTTCAACGATTCAATCAGGACCCTCGTGGTTGGCTCCGGAAGTTCTCGAGTTCGGCAACCATGGCGGGCAGGACTGCGATCGCGCGTTTGCTGAGCACACTGCCCGCTGCCATTGCCGGGTCCATGCGAGACGGCGCGCCGCTGCCTGTCAGCGGCCCAGACTACCTGTGCCAAGCCGTTGAGGCGCACCAAATCCGTCTCAAATTAGCAGCTAATTTGGTACAGATCCGCGACTTTTGTGCCGAATTTCTCTCTTACCATGTCGAGGCGTCCTATTTGCCTGGCGAAGACGCCACATTTGTCTACGATCTGACGTCCTATTATATTTCCCAAGCTGGCGATGCGGCTCGGAAAATGGCGAGCGGGCCGCATGGCGATTGAAGGCAAGTCCGGCTCGAGCGGCTTTTGATCAAGTAGCTTGGCGTTGAGAGGAACCGCAAGGACGGGGCGTATCGGAATGCGATTGGCGGTGCTTGCGGCCTTGGCCGGATGGGTTGGTTTGGCTGAGCCAGCGTTGGCGCTCGACAAGGTGAAGTTCGCCACCAACTGGCTCGCCGACCCGGAGGCTGGCGGCTTCTTTCAGGCGGTGGCCGACGGCACTTATGCCGAATATGGACTCGACGTCACCATCATTACCGGCGGCCCGCAGACCAACGGGGCGCTGTTGCTGCTGTTTAGCAGGATCGAATTCTTCATGGGCGGTGACATGATCGGCGCCTTCCTGTCGGCTGAGGCGAAGCTCCCCCTGGTCGCCGTCGCCGCCGAGTTCCAGAAGTCGCCCCAGATCTTCATGTCGCACCCTGGCCAAGGGCTCGATAAATGGGAAGACCTGCCGCACGCCAAGTCGGCCTATGTCGGCGCCGGCGCTATCAACACGTTCTATGCCTGGATGAAGCTCGTTTACGGCTTCAAGGACGAGAACATCCGGCCGTACAATTTCAACTCCGCCCCCTTCATCATGAACAAGAGCGCGATCCAGCAGGGTTATCTCACCGCCGAGCCCTTTGAGATTGAAAGGCAGGCCCATTTCAAGCCGAACGTATTCCTGCTCTCCGACTACGGCTACGACACGTATTCGACCCTGATCGAAACTCGCCGCGACATCATCGAGAGGAATCCAGACCTGGTGCAGCGCTTCGTCGACGCTTCGGCGATCGGCTGGTACCACTACCTCTACGGCGACAACTCCAAGGCCAATGCGATGATCAAGATGGAGAATCCTGACATCACCGACGATCAAATCACCTTCTCGATCGGGCAGCTGAAAAAATACAATGTCATTGATTCCGGCGAGGCGCTTACGCTCGGGATCGGCGCGATGACTGACGCGCGCTGGAAGGATTTCTTCGACAAAATGGCCGCGATCGGGATGGTCGACAAACACACCGACTACAGGAGCGCCTACACCTTGCAGTTCGTCAACAAGGGGGTTGGGCTCGATCTAAGGCCGAAGTAATACCAAAGGTCATTTGCTCTGACCGACGTGAGCCCAGTCGCGCATGCCGATTGAGGTGATGGTTTGGGGCTTGGCGGCGAGCTTATTCCATGCCTCGCAGATGGCGTCGATGATGTCGTCGAAGGTTTCGAAGACGCGGTTGGAGAGCCAGTTGGCGCGTAGATATTGCCAGATGTTCTCCGCCGGATTGAGTTCCGGGGCGCGCGATGGAAGCCAGATCGGCGTGATGTTTTCGGGGATAGCGAGATTGGGCGTCGTGTGCCAGCCGGCGTGCTCGAAGATCAGCACGGCGTGCGCGCCGACCGCGACGGTGGCGGAGATTTGGTCGAGATGAAGCTGCATCGCCTGGGTGTTGGCATGAGGCATCGCCAACGCCGCGCCGACGCCGCGAGCGGGACAAATGGCGCCGAACAGATAGGCGCTCTCGTAACGCTGATCGGCGGGCTGGCGCGGGCGCGTTCCCCGTCGCGCCCATTGCCGCACGAGGCCGTTCTTCTGGCCAACGCGCGCCTCATCCTGAAACCAAATCTCGACCGGCGTTCCTTCCCGCAGGTCAGGCAGATGGACGTTCAAAACCTCGGCGAAGTTTTTTTAAAAGCCTCGACCGCGCGCTCATCTGCGCCATCGCGTGGCGCGCCTCATGAGAAAACCCAAGCCTCTTGAGAAGCTTTCCGACTGTGATCCGGCGTGGAAAAGGACCCCACCCGCCTCAGGGGGTCACTTTTCCACCCCGGATCATTTCCCGCTCTACGCCGAGAATTCTCACCCCAGGCCCGGGAGCCCAATCTGTGTTATTTCGCATACCCTCCCCCTCCGGTTATCGGAAAAGCGCACGGCCGTCCCATCAGCACGGAATGTGAGGCAGACCCACTTCGGAGCCGAGCAGATTCAAAGTTAGGCCGCTCCGGCAAATACCAGGACTAATATAAACAGCTAGATGGCCCGCCGACGGCAATAGAAAGGGCCGCCTCGCAGCGACCCTTTTGGCTTTGAAGGTAGGGAGATCAGATCGCCGCCGCGGCGTCTTTGGCCTTCGTGTTCCGGCGGAACGCCGCGTAGCCGAGCGCGGCAAATCCAAGCGCCATCATCGCCCAGGTCGATGGTTCCGGCACCGTCATGACCATTCCCAGACCACGGTTGAGCAACTCTCCACCTGGCTTCAGGGTATAGATCACCTGTTCGGTCATAGAGAACGGCGCGCTGGCGGTGAACGGTCCTCCCAAATTGGTGCTAAAGCTCTGGACAAAGCCGGTCGCCGTTGTGGAGAAGGAGTCGAGCAATGTGCCCGGGGTATTCCCCGTGGCGTCCGCGCCCTGCGTGTTCGTCGGATCGGCAAACCAGTTGAAGGTGGCGGTTGAGCCTATTGTTGCCTGAAAAGTGCCTGAACCAGCAAGCTGGAAGGCGCTGACTGGTGGCGCGAAGTCGATATCGCTTACAACAAGGTTGACCGTCACAGTCGACGCCGTCGCGTTAATGAGGGCCAACGACGCAACGTTGAGGCTGTCGATGCCAGGCGCGCCCGGAACGCCGGTCGCCGTAAAGATATCGCCATTCACGACTTCGCCATTATATACGAACGGCTCGGGGGTAAACGTAAGGATGTTGTTTGCGGTCCCGCCATAGACGCAGCTGCCGGCGCTAGGAGGAGCACAAGTGAGAGGCGGCGACACTCCAGGGACTACTGACGCAAATATCTGCAAGTCCGCATGGGCCGGCGTAGCCAGCGCTATCATCGGTACTGTTGACGCTGCAGCCGCTAGGTAAAGAATGTAGCGCATGGCTTTTCTCCCCTGACAGATTTAGTTGCTAATTGGAAAATTATATGCACCAAAATGCGGCTGAGTCAAGTCTATTAACAGCGATCTCCTGAGTTGACAGTGATAACTGAAATGCGCTCTGTTGTGGGCGCTTGTTTGGCAAATAGTAGCATAATCAATTGGTTAAACGAGAACAACCTTACGGTTGAGATATAGGTAAATCGGTACATCGGTACATCAACCTCCAGGGGAAGGTTTCCTGGGACGACAGGACATTGACGATTCATTGTAGTTCGCCGCGTGGAAAGCTGTCGTTTGAGGTCAGGCCGGTGCGGCTTCCGCACGGCCATCTCGCCTTTCTTCTCAGGAGCGGCTCAGACATGCTCCGGACGTTTCGCCGGACCGCCCAGCGTTTTACGCCGCCGTGGTGGGCATTCCTGTGGCGGCGAATCGCTCTCCACGCCGCTAGCACCGCCAAAGCAATCCTGCTTTGAGGCCGGGGCGGGCGGGTTTTGGTTGCATCGACTTCTCTCGACGCATGGCGTCATCAACCATGTTCTCGAGAGCCGACCAGCGTATGGGTGACCTGCGGCGCCCGGCGCGCCAAAACCGATCGGCTGCACGCAGTTGGGCGCCTGCGCGTCCTGGTCGCAAAATTCGCCGGCGATCCCGGCCCCTGCCAGATCGTCAACGTGCCTACCGTAGAGAAGGAAGACGCGAAGCGGCCGCACCGGGAGCGGGAGTTCCCGGTGCAGGAGCGTGTCCGCATCGAAGATCGCACCGCCGCGTTGCTTGTCACCCAAGGCGTTAGGAAGAGGCCATCGCTCCGTTCCTGGGACGCCGACATGAGGGCTTCGAGAACGGGCGACGGCCGCCCGATGCCCTCCCTGCCGGCGTCTCGTCCGCGCCCTAGCCGTCGAGACCCACGACAACTCGCTCGAAGCCCATCGCTACCTCAATATGGCATTACTTCATTTCGAGCGCGGTCTTGGATCTTGGGGAGAGGCTCCGCGGGGGAGGAACTCCTGGCCAGGCGGACAAGCTGATCGGAGGAGCCAACGCAGCCCTGGGGTGGATGACACCGCTCCGCCGAAGAAGGGGGCCTATTCGGTCGGCGTAGCGCCTCAATACGCCGCAGCGCTTGACAAGACCGCCAACTGCCAGACGCTGACGCTGGCGCGGGACGAAGTTCCCGTCATGATCGGCCTGCGCCTGTTCCTTCCCGCCAGTTGGACCTGCGACGCTGAGCGGATGACAAAGGCCCGCGTGCCCGAAGACAGTCGCATCGCACGCGCGAAGCCAGACATCGCGCTCGCCGAGATCGACCGCATCTTGGCCGCGAGCGTGCGCTCCGCGGTGCTCCTGGCAGACGCTCGATACGGTCTCTCCGCGCCGTTCCGCCAGGGGCTCGATGCGCGGGTCTTGAAGTGGGTGGTCGGGATCCCGAAACAGCAGAAGGTCTATCCAAGCGACGTCGGCCTTTCCGATCGCCAGACGCGGGCGGCCACGTCCTGTCCCCGATCCGCTTTCCGCCCCTGACAAGCCGTGCTCGCTACGGCGAAGTGGCGGTACGCGAGGGAAGTCGTAACGACCGGGCAACTTGCTCGGCAGTTTGCTCGTCTAAACTTTCGCTGCTCAGGCGTAGAGTAGCGCCAAGCCATCGGCGGCCTGCGCGTCGCGCTGGGCGGGGCGTCGTTGAACGTCGCAGGGCAGTCGCCCTATCAAGGAACGCCTGAGATAACGCAGACAACATTACTTCGGTTGTCGCCTCATCTGCTGGCGGTTCCATGTCTCGGAGTACTTCGTAGGCCAGCGAAACCAGCCGCGAGCGTCGCTCGAATTCATCCATTTTGAGCAATCCATCCATTTGAGTCGATGGGAAAAATTGCGTTTCGTGGAGACCGATAGCGCAGAGGCGGCCGTGCTCCCGCAACACCGATGCAAGAAATCTGCAAGCCCGCCTGGGCGTGGGCTGCAGTCGTGAAAGGTATGAGAAGGGATATCGACGCAAATGCCATTTGGAATAAGTGACGCATGACACCCCTTCCCGCCTCAGAGAGTGAGCGATCCGCCGTTAAAAGAAGCCCCCTGCTTTTTGGTGACAGAATTACTGTACACTCTGACGACGGTAAGAGCCTAAGCCGAAAGAGTCAAGAGCATTCCCTTGCGAGGCCGTCCAAACAAGGGGTTACCGTGCGAGCTGCCGAGGTCGGCGGGGCGTCTCGAATTCTGTGAACGTTGTTCGCGAGACGTCTGCCAGCCTTGGGTGCGAAGCGCGATTCGCCAGTCAACTTGCGATCCGTCTGTCGTCTGGTCATAATTTGCGCAATCGCTGCTTGACACTGCTTTCGCGGTAACAATCGAATCGGGGCGCATCGTCGTTGAATGGCGACGCGCCTTATTACATAAGGTTCGAAGAGTTTTAACGCGCGGATTGGCCATCGGTCCAAATATAGATCGTCACATCGTCGCCGTGCGAAAAACGCCGAGCCGGTGTGTTCGCTGCAAGGCGGCGTCGGAGGGGGGTAAGCAATACGGGAATTCGATGTACCTCGGACGCCCTCCCATCAACTGGGGCCTATGAGCGATCCGGACCCGATCGTTGCTTTCGGCGCCCCCAACATATTTGTAGGACCGCCGCGCATTGAACATGATGACAGATCGGCCTAGCCATGCGCATGGGAGTGTAAGTGAGACCACGGAGGCGTATGATGCCGGCCGTTGAACAATTGGAGCTCTTGGCCGCCGTTAAGGCGCATACATTCGAATTAGAAATTGCGCGAATCGTTTCGTCAGGGCCTCGTCGGGTGGCTCTTGAGTGCCGGGTTGAGGATACACTGCGGCTTTTAGAATGGCTTTCGCTAATTCTTGAGACTGACCAGCAGGCTTACCCAGCAACTCGAATGCCGCCGCCATCAAGCGTTCCAATAGCGCGAAATCGATCTCTAATACAGCCGCTTGATACGGCGCCTTTTCGCCCCTCGGAGCAAGGCTGGGCTCACCCGTCAACAGCCATTCCGCCGAAACGCCAGTGATCTGAGCGAAGCCGACGAGGTTTTCGCGTTTAATCCCCTGGCCAAGCTCCCAATTGGAGATGGATGCCCGGCTTAGGCCCATGCGGGTTGCCACTTCATCCTGGTTGAGGCCAGCCCACTTGCGCGCGAAGCGAATCCTCTTGCCAGTTTCCTTGTTTGTGTCTGTAATTCTGACGCCGCCGCTAGCGGTGTCATCGGAGGGCGACTTCGCGGCAGGTTTTGCATGCATCGGTTCACATGATATGCCGTCAGTCGACACCATGGCTGATCCCCCGCTGCGCAGCGTGACAAAAATCTCGCTGACGGACCGACGCGCTCGCCATCGGGCAAGGTGTGTAAAAATGGCGGCCCATGCAAGCTAAAAGCGCACCGTCTGCAGCTCGATTGTTGACGTGTTCCGAAGAGCGCGGGGAGAGAAACCAGTCGCCAAATCCGCCTCCTTCTATTCGTACCCTCATTCTGATTTCCATGCAAACCAATCAGTTCTTTTTCATGAGAAGTACGTTTTCACTATGCCTAAACGCCTCCTAACGCAAGTCCCTGTGTACGACCGGCCCGCCGGATCCGGGGAAGTTCGCTTGCCAAAGCCCCTCGCGCCCTCGCAAGTCGGGGCAAGAACGGCCTGCCAAAAGGGATCGTCCTTTATCGGCCCTTGCCGAGCAGGTTTCGAACGCAACATCCGAGGGAGTTGGACGATTGAGTCACATCGGAGAGGGTAGCCAATTGCGCGTTTTTCCGCGCGCCTTGGATGCCGCCGGGGGCCAGCCGTGGAGCCTCAACAGGTTACTCTGGTTCAGCGCGAGACGCCTGAAGGGCGGCTAGGCGCCAATTTCGATTGATTGGATGTCAGATGAGCGTCATCAGAGGAACGGCGGAAAGAAACGCTTGATCGCAGAGGAGGCGCTGCGATAGCGACGGACGAGCAATTTAAGCTTTTTCGGACGCTCGAGGCGCTCGGCGATCGGGCACTGACGGAGACTGGCCTCAGACGCGCACGAAGGATGCGTCGGCCGAGCGGGCGTGGCCTTCTCTCGCCACCTACGAAAGGGTGATGCATCTCTCGACCGTCGGTAGCGACACTTTTACTTGCAAATTGGTGGAAGCTATGCTGTCTATTGAGCCATGTCGATTTTGTCCCCTGACGTCGAACTTGCGTTCGTTGCGGGTGATGCCATCAAAAGGTCGCTTACCGCCGCCCAGTGTCGAGCTGCACGCGCGCTTCTGAACTGGTCCCAGGATCACCTTGCTGCGGCAAGCAAGGTTGGGACATCAACGGTCGGAGATTTTGAGCGAGACAAGCGTACACCGTGCGATCATCTTCTGAGGGATATCCGCTCTGCCCTCGAATCCGCAGGCGTTGAGTTCATCGCGGAGAATGGTGGAGGGCCAGGAGGACCCGGCGTAAGGCTTCAGCGAATGCGGATAAGCAACTATCGGTTGGAGGAAAAGACGCAGGATTGATCTCTCCTCGTCCTTCGACGGCAGTGGGAAGGCCGCCCGCGCCCCTCGTAGAGCGTCGAAAACATTCCGTCGAGCTCGGCGAGCGCCGCATTGGTCAGTCGCTGCATCGCCCGCAACGGATGCTTCGCCGGGATCCTGACCTCGACGTCGACATACGAGAACAACCCCGCTCGTCCAATCCTCGCCCCGCATCGATCCCGTCGGAATCATCGTCTCGACCCAAGAGAATCATCAGAGAGAACCAAACACCAGCGCCCTTTTTGGCGGACTTCTTCAGCAGCCTGCTAACTCCGCGACACGTTTTTGGTAGTCCAGCTACAGCCTTCCAAATGGGTATTTGTTCGAGCATCTTAGACAGGTCAGCGTAAGATGGCAGCGGTATCATCGAATCACCTCCTGAGGTCGATGATAATCCATAGCTGGAAGCTTGGCAGACCTCACAACCGCGAGCTCGGCCTCCATCCCTCCTTCCCCGCATAGACGCCTATGATTTGCGCCGTCCTTTGTGACATGGAGCAGGAGCGCATTGGACAATCTTCTCGATCCGCATGACGCCCTACCCCGCCCCGCCCCCAAAGGGGCGGGTGCGCCGACGCGATCGGTGCTTTCGAAAACCGTCCGCCGCCGACCGATCGAACGATCGGTCGGCGATCAGGCGGCGGCGCCTGGGGCGAGGCGGCTTTGCGTCGCGCGCAGCCTCTCGATGGCTCCCTCGATCTCGTTGCGTTGCCGCTCCAGGTGGCTGATCTGGGTCACAATCTGCTGCGGATTGAGCTGATCTTCGAGATCCACCGTTTCAGTCGGCCCTTTGCCGCCGATCAGGTCCTGGATCTCAGTCAGCGTGAAGCCGAGCTTCTTGCCCTTGAGGATCATCTCCATCCGGATCCGGTCGCTGGCGCGATAGTAGCGCGCGTTCCCCTCACGGCGGGGCTTGATGAGCCCGCGGTCCTCGTAGAACCGCAAGGTGCGCAGGCTGACGCCGAATACACGCGACATCTGGCTAATGGTCAGTTCAGGTTGCGCCGAATCGAGCGCAGTGCGGCTTTCTTCTTCGAGCAGTCCGCCCGAAACTCCAGCGGAAGCGTAAGCTACAGACGACATCCTGTTCATGGCCTCTCCTTTCGTCGGCGCCGTTGCGTTCGCGCCTCCTGACTCGCGCGCCCTTGCGCGAGTTGAATCACTATGCGCTAACGACGCGAAAATGCAACTGATAGTTGCTACAACTACAACTGCAACCTTTGGAGACCGGCGACGCGGCTGCTCGACGAGGCGGTCCTTTAACCGTTTCTTCACCATGACCCCCGACAGAATTGCGGCGTGGCGTCGCCTCCGTTCATCGGGCGATTCGCCAGCTTCCGAGCGACGGTCGAGGACATGAATAGAGCGATGGCGTGGAATATCGCAGGCGTGGGCCGGCGGAGCCGCGACGCCGCCGTGGAGGCCGCCCGGCTCGCCGGCATGCGCCTTGACGATTGGCTCGATGAAGCGATCGCCGACCACGCAGGTCTCGATCAGCATGCGGGGCCCGAAGACAACGAAGCCGAAGACGATCGGCTCGATGCGGCCGCCGGACGTCTGGAGCGCATCGCCCGCCGAAATGCGCCCCCCGGCGAGTCAAGCGCGCCCGGATCTTCCAAACCTTTCAATTCGCTGATCGAGCGCCTTGAAATGAGGCTCTCGCGCGCCGAAGCTCAGGCCGCTCGCGCCTTCGAAATCCGTCGCCCAAATTCTAGAGCGGGACAACGCGGCGCGAGACAGCGACCGCCGCGCGCTCATCGACGCCGTGCGGCGGCTCGAATCGATCCGGACAAGCTTGACAGCCGCTCAGAGCGGCGGAGCCGGGAGCGATCGCTTCCCTCAGCCGCCCGAGCTCAATCCGAAGCCGCCTCTCGATCTCAAGGGTGCGGTGTCGCAAATCGCCATGCGCCGGCACGAGCTCGAGGGCCGCGCCCCGCCCTCACCCCCAACCCCTCTCCCCGAGGGAGAGGGTGGCGCGCATAGCCCGTCGAGAGACGGGCGTTCTTCCGAAGGCCCTATCGCGCCGGGTGAAGGGCTGGATGCGCCGCCGCTTTCCCAATTGTTGCTCGACGACATTCGGGCGGTCGCGCTGAAGCTCGATGATATGCGCCGCGAGCGGGCCGATCCGAGCGCCTCGGTCGATTTAAGCGCCATGCACGCCGAAATCGAAGCCATGCACCGGAGCCTCGCCGATCTTGCGCCGCGCAACGCGGTCGTGGCGCTCGAAGGCGCCATCCGAGACCTCGTCCAGCGGGTGGAGATGTTGCGTCAGGGCGGCCACGGCGAATCGCTGCTCGCTCCGCTCGAGGCGATGGCCGCCGAATTCCGCGCGGCGTTAAGGGCGCATGACCCTGAAGCCGCGGCCGCCGGGCTCGAACGCGAGATTCGGGCGATCGGGGACAAGATCGACAGCCTCTCGGCGACGGCGATACAGCCCGAAACGTTTGAACGCATCCGGCGGCAGACGGAAGAAGTGCGCAATCTCCTCGCTTCGGCAGCGCTGCGCACACCGCCGCTTGAACGGCTGGAGCGCCAGATCGGGGAACTCGCTGATCGCGTCGAACGGCTCAGCGCGAGCCCCGCTCCCCATTCCGAGTCCGCAGAGATGGCCGCGCTTCTCGCGGAAGCCTGCCGACAGATCGAGCGCTCCACTCCTCCGGCGGCGCTTGTCTCGATCGAACAGCGCCTGGAGCAGATCGCGGCGCGGCTCGATCAGGAAATCGCTCGGCCCGCCGCTCCCGCTGCGACCGATCCGCGCCCGTTCGACGACCTGGCGCGACGCATCGATGGCGTGCGCCAGTCGCTTGAGGCGCTTCCCCCGGCGACCATCGACACCGGCCCGATCGAAAGGCTCCTGCACGATTTCGACGCCAAGCTTTCCGCCGCCGGGGGCGCCGACGCCAACGCCCAGGCGCTGCAATCGATATTCGCCGAAATCAGCGACAAGCTTGACCACCTCGCTGACCCTAAGGTTAGCGCGCGGCAGCTGGACCCGGTTCTCCACGAGCTCGGCGCGCGACTCGACGCGGTCGCGTCTCCCGTTGACCTCAATCCGATCGAAACCCTGCTGCGCTCGCTCGAGGCCAAGTTGGAGGCGCGCGCCGCCGAGCCTGTCGAGCGCCAGGTTCTTGAACAAGTCGCCGACGAGGTCGCGCGCCGGCTTCACGATGGGAACACCGCCCAAGTCGACCTGAGAGCCGTCGCCCGGCAGATCGACACGATCAGCGGTCGGATCGACGCGCTGGCGACAGAGGCCGCGCGGGCCGAAGAACCGGGCCCGGTCGTGCGGGAGCTCATCGAAAAGCTGCGGGAGGCCGACAAGGCGGAAGGCTCTTCCGCGCTCGAGACCTCGGCCGCGGTCCACGCCGCGCTCGACGCCCATTTGTCCGAACTGAAAGCTGAGAACGCGAGCGCGGACCAACGCGCGCAATCGCGTCTCGCCGATCTGCAGAGCGTTCTGGAGACGTTGGCTGCCCGTCTCGCGAACATCGAGAGCGAGCTTGCCGCCGACGACATCGACGAGGAGCTCCGGCCGCCGGCCAGATCGGCGAGCGCCGCGTCGCCAAGCGCTGACGCCGGCCCCGAGGTGGCGCCGCAACGCGCGGGCCAAACCAAGGCGAGCGCCGAAGATCCGTCGTCTCAAGCTTCCGACGACGGCGAGGACTACCTCATCGAGCCCGGCGCGGGCGCGCCGCAGCGCGCTCGCGACGCCCGCGACCTCGCCCAGGTTATCGGGCCTAAGACCAATCCTGCGGTCAGCGTCCACATCGCCGCGGCGCGGCGCGCCGCGCAGGCGATGGCGGAGAACAACGCCGCGATCAACGGCGGCGGCGTGCAGACGCTTGCGGCTTCCGAAAGGATGCTTTTCGCCACGCGCGGCGTCCAATCCGCAAGGGCTTTCTACGTCGCTCACAAGCGCACCGTCTTGCTCGGCGTCGCGGTGGCGATCGCCGCGACGCTCGCCGTCCGATTGGCCGGCGTGCGCGCGCCCTTTCTGCAACGCTCCGAACTTGGCGGACAAGCCTTCAATACGGCCAAAATCGACGCGCCAAAGGGGAAGCCGACGGAGGTCGCCGGCGCGGTCAAGCCCGGCGGCGCAACGATCGACGTCGCGCCGACCGCCTCGATCGCCCAACCGCCGGCCAAACCGCGGGCGCCTGATCTTGCGCCGGAGAGCGGGCCCACGGCGGCCGAGCTCATGGCGACGATTCCAGCGGGGATTCCTCCATCCTTGCGCGACGCGACCGCCGCTGGCGAGCCCAATGCGCAATATGAACTCGCGATGCGCCTGTTCGAAGGCCGAGGAGTGCCCAAGGATCAGCCAGCGGCGGGCCGGTGGTTCGAACGCGCCGCCTCGCTCGGACTTGCCCCCGCGCAATATCGGCTTGGCTCGATGTATGAAAAGGGAATTGGCGTGACCCGCGACCCGTCGGCGGCGAAGCGGTGGTATCTCAAGGCGGCTGAGGCGGGAAACGCGCGCGCCGCGCACAATCTCGCGGTCATGAACGCCGAGCCAGGCGCGGGCGCGCCGAACTATTCCGAAGCGGTGAAATGGTTCCGAAAGGCGGCCGAACTCGGCGTCCGCGACAGCCAGTACAATCTCGCAATCCTTTACGCGCGAGGCCTCGGCGTCGACAAGGACCTCGGCCAGTCGTGGCTATGGTTCGCGCTTGCCGCCCAGCAGGGGGACGCGGACGCCGCCACGAAGCGCGACGAAATTGCTCGCGAGATGGACCCGGTCGCGCTCGCTTCCGCCGTGGAGGCGCTGATGAAATTCAAAGCCGCAAAGCCTGATCCCGCAGCAAACGAGGTCGCCGCGCCGCCGGGCGGATGGGACGCCAGGACGGGCTCGCCCTCCCTCGGCCAATCGCCTCCGTCTGATGCGGCTCACCCGCAAGCGCCGCTTTGACCGGGACTTCCAGCGGCGCGATGATCCATCGATCGCCGTCTCATTTTCCCTTCAGAAAGCTGAAGTCTTGCAGCAAGGACGACCCGATTCGCCCGCTCGCCCGAGCCGATCGCGGCTTCGCCTGCGGCTTCTCGGCATCACCGACCTGCACGCGAATCTCTATCCTTACGACTATTACCGCGATCGGCCGGACGATTTGGTCGGCCTAGCGCGCGCGGCGTCTCTGGTCGCCGAAGCGCGCCGGGAGTTTCCCAACTGCCTGTTGTTTGACAACGGCGACATCCTTCAGGGCACGCCGCTCGGCGACCTGGCGGCCCAAGCCATCGCGGCCGACCCAGCCGCGGTTCACCCCGTCATCGCGGCCATGAATAGTCTGGACTATGCGGTCGCGACGCTTGGGAACCACGATTTCAACTACGGCCTCGAGGTGCTCGAACGCGCCTACGCGCAGGCGCGTTTTCCGGTCGCCTCATGCAACCTCCGCAAAACGGACGGCTCGCCATGGTATCCGCCTTCGATCGTGATCGAGCGCGTTTTTGTCGACGAGGGTGGGCTATCGCAGCGGCTCAGAGTGGGTGTGATCGGGGTCGCGCCGCCGCAGATCGCTCAATGGGACGAGGCCCATGTCCGAGGCCGCCTGACCACGGTCGACATCGTCGAGGCTGTGCGCGCGCAGCTGGGCGAACTTCGGGCCCGCGCCGATCTGGTCGTCGTGCTTTGTCACTCCGGGATTTCCCGGCTCGCCTCGACTCTGGGCGAGGAAAACGCAGGCCAGGACCTCGCCAAGCTCGACGGCGTTGACGCGCTGTTCCTCGGCCACCAGCACCTCCTGCTTCCCGGCGAGGATTTCGTTGGGATTCCGGGCGTCGACGCGGAGCGGGGGACCATCCACGGCAAGCCTGCAGTCATGGCGGGTTTTTGGGGCAGCCATCTCGGTGTGATCGATCTCGAGCTCGAGAAGGACGGGCCATGGCGAGTGGTGGGCGCGCGGGTTGAAGTCAGGCCGATCGCCAGCCGCAGCGCAACCGGCGAGGCGATCGCGCTCGTCGAGTTGGACGCCTCCGTGCTCGAAGCGGCCAGGGCCGCGCACGAGGCCACGCTCAGCCACATCCGCACGCCCATTGGCAGGCTGGCTGCGCCGGTCAACACCACGCTCGCGTTGCTTGGCGGCGGTTCGACGGTCGAGCTCATCAACGCGGCGCAGCGCGCCTATGCCGCGCCGCTCGTCGCGGCGCGCGCGGACCTCGCCGCGCTGCCCATGCTGTCGGCGGCGGCGCCGTTCAAATGCGGCGGCCGCGGGGGGCCTTACGCCTATACCGACATCGCGGCCGGCCCGCTCGCGATCAAGGACGTGGCGGACATCTACCCGTACCCCAACGCTCTGAGAGTGGTCAGGATCGACGGCGCGACGCTTAAGGAGTGGCTCGAACGCGCGGCCTCCATCTTCCGCCGCATCGATCCGAGCGGGCGCGACGAACAGCCGCTCCTCGGCCCCGCCTTCGCTTCTTACAATTTCGATGTGATCGACGGCGTCCGCTACTTAATCGACGTCACTCAAGCCCCGCGCTACGACGAATTGGGCGCGCTGATCGCGCCGGAGGCGCGCCGCATTCGCGACCTGACCTTCAAGGGCGCGCCGGTCGATGCGAACCAGTCGTTTCTTGTCGTCACCAACAATTATCGCGCCAGCGGCGGCGGCGGCTTCCCCGGCTGCGACGGAACGAGCGTCGTGATCGAGGCCCCGGACGCCAATCGCGACGCGCTGCTCAAATATGTCGAAAGCAAAACCGAGATCGCGCCGAAGCCGAACAACGCCTGGCGCTTCGACCCTTGGCCGAGCGCCGTCGTCGCGACCTATCTCACCTCACCCGCCGCATCAGACCTCCCGGCGCCGCCCGGCCTGAAGCTGACCCCGATGGGCCTCGCGCCCGGCGGCTTCTTGAAGCTGCGCGTCGAGACGGCGTGAAGGGCGTAAGAGGAAGAGGCCGACCTACTCGAAGCTCAAGCCGAGATGCCCCGCGGCGAGTTTGCGACCGCCGCCGAAGTCGAGGCGGTTTTCGCTGAATATCGCCGGTGAGGCTGCGCTATCAAAGGCGCGCGCTGCAACAGATCGGCAAGGCCCTTGGGTATATAGGGACTGCGTCCAGGGCTCGATACTCTGGAGCCTTCTGCATTTGGGTGGATCGACGGCGTTAGCGCACCCGCCCCCCATAGCCCGTCGAGAGACGGGCGTCCTTCTGGACGGCCCTATGTGGGGGCGGGCATGGCGCGGCGGAAAGACGGGCGTTCTTCCGAACACCCTAGGGGTCGCTCGGACCGAAGCGATTATCGAATACGCTGTGGCTCGCTGATTGCGCAGGACGGCGCGACCCCCTCCTTGTTCCTCCCCCACAAGGGGGGAGAAAACGCAGCCGAGCCGTCGCCGCGTAAACTCAAGGCCAGAAGGCTCTAAGCCCGCGGCAGAGCCGTTATATCTCGCCTTCGGTCTGTCCGGCGATGACGGGCCGGGGCCTGCCGTCCTCGTCTATGGCGACAAAGGTGAAGGTGGCGTCGGTCACCTTTTCACGGTCATGCGTCAGCCGCCGGCGCGCCCACGCCTCGACATGGACTTTCATCGAGGTCCGGCCGACCCGGTCAATGGCGGTGTAGACGCAGAGCACGTCGCCGACCTGAACGGGCCGGATGAAGGTCATCGCGTCGATGGCGATCGTGACCACGCGCCCTTTGGCGTATTCGGCGGAGGCGATGCCGCCCGCCGCATCCATTTGGCTTAAGACCCAGCCCCCGAAAATATCACCGTTGGCGTTGGTGTCGGCCGGCATGGCGGGGACCCGGACGGTGAGCTCGCCGCGCGGCTCGACGGGAACCGGCAAGGTTTTTTCCGATGGCGCTGTCACTGGCCTCAAGGTCCTGGCTTCCGCTGCGGAATACGATGTCACTTCGCTCAATCCCCAATGCAGCGATTCCCATCGAGCTGGGAATTTAGTTCCGGCCTGCGCGTGGCGCGAGGGGAACATGGAATCCCGTTATGGCCGAACCTGACGGCAAGGGCTACGGGAGCCCGGAGGCGGCTGACCACGAGCCGTCGCTATGAACGCCGAACGACATTGTCTCGACAAAATCCGAAATCTGCGCTATCTATTCCTTATTGACGGAATATGTCTGTCCCCTCCGGCAAGACGGATCGGGAGGACGAGAGACTGTGGCTGTTTGGACCGCTGGCTCACAACTCGCTGCGCGAGCCGACCGAAGGAGAATTTTTTTATTTTTTCCCGCACAACTCATTGAAAAGGCTAAATTCGGAAAAGGAAACGAAAAGAAATAAAAGGAAATTTCTTTTCGTTTCCTTGCATTGTCTTGCACGAACTTCGCGCGCTGGTTGCATTCATGGGCCGGCGGAGACCGCTTGCCTGAACTCCGGCCGCCGCCGTCACTGCGCCAACGACGTCGCCTGCGCCGCGGTGTCCACCGACTTCTCGTTCCTTGTCGGGTCGAGGATCTCGCTCGGCGCGGCGACCGCGCCCGTGGCGACGCCGGCGGCGACATTGATCGCGCCGCCCGTGAACGCGCCAAGCGATTCGATCAGGCCGCCCTTGGCCTCGGAGAGCGACTGGCCCTCCGCCAGGCGCTCCCCGATCGCGCCGACGACTTCGCCGCTGGCGAATTTGCCGTGGTTGGTGAAGTCGCTGGAGGCCATGCCGGTCAGATCAACCACCTGCACTCTGCCTTGCTCCAGGATCGAACGATAAGGCTCCTTGTTCGGATCGAGCGAGCCGAGCCTGGTCGAGTCTCGCGCGAGAAAGCTTGACAGTCCAAGGGCCCGATCGTCTCGCGATACGAACAAGGTGAAGTCGGCGGGCCTCGGCCCGGCGTCGATTTCGGCGATCTGGCGCCGGAAAACATCGACGTCGATATCGGGCGACGCAAGCATGACGTCCCGGATCTTGGGCGAGAGCCCGCGGTCACGGATCGACATCTGTCTCAACGACTCGATGGCGAGGTAATTGCCCATGGAATGGGCCAGGATGGATATCGAGTCGACGTTCGGGTCTTTGACCAAAGCCTGCAGCACCACCTCAAGCGCGTCGCGGGAATACACGGCGCTGTCGCGATCATAGACGTAGTCGGTCACTCGGCCGCCGGACGGCCAGGTGAACAGGACCGGCGCGACATCGACGCGCGCGTCATGAACAATCTGCGCAAAGCGATAGACCGCTTCCTCGAAACGCGTGTTGAAGCCGTGGACGAAGATAAGCACCCTGCGCCCGGGCGTACGCCTGACCCGCGCATCGAAATTCGCTTTCGCCTGAGCCAGATCCAGGCGATCGGCGCGAAGGATGACGAAGTCACGCTCCGGGTCGCCCGGCAGCGAGGACGGGAGCGGGACGTCCCCCGGCTGGCGAGCGCTTGCCGGCGGGATCGACACGACAATATCGGCGAAATCGAGTCCTCGTCCCCTCGATCCTCCGAACATGACGCCCGGCGGCTCAACGACGGGCGCGCGCGTTGTCGCCACAAGGAGGTCGACTTGGCTGGCGTCGGGCGCGCTCGGCCCGACGACGAGCGTGCCGTAAGGGCGGCTTGAGCAGCCCGCGGCGATCGCCGACAGTGCGATCACACAGACGACGGCCACCTGTGACCGCGCCGCTGCTCCCCTCAGCGGCGCGCGTAGCCAACCCCACAAGCGCGCGCCCAGCCCCATGACGCGAGCTTAGGTTTAGTCGAGCTGCGGGACGGCCTGAGCGGGTAAGGCGCGCAAGGCGTACTCGACCGGGGCCGACAGAAGACCCGTTTTCGCCGGTTCCGCCGGCTTGTGGTTCTGGGTCATGAACCACCAGATGGCCAGCAGCACGACAATGACGATCAAAATGATCGCCCACATCGGGAAGCCGCTCGAGCTCGGCGCAGGCGGCGTCGGGACCCTCGATGCGGCGGTTTGGGCGCTTCTCGCGGCGGCTTCGGCGCTCCTCGCGGCGGAACTGGCGGCGGAACTCGCCGCGGTTGCGGCGCTCGTGACCGTCGACGCGGCGGTCTGGGTCGCCGCGGCGGCTGCGCCGCCAAGACCGGCGAGCAATCCGGAGGCTCCCAGCAATCTGGAGACCTCAGGGGGAAGCGCGGCCGAGATCGCGCTCTTCTGACTGTTCAGAAGCGAAAGAATCGCCGACGGGTCCGACCAGTTTGACGGATCCTGCTGACCAATGGCGCCGATCGCAGCATGTGTCACCGTGCCAAGCAGCGATTGCGTCGCGGGCTGGGGGGCGCCCGAATACTGGCTCAGCGCGCCCGTGAGGCTCGAGAGGCCCCCGCCGCCGAGCAGGTTGTTCAGGAGAGCGCCGCCTTCGTTCAGGAATCGGGTGTTGCCGCCGGTGATCGCGCCGCTCAGCTTGGTCAAAATATCCGGATCCGACATGGAGATGGCGTCGGACACCTTCTGAGCGCCTCCGGGCGCGGCCGCCGCTGTACCAAGCGAGGCGAGGATTGCTGGCACGGCTGCAGCGACCAGCTTCTGCGCCACCGCCTCATTGATGCCCAGCGCCCGCGCCAGGCCGCCGACCAATTGCGGCGTAAGGAACTGGGATACAAGACTAACAAGATTGATTGCCATTGCAGCTTCCCCGAGAACCAACAAGGTAAACGACCGGCAGCGTTTTAACAGACTTTCGCGCGCTTGGCGCGTCCGGGCCTATCGGAAAATTAGTTGCAGGCGGGGTCAGCTTGGCCGTCCGCTACGGAAATCCCGGCCCTGCGGGGTGGGAGATTACAAATCTTCTGAGCGCCGGAGGATGAGAACTGCGCTCGAAAAGACCAAAACCTCCTGCCCGTGTTGGTTGAGCCCTAGAAACTTATTGCCGACGAGACCCCATTTCGGCTTGGAGGTCTCGCGTTTCGACACCGTCTCTATCGAGTACGAAACGATATCGCCCTCATGCACCGGATGCGGCCAGCGCATGTCTTTGAAGCCTGGCGAGACGCCCAGCTGCGGAAGGGTCTCGCCGCGCTCGGCCATGGCGGCGCGGAGCGCGCTGCGCGCATCGACCAGTCGGCGCATCCCCGCGGCCGCCACGTGCATCCCCGCGGCGACGAGCCGCGCCCGACCCTCGGCGGCTTGAGCAACGATGCGGGGATCGAACCGTTTCCCGTAGGCGAGAATCGCTTCCCGGGAAAACTCGGTTTGGCCGAGCGCGGCTCGCTCACCGATGCGAATGTCCTCGTAGAACATGAGAACGCTAGGTCCCGCGCGATTGTGGGCGCTGCTTGATGAGGAGCACGCTGCGCTGAATCATGGCGGCCGCGCCGTCCTGATTGACAACTTCGTAGAGGAACTCGACGTCGCCGGCGCTCGTTGGGCCTTCATGGGCGCGTTTGGCGAGCGTGTGGCGGCGCACATGCAACTGATCGCCGGGTCTGACCGGCAGCTGCCATCGGACCTCTTCGACGCCGGCCTCTTCGAGGATCGCGGCGCGCATGAGAAACGCCTCGCAATTCATCCTGAGCAGCAGCGCGGCCGTATGCCATCCCGACGCGATGAGGCCGCCCATCGCCGCACGCCCGGCCTCCTCATCCGTATGGTAAGGCTGCGGATCGAACTCGCGCGCGAACGCGATGATATCGGCGGTCGAGACATCGACCGCGCCATATTCGACCACTTCGCCCAGCGTAAAGTCCTCGAAATAGAGCGCGTCCGGCATGTGTCTCAATTCGCGAAGCGGAAATGCATGACGTCGCCGTCGGCGACCACATAGTCCTTGCCTTCGAGCCGGAACTTGCCCGCCTCACGCGCGCCGGCCTCGCCGCCATTGGCGACATAGTCGTCATAGGCGATGGTTTCGGCGCGGATAAAGCCCTTTTCGAAATCGGTGTGGATCACGCCCGCGGCCTGCGGGGCGCGGGTCCCTTGCTCGATCGTCCAGGCTCGCGCCTCCTTTGGCCCCACGGTGAAGAAGGTGACGAGATGCAAGAGCTCGTATCCGGCGCGGATGACGCGGCTGAGACCAGGCTCGCTCAACCCGATCGCCTCGAGATAGGCCTCCTGCTCGGCTCTCAGGCAGCATGGCGATCTCGCTCTCGATCTTCGCCGATACGACCACGGCGGCCGCGCCTTCCTTGGCGGCATGTTCCTTGACCCTATCGGAATAGGCGTTGCCTCGATCCGCCGACGCCTCGTCGACGTTGCAGACGTAGAGAACCGGCTTCGACGACAGGAGGCCGAGCGACTCGAAAGATCGGCGCTCTTCGCGGCCGACTTGGGCGGCGCGCGCCGGGCGCCCCTCTTTGAGCTCGCTTAGGCTCCGCTCGGCGAGGCCTAAGAGTTCCTTGGCCTCCTTGTCGCCGCCCTTGGCCTTCTTCTCCATTTGCACGACGCGCCGCTCGAGGCTTTCGAGATCGGCCAGCATCAGCTCCGTTTCGATGGTGGCGATGTCGGACAAGGGGTCGACGCGGCCCTCGACATGGGTGACGTCGCCGTCGTCGAAACAGCGAACGACATGAGCGATCGCATCGCACTCGCGGATATTGGCGAGAAACTGGTTTCCCAGCCCTTCGCCCTTGGAGGCGCCGCGCACGAGCCCGGCGATGTCAACGAAGGACAGCCGGGTCGGGATGATCTCTTTGGAGGCGGCGATCTGCGCCAGCGTCGCGAGACGAGGGTCCGGCACTGCGACGTCGCCGACATTGGGTTCAATGGTGCAGAAGGGATAATTGGCCGCTTGCGCAGCGGCGGTCTGGGTGAGCGCGTTGAAAAGCGTCGACTTGCCGACATTCGGCAGGCCGACGATGCCGCATTTGAAGCCCATGGAAGCCGTCATGGATGAGGGAAGGTGCGGCCCTCATGCGCGGGCTTCAGGCAAAAGGCAAGGGGCCTGCCGGGGTTCAGCGTCCCGCCTTGGTCGGGGCGATCGGATGAGGGGAATTGAGTTCGCGTTTCCTTCTGTCGCACAATGGCCAGCGGCAGTCGCCGTTGCGCAAGGGTGTTCAGGATAATGGTGGAGGCAACCTTGGCCGAGACGCCAAAACGCGGTGATGAGCAGGACGCGGTGGCCCGTCTCATCGCGCTGCGGGAAGCAATCGCGCGACGGGCGCGCGATTGCGGGCGGGCGCCGGAGGAGGTTAAGCTCGTGGCGGTCTCGAAGACCTTTTCGGCCGATGAGGTCTGGCCCACGATCGCGAGCGCCGGGCAGACGCGCTTTGGCGAGAACCGGGTGCAAGAGGCTATTCCCAAATGGCGCGACTTGCGGGCGCGCGCAGCGGCGCTCGGCAAGACGATCGAGCTTCATCTGATCGGACCCCTGCAAAGCAACAAAGCGCGTGAGGCGGTGGAGACTTTCGACGTGATCGAGACGGTCGACCGGGAAAAGATCGCCGCTGCGCTCGCGCGCGAAATCGACCGGGTCGGCAAACGCCCGCGCCTGTTTGTCGAGGTCAACACCGGAGGGGAGCCGCAGAAGGCGGGCGTCCTTCCCGAGGACGCCGACGCCTTTATCGCGCTCTGCCGCCAGACTTATGGATTGACGATCGAGGGCCTCATGGCCATTCCCCCGGCGAACGAGCAGGTCTCGCCCCATTTCGCCATGCTCGGCGTCATCGCGGAACGCAATGGACTCGCCGAGCGTTCCATGGGCATGAGCGCCGACTGGCCGCTTGCCGTGCAGCTCGGCGCGACGTATGTCCGCGTCGGCTCGGCGATCTTCGGGGCGCGCGATTCACACCCGTGAAACGAGAATCGCTGTAGGGTCGTTTCCAGCATGCGGTTGCGGACTCGACGAGGTTCGATAAAATGTGGGCGTTGACGGCCTAGTGGCGATCCTGATCTTCATCCTGAGCCTCATTCTGCTGATCGCCGCGGCGGCGGGCGGCTACCAGAGTCTCAATCTGCTCCCGACCGGCCTAGGGTTTTTGTATGCCCTGGCGAGCGCGGTCGCCGCCTGCGCCGCAGTTGTGACGTTTGCGATCGGGGTCTTAATCCGGCGGGTCGACGGGCTCACGAAGCTTTTGCGGCAATCCGCCGCGCCTTCGGTCCTTCCGGCGACCTATGAGGTCGCGCCCTCGACCGAAACGGCGCCAGCAGAACACGGCTCCGCCGCGCCGATGGAGATTGAAACAGGTGGGCCCGAGATCGTGGACGAAACGTTTGCGGGCGGGGGCGAGAGCCCGATCAACATCAATCGCACCGGCCATCTGCCTTCGCTCGAGACGAGCGAAAACGTCCTCGAGACGCCGGAAGAGCCGCAGGGACCGCCGAGCCTGATCGGCAGCTACTCGTCAGCCGGGGCGAATTACAGGATCTTCGCCGACGGCTCGATCGAGGCCGAAACGAGCGAGGGAACGTACAAGTTCGCCTCCATGGCCGATTTCAAGCGCCATCTCCTCGAGAGGGGCAAGGCGAAGGCGGCGCCCACGAGCGAGTAGGCCCCGACGACGCTCGGCAGCGGCCCGGCGGGTCGGTCGGTTTGGCTTTTCTTGTCCCATGGCCGTTTCGCCGCGAAAACCCAAATATGAGTGTAACTGGACTGGATTCTCGCAAGAGACAAATTCTCGCGCCCTTGTCCGTGGCAGAAGCGCGGGAACGAGCGCCAAGGCTCGTGGCATGCAGAAGGCGCAGGATTGCTCATGCCACGAGCTTACTCTGATTTCTGATTTTCTGCAATATATTGTCGACATATATTGTCGTCCGAGCGGCCCCTCTCGGCCGCCCGAATCCAAAGCAACCCCGTACTAAGGCTTGAGCGTCGGAGCTTTCTCGCCGCCTGAGAAAAACTGGTCGAAGTAATCGTCGGCGACCAAGTGGCGATCCTTGCCGTTGGCGAAACAAGTGCTCTGCACCGTCATCGATGGCTCGTAATAATCATCGATGTTGGCGTTGGTGATGACCGGCAACGGAAAGAAGATCGTGTTCACCTTCGGCTTCTGGCCAGACATGATGCGGATCGCCGCCACGAACGCTTCATAGCCCGTCGGGCCGCCGTCCTGGGCCATGGTGAGACTCGAGAACTTGTGGGTCTTCCAGAAGGCGAGGAAGCTGCACTGATTGGTGACGTCGGTGACGATCGTCACCGGCCGGCCCGCCTGCTCCAGCGCCTGGCCGACGCCGACCCCCATATTGCCGGTCGACCAGACCGCGTCGACCGGCTGCGGATGGGTGGCCAGATATTTGAGCATCTCCGATTTCGCGACCGAGCCCGTCCACATGCCGTAAAGGTCGCCGGTGATCTTCACGTTGGGATTGGCTTTCGCGGCTTCGAGAAAGGCTTGATGCTCGGCCACCGTGTCCGTGGTGCCGGGCTGCCCGTTCATCAAAACAACGTTCCCCTTGCCCCCGAGCTGCTTCATGATCCAGTCGCCTTGCAGCTTGGCGTAGAAATATGGATTGCGCGCGACGTTGATGGCCTGGGGACAATCGACTGGCGCATCGATGGTGACGACGAGGACGCCCTTGTCGAAGGCGTCGCGGATGCCCGAGCACAGCCCCGTCTCGGACCCCGGATACATCATGATGAGATCGCATCCCTCCGCGATCTGCGCCTTCAGCTGCGTGAGCTCGAGGTTGATGTCGCCGTTCGAATTTGTGACGATCAGCTTGTCCTTGGCCAGCCCCTGCTTCGCCAGTTGCGAGGTCAGGTCCTGGAGCTCGGCGACGAGATTGGCGCGCCACGAATTGCCGAGATAGGAATCGTTATGGCAGATCTGCCAGGGCGCCTTGTGCGGCTGCCAATTGGCGAGCGGATCGGCGACAAGCTTCGTCGAGTACCAATAGCCCTGATAGTATTGCCGGGCGTCCTTCGGGACGTTCGCGAGCGCCGCAGCCTGTTGCTCCGGCGTTGGACTTTCATCCGCAAGGAACTCGTGAACTCAAAAGACCCGACGCAAACGCCAGTGCGCCGATCAAAGCCAACGTCGCCGCCGGCAAACTCCGCCAATCCCACATGCTTTTCCTCCCGGACGCTCAAGCCCGCGCGCGGGTTGCTCTGCTAGGCAGCGTCCCGCTGTCCAGTTCTAAGAAGCCCGTGGAACGTGAGGAAGTCGTTGTTCGCTAAGGCGCCATCGCCTTTGACGAGGTGAGAAGCGGTCCGACCGCACCGGTCTAGAACGTGACCTCGTTCTCTCGCGCCAGTCCCGCCAGCGACACATTGGGCCGCGCGCCGATATGCTGAATGATCTCCGCCGCGGCCATGACGCCGAGCCGCCCGCAAGTGACCATGTCCCGCGCCCGCGCAAGGCCAGCGAGGAAGCCGGCGGCGAACATGTCGCCCGCGCCTGTCGTATCGACGAGCTTGGCGATCGGGAAGGCCGGAACCTCCCACGTCTCATCGCCCTTGATGATGACGCAGCCCTTTTCCGAGCGGGTGACGATTCCGAGCACGCCCTCCGAGCGCAGACTGTCGAGCGCCTCGCCGAAATGCGTCGTTTCGTACAGCGACAGGATCTCGTCGGTATTGGCGAAGACCGTGTCGACGGTCCGTGAGCGCATGAGGTCAATGAATTCGCCGCGGAACCGGTCGACGCAGAACGAATCCGACAGAGTGAGCGCCACCTTGCTGTTGGCGGCGCGGGCGATCTCTCCGGCCTTCTGGAAGGCCGCCTTGGCCGCCGGGCGGTCCCACATGTAGCCCTCGAGATAGACGACCTTCGCCGACTTGACCAAAGCCTCGTCGACGTCCAGCGGCGCCAGATAGGAGCTCGCGCCGAGATAGGTGTTCATCGTCCGCTCGCCGTCGGGCGTCACATAAATGAAGCAGCGCCCTGTGCTCGGCCCAAGCTCGGCGGGCGGCGTCGAGAAAGCGACCCCGGTCGAGCGGATGTCCTCGGCGAAGGTCGCGCCGAGCGCATCGTGCTTCACCTTGCCGATATAGGCGGCGGAGACGCCAAACGAGGCGACGCCGACGATGGTGTTGGCGGCCGAGCCGCCCGAGATCACGCGCGGATCGACGCGGGCGGCGTACAGAGCCTCGGCGCGATCCTCGTCGATGAGGTTCATCGCGCCCTTCAGCATCTCCTGAGCGCTGAGGTACTCGTCGTCCGCATAGGCGAGGAGGTCGACGAGCGAATTGCCCAGCCCCAAGACTTCCACCGTCGCGCTCATCGCCCCTCTCGGATTTGTCCCGGCGACTGTTCGCATCTGCGAGATTGCGGGTCAACCGAGAGGAAGCCTTGCGCCCTTCAGCGCTCGCTGGCAGGAGGAAAACGCCACTTTCCATCGCGGATCGGCAGGAAGGAGCCGTCGTCGACGCCAACCTCGGAGCCAATGAGATCGTTCATGACCTTGTTGAGCGCGAGTATGAGTTCGCCGCGTTGCTTCGGGTCCATGGCAAAGTTGTTCATCTCTTCCGGATCTTCCCGAAGGTCGTAGAGTTCGAGGTCGTTCCTGGCGAGAAGCGCCTCGAGCGTCGTCGGCGTGTTGAAGTCCGTCTGTCCGAAGTAGCGCGAGAAGCGATAGCGGCCATCGAAAATGCTGCGAATGCCGACGCGCTCGGCGAAATTGGGATCATTCTTGAGGAGGATCTTGATCTTGTCGGCGGGGGTGATCTTGCCCGAGAACATCACTTGCGCGAAGTGCTCGGCCCAGACCGCGTCCTGGTAGGACAGCATGTTGTAGTTGAACAGCGATGCGGGACGGATCTCGTCCACCTTGGCGTCGGCGCGTTTCTTCAAGAGGCTCGAGAAGTCGCGCCCTTTCAGTCCGCTGGCGGCTTTGGCGCGTGCCGACGCCTCGGCGCCGGTCAGTGCGAGCAGCGTCGGCGCGAGGTCGAGCTGCGAGGTGACAGCGTTGCAGGTGACGCCGCCCGGATACGCGGGATGGCGGATCATCAGAGGAACATGGTTCTGTTCCTTGTACGTGCAGTTGCCCTTTCCCCTCATCTGGTGGTGGCCGCCGAGTTCCCCATGATCGGCGTTGAAGACGACGATGGTGTTCCTGTCCATCTTGTTGTCTTCAAGCGCCTGCAGCACGTGCATGACCTGCCGGTCGCAGTCGCGGACGCAGTTGAAATAATAGTTGCGCAGCACATGCCAGCGGCGGTCCTCGTCCGGCCACTGACCCACCATGATGTCCTGGATCGTCTGATAGATCGCATGCGCCTTCGGGCGCCCTGGCGCGTCGAGCGGCTGGCTGCGGCTCGCGGGCAAGGGAACGTCGTCCCAGCGCGCCTGATAGAGGTTGTCCTCGGGCGTCGGAAAGATCGGGATCGCAGGGTTCTTGGCCTGCACGACCTGACCGGGCAGGTCCGAGTTGATGTACATGACGTCGTGCGGATTGACGAAATTGACGGCCATGAACCATGGCTCACCCTTGGCTCGCAGTTCCTCGCCCTCGCGGCGCAGCCAGCTTGCGACTCGGTCGGCGGTGAAGCCGTCGTAAGTGTAGCCGCCGAGTCCGCTGTCGATGAGGTCGCCGACGCCGAAGAAGTCGTCGAAGCCATAGCTCTCGATGATCTCGCGATATTGCGCCAAGGGCGCGTCGACCGGGACTCTCGTCTGGTCGAGGTTGGCGCTGAGGTGCCACTTGCCCTGATAGGTGGCGTAGTAGCCAAGGTCGCGCATGCGATGGCCGATCGTCTTGATCGACGTCGCCATATCCGGCTGCCAGAGATAGTTGAGATTGTCGAACACGCCCGAGTGCTGGATATGCTCGCCGGTGTAGATGACCGAGCGGGCGGGCGAGCATACGCAGGACGCCGCCTGATGATTGGCGAAGGTGATCGCCCTTCGACTTCAGCAATTCGCGCGCCGGAACCGGGAAACGGCCACTTCGGGAAAGAAATGCTCCTGATCGACGAGGATGAACAGGATGTTGTAGCCGGCGGGCGGCGAGTCCGGCGCCTGCAACGGTTGCTCGGCCGCAGCCCCTGCGGTCGTTGGAAGGAAGGTCGCGCCAAGCAGCGAGGCCGCGCTTCTCTCCAGAAGGTCGCGGCGAGAGGGGCCCCGGCGCGGTGCTTCGTCAGACATGTCGGTCCTCATGAATGGGTGAATTCGCACGCGTGGCGGCGCGTCAGAAAGCTGTGGCGGATAGAGCTTGCGCGACACGTTGCGCGGCCTCAGACGCCGTGCGTGAAGCGGCCGTTCATCATCGTCATGTCGACCCGAGTCGCTGCGATCTCGTGGGGGTCGATGTCGAACAGGTTCCTCTCGAAAACGATCAGGTCCGCGCGCTTGCCGACCTTGATCGAGCCGATGCGGTCGTCCAGGCGCAACTGATGAGCCGGCGCCATGGTGCTGGCGTAAAGCGCCTCGGCAAGGTCGAGCCGCTCGTCGGCGGGTTCAAGGACCGGCGCGTTCTTCACGCCGATCTGCTGGCGCGTCATCGCGATCTGAATGGAATCGAGCGGTTTGTAGGTCGAGAAATAGCCGGCCGCCGGCCAGTCCGTGCCGAAAGATACGCGCCCGCC
The DNA here is from genome assembly GCA_963753135.1 of uncultured Alphaproteobacteria bacterium. Taxonomy (GTDB): domain Bacteria; phylum Pseudomonadota; class Alphaproteobacteria; order Rhizobiales; family Beijerinckiaceae; genus Roseiarcus. The sequence goes on along the minus strand of CAVWBA010000024.1, from coordinate 107,970 downwards.
GGCCTGAAGAATGGATTTCGGCCGGTAGAGGCGACTCTGCCGGGAAGGACCGTAGCGCTGAGTGAGGATTTCGACCGTGTCGGGATCGGCGGTCATCCAGTTGGCCGAGAACTGGGCGGTGACGCCGAGGTTTCGGAATCTGGGTATGTCGGAATCCTCGGTGAATACGTTATGCGCGATGGCGTGGCGCCGGTCGCGCGGCGGATTGTCGGCGATCGCCGCCGCGAAGGCGTCGAGGGCCGTCCGCGCGGTCCGCTCGCCGCAGGCATGGACATGGACGTCGACGCCAGCGCGGTCCGCATCGGCGATCATGGTCTTCCATTCCGCCTCGCTGAACGGCGAAGCGCCGATCGAATCGGGCTTGTCGGCGTAAGGCTCGACGAGCCAGGCGGTGTAGCCTTCCTGCGTGCCGTCGCCGATGATCTTGAGAAAGCGCGCCTGGACGAGGTCGGTGTTGATGCGCCTCGCAAGGTCCTGCGCGTAGAAGGTCGCGTCCTTAACCGGCGGCCCGTTGACGAGATAGGAGGCGACGACGCGGAACGGCAGCCGCTCCTGCTCCTCGAGCTCGGTGTAGAGCGAAAGGATGGCCCCCTGGTCCTCCCCAATGGGCGGAACTCCGGCGTCATAGACGGCGGTGATGCCCGCGGCCGAGGCCTTCGCCAGCCACTGGTCAAGCAGGGTCTTCATCGCGTCGCGCGAGATCGGGTCGACCGCGTTGACGACCTGAAGCACCGCCGCGACCTCGAGAATGTATCCGGTGGGCCGGCCGTTCTTGTCGCGCACGAAATAGCTGAAGTCAGGGATCGGATCGGGCGTGTCGGGGCTGATTCCGGCGATCTCCAGCGCCTTGCTGTTGGCCCACAAGCTGTGTCCGTCGATCGCGAAGAAGAAGCCTGGCCGATTGGGCAGCACCGCGTCGAGCATCTCGCGCGTCGGGCCCTCCGGCGGGAACATGTCGACGCGCCAGCCGAAGCCGCGGATTGGCCCGGTTGGATGAGCCTTCGCATAACGCGCGATCGCCGCCAGAGCCTCGCGCGCCGTCGGGAGCTGAAGGTCGACGCCGAAGGTCATGAACGAGCCCATGAAGGGATGGATATGCCCCTCCACGAAACCGGGCATGAGCATGCGGCCGCTGAGGTCGACGATCTTCGTGTCGCGCGTAGCCAGCGCTCCGATTTCGGCATCCGACCCGACCGCGACGATGCTGTCGCCGGCGACAGCCGCCGCCTCCGCCCAGGGCTTTGCGTCATCGACCGTATAGACCTTGCCGCCGCGGAAGATCACTGAGACGGGCGTGACCGCGCTCGAGGGGGCCTTGCTCTGCGCGGCGCCCGCGATCGCCGGCAGGGAGGCCCCAGCAGCGGCGCAGGCGAGCGCGCTTCCGACGAGACGCCGCCGGCTGATTCGAGGAACTGTTGCGGCGTCTGCGAGAAACGGGCCAAGCGCTTGGGTGAAGCCGCAGTTGATGCACACGACGGATAATCTCGCTTTCCGCCCCGGCCGCCCGCTTTGGCGATAAACGAAAGCCGGCCCATTGGCGAGCCTGTCGCCGTGCCGACGCGGCCAAGAGCGGCCTCCATATTTGTGGAGACGCGAATGTTCGCCCCCAAACTGCGCCATTGCGCCAGCCTTGACTTTGCGCCTTCCCCAGTCCACATCCTGACCAAGCCGCCATTGCGCGGTCATTGGCGCTCCGGCCGCGTGAAGGACTTTCAGTCCGCCTGCCGACCGCCCTTGATCTTCGTTCGACGTCCGGACACGCGGGGCGTTCCCTAACTCCCCCCGCCGCCATAGGCGCGTCTTGCGTCGCCGCGGCATTTTGAAAGACTTCACCTTGGATAATTTTCACGGGTTCGGCCTCGCCGCGCCCCTCAATACAGCGCTGGCCAAGCTTGGCTTTACGCGCCCGACCCCGATTCAGGTCCAGGCCATCCCGCCCTTGATGAAGGGCCGCGATCTCATCGGCATCGCTCAGACCGGCACCGGCAAGACCGCGGCCTTCGCGTTGCCGATCCTCAACCGGATCGTGACCGACAGGCGGCCCGCGCCGAAAGGCGGCGCGCGCGTGCTCGTGCTGAGCCCGACGCGCGAACTCGCGAGCCAGATCGCTCAAAGCTTCCGCGACCTATCGGACGGGCTTGGGCTGAAGATCGCGGTCGTATTCGGCGGAGTGCCGCATGGCGCACAGATTCGCGCGCTTCAAGCTGGCCTCGATGTGCTGGTCGCGACGCCCGGCCGGCTCCTCGATCATCTCGACGCTGGCGTCGCGCGTCTCAACGCAGTCGAATTTCTGGTGCTCGACGAAGTCGATCAGATGCTCGATCTCGGCTTCGTCAAGCCGATCCGCCGCATCGTCCGGGAATTGCCCAAGCGGCGGCAGAACCTGTTCTTCTCCGCGACGATGCCCACCGACATTCGCGCGCTCGCCGGCGAATTGCTGCAGGACCCGATTGAGGTCTCGGTGACGCCGGCGGCCAAGACCGCCGACCGCGTCGAGCATAACGTCCTCCTTATCGAAGCGGCGAAGAAACGCGACCTCTTGGTCGAACTGTTTAACGATTCCGAACTTACGCGCGTCATCGTCTTCACCCGCACCAAGCACGGCGCCGACCGCGTCGCCCGCACCCTCGACGAAGCGGGCGTCAACGCTTCCGCCATCCATGGCAACAAGAGCCAGGGCCAGCGCGAGCGCGCCTTGGCCGCCTTCCGCGGCGGAGAGACGCGGGCGCTGGTTGCGACTGACATCGCCGCGCGCGGCATCGACATCGACGGCGTCAGCCATGTCGTCAATTTCGAACTGCCGCAGGTGGCGGAGGCCTATGTTCATCGCATCGGCCGGACCGCACGGGCGGGCAATGCGGGACAGGCGATCTCGCTCTGCGACCATGAAGAACGCGATCTCTTACGCGCGATCGAGCGGCTGACGCGGCTCACTCTGCCCAAGACCGACCGCCGCGGCGTGGCGGGCCCGAAGCCCGCGCCCGTCGTGCGTAAGGCAGCCAGCGCGCCGGCGCCTGCGCCATCGTCGAAACGTCCGCATCACGCGCCGCATCGGGACGCGCGAGGCGGCAGGCCTGTCGCCGTCGAGACCCGATCGGGCCACCGTCCAGGACTTTCGGTCGGGCGGCGCGCGCGTTGGACGTGAGATCAAAGGTCGGCGCTGATCGCGGCGCCGTTCGGGCCGGCCTCCAGTGTGAGGCTGGCCGCGGCCGCCAACGCCTCCCAATCTGGCGCATGAGCCAACGCGACGGGGCACGCAAGTCCGTAAAGCTCGGCTGCGACCATCGCGCCGACGACCACGATCGCGTCCCGCTCCAGCATCAGGATCGCCGTTGGCCCATTGCCGAGCCGCAGCGCCTCGGCAAGCGTGGCGCTGCCCGAGCTCGAGCCGCGCCCGCCCGGCATCATCAAGATGCGGCCCGTCACGCATGCGCCGCGCTGCGGGTGCAGGCGATCGATGATCGTTCCTGTCGCCGAATCGAGACCGCCCCAGAAGCTGAGCGGTTCGTCTAGCCGCAGAGCAGGGCCGGACGCGGCTCCGAGAACAAGCGTCACGGCGTCAAACACACGCGCGCTCATAGCCGCACCACCTTTCCGGCGCGAGCCGAGGCGACGCATTCGGCGAGCGACCCGTAAGCGACATCAACCCCGAGATTGCCCGGCGCGTAATAGGCGCATTTGCCGGAATTGGTCATGATCGTTCCGACGTCCGGTCGCATCAGCGCGCTGACATAGACGCAGGTGTCGGCGACCAGCGTGACCCGGGCGGCGCGGAGCGGCTCTTCCCAACCGCGCCTGCGGAGTTCCTCCAGCGTCACGCGGCTGCAATTGACAAAGATCTCAATGCGCGCGCGCGCGCCGTCGAGTGAGCCGCATGAGACGAGCGAATTCCTCAATCGAAAAATGCGGCGTGCCCAGCGAGACCGCGCCGAGCGGGGCGCCATCGGCGACGCTGGAGAGCGAGCGCGCCGCCTCGCGCAAATCTTCGGCGGTCAATTGCAGGCGAAGCTGCGGCTCAAGGCCGCCGCAGGCCGACTCAAGGTCCGGCGCTTCGGGTGTGACGCCCATGACGTGAAAGAGCGCCACTGCGCCGGACGAAGCGGCGGCTGCGCCCAGCGCCTTCAAATCGTCCTCGCTCATAGCCGCTGGCAGGCCGACAATCGCCGGGATAAAGCCGCCGCAACGGCGGCCGATCGATATGGCCAACCGCGACTGCGAGGCGCTCGATATCCCAATCGTCCGGAACCGAGAGCGATCTCGACAAAGCGCGCGCAACGCGATTTTCGGTCAGGTGCAGGCCGCACGCAGGGGCGCGGCCAGTCATCGCGCAGCAGAGGTCGATGAAATCACCATAGCGATTGGTGCGCGCGCCGATCACTGAATTGGCGAAGACGATCGCGTTCGATTCTCCCCAGGCGATCTGTGCGCCGAAGCGGGGGCGCCATAGCGTCTGGTAAGGCGCGCAGGTGAAGGTTGGCGCGCAGCCCAGTTCGACATGCGCGCGCATGAGCCGGGCTCCGTTCTCCGCATGCTCCTTCGTTCCGCGAAAGAGCTCGGGATGGATCAGGTCGACCGAGCCGACGTTGAGGGTTGTCGGCACGCGAACCTTGCCGCCGAGGTCGATCATGCGCTCGGCAAAGTCGAGGCTCGCGCGCCCATGATAAAGACAGCCGTCGACATGCGCCCCCTCGATGTCGATGAAGGCGCGCGCATCGACCGCTTCGGCGAACCGCACGAGAAGACGCATGGCGAAGGCCGCGCAGGGCCCATGCGCGCCGCCGAGGAGTTCACGATCGAACGGGGAGAGGTCGAGAGCCATTGATGGGCGACGCTACGGCCGAGCGATCGAGGCCGTCAAATGAGTGCCAAAGCGGCTCGCGAAGCTCGTGGCGTGGCCCTCACGTCCCTCGCGGCTTCGCCCTCGCCGTCGGCGCTGCGGCGGCGGGGTCCTCGGGCCAGAAATGGCGGGGATAGCGGCCGCGAAGGTCGGAGCGCACCGCGGCCCAGGAGCCGCGCCAAAAGCCCGGCAGGTCGCGCGTGATCTGGATCGGGCGATTGGCGGGCGAGAGCAAGTGGAGGGTGAGCGGAATGCGCCCTCCGGCGAGCGACGGATGTTCGCTGAGGCCGAACAGTTCCTGCACGCGCAGCGCGATCGCCGGCCCGCCTTCGGCTTCGTAGTCGATCGGCGCCGCGGTCCCGGTCGGCGCCTGGAAATGGGTCGGCGCCTCGTCATCGAGGCGCCGCGCCAAATCCCAGGGCAGCGCCGCGTCGAGGGCGTTCGCCAGGTCATCGGCGCCGATGTCGTCAAGCTTCGTTTTGCCGAGGAGGAACGGCGCAAGCCAGCCGGGATCGGCGGCTAGAGCATCGTTCGACAGGTCCGGCCAGGCCTCACCCTCGGCTTGGGCCAAAAACATCACCCGGTCGCGACGTTGCTTCTGCGCTTTGGTCCACGGCAGGCGCGCGAGTCCAAGCGAAAGGACGCCCCGCGCCAACGCGAGCGCCGCAGTGTCGTCCTGCGGAACGGCGAGCGTCTGCTCGGCGAGGATGAGCGAGCCGAGCCGACGGCGCCGGCGCGCGCGCAAAGATGCCGAGCCGCGGTCGAAGGTCAGTTCATCCGTGGTCTCGATCGAGCCGCCTGCGATCCGCTCGATGTCGTCGAGCGTGAACGCAGCGGCCAAAAGGATGCGCGCGGACGCCGCCCGACCGGCGATTTCGCCGATGGCGAGGAATGGCTCGCCGGCGAGCGGGTCATGAGGCTCCAGCGCCGCCGCGCGGCCGTTGGCCATGAGGAATTCCCCGCGCTTGCCGCGACTCACGGCGATGCGGTCTGGGTATGCGGAGGCGAGCAGCGCACCGACAGACGTTGGGCGCCGCCCCTCATCCGGCCGGCTGCGCCGGCCACCTTCTCCCTGGGGGAGAAGGGCGCTCTCCACTCTCCCTTGGGGAGAGGGGTTGGGGGTGAGGGCCGCCTCCGCTCTTGCCGCGAGCCCTCGCGCCAAACGCCGCGCGTCCTCCGCCCGTTGCGAGCGGTCGCGGCGGAAGGCGTCGAGCCGGGTCGCAAGATCGACCGCATCGCCGCCGAGCCCGCGTTCGGTCAGCACGACGGCGATTTCGCTCGCCGGCCTTGCTTCGCCTTCGCGCGCAGCGTCGACCACCATGCGCGCGAGACGCGGCGGCAGGGCAAGGCTCGCGATCGCGCGTCCTTCGTCAGTAATGCGTCCCTCGCCGTCGATCGCGCCGATCGCGGCCAGAAGCGCGCGGGCTTCCTTGAGCGCGGCGCGCGGTGGGGAATCGAGAAAGGCGAGCGTTCCCGGATCGGCGGCGCCCCAGAGGGCGCAGTCGAGCGCGAGACCGGAGAGATCGGCGGCGAGAATCTCCGGCGCGGCGTAAGGCTGAAGGCCGCCGTTTGCGGCTTCCTCCCACAGGCGATAGCAGACGCCCGGCTCCGTACGCCCGGCGCGCCCGCGCCGCTGATCGGCGTTGGCCCGGCTGACGCGGACTGTTTCGAGGCGCGTCAGCCCGACATCCGGCTCATAGACGGGCACGCGCATGAGCCCGCTGTCGATGACGACGCGCACGCTTTGAATCGTGAGCGACGTCTCGGCGATCGAAGTGGCGAGCACGATCTTGCGCCGGCCCTTGGGAGCGGCCGCGATGGCGAGATCCTGGGCGCGGCTGTCCAGCACGCCATAGAGCGGCGCGATGTCGACGTCAGGGCGCCTGACGCGCGCTTGCAAAATCTCGGCGACGCGGCGGATCTCCCCCTGCCCCGGCAGGAAGACCAGGATCGAGCCGCCTTCGCTATTGAGCGCGTCAAGCGTAACCCGCGCCACCTCCTCTTCGATGCGGACGTTCGGATTGCGCCCGACATAGCGAGTCGCGACCGGGAAGGCGCGGCCTTGGCTTTCAACCAGCGGCGCTTGATCTTGAGGGGGCTGGCCGAGGAGCGCGCGCACCCGCGCGCCATCGAGCGTCGCCGACATGACGAGAAGCCTCAAGTCGTCGCGCAAACCCTGCTGCGCGTCGAGCGCGAAGGCGAGGCCGAGATCGGCGTCGAGCGAGCGCTCGTGGAATTCGTCGAACAGAACGGCCGCCACACCGTCGAGTCCAGGATCGTCGAGGATCATGCGGGTGAACACGCCCTCGGTCACGACCTCGATGCGCGTGCGTTTCGAAACAAGGCTCTGAAGCCGCACGCGCAGGCCGATCGTCTCGCCGACCTTCTCGCCTAGCGTCGCGGCCATGCGGGCGGCGGCGGCGCGGGCGGCGAGGCGTCGCGGCTCGAGCAATATGAGGCGCTTGCCCTTCGCCCACGGCTCGTCAAGCAGCGCAAGCGGCGCGCGCGTGGTCTTGCCGGCGCCGGGCGGCGCGACGAGCACGGCGCTCGTGCGCTGGCCAAGCGCGGAGCGCAACGCCGGCAACGCGTCGTCGATCGGCAACGGCCCCGAGTTTATCACAGGACTTCCATCATCCGGTGTCATACACCCGACACCAACAGGCGCGACAAGTTGTGGCTGACTTTACCCCGCCACAAGGGAGAAGCGCCCCATGGCGAACATCACGATGCCGACCGACGACAACCTGTCGCGCAGGAAGTCGGTTCAAGACCATATCGACGAATTGCCCATGTGGGCGGACGGAACGACGCTGCCGTCCGCGCCCATGACCGGCATGCAATGGCTGATCTGGGCGCTCGCCGCCGCCGGCAAATTCTTCGAAGGCTATGTGGTCTTCATGACCGGCGTCGCGCTTCCGCTGTTCGAGCGTGAGTTCGACATCGCCGCCTATCAACATGGCGTTATCGGCGCGGCGAGCCTGTTCGGCATTCTGGTCGGCGCGCTCGCGCTCGGCGGCTTGTCGGACCGCTTCGGCCGCAAGCCGATGTTCGTCGTCGAGATGATCATCTTTGTCGCGTTTCTCGCCGCGCTCTGTTTCGCGTCGAGCTACATTGAGGTCGTGATCTTCCTGTTCGGGCTGGGGCTTGCGCTCGGATGCGACTACCCGACCGCGCATATGATCATTTCCGAAAACATCCCGAGCTCGGCGCGCGGCAAGTTGGTGCTCGGCGCGTTCGCCTTTCAGGCGGTGGGAGCGTTGGCCGGCGTCGCCGTCGGCTTTTTCGTCCTGTCCGTCTTGCCACAGCTCAACGCCTGGCGATGGATGTACGCAAGCGCGCTCATTCCGGCCGTGCTGGTCACGCTCGGCCGCTTTTACATCGTCGAGAGCGCCAACTGGCTTTCGACCCGAGGGCAGATCGAAAAGGCGGAGCGTGAGGCGAAGCGTCTCCTCGTGCGCAAGCCGCAATATCCGGCGGAAATCAAGCTCGCTGCGCCGGAGGCCAAAACGGAGGCGCCGCAGGATCATGGGTGGGGCGCGCTCTTCAACAGCGAGAATTGGCGCGCGACGATCTTCGCCTCCGTTCCCTGGTTCCTGCAGGATCTGGGAACCTATGGCATCGGCATCTTCACCCCGACCATCCTCGCCGCTGCGATCGGCGGCACGTCCGACCATGTCCGCAGCATCGCGGACGTGATCCTCAAGGACATTATCGCCGCGAAGGGCGCGGCGCTGACCACGTCCCTATTGCTCGTCGGCATCATCTTCGCCATCGCGCTTGCGGACATCGTGGGCAGGATCTCGCTCCAGGTATTCGGCTTCCTGGGCTGCGCCGTTGGTCTGTTCCTGGCGTCGCTTTCGGCGAACTTCTCCGATGGCGAAAGGCTGCTCTTGATCTTCGCCGGCTTCATGCTGTTCAACTTCATGACCAACCTCGGGCCGAACTCGCAAACCTATCTCCTCGCCGGCGAGGTCTTTCCGACCGCGATTCGCGGCAAGGGCGCAGGCTTCGCTGCGGCCTTCGCCAAGATCGGCGCCGTCCTGACGGCGTTCCTGTTCCCCATCCTGCTCGACACGATCGGCACGCAGGCTTTGCTCTATGGCCTGATCGTCACTTCAATTCTCGGCGCCGCGATCACCTGGCTCTTCCGGATAGAAACGACCGGCGTGAACCTCGACACGCTGAACACCAAAACGAGCTTCCCGACTGACGGCGGCCGAGCGGGTATGCGAGCCAACACGCTTGGCTAAGTCGGCCGCTAGGAGGGAGTGCCACATGGCTTGCCTGATGAGGCCTATGACTATCGCTCGCTTCTGCGCGCTTGTCGCGCTTGGCCTCTTCATGGTTGCTGCAGCGCCGATTGCGCGCGTTTCCGCGGCCCAAGTCACGCTGGCCGAAACGGGATCGACCCTGATTTATCCCGTCTTCCGAATCTGGGCGGCCGAATATCCCAAGACCCACCCCGGCGTCACCGTCACGACCGCCGCCACCGGCTCAGGCGCGGGCGTCGAGCAGGCGATCTCGGGCAAGGCCCAGATTGGCGCGTCCGACGCCTATATGTCAGACGCTCAGGTCAGGGATAACCCGCTGATCATCAACGTGCCGATGGCGATCTCGGCCCAGACGGTCAACTACAACGTGCCGGGCCTCAACGGGCAGAATCTGAAGCTCGACGGCCGAACGCTTGCGGGGATCTACTCAGGCAAGATTTAGTCGTGGGACGACCCGGCGATCGCCGCGATGAATGGCGGCGTGAAACTGCCCCATAACGCGATCGTTCCGATCCGGCGAAGCGACGCCTCGGGCGACACGTTCATTTTCACCCAGTATCTGACCTTCACCACCCCATCCTGGGAGTACAGCCCGGGCTACGGCGTGACGATCGCCTGGCCCGCCACGCCGAACGGTTCAACCGGCGAGGGCAACGCCGGAATGATCGCCAAGATTTACGACACGCCCTATTCGATCGGCTACGTGGGCGTCAGCTTTCACGGCGATGTCGCCAAGGCTGGGATCGGGACGGCGGCGCTCAAGAGCTATGACGGCGAATTCCTGCTGCCGACGCCTCAGTCGATCGAGGCCGCCGCCGCCGCGCTTTGGCCTCGCACCCCGGTTGACGAGCGTCTGACGCTCGTCAACGCGCCGGGCGCCAACGCCTATCCGCTGATCAATTACGAATACGCAGTCGTGTCGAAGAAGCAGCCGAGCCTCGAGACCGCGGCTGCATTGCGCAGTTTTCTGCTATGGGCGATCGCGCCCGACGAAACGAATGCGCAACGCCTCGCGGATGCCGATTTCATCCCTCTGCCGGCTCATGTGTGGGTGCTGAGCCACGACCAGATCGAAGAGATAAAATAGGGCGCTTCCGGAGCGTCCGCGCCGAACGCGGACACAAAGAAGCGGGCCGCCTCGCGAAAGCCCGCTTTTGATTTCGCAAGACGCGCGACAGCTATTCCCCCGCCGCGCCGGCAGTCTGCAGCGTCGAGAGGTCGAGCTTCACGCCAGGGCCCATCGTCGACGAGACGGAGGCGCGCAGAAGGTAGTGTCCCTTGGCGCCCGACGGCTTCGCGCGATTGACCGCGTCGACGAACGCGCGGACATTCTCGGCAAGCTTGTCGTCGCCGAACGAGGCCTTGCCGACCGAGCCCTGCACGATGCCGGCCTTTTCGGCCCGGAACTCGACCGAACCGCCCTTTGACGCCGCGACCGCCGTCTTAATATCCATGGTCACCGTGCCGACCTTCGGATTTGGCATGAGCCCGCGCGGGCCCAGCACCTTGCCGAGGCGCCCGACCAGCGGCATCATGTCAGGGGTGGAGATGCAGCGGTCGAAGTTGATCTCGCCGCCCTGGACCTGGGCGACGAGGTCCTCGGCCCCGACCACATCGGCGCCCGCCGCGCGCGCTTCGTCCGCCTTGGCCCCGCGGGCGAACACCGCGACGCGCAATGTGCGCCCCGTGCCGTTGGGCAGATTGACGACGCCGCGCACCATCTGGTCGGCGTGCTTGGGATCGACGCCGAGATTGATCGACAGCTCGACCGTCTCGTCAAATTTGGCCGTGGCGTTGGTCTTGACGATCTTGACCGCGTCCTCGAGCGTGTAGAGCTTCGTCCGCTCGACGACCTCGCGCGCTTTCAGAACTCTTTTGCCGTGATGCGCCATCGGTCAGCCCTCCACCACTTGCAGGCCCATCGAGCGGGCCGAGCCTTCGATCATCTTCATCGCCGCTTCGATCGTGTCGCAGTTGAGGTCGACGATCTTCTTCTCGGCGATTTCGCGCACCTGCTCCTTGGTCACCTTGCCGACGAAACCGCGGCCCGGCGTCTTGGCGCCGGAGGCCGGCTTCTTGCCGAGCTTGAGGTTCGCCGCCTTCTTCAAGAAGAAGGTCACCGGCGGCTGGCGCATCTCGAAGGTGAACGAGCGGTCCTGGTAGGCCGTGATCACCACGGGTATCGGCGCGCCCTTCTCCAATTGCGCGGTGCGCGCATTGAAGGCCTTGCAGAATTCCATGATGTTCAAGCCGCGCTGGCCAAGCGCGGGACCGATCGGCGGCGACGGATTGGCCGCCCCCGCCGGCACTTGCAGTTTGATGTAGCCGGTAATTTTCTTTGCCATTTCGTCTGCTCCATGCAGGGGCGCAAGCCTCGGGCTCCGCCCGGAAGGCTCACGCCAGGTTTGCAGTTCGTGGTCATGAACGTTTGATCCGGCTGGCGACCGGGCGTTCTCCCACGGGTTTCAGGAAGGCCGGGCTGGTAGCAGGTTTGCGGCGGGGGAGCAAGCGCGCGATATATGGCGATCCGACGAGGATCTGACGATGAGCGACAGCAAAGCAGGCGTGGCGTCCGTTCGGCGACCGAAGGCGGCTGGCGCGCGATCCGCCACGATATCCTACGACAAGGACGTGATCCTGTGGTCGGAGCAGCAGGCGCGGCTCTTGCGCGCCGGCCGGTTCGCCGAGCTCGACATTGAACATCTGGCGGACGAGATCGAAGACGTGGGCAAGGGCGAAAAGCGCGAATTCGTAAGTCGGATGGGAGTGCTGCTGGCTCATCTTCTGAAGTGGAGCCGCCAGCCGACAAAGCGAAGTCCGAGCTGGCGCGCGACAATTGTCGTCCAGCGCAAACGCATCGCGCTCGCCATCAAGGGGACGCCGAGCCTGAAGGCGGTGATGCGCGACCCCGACTGGAGGGAAGAGATCTGGCTCGATGCGCTCGCGCAGGCGCAAAAAGAGACCGGGCTCGCGCCCAATGAATTGCCCGAAGCGTGTCCCTGGACGATGGAACAGGCGACCGATCCCGACTTCTGGCCGGAGTAAGAGGCGAAGGCGCCAGGAGGTTGGATTGGACCGCAGAGCCTTTATCCGTCTCACCGGCTTCGCCGCGTTCGGGGCGGGCGCCGGCCGGGCGCTCGGCGCCGCGGAGACGATCGGCGCCAAGGCGATCCTCGACGATCCGGAGGCGCCGGTCGGCGGGAATCCAAAAGGAAACATCCCGATTGTCGCCTTCCTCGACTACAATTGCCCCTATTGCCGGGCGACCGCGCCTGATCTCAAGCGCTTCGTGGCGAACGACGGGGAGATCCGGCTCGTCTACAAGGATTGGCCGATCCTCGCGATCTCGTCGGTCTACGGGGCGCGGCTGGCGCTCGCGGCCAACCTTCAAGGTCAATATCAAGCCGCCCACGACGCGCTGATGGCTATCCGAGGGGGGAAGACGACGGAAGCGACGATGCGGGAGACGGTGAAGGCCGCAAACGTCGACATGGGGAAGCTCGACAGCGACCTCGGCGCGCATGACAAGGCGATTAAGCGTCTCATCAAGCGCAACGACGATCAGGCCAAGGCGCTCGGCCTCGAGGGAACGCCAACCTATCTCATCGGCCCGTTCCTGATCGCCCAGCCGCTCAATTACGAGGGCTTCCGCGAGGCGGTGCAGAATTTCCGCCAGCATCTGGGGAAGTGACCGCGCTCGCCAAGGCGGAAAAGCCGGTCAACGCCCCGTCTCCCGCATGCTGAACACCGCAAGAAAACTGATCGCGCCGGCGACCGCGATGTAATAGCCGACCCAGGCGACGCCCCCGCGCGCCTCTAAGACCTGCGCGAGCGACGGCGCGAAGGAGGCGCCGAGGATGCCGCCGAGATTATAAGCGCTGGCTGCGCCGGTGTAGCGGACGGGGACGGGAAAGAGCTCCGGCAAAAGCGCGCCGAGCGGCGCGAAGGTGAGCCCCATCGCGCCGAGAGCCAGCGCTAGGAAGGCGAAGACGCCGACGTAGCCTCCCGCCATCAGCCACGGCATCGCGAGCCCGACGAGGATCGCGACGACGGCGGAAACGAGCAGCACCGGCCGCCGGCCAAAGCGGTCCGCGAGCGCGGCGGAGAGTGGGGTTGCGAGCGCCATGAAGACGACCGCCCCGCACAGCAATCCGAGGAAGTGCACGCGAGGAATTCCAAGCGCCCGCACGCCGTAGCCCAGCGCATAGACGGTCGAGATGTAGAAGAGCGCGTAACAGACGACGATCGCGAGCGATCCCTGAATCAGCGCTCTCAGATGGTCGCGAAGAATCGTCGTGAGCGGGACCGCGGCGCGCTCGTCCTGATCGAGGGCCTTGAACGCCGGCGTCTCCTCGAGCGAGACACGCACATAGAGTCCGATCGCCACCAGAACGGCGCTCAGGAGAAAGGGAACCCGCCACGCCCAGTCGACGAACGCCGCTTCGCCAAATCCGATCAGCAGCAGAAGAAAGAGGCCGGTCGCAATGAGGAAGCCAATCGGCGGGCCGAGCTGCGGGAACATGCCGTACCATGCCCGTTTTCCCTCTGGCGCGTTCTCGACGGCGATGAGCGCCGCCCCGCCCCATTCACCGCCGAGTCCCCACCCCTTGCAGGAAGCGCAAAGCGGCGAGCGCCCATGGGGCGAACACGCCGGCGCTGGCGTAAGACGGCAGCGCGCCGATCAGCGTCGTCGCCAGCCCCATCGTTATCATGGTGGCGACGAGCGTGGACTTGCGTCCGATGCGATCGCCGAAATGGCCGAACAGGAACGAGCCGACGGGACGCGCAAGGAAGGCGATGCCGAAGGTGAGATAGGCGTTGAGCGTCTGAGTTGCGGGCGCGGATTTCGGGAAGAACATCGGCCCGAAAACGAGCGCGGCCGCGGTGCCGAAAATATAGAAGTCGTAGAACTCGATCGTCGTGCCGACGAGGCTCGCGAGCGCGATTTTGCCGACGCCCGCGCTCCGGGCCTCCCTTGTCGCCGAAGCCGCTATTGTCGCCATGGTCGTTTCCTCGATCAGTTTTTCAGCGGCGGCTCGACAGAGCGCGCCGCCGCGGTTCAGCTTCTTGTTTCAACTCTCAGCGTGCGCCTGATCGAAGCGCAACACCGCCTCCAATCCCATGAGGCGGTTCATGTCCGCAAACGAGTATACCGGCGCACGTGAGCCGAGCGACGAGCCTGTGTCGCGGATCTGCCGATAAACCGTCTCGAGCGCCGCGGCGGCGCTGAGGATGCCGGCGATCGGATGGATGGCGAGCGCAAAGCCGATCTCGGCCAGCCGTTGATTGCTCAATAGGGGCGTGCGCCCGCCCCCCTCGACCATATTGGCCATGAGCGGCTTGTCGCCGAGCTCGCGGCCGATCGTCACCAGCTCGTCTTCGCTTTCCGGCGACTCGATGAACAACATGTCAGCGCCGGCCTCGGCGTAAGTCCGCGCGCGATGGATCGCCTCCGGCAAGCCTTTCGAGGTGCGCGCATCGGTGCGGGCGATGATGAGAAAATCGGGGCTCGTTCGCGCTTCCGCGGCGACCGCGATCTTGCGGACCATCTCCTCTATCGGAATAACGCGGCGCTGGGGCGTGTGCCCGCACTTCTTGGGGAACTCCTGGTCCTCGAGCTGGATGGCAGCGGCGCCGGCCCGCTCGTAGCCGCGAACCGTATGACTGACGTTCAGGAGTCCCCCATAGCCCGTGTCGCCATCGGCGATGAGCGGGATGTCGACCGCGCGAGCCATTGCTTCGACGCGGCCCACCATGTCGGAATAGCTTGCGAGGCCGGCGTCGGGAAGCCCGAGATGGGAGGCGACCACACCGTAGCCGGTCATGTAAAGGGCCTCGAAACCCATTGCCGCCGCCATCCGCAGCGAGACCATATCGTAGACGCCGGGCGCCACGATCACGCGATCCTTGGGGCGGGCGTTCAGAACCTGACGGAGCGTTGTCATTGCGTAAAATCCCCAACGTTATTCCTCGCGCGCTTGTCAACGCGTCGCGCCGGATCGACGCAAATCCTAGCGCAGACGGCTCTAACCGGGGAGGATCGCCTCGAAAGCCGCCCGCACGCGCCGGCGCGCCTCCCCGAGCGCGGCCGCGAACGCCTCAAAATCTGGAAAACCGACAGCCGCCGCGATGCGGCGCTTGACGCCTGCTGCGGCCTTGGCGGGATCGAACGGGCCGGAGGTCGACAAGCGCATGAACTGGGTCGCGTCGGTGTAGAGGCGATGCGCGTCGATGAGGACCTCGGCCTGTTCGGGCGTGATCAGGCCCGCGTGGCCTGCCTCTTCCACGACCTTGCGGGTCGAGACGTCGAGGATCGCGGGATGCTGGCGCGCGAAGGCCAATTGCAGATATTGGGCGATGAACTCGATGTCGATGAGGCCGCCTGCGACGAGCTTCAGGTCCCAGATGTCGCTGTCGCCCTTTTCCCTCGCGATGAGCCCGCGCATGGCGCGCGTTTCCTGAGCGATTTTGGCGGCGTCACGCTCGCGGGTCAGCGTCTCCTGCACCGTTTTGGTGACGGCGGCCCCGAGGCTCTTATCGCCTCCGAGGAAGCGGGCGCGGGTGAGCGCCATGTGCTCCCAGGTCTCCGCTTCGTCCTCTTGGTAAATCTTGAACGACGCGAACTGGGTCGCAAGCGGACCTTGGCGCCCGGATGGCCTGAGCCGCATGTCGACTTCATAGAGGCGCCCCGCTTTGGTCGGCGCGGTCAAGGCCGAGATGAGCCGCTGCGTCAGGCGCGCATAATAAAGGCTGGGACCCAGACGCTTCCGCCCGTCGGACTCGCTGGCGTTGGCGGGAAAATCATAGATGAGCATGAGGTCGAGATCGGAGGCCGCGGTCATCTCGCGTGAGCCGAGCTTGCCAAGCGCGACAATCGCGACCCGGCCGCCGCGAATGCGCCCATGCTCGGCTTGGAAGGCCTCGATCACGCGTTTGAGCAGCGCGGCGATCAACCCCTGCGCCAGCGCGCTATAGGCGCGTCCGGCCCGGTCGGGATCGAGGCGCCCCGAGAGCAGATTGAGGCCGATATGAAACATTTCCTCGGCGGCGAAGTCGCGCGCCCGGTTCAGAGCGTCCTCGAAGCTTTGCCCTTGGGCGACGAACGTCTCGACCCGCGCGCCCATCGCCTCGTCGCCGAAGCTTAAGCCGAAGTCGAGGCTGCGCCCAGGGTCGATCGCTGCGTCGAGCACATGCGGCCGGGTCGCGATCACCTGCGCGAGCCGCGGGGCGCTGCCGAGCACGTCGCCGAACAGCTCGCGCAAGGACGCGTTCGAGCGCAGGATCGACAGGAGCTCGACGCTCGCTGGCATGCGCGCCAGCGCTTCGTCGAAGGCGGAAAGCGCGGCGTCCGGGTCGCCCGATCCGGCAAAGGCTTCGAGCAGGGCCGGCGTCAGTTCCGTCAGCACTTCGCGCGCGCGGGCGCTGCGGACGGCGGCTCGCCGGCCGAAGTGCCAGCCGCGTACGGTCTCCGCCGCGGCTTCCGGCCGCTGAAAGCCAAGCGCGCTTAAGGTGGCGAGCGTCTCGGGATCGTCGCTGACGCCGGTGAAGACGAGGTCGCCTAAGGCCACGCTGAGCGCCGGCGCGTCCTCGAACAGCCGGGCGTAGTGCCGCTCGACCTGGGTCAGGTGATGGGTCAGGTCGGCGGCGAACCCGTCGAGCTCAGCACAGCCGCAGAAGTTGGCGAAGCGGGTCAGCGCCTCTCGCTCGAACGGAAGGCGCTGGGTCTGCTCGTCGGCGACCATCTGCAGCCGATGCTCGACGCGACGCAGGTACGTATAGGCCTGAGTGAGATCGTCGACGGCTTCCGCGCTGATCCACTTGTCGGCGCAAAGTCGCTCGAGCATGTCGAGCGTGCGCGACCCCCGCATCTGCGGACGGCGCCCGCCAAAGATCAGCTGCTGCGTCTGGACGAAGAACTCGATCTCTCGGATGCCGCCGCGTCCAAGCTTGACATCGTGGCCGGGCACGACGACTTGCTCGTGGCCGCGCACCGCGTGGATCTGGCGCTTCATGGCGTGGATATCGGCGATCGCGGCATAGTCGAAATACTTGCGCCAGATGAACGGCGCGAGGTCGGCGAGGAAGCGCTCGCCAAGCTTGAGGTCGCCCGCCGCTGGACGGGCTTTGATCAGCGCCGCGCGTTCCCAGTTCTGGCCGACCGTCTCGTAATATTGATAGGCGCTTGACGTCGAGAGCGCGACCGGCGTCGAGGCCGGATCGGGCCGCAAGCGCAGATCGACCCTCAGCACGTAGCCATCGCTCGTCCGCTCTTGCAGGAGGCGCGCCAGCGTTCGCGTCAGGCGCGCGAACATCGGTCCCGGCTCCGTTCCGGGTGGAATGGAGGGCGCCGCGGGGTCGTACAGCACGATCAGATCGACGTCGCTCGAATAATTGAGCTCGCGCGCGCCATGCTTGCCAAGCGCCAGCACGACCAGGCCCGAGCCGTTCTCAATATCGGGAGCGTCCGGATCGAGCTTCAAAAGGCGAGAGCGCGCGTGCTTGCGCATGAGGAAATTGACTGCGGCGCCGACAGCGGCGTCGGCGAAGCGGGTCAGCGCTTCGGTCGCCTGAGCGACGTCCCAGACGCCGCCGATGTCGGCCAGCGCGATCAAAAGCGCCGATTCGCGTTTGGCGCGTCTGAGCGCCGGCATGAGCTCCGCCTCGTGCTCGTCGCGTCTGAAGGCCAAAGCCTGAACGAGCGCGTCGAGCGATTCGCCAGGCGGACGCTTCAAGAGCCGGACGAGCCGGGCCGGGTTTTCCTGGATGAGCGCCCAGAGGTAAGGCGAATGATCGGCGAGGCCCAGAAGGACATCCCGCGTGCGGCCGCGTTGGAGTTCGCGCTTAAGCCCCACGGCCGACGAAGCGTCGAGCAACTCGGCAAGGCTGCGGCGCGCTTGCGCCGACGCGGAGAGCCGCGGCGCGTCGATAAGGCTCTCAGCGAGCGTGGCGGTCATTCAAGACGAGGTCCGCCGGGGCCAGCGGTTTTGGCGGGTCGTTGGTCGCCGGCAAGGTGAGGCGCACGCGAAGTCCGGGCTGATTGTCCTCGAGTTCGACCGTTCCGCCATGCATGCGGGCGACCGCGGCGGCAAGCGAAAGTCCGAGCCCGGAACCCGGCCGCGAACGCGAGCCCTCGAGCCGGACAAATCGATCGAGCGCCCGCGCCCGGTCTGCCGGGGCAATTCCGGGACCTCGGTCGGCGATCGTCAGCACGACGGATTTGCCGGCCCGACGCGCCGTGATGACGACATCGGGTTTCGCCGCGGCGTCGCCCTTTTGCGGCGCGCCATATTTGAGCGCGTTGTCGACGAGATTGGCGATCGCCTGACCGATCAGCTCGCGGTTTCCCCGGACGGTGAGCCCGTCGTCGGCGCGGACCGTCAGCGCCACGCCTTCTTCCTCTGCGATCGGCTCGTAAAGCTCGGCGACGCTCCTCGCCGCCTCGCCGATGTCGAGAGGCTCAAGCGGCCCCAGATCTCCCCCCGCTTCCGCGCGCGCGATCAGCAGCAGCGCATTAAAAATGCGGATGAGCTGGTCCGATTCCTCGATCGTCTTCTCCAGCGCCTGACGATAGGCCGCGGCGTCGCCGCCGAACGCGAGCGCCGCTTCAGCGTGGTTGCGCAGGCGGGTGAGCGGCGTTCGCAGGTCGTGCGCGATGTTGTCGGAAACTTCCTGCAGGCCCGCCATCAGCTCGGAGATTCGTCCGAGCATCTCGTTCAAGCCTTCCGCCAGCCGGTCCAATTCGTCGCCGGAACCGGACACTGGCAGGCGACGGGTAAGGTCGCCGGCCATGATTCCCTGCGCCGAGGTGTTCATGTCGTCGATCCGCTTGAGCACGCGCCGGGCCACGAACAGCGCCCCGACCGCGCCAAGAGCGGCGAAGAATATGAGCGAAAGCGCGAGCGCCCGCACCATCACCTTGCCGATGCGGGCGCGGTCGCCGAGATCATGCCCGATCAAGAGCCGGAAGCCGCCTGGCAGAATATAGACGCCAACCAGCGCCTGCCGCCCGCGTTCGCTGCTCCCGGTGCCGCGGTACATGATGGGCAGAAAGCCGGGGTGCAGCAGCACTTCGGCGGGGATCTGCTCGACATTGCCGGCGAGCGGTTCGCCGATCGGGTTGGTGAGCAAGTAGAGGGGGGCGCCGGGTTCGCGTTTGCGCGCCTCGATGACGGATTCGAGCCTTCTTATCCCTGCATTGTCGAAGGCGTCGATGAGGCCTTGGGCTTCTGCGTCGATGGTCCGTGAAATCTCGCGGTCCACCACCGACTCGACCTGCCAAGCGATGATGTAGAGGACTACGCCGGCGCCGATCGCGCTGAGAAGAAGGATCGCCAGCGCGAGGCGAAAAGCGGTGGCGCCAAAGAGCTTACCGAGCGCCGTCACGAATCATGTAACCGGCGCCGCGAACCGTGTTCAAGAGCGGCGCATCGAAATCGCGATCGATCTTGGCGCGCAGGCGCGACACGTG
Organism: uncultured Alphaproteobacteria bacterium; assembly: GCA_963753135.1. Taxonomy (GTDB): domain Bacteria; phylum Pseudomonadota; class Alphaproteobacteria; order Rhizobiales; family Beijerinckiaceae; genus Roseiarcus. Next base: position 88,394 of record CAVWBA010000024.1, on the reverse strand, counting down.
CACATCGATCACATTGGTCTGTGGATCGAAGTGATAGTCCCACACATGTTCGAGCAGCATGGTGCGCGTGACCACCTTGCCGGCGTTCTGCATCAGATATTCGAGCAACCGAAATTCGCGCGGCTGCAAAACGATCTCCTCGGACCGGCGAGTGACTTTGTGCGACAGGCGGTCAAGCGTGAGATCCGCGACCCTGAGCACCGTCTCCTCCGGCGCGCCCTTGGGGCCGCGGCGCGCCAGCGCCTCGACCCGGGCCAGGAGCTCGGAGAACGCATAAGGCTTTGACAGATAATCGTCGCCGCCGGCGCGTAAGCCCTTGACCCGGTCGTCGACCTGGCCCAGCGCCGACAGGATCAGGACCGGCGTCTCGTTTTTCTGCTCGCGAAGCGCGCCGACCAAGGTCAAGCCGTCCATCTTCGGCAACATGCGGTCGACGATGGCGACGTCATAAGCCCCTTCAAGCGCCAAATCGTATCCGGTCACGCCGTCATTGGCCTGGTCGGCGACATGTCCGGCTTCGCGGAACGCCTTGGACAGATACGCAGCCGCGTCGCGATCGTCTTCGATGATAAGGATGCGCATGTCCGACATATAGCGAATCCTTAGGCCTGAGGCCAAAAAAGGATGGCGGCAGGTCCGCGGGGGATTATGGGACCTGCCGCCACTTTGTCGGGGTCGCGCGGGCGGGGATATGGCGACCGCCGACTTGAACGGAAGGGCGCGCTATGCGCCGGGCCGGGGACAAGCCCATTAACCCTTCCGTCCATTTCATGTTGGCATCCGACGGCGAAACCGCAAGACGCCACGATATTAGGACGCGCGCGTAGGCAGCGTCAGATAGTGCTCTCCATCGTTGGACTTGACGCGCACGAGAACCGACTTCTTTCCGTCCGACTTTGCGGCGTCGATCGCCTGGGCGACCTCGGCCGGCCGGCTGACCGACTTGCCAGCGACTTCGAGGATGACGTCGCCCTGCTTCAGGCCCTTGTCCGCCGCCGCGCCGTCCGGGTCGACGTCAGCAACGACCACGCCTGCCTGGCCATGGGCGGGACGCAAGGTGAGCCCCAGCTTAGCCAGCGCCGAACCCTCGTTGTCATCGGAGTTTCGCATTTCCGCACTCGCCGTCTTGTCGGCGGGCATGGTTCCGAGAATCACGTCGATGGTCATCGGCGAACCGTTCCGGATGATCGCGAGCTTGACGGTCTTCTTCGGACCAAGCGCCGCGATCCGGCGGGCGAGGTCGTGCGGATCGGCGACGGTCTCGCCATCGACCGCGGTGATCACATCGCCGCTCTTAACCCCCGCAGCCGCGGCGGGCGAATCCTTCTGCGCAGCGGCCACGAGGGCGCCGGTTGTCCCCTTGAGGCCGAGATCATCGGCCAGATCCGCGGTCACATTCTGGATCTGCACGCCGATCCAGCCGCGGGTGACGGAACCGGTATCCTTGAGCTGCTCCACGACGTTCTTGACGACGTCGCTGGCGATGGCGAAGCCGATGCCGACGCTGCCGCCCGATGGCGAGAAGATCGCGGTGTTGACGCCCACCACCTCGCCTTCGGCGTTGAAGGTCGGACCGCCGGAATTGCCGTGATTGACCGGCGCGTCGATCTGCAGGAAATCGTCATAGGGGCCGGAGCCGATATCGCGTCCGCGAGCCGAGACGATTCCCGCGGTCACCGTCCCGCCGAGACCGAACGGGTTGCCGACCGCGATCACCCAATCGCCGACGCGCGGCGTGTGAGCGGCGAACGTCACATAGGGGAAGTCGTGGCCGTCGGCCTTCAGGAGCGCAAGATCCGTCTTGCTGTCGACGCCGATCACCTTGGCCGGCATCGTCTTCCCGTCGGAAGTGGTGATGGTCACCTCCGAGGCGTGGTCGACGACATGGTTGTTGGTGACGATGTAGCCGTCGCCGGAGATGAAAAATCCGGACCCTTGAGCCTGCGCAAAATGATGGCGCGGCGGGCGGTCGCCGTGATCCTGGCCGTCATTGTCGTCCGGCATGCCGAAGTGGCGGAAGAAATGGTAGAATGGGCTGTTTTTCGGAATGTCCGGCATTCCCGGAATCCCGTCTGAATCCTCGTCATCGACCTGGTCGGCGTCGCTGAGCTTAACCTTGACCGAAACGACGGCCGGCTTCACGCGGTCGACGACATCGGCGAACGAGGCCGGGCCGGCTGGAGCTTGCAGCGCTGGTCGTGGCGGCGGCGGAAACAGGCGCGACCGAGGTTTCGAGCCACGAACCCGCCCAGGGCCGCCAGCGCGACAGCGCCCAAGAGCGCCGCACGGAAGGAATAGGGGGGTCGACTAAACGACATCAAGCGCTGCTCCGAGCATCCAGATCATCATTGCCGCGGAGACTATCCCCGCCGCCTCACGATGGAGAGAATGCGCTCGTTCGCCTAAACAGGCGATGTCGCCAACATGAAAGCTTTGTAATGCTCTGACTCTTGGTTTAGAGCCGCGAAAAAGCCGAGTGCGAATTCTCGCTAAATGCCTTTACAAATCAAATGAATAGACTTCACGCGGCAAAGCGCGAAAGCGCCCGCTTTTTCGAGCGCAGACGACTGCGGTCTCCCTCTCGGACGCGCAAATTGGCCGCCGCGGCGGGCTTTCGCCGCTCAGGCGTCGACAGTCTTGGACTTCGGCTTCAGGACCTGGCGGCCGCGATACATGCCGCTCTTGAGGTCGATGTGATGCGGGCGGCGCAATTCGCCGGAATCCTTGTCTTCGACATAAGAGGGCGCCTTGAGCGCGTCGGCCGAGCGGCGCATGCCGCGGCGCGAGGGCGAAGTTTTGCGTCTGGGAACGGCCACCGGGGGAACTCCAAAATCTTAAGGCGGGCGGCGAGGCCCGGAAATCGAGAAGGCGCGGCTCTTACACGCAATCGAGCCCGAGCGCCAGTCCCCCGGACGGGCGTTTTCAGGCCGCGCCGCGGGTCTCGAATGCGGCGAAGGCCATCGCCTCGCGCGGTCCGCGGTTGGCCCACAAAACGAACTGGAACGCCTGGTAATAGGTCTCGCAGGCTTCGAGCGCCGCATTGACCACGGCGGTGCACTGCGCGTCATTGGCGCCCGCGCCTCCCGCCAGGCACAAAGCGTGGCGAAACATCACCACGTCCTGCTGGCTCCACTGATCGAAATGCCCAAGCCACAATTGTTCGTTGATGAGCTGAGTCAGTTCGCCAATCGCCGCCCGCTTGTGCGTCGGCGTCTTGAGGTCGAACGAACAGCTCACATGCAGGGATTCGAGATCCGGCAACCAGGTGAAGGCGACGTCGTAATTGGCGAACCGGCCGGAGACCAGGATCGAAATCTCGTCCGTCTCGGCCCGATCGAACGCCCATTCGTTGACGGCCGCCAAGCGCTCGACGACGTCGACGGGATGCTCGCTACGCTCGCCAGCGCTGGTGTCGATGAAGGTCATCAGGGATCTTTCGGCGGATCGAGGAAGAAGGAGAGGCCGTCTCGACCTTCCGGTCGCGCAACCCACTACAACCTTGCTGATTCGCGCCCGTTCGTAAACCGCTTACCCCTCTGGGTCCACAAATTTAGTAAACGGAATCAAGACTCTGGTAAGGGCTGGGCTCTGGGAATGCGAGTCCGATCAAGGCTTTGGCTCGTTGAGCTTGGCTTCCAGCGCGGCTACCCTTGCGGCAAGCTTCTCGTTCTCGTCCCGCGCCCGCGCCGCCATCTCCTTGACCGCCTCGAACTCCTCGCGCGTGACGACGTTCATGCCCGCCATCATCCGCTCCATCTGCGCGCGGGCGAAAGTTTGCGCCTCGCGCTTCGCGCCGTCGGCCAATCCCGCCGCGTCGGTCATGAGACGCGAGAGATCGTCGAAAAAGCGGCTGTTGGTCTGCGGCATGGCTCAAGCTCCCGGCGGCGCCCGCTTTTAGGCGAAGCAGGCCTCACGCGTATGTGGCGCGGGCGCATTCGCGGCGCAAGTGACGCTGCAGGCGAGGCGCTGACCGGCTGCCGATTTTCGCCATTGCCCTGATCTCTTTTATCGCCCAGCATCGGGCGGTTCCAGTTCGAGGAAACCCCATGCGCATCCAAGCCGCCGTCCTTCGCCAGGCCGGGCTCCCGCCCCCATACGCCGAATCGAAGCCGCTCGACATCCTCGAGCTCGACCTCAGCCCCCCTGGCCGCGGCGAGGTCCTGGTGAAGATGGCGGCCGCGGGCCTATGCCATTCGGACCTGTCGGTGATCGACGGCTCGCGCCCCCGTCCGATGCCGATGGCGCTGGGCCACGAGGCGGCCGGAATCGTCGAGGCCGTCGGCGACGGCGTGACCGATCTTGAAGCAGGCGACCATGTGGTGCTGGTGTTCGTCCCGAGCTGCGGCCGCTGCGGCCCCTGCGCTTCGGGACGTCCCGCGCTCTGCGAGCCGGCCGCCAAGGCCAACGCCGCGGAACGCTGCTTTCCGGCGAGCGGCGGCTCTCGTTTCACGCCGAGCCGGTCAACCATCTGCTTGGCGTCGCCGCCTTTTCAACCCATGCGGTGGTGGCGCGCGAATCCTGCGTCAAGATCGACCCCGACCTGCCGCTTGAGCTCGCGGCTCTGTTCGGCTGCGCCGTGCTGACCGGGGTCGGCGCGGTGGTCAACACCGCCAAGCTCGAGCCGGGCCAATCGGTGGCGGTGGTGGGCTTGGGCGGCGTGGGCCTGAGCGTTGTGCTCGGCGCAAGGCTAGCGGGCGCGCGCCAGATCGTCGCCGTCGATCTCTCCGACGAAAAGCTCGCCTTTGCGACCCAGACTCGGCGCAACGCAAACGGTGAACGCGCGCGCGAACGACGCTGTCGGCGAAATCCGGCGTGTCTCGGGCAATGGCGTCGATGTCGCCTTCGAGATGGCGGGCTCCGTTCCGGCGCTCGAGCTCGCCTATGCGGCGACCGCGCGGGGCGGGGCGACGGTGACCGCCGGCCTGCCCCATCCGGACAAACGGATGAACCTCTCCCCGCTCGTTCTGGTCGCCGAGGAGCGGACGCTCAAGGGTTCTTACGTCGGCTCATCCGTCCCGCAGCGCGACGTGCCGCGCATGATCGCCCTCTTCCGCGCCGGCCGCCTGCCGGTCGACCAGTTGCTCACCCACCGCCTGAAGCTCGAGGAGATCAACGAAGGCTTCGACCGGCTGCGCGAGGGGGTCGGGGTGAGGCAGGTCATCCTGTTCGACTAGGGGCGGGAAAACGACGGCAAGACCCGGCCGAGAGATGCGGCGCTCGGCGCGATCGCCCCTTCTCCCAGCTTGCGGGGGAGAGGGGACCGTGGATTGGGCTGGGCCCCGGCGGGCCACTTTCGGGGTTCATGAATGAAGCAGAACAGCGTCAACGCCGCGGTGATGACGGCGCCGGGAAAGTTCGAGGTCCGGCGCTATCCCTATCCGGAGATCGACGATGTCTCGATGGTCATCGAGCTCGAAATGTGCGGCATCTGCGGAACGGACAAGCACACGTTCCGCGGCGAGACGGTGCAATATGCCGGGACGCCCGCCGAGTCGCACACGCCCTTTCCGATCATTCCCGGCCACGAGATCGTGGGCAAGGTGGCCGAGATCGGCAAGACCGCCGCTCATTCGCTCGAATATGCCGGCGAAAAGCTCAAAGTTGGCGACCGGGTCGTCATGTGTCCCGACATTCTGTGCGGCAAGTGCTGGTATTGCCGGAACACGTTCGGCTTTCCGCTGTGCCAGAACATCAAGGGCTACGGCAACGCCTTCACCTGCGACGAAGGCCCGCATCTCATGGGCGGCTGGGCCGATTACATCTACGTCCGCAAGGACGCCTTCGTGTTCAAGGTTCCCGAGGACATGGAGCCGCGCATCGCGGTCATGTCGGAACTGATGGCCTGCACCTACAACCTCGACAAAGCCAAAGAGCTTTACACCATGGGAGGGGAAGGGTTCGGCTCAGGCGCGACCATCGTCATCCAGGGCGTGGGTCCGCTCGGCCTCCTGCATGTCCTCAAAGCCCGGCTCATGGGCGCGGGCACGATCATCGCGATCGACCGCTCCGATTTCCGGCTTCGACTGGCGAAGGATTTCGGCGCCGACGCCGTGATCAGCCTGAAGAACACGACCCAGGCCGAGCGCGTTCAGGCCGTGCGGGATCTGACCCAAGGCCGCGGCGGCGACGTCGTCGTCGAATGCACCGGGGTCGCCGAGGCGATCCCCGAGGGGCTGGAAATGGCGCGGCGCGGCGGCGCCTATTTCGTCGCCGGCGTGTTCGCCGATGTCGGCGACATCCCGATCAATCCGCACCGCCATCTGCTGGCGAACCAGATCCGCCTCTTCGGCATGACCAACCATCCCCCGACCGGCTACCCGAGCAGCCTGAAACTCCTGAACAAATTCAAGACCGCCTATCCGCTCAAAAAATTCGTCACCCACGAATTCCCGGTCGATCAGGTGGACAAGGCGATGGCGCAGGCCTTCGACATCGACGCCTGCATGAAGGTCGTGCTGACGCGGAGCGGGGGGTGAGCGGTTAGTGCCGTTAAGGAAGATTTCGACCGGTTTCGATCCCAACTGAGACGGACGCCGGGCGCTGGGGAATGACCGCCCTTCGCCGGATGCAGACCGGCGACTTTTCGAATTCGGCTGGCGTCAGGAGGCACTCGAACAACAGAGCTTCATTCCAGACCTTTGTCGGCGTGGGCGCCAAGTCCCGAAGCGGTGCAATATAAAGCGTGTACCGCGGCCGCCATTTCACACGTCAAATCGGCACGCCCCGTGCTAATGCGCTCGCCGACCCCTTCGGCAGGGATCCGCCTCAAGTGGATCTCCAGCCTAACGAATAGCAAATACTCATGGCCATCCTCGATCCTCGCCTCCTCCCGCTCATCGAAACTTTGGCGACAGCGGGGGCGGATTGGCTTGCTTTCGAACTCATCGATCGGATTTAGCGCGGCCGCGAAACAGAAGAGTTCTGAGGAGGCACTGGCAAGTGCCCGCGCGCAGGTGCGGCTCGGCGAACAAGGGCGGCGTGAGCCCATTCTGTCAGTAATACCGGCCATGCCCATCCTCGGGGACGACCAAATCGTCTGGGCTGCGACCTATGTATCGGAACGTTTGGAGTTCGCACTCAACGACCTCGTGGACGCATCCGACGCCCTTAACGAGATTGCCGTTGAGCCCTCATCACAGCCCGAGCGGGAGGAAGAGCAACACCTCGAGGGTGATCTCGGCGCCTATCCAAATCGTAATCAATGACGAGGAAGACTTGACGGCCTCCCGTAGCGACATAGAAACGGCGCGTGCCGCTATGACGGGTCTACGGTCTGCGCTTGACCAGTGGTCATCTCAAGTCCGGAGACAGTCTCCGGTATGATCCCGAACGTACAGGCCGCGCTCAACGCAGTACTAGGGAGCGCCGCTACGCTTCGTAACGCCAGCGGGGCCGGCCGGGCGTTTGAGTTGTTCGTTATGACCGGGATTGCGCGCGAGCTTCAAGTCAGGGGCTTCGAAGTCTGGCTCCAGCGCTCGGACGGCTCCCGATCTCCAGAACCGATCTTGATCCGCTTCATCCAGCGTGGTGGGCGCCCAGCGGGATTGCAGGAGCAAGCCAGGGTGCAAGCAATGCGAAGCGTGATCGGCTTTCGCAGGGCGCAGGGGTCCAAGTGGGAGATTTGGAACGGAATACAGTTCGAGGGCCGCAGCGGCGCTCAACACGAGATCGACGTGGCAATCGTGCCCGAGAGTGTCGGTCAGGCACTCCGTGCTCGACCGACCGGCGGTTGTCCAATTGGACGCCCACGCATTGCCATCGAGTGCAAAGATGCAATAACACCGGGCAGCCTTGACGAAATGCGGGCGTTCGTCGCCAGGCTTTACGACCTCACGTTACTAGCGGCACACCACTCGTACCTGAACCTTGCCGGGCCACCACAGGCGATCCATCCGGGTGCTCCGCCCGAGCCGCTTCATGGGCCGGTGAACACCTATTGGCAAGAGAACCGCCGCACCCTGAATATCATCGCGCGCAAAAGTGGGTTTGTTCAGGGTGCCGCGGCCATGACCAAATACCATTCGGTTGACCCGCACCGCGGTATCAAGGTTGGGGCTGCCAATACGGACACGCTGATCAAGGCAGTTGCGGACTTGGATCCGTCCGTCGCGGGTATTAGCCGTGCTGATTGCCTAGGTTTTGTGCCGACGACACCCGGGCGGTTGAAGTGATCACTTCAGTGAACCTCCGATTCGAAGCAACGGCAGCTCAACGCTAGCACGGACCCGAGCCGCTTATCTTGGTCGCGCTTATTTCGGCTGCGGCGCGGGAGCGCCGCCTGAAGTCCCCGGCGGCGGGACGACGTTCGGGTCTCCCGTCTTGGGAGCCGGCTTTTGGATGCCTGGGTCCACCTCTTTCGGATGGATGATTCCGTTCGACTGGTTCAGCTCCTTGCTCAAGCTCTGGGCCGGCGGATTGGCGTCGGGGACCGTATTCTTTGTCGCTGGGCTCTGCGCCTGGGCGAAGGCCGAGCCGGCGACGAGGGCGGCGCCGGCGACAATCAGGCAAAGTCGTGAGTCGATGATCCGCATGGCTCTTGAACGCGTTGACGCGCGGACCGTTCCCTGCGCCGGTCGGCAAGGGCGTCTGGAGCCACGTCATGGCCGGGCTTGACCCGGCCATCCACGCGAGCTGCCGCCAAAAGCCACGCGTTCATAAAAGAGATTTATCGCCCTCATAGCCTTACGCGCATCGCCTGATCTGCGCAGGTCGTTTTGCGGCCGCTTCGTGGATGGCCGGGTCAAGCCCGGCCATGACGGAGGGAGCGCGCGTTGGCGGCCCAAATCAGCGCTCCTACCGCTGAAACCATAAGCGCGGCCAACCCTTTTTGCGACAAATCCTTTCTGATGGACAGAATTCTTGCTATACTAGCGGTTTCGCCGAAAGGACGCCCCAAATGCCCGCGCCAGCCGCAAAGCCAGTCCATTTCTTAACCGAGGAGGGTGAGCGCGCGCAGCGGATCTTCGCTCGCCTGATGGCGGGCGAGTCGATCCGCGCCATCGCCGCCTCGGAAAGCTTGAGCGTCCGACGGGTGCAGCAGATCGTCCGCGAGCGGCTCGATCGCCGCGATTCCAATCCCGCCGACGACTTTGCCCTTCTACAGATCGCGCGGCTCGAACGGGCGCTCGACCTCATCGGCGCCCAGATCGACGCCGGCAAGCCTTCGGCGGCGCATGCCTTCGTTCGCATCATCGAGCAATTGAACCGCCTCGCGCCCGACCGGCTGCGCCTCAAGGCCACGTTCCAGGGGATCGGCGACGAGGTCGACACGATGGAGGACAGGCTCGGCCGTCTCGACGCCGCGCGCGAGGCGTTGGCGCTGAGACAAGCCGAAACGGCCGCGAAAGCCTTGGGCGAGAACGCGGCGAAACGAAACGGGCCGCAAGCCCTTGATATCACACAAAACGGCGAAATGGCTGATTCGCCGACCCCAATGATTTCAGAGACTTAAGGCGGCCCCTGCGAAGCGTTTCGTTTCGCAGGGCGAAATGAGGCTTTCCCGGCCCGCCCGGCTTGTCATTCCCGCGCAAGCGGGAATCTAGTGGATTGTCAATGGCTTAATGGATGCCCGCGTTCGCGGGCATGACAAGAGACGGCTCTAGCCCGCGAGCAGCCCCTTCACGATCGCGCTCGCCTTGGCGAAATCCATCTCGCCCGGATGCGCGGCCTTGAGCGCGCTGACCACCTTGCCCATGTCCTTGATGCTGGTCGCGCCGGTCGAGGCGATGGCGGCCTTGGCGGCGGCGATCACCGCCGCTTCGTCCATTTGCTTGGGCAGGAATTCGCCGATCACCGCGATCTCCGCGTTCTCCTGATCGGCGAGCTCCTTGCGTCCGGCCTCGGCGTAGATCGTCGCGGATTCCTGGCGGGATTTGACCATCTTGGTGAGCAGCGCGAGTTCATCGGCGCGGCTCACGATCTTGCCGGCGCCGCGCGCCTCGATCTCCCGATCCTTGAGCGCGGACATGATGAGACGGAGCGCGCCGACGCGAACCTTGTCGCCGCCCTTCATCGCCTCCTTCATCTTTGTGGCCACGGTCTCGCGCAGCGGCGCTGATTCGGGCATAGGTTTCCTCAAAGGTTCGAACGGCGCGCATGAGCTTGACGCGCGGCAAAGGCGGCGCTTAAGCACAGCCGCATGTCACGCGCAACACAACCCGATCTGCCGCTTGAGCCCGAGGATGCGTCTCCCGGCTGGCGTCCGCGCATCGCGACCGGCGTGGTCGTCCTCGCCGACGGCGCGGTGATCGAGGGCTTCGGCGTCGGCGCGACGGGCTCTGCGGTTGGCGAGGTTTGCTTCAACACGGCGATGACGGGCTACGAGGAAATCCTCACGGATCCCTCCTACGCCGCCCAGATCGTCACCTTCACCTTCCCCCATATAGGCGTGGTCGGCGTCAATGACGAGGACATCGAGGTCTTGAACGCCGCCTCCGCGTCGGCCGCGGTCGGCGCCATCATGCGCGCCGACGTGTCGGCGCAATCCAATTTTCGCGCTCACGCGCGGCTCGACAGCTGGATGAAGGCGCGGGGGATCATCGGCGTCACGGGCGTCGACACCCGCGCGCTGACGACGCTGATCCGCGAGCGGGGCATGCCGAATGCGGTCATCGCCCATTCGCCCGACGGCGCCTTCGACCTCGACGCGCTGCGCGCCCAGGCGGCCGCCTGGCCCGGAATCGACGGGATGGACCTCGTTCCGGCGGTGGGTTCGACCCAGCGTTCGAACTGGGACGAGACCAGTTGGACGCTGGAGAACGGCTATCGCCGGCGGGACGCCACGCGCTTTCACGTCGTCGCAATCGACTACGGGACCAAGCGCAATATCCTCAGGCTCCTCAATGACGCCGGCTGCGCGGTGACGGTGGTTCCGGCGACGGCGAGCGCGGAGGAGATCCTGGCGCTCAAGCCCGATGGGGTCGTGCTCTCCAACGGACCCGGCGATCCAGCGGCCACGGGCGAATACGCCGTGCCGACGATCCAGGCGCTCCTGGAGACCAAGGTGCCCCTGTTCGGGGTCTGTCTCGGCCATCAGCTCCTGGGGCTCGCGGTCGGCGCGCAAACCGTCAAGATGCCGCAGGGCCATCACGGCGCCAATCATCCGGTCAAGGACTTCACCACCGGCAAGGTCGAGGTCGTGTCGATGAACCACGGCTTCGCAGTCGATCGGGCGAGCCTGCCGGCAAACGCCGAGGAGACGCATGTGTCGCTGTTCGACGGCTCGAATTGCGGCATTGCGCTTGCCGACCGGCCGGCCTTCTCGGTGCAATATCACCCCGAGGCCTCGCCCGGTCCGCGCGACAGCCATTATCTCTTCCAGCGGTTCGTCGATTTGATCGCCGCCTCGAAGGCTGAGGCGACGCGGGCCGCTTAAGGCGCCGGGCGCCCGCGGGTCTCGCTGACCGGCTCATAGGTGAATTCCTGCACGCCGACGTCGACGACCACGTTGCTCTTCACGCGCGCGTTGGTCGCCGCGGCAAGCGCCTTGCTCATCTTGGCGAAATCGAATCGGTCGAGATGGTCGAAATCGATCGTGTCGTCGTCGTAGACATATCGAAACGCCTCGTCGACCAGGATCGAATCCGGCGCCATCGCCGCTGTCTTCAGCGCACTCAAGTCGACGGTGTAGCTCAGCAGCATGACCGCGTAGCCCTGGATCACGCCGTCCTTGATGCGAGGGACGTTGATCTCGTGCGTCTTGCGCGCTTCGGTCGTTCTTGTGGCGACGGCCGTGGCGCGCGCCTGGCGCATGGCGAGAACCTTGTCGGTTCCCATCTCGCCCGCGATCACGCCCGCGACCGCGATGACGCCGACAAGCGCGGCCTTGATCATTCGGGCGACCGGCGCCAGGCGGAGGCGGTATAGGTTCCATCGGATTGGCCGTCCTGGATGGCGCGGGTGATGATCTCCGAGACGGCTTCGCAAGCCTTGAGCTGCACCGCGAGCGACCGCCGATTGATTTCGAGCTTTGCGTGAAGCTCAGCCAGCGCGTCGCGCAGAGGTCCTGCCGCTGCTGCTGCTCCCGCGAGCGCCGGAATCAGGCGATTGAGCTCGAGCAGGCCCTGGTTCTTGCTCAGACTGTAGGCCTCGTATTTGACCCCACGGCCCTGTTCGAGATCGCGATTCTCGGCGTCGAGGGTCGCGATGAGGCGCTCGATGATCGGCAACGCCGCCGCAGCGGCCGGAGCCTGCGCTCGGCGCAGCGGTTGGCTCATGTCCGTTTCGGTCCGGCAAACAGAACTGCGCCATTCTCGGGCTCGGCCGCCGTCGGCGCCGACAGGATATTGGCGCTCATTTGCGCGGCAGGCTGGCCGACGGTTTTCGTCGCCTCGCCACCGCGCCCCGAACGGAGGTCGACCTCGTGGGTGGCGAACAGACGCCGGGCGAGGCCGAGCTTGCCGGACTTGGCGATTTGTGTCGAAACCTGCTCGGCGAGCATCGATCGCCACATGTCGCCGGCCGTCCCCTGCCCGAAGACCTCGCCCGTGTCTTTCGGCAGCATTTCGCTGACGAACGAATTCAGCATCATAGCCTCGAACTGGGTCTTCGCTTGGCCAAGCTTGTCCGGGCCGCCCGGCGCCGCTGAAAGACGCGACCGCATGTCGGCGGCGTTCGCGAGCGGCCGCGTCGTTGCGCCTGTCGTGCTTGCCGCCCGATCGAGGTCGGCGGCAAAGTCGGCCGCTGGGGCGTTCGAGCCCGCAAGCGCACTGAGCCGCTGGGCGGCGACAGTGGCGCGCGACGGATCGGCGGCGCTAGCCACCTCGAGGATGACATCTGTACGAGGATTGAAGGCCATTGAGCGCCGCGAAAGATCCTGTAGGAGGCCAACGTCCTCCTTTAGCCTTACGTCGAGCTTGCGCCTCGGCCGAGCGCACGCTCAATGATTTCGGCCAGCTCTTTGCGCTCGTTCGAGCGTCGATAGCCAAGGGCGGCGGCTTCGATCGCAAGCTCGGCAAGCTTCGCCCGGGCCCCTTGTGTAAGCACGCTGCGACGTGCGCTTTCTCGCTCGCGCGCCAGCTGATCGAGCTTCAGCTGCAACACACGAATGTGACGCCCGACCAGTCCGGCTTGAGCGCCATAGGCAAGCCCGTCCGCCTCCAGCGCCTCGAAGACTGCTTTCAGATTTTCATTCAATTCCGCCTGCTTGCGGTCGAGCGTATTCAGCCTTGAACGGCCGACGTCGTGCATGAGCGTTTGAAGCCGACCTATATGAGTCAACGCGTCCAGACGTTTTTTCATGCGCTAGCCGGAAATGAGCCAGACGCCGAAGCCGCTAATGAACGCTTCGATCGCCGGTTTGATGGTGAAGTAGAGCAAGAGCAGGCCGCCTGCCGCCACAAACGGCGTGGCGACGAAAAAGACCTGCACCTGCGGGGTGAGCCGGTTGACCAGCGCCAGCGCGAGATTGACCACCAGCGCGTAGATCACATAGGGCGAAGCGATCCTGAGGGCGAGCCGGAACGATTCGCCCAGCACGTCAGCGATCTGCTTCAGCGCCAGTCGCGCGTTGAAGTCTGCGCCGACGGGCACGACGTCGTAAGAGGCGACGAGCCCGCGCAAAAGCTCCCAATGAAGGTTGGCCGCGAACAGGAGCGCGATCGCGGCGAGCGAGATGAGTGTCGCCAATGGCGCCATCGGCTCGTCGTTCTCGATCTGAAACCCGGACGGACTGGAGAACCCAAGCATGGAGGCTGCGCCGACAGCCAGCGCCTCGAGCGCGAAATAGAATAGCCTTGCCAAGACCCCAATCATGCCGCCGACCAGCGATTCGACAGCAATCGTCTTGAGGGCGAGGATCGGATCATCGCCCAGCGCAGCGGCTGGCACGCGATCGAGCAATAGCGGCGTCAGCGTCAGGGTGACCGCGAGGGCCACGAACAAGCGAACCTGGGTCGGAATCTGCGTGTTCGAGAATCCTGGCGCCAGCATCAGGCATCCGCCGATGCGGCAGAAGAGCACGAAAGCGCCAAGCGCCGCCCTGGGCGCGAGCGCCACATGAGGCGCCGCCATCGCCCCGGAGACAAGCGCAGTCACGCGATCGTGCCCAGTGACTTCACCTCGAACCCGCGCGCGATTTCGAGCTGCGACAGGACCGCCAAAGTTGGAAACATCCGCTCGATAATCATGCGCACATAGGGTCGCGTCTCGGCGGCGGTGACGAGGGCGAACAAACGCCGCTCGTCCATCCGCTTGCGTATCGCCGCCGAGGCCTCGGCTGCGAATTGCTCCATCAGCCGCGGGTCGATGTCGAATTCGACCACGTCGCCCTTGGCGTCCCGCTTGAGGGCCTGATGGAACGCCAGATCCCAGCGGTTGCCGAGCCTCAAGACAGCGAGCGCGCCTTCGTCGGCAAGGTCGCCGCAGATCTGCTGGGAGAGCCGGATGCGCACCTGCTCGACAATCTGCTCAGGTCGGCGCACGTGCGGCGCGACCTCCGCCACCGCCTCCAGAATCAGACTGAGGTTGCGAATGGAAACGCGCTCCGCGAGCAGAAGCTTCAGAGTCGCGAGCAGCGTCGATTGCGAAATCTGCGACGGACACATGTCGTCGAGCAGCCGCTTGTACTCGGGCTCGAGCCTATCGAGCAGCACGCGCATATCCTTGTACGATAAAAGTTGAGCGAGGTTGTTGTGGACGACCTCGCTCAAATGAGTGAGCAGCACCGAAACAGGATCGACCGGCCTGAAGCCCGCGCGCCTCGCGTCCTTGACGAAAGCCTCGGGAATGGCGATGGCGCGAATGCCGAACGCAGGTTCGCGCACTTCGTCGCCCGGCAGGTTGGGGCGCGGTCCGTCGCCGATGACGATGAGATGGTCGGTGACCCGCAATTCCTGGGTCGCGACCGCGGCGCCGTGAATCTTGATCTGATAAGTCCTCGGCGCCGCCTTGATATCGTCGGAGAGACGGATCTCCGGAACCACGAAGCCGTATTGGCGCGCGAACTTGCGCCGCATCTTGCCGATGCGCGAACCGATCTCGTCACGCGACGACAGCAGCGCCGCGTTGAGCTCCTTGCTCAGGACCAGTTCGATCTCGAATGACTTGAGCTGCTCCTTGATTGACGAGCGCGCCTCGGCCTTGGCCCGCTCCTCCTTCGCCATGGCCATGGCCGCCTCGGCGGCGCGGTCCCTCTCGAGACGCCGTGGAATGGCGACGCCGACAAACGCCATCAGCCCGCCGATGAACGCGAATGGCAGGAACGGCAGCCCAGGAACGACGCCGAGGACCGCCATCGCGAGCGCTGCGAGAAAGAGCGCGTTTGGATAGCCGCTCAATTGGTCGATGACGGCTTTGTCGGCCGAGCCTCGCGTGCCGCCCTTGGCCACGAGCAGGCCGGCGGCGAGCGAAATGATGAGCGCCGGGATCTGCGTCACCAGGCCATCGCCGACAGAGAGCTTGGTGAAGACGTCGGCCGCGGCGCCGAGCGTGAGCCCATGCCGGGTGACGCCGATGACGATGCCGCCAAAGATGTTGACAGCCAGAATGATGAGACCGGCGATCGCGTCGCCGCGGACGAATTTCGAGGCGCCGTCCATCGAGCCGAAGAAGGCGCTTTCCTCCTCGAGCTCGCGCCTGCGCGCCTGCGCCACCTTCTCGTCAATGAGGCCGGCCGAGAGGTCCGCATCGATCGCCATTTGCTTGCCGGGAATGGCGTCGAGGGTGAATCGCGCTCCGACCTCAGCGATGCGGGTTGCGCCCTTGGTGATGACCAGGAAGTTGATCGTCACCAGAATGAGAAAGACGATGATCCCGATGACGAAATCGCCGCCCATCACCAGGCGAGCGAAGCCGCCGATGATGTAGCCAGCCGACGTCGGCCCCTGTTCGCCGTGCGACAGTATGAGCCGAGTGGTCGAAATGTTGAGCGCGAGCCGCAGGATTGTCGCAACCAGGAGCACGGTCGGGAAGGCCGAGAATTCGAGGGGCTTCTGGATCCAGAGCGCCACCATCAGGATGAGGACGGAAAGCGCGATCGACAGCGCGAGGCCAAAATCGATCATCACCGCCGGAACGGGGAGGAAGAACAGGCAAAGGATGAGGACGATGCCAACGGCGAAGGCGATGTCCTTGCCGCCGCGGTTTGCTGCCGGCGCGCTCCCCACCGCCGTCAATGACATGGCGCCCTCGCTCAACTAGGCGCCAACACATGGCGCCCCTGCGGGGAGAATGTGGTCTGAACCTTGCGCGAGGGTCGAACCGCGGATCGCCGCGGCTAACCGCTTAGCGCCTATTTGTACCCCTGCTCGATCCGCGCGTAGATCGACTGAGTGAAGATCGAGAACTTAGCCCCGACGAATGAGGCCGTGAGAACTCATGGCCAGAAAGACCGCGATCATCTTCGGCACGAAGGTGAGCGTCATCTCCTGTATCTGGGTCAGAGCCTGCAAGAGCGCGATAACGACGCCGACCGCCATCGCAGCGGCGACGCAAGGACCGGCGCCGACCACCACCATCCAGATCGCCGACTGGACGAGATCGATCGCGTCGCCTTCGTTCATTGGACGCTCGCGCCATTGGTGAGCGAAACGGTTCCGCCGTTCGTCAGCGTGGCGGCCGTGCCGGAGCTGGTGACGCTGACCGAAGCGACCTCGCCCGACGTCGAACCGTCAGCGGAAGTGACCGTTCTGCCGATTAGCTGCTCGGCCTGACTGAGCGAGCTCGCCGTTAGGAGCGAGGCCAGCGTTGTGTTGGCTTGCACCGCTTGCCCGACCTCGGAGACGGTCGCGAGCTGCGACACCATCTGCGATGGATCCATCGGCTGCGTCGGGTCCTGGTTCTTCATCTCCGCCATGAGAAGGGTCAGGAAATCGTTATAGCTGAGGCTTTGCGTCGCCGCGCTCGCCGTAGACGAGCTGGTCGATGCGGCCGTGGACGAAACGGGGGTCGTGGCGTTGACGGTCATGGCGTTCTCCTCATTTCAGGCGGCGCTCGGCGTGTCGGCGAGCGGCTGAAGCTCCTTGTCCTCGAGAGCAAACAGGCCGCGCAAAGCCTTCAGCGCCTCGAAATTGCGACCACGGAGGAGCGACGCGTTGACGCTCTTGAGGCCCACGGTCAAATCGGACGTGTGATAAGCGCCAAGCGCGGATTCGATCAGCGAATGGGCGAGCAGCGCCGCGCTGGCGCCGGCCGTGGGGTCCATTAGCATGATCTGGACGGCGAAATAGATCTGGCGGACCAGCGTCGTCGCCTGCTCGGCCTGCATCACATGGTTCTCGAGCAGGAAGGTCACTTCGTTCAGAAGTTCGATCGACGCCTTTCGGTCGATACGGATGACCGCGCCGTTGATAAAAAACCGTTCCCCGGCTCTGAGGGTGATGTTCATGCCGCAATGACCCTCACTTCAGCCCGTCGCGGATCAGCTCGTTGATTTCAATCATGGGCGTCAGGTCGTTGGTCAGGCCATCGCGCACGCGGTCGATCTCCTTCATCATCCAGATGCCGATCGAGAGGATTCCGGCTCTGAGCTGATCCGACAACTCGTTGTTCGGGTTCTTGAGGTCGTCGATGAAAATCGTCCATAGGCGGCGCAGATAGAACAGAGCGTCAATTCGCTCGCGCGACTGCGGACCCTTCTCCTGAGCCGCGCGCAGCATCCCGATCACGCGATCCATCGCCGCGCGCTCGCGGGTGCGCATCGTCTGGCGGGATTCTTCGATCACGTCGTTGTAAGCAAATTCGTACATCGCGCCCCTTCGCGTATCAGGTAACCGGCAGGTACTGCGCCAAATTCAACTGCGATAGGCGCGAGGTGAGCTCGTAGGCCATCTGGACCTGATTGGTCAGGCTGGTGATCTGAGCCGCGGTAGCCGTCGTGTTGACGTTGTCGAGAGCGCCGACCTGGTCTTGCAGGATCGTGAGTTGCGAGCTCATCGAATTGGTAGCGCCAGTGACGGCGCTCTGGCTCGAGCCGAGCCCGGCCTGAAGGTCGATCATCGAGTTCACGCCCTGTGAGAGGAGCGAGGAGGCGGCCGTGGCGACGGCCTGCTGCGCGTCGCTGCTGAGAGCGGAGCCGCCGAACTCGCTCAGCATAGCGTAGGCTTGGGCAAGCTCTTGAAAGCCCGGCTGATTGGCGTTGGTCGACGTTGTGACGGTCTGACCGGGCGCGACCTCGGCGGTCGTATTGACGCTCGAGGCTGACGACCAGTCCGTGCTCCACGAAGCGCTTTGGAAGAGCGCCGCGAACGGCCCAGAGAGAAAGCTTTGCATGGCCGACGCAGAGATGTTCGCCGCAGCCGGATCGGTCGGCAGGACGCCGAATGTGGTCTGAAAAGCCTGGTCGATCGCTGTCTTGGCGGCCGACGTCGGGGTCGAATAATAGTCCGCCATCGGCGCGACGGCGGAATTGATTCCGCCGAACACATATTGGTCGCCCGACGTCATATTGGCCCCGCTGATCAGCGACTGCAGCCCCGATTGGCCCATGTCCTGAAGCGAGACGTCGGAATTGGCGTCCTGCGTCGAGCCTACGAGATTATCGAGCGTCGTCTGCGCGGTCGTCTGGATGGCCGAGAGCGCGTTCTGCGCCGTCGACAGACTGGTCGACACGACGCTGTTGCCGGTGGTCAGCGTCTGAAGCTGGCCGACCTGCTCCTTGAGCGAGAGTTCGTAGCCAGACTGGTCGCCGAGCTGCAAACCGAGATTGGCGTATTCGCCAGTCGACATTTCCGTCATCGCGCTCGTGAGCTGTGACTGAGCTTGCATGACCGGCGCCACCAAGCTGTTGGCCAGGTAGTTGGTCGATACGAAGTTTGCGCTTACGGTGGTCATGCCGCCTGCAACAGGGCTGAGAACATGCTGTTGACGGTCGTCAATAGCTTCGCCGTCGAAGCGTAGGAATTTTCGAGGTTCAGCATGTTCGTCATTTCAGCGTCCAGATTGACGCCGGTTGCGTTCGACAGCGCTGACGTCGCCTGCGTTGCGACCGCGCTTTGATAGGAGGACGCGTCGCTCGCCTGCTGGTTCTGGGCTTGCAGCCAGCTGACCGAGGCGTTGGCGTAGTCCGTGAGGCTAGCCGATGAGTTGAGGCCTGCGGACGGGTCGAAACTCTGCGTCGCGCTGATCTCGCCGATGAGCTCCTGGATGCGCCCGGTGTAGCTGGCCGCGCCGGTCGTATTGTAGGTGTAGGCCGGGTTCCCGGGGTCGGAGATCCCGCCGTCGCGCAACAGCGTCGGATCGCCCCCCTGCGACGAGTCGACATTCGGATTGACCTCGATCGCGGCGGCAAGACCGGTCGTCGCCGACATTGAGGGCAGGCTCGTCGCTCCCGCCGTGGTGAACAGGCCCGGCAGCGAGGGCAGCGTAGGAGTTGCCGATTGATCGCTTTCCGCGAAGGCATTGATGAGGCCGCCGGCGATCTGGTCGAGCTGGGCCTGATATTCGGGCGCGAGCGTATCCCGCGCCGCAGCGTATCCCGCGAGCGCGCCCGACTGGATGGGCATCGGCGAATTGGCGCCAGTGATCGGCACGCCGCCGACCGTGACCGCGTTGCCAGTTGCGCCATCGACCAGCGTTGGGGTGGCGGTGAAGGAAACGGTGCGCGGCGTGTCCTGGAACAGGGTGACGCCGCTGTCGGTGTAGATCAACTCCGAGCCGTTGGCGGCCACGGTCGTCGAAACGCCGATCTGCTGCGCAAGCTGGGTCACGATCGAGTCGCGCGTATCCTCGGCGCTCGAGACATTGGCGCCGGTCTGCAACCCGGTGACGACGGCGTTGTTGGCGGCCGTGAACTGATTGAGCAGCGAATTGATGGTGCTGACCGACGAGGCCATGTTCTGGTCGGCCGTTTCGCGAACCTGCTGGACCGTCGCGCTCGCGCCGTTAAGCGACGACGCGAGATCCGAGGCCGCCGACACCGCAGCGTCGGCGGCGGACGATGAGGTCGGCGAGTCTGCATAGGTTGTCAGCGCGCTTTGCAGGTTGGCCAGCATGGCCGAGGGTGAGGCGCCGTTCTGGTCGGCGCCCGAGGTTGAGGAAGCCGATGCGCTGTCGTCGACGGTTTGGGCGAGCGTCGTCAATCCATCAGAGATCGCCTGCTGGGTCGCCGCTTGCGAGGTCGAGCTCGAGACCTGCTCCAGGAGGGCGGCGTTGGCCTCGCGGGTGATTGAGGCCACATCGGCGCCGCCGTAGGAGTTCGTCACGACATTCGCGATCTCGCGCGAATAGCCAGCCGTGTTGACGTTGGCGATATTGTTGGAGACGACAGCCGTCTGCGCCGCGTTGGCGGCGAAGGACGAGCTGATGACGTTGAACGCGGTCGACAGGCTCATCGAAGCTCCTCAGGCTTTCGACCTTACGGCTTCAGCCCGTTGAGGACGTCGAGAATGTCGGCGCCGGTCTGGAACACTTTAGAATTGGCTTCATACGCGCTCTGGGCCTGGATCATGTCCGTCAGTTCCGTGGCCAGGTCGACCGTAGAGTTTTCCAGCGACGAGGCTTCGATCGAGCCAAAGCCGGCGCCGCCGGCCGTGCCCAGGAATACGGGGCCCGAAGCAGACGTCGGCAGATAGGCGCCGCCGTTGACCGAAGCGAGATTGTCGGGGCTCACCACATTGGCGAGCGGAATGTCGTAGACGACGGCGGACGTCCCGTTCGCGTAGTTGAACGTCAAGGACCCGCTCGTCGAGATGGAGACGCCGCTGATGCCGCTCGGCGCGTTCCCGTTCGCGGTCGCAGCGGTCACGTTGAACCCCGCGGCAAGCTGCGTCATGTTGCTGAGATCAAGGCTCATCGTCTGCCCGTTCGGCACGGCGATCGAAAGGGGCGAGCCGGAGCTGAGCGCGCCGGTCGTCGGATTGAAGGTGAGAGTTTGAGTCGCGAGCGGGCCTGACGAATAGGGAAAACCGCCGCTGGCGGAGGCTGTCGACGCATCATACGCATCCACCTCCCAGGTGTTGGAACCGGTGTTGGTGAAATAAAGATTGATCGTGTGCGAGCCGCCGAGATTGTCGTAGACGACCAGCGACGTCGCCTCGGTATAGACTGAGCTCGGCGAATTGGCGGACGGCAGATTGGCGGCGGCGACTGGGGTGGCCGTGGACGGCAGATTGGCGGTCAACGAGCCTGCGGTGGTCGCTGTCGCGGTCTGCCCGGCGTTGACGACGTTCACCTTCTCAAGGTCGGTCAGCGAATTCGCGGCGAGCGGCGAAGCGCCGTTCTGCACGTTCGCCGCCATCAAGTAGTAGCCGGAGCTATTGACGAGGTTGCCAGACGCGTCAGGCGTGAAGGACCCGTTGCGCGTCAAATAGAGCGTGCCGCTGGAGTCGGAAACGACGAAGTACCCGGAGCCCTGGACGGCGAGGTTGGTCTCGGTTGAAGAGGAAACGACGGCGCCCTGGAGCGAGTTGAGCGAGATTTGGCTCGTAGAGACGCCGCCGAAATCCTGGGACCCGTTGGCGATCTGATCGACCAGAGTTGAGAAGTCCGTCTCGACATTCTTGTAGCCGCTGGTGTTGGAGTTGGCGACATTCTGGGAAATCGTCGACAGCCAGTTCGAATCGGCCTGCATGCCCGAAACGCTGGTGTTGAGAATGCTCATGGAGAACTCCTCGCGGGGATGGCCTATTTGAGGCGCGCGGCCTTGCGCGAGGCTGGCGCCGATGGACCCTCAGGCGCTCGATCAGCTTGCCGAGCGCACCAGACTTCCGATCAAGAGGTTCCAGCCGTCGATCAGCACGAAGAACAGGATCTTGACGGGGAGCGAGATGACCGAGGGAGGCAGCATCATCATGCCCATCGACATCGTCAGCGTCGCGACGATCATGTCGATGACCAGGAACGGCAACACGATCAGGAACCCGATCTCGAAGCCTCGTCGGAGCTCGGAAATCATGAAGGCCGGGATGAGGAGCCGCAAGTCCGCTTTCGAGCGGTCGGTGACGTCGAAACGCCCTTTGGACAGGCTCTCGAACAGCGCCATATCCTTTTCCCGAACCTGGCTGAGCATGAATTCCCGGAACGGCTCGGCGACTGCGGCCAGCGCCTGCTGCTGACTGATCTGATTGTCCATGAGCGGCTTCAGGCCGTTTTGCCAGGCGCGGTCGAAGGTCGGCGCCATGACAAAGAAGGTCATGAACAGCGACAGGCTGATGAGGACGAGATTGGCCGGCGCGCTCTGCAAGCCGAGCCCGGAGCGCAGAAATGAAAGCGCCACGATGAAGCGCGTGAAGCTTGTGACCATGATGAGAAGGCCGGGCGCGATCGACAGCACGGTTAAAATCGCGACGAGCTCGATGATGCGGCCGCTTGCGGTGGCCCCGCCGGCGGGAATCAAGGAATTCAGATCGACGCTCTGAGCCGCCGCCGGAGAGCTTGCCGCCAGAAGCGCGGCGATGAAGCAGATTGCCCGTCTCATTGCACCACCAATGTTCGGATCACGAACGCGCGCACCTTGCCCCCGCTGCGCGTCGCCGCCCGCTCGTTGAGGTCTTGGCGAATGTTTTCGAGGCCGATCGGCCCTTCAAGCTGATGCAAGGAGACGGTCCTGAGATAGGCGAGGACGTCGTCGCCAATTTGGCCCGCCACGGCTTCGGGATGGGCCAAGGCCTTGGGGTCAAAAATGATCGACCCTTCGAGCCGAACCCACGTGTCCTGCGGCGCGCCCAGGTTGGTGACGATCGGCGGCAAATCGACAATTGTCGCCGTCTCGACTGGCGCGTCGGCCGGGGTTACCACCGCCTTGTCCGGTCCTGCGGCAGAGGTCGGGCGCAACGCCTCGAAGGCCGCCCCGGCGCAGAGGGCGAGACCGATCACAATCGCCATTTCGATCAGTGATCCCCGCGGCGACCTCTTCGCGGCGACGCCTTGGGCCGAGGCGGAATCAGACATGAGCCGCTCCAGCTAGAAAGGCCTGACGGCGTCGTAGACCTGTTGTCCCCACGCCGGTTGCTGGAAGTCGGTCTGACGCCCACGGCCGCCATAGGAGATGCGAGCCTCGGCGATCCGGTCATAGGCGACGGTGTTGTTGTTCGAGATGTCGAGCGGGTTTACGATCCCCGCCACGGTCAGCTGGCGCATCTCGTAATTGACGCGCACTTCCTGCGATCCTGAGATGACAAGATTGCCGTTGGGAAGGACACGGGTGACGACCGCCGCCACCGACACCTGAATCTGCTCGGACCGGTCGATGTTTCCCGTACCCTGAGTCGAGGCTGAGGACGTGAGGTCGCCCTGAAGTTTGGCTGGCTGGTTGGATGACCCCGATGACGAGCCATTGTTGTAGCCAAAGTCGATCACGCCGCTATCGGTAGTCGTCTGCGAGCGGCCCGACGCGTTGCCAAGCGTCGCCTTGTCGTTGATCGAAATGAGCACCCGCACGATGTCGCCGACATTGGCGATGCGCGGCTGGCTGTAGAGGGACGGCGGCGTTCCATTTCCGGAAGGTGGAGGCATGGGAAGCACTTTCGCGCTTTGGATGCTCGCCGTCTCCTCTGTGACGAGCCCTGAGCCGACAGGCGAGAAGAAGGGTTCGCGCATGAATTCGCTGGCGCTCGTCCAGCAGCCGCTCATCGACACTGCGATCGCCAGCAACAGCGGCGGCAGAACGAGCCGCATCAGGACTTTTTCCCCGCGCCATTCGCGCCCGAAAGAACGATTGCAAGCTTGCTCGCTCGGTCCGCCTCCATCTCATTGAGGATGGCCCCCGCCGCGCCCGATTTAAGTTTGCCCAAGATCGCCGCCGCCATTTGGTCGTCCATTGCGGCGATCTGAGTGGCGGCCGTCTCCGGCTGCATTTTGGCGTAAATGGCGACCAGGTCGTCGCTCGCCGACTTGAGCATTGCGTCTCGCTTGGCCACCCACTCCTGCACTGAGGCTTCCGCTTTTTCGAGATCGGCCAATCGCTGCTTGACCTGCGCGTCGAGATCACCGAGCTGTTTCCTCTCCCAGGCGATGCGCGCCTCGGCGATCGACGGGCCGGCGTTGGCGCAGAAGCGGCTGGCTTCGATATCCGGCGCTTTGTTTGCAATGGCTATATCCGGCGCTTTGTCGGCCGTGGCTTTTGGCTTCCCCTTCTCGTGCGTCCGCCCGTCCTGAGCAAACACGGGAGAGGCCAGGAGAACGACGGCGACGCTAAGCGCCACGCGCGCGCCACAAGATCGGGCCGTCAAGCGTTGCGGCAGCGAAGGAGATGGCATGTGTCGGCCTCTAGGATGGGCATGATGCTCGACCGTGTGGCTTGCGCTGGGCTGACTTAGGTCAACGCGGGCTCACCCCGCGCCGGGCCGGCCCGTCACTGAATGACGAGATCCGCCTGCAGCGCGCCTGCGGTTTTGATCGCCTGGAGGATCGCGATGATGCCCGGCGGCTTGACGCCGATCCGGTTCAAGCCGCTGACCAAAGCTCTCAAGCTCGACCCGCCGACAATGGCGATGGGTCCGCCACTCTGCTCAACATCGATCCTGGTGTTGGGCGTGACGACGGTCCTGCCGTTCGAGAACGGGGCCGGCTGGGAGACGCGAGGCTGCTCGTTAACCCGGACCGTCAGTGTCCCGTAGGTCACCGCGACCGTCGAAATCTGCACGTCCTGACCAACGACCACCGTGCCGGTCCGCGCGTCGAGAACGACGCGCGCGGCCATGTCCGGGGCTACCTGAAGCTCCCCAATCTCGGCCATGAACCGGGCAAACGAGATCCTGCGGGGACGGAACAATTCGACTCTTCGGCTATCGACTTCATAAGCGGCGCTCGCGCGGAATCGCTCGCGGGAATAGGCGTTGATCGCGTCGACGATCCTGACTGCGGTTGTATAGTCGGGGTTCTTCAATTCGAGCATCGAGCGCAACTCATCGGCAAAGCCGGGGAGCTCGTGCTCGACGATTGCGCCATTCGGGATGCGGCCCGCGGTCGGCACGCCTTGCGACAGCGTCTCGCCTTGCCCGACGGCGTCGAATCCGGTCACCGAGACTGCGCCTTGCGCGCTTGCATAGATCGTTCCGTCCGCCGCCTGGAGCTGGGTGAGCAGCAGCGTCCCGCCCATCAAGGATGGCGCGTCGCCAAGCGCCGAGACGGTCACGTCCATTCGCGTGCCCACCTCCATTCCAGCGGAGAGGTCACAAGTGACAATGACGGACGCGACATTGCGGTTGCGCAGCGAGGCCCCATGCACGTCGAGGCCCAGGTGCGTGAGCATTGCCTGAACGGACTGCTCGGTGAAGGGCGCATTGCGCAGGGTGTCGCCCGAGCCCTGCAGACCAACCACGAGGCCGTAGCCGACGAGCTGACTGTCGTGGGCGCTATTCAGGACCGAGATATCCTTGATCCGAGCCGCGAGGGCGGGCGCGGCAGCGAGACACACCGCAAGCGCCAGAATCAGTCGCCGCATCATCCCCCGCTCACTTGGACCGAGCCATCCGGCTGGACGGCGCCGGTCACTGTGACGCCGCTGTCCTCGTTACGAACCTTGACGATGTCTCCGATCGAGCCGTCTTGCAGCGCCGAGCCCGTGGTCGTGATGATGAGACCGCCCTCGGAAAAGACGAGCCTGACCTCGGCGCCATTGGAAACGAGCTTGCGATTGGAGACGCCCGAAAATGGAATCGCGTGCCCGGGGAGCAGGGTGAGCCGCGCGGCCTTGCCGACGATGAGCGAGCGCGAATTGACGAACGGCCCCGATCCGTCGCGCGCCGGGTTGGGAACGTCGACGAGCATCTCGTCACGGATTAAGTCGCCGGGATAGATCACCGCCTTCGGGGTCGGGACGGGGTCTTCCTGCGCAGAAGAAGGCGAGGCGCAAGCCGCCGCGAACACGACAATCGCCGCCTTGAGAAGCGGCCGGGCTTGCGTCAGGCGCATGGATCGGCTCCGAGGTTTGGTCTAGCTGCGCAGGTTGGAGATTGTGCCGGACATCTGGTCTGCGGCCTGGATGACCTTGGAGTTCATTTCATAGGCGCGCTGAGCGGCAATGAGGTTGGTGATCTCGGTCACGGGATCGACGTTGGAAGCCTCGACATAGCCCTGCTGGATGATCCCAAACGCTGTGTCGCCCGGAACGCCGACGGTCGGCTGGCCGGACGCGGCCGTCTGCTGGAAGTAGTTGCCGCCAAGCGCCAGGAGACCGGCTTCGTTGACGAAGTTCGCGATCGTCAACTGGCCGACCTGCTGGGGCGTCGACTGGCCGGGAACTGTCGCGGTCACGAGACCGGTCTGGCTGACGGTCACGGCGGTCGCCGTCTGGGGAACGAGGATCGACGGGTTCACTTGATAGCCGTCCATGGTGACAAGCTGGCCGTTCGCATTGGTGTTGAACGCGCCGTCGCGCGTGTAGACGGTGTCGCCATTCGGCGTCGTCACCTGAAACCAGCCGCGCCCCTGGACCGCAAGATCGAGCTGGTTGCCGGTGTTGGTCAGCGCGCCTTGAATGTTGACGCTGCGAATGGCGGCGGTGCGAACGCCGAGGCCGATCTGAGCGCCCTCGGGCACGGTCGCGTCGCGGCCACGATTCGAAACGCCCATCAGGCGCTCAGTCTGATAGATGAGGTCGGTGAATTCCGCGCGGGAGCGTTTGAAGCCGGTTGTGTTGATGTTGGCGACGTTGTTCGCGATCACCTCCAGATTTTGCTCTTGCGCGCTCATGCCCGTCGCCGCGATCGCCAACGCTCTCATGTCAACACCCTTCGTTTCCGCTTGAGAATACGCGCCTCAGGATCGCCGGATCAGATCGTCATCCGGGCGATCTCTTGGTAAGCGGAGACCGCCTTGTCGCGTATCGCAAGAACGGTCTGGAGCGAACGCTGGGCCGCCATCACCGAGTCCACGACCTTCATCGGCGAAGCCGCGCCCTCTATGCCCTGGATCGCGATGGCTTCGCCGGTTTGCAGCGTATCGACGGCGGAGCCGATCACTTGTGAGAGAGCCTGGTCGAAACTCGGCCCTTGGGCCGGCGCCGCGGCAGCCGTCGAGCTTCGAACGCCGCTGCTCACGCTAGCGGCGCCAATCCCAGAAACGCTCTCGATCATCGATTCATCCTCATGCACCGACGCTCGCCGTTCAGGCGTCCTTCATCAGACTGATGGTAGTGTTCAGCATCTCAGCCGACTGCTTGGCGACTTGGAGATTGGCTTCGTAGCTGCGGTTCGCTTCCCGCATGTCGGCTAGCTCGGTCAGCACATCGACGTTGGGCATCTTCACCATACCGTTTTCGTCCGCCGCTGGATTGCCCGGGTCGCGCTCGATCTTGAATGGAGAGGAGTTGACGCCGATCGATTTGACGGCGACCACATTGGCGCCGAGCGTCCGATCCATCTCGCTTTCGAACGAGACGGTCTGGCGCGCGTAGGGGTCGGCGCCGGGCGTCGAGCCGGTCGATTGGGCGTTGGCGATATTCTGCGACACAATGCGAAGGCGCGTCGATTGGGCCTGCAGCCCGGAGGCGGCGATGCGAAGCGCGGTCTGTAACGAATCCTGCATGACGGTTCACTTGAGCGCAGAGAGAAGGAGTTGATGAAAGGCTCGGCGGATGTTGGAGCTCATCGTGTAGTCCCGATTGACCTCGCCGAGATTGACCATCTGCTGTTCGAGATTGACCGTGTTGCCGGACAAGGTCTGTTCCGCCGGGTCAACTTCGACCTCGCGCAAAGCGCCTGCTTCCGACTGCGGCAGCGATAGGTGGGCCGGGTTGGTGGTCGCCAATTCTATAGGGGATGAATCGAGGACGGCGGAGAACGGCTGAATGTCGACCGCGCGATAGCTGGGCGTATTGACGTTGGCGACATTGGCGGCGATCGCGGTCTGACGCGCGGACAGCCATTGCGCCTTCTGCGAGCCGACTTCGAAGAGGTAGATCGAGGACAATTGAACGCCATTCTGGGACCGGGATTGGATGAAATCTGCGCGTCAGGGCTTGCACGGAGCTTGAGACGGCGGCTCGACTCCTGCTCGCAGGCTCCGCACCCGCGCGGTCTCGAGGGCCTCGGAGAGGCGTTCGGCTTTGGCAAGGTCGTCCAGCCCCTGTTCCTCGAAGAGAATGTCCTGGATTTCGACTCCGGCGCGGCGTTGACCGATCTTGAGCCGGAAGAAGGCGCAGACGGCGGCGTGGCGGAACTCCATGTCGATCTCGACGGTCGGCGTCGCGTCCCAGGGCGCCTTGAAGCTCGCCGACAGAGCGTAACGCAACGTCCCGCTCTTGAAGAAAAGCTCGGTCGACGAATTGACGAGGTCGGCGAGATTCGCCGCTTGCTCGTTTTGGATCATCGACATCAGTTCCGCCGCGTCGGTGAGCCTAAGCTCGCTCGCGAAGTCCACCAGCGCATCGGCGATGATCTGCTCGCGCTCGAGCGGCCTGCGCTGTCGCGGACTTCGTCCCGGCGCGGTCATTGTCTTCGCGAGGCCCATTGACCCTTCCTCTGCTGGATCAGGTGGACGATTTCGGCGACGGCTCGATAGAATTCAGCCGGAATCGGGCGATCGACATCGACCGCGGCGTAGAGCGAGCGCGCGAGCGGCTTGTCCTCGATGACCGGAATGGCGTTCTCCTCGGCGATCGAACGGATCTTCAACGCGATGAAATCGGCTCCTTTCGCGACCACCATCGGCGCGCCGCCCTCAGAGCGGACGTATCGCATGGCGACCGCGTAATGGGTCGGGTTGACCACGACCATCGTGGCGCGCGGCACGGCGGAAAGCATCCGCTTGCGCGAGCGATCGAGACGGAGCGAGCGCAACCGCGCTTTGATCATGCGGTCGCCCTCGGCCTGGCGCAGCTCCTCCTTGACCTCCTGCTTGCTCATCCGATGGTCGCGCCGCCAAAGGATTCGCGACCAGGCGAGATCCGCGGCGGCGACCGCGACCGTCGCGACGAGCACCGCGGCGACCGTTTTGACCGCGAGATCGAGCACGCGCTGCGGCAGCATGCCCGGGTCGATGTCCATCGCCGTGAGCAGAACGACCTTTTGGCCGATCAGCATCATCATCGCGACCGCAATCACCGCGGCGAGCTTGATGAGGCTTTTCAGGAATTCCGTCCAACCGCGAGCGCCGAACAGGCGGCTCAGGCCCTTCCGCAGCGAGATGCGCGAGGCGTCCGGCAAGATTCGGTCGGGGACGATGTTCGGGGGGCTCTGGGCGACGGAGGCGAGAAGGCCCGCGACCGTGAGAAGAATCACCGTCGGCAGGAGGAAATGCATGCAGGCGTCTACGAGCGGGCTGGCGAGAGCAAGCACGTCCTCGCCGCGTTCGATCCGCCAGCCGGCAGGGTCGTCGATGAGGCCGACAAGCGCGGTGAGGAGAGCCTCGGCGCGCGCAGGAATGACGAATATGAGCACGAGAAGCGTCGCAGACAGCGAGGCGAACAGCGGCGCCTCACGCGAAAAAGCGACTTCGCCGCGCTCGACCGCATCGTGGAGCCGTTTCTCTGTCGGCTCCTCGGTTTTGTCTTCAGGATCGACGTCGCCGCTCATCGCTCACCCGCGCCCCAGCGGTGGTCTTCGCAGGCTCCCCAAAACCTAAGCCGCCTCGGCCGGCGGGCCGCCAAGCTCGATCTCATTGCGGCTCGCCATGCCGAGCACGATTTCGGCAATGGCCTTGCGCGCCTTGGCGATGTCCCGAGGCGGCGCCGAGGCGCCGGAACTGAGTTCCCCTTCAACCAGACGACGACCGCGCGACGGCATGGACGACAGCACAGTGTCGCGGAAGTCCGCGTCCGTCCCCCTGAGCGCCATGACGACAATGTCGATCGAGGCGCGGTCGAACAAGAGCGCGCGGGCCCGTTCGGACAGTCCCGGCAGATCGTTGAAAGAGAACAGCATCGTTTTCACAATCGCGGCGTCTTTCGGGCGAGCCTGTTCGAGCGCTCGCATCGCGTCCTCCGCCTCCGGCGGATCGAGGCCATTGATAATGCCGGCGAGGCGCGACCGCCCATCGCCGTCGGCCGCCGCCTTCGGCGCCTGTTTCAGCGCGCTTCCCACCGCCTCCTCGATGAGCCGCGCAGCGAGCGGCGTCACATTGAGCGGCGCGACCAGTCCGCAGAGAGCGGCGTTGCGCCGATCGCGCGGCAGCGCGGCGACAACCTTGGTCGCGACCGAGGAATTGAGCTTGGAGAGGATATAGGTCGCCGTCGTCGGCCGCTCCGCCATGAGGAGAGCGATGACCACGGCTTCGGGGCTCTCGCTTAGCGCCCGCCAAACATCGACTTCATCGCGCTCGCGGGGTTCAGAGCCAAAAATGTCGGCGATCTGCTCGGGCGGCAGAGCGTCGGCGAGCAGGTTCTTGACTTGGGCAGTATCGCCGATGAGATCGGCGCCGGCGGAGAAGTCGATCACGAATTCGTCGACCAGGCGATCCAGAGTTGTCGCCGAGATCGCGCCGAGTCCTGCCGCCGCCCGCGCCACCGCTTGCAAGTCCGGTTGATCGAACTGCTTGAGCAGCCGAGCGGCGGGGGGCCTGCCGATCATCAAGAGCAGCGCCGCCGCTCTCTCGGGACCCGTGAGCGCTCTTTCGCCGCCAATCGCCTCAGGCATTGCCGCCCTCCTGGGGAGCCTTCAGCTGCTGTCTAAGCCCGCCTCCGGCGACGACCTCGAGCAGCGACACCCCAAATCGCTGGCTCGCGTCATCGACCACGACAATTTCGCCGCGCGCGATCACCGTGCCATTGACGACGACGTCGACTGGATCGCCGACCCGCTGATCAAGCGAGACGACGGCGCCGCGGGCGAGTTTCATAAGTCCGGAAACCGGCAGCGACGTCGAGCCGAGCACGACTTGCACCGTGACTGGTATCGACAGGATCGCGCCAAGATTAGGCCCGCCGGCGATTGGCTCCGACTTCGCGGGGTCGACGGCGCTGGGCGGCTCGGAAGTGATGGCGGCTGCGTCCATGTTAGTTCTAGCTCAAGGGTGTCGGAGTAGGAGTAGGAGGCGGCATGAGAAATCGCCTCCGCCTATCGCTTGGCTGCGTCTTGTCCCTGCGGGATCGGACCGTCGACTTCGAGACGGTAGCGCCCGTCCGCTTGGCCGAGTTTGCAGGTGAACATGCCGCGCCCGGAGCATTCGAGGCGGATGGCGTTGAAATCATTGCACTGCAGGGGCAATAGGCCGCCGACACGGAAATCGGCGACTTCGCCGAGACTCATCGGAACCTCCTCCAGGATCAGCTGTCACGGGCAGCCGCGCCTGCTGAACGCCGGCCTCCATCAGCCGGGACCAGCGCCGGTCTGCGGCCGGCGCGCTCGGCCTCGGGATTGTTCGCCAGTTCGGCGCGAAAGGGCAGCAGAAACGCCTGCGGCAGCAGGAGAAGGCCCTCGCAGACGCCACTCATCATGCCGAGCGTGAACCGCGCCGCCGCCGCCTCGCCGTCCCGCCGGCCAAGCGCGTACGGATCCTTGATTGTCGTCAGCCGCTCGAAGCTGAGCACAATCCGAGCGACCGGAGCGAAGGCCGCCTCGAGCGCCTCTCCGAGCGCACACGCGAAGGCTTCGACAAGCGAAGCCTCGATCGCCGTGCGCGGGCTCTGTTGTTGGCGTCCCGGTTTGTCGGAACGATCGGCGCCGACAGCTTCGCCGAAAATGGAGGAGACAATCAGCTCATCGATGCGCTCATCGAGCGCAATCATGAAGCGCGCTTCGGGTTCGGCGCTCGCATAGATGGCCGCGGTCAGACCGGAGCATTCCTCAATCGCCTCAAATAGCGTGGTCGCGCGAATCCCCTCGATTGCAGCGCCGGAAGGGCGGGCGATGAGCGCAGCAAGCCGCGCCGGCGCCTCCGCGATGAAGCGATTGAGCGCGAAGCTGAGCCCCGGCATGCGCTCGATGGCGAGGTTCGGATGCTCGAGCATCGCGCCCTGCAATCTGCGTGCGCCATGATCGAACTCGCGCGTTGCCTCTTCCATGGCTTATGCGGCCTCCCGGATCGCCGGCTCGCCGCCGCCTGCGCCTGCGGATGTCGTCTCGTTCTCGACGACGTCGATCGTCGGCCGCTCCTTGGAGGGGATCGTCTTGCGGCCGAACTCGACCGCCACCTGCGGCATCGCGCCATTCATGAAGGCGAGCAGGCTTTGCTTCACCAGCGTGAAGAGCCTCAGCTGCTTCTGCCGCACCGTCTTTATTTTCTGGGCAATCGGCGCGAGGATTGCATAGGACAGGAAAATGCCGGCGAAGGTCCCCACCAGCGCCGCGCCGATGAGGCCGCCGAGAATCTCAGGGGATTGGTCGAGCGCGCCCATGGCGTGGATGATGCCGAGCACCGCGGCGACGATGCCGAGCGCAGGCAATCCGTCGGCGACCGCCTGAAAGGCGTGCACTGGCTTATATCGGTCATGCGCCAGGGTCTCGATTTCTTCATCCATCAGCGCTTCGATTTCGTGCGGCCGCGCATTGCCGATGATGATGAGACGGCCGTAGTCGCAGATGAACGTCACAAGGTCCTTGTTCGCCAGGAGCTTCGGGAAGGTCTTGAAGATCTCGGATTCCTGCGGATTGTCGAAATGCCCTTCGACCTCGCTGCGCGACTTGGCTCTCAGCTCCCGCATGAGCGCGTGCAGGGCCGAAAGCACGTCCAGGAAGTCGCGGGGCTTGGGCGCTTTGTCGAGGACGGCCTCGACGAACGCCTTGCCGCAGTCCTTGATCGTCGACATGGCGTTGGCGACGATGAAAATGCCGAGCGACGATCCCATGATGATGACGAACTCGAAAGGCTGAAACAGCACTTCGAGATGGCCGCCAAGCGCCGCATAGCCGCCGAGGATGCAGCCGACGGTGATCACGAGGCCAATGGCGAAATTCAAGATTTGCTCCGGTGCGAAGACACGCAAGGTTTGCGGCTCGAGACTTACGCGAAGCTGTCAGCCGAGAAGTCAGCCACGGACAAGCCGGCCGAACGATCGTTCCTGCGAAAGGCCGGCGTAGCTTCAGGCCTTACGGAACGGCGTCATGCAAAACGGACTTTATGTCTCCCTGTCGGCTCAAGTGGCGCTCGAGCAGCGGCTCGAGACCATCGCCGACAACGTCGCCAACATGAACACCGTTGGCTACCGGGCGACCGGCGTGTCCTTTGAGAAGGAAATAGCCAAGGCTGGCGACGCCAGGTTGAGCTACGTCTCGAACGGCTCGGATTTTATTTCTCGCCGCCTTGGCGGACTTATAAAGACCGACAATTCGCTTGATTTCGCCGTTCAGGGCGACGGCTGGTTTGGAATTCAGACCCCGCAAGGGGTGGCGTACACGCGTGACGGCCGGACTCAGATCGACGAGTCCGGAACCTTGCGCACTCTCAACGGCGACCCCATCCTTGACGCTGGCGGCGCGCCCATCCTCGTCGACAGCGCTGCTGGACCCCTCGCCGTTTCTGCCGACGGAATGATCACCCAGAACGGACGGCAGGTCGGAGCGATCGGCCTGTTTACGATCGCTCCGAACGCGTCATTGAGGCGGGCGGAAAACTCGAGCGTCGTGCCCGACAAGCCGGCGACGCCTGTCCTCGATTTCACCCGTGACGGAGTTGTTCAGGGCGCAGTCGAAGGCTCGAACGTCGATCCGGTGCGCGAAATGACGAGACTGATCGAGGTGACGCGCGCGTTCGACGGAGTTGCGGCGGAGACTTCGCAATCCGAGACCTCGCTGCAGGATGCGATCAAGGCTCTGGGGGCGTCCGCATGATTGGCGTTTCTTCCGACACTCTGCCCCCGCTGGAGCGCCTCGAACGTCGGGTCGCGCAAGGATTGCGGACTTTGCCATTTGCGCAGGTGAGCGGCGCAGTCGTCGAAGTCTCGATGTCGCGCTATCGAGTTGCAGGCCTCTCGCGTTTCCTCAAACTGGGCGAGAGCGTCGGCGTCGACGTCGGCGGCCGGGTTGAGATCGGCGAAGTGGTCAGGATCGACGATTCCTCAGCCGTCCTCAAGCCATTCGACGCGCGCAGCGACGTGACGATCGGCGCGCGCGCCTTTCGCACCGAGGCCTTGTCGCTATCGCCCCATCGCGCCTGGAAGGGACGCGTCATCGACGCGCTCGGCCGGCCGATCGACGGCGCGGGCGAGCTTCTTTGCGGGGACAGGCCGGCACCGCTCGACGCGCGCGCCGCCGCCGCCGCTTAGACGCGCACGCGTTCATGCGCCATTGCGCACCGGCGTGCGCGTCGTCGACCTGTTCACGCCCCTCTGTGTCGGACAACGCGTGGGCGTGTTCGCCGGTTCAGGCGTCGGCAAATCATCGCTCCTCGCGATGCTGGCCCGAGCAACGCCGATCGACACGGTCGTCATTGCGCTCGTCGGCGAGCGCGGCCGCGAAGTGCGGGAATTTCTTCAGGACACGCTGGGAGAGAATCGCAGCTCCGCGGTCACGGTCGTGTCGACCGGCGATGAAAGCCCGATGATGCGCAGGCTCGCTCCGAAGACGGCGATGGCGGTCGCCGAATACTTCCGCGATCAAGGCGAGTTGGTGTTGCTGATCGTGGATTCGGTCACGCGGTTCGCCCATGCCGCGCGCGATGTGGCGCTGGCCGCCGGAGAGCCCGCGGTCGCCCGCGGCTATGCGCCGAGCGTCTTCAGCGATCTGCCGCGGCTGCTCGAGCGGGCAGGGCCAG
Organism: uncultured Alphaproteobacteria bacterium; assembly: GCA_963753135.1. Lineage (GTDB taxonomy): Bacteria > Pseudomonadota > Alphaproteobacteria > Rhizobiales > Beijerinckiaceae > Roseiarcus. Next base: position 53,891 of record CAVWBA010000024.1, on the reverse strand, counting down.
GGGTTGAAGGATCGGGTTCGATCACCGGAATCTTCTCCGTCCTGGTCGACGGCGACGATCATAACGACCCGGTCGCCGATGCGATTCGCGGCACGCTCGACGGGCACATCGTGCTCGATCGCGCCATTGCCGACGAAGGACGATATCCGGCCGTCAACATTCTCTCGTCGGTGTCGCGGATGACGAACCCGTCGTGGAGGCCGGAACAGCGCAAGGTGGTTCAGAGCCTGCGCGCGATGATCGCGCGATACGAGGAGACCCGCGAGTTGCGGCTCATGGGCGGCTATACGGCCGGCGCCGATCCCGTCCTCGACAAGGCGATCAAGTCGACCCCGCGCATTTATGAGGCGATGAACCAGACGATGGACGCGCCCAAGTGCGACGATCCCTTCATTGATCTCGCCGCAGCGCTGCGCAACGAATCTAAACCTGTCGAGGCTTGAGGAAGCAATGGCGCCTGCCCATGAAACTGTGATCCGCGCGGTCGGGATGGCGCTCGCCAGCCTTTCCATGGCGTTCGCCATGTACATGCTCGCCTACGGCGGAGGAAAGACGCGGATCAATGGCATGGAGCATTTGGCGATCTTCGCCCAGCCGCGCGGGCCGGGTGGCGCCGTTCGAGGCCCAACGCCTCCGTCTGCGGACGGCTCGAACCCTGTCGACATGGAAGCGACAGGCTCAGTGGCGGCTTCCGCCGGCCAAGCCGCGATGGGCGCGCGGCCGGTCGAGATCGTCGGCGCCGAAGCCGACCGCGTCTGGCTGAAGATCGATGGCGCGATCCGCACGGCCGCGCCCGGCGATATCGTGGCGGGCTTGGGCCGCATCGGGGCGATTGTCGCGCGAGGTGGCGGCTGGGTCCTGCTCGACGACAAGGGGGCAGAGCTTCTTTCTGTCGCGAAGGGCGCGAACGGCGCCTCGCTCTTCAGCCGGCGGCGAATTTTCGAATGACGTCCCGCAGCCCATGCGTAGATAACCAGTGCGCTTTCCCGTCGCGTTGATGCGCCGGCCCAGTGACATTCCCCGGAATTTCTTGCAGAAGCCGGGCTTGAGCCGTTTCCTCGGCGGGCTGAGACCTGCGAAATGATGAAAATCGGCCTCTTGGGAGGGGCGCTCGCTGTCGCCCTGGCGCCAGCCGCGATGGCGCAAGAGAAGCTCGCGCCAGGTGAGACCGCCAAGATCGCGGAGCAGGCGATCGTCTACGGCTTGCCACTGGTGATGAACTACGGGGTTTTCTACGCGTATTTTGTCGATAAATCCGGACCGGAATTCAAAGCCGAACCCAACCACCTCTACAACACCCCCCGCGTCTACACGCCGCAAGACACGGCGATCGTCACGCCGAATAGCGACACGCCTTATTCCTTCGTGGCGATGGATCTTCGCGCGGAACCCTTTGTCGTCTGCAATCCCACGATTGAGAAATCTCGATATTTCTCTTTGCAGCTCGTCGACATGTACACATTCAACTACGGTTACATGGGCAGCCGCACGACCGGCAATGATGCTGCCTGTGCAATGATCACGGGACCGAATTGGAGGGGCGAGAAGTCAGAGGGCATCGCCAAGGTGTTTCAAAGCGAAACCGATTTCTCCTTCGCGATCATTCGCACTCAGCTGTTCAATCCCGCTGATATCGACAACGTGAAGGCAATTCAGGCGGGATACCGCGGGATGACGCTCTCGCAATTCCAAAACAAGCCAGCGCCCGCTCCAGCTCCGGGGATTGCATGGCCGAAGATCGACAAGGCGATGGCCGACGCGAACCCATTCGCCTATTTGAATTTCGTGCTTTCGCTTAGCCCGCCGACAGGACCCGCCGCGGTCGAAATTCCACTGCGCGCGCGCTTTGCGAAGATCGGCGTCGAGGCTGGCAAGCCGTTCAATATTGACAAGCTCACTCCCGAACAAAGGATGGAGATCGGGGCGGGCGTCAAGAGCGGCCTTCAGAAGATCAAAGAGACCGTCGGGCAACTGGGCGTTGAAGAGAACGGCTGGCGGGTCGCAACTCACGGCTTCGGCGATCGCCAAGCGTATGGCGGCGATTACGCGCTTCGCGCCGCGGCCGCGATGGCCGGAATTTACGGCAACGACGCTGTCGAAGCTTTGTATCCGCTCCTTGCAACCGACAGCAATGGCAAGAAGCCAGACACAAGCGTCAACCGCTACACTCTCACGTTTCCCGCCGGTCAACTTCCGCCGGTCAACGCGTTTTGGTCCGTGACGATGTACGATGGGAAGACGCAACTCCTGATCGAGAACCCGATCAATCGCTATCTGATCAACTCTCCGATGCTGCCAGACATGAAGAAGAACGCGGACGGCTCGTTGACCCTTTATATTCAAAAAGACCCGCCCGGGGCGGACAAGGAGAGCAACTGGCTACCTGCTCCCGACGGACCGGACTACATTGTCATGCGACTCTATTGGCCGAAACAGGCAGCGTTGGATGGGTCATGGAAACCGCCATCCGTGCAACAGGCCAACTAAGCGGATTTTGCACACGATTCCCGGCAAGGGCTGGTTCATGATCCTGCGCCTCTGGGGCCGCTTGAGTCGTGGTTCAACCAGACTTGGAGGCCGGACGACATCGAACCGATCTAGAGCTGCTGCGCCGGAGAAATCGGCGACGACGGGCAGACCGCCGCGGACCCGCGACGGGGCGCAAATGGCTCGAAGGAACAACGAAAATGAAAATGATCACACACGCAATGCTGGCGCTTGGTTTGATGGCGGCTTTGCCGGTTGAAGCCAATGCCGTCGTCTGCGCGCGTGGCCTCTATCGGGCCGGCTGCGCGGGTCCAAACAGCGCGGTTGGCGTGCATCGGGACTATGGATACCACGGCGGCGCAGCGGTCGTCCGCCGCGGCTATAGCTATCACCGCGGGGTGCGCGTCTACCGCTAAGGCAAAAATGCGGATCTGCGATTGCATCGGCGGAAGAGCGTCAAGGCCCTCTTTCGCTTGCGTGCTTTCATAAGCTCGGGGAGACGAAAAAAATGAGAAACAGCCGACTTGTCGCCCTCGTCGCCGCCGCGACGATCGCGTGCATGAGCTTCGATGCGTTGGCCTGCACCCGTTTCATTTATGAAACGGGCGCGAACAGCTACATCGTCGGCCGCTCCATGGACTGGATGGAAGATCCGGCCACCGACCTCTGGTCCTTTCCGAAAGGCCTCAAGCGCGACGGCGCCGCGGGCCCCGGCTCAGTCGAATGGACGTCGAAACATGGCTCGGTGATCTCGTCGTTCTACAATATCGCCACTGTCGACGGGATGAACGATGCGGGTCTCGTCGCCAATGCGCTCTATCTCGTCGAAAGCGACTACGGCGACGCCAAGGCTTCCGACAAGCCGCTGATCTCGGTCGGCGCCTGGACCCAGTACGCGCTCGACAATTACAGCACAGTGGCCGAAGCGGTCGACGCGCTCAGCAAGGAGCCGTTCGCCATCGTCGCGCCCGATTTGCCCGGCGGAAAGAAGGCCGGCGGCCACCTTGCGCTCGCCGACGCTTCCGGCGACAGCGCGATCTTCGAATATATCGGCGGCAAGCTCGTCATCCACCACGACCGCAAATATATGGTGATGACCAACTCGCCGACGTTCGACCAGCAGCTCGCGATCAACACCTACTGGAAGGGCGTCAACGGCCTCAATTTCCTGCCGGGAACGATCGGCTCCGCCGATCGCTTCGTCCGCATGAGCTGGAGCCTCAACGCGGCGCCGAAAGAGAAGGACCCGAGGCTTGCGGTCGCGACCGCCTTTTCGCTGATCCGCTCGATCTCGGTTCCGCTCGGCCTCGCCGACCCGCAGAAGCCGAATATCGCCGCGACGATCTGGCGAACGGTATCCGACACCGGCGCCAAGCGCTATTTTTTCGAGTCCTCCTATAGCCCCTCGATCTTCTGGGTCGACCTGGCGAAACTGAAACTCGCGGAGGGGTCCGCGCCGGCTAGGCTCGACCTAAGCGGTCACCCGATTCTGTCGGGCGAAGTTTCAGACAAGTTCGCCCCGGCGGAACCGTTCAAGTTCCTGTCCCACTAGTGTCACGCGTGATTACGGTCGCACTGCTCGAGCGCGCGACGGTGGTCGTGACGGACGTCGATCATCTGGGCTCGGTGATCTCGCACGCGACCGCGCCCGCTTTCATGCTGGGCGCGGTGGCCGCGTTCCTCTCCATTCTCATTCAGCGAATGGAGCGGATCAGCGATCGTCTGCGCGCTTTGCGGGCGGGCGATTCAAGCGGGACGGATCCTAAGTAGGCGCTGTTGCCGACGCTCGACCGCCGAGTGATGCTGCTCGGCCGCGCGATCTACTTCGGCGTGCTCAGCGCGCTCGTGACGTCGGCGCTTTTGATTGCGGCTTTCGCCTCGGCGCTTGCTTGGAGTGGGGCACGGCGCCATCGTCGCCATCATGTTTGTCGTGGCGCTGGCGCTCCTCATGACCTGCCTCGTCAACCTGACGCTGGAAATCCGCATCCAGCTCGCCACGATCGGCCTCGACTGACGGAGTGCTCTTTGCACTCCGCGTTCTCTCTAATTCCAACCGCCTAGTCTCTTATGTTCGCCGTCAAGGGCTCGGACGCAATCGAGCGGCCGGGTGGTGAGATGGCCGTCGGCAGGAATAGGCTGGAGCTGCGCAGAGCTGGGAGCGGAGCGAGAGACGACGGTTGATCAAACTCTTATCCGCGGGTTGGTTACCGCCTTCCGTGTCTTCGTCTCGGGGCTATCCTCGGTCTAGAGGACGGGCGTCGGGCGCGAAGCCCGGCCACATAACTAGCGACGGGAGTTCCCCACCTTCGTGCTCCGCTCCCGGGTCTGCGCAGCGGGAGAAAGAGGTCGCTCCTTACGCGGGCGCGACCTCCCGTCCGATCGCCCACAGGAAAGCCGCCATCTCGCGGGCGATCGCGGCCACGACGACGGGCGGCTTCTTGCCCGTGGCGCTGAGGCGACGATAGCGGGCGCACAGACGGACCTGCGCTTTCCAGGCGATGTCGCGCACAGGCTTGGGCAGCCCTTCGAGCCGCGCTCTCAAGGTCTCGCTGACCCTTGCCGGATAACGATAGGTCCAGGCCGCCTCGACGAGCGCCCGCCGCGCGCGCCGGTTGCCCGCCAGGGTGAGGCCCTTCCGTCTGATTGTGTCGCCTGTTGAGCTTTCCGCCGGAACGAGCCCGAGGAAAGATGCGAGCTGTCGTGGCGTATCGAACCGGCGCACGTCGCCGATCTCGGCGGCGAGGTCACGGCGACGAGAAACGACGCGCCGCGCATCGCCTGGTAAGCTTTCACCACCGGGGCCATGGACCATTCCGGCACGATGAGGGCGAGTTGCTTCTCGAGACGGCGCAGGCGCTGCAGAAAATCTTCGATCGCGTCAATGGCTTCCTGAAAGACGATCTGCTGGGCGGCATGGTCGAACTTCTGATCGGCGAGCCAGCGCCGATGCGCCAGCGTCCAGTGCCCGCCGCCGCTGTAAATCCGGCTGTGCCTGAGCAGGAAAGAGAGAAGCTGCTGGCGCTTGCGCCGAAGATCGTCAGCCGACGCCTCACGGGCGCGAACAAGGTCCCGGACCGCCTCATGGGCCGGGTCGGGCGCCCACACTCCCGTGAGCTCACCCGCCCGATGAAGACGCGCCAGAGTGACCGCATCCCGACGGTTCGTCTTGATCCGTTCACCCGCTCGTTTCGGGATCAGCGCCGGAGCAACCACCATGCAGTCATGCCCGAGCGCCTGCACCTGGCGATAGAGCCCGTATCCCGTAGGCCCGGCCTCGAAGCAGACATGCAGCCGGTCGTATCGGTTAGCCAGTCTTTTGATCGTCCGCTCGATCGGCGCAGGATTGTTCTCAACATCGCCTATAAACCGGACTTCCCTGGTCCGGCCACCCTCCGCGATCGCCACGGCGTGCTTCTTCTTGGCGACATCGAAAGCCACCAAAACTTCGCTATACTTCTCCATGGTCCGCCCTCCGTGCATGAGGCTCGGCTCGGTCCGCCCAAGCAACCCTCGTTCTACCTCCACGAAAGGGCGGGCCACCGGCGCGAGCCCGCGAACATGACGTCTAGGGTCTGCTTCGAATTGAAGCGGGTGCGGATGCTGAATCCAAGAGGAGCGCCCGTTTTGACGGCCCATCCTCCGGCAGGGCGGCTTTATGAAAAACCAAACTTTTTCTAGGGGTCTTCGCCCTCGAGTTCGATCAGCGCCTTGAACTCGCGCAAATGATGGGCGTTGCACAAGGCATGGTCGACTTGGCCGAGCGCGCCATAGAGCGCGAAGCCGTCGTGCACAACGACGCCGCACTTGAGGTCCGAGGGGATGGCGCCGCGCTTTTCCTCGGCGCGATAGAAGGTGAAGGCCTCGCTCAAGGTCGTGTGCAGCCAATGCAGTTTGCCCGCGACCCTGAGACCCGTTTCATCGAGATGGCGGACCTTCGCTTCGGCAAAGCGGGAGCCGATTCCCGCATGGACCCGCTCCAGGTCGCGCGCCTTCTGGCGAACCCGCGCCGTGAGGCTCGCTGGGCACAGAAGCGGCGCGCCGAACAGGTCGCTCAACGCCTCGGCGGCGCGATCTTCGGGGATCAGCTGTTGGACGTTGAGATAGATTGCCGCCGCCTTGATCCGCTCGCCATATTGCGTGGGCGAGACCACGCCTTCGGGGAACGCGGCCTTCGTCACTCACAGGCAGCAGATGCAGCGATAGATCGAGGCCCGATGCTCGGTGACGATCAGCGGCCGCTCGATCAGATCGAACACTTGCCGCGCCTCGACGCCCCGCGCCATTCCAGGCTCTAGAAGCGCTTGGCAATGGCGGCAGTGCGACGCCTCATGCCGCACGACCCGGTCGGGCTCGGCCACCTGCCGCAGCGTATCGCCCTTGTGGCCCTTCTGCCCGCCGCTCGGCTTGCCCGATGGCTCGCGAAGGCTTCCCGCGATGCGCGGCTTCTTCTTCAGCCCGTTGTTCGAAGGCGGCTTCGAACTGGTCGAACTGTCCTGGCCCAAACGCCGCTTCAGCTCGGCCACCTCCGCCCGCAGCATCACGATCTCAGCCCACAACGCCGCGATCAGCTCTTCCGCATCTGGAGACAGAATCATCCATACCTTGACTCACATCCAATCCCGCCCGTCTCAAACAATCCGCAACCCGACCGCACTTTCCAAAAAACTGTGGCAAATCGGACTTACAAAACCGGCGCCGGCTTGGGAGTTACAAAACCGGAAACCTTGTAAGGTAATGCATTGAAATCATTGGCTGGGGCGGGAGGATTCGAACCTCCGTATGGCGGAATCAAAATCCGCTGCCTTACCGCTTGGCTACGCCCCAACATGGCCGCAAGACTGGCGCCCGGCGGAAAGCGGGCCGGACAATAGTTCGCGCTCTCTGCCACCGCAACGGCTGAAATGGACGAAATTTGCCTCCGCGAAGATAAGCCCCTGCTCGGGGCTGACATGCTTTCCCCGCAGTGAGCGCTTAACCCGTGGACATTGCCCATAGACGCGGAGGCGGATGATCCTTCGGCGGAGCCGGAACTATTGTTGCCGCTAACTCCCGAGGAGTGGTGCCGAACTCAAGGCGAAGGTCGACGCGTTGCTTAGGGCAATCGGGGGCGGAGGCTGACCGGCGAGGCGCGGGAAAAGGCGATCGACGCTGGGAGGCGCTCGTCAAACTTCGGCTGTCCACCGTCGAACATTCAGGATCATGTTAGCGAAGTCTTTCGCGCTTCCCACGGCAGATTGTGTCCGCATTCTAGAACGCGATGCTCGTGACGAGCCGTGAACATCGTGGCATGGTTCGCAGTGCCCCCCGGCTTGGGTGGGTCCCGAAGACCATCCAACGTTATCGTGGGGACGTTGATCTTCGGCTTCTCGGAGAGCCGCCTCTCGAACGAGGCCAAAGCCGGGGTCGCCTGCCGCCAGCCCGAAACGGAAGCGGTAGCAGTGGATCACGACATCGACAAAATCCGGATTATCGAAGGAGGAGGCGGTCCTCTCGAAAGCAGCGTCGCCGAACTTCCAGCCGGGCGACCACTCATCCCAAAGGATGCGGCACAAGGCGCGACGATGCTGCGTCAGGCGCTCGCATCCACGCTCCAACTGGAACAGATGCTGATACCAGAACACCTGCTCCAAAGCCGGTTCGAAGGCGTGCTGAACTCGCTCCACGTCGATGAAAGGCGATTTCCGAGACCTTGGTTTGAATGGTCATTTAGGGTCGACATTCTTGCGCCAGGCGATCGGAAAAAGTCTCTGTCCCTTGGTAGAAAGCCTTTTGGTTTCACCGATAGAACGAATCCTGGCAAGCTCAAGTGTGACGCCCATCGCCGAGCCCTCACAATAAGCTGAGGAAGCGGAAGGGCGCACACAGCGCAGCGGGCCGTCGCTTGCGCTTGCGCTTGCGCCTGGGCGGAGCCAGATAAGACCGGACAAGCGGAGCGCGGACATGAGCGAAGCGAACGACATCCTCACCATCGATATCGTCAGCGATGTCGTGTGCCCCTGGTGCTACCTGGGCGAGAAACGGCTCGAAGCCGCGCTTCAAGACGAGGCGGGGCCGGTTCAGGTGCGTTGGCGCCCCTATCAGCTCGATCCGACAATCCCAGAAGGCGGACTAGACCGCACCGAGTACATGGAGAAAAAGTTCGGCAAGAGCGGCCGGCTGCAATCCGCCCACGACAATCTGACGCGCCTCGGCGCGGAAGTCGGCCTTCCCTTCGCCTTCGACAGGATTAAGCGCTCGCCCAACACGCTTGACGCCCATCGTCTCATTCGCTGGGCCGCGTCGGCCGGCGTTCAGGCGGAAGTCGTCGATCGGCTGTTCAAGGCGTTTTTCGTCGAGGGGCGCGACATTGGCGACCGCGCTGTGCTGGTCGAAGTCGCCGGCGGATGCGGCCTTGACGCAAATCTGGTTGAGAAGCTCTTGGCCGATGGCGCAGACGCCGATCTGGTGCGCCAGGAAATCGAGCAGGCGCAGGCGATGGGCGTGAGCGGTGTGCCGTTCTTCATTTTCAATGGCCGGCTCGGCGTCCCCGGCGCGCAGGAGCCTTCCGTGCTGCGGCAGGCGATCGCCCAGGCGCGGGCCGCGATGGCGGAAGAGGGCGCGAGCGCCTGACTTACGCCGCGCTGTCGAGGCGGGTGACGAGCTCGGGCGGCAGCTCGACGCGCGGCGCTTGATCTCCGCTTGGGTTCCTCGGCGGCGCGCCGACCGGAGCCCGCGAGAAGTCGGCGATTAGCTTGGGCGCCCGCCCATCGTCGTCGTTGGCAGGCGAGAAGTCCAGGATATGCGGCAGCCGGCCGCCCGAAGCCGACCGAGCCGCCTCGCGTGCAAAGTTCGCGGCCTCCGCCTTCGCCGCCTCGGCGGCGAAGCGCCACAATAGAGCCAGAACCTTGGCGAGCGCCGGGTCGCCGCGCCGCTCGCAATGGTCGATGACTGTCTGCACTAGCTTGAGGTTGAGCTCGCCGCCGGACTCGCCGACATGCGTCTTGATCGCGGCGAGGGCTGCGCGGAAGGCGGGCAGGACGCCGTCCTTGAAGCCCGCGCGGCGGGCGAGCGCGGCGAAGCCTTGCCCCTGCGGTTCGAGCACGAAGGCCGCGACGCGCGGCGCCGGCAGACCGGACAATTCCGCCATGGAGGCGGCGAACAGGTCGGTTCGTCCGCCAAGCAGCGAGCGCAGCAGCAAGGCCGGCGTGAGCGCCCCGCTGGCGCGCAGAGCGCGCGCAAGCTCCGCCCGCTCGTGAGCGCGGCAGGACGCGGCGATGGCCGAGATCGCCTGATCGCGCGCCTCGCGGGCGACGCGTTCGGCCCGATCGGGCGCCATCCATTGCGCCGCCTCGACCGCCAGATCCTTCGCCGCCACGACGGCGATGCGCGCTCTTAAGCTTGCGGGCAGCGAACCGCGCTCGAGCAGCGCGTCGCGCAGGCGCGCATCGTCATGGAAACGGTTCAGAATGCCGTGCAACAATTCGGCCGGAAGCTCGATGTCGAGATTGCCGATGAGGGCGAGGACCGCGTCGACTTGCCCGGCTTCGGCGAGCGCGGCGGCCGCTCGGCGCCCCAACTTCGGCCGGCGGGCCAGCGCCATATGCGCGGGCAAGTCTCCATTCCTGACGCATTCGACGAGATCGGCGTCGGTCAGCACGGGCGAATAGCGAAGCACCGGGGCGGCTGCTTCCGGCTCGTCAGCCGCAAGGGCCAGGATCAGAGTGCGCGGCGCGTCATGGGCCCTGCACAAGGCTTCCGCCAGCGCCCGGCGCACCAGGACGGAGGAATCGTCGGTCAGCGCAGTCATCGCCACCGCCGCTTCGGCGCGCACCGGCGCGGGGAGATCGGAATAAAGATAGGCGCGGGCCAGCGCGCTCGCCCCTTCCGCCTGCGCGTCCGCGTCGGCGGATTGCGCCCAGGCCAGAAATCGACGCACTATGTCTGGCTTGGCGCAAGAGGGCGCCGGCAAAAGCTCGGTCGTCGGAAGGTTCAAGCGCATCTCGGCCCCCTTCGCCGGTGATGGCGGCGGACGTTGATCGTCCAGATTGCATAAGCATGGTTAAGATCAACTTAAAGTTGTGATGAGGCGCCCATGGAGACCGGAACTCTTCGCCATCCGCGCGGCGGCCTCTACTTCGAGGCCTTCTCGGTCGGGCAGGTGTTTCGCCACGGGCTGACCCGCACCGTCACGCAGATGGACAACATGCTGTTCTCCAACATGACGCTGAACCCGCAGCCGCTACACATCGACGCGCATTTTTGCGCGACCGAGACGGAATGGGGCCGGCCGCTCATGAATTCGCTGTTCACGCTTGGCCTCATGATCGGCATTTCGGTCAACGACACCACGGTCGGGACGACCATCGCCAATCTCGGCATGACCGATGTCGCCTTTCCCGCGCCGTTGTTCGAGGGCGACACGATTCGGGTCGAGACGGAGGTGATCGGGACGCGCGCCTCGAAGTCGCGCTCCGACGCCGGGCTGGTCGAGTTCCGGCACCGAGCGTTCAAGCAGGACGGGGTGCTCGTCGCCGAGTGCCGGCGCACCGCCTTCATGCGCAGGCAGGGACCCGAGATGCTAATGGCCTGAGCGCCGATGCGCTCGCTCCTCATTGCGCCGGCAGACGAGAAACGGCTCGCCGAGGCGCTCACGAGCGGCGCGGATGCGATCGTTGTCGATCTCGCCGGCGCGGCGCCGTCGACAAGGGAAAGCGCGCGGACGGCGGCAGCGCGGTTTCTGACAGAATCGCGCGGGCGGGGCGGCGGGCCGGCGCTTGTCGTCAGGACACATGCGCTCGATTTGGGCGAGACCGATGCCGATCTCGACGCCGTGATGGCGGGCGCGCCCGACGCCATCCTCATGCCGGGGAGCCTTGGCGCTCCGAGCGTCCAGCAGCTTTCGGCCAAGCTTGCTGTGCGCGAGGCGCGTAACGGGCTTGCCGACGGCGCGACCCGGATCATCGCCCTCGCCGATCGGGCGCAGGCTCTCTTCAACATGGGAAGCTATCGCGGCTCGAGCACGCGGCTTTTGGGCGTCGCATGGGGCGCGGAATCCTTGCGCGCCGAGATCGGCGCCGAAACGGACCGCGACCGTCTCGGCGGCCATCTCGCCCCCTATCGCCTGGCGCGAGACTTGGCTCTTTTTGCTGCGACGTCAGCGCGCGTGGCCGCAATTGACGGGGTGTTCCCCAACATCGGCGACCTGGAGGGACTGCGCGCCGAGGCGCTCGCCGCACGGCGCGACGGCTTCGCCGGCAAGCTTGCGGTCGACGCGGCGCAGGCGGCCGTTATCAACGAGATCTTCCCGCGGCGCGCCGCGCCCGTCGCCGGGAACGGCGGATAAGGCTGCGCTTCAGTCGGCCCGCTGGATCGCGGCCTTGCGCGCCTCGATCTCGGCCACCCATTGCTCTGCGTTCTTCGCTCGCGTGCACATTACCTTGACGTATTCGGTTCCATCATTCTGCACAAGATCTGTGCGGGCAATCATGGCCTGCGCATCAAATCCGCACATCATCGGATTATCGACCGTGGGCCCACGCACCACGTCAACTGCAGTCTTCGCCTGACAATCCGCGTGCGATAGCGCGGTCGAGCATACCAAAATGATAATAGAATACATGATGAGCCCCAGTTTTTGTTGATTTCGGCCGATTTCGCATTTGCGCTTGCGCTCGGCTCTCTTCGCACTCATCGAGTTGCGACGAGTTCTAACATAGAGCTGTCGCAAATCTCGTGCCGTGACTTGGGTCACAGTTCGGCGCCTCGGACGCAGGCCTAGAGCCTTCTGCATTGGGTCGAACCCCGCGATCCAGGGAACATAGGGCGCTCGACGATTCCTGGATCGCCGCGTCGCCATAGCCCGTCCGGGAAGGACGGGCGTCTCTCGGCGCCCTGCGGATCCTCGCGATTGTCTCTTGGAGTTTGGGTAGGGAGGTTTGTCCCTGAGAATGGGATGCGCCATTCGGGCGCCGCCCAATTGGCGCGGGGAGATTGGCCGTCGCGATGGGGCTGGGAGTGTCAGGAATTTCGTGCGTGGGGCCATAATCGCGCCGATGGAGGGCGAGTATGGCGATCAAGAAGGACACGCTGGACGATCTTTTGGCTGGCCGCGACCCGAAGGCTGTGTTTTCGAAGGACGGTCTTTTCGATGAGCTGAAGAAGGCTCTGGCGGAACGGGTGCTGAACGCTGAGCTGGACGATCATCTCGACAATGAAGCCGCGGAGGGTTCCTGGAACCGGCGCAACGGCTCTTCAAAGAAGACGGTCCTGACGGAGACGGCCAAGATCGACATCCGCATTCCGCGCGATCGGGAAGGCACATTCGATCCGAAGCTGATCCAGCGCTACCAGCGGCGGTTTCCCGGCTTCGACGACAAGATCGTGTCGATGTACGCGCGCGGCATGACGGTTCGCGAGATCCAGGGCCATCTCCTGGAGCTATACGGGCTGGAGGTGTCGCCGGACCTGATTTCGACGGTCACCGACGCCGTGCTCGAGACCGTGGCCGAATGGCAGAACCGGCCGCTCGAGACGAGCTATCCGCTGGTTTTCTTCGACGCCATCAGGGTCAAGATCCGCGACGAAGGCCTGGTCCGCAACAAGGCTGTCTATCTCGCGCTTGGCGTCGCAGCGGATGGAACGAAGGACATTCTCGGGCTCTGGATCGAGACGACCGAGGGCGCCAAATTCTGGCTCAAGGTGATGAACGAGCTGAAGGCCCGCGGCGTCGAGGACATCCTGATCGCCGTCGTCGACGGCCTGAAGGGCTTTCCGGAGGCGATCGAGGCGGTCTTTCCGCAGGCCGCGGTTCAGACCTGCATCGTCCATCTCATCCGCAATTCGCTGGATTTCGCGTCCTGGAAAGACCGGAAGCCCGTCGTCGCCGAGCTCCGGAAAATCTACCGCGCCGCCGACGCCGAGGCCGGCCGCAAGGCCTTGGAGGCCTTCGAGGACGGCTCATGGGGCCGCAAATATGCGGCGATCGGCCAGATCTGGCGGCGACAATGGGAGCAGATCATCCCGTTCTTCGCCTTCGCTCCGGCCGTGCGCAAAATCGTCTACACCACGAATGCTATCGAGGCCTTGAACGCCAAGCTGCGACGGGCCGTGCGGGCGAGAGGCCATTTCCCCAGCGACGAGGCGGCGACCAAGCTCATGTTTCTGGTCTTGCGCCAGGTCGTCCGGGAATGGAAAATGCCGCCTCGCGAATGGGCCGAGGCTAAGACCCAGTTCGCCATCATGTTCGGCGATCGCTTCGTCAGAACCTGATGGAAACCCGGCCCCGCGCACAAGATTTCCGACAGTCCCTGGAAAGCCCGCCGTCATCTGGGCCGTCTTCCCGCTTCCCTTGAACGCTTGATGAGTTGAATGGGCCGCCATCGCCCGATGCACGCCCGCAGACAATCCCAAGCTCATGAGAGGATAACCGCAAATGTCTCACCTCGCCACGCCCTCGCGGTTCATCGGATGCGACGTCGGCAAAACGGCGATTGTCATCCACGACGCCGCCTACGGCCGCACCCGGACGATCGCCAACGAGCCGCAGGCGCTCGCCGCCTTCGCCGCCTCGCTCAACCCGACCTGCTTTGTCGTTTGCGAGGCCACCGGCGGCTATGAACGGGATCTGCTGGCCGCCCTCATCGCGGGGAGCGTGCCGGCCCACCGGGCCGACGCCCGCAAGGTCAAGGCCTTCATCCGTTCGTTTGGCGTGCTCGGCAAATCCGACGCCATCGACGCCGCCGCACTCGCCCGATATGGCCGGGACCGGTACGCCGAACTCCCGCTTTGGAGCGCCCGCGAACCCGAACGGCTGCGCTTGCAGGCGTTGGTCCTCGCCAGACGCGACCTCGTCAAGGATCGCCTCGCCTACGCCAATCGTCGCGCCGCCCCCGCCGCCGAGCCCGTCCACCCTTATCTCGCGGCGCTCGTCGAAAGCTTCGAGGCGCAAATCAAGGCGATCGAAGCCGATATCAACGCCCTCTGCGCCGCATGCGAGGGGATCGCCAAGGCCGTCCAAACCCTGGTCACGATCCAGGGCGTCGGTCAGAAAACCGCCGCAGCCCTCATCGCCCTCATGCCCGAGCTCGGTTCGCTCCCCAGACGCCAGGCCGCCGCCCTCGCAGGCCTTGCGCCCCATCCCAATCAAAGCGGCCACACCGACCCCTATCGCCGAACCCGTGGCGGAAGACCCGAAATCAAACGCCTCCTCTTCATGGCCGCAATCTCCGCCGCAAAACACAATCCCACCCTCAGCGCCTTCTACAAACGCCTCCTCAGCGCAGGCAAAAAGCCCCTCGTCGCCATCACCGCGATCATGCCAAAACTCGTCGTCATCGCAAACGCCAAACTCAGAGCACAGCAAATCGCCGCCATCTGAGTTGATGACGATTCCGTCCGAACGTCGCGCTTTAACTCGCACGGCGTGATGGGCCTGGTCATCGATCCGGCCGGAACTGCGGGCGGATCCCAGTACGGCGGCGGGCTCCGAACCCCCTTCGGTTGGCCATTGAGGCCTGCCCGCCGCCGATTCCAAGGGTTGATCGCAGCGTGACCGTTTCCGCCCCGCTGCTAAATTTCTTTGCGAGAATGGTTATGTTTTAGCGAAGACGGAATGAGCTCGCAGTGACCCCAGTCACACACCCGACAGGTTGTGCCGCCTTACTCCGCCGCGACCGAAACCTCGGAGGCCGGCCGAGGCCTGATTGTCGCGGGCGGATGCCCAGAGCGCGCGGGCGCCTGCGGTTCCTCGGCATCGCCGACGAAGCGGCTGACGAGGCGCCAGGTAAAGCGGCCGAGATCGTCAAGCACCGTGAACACCGCGGGCACGAAAACGAGCGACAGCATCGTCGACATGATGAGGCCGCCGATTACCGCAATCGCCATTGGCGAACGGAAGCCGCCGCCGTCGCCCAATCCCAAGGCCGAGGGGAACATGCCCGCCGCCATCGCGATGGTCGTCATGACGATCGGGCGCGCGCGCTTGCGGCCCGCTTCGACCAGAGCCTGGGTGCGCGGCGTGCCGCGGCCGATCTCCTCGACAGCGAAGTCGACTAGCATGATGGCGTTCTTGGTGACGATGCCCATCAGCATCAGGATGCCGATCACCACCGGCATCGACATCGCTTTGTGAGTGATGAGCAAGGCGATGATCGCCCCGCCGATCGAAAGCGGCAGCGAGATCAGGATGGTGATCGGCTGCAGGAAGCTGCCGAACAAGAGCACGAGGAGCCCGTAGACCATCATAAGGCCTGCGCCCATTGCCGCGGCGAAGGAAGCGAACACTTCGCTCATGATCTCGACGTCGCCGGTCTCGCGAATTTCGACACCCGGAGGCAGATTCTTCGCGGTCGGCAAAGCGCGGATCGCCGCGACCGCGGCGCCGAGCGCCGAGTCGCCGCGCAGATCGCCCTCGATCGTCACGCGCCGCGTTCGATCGTAGCGGTTGATCGCGGTTGGTCCGTGGGCGATCGAGAAGTCCGCGACCGCGGACAAGGGCGTTGTCGCGCCGCCGCTCGTGGGCACGCGCAAATCCTGCAGGAGCCCTGGGCGTGAGCGCGCGGCTTCGTCAAGCTCGACCCGGATCGGGACCAGCCGATCGCCGGCGTTGAACTTGGCGAGATTGGCGTCGATGTCGCCGAGCGTGGCGACGCGAATCGTATCGGACAAAGCTTCGGTCGAGACCCCGAGATCGGCCGCGACCTGCGGCTTCGGCACGATGCGCAATTCCGGCCGGTCGAGCTCCGCGGTCGAGATCGGATTTTCGATCGTGGGAATCGTCCGCATCTCGCTCGCGATCTGGTTGGCGGTGTCGTTGATGACGTTGATGTCGGGTCCGGCGATGATGAGCTGCAGGTCGCGCTGGCCGTTATCCTTGAGGAACCAGAAACGGATGTCGGGCTGATCGGCGAGGAGAGCGCCGATCTTGAGCTGCATGTCCTGCTGCGACGCCTCGCGCTTCGACTTGGGCACGAGATTGATGATGATCGTCGCCTTGCGCGGCTCGTCGTCCGCGCCGCCGAGGAGTTTGCCGCCGAAGATGAGCGCCGAGCGGACCTCGGGCATGGCGCGCAACTTCTCCGAAATCGCACGCGTCACGCGGTCGGTGTCCTCTAGCCGCGATCCGGGCGGCAGCTCGATCGCCAAGAGCGCCCGGCCGTAGTCGTCGGGCGGGATGAATCCGGACGGGAGCAATTGCGTCGACCACAGCGAACCGGCGAAGATCAAGGCGCCAGCGAAAAGGGTCAGCCACCGGTGGCGGACGGACGCGCGCACGAGTCGCGTATAGAAGCGCATCACCGCGCCGTCCTTTTGTACATGATCGTGCGGGGCGCGCAGGAAATAGGCGGCGATCACTGGCGTCACGAAACGCGCGACGAGCAGCGAGAACATGACCGCGATCGCGACCGTCAGGCCGAATTGACGGAAATATTGTCCGGCGATGCCGCCCATGAAGCTCACCGGCGAGAAGATCGCGGCGATCGACAGCGAGATGGCGATCACCGCGAGCCCGATCTCGTCGGCCGCCTCCAGCGAAGCGCGATAGGCGGACTTGCCCATGCGCATGTGGCGCACGATGTTCTCGATCTCGACGATCGCGTCGTCGACCAGAATGCCGGTGACGAGCGTGATGGCAAGTAGGCTCACGAGGTTGAGCGAGAAGCCGATGGCGTCCATCGCCCAGAAGGTCGGGATGACCGAGAGCGGCAGGGCGACGGCAGTGACCAGCGTCGCGCGCAAATCGCGCAGGAAGATGAACACGACGACGATCGCCAAGAGTGCGCCCTCGATCAGCGTCTCCATCGTGGAATGATAATTGCCGACCTCGCTGTCGACCTGGGTGTCGACCTTGGTGAATTTGACCTCCGGATGCGCAGCCTCGATCTTCTCCAGCCGCTTCTCGATCAAACCATCGACAGTCACGTCGCTTGCGCCCTTGGCGCGGGTCACGGCGAAGGCGACGATCGGAGCGTCGAACAGGCGGGTGAAGGTGCGCGGCTCGGCCGCGCCGTCGGTGACGGTCCCGAGCTCGTCGAGACGGACCCTGCGGCCCCCCGGCAGAGCGATCGGCAGCGCGGCCAGATCTTCCAGCTTTCGCGCGCCCGCGAGCGTGCGGATCGCCTGCTCCTGGCCGGCAAGCTCGCCGCGGCCGCCGCCGAGATCGACATTGTCGGCCCGCACCTGCTCGTTGACGGTCGCGGCGGTGACCCCCAGAGCCAAGAGCTTCTCCGGATCGAGCGCGACGCGGATCTCGCGATCGACGCCGCCGAAGCGCTTGACCTCGCCGACGCCGTGGATGCTTTGCAAGTCGCGCGCGACCGTGTCGTCGATGAACCATGACAATTGTTCAACCGAAAGCCCCGGCGCCGAGGCGGCGTAAGTCACGATCGGCAAACCTTCGACATCGACACGGCTGATGACGGGCTCGTCGATCGTCCTTGGCAGATCGGTGCGGATCTTGGCGATCTGATCCTTCACGTCGTTGAGCGCGCGGTCGATGTCGACCGATCCGACCGTGAATTGGACGATCGTCGACGACGATCCGTCGGTGACGGTCGATACGATGTGCCAAACGCCGTTGACACTGGCGACGGCGTCCTCGACCTTCTTCGTCACCTGCAACTCGAGTTCGGACGGCGCGGCGCCCGACTGGGTGATGAGCACCTGAACGATCGGAATGTCGATGTTCGGAAACCGGGTGATCGACATCGTCCGGAAGCTGATGACGCCGAGGATCGTCAAGACCGCGAATGCGACGATCGCAGGGATGGGCTTGCGGATCGACCAGGCGGAGACGTTGAGGCGCATCTTCGTCGCCCCTTAACCGTTGGCTGCGGTCGCTTCGGGCGTCGGGCGCACCCGGTCGCCTGCGCGCAGGAAAGCGGCGGCGCGTTCGACCACGCCTTCGCCATCGGCGACGCCCGCCTGGATTTCCACCCAACCGCCGTCGGTGACGCCGGCCTTCACCTGCCGCACCTCGACCTTGCCGTCGCGCACGACGTCGAGGCGCGCCTCATCGCCATCCCGCTCCAAGGCGGTCGCCGGAACGCCGACCCCCATGCGGCGGGCGAGTTCAACCTGGCCCGAGGCGAAGGCGCCGACATGGGCGCGCGAAACGTCGCCAAGCGCGATCCGGACCTTGCCGGTGCGGCTCGCCTTGTCGACCTCCTGGTTCACCAGACGGACGCGGCCCGAGACCGCGCCCTCGACGCCCGGCAGCTTGAGTTCGGCCGGCATGCCGACGGCGAGCCGGGCGAGCTCTTGCTCGGGCACGTCGGCCTCGAGATCGACCGCGCCGTCCTCGATGATGCGAAACAGCGGCTCGCCCGAGGTGGAGGCGGAGGCCCCCAGCCGGGCCGACCGGCGGCTGACGACCCCGGCCACGGGCGCCTTCACCTCGGTCCGGTCGATGCGCACCAGAAGCTCCTGCCGCTCCGCGTCGCGGCTCTTGCGGTCGGCCTCGGCGACGCCAAGCGCAAACTGAGCGGCGGCAAGCTGGGCCTGCGCCGTCTTCATCGCCATCTCGCGCTGCTCGACGGTGGACGCGGCCATGACTCCCGCCTCAAGCTTATGCGCGCGATCGAAATCGGCGGTCGCGAATTGCACTTGCGCCTGAGACTGCGCGATCAGGCTCTTCGCCTGATCAATCGCCGCGTCCGCGCGCTTGGTCGCCGCGTCGTTTTCGGCGAGCAGCGCGTCCAGTTGGCTGCGATCGAGGCGAGCGAGCACCTGACCCTTCCTTCACCCGGTCGCCGTCCTCGGCGTCGAGCTCGACGATGGCGAGCCCGTCGATGCGGGCCGCGACCTGCGCCTCCTCGCGCGCAACAAGCGTGCCCGAGACGAACAGGCGATCGACAAACTCGCGCTTGACCGCCGGAACCACGGTGACCGCCGGCGGCTCGACCACGCGCGGCGTTTCCGCCGCGGCCGCGGCGGAGCCAGGGCAATTGGCCGCTTTGCCGGCGGCGAATTTCTCCATGAGCGCGCGGGGCAGGGCGCATGGCGCGACCGCGCTCGCCGTCCAGACGCCGCCGAGCGCGGCGGCCGCGGCAGTGACGAGGATGATTACGGTCCGCCGCATCACCGCGGCTCCTCGCCCGGAGCGGCCGGATCGGGGGACAGCGCCCCGGCCAACAGCGCCTTGAGGACGCCGACCGCCATCGGCGTCTCAGCTTCGGGATCGAAATCATGTTCGATCGCGATGCGCTTGAAGAGGCCCGCTACGAAGGTGAGGAAGAACCGGGCGCCGAAACGGGGGTCGAGCCGGGGAGAGGCCGCTCCAGCCGCTTTCGCCGCTTCAATGAGTTTCTCCAGGCCCCCAAGCACGTCGGCGTCGATCGCGGCGATTATCGCGGCCACCCGGGGATTGCGGCCGGCTTCCGACCAGATCTCGACCAGGAGCCGCGCTTTCTCCGGCGGCTTGGCGAGCACGTGCCGGCGCAAGGCGTCGCAAAGCGCCTGCATGATCTGACGATGATCCGCCATCAGGTCGGCGAAAGCCTGGGCCCGCTCCGCCTGGTCAAGCTCGCACAGACCCTCGACGATCGCTTCCTTGGAGGCGAAATAGCGGTAGAGATTGCCCGCGCTCATGTCGGCTTCGTCTGCGACATGGTGCATGGTCGTTGCGTGAAAGCCGTTGCGGACGAAGGCGCGTTCGGCCGCCTCGAGAATCCGAAGGCGCCGCTCGGCTTCGGCGGTGCGGCGCCCAATGGATGGGGCGGTCAACGACATGGCGGGGCCAATGAGAATGAACGTTCATTCTCACGAAGCGCCGCGATTATGGCTGCAGAAAGGCGTCTGCGGCCCCCGGGCATCTGCTGGGAGCGCCGCTGAAAGCGGCCCTCCGTCATTCACACCTGCGTGCGGACGAATTGCCTCTGCAAATGCTCGCCCGAGGTCGTGGGCGGATATTTCGGCTTCTCGCCGTTCGTCGTGCCTGGCAGAGCCGCGACGGGCGTGTCGTAATTCGGATTGTGGAAGAACACGAGCGACAGGCGCCGGCTCGACCTCCGCCTTGTCCGCCGGCGGATTGACGACGCGATGCAGGTTGGCCCGCCAGCGTTCATTCGTCCAGCGCGCCATCAGTTCGCCGATGTTGATGATGAAGCTGTCGGGCGCGACGGGAACGTCGACCCACTCCTCCGCATGATTGAGCACTTGCAGGCCGCCCGGCTTGTCCTCCGTGCGCAGGATCGTCAGCGAGCCATAGTCGCAATGCGCGCCCGCGCGCAATTGCCCCGGCTTTGGAGGCGCGGTCGGCGCAGGATAGTTGCGCACGCGCAGGCGGCTGATGTGGCGGTCGATCTTGTCCGCGAAGAACGGCTCGGGCAGATCGAGCGCCAGCGCGAACATCGCCATCAGGTCCTCGGCGAGCCTGCCCATGGCGCGGAAATAGGCTTCGTAAGCCGGCCGCAGCGCCTCCGGCCGGCCCGGCCACAGATTCGGATGGAAGTGGCGGCCCGCTTCCGGCGCCGTGTAATAGGGGTCCTCCGACACGTCGACGGGCCCGATCATCAGGCTCTCGTTCAGGTCGCCCGGCGCGTCCACGCCCTGACTTCGGCCCACGCTCTCGGCTTCGAGAGGTATATAGCCCCGCGTCACGCCGGGCGCGGGGCGCAGAACCTTCCGCTTCTCCTCCTCCGGCAGGTCGAAGAAGGCGGTCGAGACCGCCTGCACCTCGGCCACCAGGTCCGGATCGATCCCGTGGCCGGTGATGACCAGAAAGCCGATATCGTTGACGGCGCGGCCGACCTCGTCGGCGACGGCCTGGCGCGCCGCGGCGCCCCCGGCGCGAAACGGGGCGACATCGATCACCGGAACGTCGAGAAGCACGTCGTCTCCATCAGGCGGGTCTTGGCGTCGCGTCGCGCGGCCGTGGGGGCCGAGCAAATTCCGTGCCCGATCCTTCTCTGCGAGCATTCCGGAGGAAGAACGAAGCTCCGTGAGCTTACGGCTCGCGCCGCGGATTCGGCCGTCAAGAGGCTCGCCGCTGCAACTGACGGCTTCGCGCTGGCTTTCCTGAAAGGGCGGAGCGGCTCGCGCCGCGCGCCTCAAGCCGCCTTCGTCACGACCGCCCTGCCAGGCGCGGACGGCAGGAAGCCGCCCAGGAGGCCGACCGCCGGCAGGAACGCGCAGACATGATAGACGAAGGTGAGGCTCGTCTTGTCGGCCAGCATGCCGAGCAGCGCCGCCCCGACGCCGCCGAGGCCGAAGCTCAGGCCGAAGAACAATCCCGCCACCGCCCCGACATTGCCGGGGGTCAATTCCTGCGCATAGACGATCATCGCCGAGAAGGCCGACGAGATGATAAGGCCAATCGCGATGGAATTGATGACGGTGCCCACAAGCCCGAGATGGGGCAGCAGCAGGGTGAAGGGCAGAACGCCGAGGATCGAGCCCCAGATCACAAATTTCGCGCCAAACCGATCGACCAGCGGGCCGCCGAGGAACGTGCCTGCGGCGACGGAGGCGAGGAATACGAACAGCAGCACCTGTGAGCCTTGAATCGACACGCCGAAAGTCTGGATCAGATAGAATGTGTAATAGCTGTTGAGGCTGGAGAGGTAGAGAACCTTCGAGAACAGCATCACGATCAGCACAAAAAGCGTGCGCTGGACGACGCGACGCGGATGGGCCGGCCCCGCGGACGCTGCCGCCTTGCGAGGCCGGGCGCGAACGGCGGCGTACCAACGGCTGACGCCGGTCAGAATCACGACCGCCGCCAAAGCCAGCGCCGTGAAGATCAGCACCGAATGCTGGCCGAAAGGGACCACGATGAAAGCCGCCAGCAAGGGGCCCAGCGACTGTCCGAAGTTCCCGCCGACCTGAAAGAGGCTTTGCGCGAAGCCGTGCCGGCCGCCCGAGGCCGCGCGGGCGACGCGCGACGCCTCCGGGTGAAACACGGCGCTGCCGATGCCGACAAACGCCACCGACAGCAGGATCCCGAGGTAGGAGCCGGCGAAAGCCAGCAGCACCAGGCCGAACAGCGTAAAAGCCATCCCTGCCGGCAGGATGAAATTCAGCGGCCTTTTGTCCAGGCTCATGCCGATCACCGGTTGAAGAAAGGAGGCGGTGAGCTGGAAGACGAAGGTGATGACGCCGACTTGGAAAAAGCTCAGCGCGAAGCGCTGACGGAAGACGGGATAAAGCGCCGAGGCGAGCGACTGCATGATGTCGTTCAGCATGTGCGAGGCGCTGAGCGCGATGAGTATGCCAAGCGTCGCTGTCCCCACGGCGCGACGGCTTGTCGCAGAGGCGTCAGCATATGTCGGCGCAGTCGTCACAGGCCTCGTCCCCGGGCGGCGCGACTCGATTCGCGCGCCGTCCCAAAAATTAGGCCGCCAAGGCGGCCCTTCATGTCAGGTGTGGCGAATATATGGGCGCTTCGGCGCCTCATTGTCAATTCGCGGGCGGATATTTCCCGTCCGGCGCGATCAAAAAGCCGTCAACTGTTACTTCGGCGCCAGCACCATCGTCATCTGACGGCCTTCCATCAGCGGTTCGGCCTCGACCTTGGCGATGGGCGCCGTTTCGGTCTTGACCCGCTGCAGGAGCTTGAAGCCGATGTCCTGGTGGGCCATCTCGCGGCCGCGAAAGCGCAGCGTCACCTTGACCTTGTCGCCCTCGTCGAAGAACCGGCGCACGGAGCGCATCTTCACTTCGTAGTCGTGGTCGTCGATCCCAGGCCTAAGCTTGATCTCCTTGACCTCGACCACCTTCTGACGCTTGCGCGCTTCCGAGGACTTCTTCTGCTCGAGAAAGCGATACTTCCCGAAATCCAGGATCTTGCAGACCGGCGGGGTGGCGTTGGGGACGATTTCGACCAGATCGAGCGAGGCCTCGTCGGCGAGCTGCTGGGCGTCTGTGAGATTGACGACGCCGCGATTGTGCCCCTCGGCGTCAATAAGTTGGACTTGAACGGCGCGAATGTCGCGATTGGTGCGCGGCCCGCCCTTCTCCGGCGCCGCGGTTGCCTTCATAGGTCGACGAATGGCCACACTCCTCTTGTTGGCGTTTGAAGACGCGCCGTCGCCTCAAGGACGCACGCAATCCCCCCGCTCAGAGCCACGCTCTGCGGACTCTTAGACATGGGTCAGAAAGGGCGGGAAGTCAATCGCCGTGAGCTTTTGGCGCGCCCGATCAGCGGCCCGGACACCCGCCTGCCGAGCGTCGCGTCATGCGGCTGCAATCTCCGGTCGCTATCAGTTTCACTCCGAATAGAACCTCTGGTAATCGTCAAGCGCGCTGCCCGCCATTGCGAAAGCGAGTTCCAAGGAGGCCTTCCATGCTGTCCCGACGGGCGCTTCTTGCCGGCGGCGCGGCGGCCCTGGCCGCGCCCCCGATCCTCGCCCGAGCCCAAAACTCGACGGACAGCGCCGCAGCGGCGCCGACGATCCTGCGGCTCGAGCGGCGCGACATCGAGGTGAACGGCAAACCGGCGTCGGTCTATGGCATCCGGCAACCGAACGGGACCTTTGGCCTCACCACCGAAGTGGGCAAGCCTTTCCGTGTTCGCGTCGAGAACCGCATCGACGAGGCGAGCCTCATCCATTGGCATGGGATGACGCCGCCGTGGCGGCAGGACGGGGTGCCGGGGATTTCCGGACCGCCAATCCCTTCGGGCGGCAGCGCCGATTACGACTTCCCGTTGCGCTTCGGCGGCACGTTCTGGATGCACTCGCATCAGGGGCTGCAGGAGCAGAGGCTGATGGCGGCGCCGCTCATCATCCACGATGAGCGCGACCGGCCGGACGAGCAGGAAGTGGTGGTGATGCTGGCCGATTTCAGCTTCACGCCGGCGGAACAGATCTTCGAAAATCTGAAGAAGTCGGGCTCGATGGCCGGCATGGCGAAGCCGCCGGCGGGAGCGATGGCTTCGATGTCGAGCATGAAGGCAGGGACCCCGACAGGGGCAAGCCAAGCGGCGCCCGATCTCAACGACGTCAAGTACGACGCCTTCCTCGCCAATGACCGCACGCTCGCCGATCCCGAAATCGTCAAGGTCGAGCCGGGCGCCCGGGTGCTCCTGCGCATCATCAACAGCTCAGCGATGAGCGCCTATCATGTCGGGCTTGGCGCGCTCGAGGGCGAACTGATCGCCGTCGATGGCTTCGCGATCGCGCCCGTCCGCGGGCGAAGCTTTCCGGTCGCGGTCGCCCAGCGGCTCGATATTCGTCTTGAGCTCCCGCCTGGGTCGGGCGCCTATCCGGTGCTCGCCCAGCTCGAGGGCGAGCGGAGCCAGACCGGAATCATTCTGGTCGCGGGCGGCGCTCCGGTCGGCCGAATCGCAGGCGCGGCGGACATGGCCTCTCCGGCGCTGACGCTCGATCTCGAACGGACCTTGCGCGCCGAGAAGCCCTTACCGCCGCGCAAGGCCGATCGCGTCCATACGCTCAACCTCACGGGCGAAATGGCCGGCTATATCTGGTCGATCAACAACGTTGCGTGGAACAAGGACGTTCCGCCGCTGCAAGTGGCCGAGGGCGAGCGGGTCGAGCTCGTCTTCGTCAACAAGACGCCGATGCCCCATCCGATGCATCTGCACGGGCATGAGTTTCAAGTGGTGGAGGTCGACGGCGAGCGATTTCCTGGCGCGGTGCGCGACACCATCCTGGTCCCGCCGAAGCGTCGGGTGACCGTGGCCTTCGACGCCAACAATCCGGGCTGGTGGGCCATCCATTGCCACCTGCTCTACCACCTAGACGCTGGCATGTTCACCACGATCAAGTACGTGTGACGCAGTGCAGGCCCCTCGCGCTTCAGTTTGGGTTTTCTTGGCTCATGGCTGTTTCGTCACGAAAGGCCGCGATTTTGCCTATTGGATTCTCTTGGATTTCCTTGGATTCTCTCGTCCGAATCTAGACTTTTCAATGAGTTACGAGGGATTTTCATGAAACGAATTTTTCTCGCGCTTTTCCCCGAAGGTTGGAGTCGCGACGATGGGCGCGGTTGGTTTTGGAGTGCGGAGGCGCAGGAAACATCATCGGGCAAGTCTACGCGTGATTCCGATTTTCAGCAAGGAATTGCTGTCTAAGCCGGCGCCTTCCCTTCTCCCTTGCGGAGAAGGCGGTCCGAAGGACCGGATGAGCGCGGCGGCTCCGGGTTAGCCGCGCGGCGTCTCGGTTCCCGGCGCTCGGCCCGCGGCCGCGAACCAGTGCGGACGGCGGCGCTCGAGCCAATGGAGCGCGCGTTCGCGCGCCCGCCGCAGCGGCGGGAGGTCGTCGGCGAGAAGCATGAGCCCGAGCGGCAGCATCCAGAGGCCGAAAACCGGCAGGATGGCGAGGCAGCCGCCGATGATCAGCAATAGGCCCGCGGGCATGCGCGCCCAGCGCGAGGCGGGCTTTCTGAGCCAGCGGGTCGCTGCTTGCATGCGTCCGGGCAGCCGGCGGAGCAGCCGCCTCAGCCGCCGCTCATGATCGACGCGGACGCTATCGTCGGAAAGGGCCAAGTCTCGCGATCTCAAGCACCCGAGATAGGCGCCCGCGCCCGGAGCCGCAATCCGTAGCATTCCCTATTCCGCCCGTCCGCGCCTCCAGTCAGACGCGCTCGATCGTCTTGGCCGCCGCGTCGAGGGCGTCGACGATCGCCTGGATCTGCTCAGGGCTGGCGGCGCGGCCGCGCAGGCGCAGCCGAAGCGTGGCGCGCAGGTTGAGCATCGCCCGCCTGACCGAGATGAAGCCGGCGAAGCGACCCTCGTCGCGATCGCCGAAGCGTTCGAAGATGGCGTCGACCTGAGCCTTGTTGTCGGCGAGGACCTTCTCGCCCTCGGCCGTGACCGTATAGAGCTTGCGCCCCTGCGGGTCCTGGCTTGCGCTGGCGTAGCCCATCTCTTCGAGCATGGTCAGCGTCGGATAGACGACGCCCGGGCTTGGCGAATAGTCGCCCCCGACCCTCTCGCCGAGCTCCTTGATGATCTCGTAGCCGTAGCGAGGCTTTTCCGCGACGAGCGCCAGGATCACGAATCTGAGCTCGCCCCCGTCGAACATGCGGCCTTCCCGGCCGCCGAAGCCTCCGCCCCGCGAACGCCAGCCGCGAAACGGCCCGCGCCCGAAGCCATGGTGGCCGGGGCCGCCGTGGCTGTGGTGAACATAATCGTCGAAATGACGATGTAGCATTGTGTTTCTCCATTTGGTTTCAAGACATATCACGATATGTCGTAGAAAAGATATATCTTAAGACCGAAGACGCAAGAGGCGAGAGCCAAAATTTTTTGGAAAGCCGAGATAAGGCGGGCTATCGCTAAGCGGCGAAGCGAGTCGATGGCCATGCGCGCGCCACTGCGATCATGCGAGAGCCCCATGCGGCCCTCGACTTCCGTTTCCCTTTGGGATAAGAGCCGCGCCTCAACTGAAAACAGCGCGCCGAAGCGCTTCGCCGAGCCTAACCGTCCGGCGTCACGGCAGGAGTTAAACCAGTGAACGTCATCCAAACGATCGAGGCCGAGCACGCGGCCCAATTGCCCGGCGCGAAAATGCCGGCGTTCCAGCCCGGCGATACGGTTATCGTCAACGTGAAGGTCGCCGAAGGCGAGCGCACCCGCGTCCAGGCCTATGAAGGCGTCTGCATCGCCCGCAGCGGGCAGGGCCTCAACGAGAGCTTCACGGTGCGCAAGATTTCTTACGGCGAGGGCGTGGAGCGCGTTTTCCCCGTCTATTCGCCGCTGATCGACTCGGTCAAAGTCGTGCGGCGCGGCAAGGTGCGGCGCGCGAAACTCTATTATCTGCGCGATCGCCGCGGCAAGTCGGCCCGCATCGCCGAGCGGGTGGAGACCCCGAGCGCCAAGGCAGCCGCGGCCGCCGCCGCCAAGGAATAGACTGGACACGAATCTCGTTTCGCGAGCAAGCAAGGCCGGCGGCGATCCCGCCGGCTTTTTTGTCTCTCGCTTCCCATGACGAACGAACGACCGGAACTCGACCTCGGCCAGGCGTCATCGGACGTGGTCGACGTGCTCGCGCCGGTCGCGGTCGACACGGCTTACAGCTACCGCGCGCCCTCTCACCTCAAGCTCCAACCCGGCGCCTTCGTGCGCATGCCGCTCGGCGCCCGCGTCGCGACCGGGGTCGTGTGGTCGGCGCGCTCGGCCGGCGGCGACAACCTGAAACCCATCGCCGGGGTCCTCGACTGGCCCCCGCTCGGCGCCGCGCTGCGTGACTTCATCGACTGGACGGCGCGCTGGACATTGGCGCCGCGCGGCATGCTCCTGCGCATGGCGATCCGCGCCGGCGAAATCGCCGAACCGCCACCGCCCAAGTTCGGCCTTGTCGCGACCGGCAAGGCGCCCGCGCGCATCACGGAAGCGCGAACGCGCGTCCTCGCAGCGCTCGCGGAGAGCGACGCGCCGATGCCGAAGCCCATGCTGGCTGCCCGCGCCGCCTGTTCGACCAGCGTCATCGATGGCCTCGTCGCCGACGGCGCCCTTGCGGCGGTCGCGCTCGCGCCGGAGAGAGCCGCGGCGCCGCTCGATCCGGATTTCCGCTCCGATGCGCCTCAACGCCGACCAGCGCGCCGCGGCCGATGATCTCATCCGCCTCGTCGCCGAGCGCGCGTTCTCGGCGACCCTGCTCGAGGGCGTGACCGGCTCGGGCAAGACCGAGGTCTATTTCGAGGCCATCGCCGAAGCTTTGCGGCAAAAGCGCCAGGCGCTTGTGCTCCTGCCGGAGATTGCGCTCACCGCCCAGTTCCTCGACCGCTTCGCTTCTCGTTTCGGCGCGCGGCCCGCCGAATGGCATTCCGGTTTGACCGAGCGCCAGCGCGAGCGCGTCTGGACGGCGACGGCAAACGGGGAGGCGCAGGCGATCGTCGGCGCGCGCTCGGCCTTGTTTCTGCCGTTCGCCGACCTCGGACTCATCGTCGTCGACGAGGAGCATGAGGGCGCCTACAAGCAGGAGGAGGGCGTCATCTATAACGCGCGCGACATGGCGGTCGTGCGCGCGCGTTTCGAGAAGGCGCCGATCGTGCTCGCCTCTGCGACGCCGGCGATCGAGACCCGCTTCAACGCCGAGAGCGGGCGCTATCGATGGCTTCAGCTTCCCTCTCGCTTCGGCCCCGCCCGGCTGCCTGACATCGCCTTGGTCGATCTTAAGCGCGAAGGTCCGCCGCGCGGCCGGTGGCTGTCGCCGCGCGCCATCGCTTGCGTCGAGGAGGCGAGGGGCCGCGGCGAGCAGGCGATGCTGTTCCTGAACCGGCGCGGCTATGCGCCGCTGACCCTGTGCAGGAATTGCGGCCATCGCTTCCAATGCCCCAATTGCTCGGCCTGGCTGGTCGAGCACCGTTTTCGCAGCGTCCTCGTTTGCCATCATTGCGGCCATGTCGAGAGCCGGCCGCGACTTTGCCCGCAATGCCACGAGGCCGACACGCTCACCGCCTGCGGGCCGGGCGTCGAGCGCCTGGCCGAGGAGGCGGAGGCCCTCTTCCCCGACATACGCACGCTCGTGCTGTCATCCGATACGCCGGGCGGGATCGAGACTTTGCGCGGCCAGCTCGACGCCGCGGCGCGCGGCGCCTATGACCTCATCATCGGCACGCAGCTCGTCGCCAAGGGGCACAACTTTCCGCTTCTCACTTTTGTCTGCGTCGTCGACGCCGACGTCGGCCTCGCCAACGCCGATCCGCGTGCGGCCGAGCGCACGTTCCAGCTCCTGCGCCAGGCGACCGGGCGGGCCGGGCGCGGCGAGAAGCCGGGGCGCGCTTTGTTGCAGACCTGGCAGCCGGAGCATCCGGTCATCGCGGCGCTTCTGTCCGGCGACGCGGAGCGGTTCTATCGGGAAGAGACCGATGAGCGCCGGCGCGGCGGCTTGCCGCCGTTCGGGCGCCTCGCGGCGATCATCGTCTCGGCCGAGGATCGTGGCGCAGCCGAAGCGCATGCGCGCATGCTGGCGCGAGCCGCCCATAACCTGCCCGGGGCCAAGACCTGGCGCGTCGCGCCGCTCGGCGGGCAGCCGCAGGAGAACGAGATCATCCTGCTCGGTCCGGCCGAGGCGCCCATCGCGGTCCTGCGCAAGCGCCATCGCTTCCGCCTCGCCGCCAAGGCGCCGCGCTCGGCCGATCTGCAAGGGTTCCTGCGCGCCATGCTGGCCGCCGCGCCCGAGCCGCGCGGCGGAGTGAAGGTTGCGATCGACGTCGACCCGCAGAGCTTTCTCTGAGGGTCAAAATCCACTCGCCTGTCTCAAACGTTAGACGTCGCCGCGGGCAGTTCAGAAACCTCATAGGTCCAGACCCGAAACGACTTCAGGATGTGGGGCCCGAACGAGTTGATGAGCGGGATATCCGCCGCGTCGCGGCCGCGCGCCACCACGATCCTGCCGATCCTGGGTATGTTGTTGCGAGGGTCGAACGTCCACCACGACCCGTCGAGGAACACCTCGATCCAGGCGCTGAAATCCATCGGATCGACGACCGGCACGCCGATGTCGCCAAGGTGGCCGTTGATATAACGGGCCGGAATGTTGAGGCATCGGCAAAGCGTGACGGCGAGATGCGCGAAATCGCGGCAGACGCCGATCCGCTCCTGGTAGGCGTCGAACGCGCTCCTGGTCGAACGCGCTTGGCTGTAGTCGAACTTGATGTGCTGATGGACGAAATCGCACACCGCCTGCACGCGCCCCCAGCCAGGCGGCGTATTGCCGAACAGGTCCCAAGCGATCTGACTCAGCTTGTCGGTCTCGCAATATCGGCTGCCCATGAGAAAGAGCAGGCAGACGTCGGGCAGTTCCGCGACGGGCACTTCTCGCGCGGCGAAGTTCGCCGGGTCGATCTTGCCATCGTCTTCGATCGTGGCGTCGCCCCAAATCGCAAAGTCGCCGACCGGCGCGACCAGTCTGCGGCAACGATTGCCGAACGTGTCGAGATAGGTGGTGGTCGGGATGATCGGCGTCGTGAAGACCTTCTCGGCGACGCGGATGTCGGCCTTTCGATCTTCACTCACAGATAGCAGGCAGACCATCGGCGTTGGCTGCGCGCAATTGACCGTGATTTCGTAACCGTAACGGATCAGCATGGGTCGCAGCTCCAAAGGCGTCTTCTCGAGACGCGATGAACGAGCGGCCCCCCGGCGTCAGCCTCGCAACGGATGATGACTCAAAAAAAGAGCGGTCGGCGCGAGCCGTCGCGCCGACCGTCGATTTTCGTGTTCGTCGCTTCTCTATTCAGGCGATCAGTAGTCCATCCCGCCCATGCCGCCCATGCCGCCGCCGCCCGGCATCGCCGGGGTCTCGGCCTTCGGCCGGTCTGCGATCATCGCTTCGGTCGTGATCATGAGTCCGGCGATCGAAGCCGCGTCCTGGAGCGCGACCCGAACGACCTTCGCAGGATCGACGATGCCGGCGTTCAGCATGTCGACATATTGCTCGGTCTGCGCGTCGAAGCCGTAGGTCTGCGACTTGTTCTCGAGGATCTTGCCAACGACGATCGAACCCTCGACGCCCGAATTCTCGGCGATCTGCCGGATCGGAGCCTCGAGCGCCCGGAGCACGATGTTGATGCCGGACTGGACGTCCTCGTTGTCGTTGGTGAGCTTGCCGATCGCCGCCTTGGCGCGCAGCAGCGCGACGCCGCCGCCGGAAACGATTCCTTCTTCGACCGCAGCCTTGGTCGCATGCATGGCGTCGTCGACGCGATCCTTCTTTTCCTTCACCTCGACCTCGGTCGAGCCGCCGACGCGGATGATCGCAACGCCGCCCGCGAGCTTCGCCAGACGCTCCTGCAGCTTCTCCTTGTCGTAGTCGGACGTCGTGTCCTCGATCTGCGCCTTGATCTGCGCGATGCGGCCCTCGATGTCGGCCTTCTTGCCGCCGCCGTCGATGATCGTGGTGTTCTCCTTCTCGATCCGGACGCGCTTGGCCCGGCCGAGCATCTGAAGGGTGACGTTCTCGAGCTTGATGCCGAGATCCTCGGCGATCATCGTGCCCGCGGTCAGGATGGCGATATCCTCGAGCATCGCCTTGCGGCGATCACCGAAGCCCGGCGCCTTGACCGCAGCCACCTTCAGGCCGCCGCGCAGCTTGTTGACGACCAAAGTCGCGAGCGCTTCGCCCTCGATGTCTTCGGCGATGATGAGCAGCGGCTTGCCCGCCTGCACGACCGCCTCGAGCACGGGCAGCATGGGCTGGAGCGAGGAGAGCTTCTTCTCGTGGATGAGGATGTACGGGTCCTCAAGCTCGGCCAGCATCTTCTCGGCGTTGGTGACGAAATAGGGCGAGAGATAGCCGCGGTCGAACTGCATGCCCTCGACGACGTCGAGCTCGGTCTCGGCGGTCTTGGCCTCTTCGACCGTGATGACGCCCTCGTTGCCGACCTTCTTCATCGCATCGGAGATCATCTTGCCGATCGACTTGTCGCCGTTCGAGGCGATGGTGCCGATCTGCGCGATCTCTTCCGACGACTGCACCTTCTTGGCGCGCTTTTCGATATCCTTAACGACGGCGGTTGTCGCAATGTCGATGCCGCGCTTGAGATCCATTGGGTTCATGCCGGCCGCGACCAGCTTGAGGCCTTCCTTCATGATCGAAGCGGCGAGCACGGTCGCGGTGGTGGTGCCGTCGCCGGCCAGGTCATTGGTCTTGGAGGCGACCTCGCGCACCATCTGCGCGCCCATGTTCTCGAACTTGTCGGAAAGCTCGATTTCCTTGGCGACAGTCACGCCGTCCTTGGTGATGCGCGGCGCGCCGTAGGACTTGTCGAGGATCACGTTGCGGCCCTTCGGGCCGAGCGTCACCTTGACGGCGTTGGCGAGGGTTTCGACGCCGCGAAGCATGCGGTCGCGCGCGTCGGAGGAGAAACGTACATCTTTGGCTGCCATTGATTTGATTCCTTGAATTGAAGAAAAATGGATTTGGTTTAGGCGGCCTTCTTGGAGGTTGTTTTGGGCGCTGCCGCGCCTTCGATCACGCCCATGACGTCGGTCTCCTTCATGATGAGGAGTTCCTCGCCGTCGATCTTCACTTCCGTGCCCGACCACTTGCCGAACAGGATGCGTTCGCCGGGCTTGAGCTCGGTCGGCGTGATCTTGCCATTCTCGTCGCGGCCGCCAGGTCCGACGGCGACGACTTCGCCCTCTTGCGGCTTTTCCTTGACGGTGTCGGGAATGATGATGCCGCCCTTCGTCTTCGCGTCAGCTTCAATGCGGCGAACGACGACGCGGTCATGTAACGGACGAAACTTCATGGAGCGTTCCCTTCAGTCGAGTTGCGGCGCCGGCCTGGGATCATGCCCTAGCTCCTGACGGCAGTCTCGCGACGGCGCTTACATAGCGTTTGTTGGCACTCATTACAAGAGAGTGCTAACATCCAGGGCGGATCACTTCAGCGGCGCATTTCTCGCTTTTTGGGCGTCGACCATGAGCCTCGCGCGTTCGGTCTCCGCGAAGCTTTCAGCAGCCTCTCTGGACTCAAAGCTCAGGACGGTCTCGTGGTCGTCGATGGTGACGACGACCGCGTAAACCGTCGCCCCGGTCGTCGCGTCGTTTCGGGGCGTTATTTCAATGTTGAAGGGCATTCCGCTGTTCCGTGCTTTCGGCTAAGCCTAGCACGGGCGTCGGCGGAAAATGGGGCGCGTCAAGCTCGGCCAGAAATCAAACTGACAGCACGACCCGTCCGAGATGGGCGGGCTTTCCTCATCAATGCTCCGCATGAGGGGTCAATGCGGGTCACCATAGCGAGCGCAAATCGCTGCGTGAGGCGCCGAAACTGGCGGCCCTCCGATCGGGGCACAGTCTCGTGCGCGCGGCTTTGAATTGACGTCGATCGGCGTCGACATGGCGCTGATCTCCGACTGATGATTTCAGTTCCTATCCTCGCCGCTTCGCAATCTGGCTGCCGGCCTTGCTTTCATGCTCGTTGTCTCGGCATGCGCGACCGCGGCGTATATGCATAACGGGTGGGACTTCGGCGACGCGCTCTACATGGTCGTGCTGACCGTCTACACGGTCGGCTATGACGAAGTGAAGCCGATCGACACCCCGGAATTGCGCGCCGTCACCATCGCGTTGATCGTCACCGGCTGCACGGGCATGATCTTCCTCACCGGCACGCTCATTCAGCTCATCACCGCCAGCCAGCTCCAACAGTTTCTTGGGTCCCGCCGCATGCAAAAGGAAATCGAGCATCTCACCGACCACGTCATCATCTGCGGTTACGGACGCATCGGCCAGATGCTCGCGCGGGAGCTTCAGGCGGGAAAGTCCGACTTCGTGATCGTCGAGCGCGGCGATAGCCGCATGACGGCCGCGCGTGACTTGGGCTTCCTCAGCTTGCATGGCGACGCCACGGACGAGGATGTCCTCCGCCGCGCCGGCGTCACGCGGGCCCGGGCCCTGGCGACGGTGTTGCCGGATGACGCGGCCAACGTGTTCATCACGCTCAGCGCCCGCAGTCTGAACCGCGGCTTGACGATCATTGCGCGGGGAGAAGCTGCGTCCACGGAGAGCAAGCTCATTCAGGCCGGCGCCGATCGCGTTGTGCTGCCTACGCGGATCGGCGCGGAGCGGATGGCTGAGCTCTTACTCTACCAAAACGTCGCCAAGCTTCTGTCAGGAATTGAGGCGGGCGATCTCGACCGGCTCGGCCGCGACCTGCGCCGTCTTGGTCTTGAGATCGAGGTGGTCGCCGCCGAAAAGGGCAGCCGGAGCGTGGGGGCGACCGTCGGCGAGCTCGAGGCCATCGCCGCGGGAGCGTTTCTCGTGGTCGCGCTGGACCGGCGGAACGGAGAAACCTTGCTCCAACCGTCCGCCCATCTTGCGATCAACGAAGGCGACGGCGTTGCGATTGTCGGGAGGTCTGGCCGAGCCCAGGCCGTCGAATTGGTTTTCGCCCGACCAGTTGCGAGCTGATTTCGCGCCCCAGGGCGGCTTGGAAAGTTCCTGTCGCGCGAAGTTGCAGAGTTGCGCGAAAGAGCAGTTAAGCCGCTGAAATCATTCGCGCGCGTAAATTTGTGCGCGGGCGCTTCAAGGGATCTCCATCCCGTCCTCGAAGCGCGCATGGGCCGAGCGCATGGTCACCAGTTCCTCGGCGGCGGTCGGATGCACGGCGATGGTCGCGTCGAAGTCCGCTTTGGTCGCGCCCATGGTCATTGCGACGGCGATGAGCTGGATCATCTCGGCCGCCTCGCTTCCGAGAATATGGGCTCCCACGATGCGCTGCGTCGAGCCGTCGACGACGAGCTTCATGATCGTGCGCTCGGGGCCGCCGGACACCGTCGCCCTCAGCGGCCGGAAGTCGGTCTTGTAGATGTCGACCTTCGGGAACCGCTCCAAGGCCTCCCTTTCCGTCAGTCCGACAGCGCCCAATTCGGGCGTGCCGAACACCGTGCTTCCGATCGTGTCGTAGCGGATGCGGCGGCGCGCCCGGTCCGAACAGCCGGTCGGCCAGCACATGGCCCTCGCGAATGGCGACCGGGGTGAGGTCGACCCGGTGCGTGGCGTCGCCGATCGCGTGGATCGAGGGCACGTTGCTGGTCAAATTCTCGTCGACCTTCGACCGCCCCATGCGCGGGGCTGAGCTCGACGCCGGCAGCCTCGAGGCCAAGGTCTTTGGTGTTGGGGTTGCGGCCGGTCGCGAACAAAACCTGGTCGACTTCGATGACGGAGTCGTCGGACAGGGTCACGCGCAGCGTCCCGTCGGGTCTCTTTTCGATCTCCGTCGGCAGGCAGCCAAACCGATGCACGACGCCGGCCTTCGCCATTGCGTCGCGCATGCCGTTGCGCATGTCGTCGTCGAAGCCGCGCAAGAGGTTCGGGCCGCGCATGACCATCGTGACCTCAGAGCCCAGACGCTCAAACAGCGAAGCGAACTCGATCGCGATATAGCCGCCGCCGACCACGAGAAGCCGGCGGGGAAAGACAGGCAGATCGAAGATCTCGTTCGAGGTGATCGCGTGCTCGATTCCCTCGACGCCCGTCGGCGTGACGGGACGCGAGCCACAGGCGATGAGGATATGGCGGGCGGAGATCTCGCGTCCGTCGGCAAGCTGCACCCGGTGCGGGTCGACGACAACCGCCCGCTGTTCGACCAGTTTGGCGCCGGACCGCGCCAAATTCTGGCGATACGCGTCGGAGAGCCGGCTGATTTCCTTGTCTTTGGCTGCAACGAGGGTCGGCCAGTCGAACGTCGGTTCCCCGACGCGCCAGCCGAACCCCGCCGCGTCGCGGAAGTCATCGGCGAAACGGCTCGCGTAGACATAGAGCTTCTTCGGCACGCAGCCGCGGATGACGCAGGTCCCGCCGACGCGGCCTTCCTCGGCCACCAGCGTTGTCGCGCCGTGACCGGCGGCGATGCGCGCCGCGCGCACGCCGCCCGACCCTGCGCCAATGACGAAGAAATCGACGTCGAACGCCATCGTTCAGCCCCTATGGCCCCCAGCCCGGGATGGAACGTGCTTGGCTAAAAGTCGACGCCCTTTTTCTTCATCTCCTGGCGAGCGCGCTCGAGGATGTTCGTCGACAGCTTCTCGCGCCAGGCTCCGGTGACGTCGGAAAGGTTCCGAAGAAAGACCGGAGTGACTTGAACATATTTCTTGCCTGCGGGACTATCAAAGAAGGCCGCGACCTGGACGATGTCCTGCTCGGACATTTCCGAGGCGAGCAGGTTCTCCGCCTGAATATAGGTCTGCTTTGCGGTCAGATCGAATTCGGGTTGGATCGCCTTCAACGTTGCCCGTAGCGAATCCCTGATCTCCGGCCGCGTCCGGGTGACGTTTGTTTCGAGCTCTTGCATCATGCCGGGAACGACGATCGCGATCGACTCCTTAAGGCCGATGGTGTTGAGGATCTTGTCGGCGGCGGCAAGAGCCGCAGGCGACGGCGCCGCGGGCGCGGCGGACGTCGCCGCGGGGGCCGCAGGAGCCGCGGGCGGACTTGTGTCGGCCGCCTGCGCCGACACGTTCAAGGCAACGAGCATGAAGAAAGCGAGACGACCTTGGGCGATTCCGGCGCGGGCGGGCATCAATCACTCCTGGGGATGCGGGTTCGATTTTCAGTTGGGGTCGCCAAGGACTTCGACGCCATCGGCGCCGGCGATGATCGCCGTGCGCGCAAGGCCGATGAACAGCCCGTGTTCGACGACGCCGGGTATCGGCGACAGGATTCGGCTCAACGCTTCGGGATCGGCGATGGCGCCGAGCGAACAGTCAAGAATATAGTGCCCGCCGTCGGTGACGAAGGGCGACGATTCGCCGCGCAAACGGATCGGACCGGCCAGCCTGAGCTCAGCGAAGGCGCGTTCGATATGGCGCCTCGTCGCCGCGAGGCCGAATGGGACGACCTCGATCGGCAATGGAAAGGCGCCGAGGCGCGGCACGAGCTTGGTCGAATCGGCGATGACCGCCATCCGCTTCGAAGCCGAGGCGACGATCTTTTCGCGCAACAGCGCCCCGCCGCCACCTTTGATCAGCCTGAGCTTCGGATCGACTTCGTCGGCCCCGTCGACCGTCAGGTCGAGCTCCGGAATGTCGTCGAGCGTTCCGAGCGGAATGCCGAGCGCCTTCGCCTGCGCGGCCGTCGTCTCCGAGGTCGCGACGCAGCGCACGTCGAGACCCGCTTTGACGCGATCGCCCACGAGATCGACGAAGTGATGCGCGGTCGAGCCGCTGCCGAGGCCGAGCTTCATGCCGGGCTTCACCAATTGGAGCGCGCGCTCAGCCGCCTCGCGCTTTCGTTGGTCCCTGTCCTGCGTCGCGGCCATCGCGCTTACTCGTTCTCGTTCGCTCGACGCCGCCAGGCGGTCTCGCGCGGAAAGCCGCGCGGACGTCAGGGAAAAAATCGCTTTACCGGCTAGCGCGAACGAAGGCAAATCCCGTGCTTCGCCATTTCCGCCTCTCCTTATCGTCGTGAGGCGTCAACCACGTCCTCGAACGTGCGCAATCCCGTCGTCGGCGCGTTGACGAGCACCGCCATGTTGCCCGGCTTGTGCTCATTCTTCCACATCTTGGTGTGGGCGGCTGGGATCTGCGTCCAGGGGAACACTTCCGACATACAGGGGTCTATCCGCCGGTCCATCACAAATTTGTTGGCCGCCGAGGCCTGCTTGAGATTGGCGAAATGCGAGCCCTGAATGCGTTTCTGCCGCATCCAGACAAAGCGGGCGTCAAAGGTGATGTTGAAGCCCGTCGTGCCGGCGCAGAACACCACCATGCCGCCGCGCTTCACCACGAAGCACGACACCGGGAACGTCTGCTCGCCCGGATGTTCGAAGACCGTGTCGACATCCTTCTTCTCGGTGACGTTCCAGATCGCCTTGCCGAACTTGCGGGCCTCCGCCATGTAGGCGTTGTACTGAGGCGAATTGACCTTCGGCAGCTGGCCCCAGCAATTAAAGTCCTTGCGGTTGATGACGCCCTTGGCGCCGAGCGACATCACGTAGTCGCGCTTCGTTTCATCGGAGATGACGCCGATGGCGTTTGCGCCGGCCGCCGCGCAGAGCTGGACCCCGAACACGCCCAATCCCCCGGAAGCGCCCCAGACCAGCACGTTGTCGCCGGGCTTCAGCCGATGCGGCTCGTGGCCGAACAGCATGCGGTAGGCGGTGGCGAGGGTGAGCGTGTAGGAGGCCGCCTCCTCCCACGTCAGGTGCTTGGGGCGGGCCATCAGCTGACGGTCCTGCACCCGGCAGAACTGGGCGAACGAGCCGTCCGGCGTCTCGTAACCCCAAATGCGCTGCGAGGCGGAGAACATCGGGTCGCCGCCGTTGCACTCCTCGTCGTCGCCGTCGTCCTGGTTGCAGTGGACGACGACCTCGTCGCCGACTTTCCACCTTTTGACCTTGGAGCCGACCGCCCAGACGACGCCGGACGCGTCGGAGCCGGCGATATGATAAGGGTTCTTGTGGACGTCGAGCGTGGAGACGGGCTCGCCGAGCGCCGCCCAGACGCCATTGTAATTGACCCCGGCCGCCATCACGAACACCAGCACGTCATGGCTGTCGAGGGTCCATGTCGGCACGATCTCGACCTGCATCGATTGTTCCGGCGGTCCGTGCCTCTCCTTGCGCACGACCCAGGCGTACATCGACGCCGGCACGTGGCCCAGCGGCGGAATCTCGCCGATCTCGTAGAGATCCTTGTTCAGCGCCGCGGCAAGCGACTCGGCGCCCATGGGGTGAGTGTTCATGGCTCCCTCAGGGGGTCCGCACTGCGCCGGGAACTGGAACGGGTTCATCTGTTGCGGCGCACAATCAACCAATGCGCTTTGAACGCGGGAAAATCAATCCGACTTTTGGTCAACGGTTTCGCTTGTCCGTGATGGAATTTACGCCGCAGCAGGAAATCAAGCGTAAGCAAATCGGATCGGCCCTGGATAGTTCGGCGGTCGAGGCGGGATAGGGACCTGCGGCAATGTCGAGCTGGCCGTTGTTGGAATTCGTTGAGGATCTCGCGGGTTTCGATTTCGTAGCGCTTTTGCTCGGCGCAGTTGTCGTATTCTTCTCCATCGGCTTTGCGATCGACTACATCGTCGGCCGTTACGGAATGGGTCCCTACTGGAGCGGTTTCTACGCGATGCTCGGCGCCTATGCGGGGCTTTGTATTCGCGATTGGTGGCTCCAACCCTACGCCGGCTACGATCCCTATCTGACGACCATCGCGATCGCCGCCGGGTTGCTGACCACAGTTGTGACGGTCACCGCGGTCGCCAAACGCTAAATCCGGCGACTCGAATCCTTCCCCTGCGTCGAACCAAAGGCAAATCGAAAAGAGCGGTTAATCGCCGCCGCGATAGCGACCGCCCTGAGTGAGGTTGTGGCGTCGCGCGATCTTTTCTGTAATTGTGCTCTGCACAATTCTTCGGCGAGGGCGCTAGGGCCGACGCGGGCCGCGAGCGCCTAAAGCGAGCGAATGAATGGCTGAGGCGAATACACCAACGACGGCGTCGCGTCGCGACGAGCCCTGGATCTTCCGCACCTACGCCGGCCATTCGACCGCGCGGGAATCGAACAAGCTCTATCGCCAGAACCTCGCCAAGGGGCAGACGGGGCTGTCCATCGCCTTCGACCTGCCAACCCAGACCGGGCTCGACAGCGACCACATTCTGGCGCGCGGCGAGGTCGGCAAGGTCGGCGTCGCGATCTCCCATATCGGCGACATGCGCGCTCTGTTCGAGGACATTCCGCTCGCGTCGATGAACACGTCGATGACCATCAACGCCACCGCGCCCTGGCTGATGGCCCTCTACATAGCCGTCGCCGACGAGCAGGGCGCGTCCCGCAGCCAGCTTCAGGGGACGACCCAGAACGACATCATCAAGGAATATCTGGCCCGCGGGTCCTACGTCTTCCCGCCCGAGGCCTCGCTCCGGCTGACCAAGGACATGATCCTGTTCGGCGCCAAAGAGACGCCGAAGTGGAACCCGATGAACGTCTGCTCCTACCACCTGCAGGAAGCCGGGGCGACGCCGGTCCAGGAGCTTGCCTACGCGCTCGCCACGGCGATCGCCGTGCTCGACCGGGTCCGCCAATCGGGCGAGGTCGACGAAGCAGGCTTTGCGGAGGTCGTCGGCCGGATTTCGTTCTTCGTCAACGCCGGCATGCGCTTCGTGACCGAGCTCGCCAAGATGCGCGCCTTCGTCGAATTGTGGGACGAAATCACCCGCGATCGCTTCGGCGTCCAGGATCCTTCCAAACGCCGCTTCCGCTACGGCGTCCAGGTCAATTCGCTCGGACTGACCGAGCGGCAGCCTGAGAACAACGTCTATCGCATTCTCATTGAGATGCTGTCGGTGGTCCTGTCGAAGAAAGCGCGCGCCCGCGCCGTGCAATTGCCGGCGTGGAATGAGGCGCTCGGCCTGCCGCGGCCGTTCGACCAGCAATGGTCGCTTCGTCTGCAGCAGATCATGGCCTACGAGACCGACTTGCTGGAATTCGGCGACATTTTCGACGGCAGCCAGCAGGTGGAAGCGCTGGTCGCCGGGCTCAAGACTGAGGCGCTCGCGGAAATCGCCCGCATCGACGCCATGGGCGGCGCCGTCAAGGCGATCGAGACGGGCGTCCTGAAAGCGAAGCTCGTCGAATCCAACACCCGCCGCCTCGAGCGAATCGAGCGCGGCGAGCAGATCGTCGTCGGCGTGAACGCTTTCACCAATTCCGAGCCTTCGCCACTGACGGCTGGCGAGAGCTCGATCATGGTTCCCTCGGCCGCAGCGGAGGCCGACCAGGTAGCCCGGCTCGAGGCGTGGCGGGCTGAACGCGACGAGGGGCGCGTGCGCGGGGCGCTCCGCGCGCTCAAGCTCGCGGCCGCAAGCGGCGCGAATATCATGCCCGCCTCGATCGAAGCGGCCAAGGCCGGCGCCACGACGGGCGAATGGGGCGACGCGCTCAGGACGGAGTTCGGGGTCTTTCGCGCCCCGACTGGCGTTTCGCCGCGCGCGCGTCAGGAGGCGGCGGACCTCGACCCGCTGCGCGGAGAGGTCGAACGCGTCTCGCTCAAGCTCGGTCGCCGGATCCGGTTCCTGGTCGGCAAGCCGGGCCTCGACGGCCATTCCAACGGCGCCGAGCAGATTGCGGCGCGCGCCACGGACGCCGGCATGGACGTCGTCTACGACGGCATCCGCCTCACCCCGGCCGAGATCGTCGAGGCGGCGAAGTCGGGCGTCCACTGCGTGGGCTTATCGATCCTGTCGGGCTCGCATATCGCCCTCACCGAGGAGGTGCTCAGGCTCTTGCGCGCGGCGGGACTCGAACGCGTGCCTTTGATCGTCGGCGGCATCATTCCCCCCGCCGACGCGGAGCGCTTGAGGGCGGCCGGAGTCGCTGCGGTCTATACGCCCAAGGATTTTGAGATCAACGGCATCCTGGGCGCGATCGTCAAAGAGGTCGAAGCGCGCTTTGACGCGGAGCGCATGGTCCCGGGGTGAGGATCGAACCGGACCCTCAGTCGTTGAAAACACGGTAAGCGCGGGCGGAAGCGTGCGCCGCTCGCACGAGCGTTAAGGACGTCGCGCAGGGGCTCCAATTGCCCCGCGGGGGCGTCCTCGCTAGAGGAGGGCCGACGCTGCCACGCCCGCACAGGAACCTCCCGGTACGAGATCGATGAGCCAGTTTTCCTTCAGGTTCCCGCGCGCTTATCGATTGAAACCGGTCGCTCAAAGGGAGGAGGACGCCCTTTCGCTGCTAAGGATCGGCGCCAGCAACCAAGGCGTTCTCGCGCCTTATTCGCCGGGCCTCAATTATGTCGTCGTCTCGAGAAGGGACGCCGCCCTTCCGATCGAGAGCGGCGACTTTCGCGTCGAGACATTGGGCGCCTTGTCATCCCTGTGGGCGCGGGTGCGCCTGGCGTTCTTGTTCAAGAAAAAGAAGTACTTGAAGTACGACGAGTTTTCCCTTTTCTCGACCGGGCCAAAACTCGAACGCAAGCGCTTTACCAGATACAATCAGGGTGGGATAAACCTTGGCCTCGCCGTCGATGGCGACCTCGCCGGCAAGCATCCGGAACTTATATACGGGTGGCCGGCCGAGGTCAGTCCCGCGCGCCAAATGACGGATCGTCCCGCGAGCGCGCCGGTGGCCGTCGTAGCTCATATCTACTATGAGGACACTTGGCCCGACATCGCAGGCGCGCTCCGGGGCCTGACGATTCCCTTCGATCTGATCGTCACAACCGTTGCGGGTCGCGAACGGCTGATCGAGTCAATTCGACGCAGCTATCCTCGGGCCGAAATTGAGATCATGGAGAACCGCGGCCGCGACATTGGCCCGTTTCTCACCCTGCTCGAACAGGGGCGGCTCGACGGCTACCGCTACATTTGCAAGGTTCATGGCAAGAAATCGACGGACGGCGGCCGCACAACCTATGTGGGCGAGATGTGGCGGCGGCGGCTCTTGTTCGATCTCTTGGGCGCGCCTGGCGCCGCGAGCGCCGTCATCGACATGTTCGAGCGCGACCCATCGATTGGGATGATCGGGCCGAGAGTGTTCCGCTTGCCAAAAGCCAATTATCCCGAGGATCTTTCCTGGTCGGCCAATCGCCCCATGACGTTGAAGATTGCCGGACGCATGGGCGTTCCAGCCGATAAGTTCCAACTCGATTTCTTCGGCGGAACAATGTTCTGGGTTCGCCCGGAGGCGTTGAAGCCTTTGCGGGACCTCAAGCTTGCCGCCGACATGCCTTACGAGAGCGGGTTGATCGACGGGGATCTGCCGCACGCGCTTGAACGTGTCCTGCCGACTTCGGTTTTAGTCGCGGGCTACAGGCTCGCTGACAGCGACGGGTATGACGTTAGTGCATCTGGTCCGTCCGGCCTAGCCGGCAAGTGAGAATTGAAGGCGGCTAGCAGGCTGTTGAAAAAGTCCGTCGCGTGGAGCCGAAACCGTGAACACAGCGGAATCCAACGGAGTCCGGAACGGAATCGAACTGCGGCGGAAATGAGTTTTTCAACAGCCTGCTAGTTGGGTTCGTTTTGCCAAAATAGAGGGCCATTTCACGTATCTGTGTGGTTAGATCGGTGGCAAGCTGGCGCGCTAGTTCTTCTATCCTTTGCTTTGCGTCTTGACATGGTAGCAGAATCAAAACCGCAAACAGCGGACTTGCGCCTCGATAGCGCTCTGCGTTCGTATCGGTCGAGTCGAGCCAACTCGGACGATCGATCCTCCAATATTGTCGCGAGTTTCTTGTCGCCTCTAGGGGCTGATGGTTAATCAGGGTCTCTGTTGCTTTTTGCTGCGACGGCGACAGGAATTGGCGATCAGACAGGATCAACAACAAACATTTCATCATCG
This sequence comes from uncultured Alphaproteobacteria bacterium, assembly GCA_963753135.1. Taxonomy (GTDB): domain Bacteria; phylum Pseudomonadota; class Alphaproteobacteria; order Rhizobiales; family Beijerinckiaceae; genus Roseiarcus. Next base: position 10,737 of record CAVWBA010000024.1, on the reverse strand, counting down.
CCTTATTGAATGAGTGCGATAGATAGTTTTCGGCTAACAACTCAGTCAGTAGCGCCGTGCGGCACGCGCGCGTCCGGTTAAGATCGATTTGGGCTTCACCAATCAGGCGCGCCCACTCGACAGCTTCAGCGTCGGCGTTCGGGCCGGCTATGTTGCGCGCGATCGCTGCCGCCTGCGCTGCGAGCGTAGGGTCGTTCCAAACAGGGATGTTCAACCCATGCCGCAACGCGTTCTGAGCCGAATGGAGCTTTCCTGTCCCAGTCTTCGGTCCAGTGCTCGCCTTCGCGTTGTCTCGATTAGCGCGCCGTTGTCGGTCAGTCGTCACGACTACGCGCCGCAGTAGCTTCAATGCTATCGACGTCTCGGAATTCTGCGTCCTCGATCTGCTCGATTGATCGGCGGACGTTGACGCCAAGCGCGTCGCGATGACGATCAATTTCCCGCAGCGCGTTGTTCCTTCGCGCCTCCGCGCTTGCCAGCATCCGGTCGAGTCGTTCGAAACTGTCAATTTTGCTCTCGATCGTCTTCGCCGTCACCGCATCGATCGTCAGTTCGGCCCTTTTGAGCGCAGCCTCGACCTCCTTCCGCGCGTCTTGGTCTCCGGCCCTCCATCCCTGGCCGAGCCGATTTGTGTAGCCGTAACTTTCACGTCGGCTATGACCCAAACCGTCCAACACCTTCTGAACGCCATCGCTCATCGAGGCAACCAACACTCCTGCCTTGGCACGGCGCAGGCGGAAAACCTCCCAAGTGAGGTCAATGACGTCGCGGACTAAGAACTCTTCGATCGCATCCCTCGGCTTTGCGGCTTTGACAACTCGCACTGCCACGTCAGCGTAGTCGGCTTGGTTCTCGCCGGGCAGCAAAGGCGCAGGTGCGATAGCAACGACACGGTCGGACGCAACAGAAGGAACGACAGCTGGTTCCTTGAGGCTCGGACGCGAGGATCATGGTGAGTGATTGCGGGGTGGCAATTCGGTTATGGACCGGCGACCAGACCCGTGCGCAAGCCGCCGAATCATTAACGGCGCACGCTCAGTGCTTGCGGCCCATTGGACGCAAGTGCTCGCGAGCTAGCCATAGACGATGGCAAACCGCTCCAAATTTAACGACCTTCGTGAAATTATACGCCATTCTATGGCAGAAACTGTCCGCCCGCCTTTCGGGACAAGCCTTCGTTCAAGGCAATCGAATCCTTGTTTCCCGCGAAGGGACCCACCCCGACATTCGCGATCGCGCTTCAATGAAGACCGGTCGCCCTTCGAAGCCGTGCCTTTGTCTCAGCGAGCCTGCGCCCTTGTCGCCTGTGACAAAGTTACCACTCGCCCTCGCCATATCGCCGAAGGGGGTATCCCGTGAACGTCAAACCATCTGAACCTATCACACCTCGTTCATCCCAAGAACGAAACCACCACCAATTCATCGGCGGCTCCGACGCGCGGATCATCATGAACCAGGACGAAGCGGCGCTGATCCGCCTGTGGCGGGAAAAGCGCGGGGAGGCCGAACCTGAGGATCTGAGCGACAACCTTATCGTCTAGCTCGGTGTCGCTACGGAGACGCTGAACCGGAGCTGGTACGAACGCAACACGGGGCGATCCGTCACCGACGTCCAGCGATGGGTCCAACACCCAGTCCATCGATATCTGGCGGCGACGCTGGACGGGTTCGTCAACGCCGTCGACGCCGTGTTCGAAGCCAAATTCATGCCGCCCTGGTCGTTCTCTGAAGAGGCCGCCATCGAAAAGCACATGGCCCAGCTCCAGCACAACATGTGGGTGACCAACGCCCGATCGGCCGCGCTCTCGATCATCACCGGCGGGGGCAAATGGGTTGAGGTGACTATCCCCGCCGACGCGCTCTACCAGCATTTTCTTATCACTGCGGAGCGTCGATTTTGGCGCTGTGTTCAAACCGGCGAGACCCCAAGACCCTATGGGATCGAACCGCCGCGGCCTCGCGTCGAAGCGGTTCGAGTGGTCGACATGAGCGGCTCGAATTCATGGACGGAGTTCGCCGGCGTCTTCTGCGCAACCCGCTCTGCATTTCTGGACCATGAGCGGGCCAAGTCGGAACTCAAGGCACTGATGCCGGAAGACGCGAAAGAAGCAACCGGCCAAGGCGTTCGAGCCAAACGCTCAAAGTCGGGCGCGGTCAGTTTCGATCTCCTCGCGACGGAGGAGAACCATGCAGCGCTCTAGCGAATCGATCGGGGCGATCGCCGCCGCGCTGGCCAAGGCGCAGGCGGAGCTCAACAATCCGGAAAAGTCTCTCATAGCCACCATTCGCGCCTCGAATCCGAGGGAGAACGATCAGACGTTTCGCTACGCCGCGCTGTCGAGCGGTCTCGACATCGTGCGTAAGGCTCTCGGCGGTCATGAGATCGCGACCGTCCAAACGACCACGATCGACAACGATGCGGGCCTCATTCGGCTGACCACCACCCTGGCCCATTCGTCGGGGGAGTGGTTATCCTCGGAATGGCCAGTGTGCGCGATAGCGGAGACGGCGGCGCCGCGACGGATGGGAGCGGCGCTCACCTACGCCAGGCGCTATGCCCTGTTCACCCTCGTGGGCATCGCCGGCGAAGACGATCTCGATGCGCCGGATATGAACCTGAGGGCGGGGCAGGGTTCGACGGTCGTCACATGCAGTGATGCCACGGCAGCGGACTCTGCACAACCGTTGCCCGTAGAGCCTGGAAATGCGCGAAGGCCGTCCCCGAGAGCGCACATCGACGCCAAATCCGAGCCAGCGGCTCCGGGCAACGCACAGCGAAAACCCATATGTTGATTTCCACTGAGAACTGACCCAGGCAGCCCGGGTTTTTCCACCGAGAACTGACCCATGTTCGAACCTTACCCCTTTGGCTTGGCCGAGGGGCGATGGAGTGATCGACATGGAGTTATTGAGCGTCATCCGGCGCTGGCATTATCGAGATCATTTCTCGATCCGTGAGATATCTCGACGCACTGGGCTGTCGAGGAACACGGTCCGCAAGCACCTGCGTTCGGACAGCGTCGAACCGAAGTTCGCCGTCCCAGATCGGCCGAGCAGGCTGGACCCATACGCCGACAAGCTGTCGCATATGCTGCGGCAGGAGGCGGGGAAGTCGCGCAAGCAGAAGCGGACGATCAAGCAACTGCACGCTGATCTAGTCGCCCTCGGGTACGACGGCTCGTACAATCGCGTGGCGGCGTTTGCCCGCGACTGGAGGGCCGCCCGGCAACGAGAGCAGAAGACCGCCGGTCGTGGCGTATTCGTGCCCCTGGCGTTCATGGCCGGCGAAGCGTTCCAGTTCGACTGGTCAGAGGACTGGGCGATCATCAGTGGCGAGCGAACCAAGCTGCAGGTCGGGGACTGTCGGAAATCTTGTGCGCGGGGCCGGGTTTCCATCAGGTTCTGACGAAGCGATCGCCGAACATGATGGCGAACTGGGTCTTAGCCTCGGCCCATTCGCGAGGCGGCATTTTCCATTCCCGGACGACCTGGCGCAAGACCAGAAACATGAGCTTGGTCGCCGCCTCGTCGCTGGGGAAATGGCCTCTCGCCCGCACGGCCCGTCGCAGCTTGGCGTTCAAGGCCTCGATAGCATTCGTGGTGTAGACGATTTTGCGCACGGCCGGAGCGAAGGCGAAGAACGGGATGATCTGCTCCCATTGTCGCCGCCAGATCTGGCCGATCGCCGCATATTTGCGGCCCCATGAGCCGTCCTCGAAGGCCTCCAAGGCCTTGCGGCCGGCCTCGGCGTCGGCGGCGCGGTAGATTTTCCGTAGCTCGGCGACGACGGGCTTCCGGTCTTTCCAGGACGCGAAATCCAGCGAATTGCGGATGAGATGGACGATGCAGGTCTGAACCGCGGCCTGCGGAAAGACCGCCTCGATCGCCTCCGGAAAGCCCTTCAGGCCGTCGACGACGGCGATCAGGATGTCCTCGACGCCGCGGGCCTTCAGCTCGTTCATCACCTTGAGCCAGAATTTGGCGCCCTCGGTCGTCTCGATCCAGAGCCCGAGAATGTCCTTCGTTCCATCCGCTGCGACGCCAAGCGCGAGATAGACAGCCTTGTTGCGGACCAGGCCTTCGTCGCGGATCTTGACCCTGATGGCGTCGAAGAAAACCAGCGGATAGCTCGTCTCGAGCGGCCGGTTCTGCCATTCGGCCACGGTCTCGAGCACGGCGTCGGTGACCGTCGAAATCAGGTCCGGCGACACCTCCAGCCCGTATAGCTCCAGGAGATGGCCCTGGATCTCGCGAACCGTCATGCCGCGCGCGTACATCGACACGATCTTGTCGTCGAAGCCGGGAAACCGCCGCTGGTAGCGCTGGATCAGCTTCGGATCGAATGTGCCTTCCCGATCGCGCGGAATGCGGATGTCGATCTTGGCCGTCTCCGTCAGGACCGTCTTCTTTGAAGAGCCGTTGCGCCGGTTCCAGGAACCCTCCGCGGCTTCATTGTCGAGATGATCGTCCAGCTCAGCGTTCAGCACCCGTTCCGCCAGAGCCTTCTTCAGCTCATCGAAAAGACCGTCCTTCGAAAACACAGCCTTCGGGTCGCGGCCAGCCAAAAGATCGTCCAGCGTGTCCTTCTTGATCGCCATACTCGCCCTCCATCGGCGCGATTATGGCCCCACGCACGAAATTCCTGACACTCCCGCAGGTCGCCCACTTCAAGCTCAGCTACAGCCGCGCCTTCGTTCTCCGCGCCTACCCGCAGCAGACCCACGAGATGCTGTTCGACGCCCACAACCACGCCTTCCGTGTGTTGGGTGGCGTGCCGCGGCGCGGCATCTACGACAATATGCGCACCGCGGTCGATAAGGTCGGCCGGGGCAAGGAGCGGCAGGTCAACGCGCGCTTCTCAGCGATGGTCAGCCACTTCCTGTTCGAAGCGGAGTTCTGCAACCCGGCGTCGGGCTGGGAGAAAGGGCAGATCGAGAAGAACGTCCAAGACGCTCGCCATCGGCTCTGGCAGCCTACACCAAGCTTCCCTTCTCTGGCGGCGCTGAACGACTGGCTGGAGACGCGCTGCCGAGAACTATGGGCTCAGACGCCGCACGGCTCGTATCCTGGCGCGGTAGCCGACGCCTGGGCCGAAGAGGTCCAGCATCTCATGCCGCTTGCCCGGCCGTTTGACGGCTTTGTCGAGTACGCCAAGCGCGTCTCGCCGACGTGCCTCATTCATCTGGAGCGCAATCGCTATAGCGTGCCGGCCTCCTTCGCCAATCGCCCGGTCAGCGTGCGGGTCTATCCCGAGCGTATCGTCGTCGTCGCCGAAGGGCAGATCGTCTGCGAGCACGCCCGCGTCTTCGCCCGCTCCCACGAGCGCAAGAGCACGACAACCGTTTTCGACTGGCGGCACTATCTGGCGGTCATTCAACGCAAACCGGGCGCACTCCGCAATGGCGCGCCGTTCGCCGAACTCCCGCCAGCCTTCCAGGCCTTACAACAGCGCATGCTCAAGACGCCAGGCGGCGACCGCGAGATGGTCGAGATTCTGGCTCTCGTCCTCCAGCACGACGAGCAGGCGGTCCTCACGGCTGTCGAACTGGCGCTGGAGGCTGGCGCGCCGACCAAGACCCATATTCTGAACCTGCTGCACCGGCTGGTCGACGGCAAGCCGATCGACCCACCCGCCGTGAAGCCGCCCAACGCCCTGACGCTCACCACAGAGCCGCAAGCCAACGTCGAACGCTACGACGCTTTGCGCAAAGCCCCCGAGGCGCGCCATGCGTCATGATCCGGCCGCCGGCGCGATCAGCATCATGCTGCGCAGTCTCAAAATGCACGGCATGGCTCAGGCGGTCGGCGAGCTGACCGAGCAAGGCTCCCCGGCCTTCGAAGCCGCAGTTCCGATCCTGTCGCAGCTTCTGAAAGCGGAGACGGCCGATAGAGAGGTGAGATCGACGGCCTATCAGCTCAAGGCCGCCCGCTTTCCGAACTATCGCGACCTTGCCGGCTTCGACTTCGCCAGCAGCGAGGTCAACGAGGCGCTCACCCGTCAACTCCATCGCTGCGAGTTCCTGGAGGACGCCCACAACGTCGTGCTGGTCGGCGGCCCCGGAACCGGCAAGACGCATCTCGCCACCGCGATCGGTGTCCAGGCCATCGAGCATCATCGCAAGCGCGTCCGGTTCTTCTCAACCGTCGAACTCGTCAACGCTCTCGAGCAGGAGAAGAGCCAAGGGAAAGCTGGACAGATCGCAGCCCGGCTCACCCACTCCGATCTCGTCATCCTCGACGAACTCGGCTACCTGCCGTTCAGCGCCTCCGGCGGAGCGCTGCTCTTCCATCTGCTCAGCAAGCTCTACGAGCGCGCCAGCGTCATCATCACCACCAATCTCAGCTTCGGCGAGTGGGCGACCGTGTTCGGCGACCCGAAGATGACGACCGCTCTACTCGATCGTCTCACCCACCGCTGTCATATCCTCGAAACCGGAAACGACAGCTTCCGCTTCAAGAACAGCTCGGCGAAAGCCGCCAAACCCGCAAAGGAGAAACCTCGAACTTGACGAACCCCTGACCCCAAAACCATCATCAACCCGGGTCAGTTCTCAATGGAAATCCCGGGTCACTTCTCGGCGGAAATCGACAGTCGGGAATTGGCCGCGCAACGACGCTCCGTCTCATCGCGTCTGGAGCGACCGTAATCGCTGTCGGAAGGCGGCAGCATGCCCTCGCCGAAACAGCTAATGAAGCGGCAAAGCTGGACGGGAGGTGTGTGCCGAAAGCGATCGACGTCACCAACGAAGTCAAAATCGCGCTGCAATTACCGAAGCAGAGGCGACCTTCGGTCCCATCTCGTTCCTGTTCAGCAACGCCGGGATCGGGGCGCCCACAAGCCCCTCATCGACCTTTCGCTGGAGCTCGACGCGATCATGAACGTCAGTTTCCGCGCGGTGTTCATCGGCATGAAATGCGCGTTGCCCGCCATCAAGCGAGCCGGCGGGGGCGCGATCCTTAACTGCGGCTCGCTACTCTCCTTCAAAGGCGCCCCTTGCCGCGGAGACTATGCCGCAGCGAAACACGCGGTCATCGCATTGACCAAGACGGCCGCCGGCGAACATGCGCGAGATCGCATCCAAATCAATTGCCTGTGTCCCGGCCCAATCGACACCGAACTCCAGCACGCGTCCGAAGTCCTGGTCAATCCTGCCGATCCAAACCACGAGCGGCGCCGGTTCGAGAGCGCAATTCCCATGGGTCGCTACGGCGCTCCTAATGAGGTGGCCGATCTGGCCGCCTTCCTCCTGTCCGGTGCGGTGCCCTATCTTACCGGTGTTGCAATCCCACTCGATGGCGCTCTGCTCGCAGTCTAATGAATCACATAACCAGCGGCGCTAGCTATTTGGCGATGTCCGCAAGGAGATTCTCCAACGCGACCGGATGGCGGGGATCGAGCACCTCCTGGAGTTCGAAGATATTTCCGTCAGGATCACGACCGTAAGTCGATCGAAAGAGTCCGACGGTCTGCGGCTCGGTATGGAAGGGAACCCCTGCTTTCTTAAGTCGTTCGTATTCGCCGAAGATGTCGACCACGTCGAAAGCCACGTGGGTCAGTCCGGCGTCACATGCGGGCCGATTAGTGATCGGACCTTTCCCATCCGGCGTCAGATACTGGAAAATCTCGAGGTGCGTATTGCCCGCGCGGAACAGCGCCGATCGCGTCGTCGATCCCTCAAGCCCGACAATCTTGTCGAGGTTCTCCGCATCCGGCGACGAACGGTCCCAACCATAGGACGCTATGAGCTCAAGTCCGACGGTGTCGCGATAGAAGGCGACAAGTCGGTCGAAGTCCTGGGTCGAGATCGAGGTGTGATGAATGCCCCTAATCATGCCGACCTTCCTGACTCAGCGCATTCCCGAACGCCACCGCGCTTCCAACGCCCGCCACCAAGCCGCGTCGAGACGCCCGATAGCGAGGCTGATCTCATGAGCGGATTCCCCTGCTCGCGCTCCTCAAGGCGGCGAGAGCTCCGCCAGGCCGGAATGAACGGCACGCTCGCGAAGGATCGTGGCGCCCAACTGAACGACAAGTACGAAAATGAGAAGGCCCCCAATGGCTAGGCTCTGTAACCAGTAGGGGGCGCCAAGGCTCGCCACGCCGCCCACCAGGAACCTCATCGTAAACAGTCCAACCATAATCCCGAGGACTGTACCCTTCCCGCCCTCGAGCGCGATTCCCCCGATGAGACAGGCCGTTACAGCGGAGAGGAGAAGCGTGTCGAATCCGAGAGGGGTTGCGCTGGCGAGCCGAACAGACGAAACGGCCCCCGCGAGGCCCGCGAGCGTGGCTGACAGCGCGAATGAAATCACCATGGGGCGCACAATCGAGACGCCAGCCGCCCGAGCCTCGGCTCGGCCTCCCCCGATCGCAAAAATCTCTCGCCCCCAGATGGTGTATCGAAGAAACAAATGCGCGACGAGGAAGACCACAAACATCAGGATACTAAGGGGTGAGAGCAACCCGACAAATCTCTCCGCGAGGAAGTCGGTCTCCCCCAGGCGCGGGATCGGGACCGTCACGCTATTTTCGTTGCTGATGATCAGCGCGAACCCCCTCAGGCCAATCAGCGTCCCAATTGTGAACACGAGCGAGTTGATGCCTGTGAGAGCAATGACAAATCCTTGGAGCGCCCCGAAAACCGCGGCGGCCAACACACCGATTGCGATCGCCGGCGCAACGTTCATTCCGGCGACGATAAGATGGATCGTGAAGACGCCGATGACTGCCGCGAGCGAACCTACTGAGAGATCGAACTCCCCCGCGATCATCGTAATTCCAATGCCAAGCGCCGTCAGTCCGATCAGAACCGCGCTGTCCATGAGAGCCGCGGCTCCGCGCAGCGTGTGATAGGACGGCAGCATCGTGGCGAACACGACATAAACCGCGACCATGAAGACCGCGCGGACTGCAAGGTCATTGAAGGTCTCGCGAGAATTCATCCCTGCCTCTTCTGCAGAAGATGAAAGCCGACCGTCGCGAGGGCCACCAACGACCCGATCACAAACATGCGCTGTCCCGTCGTGAAGGAGTGCAGAAGCATGAAGTTTTGCAGTAGGGCTATGAAGACTGCCCCGAGCGCCGCCTGAACCGGTAAGCCTTGACCGCCTCGCAGCGGAATTCCTCCCACAAGAACAGCTGCGATCACATCGATCGTCAGGCCGGAAAACAAGTTGGCGACCGCGAGACCGAATTGCGCTGCGGCGAAAATGCCCGCAAGACCGCAACAGACGCCGAACAAGTCAACGCCACGATAGACGCCTGACCGACCCGCAGACCCGACGCTTTCGCCGCGAGACGGTTGGCGCCGATCAGGATGAGCTGTCTTCCGAATCGCGTTCTCTGAAGGACGTACCAGGCGACCAAGGTCAGAATGACGAACGCCCAGCTTTGCGTTGGAACACCAAGCGGGCGGCCTGTTCCGAGCCATTCCGCTGACTTAGTTCCCAAGAGAATGTTCTTGTTATCGCTGACCAGCGAGGCAAATCCCCGAAACAGGGCGCCGAAGGCGAGGGTCGTGATGATCGGGTCTGCCCCGAGCGAGATGACGCCGCCCTAATCGCGCCGCCGGCGCCAGCAAATATAAGCGTAACGGTGAGCGCGATGGCGAGGCCGTACCCGTCACGCATAAGAAAGGCGAAAATGCACGCAGCGAGAATCGCAAGCTCCTCGGCAGAAAGCGCAAACAGATTGCCGGAGATCGTAATGTACGACATTCCCAGCGCAATAATGCCGGTGATCGAGGCCGCTCGAATGACGACCAGCAGATTTTCAAGCGTCAGAAAGCTCGGAGTCGTCAGGTCGCCAAGGACCAGCACCGCTATAATTCCCAACCCCATGAACAGGAACCCGCGGCGACGCCGCGCGATAATCAGCCGTCCGCGGCGGATTCCTCGGACTGCGAGAACCTTTGGAGCAGTTCGGCGATCACGCTGCCTGATCCCCGAGATCCAGGGCTTGCGGATGAGTCACGTCCCGCAGCAGGTCGCTGTGCTCGATCTGGCCAGCGGGGGCAATTCGCACGACATGGCCACGAAAAAACGTAGCGACTGTATCCGCGAGCCCCAGCACCTCCTGATTGTCGGATGAAGCGAATATGATCGCCAGGCCCTGATCGGCCAACCTGCGCAGGTGACGATAGATCTCCGCCCGCGCGCCGACATCCACTCCGCGGGTCGGCTCTTCAACAAGGAGAATGGAAGGCTCAATGCCCAGCCACTTGGCCAGCGCGACCTTTTGTTGATTTCCTCCTGAGAGTTTGCCGGCTTGGCTGCTCAATCTTGCGAGATTGATCTCAAAGAACTCCGCAAGGCGACGCGACATCTCGTTCTCGCGCTTCCGATTGATCAATCCCGCTGTGCTAATCCGGTCAATCGAGGGCGCCGTCAAATTCTCAGTCAACCTCCGGACTGCAAAAATGCCGTCTCGCTTTCTGTCATCCGAGCAATATGCGATACTGCTACGGATGGCGTCACGCATGTCGCCAGACTTCAGCTCTTCCCCGTTAAGCAGAATTGATCCGGCTGTCGGCGGCGTCACCCCGGCCACTGCGCGTACGATGGCGTTGGCTCCGCTGCCGAGCTGCCCGGCAAGTCCAAGGATCTGCCCGCCCGCAGATCGATCGAGATGGGCCGTGACAACCCTGGAGCAACGAGGTCACGGATCGACAAAACCGCGGGGCCGAATTTTTCTGTGCGCTCGGGAAACATCTGCTCGAGACGTCTGCCGAGAAGTCG
>CAVWBA010000023.1:0-14924 GCA_963753135.1 uncultured Alphaproteobacteria bacterium | reverse complement strand
AACCGGTCACGCCCTCGCGCACAATGTTACGCGCACGAATAATCTCAAGGACTTAGAGCGGCACCCGAGCTGAGAGAATTGGGAGGGGATTCCCGAATCGGGTAAGTTCTGATTCAGGCTGTCTGCCGGATCGGAGGCCGGCGGGCATGTCAAAGGCGCTGTCTCTTGATCTTCGGGTTCGGGTTTTGGCGGCGGTTCAGGCCGGGGCGACGCATCGCCAGGCCGCCGAACGGTTTGGCGTCAGCGCCGCCAGCGTGAGCCGCTGGCGCGCGCGTGAACGCGAGCAGGGGGACGCGCGTCCCAAGGCGCTTGGCGGCGACCGCCGGTCGAAGCGCATCGAAGCCTGCGGCGAAGCCGTTCTTTCGGCGCTTGGACCCGACGGCGACGCGACCATAGAGGAAGTGCGCCGCACGCTTGCCGCACAAGGGCTCAGCTTCGGCTTCGGCACGATCCAGCGCTTCTTCGCTCGTCACGCCATCACGCGCAAAAAAAGACCGCGCACGCTTCCGAGCAAAGCCGCCCCGACGTCGCGGAGCAGCGCGAGGCCTGGTTCGAAGGGCAACTCGATCTCGACCCCGAGCGCCTGATCTTCATCGACGAGACCTGGGCCTCCACCAACATGGCGCGCCGTCACGGTCGCGCTCCGCGCGGTCAACGCCTGCGGGTCGGCGTTCCGTACGGACATTGGAAAACCACGACCTTCATTGGAGCCTTGACGCTGCGCGGCTTCATCGCGCCGTTTGTCATCGACGGAGCCGTCGACCGTCTCGCTTTCGAGACTTACGTCGACAAGGTCCTCGTCCCGGAACTGCGCCAGGGCGACGTCGTCATCATGGACAATCTGCCCGGCCACAAAGGGTCGAAAGTGCGTCAGCTGATCGAAGCCGTGGGCGCAAGCCTTCTCTACCTCCCGCCCTACAGTCCCGATTTCAATCCCATCGAAAATGCCTTCGCCAAACTCAAGGCGCTTCTGCGAAAGGCCGCCGAGCGGACCCTCGAAGGCCTCTGGAGCGCCATCGGCCAACTCATCGATCTCATCACCCCGCAGGAAATCCAAAACCTCTTCGCCGCCGCAGGCTACGATGCAGCGTGATCGGATTTGCTCTAAGTGCGCTTTTGTGCAACTCTTTTCGTCTTCCGGCATCTCCGTGACTGCTATGCCGGGCGAGTGGGTCAGCGCAAGCGGAGCTGTCGGCGCAACGTCCGGCGGCGGTGCCGGGGGAGCCAGCCTCGCTAAGCCGACATTGACGCCATGGTAAAGGTTCAGCTCCCGCATGACCTTCAGAAACGGCGCGATCGCTCTGACGTCCCCCTCCTCCAGCGACTCGTCGGCGCAGCGCAACGCCTTGGTTAGACGCGCGACCTGAAGGCGGGCAAAATCCTCCGGCGCGTCGAGCCGCCGCTTCGCCAAGGCCTGGCCAATGACGCGACGGACCGTTGCGGAGCTTGTCTTCATGGCGATTGCGATCTGCTCGACGCTGTAGCCCGAGACTAAAAGCTCGAAATAACCCTCTCGCCGCTTGATAGATAGCTCGCGGATGGCCTTGCCGATGGCGCGCTTGCGCGCCCGTTCGGAGGTCGGTTTGGTTTCATTGGACACGCGGTTCACATTTTCTGTTAACCTGGATCAATCATACTAACCACTCTGATTTTCCGCAAGAGATTGTTTTGCTTTTTGGTCGCTCACTAATCGGTGGCCATCGCGTCCAGTCGTTGAAACTGGCCTGTTGGTTTCACTGGCCGTTTAGACGCGCTTCAGCACCTTCGCTTATAACGGGCTACGACTGAGAGTTGAACAGCCTCCCTACCGCCTCAGACGCCGTCGCCTCATCCTTATTTTCTTTCCAAGGCCACACCAGAGGGAGTAATCCGTCAATCGGATGCTCAGTTTCTATGCTATCTAAGATTACGTACCAGCGCTCGCTCTTTCGAGTTATACTTGTGTTTGGCTCCGATCGACTCGACCGCCCGCCGCGTCACGGGATCAAGCCTAAGTGAAACCGCGTACGTTAGGCCGCCGTCTTCGTTGGAATTGAAAAGGCCTTGATTGACTTGCCTGTGGCAGCAACCTCTTTTCGTAGGCTAACTATAGTTTTCGAAATTTCTTCGAGGGCGGCGCTCGAAAAATCATAAAGATCTACGACCAGCGAAGCGACCCTTGGGTCCGCTTTCTTCAATTCGGCTAGAAGCTCGCATACCACAGGAACTTTAAGGCGCTCGAGAACGCCAACCGGCCGCTTGGCTTCGATTCCAACGTCCGCCGATATCATGTAATCATCAACAACGGTAGCAAAGTCCCGCTCAAGATACATTCCATCGAAGTCGGGATGCATGGCAAGTTTCGTTTTGATGTGAAAGCCGAGGTAATTATATTCACTGTCCGATAATACCTTAACGAAAACATCAGATCGACTTTTTAGGTAAAAGAGCAGTTCAATAGGCGTGGGTAGCAATCTCGCGACGCAGTCGAGAACACCAATGTCCCAAACCACCGGGGCCAAGCCCTCAGTCCGATCCAGCATCCTTTGTGATAGCAACGTAGAAGCGCGGAATGCGTCGCTTAGTGTAACCATCGGAAAAAATCTCGGCAGAAAATGCAAGTCTATCCTTCTTCCAGCCTTTGTCTCGCATTTCGCCCCCGATCTTATAAGCTCTATGCATTTCAAAGCTTGGCGATAAGGTGCTTGAACCGCTCCTTCGAAGTCTTTCCTTAGAGCCTCGCTATCGCCGGCGCGCGCCTTAAGGGTAATACGCTTCGACTTCGCCTGCACGACGATCGCAAACTCGCCATATGTAACAAGCACATCAATCTCACCTGCGATGTCGCGCCCATTCTTTTTCAGCGCGACATTCTCGTGCACGTTATCCGCACCGAAAACAGCGCGCAGAATATGAGCGGCGGTTTTTTCAAGAAACTCACCGCGGTGTTCGGCGGCGGTGGTTGCATACCCATCATCTGCTATCATCCAATAGAATGGGCTTGCATACACGCTCTCTACGAGGCGGTACTCGTTGGGGACGTAGAGGTACTCTCCGAGGTCGATCAATGGGGCGATTGCGACCGCGTTAATCGCAAAGGGCTCGATGAAATCTTGGTTAGCGGTTACGGCTGGTGTGACAAATTTCGTGAAAAACAAATCCGCCTTTGCGCCAAACTTCTTCCTCAGCTCGGCCTTAGAAATCACAAGACTGCTAGTAAGCTCGCTGTTCTTGATCTCGTGCCCCTCGTTACGGAGGTGGCCCATGCCAGCCATCTGAAGGCCAATTCGATCTACGATGAATTTTACTATATCAATCATAGGCCTAATCGAGAGCCCTACATTCTGAAGAAGCCAAGTTGCGTCCTCGCGGTAGCGATGCCGAGCGAAATCCAATAACTGGTGGAGATAGAAGCTATCCGGACCGTAATAGATTGCCTCTCGTCCCAGTAGGCCGATGGAGTTGGGGAGTTCGATGAACGTCGTGGTCGCAGGATCGAAGGTCGGAGCGCCATCTGCGAACACTCTGTCATGAAGCTCTCTCAAAAGCCCGTCGACGCGAGCAACAAAGCTTTCATCGCGGGATCCTGCGGTGTACGTTCGGTCGCTCTTGGACTGAACCAGCAGTCCTAGCAGAAGCATGAGTTCGTTAGTGTTTAGCTTGGAAGTCGACCATCGGCGTTCCGGGTCATCCACTAAACGGCCCTCTTGCAAGTCCACCGTCACGACCCAGTCTCGATAAATTATACTAGAAAGTTCATGGAGAGCCCCGTCCGACTGCACAAGGGTTCGAAGATCGTCGAATATTTGGAGGATTTGTCGTGGTGATGCAGGCTGCTCGGCTCCCTGGTCATCCACTGCCTAATCTCCTTCCTCTTCCGGCAACGCCAGGCGCTTTTAAAGCTCCAGCCCTAGTGGATCAAATCTGACATTTGAATCCGATCAGGGATTTCGACCGGACTTGGGGCGTGCGAGTCTGGGGGATGCGAGCTGGCGTCACCCTTTCCGTCTCTTCGGCTGACCTCGATCGGCTCCGCGCGCTGGTCAGCGACCGGAACGCCCCGCAGAAGCACGTCTGGCGAGCACGGATCGTCATGCTGACCGCGGAAGGGGTCGGCACGAGCGCGATCATGCGCGAGACGAGCAAGTCCAAGACCTGCGTCTGGCGCTGGCAGGAACGCTTTGCCGACGAGGGCTTTGAAGGGCTGCTGCGCGACAAGACGAGGCCGTCGCGCATCCCGAAGCTTGATCCCGCTGTCGCCGAACGCGTCGTGACGCTGACGATGGAGCCGCCGGTGGCCGAAGCCACGCATTGGACGGGCGCAGCGATGGCGGAGGCAGCCGGCGTCAGCGTCTCTTCCGTGCAGCGCATCTGGCGCTCCCACGGACTTCAGCCACACCGCATCCGGCAGTTCAAGCTCTCCAAAGACCCCGCGTTCGTCGACAAGTTGCGCGACGTGGTCGGGCTCTATGTCGATCCGCCGGCGCACGCTGTTGTCCTTTCCGTCGACGAGAAGAGCCAGATCCAGGCGCTCGACCGAACCCAGCCCGGCCTGCCGATGAAGAAGGGCCGGGCGGGAACGATGACTCATGATTACAAGCGCAATGGCACGACGACGCTGTTCGCCGCGATGAACGTTCTCGACGGCAAGGTGATCGGCCGCAACATGCAGCGCCATCGGCATCAGGAGTTCATCCGTTTCCTAAACGCCGTCGAGCGCGAGGTCCCCGCCGGCAAGACCGTCCATGCGATCCTCGACAACTACGCCGCCCACAAGCACCCCGAGGTCCGAAAATGGCTGGCGCGCCATCCGCGCTGGACATTCCACTTCACGCCGACCTCGGCCTCCTGGCTCAACGCCGTCGAGGGCTTCTTCGCGACCCTCACCAAGCGCCGCCTCAAGCGCGGCGTCTTCCAATCCGTGGTTGATCTGCAGGCCGCCATCAACCGCTTCCTCGATGATCACAACGCCAAGTCAAAGCCCTTCCGATGGGTCGCTGACCCCGAAAAAATCATCGAAGCCGTCAGACGAGGGCACCAAGCGTTAAATTCAATCCACTAGGTAGCCGTTTATATATTCACCGGACGTATATTCACTGGACGGTATTTTTGGCCGTTGCAGGGCAGACAGAATACGGGGTTTCGCGGGAACTTTGATAGCGCGCCGCGCCGTTCATCAACTGCGCCGTTGGCCTTGTGAGCCTCGTCACACCACGCGCCTGAAGCGGTCGCTAGAAGCCTTGTACCCCCGCTCGGTTGTACCCAACTGAGGCTCAATAGGGGTGGGAGGCGGCTCCAAGCGGGATAAGACGCGGAGTTCGACCATGCCCTTCCAAGTTCTCGACGATCCGATTGCGCAACAGGATGGCACTTCGCCGTCGACCGTCATGTCGGGACGCAAGCATCCAAGAATCGTAGCAATGCTCCGCGCCGACCATCCCTCTTGTCGCTAGACGAAGCGCGGTTGACACGCGCGCTTTGCGGAGGAACGGACATTGAGCGATTCGACTTGTTACAGAAAATTTGCCGACGAAAAATTGACGCCGGCGCCGACGACGTTGGCCGGCAGCGCCGCCTCAACCTCTGAGAAGCTGAGTGTGGAAGCAGCTGGAAAAGACGTGTTGCCCTTTCCGCTCCCGGTCAACGAGCCGCAACGACTGGTCGCGCTGCGCGCGCTCGGCATTATGGATAGCCCGCCTGAAACGGCCTATGACGAAATCGCGGAGTTGGCGGCGCAAATCTGCGGATGCCCTATCGGCTACATCAGCTTCGTCGACGACGATCGCCGATGGCTCAAGGCGAGATATGGCCTCCCGGCAGAGGTAACGAACGCGCCTCGCGGAGCTACGGTTTGCTCGACCACGATTTGCGGCGCCGAGATGTTCGTGGTGCCGGACATGACGCAGGACTCTCGGTTTGATCGTATCGCGATGGTCGTCGGCGAACCACACTGCCGGTTCTATTGCGGCGTGCCGCTCATCACCAACGAAGGCTATGCGCTCGGGACGCTATGCATCTTGGATTTTGAGCCGCGTCGGCTCACCTTTGAACAAATGGAGGCGCTACGCCGGCTGTCGCGTCAGGTTCTTACCCTCTTGGAGCTGCGTCGAAGGCTGATCGAGCATAACCAAATGATTGCGCAACTCGAGCTGGCGCGCGAGGAGGCCGCGGTGCAAAAAGCGCGCGCTGACGAGCTGCTCGACAACCTTTTGCCGCGCGCAATCACCGAGGAGCTGAAAAAATACGGCAGAGTCCAACCGAAATACATTCGCTCTGCAACCGTTTTATTGGCGGATTTTCAAGGGTTCACGCTCTTGTCCGAACGCGCGGAGCCAGCGGCGCTGATTGGTCTGCTTGACGAGTATTTCAGCGCGTTCGATGACATCGTAGCCAGTCACGGACTGGAGAAGATCAAGACGATCGGCGACGCCTACATGGCGGTCGGCGGCGTGCCGGAGACGAGCCTTCGACATCCGATCGACGCCTGCCTCGCAGCACTGGAAATGCAAGCGACCGCAGCCCGTATGAAATCGCGAAGCGATAGGTTGCGCCTGCCGTCGCTGGAATTGCGGATCGGCGTCCACACCGGCCCAGTCATATCCGGCGTCGTCGGCAATCGCCGCTTCACCTTCGATATCTGGGGCGACGCCGTGAACACCGCGTCGTTTATGGAGGCGCACTGCACGGCCGGCCGGATCAATGTCTCGGACTCCGTGGCGGGACACGCGATGGGGTTGTTCGAACTGGAGCCGCGCGGTCCCGTCGAAGCCAAGCACGAACGCACGCACGAGATGTTTTTCCTCAATCGCCTGAAAGAGGAATTTTCCCGCGACCAAGCCGGCTGTCGCCCGAACGAAAGCTTCGCCGCCGAATACGACCACCTGACGCGCCGGCCACCGGGGCAACTCCTGCAGGATTTCTCGCCCTAGCCGTTTGCTCCCCGTGCGTCCGCATTCTCGCAGCGCCAAACTCGTATAGGATGTCAGGCAAACTGAAGGGGAATCCGATGACTCGACGCGCGCGCGACGTTCTCATCGACATCCTGCGCGATGAGGGGATCACCCACGTCTTCGGCAATCCGGGGTCGACCGAGATGCCGCTCATGGACGCGCTGGTCGACACGCCGGACATCGCTTATGTGCTTGGCCTTCAGGAGGCGACGGCGGTCGGCATGGCCGACGGCTGGTCGCTCGCCACGGGCCGGACAGCCTTCGTCAACCTGCATGCGATGGGCGGGCTGGGCAACGCCATGGGCGTGCTAGTCGCCTCGAAGGCGAGCGAGACGCCGCTCGTCGTCACCGCCGGGCAGCAGGACACAAGACATCTCATGACCGAGCCGTGGCTCTCCGGCGATCTCGTCGCCCTTGCAGCGCCGGTCACCAAATGGGCGAAGGAATTGCGCCGCGCCGACGACGTCGGTCCGGCGCTCCGCCGCGCCTTCGGCCTGGCGCGAACGCCGCCGTGCGGCCCGGTGTTCCTGTCGCTGCCGATGGACATTCTCGATCAGGACGTGAATCATGCGACGCCGCCGGCGTCCGCGCGGCCGCGGCTGGGCGCATCGCCCGACGCGGGGCGCCTCGCCGAGACGCTCGCGACCCTCGACCCCGATAAGGTCGTCGTCCTGCTCGGCGATGACCTGCCGGCGGCCGCGAGCGCTGGCCTCGTCGCCTTCGCCGAGGCTGGCGGCTTTCCGGTCTGGGGCACTCAGCTCACCTCGCGCACCGCATTTCCGTCCCACCATCCGTGTTGGGCTGGAGTGCTGAAGCCGGACTTCGCCGACATGCGCGCTCATCTCAAGTCGACACAAGCGATCGTGCTAGTCGGCGGACGCGCCTTCGTCGCCTATCCCTATCGCGAAGCCGAACCCGTGCCCGAAGGGGTCGCGGTCATGCATATCGCCGACAACCCCGAAGCGTTCGGGCGCGAGCACGCCGCAAACATGGCGCTGCTTGGCGACATCAGCCAGACGCTCGCCGCGGTCGCCCAGCGCCTTGCGGAACTGGTCGACAAGAACAAGGTCGCGGCGGCGCTTGCCAAGTGGGGCGCGCGGCGGCGCGAGGCCAGGGAAGCGACGCGCAAGGACATTCTGGCGGAAAGCGCTAGCGTTCCGCTCAGCGCGGACGCCGCAGTGCTCGCGGCCCTCGACGCGCTGCCGGAGGGCGCGATCATCGCCAACGATTCCGCGGCCACGTTCGGTCGCGTCCAGGATCTCATGACGACCGAGCCCGGCCGCTATTTCTTCGCGCGCGGCGGCGTGCTCGGCTGCAGCATGCCGGCGGCTGTCGGCGCCGCGCTGGCGACAAGCGGCTGGGTAGTCGCGTTGGTCGGCGACGGAGGGGCGATGTACTCGCCGCAGGCTTTGTGGAGCGCCGCGCACAACAAAGCGCGGACGATCTTCGTCGTGTTCAACAACCGCCGCTATGGCGTGTTGCAGAACGTCGCCAAGTCGCTGGGCTACGCCAACGCGAAGGCTGGCCGGTTCGTCGGCATGGATGTCGTCGATCCGGCCATCGACTTTCAGGCGCTGGCGGCGTCGATGGGCGTCCCGGCGGAGCGCGCCAACGACCGCGACGCGGTCGGCGCGGCGATCGATCGCGCGCTCAAGCGCGAGGGCCCGTCGCTGATCGAGATCCCGATCCGCTGACGTTCACTAATCACAAACTCATAAAGAGGATTCCATTTTAGTGCGAGGGGTGATTCAAGCTCCCAGATGGGGAGCGAACATGACGCCGCGCCGTTACGAACTTTCTGATTTCGAGTGGTCGATCATCGAGCCGCTATTGCCGAACAAGCCGCGCGGCGTAGCGCGCTCGGACGATCGCAAGGTGGCGGTGGCGACACGCTACGAAAAGCACGACGCCAACTATCTCGCCCTCGTCAAACTCGCCGCCATCCGAATTTGGTTCAGATTTATGAGTCGGTGACCTAGTGCAAGTCGCGCGTATAGACGAATTTCGGCATGTTCCAGCCGTAGCGGATGGCGAGCAGGCGGAGCGCCAGGCCTGCCGCCATCGCGACGATCACCACCGGATCGTGCGGCAGGCCGGCGCGAAGGCCGCCGACATACAACGCGCCCGCGACAACCGAGACGCTGGCGTAGAGCTCGCTGCGAAACAAGAGCGGGACGTCGTTGCACAGCACGTCACGCAGCACGCCGCCGATGCAGCCGGTGATCATGCCTGACATGATGACGATGAGAAACGGCAGATCGAGATCGAGCGCGACGTTGCAGCCGATCACCGTGAAGAGGGCAAGGCCGATCGCATCGAGGACAAGAAAGACGAGGCGCAGCCGATCCATGATCCGCGCAATCGCGATGGTGAACAACGCCGCCCCGGCGGTGACCAGGAGATAGTAAGGATGCGCCACCCAGGAAAGCGGATAATGCCCGAGCAGGATGTCGCGCATCGAGCCGCCGCCGAGCGCTGTCACGCTGCCGAGCAGACAGACGCCGACCCAGTCCATGGCTCGGCGTCCGGCGGCGAGCGCCGCCGTCATGGCCTCGACGACAATGGCGACAAGGTAAAGAGCGTGAAGCAACACGATGCATGCGCTCCTGCGCGAGGGCGTGGCCGGTCGGCTTCGATCGAGCGCCGCTCCGCAGCCCACGATCGCCGGTTCGGTTTTCAACGAATGCCTTAGCGTCCGCAAGACGACGCAATAAAGCTCGGTCCATTGCGCCGGAGGATCAACAGGCGCTTATTGTCTACGCCACGAAAGCGATCGTCACGAAGCTAGGCTCAAGGCCGTGCGGGATTCGCCCGCAAGTCTCGGCTCGATGGTGCGGACGTACCAATCGACGAACTGGACGACGCCGCCTTCGTGAACCGTCGAATAGGGGCCGGGCTCGTAGGCCGGAGAACGGATCCCGCGCGCGTTCTCCTCGACGATCCTGCGGTCCTGATTGTTGGTCTCCGTCCAGACATGGGTAAGCTCCTCGAGGTCATAGTCCTCGCCCTCGATCGCGTCTTTGTGGACAAGCCATTTCGTCGTGACGGCCGTCTCGGTCGCGCTGATCGGCAGCACCCGGAAGGTGACGGCGTGGTCGATGAGCACGTGGTTCCAAATCGTCGGATAGTGATAGAGCATGAGCGTGCCGATCCGCTCGCCCGAAACCTCATCCGACAGGTTTTTTCGCACGGCGCGCTTGCCGGTCAGCGTATAGCTATCGACATCGGGCAGGAGCGGCGTTCTCGTCGCCCGGAACTGGCCCATGGGGTCGATGCGGAAGCGGGCGGGAAGCCCGGTCGCTTCCAGCCGCGCCCAGTGCTCCAGCATCTCGGGGTCTTTTTCGGCGCTCTGGATTCCGGTCGCGCTCGGCGCTTCGGGGAAGGTCTTGCAAAGCTCCGGATGGTTCGCCTGGCAATGGTAGCACTCGCGATTGTTCTCCCAAACGAGCTTCCAGTTGCCCCGCTCGACGATCGTCGCCTCGTGCGCGACCTTTGCCTCGGCGAGGCGGTGCGGGGCGAAATAAGTCTCCATGAGCTTTCGGAACGGAGCGAAATCGGGCGGCTTCTCGGCAAGGCAGATGAACAAATACCCAGCCACCCTCTCGCAGGCGACGGCTTTGAGCCCATAGGCAGACTTGTCGAAACCCTCGGCGACCTGGCGCGCAAACAGCAGGCGCCCGTCGAGATCGTAGCTCCATTGGTGATAGGGGCACACGAGCCGCACGGCCGCGCCCCTCTCGGCTGCGCAGACCCGGCTGCCGCGATGCCGGCAGGTGTTGTGAAAAGCGCGGATCGTACCTTTAAGATCGCGGACCAGGATCACCGGATAGTCGCCGATCTGGACAGTCATGAACGAGCCGGGCGTGAGTTCGCAGTCGTGCCCGACGAACAGCCAGTCCCTGTACCAGATCATCTCCATGTCGAGCCGGAAGTAGGCGGGGTCGGTGTAGAACGGCTGTGGCAGGGTGAAGCCTTCGCGACGGCTCCGGAGCCGTCCCAGCATGTCGTTGCGCGCGTCCATGGATGCCGTCCTCGATGGAAAGCTCGCGCGCCGGGCGAATCCAAACGCCGGCGCTTGGCTCAGCTTCGGGCAGAGCGCCCCAACCCGTCGAGAACAATCCGAAGCTTGGCGCATCTGATTTCTAGCAGCGCCCGGCGCTAGGACAGACGAGACGCGTCGGCTTTTCTCAGGCTCGCGCGATCGTCGCCTCGGTCGCCGGCGAATGCCTCAATGTCTGTAAGACGACGCAATAGCGCTCGGTGAGCTTGAGCAGGGTGTCGATCTGGTCCTGCGGCGCGTCCGTATCGAGTTCGAACTTGAGCCGGATGTCGCTGAACCCGACTGGCGCCTGCTTGTCGACGCCGAGCGTGCCGCGAAAGTCGAGGTCGCCCTCCGCCGCGACCTTGCCCGAGCGCAGCGCGATCCCGAGCGAGGTCGCGACGGCCTTCATCGTCACGCCTGCGCAGGCGACCAGCGCCTCGAGCAGCATGTCGCCGGAGCAGAGCTCGGCGCCGCTTCCGCCGGTCGCCGGATGAAGCCCCGCGAGCGCGAGCGCTCGTCCCGTGTCGACCCTGCAGGCAATGCCTTCGGAATCGAGCGCACCATTGGCCCTGAGCGTGACGAGCCCCGATTTCGCGTTGGCCCGGTAGCGTTCCTTAAGCGGCGCCTGGATGGCGCGCAGTTCCTCGCCGTTCATTGTGGTTGGTCTCCTTTGGATTCGACGGCTTCAGCCGCCCTGCCCCGCCGACCAATCGAACTTGAGCGGCGCTTCGCGGAACGCGAACCGGTCGAGGTGCGAGGCGATCACGCCCTTCATGCGCTCGACCGCTTCGCCCTCCTCGCCTTCGATCGTGACCTTGAGCGCCTCGGGGCCTGGTTCGAAGGTAGCGACCGCCGCCGGAAACTTGACCACCCCTCCCTGCTCCGAAAGGTCGACTTCCAGCTTGTGGCTCCAATGCTTGCAAAGCTGCTGCATGTATTTGGCGCCGTTGACGGTGGGAACGTTGGCCGTGGCGATCGGCATGCTGATGACGACTTTCGGTGTTTGGCGCCATTTGGCGCGAGCTCAATCCAGGGACCGGGCCGCGCCCCGATCGTCAGGAAGCGCGCGGCGCCGAAGACTTAGCGCAAAACCCGCGTCCGACTCAACGGCGACCCACGTGGACGTCGACCGCGCAAGCCCGCTTGTCGCCGCCCGCCGCCCAAGCTAACGCTAAAGACGATGACCCGCATTGGCTTCTTCTCCGGCTCGTTCGATCCGATGACCAACGGGCACTTGGACGTGATCGAGCATGCGTCGGCTTTGTGCGACCGGCTCGTCGTCGGCGTCGGCTCCAATCCGAACAAGGCCGCCTTGTTCACGGTCGAGGAGCGGCTGAAGCTGATCCGCGAAGCGGCGGCGCCGATCATGAAGAAAGCGCGATGCGAGCTCGAGGTCGTCGAATTCACCGGCCTCGCCATCGAGGCGGCGCGTGAAGCGCGCGCGACGATCATTGTCCGAGGCCTGCGCGACGGAACCGATTTCGACTACGAGATGCAGATGGCGGGTATGAACGGCGCGATGGCGCCCGAACTGCGCACCGTCTTTCTGCCCGCCTCCTCGCCGGTCAGGCCGATCACCGCGACGCTCGTGCGGCAGATCGCCTCGATGGGCGGCGACGCCTCCCCCTTCGCGCCGCCGAATGTCGTCAAGGCGCTGAAGGAGAAGTTTGCCAAGGGCGCGCGCTAGCGCCAAGGCTCGGTTCACGCCACGCGCGGGCTGTGAGCGCCGTCACAGCCGTCGTCATGGAATTGTGCGTGGATTACGTTGCTGAACCGGATGCATGCGATGCCGGAGCGGCTACATGTTCCTGTTTCAGTTTTTGCTCTGACTTTAACATCAAATATTTAGCCCTATGGAGGCAATTATGCCCGAGACATCAAAACCAGGATCCGAACAGAAAGTCGTTGAGAAGCAAGTCGAAGAGAAATTCATCAAAGAGAGAATTAAGGAAATAAAAGAAAAGCCAGAGAAGTACGAGCACAAGGAAAAGCCTGAAAAGCACGAGATAAAAGAAAAGCCAGAGAAGTTCGAGCACAAGGAAAAGCCTGAAAAGCACGAATTCAAAGAAAAGGAAGTGAAGATAGAGCTTCTCGAGAAGGATGTGCTCGAGCAGTTTCCCACCGATCCAGGCGGCCCGGTTGAACAGCGTTTAACGGCCCTCGAACAGGCCCTCAACCACTTCATCGCGTCCAGCCAGCGGCCAGACCTCTCCCGCGGCGCACTGGCCGGAGAGCGTGAAGCGAAGAAATAACGCGGAACCGAGGCGAAGATGATTCTTGTCCTTTGTGACGAGAACGACGTCTCGGCGCTGTGGGCGGCGGAAGCGCTACGTGCGCGCGGCCTCTCGCCCACAGTGGTCACGGGCGCCGATCTCGCGGGCGTGCAATCTTGGCGGCATCGGGTGGGAACGGGGACAGTCAGTTGCGAAATCTCGCTGTCCGGCGGAGTTGTTCTCGAGAGTCAGGACGTCCACAGCGTCCTCAACCGGCTTGAGACTGTTCCGTGGACCTGGCAGAGGCGCATCGGCGGCGCTGATCGCGACTACGCCATTCAGGAAATGTACGCCTTCTACCTGAGCTGGTTGCATGGGCTTCCGGGACCGAAGCTCAATCCGCCGACGCCGCAGGGGCTGTGCGGCAACCCGCGTCATCCGTCGGTTTGGGCCGCGCTCGCTGGGCGCGCAGGCCTTCCCGTGCGGCCTTTCCGGCAGACGAGCGAAGATAACCCGGAAGCGCACTGGCGGGCGGGGCCGCCGTCGGCCGCCACGCTGCATGTGGTCGGAGCGCGAGTTGTCGGAGCGCCGTACCTGCTCCGATCACACCGTGAGGCCTGCCTGCGTCTCTCCAAAGCAGCAGGCGCCCCGCTGCTCGGCGTTGACTTCACGCCGGATCCCGACGGCGTTTGGCGAATGACCCGCGCGTCGATCAAGCCCGATCTTTACGGGCACGAATTGGCGGATGCGCTTGCCGATGAGCTGGCGGCATGATCCTTTTGAGCGGCATCCCGACCGAAAGCCCTTTGGCGTTTCTCGCCGACGCGCTTGATGAACGCGGCGCCGAATATCGCTTCTTCAATCAGAGGAGGTCTGCCGACTGCGCCATTGAATTGGACGTCGGCCCAGAGGGCGCCGAGGGTGAGCTCAGGATGAACGGCGAAACCTTCCAGCTTTGTGAATTCGCGGGCGTCTATGTCCGCTTCATGGATGATCGGCTATTGCCGGAGCTCGACGGCGAACCCGACGATTCTCCGTTGCGTCGCCGCACCCGCGCCTTGCATGACGCGTTCTACCGGTGGTTCGAAGTGGCTGACAGCAAGATCGTCAACCGTTCCGATCCGCAAGGGTCGAACGGCTCCAAGCCCTACCAGGCACAATTGATCGCGCGCTACGGACTCCGGGTCCCCGAGACCCTGATCACCAACGATCCCGAAGCGGTGCTCGCGTTCCGCGATAAGCACGGCGCTATCATCTACAAGTCGATCAGCGGCGTACGATCGATTGTCAAAGAGCTCGACGACGAGGACGTCGCCCGATTGGACGACATCCGCTGGTGCCCCGTCCAGTTTCAGGCTCTGATTCCCGGGACAGATGTCAGGGTCCATGTCATCGACCAGGACGTGCACGCAACGGAGATCATTAGCGACGCGACCGACTATCGCTACGCCCGACGATCCGGCGGGAGCACCGCCCTTCGGGCGATGAAGCTGCGAGACGACCTCGCCGAACAATGCGTCGCGCTCACGGCGGGACTTGGACTGACCTTCGCCGGGATCGACCTGCGACTGGGTCCCGACGGCGAAGCGACTTGCTTCGAGGTCAATCCGTCGCCGGGATATTCGTACTATCAAGCGAACACTGGCCAACCTATCGCGGCGAGCCTGGCGCGTTACCTTGACGGAGGCTGATGCGCGCGTCGAACGCAGTCGATCGAGGTGAGCGCCCGGCCCTACCCAT
>CAVWBA010000022.1:0-68863 GCA_963753135.1 uncultured Alphaproteobacteria bacterium | reverse complement strand
AAGCGCGGTGTAACAGTAGGCCATCGCGACACGACCAGTCGCGTATGGGCGGATACGTTCGTACCATGCCATCGAGAGGATATCGGGCGGCGAATAGGCCATAAGCGCACGCAGATACTCGGCCGCCTCGACTTGAAGCGGCGTGTCAATTGTCGGGCGCAGAGTTTCGATCGCGCTGGGATCCGGATCGAAACCACGCTCCGTCCGCCGCAAGTTTACGACTGGTTGTCCAAAGTCGCCGCACGCCATGAGGAACGTATGGCCGAGCGGCGTGCCGCGCGCAGCATTCCAGGCGACGCCGAAACGTCCTGCAGCGGGTCGGTGAAAGTAGCGGGCCGCCGAGAGAACCTCATCTGTCGTTCGCGGTGGGCCGAGCCCGGCGTCCGCGAAGAGGTCGCGTCGATAAAACAGGAGCTCGGGCGTGGTCTGGCTTGGCACGCCGTAGGGTTGCCCGCGCCAGTGCGCAGCGCGCCAGCCCACTGGATGGAAATCGGCAGTATCGAGCCGTTCGACGTCCATAAGTGAATTGAGGGGGAGAAGAATGCACCGTTCAGCGAATTCGCCAATCCACGGCAGATCAACCGCGATGATGTCATAGCGGCTCGCTTTACGTTCCGCGTTGTTCAGCGCCTCCTTGCGCAGAGAGTTGATCGAAAGCGCCCGAATGTGGATGGGCGCGCCCACCACTTGCTCGAACTGCCGCTTCATGTTGTCCATGACCATAAAGGTCGGATCGGCGTGGACAAGGACTTCGAACTCCCCCCGGCAGGACCAAAGGCCGCGGAAGCACACGAGGCGGACGAATTTCCGCGCTGGCGCGATAGCTGCCGAGGAAATAGTCCTGGTGGGAAACTCGCGCTTCCTCGCCGAAATGACGGCAAGAAAGTAGGCGCACACGGGTGGCCATCTCGGCCACCGCATCGACGAGCTTCTGGCTGGGGTGGACCGAAAAGCTCCGGCCGGAGCGGCTCCGCGCCCTTCGTTCGAGCAGGCCGGCCCCATCCATCTCATTGAGCCGTCGCATCGCAGTCGCGTAGGGGACGCCGGAGCTCGCGACGAGCGAGGTCTGAGTTACCGGCCTCGCATCAAGATGAGCGCGGACGAGGTTTATCGCCATCGATAGATAGGGATTTGGCGCATCAAGCTCGAGTTCTGCGCCGAGTTCGCCGGTAAGAGATTCAAGGAAGTCCAGTGCAACACGAATGTCTTCGCCGTCATGAGCAAAGAAAGCCTGGCGGGGTGGCGGGAGCGCCCACACGCATTGCGCCCTAATGCCCGAAGTTCGATGGTGTTCCTCGCGCATTCTACTTGTTTTTATCCGGGCTCAGGACCCTCGGAGACGCAGGCGGACGAAGACCCAAACCCGCGGAAGCAGTCGCAGGCTACGACGCCGGCTCGGTCCCGTGGGCGAAATTTATATTCACATTGAACAAAGCACACGCGCCACCATCCGATCACTGTGGACATTTGGGGTCTGTTCGACTGTCCCCTTTCATGGTCTGAACGGCGAAAGGCGTTTCGGGAAGAGATGCAGCGAGGGAGGAAGGTCCGGTGGGCAGGATTGACGGAAAGGTGGCGCTCGTCTCGGGCGCGGCGCAAGGCATCGGCCGCGCCGTCGCCGAGCTCTTCGCGGACGAAGGCGCGATCATCTACGCAGGCGACGTCAAGACCGTCGCGGGCGCCAAGGGGATCGAGCCGCTGACGCTCGACGTGACCAAGCCCGAAGACTGGAAGGGCGCCGTCGACGAAATCACCGCCAGGCACGGCCGGATCGACATTCTCGTCAACAATGCCGGTATCGTGCGAGCCTATGGTCAAGTGACGGACACCGAACTCGAAGACTTCAACGCCGTAGTCTCCGTCAATCTCACCGGGACGTTCCTCGGCATGAAAGCTGTGCTGCCGATCATGCGCAAGGCTGGCAAAGGGTCGATCGTGAACTTCTCTTCCATTTGGGGAAATGTCGGGGTCGCCGGCGCGGCCGCTTACAGCGCGGGCAAAGGTGGCGTCCGCAACCTGACCAAGAACGCCGCAATCAGCTACGCCCCTGAAAAAATCCGAGTTAACTCCGTTCATCCCGGTCTTATTCGCACACCCCTGGTTGAAGCCCAGTCGGACGAGATGAACGCGGGCATCATCGCCGCGACGCCGATGGGGCGGATGGGGACGCCGCGCGAAGTCGCGAACGTCTGCCTGTTCCTCGCGAGCGATGAGTTGTCCTTCGTCACGGGCAGCGAGCTCGTCGTCGACGGCGGCTATCTCGCGCAATAAGATCGTTGACGAAAGGAGCTCAGACATGACCGAGGCGCCTAAGATCACCGCGGCGCTGCCGGCGCTTGTGGTCGTTTCAGGAACGGCGTCGGGGCTCGGAACACACATTGCCCGGCAACTCGTCGATTGCGGCGTCGCAACGATCGGCGTCGACATCGCGCCGCAACCGGAGGCGCTCGAGCGACCGCTCTATCACCACCTGCAGGGCGACGTTGCGGAGGAGAAGGTCTGGGCGGCCGTTATCGCTGAGATCAAGAAGGCCACGCCCGAGACAATCGGGTTGATAACCTCCGCTGCAATCCTTGATGTCGGGACGATCGCCGAATTCGACAGAGCGGCTCTTGAGAAGACAATGGCGGTGAATTTCGTCGGAACGGCGCTTGGCATGCGCGCGCTGCTGCCGCTCATGATCGAGCGCGGAGGCGGACCGATTGTAGCGGTGGCCAGCGTCAACGGAACCCTCGCCGAGCAGCAGCTCGCGGTCTACAACGCCTCAAAAGGCGCTGTGCGGCAGCTCGCGCGGACGGTCGCCATGGATCATGCGCGGCAGGGAATTCGCGCCAACGTTCTCAGTCCCGGCGCCATGCTGGCGGGGCTGTTCGAGCGGCATATGAAATCAGCGCGAGACCCGGAAAAGTTCTGGGCGACGCGGGCAGCGCGACAGCCTGCCGGCAAAATCACCGATCCAGCCGACGTGGCGAAGGCGGCGCTGTTCCTGCTGTCGGACGCCTCCGCCGCCCTGAACGGCGCGGAAGTGATCGCCGACGGCGGTCTCACCACGAGCTTCGACTTCCGCACAGGGACCGAAGTCGCCTCGGTCTGACGACGGGCCCAGCCAAGGTGACCCTCCGGATTCGTCCCCTTTAATGGTGCGCCGAACGCGCGCTGCCGACACGCGTCGAAATTTGTTCAGTTTGGATAAGAATGGCGGTGCCAGCTTCAGTCACATACGCGACGTTGACACGTTCGGTCGGACCAACGGCCGTGCGGCTTACACAAGCGATGGGAGGAGCGCATGATGCGCCAAGGTTTTGGCCTAGCCCGATGGGCCGTCATCCTTTTTTCTATGGTCGTGGGCCTGTTGGCGTCTTCGGGACAGGCCGAAGAGAAGAAGCCGCTGATCATTTCCTTCAACGGACCAGCTGGCGAGGCCTATATCGGCAAGTTCATCAAGGGCATCAAAGCCACTGCCGCCCAGAACGGCTACGATATCGAGGTCTATGAGAACCAATTCAACCAGGCCGAGCAGGACCAGCAGGTGCAGCAAGTGCTCGCCGCCGGAAAGAAGCCTGACGTCTTCCTGTGGTGGCCGTCGGACGCGACAGCGGGACTCGGGTCTCTCCGCGCGCTCTACAAAACGAGCGTTCCAGTCCTCAAGATCAATCAGCTTCCAAACGATCAGGACAAGAAATACATCTTCGGGTAGGCAGGCCCTGACGATCGCCTTCGCGCCGCCAACGCCGGCGAGATGATGGTGGAGGCGGCCAAGGCGAAGAAAGCAGCCGGCGGCAAGGGCTTCAACGTCATCGTACTCGCCTATCCGCATTCCTATGGGGGCTATAATCTGTCGATCAACGCCTTCAAGGACGCGATCAAGGGGTCAGATCTCAAGATCATCGGTGACGTCGACGAGGGTTTCGGGCCGGCTAACGGTTACAAGGGCGCGGCCAATCTCATCGCCAAGGTCAAGGACCAGGGAATTGATTTCGTCTACGGCATGGACGACGCGATCCTGACCGGCGGCATCAAGGCCCTGGAAGAAGCGGGCTACAAGATGGGCAGCCAGGTCATCGCCGTCGGCACGGTCTGTAACGGCGACAAGCAGCTGATCACCGAAGGCAAGGAATACGGGACGACGCTTCAGGCACCGCTCCTCGAGGGCCAACTGGCCGTCAAGATGGTCACCGAGTATCTCAAGACGAAAAAGCTTGAGAACTACCTCAATTTCACCCCCAATCCCCCCATCACCAAGGCCAACGTCGATACCGCGACGCTCGATGGGTACGACGGCAAGACTTATCCGATCGATGAGCTCTGCTCGGGCGCCTGGGGCAAGTGAGCTTATTCGCGGGATCCTCCCCCTCGCGAGCGGGAAGGGGCCATCCGGCCTCTTCCCGTTTTTCGATGGTCGAGCGCCAGTCGACCGTGCGGGATTGAGGCATGGAACCTATTCTCCGCCTTGCAGGGATTTCGCGCTCATTCGGAGCCATCCAGGCCCTTAGAGATGTGAATTTCGAACTCGGGCCGGGCGAGGTGATGGGCCTCGTGGGAGAGAACGGCGCCGGCAAATCCACGCTCGTCAAGATCATCAGCGGTTTCGACGATGGTTATTCAGGCGAGGTCTATCTATCCGGCCAATCGGTGCGTTTTCATGCGGCGGCGAGAGCGGAGCGGGCCGGCATAGCGATTGCACAACAGGAACTAAGTCTCGTCCCCGCGATGACCGTCGCGGAAAACATCTTTCTCTCCGGGCACAATGTCTCGACCTTCGCTTCCCGCAAGGGTCTTGCGGCGCGAGCCAAGCCGCTGCTTGAAGAGGTTGGACTCGAGCGCATGAACCCGAACGTCCGGGTCGAGCGCCTGTCGGTCGGTCAGCAGCATCTTGTCGAAGTCGCTCGCCTGATCGGCCACGATCCGAGCGTGCTTATCCTTGATGAGCCGACGGCCGCGCTTGGCGAGTCGGATAGCGAACGGATCCTCAACATGGTGCGCCGCCTCGCTCGGCGCGGGAAATCGATCATCTATGTCAGTCATCGTCTCGATGAAATCTTCAAGCTCTGCGACCGCATCACCGTCATGCGCGACGGCGTCAGCCGGGAGCCGCATAGGGCGGCCGATCTCAATGTGAATGCGCTCGTCGAACTCATGCTCGGACGGAAGCTTGGAAACATGTTCCCCGAACGGCGCGCGCTCCGCGCGCGCGAAGCCTGTCTGGCGGCCAAGAATTTTTGGCCGGACGCGCTCGTCGAGCCGGTCGAATTCAAGGTTTATCGCGGCGAAATCCTCGGCCTCGCCGGTCAACTCGGGAGTGGCGCCGGCGACATTCTCGCAGCAATCGCGGGAGCCGGCAAAACCCGCGCAGGCGATATCGAAGTCCGTGGCGCAGGATTTGTTCCGACGCGGCCGAGAGACGCCATTCGCGCGAAAGATCGGTTACTGCTCGCCCGACCGCAAGCTCGACGGCCTCTTTCTAGGCCGTCCGATCATGGAGAATTCTGACGTCTCCCGCGCTTAAGACGATTTCGACCTATGGTTGGAACTTCGGCAGGCGGGAGCGAGGACGCGCGCGCGAGCTGGCCGCTTCCTTCACCATCGATCCGTCGCGCATCGGTCAAGAGGCTGGCATGCTTTCCGGCGGAAACCAGCAGAAAGTGGCGCTCGGCAAATGGCTGGCCATTGCACCGGAAATTATCTTGGTGAACGAGCCAACGCGTGGGGTCGACGTCGGCGCCAAGGCGGAAATTTATCAGAAGCTGCGAGATCTGAGTGATTCCGGCGCCTCGATTGTCATCGCTTCAACCGACCTTCAAGAGATTACCTACCTGCCGGATCGCGTACTGACGTTCTACAAAGGCCTACAGATCAGCGAACTTGAACCGAACGAGATCTCGACCGAGCGTATCCTCAAAGACATCACCGACCCGTTCAACGAAACGCATCTGTAGGCCGGCCGTCGAGCGATGTCCTTGACCGAGATCAAGAGCCTTAGTCCCACCTTCAGGCGGCGAGTCGCGCTCGGTTCTCCCACGACGATCGCCCTCATGGCGTTATTGCTCGTCGTCCTCCTGACCGGCGCTTTGACGACACCCAATTTTTTGACCCTGTTCAACGCGAAGACAATCATCCGGGACGCCGCTCTTGTCGGCATCATGGGCGTCGGCCTGACCTTCGTCACCCTCTCCGGAAACTTCTTTTTGCTCTCGATGAAGGAAATTGCGGCCCTCTCCATCATTACCTTCGCTATGGGCATGTCGCACGGCAATGAGTTCGGCCTTTCTCTTCTCGCGACCATGGCGGTCGCCGTCGCGGCGGGCGCCATACAAGGACTATTGATTGGCCTTGGCGGCAATCCCATCGTGGTCACCTTGGGCGCGGCCGGCCTTCTCTACGGAGTGGCGTCGTGGTGGAGCGACAATCTTGTCGTCGCTTTCACGCGCCCAAACGGCGCCGAATGGCTCGGCACGGGCTCGACCTTCGGCCTCCCGAACATCACGGTCGGATTCATCGTCATCGCCGTGGTCGCGGAAATCGTTCTGCGCTACACGAATTTCGGGCGCGAGGTCTATCTGATCGGGTCGAACCGCGCGGCGGGAAGGGCGACCGGTCACGAGAACCTGCCGATGGCGATCAAGGTTTGCGTGATCGCGGCGGTCTGCAGCGCCTTCGTCGCGGTCGCCTTTGCGGCGCAGATTTCGAGCGCCCAGGCCAATTACTTCTCGTCGGAATTTGGATCGTCGGGCGACATGACAATGTCGGTCATCGCGACCGTGATGGTCGGGGGAAACGCGATCAACGGCGGATTCGGATCGGCGCTGCGCACAAGTCTCGGCGCGATTTTCATTTCCATAGTCGACAACATGATGGTGTTGCGCGGCTTTACGAGCGGCCCGAGGATCTTTTCAGTCGGCCTGATCATCGTTCTCAGCGTAGTCGTGTTCGCAGCGGCCCGTCGCGGCAGGAGGACCGTCGAATGAGCGCAATGACATTGGGGCGGGCTGCACGCTCCTTGTCGACTTGGATCGCCCACAATGCCGATCTCAGCTTTGCAATCTTGCTGGCGGTAAGCGTCTATACGTATTTCGCGCTGACCAATGGATTGTTCGCGACCCACAACACCGCCTTCGCGATTTTCGAGCGGTTCGCCGTCCTCGGACCGGTCGCTCTGAGCCTGACCTTGTGCATCATTGCTGGCGAAATCTACTTGTCCGTCGGATCGAACGCCGCGCTCACGGCTGTTATCGTGGTCCGCTACGCAGACTCGCTTGGAGCAGTCAGCTCGATCGCGCTCGGGCTCACGATCGCTACATTGATCGGTGTCGTGCAGGGCTTCCTCATTGCGTATTTCAGAGTGCGGGCCATCGTGCTTACGGTCGGCACTCTGATGCTGCTCCGTGGCGTCGCGCTGTTTGTCGCGGAAGAGAAGACAGTGTCGCTGACTGACTTCGACGTGCCGGACTTCATCCAGATGCGCATTCTGCACTATTTCTCACCCGCGAGCCTTCTGACCATCGCTCTGTTCATCGTGGTCGGCCTGTTCATGGCCTATACGAAATAATGCCATCGGTGGCGCGCGAAAAGGGGCGCTCGCGGCTGGAATCGGCCTTCGGCGACCGATGGTCATCGTCTTTGCGATCTCGGGCTTTTGCGCCGGCCTTGGCGGCGCAGTCATCGGATTGCGATCAGGAACGGCGCAGGCGCTCGGGCTCCAGTATCTGTTGCTCTCCGGCACAGTCGCCGCGTTCATCGGCGGCGTCTCGATTCTCGGCGGAAAGGGCGGCGCGATCGGCGCGGCGATCGGGACGTTGACCGTCAATTTCCTGGACACCGGCCTGGTCTTCAATGTGACGCCGGCCTACATCGTCCAACTGTGCCTCGGCGTGCTCCTGGTTGTGGTCATCATGTTCCAGACCGGCTCACATCTGCTTGACCTCTACCAAAAGCGCCAAGCGCTTCTGACGGAATCCGATCAGCGAAGAGTCGAACTTAGGCCAAAAATCGCTGGCTTCCGCGATGGCGCTTCAGTCGCGCGCGGCCCTGTTCCACGGTCATAGGCGCTTCCACTTAGCCTTGTTTGGTGAGTTCTGCGCGTTCTGAAACCGAAGCCCGTCTCCATTGGAGACGGGCGCAGATGCGCGGCGCCCGTCGACCGCAGTTTGCTGTTCAGCTCTTCGGAACCTGATCCCAGGTCGGACATTGGCGGCTCTCAAGAGGAACATCGTAAGGCGTGAGATTGTCCTTCGTGATGACCACGGTCGGCTGCGTCACCTGCTTGGGAACCTCCTCGTGGCGCAGATAGCGAAGCGCAATCATGGCGCCGACGCAGCCCTGCACGAAGCCGTTGTAGTCGCCGCTGGCTAGCATCTTGCCCGACTTGATCGCGTCGATCGCTTCCTTGCTTCCGTTGATGCCTGTGATCAGCGCCTTGCTGCCGGCCTCGGAGAGCGCATCCATCGCGCCGATCGCCATCGTGTCATTCGCAGCAAGAACGCCGGCGACGTTTGGATTGGCTTGCAGCAGGTTCTCCATCACTTGCATCGCCTGCAGCCGCTGATAGTTCGCGGGCTGGGACGCGACGAGCTTGACGTCGGGAAACTCCGCAAGGGCGTCCTTGAAGCCCCGCAGGCGATCCTGCGCGGTGGCGGTGCCGCGCACGCCCTCGAGGATGATCACCTCGCCCTTGCCGCGACGTCGAGATGAGGGACGAGTGAAAATTCCTGGAAAATGACAGCGATCCCAAGCGCGCGCGCGTCGGCGGTCGAGGCAATCCGGGCCGGACGACCGCCATACAGAATCTCGCCGGAATCGGCCGAGACCGCGCCGCACAGCACCTTCATCAAGGTCGACTTCCCAGCGCCGTTTTCGCCGAGAAGCATGTGCGTCTCGCCGGACCAAATCGAGAGGGAGACGTCGGTCAGCGCTCGGACTCCGGGAAAGGTCTTGCTGATTCCGCGCAATTCAAGCGTGGGCGGAGGGCTGGTCGAGTCCTGAACATCTGGCGTCGGGCGCCAGTCCCCGCCCGCATTCGGCTCTCGTGGCGCGACGCCGTCGATAGACATTCGAGGTTCCGCGCCTCCCTTCTTGCTTCGCGGCCGAACGTTTAGCCTTGCCCTTCCTTGATCGATTCAACAACATCGGGCAAGTACGGAGTTCATCGCAATGACTATTTGCTTCGACTCCGCGTTCCCAGCCATCGCGCACGGCAATCGGCAGCGTCGATGACAATGCTGTCGTTCGGCGGGTGCATGGCGCCTCGGGGATCAGCAATTTTGACCTCGCGCGCACGAATTTGAGCCGTGAGGTTCTCGGAGGCAACCGATGCGATTTCTGACGAAGCCGACAGCGAATTGGCGCGTCATAAATTCGATGGACGCGCCATCTCCACCGACAGCCGAATTCCGCCGCGGCAGCGCCCTTGGCAACCGTTAGCGGCCGAAGTCAACCTATGAAAGGAATCTCATGGCGGAGTCAGCTTTGACCCAGGAAGACAAGCCCGCGGAGCGGCCCCGTCTCAACATTCGGGACGTCGCTCGCGCGGGGAAGATCTATTCGTTGGCCGTGGATCGCTTTCCGGGCATGCCGCTCTTTCCCGGCCACCCTCCGTTTCAAGTGCTGACGTATCGGTCTCCTCAGGGAATCAGAGTGTCGGGCGCGCAGCCATGGGGACCCGGCAATGAGGCGCGCCTGGGCTACATGTGCGAGTACGTTTTGGCGACTTCACATTCCGGCGCACATATCGACGCGCTCGCCCATATGACCATCGGCGAGGATGATCATTGGTTCTGCGGCGCAGCAGCCACTCATTTAGGGGACTCTGGTCCGACCGCCGGAGACGCGACGGCCATCCCGCCGATCTGGACCCGCGGGGTTCTGTTTGACGTTCCCCGCCATCGAGGCGTCCAGTCCCTCGGTCGCGGCGAGCCTGTCTCCGCGGATGAACTGAAGCTCATGGCGCGCGAGGCCGGACTGGAGCTCGGGCAAGGGGATGTTGCGCTCGTCCGGACGGGGTACCTCTCGCACTGGCCCGACCAAACCAAACTCGAGGCCCATCGCGGCCCCGGCCCCGATCTGTCGGCGGCCCGATGGCTCGCGGAATGTGGAGTTGTCGCCTGCGGGTCAGACACGGAGACCTTCGAGGTCCAGCCCGCGCCTGCGCGAGATCGCGGAAGCCCAAGCAATCCGCAGCCCGTCCACACTCTGCTGCTGATCGAGAGGGGCATTTATATCATGGAAAGCCTCTATCTCGAGGAACTCGCGCGCGACGGCGTTTCCGAGTTCCTGTTTGTGGCTCTGCCGGTCAAGATCCGAGGCGCCACGGGCTCCATGCTCGATCCGATCGCCGTCATTTGAACCCTCCGTCCTATCGCTCGCGGGACGAAGCAATCCGGAGGTATCGTCAAGTTGAGGAGACGATGGGCGCGCCGAGTGGCGCCGGTTGGGCTTTTTCCTCTTATGGGAATGTGGCAGCTATCTTGGAGACGTGGCGCCAAACTGCGAAGGCGCGCTTGCGCGTAGCGCGACGATCCTCGGCGGTTGCATGGTCTGGATAGGGAAGGTGAAAGAGGTTTGCGATCTGATCGTGAACGGCCAAGAACCGTTGCGCCTGTCGGGCCGATTTGAAGCGCTTCATGATCCGTTCGCGTCGCCGTGTCGACAGATGAGAATTCTCCGCTCGATTGTTAAGGCCCTTATGCTGGCGATGCTCGACGCGAAGACCCAGCTTTGCGCGCGCCGCGCCGTAAGATCTGAGCTTGTCCGTGACCATCACGCGCGGCGGCGTGACCGCAGATTTCAGGAGCTTGGTCATGAGCCGCTGCGCAGCGCGGCCATCTCTTCGACGCTGCGCCAAGACGTCGAGAACGAAGCCATTCTGGTCGACGGGGCGCCAAAGCCAGACGGGTTCGCCGGCAATCGAAATCACGACCTCATCCAGACGCCATTTGTCGCCGCGAGCCGGAGCCCGTTGGCGGATCTGATCGGAGAACTCTTTGCCGAACTTCATCGCCCATTGGCGCACCGTCTCGTAGGTCAGGCAGATTCCGCGCGCCGCCAGCATTTCCTCGACCATGCGCAAGCTCAAGGGAAACCGAAAATAGAGCCAGACCGCATGGCTGATGATTTCAGGCGGAAAACGATGGCGGCGATAGAGGGGGCACGGAAAAGTCGACATGCTCCGCGGTTACCCCGCTACCCACTCCATATTCGTTAAGCTGACGGTACCCTATCCAGACCATGCAACCGCCGAGGATCGTCGCGCTACGCCCAAGCGCGCCTTCGCAGTTTGGCGCCACGTCTCCAAGATAGCTGCCACATTCCCATAAGAGGAAAAAGCCCAACCGGCGCCACTCGGCGCGCCCATCATCCCCTCAACTTGACGATACCGGGAAGGCTCATCTGAGCCTCGCCCTCGGCGTCGAGGCGGTCAAAGCCGGGCGCAGCGTCTACTTCAGCTCGCTCGCCGATATCGTCGCCGCGCTCGCCAAGGCTGAACGCGACGGCGCTCTTCGCGAGAGGACTGCCGCTTCGCGCTGCTCATCGTCGACAAGATCGGCTACCTCCCAGTCACGCCCGGTGGCGGCAATCTCTTCTTCCAACTCGTCAACGCCCGCTACGAAAAGGGCGCAAGATCCTCACCTCAAATCGCGGCTTCGCCGAGTGGGGCGACATCTTTGGCGACTCCCTGGTCGCAACCGCGCTCCTCGACAGATTGCTTCACCACGCCGTCGTCATACAGATCGAAGGGTCGAGTTATCGATTGCGCGAGCACGCCGACCTCTTCCCCGAAAACATCCGCTCATATCAACAGGTATCGCTATAAGCGCCAGATTGTCGTTAGCCAGACTTTCGCGCGCCTCAAGCTCTGTGGTCTGCGAGCACGCGATATTTAAACGAATATTTCGCAAGGCCGCGACGAACATCTGAGCTAACATAAAGGTTAGTCGATGTATTTATAATAATACATCGTATTTACAATTGCGCCTTCTTCAATCGTCACTTAAAGTCACTCCAATGTCGGAATTGTTTTAATGCCGGGAAAGCGCGACCCGCTTCTGACCCGGCCGGCATGGCTCTACTGCAGCCGCTTTCGACTGGGAGGGAAGCATGATCACTCTGCACGTGAACGGAGAGGCGCAATCGTTCGACGGCGATCCGTCGATGCCTGTGCTCTGGTATTTGCGCGACATTCTTGGGCTCACCGGCACCAAGTTCGGCTGCGGCGTGGCCGCCTGCGGCGCCTGTACGATCCATCTCGACGGCGACGCCACCCGATCTTGCGTCACGGCGATGAGCGACGCGAACGGCAAGTCGATCACCACCATCGAAGGCCTGGACCCCGAGGGGAACCACCCCGTGCAAAAGGCCTGGCGCGCGCTCAACGTTCCCCAGTGCGGCTATTGCCAGGCTGGCCAGATCATGCAGGCCGCCGCGCTTTTGAAGCAGACGCCGCACCCGGCGGACGCCGACATCGACAACACGATGTACGGCAACATTTGCCGCTGCGGAACCTACCAGCGCATTCGCGCCGCCATCAAGCAAGCTGCGGGAGCGTGACATGACCAAGCACATTCGCGAAATCATCTCGACATCTGGCATCGAGAATGTCAGTCGGCGCGGCGTCCTCAAGGGCATCCTGTCAACGACGGGCCTCGTGCTGGCTGTCCATGTGCTGCCGTCTCGTCCGGCGCTGGCCGACGCCGCCCCCAAATGGGGCGCAGACGGCATGCCGCATGGCACGGTGAACAATCCTTTGGCTTTCGTCTCCGTTGCGCCCGACGGAACTGTCACCATCGTTTGCCATCGCTCTGAGATGGGACAAGGCGTGCGCACCGGCATGCCCCTGATCGTCGCTGACGAAATGGAGGCGGATTGGGCGAAGGTGAAGATCGCCCAGGCGACCGGGAACGAGGTCAAGTACGGCAATCAGGATACGGACGGCTCTCGTTCGACCCGGCATTTCTTCATGCCGATGCGTCAGGTGGGAGCCGCGGCGCGCATGATGCTGGAGGCGGCCGCGGCCAAGCGCTGGGGCGTGGATGTCGCCGACGTGGAGGCGAAGAACCACGAGATCATTCAGAAGTCGACCGGAAAGAAGCTCGGCTATGGCGAACTCGCCGCTGACGCCAGCATGATGGGCGTCCCGGCGAATGTCAGCGTGGAAAAGATGGACACGCCAACGCCTGTCAGTCTGCCGCTTAAAGATCCTTCTCAGTTCCGCTACATCGGCAAGGAAGGGACCAATATCGTCGACGGCTTCAACATCACGACCGGTCGCGCCACTTATGGCCAGGACGTCCGCTTGCCGGGCCAGAAATACGCCGTCATTGCGCGCCCGGCGGTGATGGGGGGCAAGGTCGCCAGCTTCGACGCTGCGGACGCGAAAAAGGTCCCGGGCGTTATCCAGATCGTCGAGATCCCCGCGCCCACCTTCCCCCTGAAATTCCAGCCGTCGGGGGGAATCGCGGTGATCGCCGACAACACCTGGGCTGCGATTCAGGGCCGCAAGGCGCTGAAGATCACCTGGGACGACGGCCCGCACGCGACCTATGACTCGCAAGCCTATCGCGCGCAGATGGAGGCGACGGCGAGGCAGCCTGGCAAGGTCCTGCGCAGCGACGGCGACTTCGCTGCGGCTTACGCAAGCGCGGACAAGAAAGTCGAGGCCGAGTACTATATCCCCCACAACGCGCATGCGACGATGGAGCCGCCGTCCGCGACCTGCCGGATCGTCGACGGCAAGGCGGAAGTGTGGACCAGCGTGCAAAGCCCGCAGGCCGCGCATGATATGGTCGCTTCGTATCTGAGCCTGCCACCCGAAAATGTCACCGTCAACGTGACTCTCTTGGGCGGAGGCTTCGGCCGCAAGTCGAAGCCGGATTTCGCGGTCGAGGCGGCTCTGTGCTCGAAGGCGGTCGGCGGAGCGCCGGTGAAGGTGGTGTGGACTCGCGAGGACGACATCCACAACGATTTCTTCCATACGGTGTCGCTCGAACGCATCCAGGCGGGGCTCGACAAGGACGGCAAGGTGGTCGCGTGGCGCCATAACAGCGTCGCGCCGACGATCCTTTCGCTCTTCGCCCCCGATCCCAAGCACGAGATGCCGCTCGAGCAGGGCATGGGCCTCGTCGACATGCCTTTTGACGTCAAGAACATCAGCATCGAGAATGGCGAGGCTGAAGCGCACACCAAGATCGGCTGGTGGCGCTCCGTCTCGAACGTCCCGCATGGGTTCGCCGTTCAGTCCTTCGCCGCCGAACTTGCGTCTGCGGCGGGCAAGGATCAGAAGGCGTTCCTGCTCGATCTGATCGGACCACCGCGCATTCTCGACGTGCCGCAGAAGGTGAAGGACTTCTGGGACTATGGCGAGAATCCGGAGGTCTATCCGATCGACACCGGCCGGCTGCGCAACGTTGTCGAGCTGGTCACGGAGAAGGCGGGTTGGGGCAAGCGCGACGTGCCGAAAGGTCATGGCCTGGGTCTTGCTGTCCATCGCAGCTTTGTGAGCTATGTAGCTGCTGTGATCGAGGCTGCGGTTGACGAGAAGGGCAACGTCACAGTGCCGCGGGTCGACATCGCCGTTGATTGCGGTCCGATCGTGAACCCGGATCGCGTTCGCTCTCAGTTTGAGGGAGCGGTCGTCATGGGGCTGGGCGTCGGCCTGCTGAACGAGATCTCCTTCAAAGGCGGCCGGGTTCAGCAGAGCAATCTTGACGACTACTTTGTGTTGCGCATCGGCGACGCGCCGCGCGAGACCCATGTCTATATCGTGCCGCACGGCTACGACATGCACATGGGCGGCGTCGGCGAACCCGGAGTGCCGCCGGTCGCGCCGGCGCTGATGAATGCGATCTTTGCCGCGAGCGGCAAACGCATCCGCTCCTTGCCGCTCGGCGGACAATTGTCGGGCAAGGCCTAAGGGTGCGCCAAGAGGCGGGCCTGGACTTGCTTCCGGCCCGCATTATCGCCCAGCGTATGTGGCGGCGTCGCGTCCAA
Source organism: uncultured Alphaproteobacteria bacterium (assembly GCA_963753135.1). GTDB lineage: Bacteria > Pseudomonadota > Alphaproteobacteria > Rhizobiales > Beijerinckiaceae > Roseiarcus. The sequence continues at coordinate 53,884 of CAVWBA010000022.1, read as the reverse complement.
TGGGATGCGCTCGTGAGAGCCCATTTCATCTCTTGACAACAAGGCCACAACGTCTCGACAATCACGATCGCGTAGTCTACGAGTAAGCTTAAGGGAGGGACGCGAGTGGCCGACGGTGGTGAGTTTGGCGGCCTGCAATTGTGCCGGCGCCAGGCGATGTTTGGCGCCGCGGTCGCGCTCTATCCTTTGTTGAACATCCCAGCACGCGCGGACGATCAACCAGACGAGACAGCAAAAGGGCCGCAGCCGGGCGATCATCTCGTTTTTCTCACCGGTCCCAGGAAGGACCAGCCCGCTCGAAGTCGAGGATTTGGAACTCGGCGGCGAGCAATTGCAGGCCTATCCAGCCGACCCAAAAGGGCTTGTGCGCGACGGCACGCCGCTCAATCTGGTGCTCTTGGTCCGCGTCGGCGACGACGGTCTTGACGAGCAGACGCGCAAGCTCGCGGCCGAAGGCGTTGTCGCCTATTCGGCCATATGCACTCATCAAGCGTGTCCGGTGGTTCAGTGGTCGAGCGAAAAAAAAGCCATGGTCTGCTCATGCCATGGCTCCACCTACGATCCCAGGAACAGCGCCAAGGTGATCTTCGGGCCCGCGCCCATGCCGCTCGCAGGCCTGCCGCTGAAAAGCGAGAACGGCCTTCTGATCGTCGCAGGCGGATTTGACGGTCCGATCGGTCGGCAAACAGATTGATGGTTCGGGCGAGATAGGGCCCGCTGGGCGGCGCGATCCCAAAAGGGACGGCCTTAATTAGGGAGGAAAGCATGAAGAAGCTATGTTTAGGCGCCAGCTTGGCGGCATTGATGACGGCGAGCGTCTTAGGCGTTGCTTACGCCGCAGACTACACGCCTGTCACCGACGCACGACTTGCGAATCCTGAGCCTGAGAACTGGCTCATGACGCGCGGCAATTACGCCGGCTGGAGCTACAGCCCGCTCGATCAGATCAATCTATCAAACGTCAAGAATCTCGTTCCAGTGTGGGCCGTGTCGACTGACGTCGATTCCGGCCATGAGGCGCCTCCGATCGTCAACAACGGCATGATGTTTGTGGCCACGCCTTACAGCCAGGTGATGGCGCTTGACGCCGCGTCTGGCGAGTTCTTGTGGCGCTATAAGCACAAGAATCCGGCGGGCTTCGCCGCGCTGCATAACACCAGCCGCGGGGTAGCGCTCTATGGCGACAAGGTGTTCCTGCCAGGGCTCGACGCGACGTTGACGGCTTTGGACGCCAAGACCGGCAAGGTCGACTGGGAAACCAAGGTCGACGACTATAAGCAAGGCTATTACCTGACCATGGCCCCCTTGGTCGTAAAGGGTAAAGTGATCGTCGGCGTCTCGGGCGGCGAGTTTGGCATCCGCGGTTATGTCGCGGCGTTCGACGCCGAAACCGGCAAGGAGGCATGGAGGACCTACTCCATTCCGGCGCCAGGCGAGCCGGGCAGCGAGACCTGGCAGAAGGCGGACACCTGGAAGACCGGCGGCGGCGCCATGTGGATGACCGGCAATTACGACCCGAAGAACAACCTCATCTATTGGGGCGTCGGCAACGGTTCGCCCTGGTTCGGCGATCAGCGTCCGGGCGACAATCTATATACAGGCTCGACGCTCGCACTGGATGGCGACACCGGCAAAATCAAGGGGCACTTCCAGTATCACCAGAACGAATCCTGGGACTGGGACGCGATGAATGCGCCGATGCTGGTCAACTTCAACAAGGGCGGCGAAATCCAGGGACTCTTCTCGCCGCAGCGCAACGGCTACCTGTACTGGCTGAAGCGTGGCGACGACGGCAGCATCTCCTACCTCGACTCCGAAGGCTACGTTCCGCAGAACGTGTTCAAGAGCATTGATCCGAAGACCGGCCGCCCCGACGTCGACATGGACCACAAGCCGGCCACCGGCAAGGTGGCTCAATTCTGCCCCGGACTGTGGGGCGGCAAAGACTGGCCGTTCGAGTCCTACAATCCGAAGATGGGCGTTGCCTTCATCCCGACCAACGAAAATCACTGCAACAAGTTTGAAGGCAAGGTCGAGGAGCGCGTTCCTGGCCAGTGGTGGACCGGGGTGGCGGTTCCCGATCTGGGCTACTCGGTCGATACCAAGCCGGGTTTCTACGGCGCGCTGCAAGCCTACGACGTGAACACCGGCAAGCGTTTATGGAAGGATACGTACGCGAACTCGCTGAACTGGGGCTCGACGCTCAGCACTGCCGGCGGTTTGGTATTCGCCGGCGGCACCAACGACCGCATGTTCCGCGCTTACGACGCCAAGTCGGGTGAGGAGTTGTGGCACTTCAAGACCAACTCCGGCATCATTGCGCCGCCGTCGTCGTTTGAAGTCAACGGCGTGCAATATATCGCAGTGGAGTCGGGTTGGGGCGTCGATGCTGCGTTCAACCAGAGCTTGATGGCCGATCTGGTTGGTTGGAACCCAGACGTGCCGCAAGGCGGCATGGTCTGGGTGTTCGCCGTTCAGAAGTAAACGGCGGACGGCATCGCCGCAACAAGCCAGCCGTCAAATGCGACGGCTGGCGCTTTCGCCAAATGTCCGCTTTTGCCAAACGTCGGCATGTAGTTCCTTGGAAATATCTTCATGTTTCGTACCCGAGCTCCCCTGACTTCAGCGTTTTCCGGTTTGGTTTTCGCCTCTCTCGCCGCGGGCGCCGCCGGCCCCGCCTGCGCGGACGACGACTTCGGCGTCGCGGCGACATCGCCTGCCTATGTCATCGAAGTGAGCGATGTCACGGCCAAGGTTGGCGAGCCCGCTGTCCTGCGTGCAACCCTCAAGATCCGCGACGGCTATAAAATTCTCAGACACTACAATAATCGGGTGATCTCGTTGTCTTCGCTCGACGATGGGGTCGCCTTCGAAAGCAAGATGGTGCCGGCGACGCCGGAGGAAGACTCCTTGGTCTTCGAGATCCCCCTTCATGCGACCAAACCCGGCAAGCACCCGATCAATGGAGTCATGCGCGTAGGCTCCTTTCACGGAACCGGCGAGATCGAAATGTGGATGCAATCGCTACGGCTGGTCGGCAATGTCACGGGGACCGAATAGGCGAGGGTTCGGGTCGCGGATTCGGTGGCAGCAATCCCCTCACCGCAAGGTCGTATCGACAGATGGCGGCTAGGCCTCGACGCCATGGAGAGCTGCCTGGAGCTTCGGCCTCCGCCAACGTATGTTTCGATTGCTGGATGCCGACCCGGCTATTCTGACGTGCGGGCTTAGGACTGCTTGGCGGGAAGATAGTAGCGTTGCTGTTCTGAAGCGCTGTGTGCGACAACGCCGTCGTTACATCGCTTCTGTGTGGGCTAGCGTTTGGAAGATTTTCGCCAGCCAGGATTGAGGACGTGGCCGAGATGAAGAGGCTTTATGCGCATTCCCTGTTGGCCCTGCTAATCGGTGCGAACGCAGCCCCTTCGCTTGCGGCGGACGTCACTCAGTCGGAGTTGATGCAGGCGGCGACCGAGCTTGGACGGCAATACGACGCCAATTACAACGACAAGAACCCTGCCGGAATGGCGGCGCTCTACGCCACGGACGGCGTGCTGCTTTCACCCTCGGGCGCCATGGTGCGCGGCCAGGAAGCGCTCAAAACCTACTATATGGAGCGCTTTGCCTCCGGCGCCCGGGGCCATGCCATCAAAGTCGTCGAAGTCCACGTCCAGGGCGATGGTGGCTACGGCATTGCCCAATTCTCCGTCGACGCGCCGCAAGCGAATGGCGGTGTCCGCGAAGTCAAGGGCCGGATCGTTGCAATCTATCAGCGCGACGCCGAGGGATGGCGCATGCGTCTGGTCGACGCGAAGGAAGCGCCAGAATCGGCCAAGAAATAGGGTCACCGCGCCTTTGTCATAAGCCTCCAACCCAGCCTCGTTGGCGCTTCCTAGAGCGTCCCCTTTGAACGAGCTCAAGGCAGGCTTTCGAGGCCGCTTCGCGGCGCCTTGAGGCACGAGGTCGTCCTCGCCTCCTACCAGACTTTGTCCACCGTATAGCCGTCGGCGCGGAACCGTTCGATGAGACCCGTCTTGCCTGCGAGATGTAGCGCGCCAACGGCGATGAACGCGCCGCCGGAAGCAAGAACCGGCGCGGCGCGCCTAGCCATGGTTGCGTTTCGGCCTTGCAGCAGATCGCGCATGAATTCGTCCTGCGCCGCGCGCTCCCCCTCGCTCATTCCTCCAAGGGCGTCGGCGATAGGCAAAATTTCAGCCGGCCTGCTCTCGCGATAGAGCCTGAGCATCGTTGCGTACAGGTCATTATTCAGACTCGGGTTTCGCGCGGCTAGCGCCAGCAGCGTCGTTGCGATTTCAGGGCGCAGGGCGGAAATCGCGTCGAGCTGCTCTTCTGGCGTTTCGAGTCCAATGACCTTCACGCCCAAGTCCTTGGCCGTCTGGGCGAGAAACTGATCGACTTCGGGGAGATCCTGCGCCTCCCGCTCCGCTTCACAGAGCGGAATCGCAGTCAGAATGGCGAGAAACCACGGCTTCAAGTGGTGTGCGAATTCCTTCGGATATCCGAGACCCGCAATGAGCTTCTCGATTTGCGCGCGGTCCTCTGCGGAAGCGACGCCCTCGAACGTGTCATGATCGCGATCGAGCGCCTTTGCCAGCGTCGCCGCTGTGATGTTGGCCCGTTCAATCGTATCGATGGGTCCGCCAAGTTCGGTCGCCACGACCTTGGAGCCGTTGATCAATTGCGCGGCGCGACGTGCGACTTCGAGCGCGGATTTGTCGGTCGAATGAATGGTGCCGAAGAGAAAAGAGGGCGCAAGCCCCGGCCTCTCGATGCGCCAGAGCAACCCGTCGCCGTTGACGAGGTCATCCGCGCGGGCCGCCTCGGCTGCGGCGAGCCCTTCGACTTGGCTGAGATCCGAGCCGTGGCAGGCCGCGGGCGGCTCGGCCTCGGCGCCAGAAGCCATGAACAGGCCGAGAAAGCACCCGCAGGCAGTCAGCGCAAATCGTCGGGTAAGGCTCACAGCTTTCTCAGCGCCACCTCTTCGATGCGGTGACTTGCGCCCTTCGTCAGCAGCAAATCAGCGCGCGGCCGGGTCGGGAGAATATTCTCGTGCAAGTTAACAAGATTGATGCGCCGCCAGATCGAGCGCGCCGTCGCTTCGGCTTCCGTGTCGTTAAGGTCGGCGTATTGACGGAAATAGCTGCGCGGGTCACGGAACGCCGTGTTCCGCAGGCCCATGAAGCGCTCGATGTACCATTGCTCGAGCAACGTATCGTCGGCGTCCAGGAAGATCGAGAAATCGAAAAAGTCGGAGACGAACGGAATCTCCTTGCCGTCCCGGGGCAGGCGGTTGGGCAGCAGGACGTTGATGCCCTCGAAGATGAGAATGTCCGGCCGGTCGACGATGATCGATTCGCCTTTCACGATATCGTAGGTGATGTGCGAATAGACTGGAGCGGCGACATTATGCTGTCCCGCTTTGACGGCGGACAGGAAGCGCAGCACCGCCGTTCCGTCGTAGCTCTCGGGAAAACCCTTGCGGTCCATGATGCCCAGGCGGATCAGTTCGGCATTCGGACGCAAAAAGCCGTCGGTGGTGACGAGCTGCACCTTGGGCGTGTTCGGCCAGCGCGTCAGCAATGCCTGCAGCACCCTTGCCGTCGTCGACTTGCCGGCAGCGACCGACCCTGCAATGCCGATAATGTAGGGAACCTTCCCGTCGTCGGCGCCGAGAAAGCGCTGCGTCGCCTTGAACAGGCCCTGCGTCGCCGCAACGTAAAGCGCCAATAGCCGCGACAGCGGCAGATAGATGGCGACCACTTCGTCGAGCGATATCGGATCGTGGGTCGACTGCAATTTGCGCAGGTCGTCGATCGTCAACGTGAGCTGCGTGTCCGCGCGCAGTTGGGCCCATTCGTCGCGAGTGAAGCGGCGGAACGGAGAACTCGAGCGATTGCAGCCCCACGCGATTCATCCGAACTCCCTCACTCGAGCCAGCGAGCTCGACCGGATCTATTTCTCGGCGCCTTTCGTGCGCGACGCCTTTTCCTCAACCCCGCTTTGCGCAGACCGTTTGCCCAATTCGTCCATGACCGACGACAGCGCGACGCCTCGCGCGCGGAGCACGACGAGCAGGTGGTAGAGCACATCCGCCGCCTCGGCGCGCACGGCGCTCTCATCCAGCGCCGCAGCGGCGATCGCCAGTTCGATGGCTTCCTCGCCGAATTTGCGGGCGCAATGGGCTGCGCCTCTATCTAGCAGGCTGCGGGTATAGGAGGTCTCCGCGCTCGCATCGGCGCGCTCGTCGATCGTTTGCGCGAGTTCAGCCAGCGTGAACCTCGCCCCTGCCCTGTTCTTCTCACCCATCGCGCCCTTATCTCCCGCCGCGCGGGCCGCCGCAACAGGAGACCCGCAGCCGGTTCGTCGCGCCGAGCCGCTTCTTGACTTGGCTCTCACGGGGGCCATAAAGGGCCGACCTTGAGGCGGGGGCGATTAGCTCAGCGGTAGAGCACTCCCTTCACACGGGAGGGGTCGCAGGTTCGATCCCTGCATCGCCCACCATTGCCAAAGGCCGCTCCCGACAGGGCGTGCTCGTCTTTCCCCAAGCCGGGGGCTCGGTCGCCCGAGCGAGAGCGCTCGGGCGACTTGGGCTAACCCTGTCGTGCTGCAGCGCCTATATAGAATTATAGCGCCACACGTGACGGATCGTGTAGAAATCGTATAGTTACGGCGCTCTCGCCAATCTTCTCCAAAGGGAGACCGATATGCCCGCCTCTGAAATTGTCATCGCCAGCGCAAAACGCACCCCGGTGGGCTCGTTCAACGGCGCCTTCGCCTCGACTCCGGCGCATGACCTGGGCGCCGTCGCCATCAAGAGCGCTCTCGAAGCCGCGAAGGTCGAGGCGGGCGAGGTGGATGAGGTGATCCTCGGGCAGATCCTCTCGGCCGCTCAGGGGCAAAATCCGGCGCGGCAGGCGGCGATGAAGGCCGGCGTTCCGCAGGAAAAGACCGCTTTCGGCGTCAATCAACTGTGCGGCAGCGGGTTGCGGGCGGTTGCGCTGGGCCTCCAGCAGATCACGAATGGCGACGCCAACATCATCGTCGCGGGCGGCCAGGAATTGATGTCGCTCGCGCCCCACGCCGCCTATTTGCGCAGCGGGATCAAGATGGGGGAAATGAAGCTCGTCGACACCATGCTGCAGGACGGGCTGATCGACGCCTTCCATGGCTACCACATGGGCAATACGGCGGAAAACATCGCCAAGAAGTGGCAGATCACCCGCGAGGAGCAGGATCGCTTCGCGGTCGGCTCGCAGAATAAGGCCGAGGCGGCGCAAAAGGCAGGGCGGTTCAAGGAGGAGATTTCGCCCGTGACCGTGTCGACGCGCAAGGGCGACATCGTCGTCGACGCCGACGAATATCCGCGCGCCGGGTCGACGTACGATGCGATGGCGAAACTCAAGCCTGCTTTTTCCAAGGAGGGGACGGTGACGGCCGGCAACGCCTCGGGCGTGAACGACGGGGCGGCAGCCTTGGTCATCATGAGCGCCGCCGAGGCCAAGCGCAGGGGGCTCACGCCGATGGCGCGCATCGTCGCCTGGGCGACGGCGGGCGTCGATCCGGCGATCATGGGCACGGGGCCAATTCCGGCGACTCGCAGGGCGCTGGAGAAGGCGGGCTGGTCGGTCAAGGACCTTGAGCTCGTGGAGGCGAACGAAGCCTTCGCCGCCCAGGCGCTCGCGGTCAACAAGGACCTGGGCTGGGATCCGTCGATCGTCAACGTCAACGGCGGCGCGATTGCGCTCGGCCATCCGATCGGCGCTTCGGGCGCGCGGGTTCTGACGACGTTGTTGCACGAAATGGCGCGCCGTAACGCCAAAAAAGGCTTAGCGACGCTTTGCATCGGCGGCGGCATGGGGATAGCGATGGCGGTCGAACGGTAGTCCACGCGCACCGGTTCAACGGCGCGCGTTAAAAAATCTTGGGAGGAAACATGGCGAGAGTCGCAGTGGTGACGGGCGGCACGCGCGGTATTGGGGCCGCCGTATCCAGAGGGTTGAAGGCCGCCGGATGCCAAGTCGCGGCGACCTACCATTCCAACGACGAAGCCGCCGCCAAGTTCAAGGCGGAGACGGGCGTGCACGTCTACAAGTGGAATGTTGCGAAATACGAAGACTGCGTGGGTGGGCTCGCCAAAGTCGCGGGCGACCTGGGTCCGGTCGATATTCTCGTCAACAACGCCGGGATCACCAGGGACGGGATGTTCCACAAGATGACCCCGGACCAGTGGTGCGACGTCATCAACACCAATCTGAATTCCCTGTTCAATATGTGCCGTCCGGTGATCGAGGGCATGCGCGAGCGCGGTTTCGGCCGCATCATCAACATCTCGTCGATCAACGGCCAGAAGGGCCAGATGGGTCAGGTCAATTATTCGGCCGCGAAGGCCGGCGACATCGGCTTCACCAAGGCGCTTGCGCAGGAGAACGCCAACAAGGGAGTGACGGTCAACGCCATCTGTCCCGGCTATATCGCGACTGAAATGGTGATGGCGGTGCCGAAAGACGTTCTCGAAAAATCGATTATCCCCCAAATTCCGGTACGCCGCCTTGGCCAGCCGGAGGAGATCGCTCGCTGCGTCGTGTTCCTCGCTTCCGACGACGCGGGCTTCATCACCGGCTCGACCCTGACCGCCAACGGCGGCCAATACATGGCCTAAGGGCCTTCGCCGATCCTCTCGAATTGCCGTCTGGCTCTCCGGCCCAGCGATTGCATCGGCCGGGGAACAGACGGGGATATGAGCGCGCCAGCTTTAAGGCGACGTCTCATGCCGTTTGGGCGGGCGCCGAGGGAGCCGGTTTTTTCAGCATGAACAACTGGCGCCGGAGCGGCATCAACATCCGCGAGGCTCGCCCTCGCGACCTCGAGGCGATTGCAAGGCTCGAGAACGAATCCTTCGAGAGCGACCGGGTTTCGCGGCGCTCCTTGCGCGAATTTCTGAGGGCGCCCATCGGCCGGTGATCGCGGCGACCATCGACGATGAACTGGCGGGCTACGCCTTGGTCTCGCTGCGCAAGGGCGCGCGGGCTTTGCGCATCTATTCGCTTGCGGTTGGCGCGCAATTCGCTCGGCGCGGCGTCGGCCGCGCGTTGTTGCAAGCTTGCGAGGCTTACGCGCGTCGGCGCCGCTGCGAGGCGCTCACCCTCGAAGTCCGCTACGACAATTCCGCGGCGATCGCGCTCTACGAGAGCTGCGGCTTCCGCCAGTTCGGCGAGCACGCGCATTATTACGCGGACGGGGCGACCGCTTTGCGCTACGAGAAGTCGCTGCTCCCCATCCCGCAGCACGAAGCAGGGAACAATTCCCTGACCGAGTGCGTTCGACCGTTGCGCCGCGCATCGCGCCTGCGCTAGGGGGAGGCGAGAGAAGCGCGGAACTGAGTTGCGCCGGTCGTCGTCGAACCTTCCGCACCGAAACTCAGGGACGCTTCCGCCCGTCATCATGCAAAAGCTGTCGCGACTGTCCGCATGGCCCGAGTGGCGCGCGTCATGAACGGCTGGGTCATTCTGGTCGATCAGGCGCGCGACTTTCCCAACGCCGACACGCCGCACAAAGTCATAACCACGGGCGATTATCTGGCGCGCCCCAAACTGTTTGCGGGTCTTGGGCGGGCGAAAATCATCAATCTGTCGCGCTCCTATAATTATCAATCCAAGGGCTATTACGCCTCTCTGCTTGCCGAAGCGCGCGGGCATCGGGTGATTCCAACCGTCGAGACGATGCTCGACTTGCGCGAGCTCAAACTCTACGAGCAGTCGCTGCCGGAATTGCAGGAGGCGCTGACCGCGGCGGCGACCAAGGCGCACGCGACGGAGGATACAACCTTCGACCTTCTGTTCTGCTTCGGCCTCGCCCAGGATCAGCGTTTCGAAGCCTTCGGCCGGCTCCTGTTCGACTGGTACCGCTGCCCGGCGATTGAGGTCACCATCACGCCCGGCAAGTACTGGAAGATCGACCGGCTGCGCGCCCGGCCGCTCGCCAAGCTCGGGCCGGAAGAGACGGAATTCTTCCGCACGAGTCTGCATCGGCACACCCAGCGCGACTGGCGCAATCCGCGCGGTCGCCCGATCGCCCGTTACTCGCTGGCCGTTCTGTACGACCCGCAGGAAGAGCTGCCCCCGTCCTCTCCCGAGACGCTGAGACATTTCCAGCGGATCGCCGAAAAGCAGTCGGTGGAGGTCGAGCTCATCACTCGCAGGCAGCTCGCGGAATTGGCCGAATTCGACGCTCTCTTCATCCGCGCGACCACCTCGATCGACAATTTCACCTATCGCTTCGCCCAGCGCGCCAGAAGCGAAGGCATGCCGGTCATCGACGATCCGCAGGCGATGATCCGCTGCACCAACAAGGTCTACCTGAACGAGCTTCTGGAGGCGCATGGCGTGCCCACGCCCCCGACCGTGATGCTGGCCGACGATGCGGACCTCATCAAGGCCGAGCGCCAGCTCGGCTGGCCGATGGTGGTCAAGATTCCGGACGGCTCGTTCTCGCGCGGCGTGCACAAGGTCGAGAACGCCGAAGAGCTGAAGAGGCTGTCCGACAAACTGTTCGAGGACACCGACCTCTTGCTGGCGCAGAAGTTCATGCCGACGACGTTCGATTGGCGGGTCGGCGTGCTCGACGGCGAGCCGCTGTTTGTCTGCCAGTACCAGATGGCGCGCGGGCACTGGCAGATCATCAAGCATGGGCCGAACGGGGCGCAGGAGGGGGGATCGAAGACGCTCGCCCTCGGCGACGCGCCCCCGCGCGTCATCGACACGGCGCTCAGGGCCGTGCGTGCGATCGGCCCAGGCCTTTACGGCGTCGACATCAAGGAAACTGACGGGGAAATCGTCGTCATCGAGGTCAACGACAACCCGAACCTCGAACACGGGGTCGAGGACCTGATCGGCAAGGACGAGATCTGGACGCGAATTCTCAACTGGTTCATCAAGCGGATCGGCGCCTGACGCGCGACGCTCCGAGTCGCCAGCGTGACTGTGATCCTTACGACACACCTGCGCGTAACCGTGGCGCGCTAGGGCGACACGGCTCCCCTACGCCGAGGGCGGCGATTGCGCATTCGGGCGAGGGCTGGTAACGGTCGCGATCGGTAGGGGGCGACTGCAGGGCCAGATTCGGACGGGCCGTTATTGGGCGGGGAGCCAAAATGCCGGAGATCGCAGCGCGCCGACGTTTCCTGCTTTTTCTCGTCAAGCCGTCGCACTACGACGACCAGGGCTACGTCATCCAGTGGTGGAAGTCGGCGCTGCCCTCCAATTCGCTCGCGTGTCTCTTCGGCATCGCGCAGAAATGCATGGAAGATCAGGTCCTCGGCGAGGACGTGGATATCGAGATCTTTCCGGTCGACGAGACCAACACCCGCGTACGGGTAGACCGTATCGCCCGCCAGATAAAGGACAATGGCGGTTTCGGCATGGTCGGCTTTGTCGGCGTCCAGTCGAATCAGTTCCCGCGCGTCATGGACTGCGCCCGGCCGCTGCGCGCGGCGGGCGTGCCGGTGGTGATCGGCGGGTTCCATGTTTCAGGCTGCCTCTCGATGTTGCCGGAGACCCCCGATTCGCTCAAGCAAGCGCTCGACCTCGGCATCACGCTCTATGCGGGCGAAGCGGAGGGGCGCTTCGACGAAGTGCTGCGCGACGCTGCGGCGGGCGCGCTCAAACCGATCTACAATTACCTCCACGATCTGCCCGGGCTCGAAGGCGCGACCGGCCCCTATATGCCGCCCGAGCGCGTGGGGCGCACGCTGGGCATGATCTCGAGCTTCGACGCCGGGCGCGGCTGTCCTTTCTTGTGCTCGTTCTGCACCATCATCAACGTGCAGGGGCGCAAGTCGCGCTATCGCACCGCCGACGACATCGAAGCTTTGGTGCGGATCAACGTCGCCAATGGCGTCCGCTACTTCTTCATCACCGACGACAATCTCGCCCGCAATCGCAACTGGGAATCGATCTTCGACCGGCTGATCGAACTGCGCCAGCAGGGCATCCATTCGCGCTTCATCATCCAGGTCGACACGGCCTGCCACAAGATTCCCCGCTTCATCGAGAAGGCGGTGGCGGCTGGCGTCAAGCGCGTGTTCATCGGGCTTGAGAACATCGATCCCGACAATCTGGCCTCGGCGAAGAAGAAGCAGAACCACATCTCCGACTATCGCGAGCTCCTGCTCGAATGGCGCAAGCGCCGCTGCATCACCTATTGCGGCTATATCATCGGCTTCCCGAACGACACGCAGGAATCGCTGGTCAAGCGCATCCAGATCATCCAGCGCGAGCTGCCGCTCGACATCCTCGAATTCTCGATCCTGACGCCGCTCCCGGGTAGCGAGGATCACGCCAAGGCGGTGGCGAAGGGCGTCGACATCGACCCCGACTTGAACAAGTTCGACCTCGAGCACGTCACCACCGACCATCCGCGCATGTCGCGCGAGGAATGGCAGGAGGCCTATCGGCTCGCATGGCGCACCTATTACACGCCCGAGCACATCAAGACGGTCATCCGCCGCGCCGTGGCCGGCGGCCCGCGCCCCGACACTGTCGCTTATCTGCTCACCTGGTTCTGGGCGAGCTTCCACTTCTACAACATCTATCCGCTCGAGACCGGCATGATCCGGCGGCGCTACCGCCGCGACCGAAGGCCCGGAATGCCGCTCGAGAACCCGCTGATCTTCTATGCGCGCAATTGGGGCGGGCAGGTGGTGACCTACGGCCGGATCCTCGCGATGTTCGTCAAGATCCACCTCTGGACGCGCGCGCTGGAACGCGATCCGAACGCCAAGAACTATACCGACGAGGCGCTCCGGACTTCCGACGACTACGACCACCAGGAAATGTACCAGCTGACCGAAGCCGCGCGGCAGGCCGGCGAAAAGGCGAAGCGCATCGAGGAGCACAAGCACGCCCGCGCCCACGTCCCCGAGCCGAGCGTGGAGGCGGTGAAGTAAGGCCAGCTCTTGAGCTGAGCCTCCCGTCGGCCGTGGGTTCAACCAGCGCGCGAGTTCGTGTCAAGCAAATTCAAATAAATCCAAGCGAAAATCCTTGGATTTATTTGGATTTATTTGGCCGAATCTGGACTTTTCAAAGGGTTATGGCCGAAAAAATAAAAAAAATCTGTTCCGGTGCAGCTCGCGCGGCGGGTTGCGGACCGGCGCTTCAAACAGCGACGGCTTCTCGTCATCCCGCCCGTCTGCCGGCGAGCGGGAAGTGAGATTCCGCTAGTAGGAACGTATAGCATATATTTCTGATTTTGTCAAGCAAATCAGGTTCAGGACGATGGCGGTCGTCCGAGCGGGCCGGGTCCAGGGCGGCCGCTGCAAACGCCCCGGTAAGCTTATCGAACGACCTGAACACGCTCGGCATAGGCTCCCCCCAGCCAACGCGAGCCCCCGAAAGGCGTGCTTTTCTCACATAAGCGCCCTTGTACTTCGGATACAAGTGGAATGGTTTTGACCAAAGCGCCCGCTCTCTTTCGAGCGATCGGCCTAAGCGAACCCACGGCGCGCTCTCGGTTTACTCGATATATTTTAATATATATAGCGATTGACTATCAACTGCGGAAACAAACGGAATGGCCGAGGATCCTGTGCAAGCGCGTTCTGTCTCCCTTACCGGATGGGAGATTGAGCGGGGCGAGGACAACGCGCCCATTCGTTTGACGCTATCGTTTGAAGACCTCCGTGGCGTCGAAGGTCGGCTGTCGGTCGTTCTGCCGCCTGAGGCCGCCGGCCCGCTGGGGCGGACGCTCATGCAAATTGGGGCCCAGACAATCTGTTAGGGCGTCCTGCGTTCGGTATGGAATCGTTATTGCGGGAGCCATAGGGCGTGGAAAGACGCCCGTCCTTCCGGACGGGCTATGGCGACGAAGCAATTCAGAGAATGTGGGGGCGCCCTGCGTTCCCCTGGATCCCGCGCCGGCCTTCGGCCTCCTCGCGATGACGAATCCATGCGAAGGGGGCGCACTCCTAGCCGGCGGAGGGTTCAGCCGGCCTCCGGGCTCTCCCTCACCGCGCGCGATTGCTTTTGCCGAAGATCAACAGCGGCGCGAGGATTGCTGTGACGAGCAGCCCTACGGCTATCAAACCGGCGGGCGTGGCGCGCGCCGTCGCATCGAGCGACACCGAGCTCCCGATCCGAAGCCGTACGGTCGCGCGCATCTCTTCTGGATGAGGCGCCGCCGTGGGGGCGTCCAAGACGATTGCAGAATTGGAACGAGACTCGCTTGCAGGGTCCTTGCTCATTTTTGCCGTCCGCCTTTCAGCCTATGTGAGGAGAGTGCGCGCCAAGGCGCTCGGACCTGTCAAGGCCGGAGACCCAACCGCATGGCGTGGACGGCGCTGGTTACGGCGGCAGGCCTTTCGGCGGCGTTACGGGATCGGCCGCGAAGCGGACTTTGGCTAAAGGCGAAGGCTGCGCCGCCGGACCGGTTGGCGTCGCTCGCTTGCGCCAACCCTCACTCCGCTCTTGGCTGTCGGCCAAGTCGATCTCAACCCCACGGGATCAACGGCAAGCTGGACAGCGCCGCGCTGCTGCGCGATTATCCAGCCCATGTTGGGGAGCCCTGCCATGGACGTGGGGGGGTGGCTTCGGGGCCTTGGTCTCGACGAGTATGAGGCGGCCTTTCGCGAGAACGGGATCGACGAGCATGTTCTCTGTCATGTGACGGCGGAAGACCTCAGGCAGATTGGCGTCTCGGCCGTCGGCGATCGGCGCAAGCTGCTCACCGCGATCGGGGGTTGATCGCCCCGGCGCTTTCGACGGAGCGCAGCCCGGCGCCAGTTCTCGCCGCTGCGGCGCAAAATCCCTGAAATTTCGGGCGAGCGCCGCCCCGTCGCGGTGATGTTCTGCGATCTCGTCGGATCGACCGGCCTTGCGACCAGTCTCGACGTCGAGGACTGGCGCAATTTGCTCAGCGCCTACCTCGACGCAGCCTCAGCCGCAGTCGTCGCAAATGGGCGGACGCGTCGCCAAGACGCTCGGCGACGGGCTGATGGCCCTGTTCGGACACCCGATCGCGCAGGAGAACGATTCCGAACGCGCGGTTCGCGCAGCGCTCGCTATTCACCGCGCGCTTGCCGAACTCAAACGCAAGAGCGCAGGCTCCGGGCCAGCCGGAGCTTGTCGCCCGCATCGGGATCGAGAGCGGGGCGGTGGTCGTGGATGCGGCGGGAGAAATCTTCGGCGACGCGCCCAATGTCGCCGCGTGCGTGCAGGCGTTGGCCGAGCCGGGGACGGTCATGGTCACCGCTCGCGTGCAGCGTCAGGTGTCGGGCCTGTTCATCGCGGAGGATCGCGGCGCCCATCTCATGGAAGGCGCGTCCGAGCCGACGACGCTCTTTCGGATCGTGCGCCAGAGCGGCGGAAGGCGCGCCGGCGCGCGCGCGCTCACCCCCCTCGTCGGGCGCGAGAAGGAGCTCGCGCTCTTGCGCCGCCAGTGGGATCGGGCTCGCGATGGCGTGGGCCAGCTCACGTTCATTGTCGGCGAAGCCGGCATCGGCAAGTCTCGCCTCCTGGAGGAGTTTCGCGCGACGCTCCGCGGGACGCCGCACACCTGGTCCGAATTCCCGTCATCGCAACTCCTGCAGAATACGCCCCTGCATTCATTCGCCGAATGGGGGCGCCAGCGCTTTGGCGCGGATGAGCCTGCCGACCGGCGCTTGGCCGACCTCGAGAACACGCTTCGGCTCATCGGCCTCGACCCCGCCGAATATACGCCTCTGATCGCGCCGCTGGTGGACATCCCTCTAACAGAGGAGCGCGCGGCGAAGCTTGCGCCCGAGGAATTGCGCGAGCGCCAACTGGCGGCCCTTGTCGCGTGGCTGCTCGCCGGGGCGCGCGCGCAGCCCATCGTTCTGGTGCTTGAGGACCTGCACTGGGCCGACCCGACCTCGGTCGATCTCCTGCGGACTTTCGCCGAGAAGGGCGCTGAGGCGCGGCTCTTGATCCTCGCGACCGCGCGGCCGGAATTTCGCCCGTCCTGGAGCCCACGCTCGCACCACAGCATCATCGCGCTCAAGCCCCTCGATCGCGCCGACACGGCGCGCATGGTCGGCGAGCTCGCCTCCCGCCGCGCGCTGAGCCAGGAGGTGATCGAGGGCGTGAGCGAGCGCACTGGCGGGGTGCCGCTGTTCGTCGAGGAGGTCACGCGCCTTCTGCTCGAGCGCGGCGAGGCCGCCAGCCTGCAGATGATTCCCCCGACGCTTCAGCATTCGCTCGCGGCGCGGCTCGACCGCCTTGGGCCAGCGCGCGAAGTCGCGCAGGTCGGCGCCGTATTGGGCCGCCATTTCACTTATGCGCTGTTGCGGGACGTGGCGGCTTCAGCCGCGATCGCTAGCGGCGACGGCGAGCGGGCGTTACAGTCCGCGCTCGACAGGCTCGCCGAGGCGGATCTCCTCATCTCGGAGGGCCTGCGCCCGCAAGCCAGCTATCGCTTCAAGCACGCGCTGATCCAGGATGCGGCCTACGACAGCCTGCTCAAGGGCGCGCGCCAGGCGCTGCATCGCCGCGCGGCGGAGATCCTCGCCGGACAGCCCGAGGCCGCGGCCGCGGAGCCGGAAGTCATCGCCCATCATTTCACGGAAGCCGGCCTCGACGAGCTCGCGATCGAATGGTGGGGCAGAGCAGGCGATCAGGCCTTGCGCCGCTCGGCCTTCCAGGAGGCGATGGCCCATCTCGGCCAAGCCATGGCCATGACGGACAAGGCGGCGGGGCGCGCCGCGCCGGCCGCGATTTCAAAGGCGGAGGCGGATCGGCGGGTCAAGCTGGAGACCGACTATGCTCTCGCGGTCCTGTGGTCGAAGGGTTACGCCGCGGACGAGACCAAGGCCGCGTTCGAACGCACGAGCGCTCTCGCGGCGCGCGCCGAACGTCCCGCCGAGCAGCTTTCCGCAATTTATGGCCAGTTTGTCTGGACTTGGACGCGCGGGGAATTCCGTGCGGCTCGGGATATTGCCGAACGTTCTCTCCGAGAGGCGGAAGCCCAAGGGCGAATTGCCGAGGCCCGCGCGGTCCGCATAGGCCTCGGCGTAGCCTGCATGCAACTGGGAGACTTGCGCGAGGCGCGCGCCCAACTCGAACTGGGGCTTGGCAGTTTCGAGGAGCCCGCCAGCGAACTGAGGGAAAGGTTCGGCCTCGACGGCGCGGTGAGCGCCAGAGCTTTCCTCGCGCTGACGATGTGGCTGTCGGGCGATCTGCCGCGCGGGCGTCGATTGATCGAGGAGGCGACGCGTTTGGCTGGCGAGCTCGGCCACCCGCCGACCACCGCGACCGTGCTCCTTTACAAGATCGCGCTCGAGATCGCGCGCAATGACTTCGAGAGCGTCATCGCCGACGCCGAGAATTTCCAGAAGATCAGCCGAGAGCACGGCATGGCGTATTATCGCGCGCTTTCGCGGCTGTATCTGAGCTTGGGCCGCACTCGGCTGGGCGGCGCTGACCGCGTCGATGACTTCCGCCAATCGCTGGCGGATTATCGGGATCAAGGCAATCGGGTCATCGTTCCGGGCTTTCTTGGGGTTCTTGCGAGGCTTGAAGCCGGGGCGCACAATTATGAGCGAGGCTTGGCGTTGATCGACGAAGCTTTGGTGATCAGTCAAGAAGGCGGGGATCGCCTTTACGATTCCAATCTGCATCGATTGCGCGGCAATATCCTTTTGAACCGCGATCCCGCCAACGCTGCGCAGGCCGAAGACGTTTTCAAAACCTCCCTCGCCGTCGCGAAACAACAGGGCGCCCGGACCTTCGAACTGCTCGCGTCGTTTGCGCTCGCCAAGCTTTATCAAGCGACCGGCCGTCTCGCCGAAGCCCATGCGGTCCTTTCGCCCGCGCTCGAAGGGTTTTCGCCGACGGCGGAGATGCCGGTGATCGCCCAGGCGCAGACGCTTCTGAAGCGTCTGGCGTAGTCGGCTTCAGGCCGTCAAGGCTCAGGCGCCCCTCGTCGCGCTCAGGCGTAGCCGGGCGGGGCTACGAAACCGCCGAACTCGCGCTCGATCAGGCGGGCGAAGGCGAGCGGCGTCCGGTCTTCGAATTCCGGGCCGATGATCTGGACGCCGATCGGCAAGCCGTCCCTAACGCCAATGGGAACGACCGTGGCCGGCAGCCCGCAGGTGGTCGCGAGCTCGGCCCACGCCAGGAGATGAAGATACGGAAATTCCTTGCCTCCGACCGCGATTGTCCGCGCTTCCTGCGGCGTCGACGGATCGTGCGGGAACGCGGGCGTCGCGGCAGGCGGGCAGATGACAACGTCGAATTCGCGAAACAAGGCGCGCCATTGGTGTTTGAGGCCCTGACGGGCGAAGTCGGCCCTGAGCCATTCGCGATGGCTCATCACCGAGCCGCGCGCCAGCTCCGCCATGAAGCTTTGATCGTCGGCGGGAATTGCCTCGACCACAGCCTGCATTTCACGCTGCTGATCGTCCGGCAGCCGCGCTGACAGGACGGCGTTCAAGAGCTTCGCGTAGAGTCGCGCCGAGGCCGCCAAATCCGGCAGGAGCGGGGTCGCGCGTTTCACGTCGACGCCGGCGCCGGCCAGTTGTTTCGCCAAAAGCTCGAGCGAAGCGCCGACTTCGGGCGAGGTGGGCAGGAGCGGATGTTCGGCGATGAACAACACGCGGAACTGCGCGAGCTTCTCGCCCCGCGCCGGGGGCAGGTTCAAGCGGTAGCCCCGTCCTTCAGCCGCTTCATCTGGACCGGCGATAAGATCGAGCGCCAAGGCGAGATCGTCGGCTGAGCGCGCCATCGGGCCGATCACCGCAAGATCGACCGCGGCCGGCAAAGCGGGCAGACCCGGCGGGAGATGACCGCGGGAGGCGACAATCCCATGGGTCGGCTTGTGCGCGCAGACCCCGCAGAAATGGGCCGGAACGCGCAACGAGCCGCCGATATCGGAGCCGAGCGACAGAGGACCGAAACCAGCGGCGAGCGCTGCGGCTGATCCGCCCGAAGAGCCGCCCGGCGTCCGCGTCTTGTCCCAAGGATTGTTGGTCGCGCCGTGAATGTCGTTGTAGCTTTGCCAGTCGCCGAGGTGGAGGGGCACGTTGGTCTTGCCGAGAATGACCGCGCCGGCGTTTCTGAGGCGCGCGACTGCGAGCGCGTCCTCCTGAGGGATAAAACCTTTGGCGGCGGGTATGCCCCAGGTCGTGGGCAATCCGGCGACATTGTAGGATTCCTTGATGGTGACCGGCACGCCGAGGAGCGGCCGGCGCTCGCCGCGCGCGAGCGCCGCATCCGCCTCCTTCGCCGCTTCGCGGGCGCCCGCGAAATCGCGCACCGGAACCGCGTTGAGGTCCCCGTCGAGAGCCTCGATTCGAGCGATGAATTGGTCCGTCAGCTCGAGAGCCGAGACCTCCTTCTTCAATAGCGACTGCGCGAGCTCTGCGGCGCTGCGATAGGCCCATTGCGCGGCGGGATGCGACGTTTCGGTCATGATTGGCGCCTGTGGCTCGAAGTTTCACGAAAAGACGGCTCGACCAGCCTCACCAGCATTCGCAGAAATCACGGCGCCTCGCCAATCGGATTCTCCTTCGATCGGACGTCGCACTGTGAGCCACGTCACAGCGCGAGCTTAGTGATCATGCTCAACAACACCGGGCTCGCGGGCTCGGTTTCATTCGTTCTATTATCCATTTCTTTGCAGTAATTATTGTCTGCGCTAAGGCGCCCTGGGCTGGTCAGTCCTCATCTTCACCAAACCGATTAGGAGGCTTCGCTATGGCTTCAAAAGAGGATCACGAGCATCGTCGATATCACACACGAGGCTACGGGCCGCCCCGGTTTCAGGAAGGGCCATTCAGAACGGGACTGCAATTAGGTCCGCTCGCGTTCTTGACGGGCAGCTGGAGGGGGCCTGGCTTCAATGCAATCTGGCGACCGGACAATAACCAGCCGCCGGAGAATAGCGCAATCAAACGCTTCCTCGAACTCAACCTAACGAATGACGGCTTCGACTTTCACGTGATTCCGGGAGTGGTCCCGAACCGCGGTTTTGCTAACCAAAAGGACCTCAGCCTGTACGGTCTGACCTACCTCCAGCGGGTCAGCGACGCCGATCCGAAGCCTCCGAAGAATGACCCTGGAGGATATTCGCAGACAGCGGGCCAAGCGCTTCATATTGAGCCGGGGCTGTTCATGAACGTGCCCTGCAGCCAGCAGCCCTCGGGCGGGGCCACCCCCACGAACGGGCCCACGATTGTGAACGAGGACGCAATCGTGAGGATGGGAAGCATTCCACACGGGGTCACAGTGCTGATGCAGGGCCCCAATCCGGGCACTACGCCCACTCCGGGCAAACCGAACATCCCGGCTCTGACGCCGTTCGCCAACCCGAACGGGACATATCCAGGGCTCAGTCCGATCGCCGTTCCCCGGCCCTTACGCGAATCCGTTCCCCGGGGCTCCCGCTCAACCTAACCCGCCGCCGCCTCCGCCCAATCCGCCCGCCGCCGGGATCCAGCCGATAATCACTGGCCCCACGCCACCTCCCCCAGTTCCCCCGCCTCCCCTAGCTCCTCCGCCGCCGTACCTCCAGCATGTCGTCCCGGAGATCAACGTCCCCCTGGACGTTTTAGCGCCGGGCTCTCAGAGCACCGGCCCGTACCCTGCAAGCTTCCAAGGCTTCATCGACGATCCAAACTCCGTCTTGCGCGAGGCGATCGCCGGCCAGGACATCCTCGGCTTCATTGCGATCAATCTCACCACGGACAGCGTCTCGCTGGATGGTTTTCCGACGCTTGGCGCTGGCAGCCTGTATGAGACGGTCAGCAACATCCCATTCTTGGGGGTCGCCAACCGAACGCCGCCCAATCCCGTGCCCGCCCAACCGGCCAGCATAGCCACCGAAACGAACCCCGTCCCCAACGCCTTCGTCTACTCAGCAAGCGCGACCTTCTGGATTGAATGGGTGCGCTGGGAGCACGGTCCGCGCCATCGCGATCCCCGGTATGATAGCGAGGAGTACCGCGACATCAGGATGCTCGAGCCGTATTGGCCCGAGCGCACCTATTTGCAGCTTCAGTACTCCCAGCTCGTGTTCCTGATCTTCAACGGCATTCTCTGGCCGCACGTGACGGTGGCGACGATGACGCTCAGCAACGGATAACGCTAAGCCGCTGCTCGGCCTTGTGAAGGGCGCCGGCAGCTGCCGGCGGCCTCGTTACGCAGAACAAACTCTGGGGGTGCAGCGTCCCGAACAATTCCCATGTCGACGCGCTTGAGCCGGCGCTCGCAAGCCATAGCGCCGGTGCTTGCGCCACGAGCGCAAACCCGGCGATAATCGGGAATCTCGGGCGAGAAGAAAGAACGCCCTGACAACGCTGCAGGGCCGATGCATCCTCTCTATCGGGCGATCTTTGTCGCGGCTATCACGTTCGGCGCGAGCCTCGTGGGCATGGCGCTGCAATGGGAGGTGCCCGCGGATGTGTTGACCGCGGCCAAGGGGCCGGTCGGCGCGATGACCGGGCTCGTCAGCCTGCTCCTTGCGCTCGTCCTCGGACTGCTCGTCTTCACCGCCTTCTCGGTTTTCAGCACCCAGCAGTCGGAGGCCTATTCGCTCGGGCCCATGGTGGCCGAAGTCGATCTCGCGCTTGAACTTTACGGGCCTGAGGCGGCCGGCGGCCGGACGGGTCTGCTCAGGGCGCTCGAGCGTTCTCGAGCCCGCTTCTTCGGCGACGCCAAGCGGGGGCCCCAGCCGTTCACCTTCGAGGAGATGCGGTGGATATTTCAGAGCCAGAACAGCTTTTTCGACAGCTTGACGCCCACGACCGAAGCACAGAAGGGACTTTTGGCGACGGCGAGGGATCAGGTGAGAAAGCTCGCCGACACCCAGATGCTGATGGCGCGTCAGCTCGCCAATCCGTTTCCGCCTCATGTCCTGACCGTCGTCGTCTGCTGGGCGACCGCGCTTTTTCTCGGCAATGGCCTCGTCGCGGCGACCAACACGGTAAGCGTGCTGGCGCATCTCGCAGGCGCCGTGTCGATCGGCATTGCGATCTTTCTCATCCTCGAATTGAGCCACCCTTATACGGGCCTGATCCGCCTTTCGCCCGACGGGATCGACAACGTGCTCGAGATTCTCGGCAAGGCCAACGGGAAAGAGAGCGAGACGTAGAGCGGACTTCGCGGACGCGATCGTTGTCGGGCGAAAGCCAGACATCGGCTAACGTCGCCACGCAGGCTCCGATTGCTCGAGATCACGGGAAGCGGGCATGAGACACGACGCAAATGCATCCATAAGCCGGTTGAACCCGCCGGAGCTGGGACCACCGCCCGGCTATTCCCAAGTGGTCGAGGTCCACGCGGGTCGCCTCTTCTTTATCTCGGGCCAGACCGCGGTCGACGGAGGGGGCGCGTTGGTTGGCAAGGACGACTTCGCCGCCCAGGCCGATCAGGTTTTCCGCAACCTCGCCATAGCGCTGGAGGCGGTCGGCTGCACCGCCGCCAATTTGGTGAAATTGACGGTCTTCCTGCGCGACATGGATAAGCTCGGCGCCTATCGAGACGCTCGCAATCGCTTCTTCGCAACCGTGAGTCCGCCCGCGGCGCCGGCGATCACGCTCGTCGAGGTGTCGAAGCTTTATGGCCCGGAGTTTCTCATAGAGATTGAGGCCGTGGCGGCGGCGTAGCTGGCGCCGACGAATTGCGGGACTTAAGAGCGGGCTGGACGCCTCATGGACGAGATCGAGCGGCTCGAGATTCGGATTGAGGAACTCAGCGACGCCATCCAGCGCAGCCGCAGGTTGAGGCTCGTGGGCTTGGCGTCAGCCGTGATCGGGCCGGCGCTGATCGCCGGGTTTGTTCTTGGCCTCGTCGCCTATTCGCCAACCCGTGTGATCGTCGCTTTCGCCCTCGCCATCGGCGGAATGGTGCTCACAGGCTCGAGCCGCTCCAGCACCGAGGAGCTCGAGCGCGCTTTGAAGCAGACCGAGGCCGAGCGGATCGCGGCGATCGACGCGCTCAATCTCGTCCAGGTTGGCGATGGAGCGGGGTAGCCCAATGAATTGAACACGCGCCTCTGGACCTTTCCCGGCGCGGGGCCCAATATATCGGCCATTAAGTCCGTCGAATCCATTTTTAGGCTACGCCCATGACGATTCCCACCAAAGGTCACGCTCACGGGCCCGCGCCCTTGGGCCTTTTACGCGGAGGCGATGGCGGAACGCCCCACGGGCCGTTGGGCGGCTTGTGGGATGACGGGGGATGGGCGCCCGGCCCGATAGGTTTGTTGTGGGATAGGCAGTCGCAATCGCAGCCGGCCGGCGCGGTCACGAAGGCCGCCGGCAAGATGACCCGGATGCCGCCGCCCGCCAAGGACGGCAACCCCAAAGACGTTCACGTCGTCCTCTCGCCTCGCTTCAACCCCCAAACGAAAGTTCCATCCTTTACCGAGGTCAAGCAGGCGGAGAATATCGCGAACTGCCCGGTGGCTGCGATCCTGGCGGCATATGCCTTCACCTCGGTCGGCCGACCCATCATCCAAAGCATGATCTCTGAGACATCGGGCAAAGTTCTCACCGACCTCACGGGCCTGCCGGCGGGAACCCTGAGCAACCCGCCCGGCGACACGCTCACCTCCGCCAGATACTTCACCGTCAACCTGCCCGGCGCAGTCAGGGTTGATCTGACCGGCGCAGATAAGCTCCCAGGCGCCGTCGAAGTGTCTGGGAAACCCGGCATATTTGATCTACCTGGCGGCTCGATCGACGTGAGCGATGTGCTGTACACAAACGATGGCGACCGCGACAGTTGGTCCCTCATCTACCTGCGGGATCCGGACGGTCATACGATCTGGGCGGCCATCATCGAGAAGGCCATCGCCGTGAGGCTTGGGTCTTATGAAAACCTTGACGCCCTCAACATCAGCGCCAATGACTTCTGGAACATCGTCACGGGCGCTCAGCCGGCGGTAATCGACGATTAAGCCCAATACGCCGCTCAACGTGATTACCGACGCAGCCCAAGCCTCCGTCAATGTGCCGTCGATAGGCGCGTCCAAGGACGTTGGCACGAAGTTTGTGACGCAATTCCACGGCTTCGCCATGCTCGGTTTTAAGAACGGCAAGATTCGTCTCTACGACGCGGAGAAGGCCACGGAGATTCTCATCACGCCTGAGAACTTTCGTGCCGACTTCAAGAATATCCTTTACCGCAATAGATCATCAAGGCGGCGCGGAAAACCGGAACGGCTTCACGGGTGAAAGCCTCGGGCTCGGATTCAGCTTGAGGCTGGAGCGGGCGAAGGGAATCGAAC
Source organism: uncultured Alphaproteobacteria bacterium (assembly GCA_963753135.1). Lineage (GTDB taxonomy): Bacteria > Pseudomonadota > Alphaproteobacteria > Rhizobiales > Beijerinckiaceae > Roseiarcus. The sequence continues at coordinate 29,629 of CAVWBA010000022.1, read as the reverse complement.
CCTCGTATGAAGCTTGGGAAGCTTCCGTTCTACCATTGAACTACGCCCGCGCTTAGTCTCCGTCGGCTAGAGCCGATGGCAGGAGAGGAGGGACTCGAACCCCCAACCCCCGGTTTTGGAGACCGGTGCTCTAACCAATTGAGCTACACTCCTATGAACGCCGTTCATGCCGCAACGCGCGGTAGGAAGCAAGGGCGGACAGGGCTCACGCGTCCGCTTGACTTCGCAGCCTCCCATCGCCAGTTTCCGCGCGCCGCGCTTAACCCCCCCCGTGCGGTTCGCCGCAAGGACCGGATGCGCACCTATCTCAGTTTTGAAACGGCGGTCGCGGATATCGAGGCCCGTCTCGATGAAATGCGCGCCGTGGCGGAGAAAGGCGATTCGCCAGCGCTCGCCGAGGAGCTTACGAAGCTCGAGGCCAAGGCGGAGAAGACGCTGGCGGATCTCTACGCCAGTCTCACGCCCTGGCAGAAAACGCAAGTCGCGCGCGCCCAGGGGCGCCCGCATTTCGGCGACTACGTCAAGGCGCTCGTCGCCGAGTTCACCCCCCTCGCCGGCGACCGCTATTTCGGCGAGGACGAAGCCATCGTCGGCGGCTTGGGAAGATTCGAGGGCGAGTCGGTGTGCGTGATCGGCCAGGAGAAGGGCGACGACACGCCGAGCCGGGTCAAACACAATTTCGGCATGGCAAAGCCCGAAGGCTATCGCAAGGCGACGCGCCTCATGCAGCTCGCCGACCGTTTCGGCCTGCCGGTGATTGCGCTTATCGACACCGCCGGCGCTTTCCCCGGCGTCGAGGCCGAAGAGCGCGGCCAGGCCGAAGCCATCGCGCGTTCGATCGACATGTGCCTTTCGATCGGCGTGCCAAATGTCGGCGTGGTGATCGGCGAGGGCGGCTCGGGCGGCGCGCTCGCGATCGCCGCCTGCAACACCGTGCTCATGCTCGAACACGCAATCTATACCGTGGCCTCGCCGGAAGCGGCCGCATCGATTCTCTGGCGCGATTCCTCGCGCGCGCAGGAAGCGGCGACCGGCATGAAGATCACCGCCCAGGACCTGATCAAGTTCGGCATCATCGACGGAATCATTCCCGAGCCGCTCGGCGGGGCGCACCGCGATCCAGCGGCGGCGATCGCCTCGACCGGCCAGGCGATCAGCGATGCGCTCAAGTCGCTTCACAATCTGGGCCCGGACGAACTTCGCAACGCGCGGGCGGAGAAATATCTGGCGATGGGGCGGAAGATCTAGCCTTTAAGCCCGGTTCCTCTCCCGTCCCTCGACAAGCTCGGGATCAGGGTGAGAAGGGAGACACGCAATAGGGAGGCTTCGCATGCAGCAGACCTGGCGCTGGTTCGGCCCTGACGATCCGGTCAGCCTCGAAAATGTCCGTGAGGCCGGCGCCGTCGGCGTCGTCAGCGCGCTTCATCACATGAACCGGGGCGAAGTCTGGAGCAAAGGCGAGGTCTTGAAGCGCCGGGCCGAGATCGAAGCCGCGGGCCTCGTCTGGTCGGTGGCCGAGAGCATTGGCGTCGGCGAGGAGATCAAGACGCGCAGCGGCGCATTCCGCGCCAAGATCAACAACTACAAGCAATCGATCCGCAACGCTTCGCGCGCTGGCGTGAAGACCTTCTGCTACAATTTCATGGCCGTCACCGACTGGACGCGCACTGATCTCAACTGGCCGCTTCCCAGCGGCGGGACCGCGCTGCGCTTCGACGCAATCGACTATGGAGCTTATGACCTCTTCATCCTCGGGCGCGACGGGGCCGAGGGCGACTATGCGACGGAGCGTATCGCTGCGGCGCGTGCGCGCTTCGAGGCGATGACGCCGCGGCAAATGCAGGAGTTGGAGCGGACGCTGATCGACTGGCTGCCGGCGCGCGACTTCACCTATGACCGGCAGAGCTTCAAGCGCGCTCTGATGGCCTACAAGGACGTGACGGTCGAAGACCTGCGCGCGAATCTCATCGAATTCGTGCGCGAGATCGCCGCTGTGGCCGAAGAGGAAGGCGCTCGCCTCGCCATCCATCCCGACGATCCGGCGTTCCCGATTTTCGGTCTGCCGCGGGTCATGTCGACGGTCGAGGACGCGCGCAAGCTGTTTCAAGCCGCCCCGTCTCCTGCCAATGGCCTTACGTTCTGCGCCGGCTCGTTCGGCTCCAGCGCCCGGAACGATGTCGTCGCCATGGCGAAGGAGTTCGGCCCGCGCGTACATTTCGCGCACCTGCGAAACGTCAAACGGGAGCCCGACGGCTCGTTCTTCGAGGACGGCCATCTCGCCGGCGAATCCGACATGGTCCGCCTCGTCGCGGCGTTGATGGCGGAAGAGGACCGGCGCCGCGCTGAGGGCCGCGCCGACGCCGAAATTCCGATGCGTCCCGACCACGGCCACTTGCTCGGCGACGACGGCACGAAGCGCGTCAATCCCGGCTATTCGTTCATCGGCCGCCTCAAGGGCTTAGGCGAATTGCGCGGCGTGATGCAGACGGTGGAGGCTTTCCGGGCCGGGCGGGTGGCGTGAACGATAGAGGCTAGACAGGGACGCGTGGACTCGGGGGATCCGAACGGCGAGAATGTCGGCATTGCATTCTTTGCATTTCGATCAGCCAGGAGGCTCCATGTCCACACCCTTCCAGATCTCCCTCGCGCCGGATCAACTCTGGCAAGCGATCAATCCCATGACCTTCACTCAGCAGGGCGGTCAATTCGGCCTCGTCAACATCGATCTCGGCGGCGCCGGCGACTCCGACCTGGAACGCAAAATCCTGAAAACGGTTGGCAGCTATGGGCGGCAGCTTGGCCGCATCGGCGATGCGCTGGAAGTCATTCTGAAGCATGTCAAGCTCGAGGGTCTGAAACCTGACGAGCAGGATGCGCTCGACATTCTCAAGGGGCAGCTCGCAGCGGTGCGACAGGTCAAAGCCAGCCACCGCGCGAGCGGCGCAGCCAACGCGTCTAGCGAGAACTCAATCGCGACCGCGATGATCGGCGCGAAGAACAGCGCAAGGGAGGTCCCATGGCGTCAGAGACGATTCGGATCGGCGGACTCGAGCTTCGGTTCCTTCAGACGAAAGACGACACCGCCGGCAGCCTCGACGCCTTCGAGATGACGGTTGAACCCAACGCCCGCATGCCGATCGCGCATTATCATGAGAGCTGGGATGAAACCATTTACGGGTTAGCCGGAGAGTCGACCTGGCGCCTCGGCGGTCGGGACGTCGTGCTCAAACCCGGTCAGTCAATCTTCATCAAGCGCGGGATCGTTCACGCGTTCCGCAACGATGCGCAGGAGGCGGCGCGTTGTCTCTGCATCCTGACGCCCGGCGTTCTCGGACCCGGCTATTTTCGCGAGATCGCGGCGCTCATTGCCGAAGGCGCGCCGGATCCTGCAAAAATGAAGGACATCATGCTGCGTCACGGGCTCCATCCGGCGCCGCAGTAAGAGCGCTTCACATGCCGCCGAGATACTCGGCGACGGAGTAGATGTCCTTGTCGCCTCGACCGGACAGATTCAGCACCATCAGATGATCCTTCGGGCGTTTCGGCGCGAGCTCGATCACCTTGGCCAAGGCGTGCGCGGGCTCGAGCGCGGGAATGATGCCCTCGAGCTTCGAGCAGAGCAGGAAAGCGTCCAGCGCCTCCCTGTCGGTCGCCGCGAGATAGGTCACCCGGCCAACGTCATTGAGCCACGAATGCTCAGGCCCCACGCCGGGATAGTCGAGGCCGGCGGAAATCGAATGGCCTTCGACGATCTGACCATCGTCGGTTTGCAGTAGATAAGTGCGGTTGCCGTGCAGCACGCCGGGGCTGCCCGCCATTGATCGAGGCCGCGTGGCCGCCCGGAACGTCGAGCCCGTGCCCGGCCGCCTCGACCCCGAACATCTCGATCTGCGGCTCATCGAGGAAGGGGTGAAAGAGGCCGATGGCGTTCGAGCCGCCGCCGATGCAGGCGACGAGGCTGTCCGGCAGTCGGCCCTTCGAGTTCGAGCATCTGTGCCCGCGTCTCCTCGCCGATCACGCACTGGAAGTCGCGCACCATCGCCGGGTAAGGATGCGGGCCAGCGACGGTGCCGATGCAATAATAGGTCGTGCGGACGTTGGTCACCCAGTCGCGCAAGGCCTCGTTCATCGCGTCCTTGAGGGTCTTCGCGCCCTGCTCGACGGGCCTCACTTCCGCGCCCAGCATCTTCATACGAAAGACGTTCGGCTTCTGCCGCTCGACATCGAGCGCGCCCATATAGACGATGCATTCGAGGCCGAAGCGCGCGCAGGCGGTCGCCGTCGCAACCCCATGCTGGCCCGCGCCGGTTTCGGCGATGATGCGCTTCTTGCCCATGCGCCGAGCGAGCAGAATCTGGCCGATCACGTTGTTGATCTTGTGCGCGCCGGTGTGGTTCAGCTCCTCGCGCTTGAAGTAGATCTTGGCGCCGCCGAGTTTTTCGGTCAGCCGCTCGGCGAAATAGAGCGGGCTCGGGCGCCCGACATAGTGTTTGAGCAGGTGGTTGAGCTCGGCCTTGAAAGCCGGATCGGCCTTCGCCTCCTCATAAGCCTTTTCGAGCGAGAGAATGAGCGGCATCAGCGTCTCGGGGACGAAGCGTCCGCCGTAAATGCCGAAGCGTCCGCGCTCGTTCGGCCCCGCGCGATAGGAATTGGGCTTGTCGAGCTTGCTCATGTCAGCCCACTCCCACGGCGTCGCGCGCGAAAGCCCGCCTTGCCGCCGCGACAAACGCCTTGATTCTGGCCGGGTCCTTGACGCCGGGCGCGCTCTCAACGCCGGAGGAGACGTCGACGCCGCGGGCTTGGCTCAGCGCGATCGCCGCGCCGACCGTGTCGGGGTCGAGCCCGCCGGACAAAAGCCAGGGGAGGGGGCCATGAAAGTCCCGCGTCAGGCTCCAGTCGAACGGACGGCCGTTGCCGCCCGGCAGAGCCGCGCCCTTGGGCGGCTTGGCGTCGATCAGCAGCGCATCGGCGACGCCTTGGTAAGGCTCGGCTTGGGTGAGGTCCGCCGCGTGCCGCAACCCCGATCGCCTTCATCGTCGGGCGACCGAAAAGCTCGCCGATCTCTTTCACCCGCGCCGGCGCTCTCACTCCCATGCAATTGCATGAGGTCGGGCGACAGGGCCTCGACAATGCGCTTGAGCGTGTCGTCATCCGCGTCGACGCTGAGCGCGACAATCGTCGCATGTCCCCTCGCCTGTCGGCCGAGGGAGCGCGCGGTCGCGAGATCGATGTGGCGCGGGCTTTTCGGGAAAAAGACGAAGCCGACCATGTCGGCGCCGGCCTCGAGCGCGGCGTCCAGCGTGGCTGCGGTGGAAAGGCCGCAAATTTTGACCGTGGGCTTCATCTGAGCGCTTCTTTCGGTCAAAGCGCCCGCGCTGTCAAAGGGAAGCGGTCGCGCCGCTCAATCGGCGGCGGCTCATTGTGTTCCAGCTTGCCGGCGCCGAGGTTGCGCTCAAGCTCGTCGATTTCGCCTTGCGCCGCCGCCCGCATCTTGGCTTCCGCGTCGCGGTAAAGCGCAACGACCCGCCGCCCCTCGTCGGTCAGCGAGGCGCCGCCGCCCTTCGCGCCGCCATGATGTGCGGCGACCACGGGCTCGGCGAATAGCTGATTCAGTTCGTCGACCAGGAGCCAAGCGCGACGGTACGACATTTGGTGCGCGCGGCCGGCGGCCGATATCGAGCCGGTCTTCTCGATCGCTTCCAAGAGCGCGACTTTGCCGGCGCCGAGGCGGCGGCCAGCCGGGAAATCAAGCCGGATCGTCAAACGAGTGGACATCGTTTCCCCCTCGGGCGCGTTGCGCCGCTTTTAAACCGTTGCTTGTTGGGCATGCGCGAATTCCCAATAGAGTTTGCGCGCGCGCCGGAAGAAGGGCCCTGGCTGCAGATCCCGTCGCGTCGATGCGCGTGACCGGCGTCACCTTGCTGTAGTTGCCGACGACGAAGATCTCATCCGCACAATCGAAATCGGCGAAATTGAGGGTCGCCTCCCGCGCGTCGACGCCGTCGGCGCACAGGAGCTTAAGCACCCGCTGCCGGGTGATTCCGTTGAGGAACGTCCCGTTCGCCATTGGCGTCATCACGATTCCGTCCTTGGCCATGAACACATTCGCCGTCGCGAGCTCCGCGACATTGCCTAGCATGTCGCACATGAGGCAATTGTCAAATCCGCGCGCCCGCGCCTCGATCAGCGCCCGCGCATTGTTGGGATAGAGGCAGCCCGCCTTGGCTTCGATGGGCATGGTGACCGCGAGCGGCTTGGCGTAGGGCGAGCGCGTGATCTTGACCCCGGTCGGCTGAGGCAGAGGCGCCTCGTAGAGACACAGGCAGAAGCGGGTCGACTCCGGGTCGGGCGGGACGGCCGACATCAGCGAGCCGTGCTCGGCCCAGTACATCGGGCGGATGTAGAGCTCGGCGCCGGACGTGAATTTCTTCACCCCCTCGCGCGTGAGCTCGAGCATCGCCTCGACGCTCATCGTCGGCTTGAGGCACATGGCTTTGGCCGAGCGATTGAGCCGCGCGCAATGCTTGTCGAGATCGGGCGTCACCCCTTCGAAGGCGCGCGCCCCGTCGAAAACGCTCGAGCCCAGCCAGAAGGCGTGCGTCCGCGCCCCGACGATCGGGTGATTGCCTTCCAGCCATTCGCCATCGAGGAAGGTGAAGGTTGGCGACCATGCGGGCATCGTTTTTGATCCCTTCGGGCCGAGGAATCTCGGCCGGACGGAGCTTCAGCCCAGTCTAATGGGCTTCGGGACGCCGGAGCCAGCCCGAATTGAGCGGAGCGCTCGCTCAGTCGAGCGGCAAAACCTCATGAGCCTCCGCCCCGAGACGCGCGGCCGCCTCGCCGATCCGAACGCCGCCGATCACGAGATCGGGCGCGATTTCGGCCAGCGGAACGAGGACGAAGGCGCGATTGAACAGTTCGGGATGGGGCAGGGTCAACGGTTCGGTCTTGAGCGCAACCTCGTCGTAGGCGATGAGGTCGATGTCGATGACCCGCGGGCCCCACCGTTCCGTACGCTCCCGGCCGAGCTCGACCTCGAGCCTCTTGACGCGCTCGAGAAGCGCCTCGGGCCCGAGGCTCGTCCGGCCGAGGGCGCAGGCGTTGACGAACCAGTCCTGGTCGGTCTTGCCCCAGGGGGGCGTGCGGTAGAGGCGGGAAACGGCCGTGAGTTCGATCCCGGGCTCGGCCGCGATGGCGCGCAACGCCCGGCGCAGGCTCTGAACCTTGTCGCCGACATTGCCGCCGAGCGCGAGGACGACGCGCGCCTTTCCGTCGTCCTTAGGCGTCGCGGCGAGCGGGGGCGCGGCCGCATCCCTGAGCGCCATGAAGACGGCGAGCGCCGCGCGGTTTTCAATGACGTCGTGCACCCGCAACACCGACGCCCCTCGCATGAGCGCAATTGTGTCGGCGGCGAGCGTGCCGGGGAGACGCCGATCGATCTCGGCGTCGATGATTCCGCCAATGAACGACTTGCGCGAGAGCCCGACCAGGATCGGCGCCCCAAAACATCGGAAGCGGTCGAGATTCCAGATGCAGGCGTGGTTCTGCTGCCGCGTCTTGCCGAAGCCGACGCCCGGATCGAGCAGAATCCGGCTAAAAGGCACGCCAGCGCCCGCCGCAAGCTTGAGCGAGCGCTCGAAGAAGCGCTCGACGTCGTCGAGGATGTCGATCGCGGGATCCTTCTCCTCCCGGTTGTGCATGATGACGACGGCCGAGCCGGTCTCCGCGACGGCGTCCGCCATGCCTGGATCGCGCTGCAACCCCCAGACGTCGTTGATGACGCAGGCGCCGAGTCGCGCCGCCTCGCGCGCGACCCTCGCCTTGCTCGTGTCAATGGAGATCGGCGCGTCAAGCTCGGCGCCAAGCGCCTCGAGCGCCGGAACCACCCGCCGGAGCTCCTCGTCTTCGGGAACCGCAACGTGGCCGGGCCTTGTCGATTCGCCGCCGACATCGACGATCGCCGCGCCCTCGGCGACCATCCTACGCGCGCGCACAACCGCGGCGGTTGGATCGGAATGGCGCCCGCCGTCGGAGAACGAATTGGGCGTCACGTTGAGAATGCCCATGAGCTGGGGCGACGTGTTCAGCGCGTTCAGGAACTTATCGCGAAGGATAATGCGGCGGTCGATGCCCATGAGCGTCGGCTATCGAGTTTTGACGACTTCCGCAACCGCTTCCCGTAAGGCTTGCGCCGGGGCCGGACCGGGCCGCTGACCCTCGCCGAACAGCCGGGCGTCGCTATCGTTCGGCGGGAGCGTTCTTATTCGGTCGCTCTGCCGTTCACGAGCGATCGCCGCGGCGCCCGCCCGCTAATCGAGATAAGTGACGACGCCGGTCTCAAGGTCGTAGATAGCCGCCACGATCTTCAACTTTCCCGCGCCGACCGCATCGGAGACGATCTTGCTGACCGTCGGGAAGTTCGCCGCGGTCCGCCTGGCGCTCTCCTTGGCGGCGTTATTGGCGAAGTCGCCGGGATCGTTGCGCACCTTGAGCGCCGCCGGCACGATGGGCTCGATCATGCGGCCGATCACGCCGGGATAAGTCGCGTTCTTGGTCACAACGTCGCAGGCCGCCTTCACGGCGCCGCAGGCGGTGTGCGCGAGGATGACGACCAGCGGAGAGCCGAGGACCGCCGCGCCATATTCGATCGTGCCGAGCGTCTCGACGCCAACGAGATTGCCGGCGTCGCGGGCGACGAACAGTTGTCCGACGCCTTGCCCGCCGAAAATAAGCTCCGGCGGCACGCGGCTGTCCGCGCAGGAGATGATCGTCGCCCACGGCGCCTGATGCGCGGCGACTGCGGCTCTGCTGGTCGCGAGATCGATGCTGCAAAGCTTAGGTTCGCTCACGAAGCGTTCGTTGCCCGCCTTGAGCTGAGCGAGCGCTTCTTGGGGGGAGAGCGAAGTCGGCGCGCCTTCCGCCGCGCGCGCCGCAGGCGACAGGGCCCCTGCGGCAAGCGCGATTGCGGCAGCGGCGCCGAACTTCATCAAATCCCGCCGGCCGATTCCGCCCGTTTCGCACTTGATGCACATCGTGGGCCTCCCTGATGTCCGGGCTCCTTACGAGCCCTCTTGAATATGCGCGTCGTTTCGTTCGACCGTCTTGATGATCTCTTCCGCGAAAACTCGCCTTGGCGCCGGAGCTCTATGCGACCAGCTTGGCTCGCAGGCGGCCATATTCCTGCTCGGTGATCGAGCCCGCCGCCTTCAGCTTGTCGAGCTTCACGATCTCGTCGGCGGCGCTGAAACCGACGATGTGTCGCAATTCCTCCCGGGCCTCGTTGGCTTGCGCCTTGTTCCGTTCGGCCATGCCCCGACCTTGCGTGAGAAGATAAGCGAACACGCCGAGGTAGGAGAACAGGACGAACGCGATGACCCACAGCACCTTAGCGAAACCGGACACGTCATGCCGGCGGAAAAGATCGCCCGACACCACGATGAGCAGCCAGAACCACAATATGAACATGAATATGGTGAAGGCGTCGGCGACGAAATTGCCGAACGTAAAGCCGCCGTTGAACAGCATGTCGTTGTTCCTCCCAACCGAGCCGGCTCTATTCTAGATCAATACGAGCGCAATGCACAGCAACCGTTGGTTCGGTTAGAGTGGGTTGGCGGCCCGAGCGCGCTAAGCGGTTTTCGACCGTCGCCCGGAATGGATCTTATTCGCCCCGCGTGATCTCTACCTTATCGGGATAAAAAGCCAGGTGAGACCCGATCTCGCCGACCTCCGCTTTGGGCAATTCGTAGGTCCAGACGGCGTTATCGTCACGAGCCTTGCCGTCGGTGATCGAGTAATAATTCGCTTCCCCCTTGTAAGGGCAAGTCGTAACGCGGGCGGTGCGCTCAAGCGCGCTCATGTCCATGTCGTCGCGCGGCACATAAACCACTGGCGGATAGTTCGCCTCGCGCAGCTCCAACGCCGTTTTGCTGTCTCCGATCGTGCGCCCATGCCAGATCACCCGCACCCGCTCATGGATCGGCTCGATCGTGATTGGATGGTCCTTGGTTCCTGCTTGAGTCATCAGGGCCTCCTCGAAGGCTTCAAGTCATGCAGCCTCGTACATAAGCAGGAGCATGGGCCTTCGCTAGCCGTGGCCGGCCACGGCCTTGCTCGTATATGGCTCCTCGAGCTTGGCGATGGTGCGCGCATCGAGTTTGAGCTCGGTCGCTGCAACCGCGTCGGCCAGGTGATGCGGCTTGGACGCGCCGATGATCGGCGAGGTGACGAAGGGCTTCGACAGCACCCAGGCGAGCGCAACCACCGCGGGCTTGGTGTTCAGCTTTTCCGCTGTCTCGACCACGCGCTTGCGGATCGACCTCATCCTGCCGCGAACCCAGCCCCAAGGTCACGCTGAACGGATCGGTGCGGCCGCGCGTGGTCGAAGCGTTGGCGCCGACCCCGGAGCCCGCGAGATAGCCGCGCGCCATCGGCGACCAGGGAATGACGGCTATGCCGTCGTTCGCGCACAGCGGCATCATCTCGCGCTCTTCCTCGCGATAGACGAGGTTGTAGTAGTTCTGCATCGACACGAACTGGGCGTGTCCCTTGGCGCGCGCGATGTCGAGCATGCGCGCGAACTGCCAAGCGTACATTGACGAGGCGCCAATATAGAGCGCCTTGCCGGCGCGCACGACGTCGTTGAGCGCTTCCAGCGTCTCTTCGATCGGGGTCAGCGGGTCGAAGCGGTGGATCTGGTAGAGATCGACGTAATCCGTGCCGAGCCGCCTCAGCGAAGCGTCGATCGCCTCCATGATATGCTTGCGCGACAAGCCCTTGGCGTTGGGGCTCGACCCCATCGCGCCGTGCACCTTCGTCGCGATCACCACGTCCGGACGCTTCGCGAATTCCTTGAGCGCGCGGCCGAGGATTTCCTCGCTGACGCCTTGCGAATAGACATCCGCCGTATCGAAGAAATTGATGCCTTTCTCGAGCGCCTCGCGGATGAACGGACGCGACGCCTCTTCCTCCAAGACCCATTCGCGCCATTTGGATGAGCCGTAGGTCATGCAGCCGAGGCAAAGCTTCGACACCTGCAAGCCCGTTTTGCCAAACTTCACGGTTTCCATTCGGAAGTCCCCTCGTTTCACGTTTGATTTGCCTCAATGATAGGACCATTAGCGGGGTCGCGGCAAAGAGAGAACCCGAAGCGGAGATCAACCAAACGTGAAGTCGAAGCGCGGGTCTTCCAAAGAAAAACCAGGCGGGGCCTGGGACTTCTGGATCGATCGCGGCGGCACGTTCACCGATGTGATCGGCCGCGATCCGCGCGGGCGGCTCTGTCCGATCAAACTTCTGTCCGAGAGCCCTGCTTACACGGACGCCGCGGTTGAGGGGATCCGTCGGCTCTTGGGCCTTGCTTCGGGCGAGCCAATTCCTACCGGAGCCATTCGCGCCGTCAAGATGGGGACGACAGTCGCCACCAACGCCCTGCTCGAACGGCGTGGCGAGCGCACGCTGCTCGTGACCACGCGCGGCTTTCGCGACGCGCTCGAGATCGGCTATCAAGCGCGCCCGCGCATCTTCGCCCGCAACATCATAAAGCCCGAACAGCTTTATTCCGGCGTCGTCGAGGTCGACGAGCGCGTGCTCGCGGACGGGACGATCGAAGCGCGCCCCCGATCCTGAGCGCGTGCGCGCCGCGCTCGCCGAGGCGCGACGCTCAAGGCTATGACGCGGTCGCGATCGTGTTCATGCACGCCTATCGCTATCCGGCGCATGAGCGCATGGTCGGCGCGATGGCCCGAGAGCTCGGCTTCAGCCCAAGTTTCCGAAAGCCATGTCGCCTCGGCGCTCATCAAGCTCGTTTCGCGCGGCGATACGACCGTGGTCGACGCTTATCTTTCGCCGATTCTTAAGCGCTATGTCGGCCAGGTATCGCGCGATCTCGACATCGAGCGCACCGGCGCGCGCGTCATGTTCATGATGTCGTCGGGCGGCCTTACCTCGGCGGGTTTGTTCGCCGGCAAGGACGCGATCCTCTCAGGCCCCGCCGGGGGCGTGGTCGCGATGGCGCGCACCGGGATCAGCGCAGGGTTCAAGCGCATTATCGGCTTCGACATGGGCGGCACCTCGACTGACGTCGCGCATTTCGACGGAGAGTTCGAGCGCGCCTTCGAGACGGAAGTCGCAGGCGTGCGCATGCGCGCGCCGATGATGAAGATCCATACCGTCGCCGCGGGAGGCGGCTCGATCCTCTCGTTTGACGGCGCGCGCTTTCGCGTCGGCCCCGCTTCCGCCGGCGCCGATCCCGGGCCCGCCGCTTATCGCCGCGGCGGTCCGCTCACGGTCACCGACGCCAACCTGATGACGGGCAAGCTGATCCCCGATCTCTTCCCCAAAGTCTTCGGCCCTGGCGGCGACGAGCCGCTCGACGACACAATCGTGCGGCGGCGCTTTCAAGCGCTCGCGCGCGACATCGGCGATGGGCGGGAGCCGGAGGCGGTTGCCGACGGATTCCTCGCCATTGCGGTCGCCAAGATGGCCGAGGCGATCAAGACGATTTCGGTTGCGCGGGGCTACGACGTCACGCGCTATGCGCTCAATTGCTTCGGCGGCGCGGGCGGCCAGCACGCCTGCGACGTCGCCGACGCCTTGGCGATTTCGACCGTCCTCATCCATCCCTTTTCATCCCTGCTCTCGGCCTATGGCATGGGGCTGGCCGACATCACGGCTCAGCGCGCCCAAGGGGTCGACGAGCCCCTGCGCGTCGACGCGCTTCTCCGCGTCAACGCCGTCGCGGACGAACTCGCTCGTCGCGGCGGCCGCCGAGGTCGAAGGGCAGGGGGTCGCGCGAGAGGCGATCAAGGTCCATCGTCGCGCGCAGCTGCGCTATTCGGGCTCCGACACCACGATCGAGGTTCCGCTCTCGACGCCGGCGGCAATGCGGCGCGCATTCGAAAGCGCGCACAAGAGCCGCTTCGGCTTCATCGATCGCGCCAAGGCGATCGCCATCGAAGCGGTGTCGGTCGAGGCTGTGGGCGGCGCCGCGCGGCTCGCCGAGAAAAGCCGCCAGGCCGCGCTCGAGAGCACGGCCCGCATCCAAAGGGCTCCTTGGACGCCATCTTGACGGGCGATCGACCGCGTCTACACCCGCCCGCGCGACGCGGTTCTTTTCGCATGGAAGCTGGCGAAAGGCGAACGTCTTTTTGCGCGAGGCGCTTCCCGTCGGCGCGGCGGTCGATGGCCCGGCGCTTGTCATCGAACCGCATCAGACGATCGTCGTCGAGCAGGGCTGGCGCGCCGAGATCGCAGCGAAAAACCATGTGCTGATGACCCGCATCGAGCCGATGCGCAAAGCGCGAGGCGATCGGCTCCAAGGCCGATCCGGTCATGCTCGAGATCTTCAACCATCTCTTCATGTCGATCGCCGAGCAGATGGGCGTGACGCTGCAGAACACCGCCTATTCGGTCAATATCAAGGAGCGGCTCGATTTTTCCTGCGCGGTGTTCGATCGCGAGGGACGCCTCATCGCCAATGCGCCGCACATGCCGGTGCATCTGGGCTCGATGGATCGCTCGGTCGAGTTGATCATCCGCGACAACAAAGGGCGCATCCGGCCTGGCGATGTGTTTGCACTGAACGCGCCTTACAATGGCGGCACCCATCTTCCCGACATCACCGTCTGCACGCCGGTCTTCGACGAACATGGCGAAGCGATTCTGTTCTGGGTCGCCTCGCGCGGCCATCACGCGGACATTGGCGGAACCGCGCCAGGATCGATGTCGTCCGCTTGCGACCTCGATCCATGAAGAGGGCGTCTATATCGACAATTTTCTGCTGGTCGATCGTGGCCGCTTCCGCGAGCGCGAACTCTATGCGCTCTTGAAGAGCGGACCTTATCCGGCGCGCAATCCGCTGCAGAACGTCAACGACCTCAAGGCGCAGATCGCGGCATGCGAAAAGGGCGTGCGGGAACTCAAGCGCATGGTCGAGATGTTTTCGCTTCAAGTGGTCGAGGCCTATATGGGCCACGTTCAAGACAATGCCGACGAAAGCGTGCGCCGCGTGCTCGACAAGCTTGCCGATGGCGAGGCCGAGAGCGTCTCGGATCAGGGCGCGGTGATCAAGGTCAGGATCAGCATCGACAAGGAGAGGCGCGAAGCGACAGTCGATTTCACTGGCACGTCGCAGCAGCAGGCGTCGAACTTCAACGCGCCCGAGCCGGTGACCCGCGCCGCGATCCTCTACGTGTTTCGGGTCATGGTCGACGACGACATCCCGATGAACGCCGGGTGTCTCAGGCCGATCCGCATCATCGTGCCGGAAGGTTCGATGCTGTCGCCCAAATATCCGGCGGCTGTCGTCGCGGGCAATGTCGAAGTGTCGCAGATCGTGACGAACACATTGTTTGCAGCGCTTGGCGCGCTCAGCTCATCGCAAGGGACAATGAACAACTTCACCTTCGGCGACGACACCTATCAATATTACGAGACCATTTGCTCGGGCGCGCCCGCCGGCCCCGGCTTCGACGGCGCGAGCGCGGTTCACGTTCACATGACCAATTCGCGCCTGACCGATCCCGAGGTGCTGGAGAGCCGCTTTCCGGTGGTGCTCGAGGATTTCCACATCCGTCGCGGCTCCGGCGGCAAGGGCCAGTGGCGCGCGGGCGACGGGACGCTGAGGCGCGTCCGTTTCTTGCGCCCGATGCAGGCGGCGATCCTCAGCGGTTTTCGCGCCGTCGCCAACCCCGGCATGATGGGGGGCGAGCCGGGTGAACTCGGCCGCAACTCGGTCCGCCGCAATGACGGGCGCGTCGAGATCCTGCCAGGCTGCGCCGAGACCAAGGTGGAAGCGGGTGAGGCGGTCGAGATCGTAACCCCGACCGGAGGAGGGTGGGGCGGCGCGTAGTTCCGCGCCGTTGCACGAGAGCGATCACGCTTCAACCGCCGCCGGAAGCTTGCGAGATTTCCGGCGGTACGCGACCGTGCGATACGACAAGCGACATTCCCCGCAGGCGCCAGACGACGCGCTCGACCCGCGTCGCGCCATCAGCCTTGATCTTGTAGTCAACGATGATGGCGGTTTTGTCCGTGGGATCGATGGACCACTTCGCCGTCACCTCGATCGTCTTGCTCGTATCGCCGACCGCGCCCTCATTGTCGGCAGCCGTCGTGATGGACGTCTTGTTGAGGCTGACGAGTTGGCCCGCATGGAAAGCGAAGAAGTCCACGCCTGCAGAACTGTAACCCTGAAACATCCCGCCGCTCTCGATCGCCAGCCCATCGTCGCCGCCGATCTCGATGGGAGAAATGTCTTCGACGGCGCCAAACGTCCCGGGCGTCGCGAATTTGCGAAAGGCGCGGACAGTTTTGAGGCCACCATCAGCTCGCCGAAGCACATAGGCCGACAAGGGCGCTCCGCAGCCGTGGCACGCGTGGCCGGGCTCGCCGGCCTGGACGATGAGGACGTCCGCGGTCGCGTAATGCAGAACTTTGAGTGGGTAAACGCAGTCATCTGCGGTCGCTTTGAACGGCGCGTTGCCGAATGCCGCCGCGACCGCGGCGGCTAGAAGCGGCTCGGTCTCGACCGGCTTTTTCGCGGCGGCGCAAAGGGCGGCGGACTGGCCGGCGGCGGCGGGACATGTGGCTAGCGTCAGCGCAGCCACCACGAACAGGATTCCCATGCCGCCGAGGTTCATCGCGTTACCGAGGCGTGGTGAAGAACCAGGGATGTCCCTCGGGATCGACCGCCCAGTAGGTTCGGCCGTATCGACGTCCTTCGGCGGATGGACGATCTCTGCGCCCACGGCTTTGGCGACCTCGTAGTGTTTGTCGACGTCATCGAGGGAGATGAACACGCCCATTGTCGCTGCGCTCCTCGCAATGACGATGAGACGCAGTCTTGGCGCCTCACTTCCCTTTCGTCGTCCAGCTCACATCATAGCTCAGCGTGAACGCGAAAAGCTGCGCATTGTTGCCGGGCGCGTCGACGACCGACCGCGTACCGTTGCCAGTGATGCTCTGATATTTGCCGGTCCCATCTAAGAGCGCGATGTCACCGCCTTCCAAGCCTTCGTAGGTCATGAAAATCTTGTCGCCGCCGCTGTCGGTCTGAATGCACCTGTCGGTGAACGCATAACCCGCGGGGCGCGCCTGCGATTCCTCCATTCAGCGCATCGCGAGATTGTCCAGAAGCTTCGATCCGTCGCGGGTCTTCACGATGCCGGTGCATTCGGCGGACGAATTTGAGCCCACAGGCCCCATGTCGACGATCACGGCCGAACGGCAGACCCAGTAGGCGACGAGCTTCGCCGCGCCACTCGCCGGAAGTGGATCCGCGGCGAACGCCGGCGCAACGCGATGCGATCGCAGCAACAAAAATCAACAATGCGCCTAAGGTTCGTAAGATCGCCTCCTCGCCGGGTAGCGCGCAGTGTAGCACGGCGCAATCGTCAAGAGCGGCTTCATGTTTGCAAGAGTTGCGGGCAGTGAAAGAGGAGGACGCCCTCACCATCAGCCGTGTTGACTCTCGCGGCTGTCTCGCCAAAACTTCGCGGCCGTGACACCCGCCAATTGCGTGTTTTGCTAGTCGTCCAAAGATAATCGGGGAGGAAACATGAGGGACCATCCAGTTTTCCGCTGTGCGTCGGCAATCGCGAACGTCAAGTGGCGCATCGGCATGTTTTGCGTTGGCGCTCGCCGCCGTTGCTGGGTTCTCTTCGGCCTCGCGGGCTGCGGACACCGGCAATTGGATCGGCTCCTGGACGTCGAGCCCACAGCCGGCATGGGGCCCGGACTTTCCCGTGCCGCTCGGCATACCCGCCAATCTTTGGAAGCAGACCATCCGTCAGGCCGCGCGTCTCAGCATCGGCGGCGCCCGTGTGCGGATCGTGCTGTCGAACGAATATGGAAAGACGCCGCTGACGATCGGCGCGGCGAATATCGCCTTGGCTGGAGAGGGAGGCAAGATCAAGGAGGGGTCCGCTCATGCGGTGACGTTCGGCGGGAACCCGACCATCGTCATTCCTCCCGGCGCGCCGGCGATCAGCGACCCTGTCGACATGAGCGTCGATCCGCTCGCTCTCGTCTCGGTCAGCCTCTACCTGCCGGAGGTCACGCCCCTGACCACCATTCATTGGGATGGGCATCAGACCGCCTATGTGGGCGCCGGAAACCAGGTTGCCGACGTAGACTTCAAGGCTGATTCGAAACTGACGCAGCGAGCATTCCTGAGCGAAATCCTGGTTGACGCGCCGGCTGGCGCGCGCGCCGTCGTCGCATTTGGCGATTCGATCACCGACGGCGACGGCTCAACCGTTGACGGCAATGACCGGTGGCCCGACCGCCTGGCCGAGCGGCTCGCAAAGGTCGGCGGACCGCCCGTCGCAGTTTTGAACGAGGGCATATCGGGCGCCAAGATTTTGTCCGACCGAATGGGCGTCAATGCGCTTGCGCGCTTCGACACCGACGTGTTGAGCCAGCCGAAGGCGGACACGGTGATTCTGATGATGGGCATCAATGACATTGGCTGGCCTGGCAGCGGCTTGGCGGCGCATGATCCGGAGCCGACCGCCGAGGCGATCATCGAGGGCTACAAGCAGTTGATCGCACGCGCCCACGCACATGGGCTCCGCATCATTGGCGCGACCCTCACGCCCTTCGGCGACGCATTCGCGGGCACACCGTTCGAAGGCTACTATACGCCGGAGAAAGAGAAGATCCGTGTGGCGCTCAACGATTTCATTCGCAGCGGCGCCTTCGATGGGGTCATCGATTTCGACAAGGTCATCGTCGATCCGCAGAAGCCCGGCTATTCGTTGCCGAAATACGACAAGGGGGATCATCTCCATCCGAACCCCGCCGGCTACCAGGCTATGGGCGGCGCGATTGATCTGAACACGATGACAACCCAGTGAGCCTTGCGCTCGCAAGTCCCGGCGCCTGTACAGCGCCGGGCAGCTCGCGCGCTCGTCTTCCTTCCGCCTTTCGTGTCTCGAGCAACGCCGCCGTCGCCCTTGCCGAGACTCCCCCACCCTGTTGGCCGAAACAAACTCTCGCGGTAGGCTCATGGGAACGGAGACCTCTCGCAGCATGATCGAGAACTTGGAAAAGCAGTCCGCCGCGGAAGTCGGGCGTCTCATTCGGTTAGGCAGGCTCGATCCGGTCGAGGCAGCGGAATTCTTTTTGGGTCGCATCGAGCGCGATCGCGACAATCCGTCGTTCATTCTCGTCACGCGCGAGCGGGCTCTCAAGGAAGCCCAGGCAAGCCGCACGCGTCATCGCGAGGGACGCACGGCGGGCCCCCTCGATGGCGTTCCCATCGCCTGGAAGGACCTTGTCGACATGGCGGGCGAGCGCACCACCGCTGGATCCGCGATCTATGCCGACTCAGCCCCGAAAGAGAGCGACGCGCCTATCGTCGCGAACCTGTCCGCGGCCGGCATGGTGGCGCTGGGCAAGACCAATCTCTCGGAATTCGCCTTCTCGGCGCTCGGGCTCAACCCGCATTTCGGGACACCGAGGAACCCTCGCGATCCCGCGACGCCTCGCGTCGCAGGGGGATCCTCGTCGGGCGCCGCGGTCGCGGTCGCCGGCGGCCTTTCGCCTTGCGCCATTGGCAGCGATACGGGCGGCTCGATCCGCGCGCCAGCCAGCTTCTGCGGCATCGTGGGTTTTAAGACCAGCGAGGGGCGGATCGACAAGCACGGCGTATTTCCGCTTTCGCGCACGCTCGACACAATCGGCCCGATGGCGCACACGGTCGAGGATTGCGTGCTGATCGACATGGCGCTGCGCGGCCAGTCGAGCACTTCCGTACGTCCGATCAATCTCGGTGGCGTCGAATTCGTCGTGCCCGACAAAAGTGGGATCGACGATGTGCAGCCTGAAGTTGCCGCCAATCTCGAAACGACGATGAAGCGGCTTCAAGCCGCGGGCGCCAAAGTCAAATCGAAGCCAGTCCGCGCGATTGGCGCGATGCGTGCGCTCTCCGCGCAATTCGGCTCGTTCGTCGCGATCGAGGCCTATGCCGAACACCGCGCGGTTTTTGATTCTGCTGACGCCCAACGCATGGATCGACGCGTGGTGAAACGAGCCATGGGCGGGCGGGTCAGCGCGCAGGACGCAATGAATTTTGGGCGCTGCCGCGAGACCCTCATCGCAGCGCTGACTGACGAACTGAAGGGAGCGGTGCTGGTATTGCCCGCCACGCCGATGACCGCCCCGGCCATCGGCCCGCTCGAGCGCGACGACGAATTGTTCCGCGTCACCAACCTGCGCGCCATTCATTATACGTTTCTCGGGAATCTGTTCCGCATGTGCGGCCTTGCGCTGCCGTCGGGAACGGACGCCGCGAGCCTGCCCACCGGCGTTCAGTTCCTTGCGGCAGGAGGTGATGACGAGCGCCTCCTGTCGATCGGGCTCAGCATGGAGGAAGCGCTCGCAAGCTGACGAGAGCGTCACTTTCCCTTGTACGACACGCGCCAGATCGAGCCGCTGCCGTCGTCGCTGACGAGCAGCGAGCCGTCGTGCGCTGCCGCGACGCCGACCGGACGGCCCCAAACGCTCTTGTCGTCGCCGACGAAGCCGACGAGAAAGTCCTCGTACACGCCCGTCGACTTGCCGTCCTTCATCACCAGGCGGACGACTTTATAGCCCGTGCGCTTCGAGCGATTCCACGATCCGTGCAGGGTGACGAACGCGTCGCCTTTGTATTCGGAAGGAAACTGATCGGCCGTATAGAACGCGATGCCGAGCGGCGCCGAATGGGCCTGGATCAGAACGTCGGGCGTCGTGATCCGGTTCTTAAGATCCGCACGCTCGCCCTTATGGCGCGGGTCCTGATGATCGCCGAGATAGTACCAGGGCCAGCCATAAAACGCGCCCTGCGCTACATGAGTGGCGTAGTCGGGCGGCAGGTCGTCGCCAAGTCCGTCGCGCTCGTTGACGGCGCACCAGAGCGCGCCCGTTCTGGGCTGAACCGCAAGCCCCGAACAATTGCGAATGCCGGTCGCGTAGACGCGCTCATGTTTGCCGTCGGGATCGAAGGCGAGCACGTCGGCGCGGCCCTTCTCGTCGCCGAACGAGGCGCCGAGCGGAGCTCCGGCAATTTGGCTCTGGTCCGGCGTCGGCACACCCTCGTCGACATTGCTGGCGGAGCCGACCGAAACGAACAATGTCTTGTCGTCAGGCGAGAAAGCGAGGTCGCGAGTCCAGTGCCCCCCGCCGCTTGGCAGGCTTGCGATTGTCTCGGCGGGGCCGCCCGCTTTCATCGCTCCGCTGCGATAGGGAAAGCGCACGACGGAGTCCGGCGTCGCGACATAGACAAACTTCGGATCTTGTCCTGAAGGGTAGAAGGCGATCCCGTATGGCCGCTGCAAGCCTTCGGCGAAGATCTCCCCTTGCGCCGGCCCGGCGCCGGCGTTGCCTGCTCGAAAGACGCGCACCCGCCCGGCGCCGGTTTCGGCAACGAAGATATCGCCGTTCAGCGCGACGCGAATGACGCGCGGCATATTGAGCCCGCTGGCGAAAAGAGTGACCGCGAAGCCCGGCGGCGCCTTGGGAACATCGGTCTCGGTCCGCGCTTCGCGCTCTGATATGTTCGCCGTCGAGCGCGTCGCATAAGGCGCCGGCAGATCGGCCGGCGTGATCAGGCGGCGAACGCCTGGCGCGTCCGTGCGCCAGTCGCCGAATGCGGCCGGCCCGGTGCGGACCGCCTCGTCGGCAAGCGCCGACGCCGGGCCAAGAAGGCACATGAGAACGAGAGATCCGAGCCGCATTCATCCCACCTTGGTGACGATAAACCCGCCAGGACCTTTCCCGTTCCTGCCTCAGCGAGTTCTCTCCCGTGCAATCACATAGAGTTCATCGTTGCGTCGGATCGCGGCCGCCTTTTCGCGAGGGATGCGGCTCAGCCCCGCGTCTCCCGCCCCATCAAATAGAATTCATCGTTCGGCCTGATCGAGAACGCGTTGGCGAGCCGGTTGGACATCGCGAACAGAGCCGCAATCGCAGCGACATCCCATGCGTCGTCGTCCGAAAAGCCGTGCCGCTTCAGCTCCTCGTAGTCCTTATCCTCGATCGCGTGCGAACGCTCCGCGACCTTGACGGCGAAGTCGAGCATCGCTCTCTCCCTCGGTTTAAGGTCGGCCTTGCGATAATTGACGGCGACCTGATCGGCGATGAGCGGATTCTTGGCGCGGATGCGCAGGATCGCGCCATGGGCGACGACGCAATAGGTGCAGTTGTTGACACCCGAGGTCGCGACCACGATCATCTCGCGCTCGGCCCTGCTTAAGCCCCCGGGCTTCTCCATCAGCGCGTCATGATAGGCGAAAAAGGCGCGGAACTCGTCGGGCCTGCGCGCGAGCGCCAGAAAGACGTTGGGAACGAAGCCCGACTTTTCCATGACCGCCGCGATCCGCTCGCGAATGTCCTGCGGCAGATCGGCAAGTTCGGTCGCCGGATATCGGCTGATCGGCGGTGCACTCACTCGGGCTTCCTCGCTATTGTAGCCGCTCGGCGAGCGCGGCGACGCGGTCCAAAGGACATCCAGAAAGGCCGCCCGTCTTTCGACAGGCTATGAACTGCGCCTACATGAGCCCAGCGCAGCGAGAATCATGTTTCTGAGCCGATGCTCAACTGTCCGTCTCAATGGCCGCGATTATTTTGTCCAGCCATTCCTTTGGGTCGCGCTGCTCGCCGATGTCGGCGACAAACTCTTGTCCGACGATCACGCGAAGCGTGCCGTCCTCGCACCAGCGCCAGGTTCGTTGGGTAAGCTCAGTTTCGCGCAAGCATTGAGAAACGCACCAATATGAGGCCGGGCCGCCGGGCTTCGTCAGACGCAGAATGCGCACGCTTTCTTCGCCTTCCTGCCGCGGCCCATGTAGATCGTGTTGTTCTTCTGCCACTTTCCGCCATTATCCCATTTTGCAATAGTATGCGGGTGCTGGCGCGGCGGTCCCTGCACTTCTTGTCCAGTTGGGTGACAGCCAATCAGGAGTACATTCTCGACCTTGAGATAACCGAAGATGCGGTGGTGGCGATCGTTGTCGTCAGGCTTGGCAAACAGGCCGAAGAACAGAAAAACATCACCCTCTCCCACTTGTCGGTTTTCCAAGACACCTTGCGCGCCGCCCGTCTGGCCAAAGGCGCATTTGTCGTCCCAGAACATCGAGTCCTCATGGCAAGGACTGCCGGCGGCCAAATCGCCTTTCACTTTAACCTTGGACAAGGCGTCGCCAAGGCCGAGATGGTCATAGGTGGAGACGCTCGGATATTTGTCGGTGGGAATGGGCAGGCTGTGCGGCACACCATCGATGATCGGCGAGGGCACACCGCCGAACGTGGTGTCAAAGCCTTTCCGGCTGAATATGATCTTCATGCACGCCCTCCCAAAGCGTTCCTCGTTGGACGACCGCGGCTGACGACGACGCGCTTCTGACCAAGCGCGGCGCCATCGCCACATTCTCCTCGATAGTACGCTCAATCTAACGATGCGCCTCAGTTATTTTCGGACCTGCGCGAGGGGTGCGGCTACAATCGTTTTTCCCGCGCCGCGCGGCGCGTGCAATCGAGGCACCTCATGCAGTTTGGCGCTTACACCTTCGTCGAGACCCGGCGCGATCCCGCGACCGGCGAGCCGGTCGATGTCGACAAGGCCTTCGCGAACGTCATCGAGCAGATCGAGCTCGCGGACCGGGTCGGCCTCGATGTGTTCGGCCTCGGCGAGCATCATCGGCCGGATTATGCGGTCTCGGCGCCGGCCGTGGCGCTCGCCGCTGCCGCGGCGCGCACGAAGCGCATCCGGCTCACGAGCGCGGTCAGTGTGCTGTCGTCGGACGATCCGGTGCGCGTCTATCAGGAGTTCGCCACACTAGACCTTATCTCCGGCGGGCGCGCCGAGATCATGGCCGGGCGCGGCTCGTTCATCGAATCCTTTCCGCTGTTCGGCTACGACCTCAACGACTATGACGAACTGTTCGCGGAGAAGCTCGATCTCCTGCTTCGCATCCGCGCCGAGCCTCAGGTCACGTGGAAAGGCCGGCATCGTGCGCCGATAAACGGCCAGGGCGTCTATCCGCGTGCGTTGCAACAGCCCTTGCCCGTGTGGATCGCCTCCGGCGGCACGCCGCAATCGGTCGCGCGCGCCGGCGCGCTCGCTCTCCCACTGGCGATTGCGATCATCGGCGGGCCGCCGTTCCGGTTTGGACCGCTCGCGCAACTCTATCGCGAGGCGGGCCGGCGCGCCGGCGTCGCGTCCGACAGGCTCAAGCTCGGGATCAACGGCCATGGCTTCCTCGCCGACACCGCCAAAGCCGCGGTCGACGCATTCTTCGGTCCTTACGCCGAGGTGATGACCCGCATCGGCCGAGAGCGCGGCTGGCCGCCCTTGTCGCGCGCGCAATTCGATCAGGACCGGGGCCCGCGCGGCCATTTGATCGTCGGAACGCCCGATGAGGCCGTCGCCGAAATCCTCGCCCAGCACGAGGTCTTTCGCCACGATCGCTATCTCATGCAGATGGCCGTCGGCCATCAGCCGCAAGACGCCATCCTGCGCTCGATCGAGCTTCTGGGCACGGTGGTCGCGCCCAAGGTGCGGGCGGAACTCATGAAGCGGAAGGTTCCGGCGTGAAGAGCGGTCGCGCGAGCGTAAGCTGCGTTTGAGTTGAACCGCCATCGTCATTGCGAGGAGCGGAGCGACGAAGATCCAGGGATCAAGGCTTCTCCCAAGACCCGCTCTTGGCGGAGCGGAACAGGGCGTCGATGACGCGCATGTTGGCGATCGCGTCCTCGATCGGAAACTCAAGGGCCGAACCGTCTTGGATTGCGCGAGAGAAGGCGTCGCCCTGCAGCGTGTACTGGTCGCAGACCGGGAATGTCTCGACCCGCCGGCCGCCGCCAAGGAGATCGGCGCCGGGGTCGATGGCGATTTCGGTCGGGCGGTCGGGCGGGGCGTTGAACGGGATCATGACCTCGATCCGCCCCTGGTCGCCCATGATCGTCACCCGCTGGTGGGCCGAGGATTGGGTGCCGACGGTGAAGGTCAGATGGCGTCTTCCGGGGAACTCGAGAAGCGCGCTCGTGAGGCGATCGGTCTTGAACTTCGGGTCCCAGTCGATCGTGGCGACGACCCGGGTCGGCTCCGCGCCGAAAATGAAGCGCGCGGTGAGAATGGCGTAGCAGCCGATGTCGTAAAGGCCGCCGCCGCCCGGCGGGCGATTGCGCACGTTGTCCGGATCAAGCAGCCGGTAGGAGAAGAAGGTTTGGATCGCCTGCGTTTCCCCGATCGTCCCGTCCCGCGCGAGCTGGCGCGCGCGGCGCCACTGGGGGTGGAAACGCACCATGAAGGCCTCGGCAACCAGTTTGCCGGAGCGGTTGCGCGCGTCGATCAGCGGACGCGCTTCTTCCGCGTTGAGCGCGATCGGCTTCTCGCACAACACGTGCTTGCCGGCCGCGAGCGCGCGAAGCGTCCAGGGGACATGCTCCTCATTGGGCAGAGGGTTGTAGATCGCCTCGATCTCTTCATCGGCGAGCAGATCCTCATACGACCCGTAGGCGCGCGGGATGCCGAGCTCGTCCGCGGCCGCCCGCGCCTTGCCGATTGCGCGCGAAGCGATCGCGGCGATTTCCGAGACCTCGCCCCGCTGCATCGCCGGGATCACCTTTTCGGTCGCGATCTTGGCGACGCCGATCACGCCCCATTTGACCTTGCGCAACGGCTCCCCCTCCCGTTTGACGTCGCCGCCCAGCCGCCGGCGGCGGAAATCAGCCCTTCGCGGCGGGCACGCGACCTTCGGCCTGCCGCGCCAGCATCCAGCCGGGATATTCGGGCTTGAGCGCGCTCGCCGCGTCGAGTTTCGCGATCTCTTCCAGCGTGAGCGTGAGCTCGGCCGCGGCGAGGTTGTCCTCAAGCTGTTCGGTGGTCTTCGCGCCGATGATGACGCTCATCACGCCCTTGCGTTGCAAAAGCCAGGCAAGCGCGACGCGCGCCACCGAGGAGCCGTGAGCCTTGGCGATCGGCGCCATGGCGTCGATGATGTCATAGGCGCGCTCCTTATCGACCGGCGGGAAATCGAACACCGTGCGGCGCGAATCGTTGTCGCCGCGCTTGTCCCGGGTGTATTTGCCGGACAGGAATCCGCCGGCGAGCGGGCTCCACACCATCACGCCGAGGCCCTGGTCCTCGACCACCGGCACGATCTCCCGCTCGAGCTCGCGCCCCGCGATCGAGTAATAGGCCTGCACCGTCTCGAAGCGCGCGTAGCCGCGCTTGTCCGAAATGCCGAGCGCTTTCATGATCTGCCAGGCGGCGAGGTTCGAGCAGCCGATCGTGTTGACGAGACCGCGGCTCACGCAATCGTCGAGCGCGCGAAGGGTCTCCTCAAGGGGCGTCACGGGGTCGAATCCGTGGATCTGATAGAGATCCACATGATCGAGGCCGAGCCGTTTCAGCGAACCCGCGATCTGGTCCATGATGTGGCCGCGCGACAGGCCCACTGCATTCGGCCCCGGCCCCATGCGGCCCCGAACCTTGGTCGCGATGATGACGTCCTCGCGCTTGACACCGAGATCACGCAAGGCTTGGCCGACCTGAACCTCCGACTGGCCCTCGGAATAGACGTTGGCGGTATCGATGAAATTGACCCCGGCTTCGAGGGCGCGGCCGACGAGCTTGGTCGAGGCGGCCTGATCGAGCGTTCCGATATTGCGCCACATTGCGCCGGCGCTGCCACCGTGAAAGGTCATCGCTCCAAGACAGATTTCCGAGACATATTGGCCCGTGCGGCCAAGCGGTCGATAGCGCATGAAACGACTGTCCTTATTTGGGAGGCGCCGCGCTGGTCGCGCGGCCTGAAGAATGCCCTATTCAACCGCGCCCGGCCCGTTTAGGCAAATCGCTGTTTCGTGACCGGCGTCGTGAGAGGGGCTGACGCCCATTTCGCGACGAAACGGGCGTCAGGCGGCCTCTGCTTCGACAGGCGGGGCCAAAGCGCCGGTCATCATCGCAACCGCGTCCGACATGGTCACCTGCTTTGGGTCCACGACGGTCAAGCGGCGGCCCAGGCGGTGGATGTGAATACGGTCGGCGACTTCGAACACATGGGGCATGTTGTGGGAGATCAGAATGATCGGCAGCCCACGCTTCTTCACGTCAAGAATGAGTTCGAGCACGCGACGCGATTCCTTGACGCCGAGCGCGGCTGTCGGCTCGTCCATGATCACGACGCGCTTGGCGAAAGCCGCGGCGCGCGCCACCGCCACGCCCTGGCGCTGCCCCCCCGACAAAGTTTCGACCGGCTGATGGATGTTCTGGATCGTCATCAGGCCAAGTTCGTTCAGTTTCTCCCGCGCGAATTTCGCCATGCGAGCCCGATCGGTCGCTCGGAACCACTGTCCCATGATTCCAGGCGCCCGCGGCTCCCGGCCGAGGAACATGTTGTCGGCGATCGACAGCGCCGGCGAAAGAGCCAGCGTCTGATACACGGTCTCAATGCCAGCTTCGCGCGCGGCGATCGGCGAGGTGAAGTGAACGACGTCTCCGCCAAGCCGAATCTCGCCGAGTCGGGAATGACCGCGCCGCAGAGGGCCTTGATCAGCGTCGACTTGCCAGCTCCGTTGTCCCCGATGACGGCGAGGATCTCGCCCGGGAAAAGGTCGAACTCGGCGTGATCGAGCGCGGTGACGCGCCCGTATCGCTTGACGAGGCTGCGGCCCGTGAGGACTGGTTCGACGCTCATTTCGACACCCTCCGGATCCACTGGTCGAGAGCGACCGCGACGATGATCAGGACGCCGATGGCGAACTCCTGCCAAAGCACGTCGAGTCCGGCGAGCGAAACGGCTGAGCGGAAGACGCCGACGATCAGCGCGCCGACCAGCGTGCCGATGATCGACCCTCTGCCGCCGAACAGCGACGTGCCGCCGATCACCACCGCGGTGATGCTGTCGAGATTGGCGTTCTCACCCGCCGTCGGGCTGATGGCGCCGACACGGCCGATCAGCGCCCAGCCGGCGATCGCCGCGATAAGGCCCGCGAACACGTATACGCTAAGCAAAATGCGATCCGTATTGATGCCCGCAAGCCGAGCGGCCTCCGGGTCGTCGCCCGTGGCGTAGATGTGGCGGCCGTAGGCGGTGCGGTTGAGGACGTACCAGACGACGGCGGCGACAATCAGCAACAGGAAGGTGCCCCACATGATCCGCGCGGAGCCGATCTCCACCTGGTTACCCATGATCTGCAGGAACCAGGCCTTGTCCTGGATGTCCTGCATCCCGATCGTTTCGCTCTGCGAGTAGAAGGTGTTGAGCGCGCCGATGATGCTGAGCGTTCCCAGCGTGACGATGAACGGCGGCATCTTGAGGCGCGTGACCAAGATGCCATTGAGGTAGCCGAACGCTGCGCCGACGATGATCCCGAGCGGGAAAGCGATAATGGTCGGAACGCCGTCGTACACGGCGAGCCGCCCCATGACCACCGAGGAAATCACCATGATGACGCCGATCGAAAGATCGATGCCCGCCGTAAGGATCACGAGGGTCTGGCCGACGCCGACAATGCCGATGACCATCACCTGGGTGAGTATGGTCGAGAGATTGCTGGCGGCGGTGAAGCGTGAGGGATTGACGACAATCCCCAACAGCACGCCGAGCAGAAGCACGACGAACGGCACAACAGTCGGGTACGCGTGGAGGAAACGCTGCGTTCGCTGGAGAACGGTGAGGTGTTCTTCCTCGAATGAGGCGACCGTCGTCGCCGCGGCGGTTAGAACCCTCTCGAACTCCTGGGGCGCGGGACGGCCAGTCGCTTCGCTCATCGCTTCCTCGTTCGTCTCCGGTCGTCCTCGTTTTTTGGATCCGCCGCAGGCATGACGGCGGCGGATCCCTTTTATTTCAGCGGATTAAGCTCCGAACGCGGGGGGAAATCAACCCCAGCAGATCTTCAGGGCTTCGTCGGACGTGATCGAGGGAACGCCCGGAACCGGCTTGTCGGTGACAAGCTTCTCGCCGGTGTCCTTGCTCTCCGGCTTCTTGCCGGACTTGATGTACTCAGCAACGGCTTCGACGCCGTCTGACGCCATGAGGAGTGGATATTGTTGAGAAGTCGCGCCGAGGATGCCTTCCTTGACCCACTTGACGCCCTGGCAGCCGCCGTCGACGGCGACGAAAGTCACGCCTTTCTCTTTGCCGGCGGCCTTGAGAGCGGCATACCCGCCATAGGCAGCCGGCTCATTGATCGCGTAAACGAGATCGATGTGGTCAGCCTTCTGAAGGATGTTCTCCATCGCCTGACGGCCGCCTTCAGTCGCGCCCTTCGTCACATCCGACCCGACGATCTGTGGGCTGTCGCTGGCGGCATAGTGCTTCGGATCCTTGACCTTAATGCCGAAGCCGGTGAGGAACCCATTGTGGCGCAGATAATCGACGGTTGGCTCATTGGGCGTGAGGTCGAGGGTGGCGATCTTGGCGGTCGCGGCCTTATCGCCGAGCGTGCCCTTTGCCCACTCCCCGATCAGCTGACCGGCCTTGAAATTGTCGGTCGCGAAAGTTAGCGTCAGCCGCCGTGATCGGGTCGAGCGGAGTGTCGAGCGTGATGACCAGGACACCGGCGTCACGCGCCTTCTTGACAGTCGGCACGATCGCCGTCGAATTGCTGGGCACGAGCAGGATGCCCTTGGCGCCGGCGGCGATGAGCTGCTCGATCGCTCTCACTTCGCCATCGTCGTCGCCGTCGAACTTGCCGGCGTAAGCCTGAGGCGTCAGGCCAAACTCCTTCGCCTTGGCCTCGAAGCCTTCTTTCATTTTGACGAAGAAGGGATTGGTGTTGGTTTTCGTGACGAAATCCGACCATGTTGCCGGCATAAGCTGGCGCTGCTCACTAAGAGCGAGAGACAGGGCCGCAGCCCCAATGGACGTGAACAATCGAGAAAGCTTGGACACAGGTTTCCTCCCGATGAGTTGATACGGCGGACATCGATCATTACGGCCCCAGGTGGCTGGACGTAACGTCTTCCGCCTTCCCGCGGCCGGTTGCCGCCGGCTTATTCGTTAGGGCAGACTTCTAGCCGAGAAATGAAGGATAATTACACCCGCTTGAATTATCCTTGACAGGCACCGCGTTCGGCACGATCATTGCGGCCGAGATCGTTTACGACGGGCATAAGCGGAGGATGAAGGAGGGGCATGGCGGTCTCGCGCGTATGCGATGGGTGGGCTCTATGGCCATGCGGCGGCAAGCTCGCCGCTTGTCGTCCTTTCCCCGATGAATCGCTGGCGGCGCCAATCAGGCAGGCGTGCGTCTTTACAATGAGCGTTTGTTGCTCTCGCTTGTGCGCCACTTTGGTCCGCTATCCAAGATTGAAGTCGCCCGGTCGACTGGACTGTCCGTTCAAGCGACGTCCGCAATTATGAATTGATCTGCAAGCGGAGGGACTGTTGAAGCGAGAAGCCCCGCTCCGTGGCCGAGTTGGGCAGCCGACGATCCCGATGTCGATCGATCGCGAAGGCGCCTTTTCGTTTGGACTTCGTACAGTTGGCCGGCGCAGTTGTGATTTGGTGCTGGTCGACTTTGGCGGAGTGATTTGCGAACGGACGTGCCGAGCTTACGGATTTCCTACGCCGATGATGATCCTTGACTTTGTCCGAGAGTTGCTGCCGTCGCTCGCCGCTTCGCTTACGGCGTCGCA
>CAVWBA010000021.1:0-117981 GCA_963753135.1 uncultured Alphaproteobacteria bacterium | reverse complement strand
GATGCGGAGTTGCTGCATCCGGCTCTTCTCGCTGAACCTGACCGCTGGAACTGAAGGCGGACAATTGGGTTCGTTTTGCCAAAATGAGATATCTAACGGGTGTGAATGGTAATTAGAACGGGTGGTTTATTATTCAACTTTGGGTATTTAACGAGGATCTGGGCCCCTTTTGCTCCGCGAGATGCACGCAGCATTAAATGCGCGAATTGCGGATTTGCGTTTGGAGGCGCCCCGGTGTTCGTAGCGATCAAGCGCTGCCAGTTCCTGAATACGGTCTTCTATGATGGTCGGGAACTTCTCCTCGTCTTGAACAGGTTTGAGTTCGATCTGTGGTTCTAGATCGCGGAACTCAAAGAACTTGTTCCTCAAGATCCGGCAAACGCGCTGACCCACTGCAGCCTACGGAGTCTGCGCCTTATAGGCCGATAGAGGTTGGTAGTCAGGGTCCGCTAATAGTTGTGAGACCAAGGCATTACGTCGGGCCCGCACTCGATTGAGGTCGACCTGCGCATCCCCTATTGCTCGCGCCCGTCGCGGACCAACAATTCTTCAATCGCATCCCTCGGGCCGCGCGGTTTTGACGATTCCCACCACCCACGTCAGTGTAGTCGGCTTGTTTCTCCCCGGGCAGCAGCGGCGCAGGGGCGATTGTAATGACACGGTTGATCGCGTGGCCTGCCGGCGAAAGGTAATCATCGGCGGGCGCAAGTTCGGTAGGTCGAACGTTTTGGATGGTTCTGGAATTTCAAGAGGTTCGTGAGAACAATAGCAGAACAAAGCTAATTTTGGCAAGGCCGATCCGCAGATACCCTCCGCAGATATCCCCAAAGAATGCGTTGTGAAATGGGAGCAGCAAGAGGGCGTCGAATGATTTTGCCAAGGCAGCATGAGGCCTTCGGTGATGTCCTCATTGGCGTCGGTGAACGAGCAGAAATTCGGATCCCAGGCCGATCAGTGGGCGTGCCAACGAATTCGATCCCCGCGGCTTCCAATGTCGATTGTACATCTTGCAGTGTCGTCGCCCGGCCTGCGGGACACTGTCCGCCGCCTCCATTCTTTTGATAGTCTGAACGCCTACGCCGGCGCGCGCGGCAAGAACCTCTCGGCCGACCATCGAAGGGCAGCTCTGCTCGCACGGATTTGCATCCCGGTAATCACGCCGGGGCTCTTGACAATGGTACCACCCAGTATCGTATCTGGTACTGATGAGACCAATAATACACCTTCTCTGGTGCTTTCCGTGGCCGATCGGGCTGGTCCGCCTCAAGAACCGATTATTTTCCGGTTGGCATACAGAAAGCCATGAAATCTCCTCGGAGGAAGTCATGAATTTGCCTTCTTACACAGCCACGCCCGCCCTAAGCTGTCATCATTTCATTAGCGGCTCTGATGTTCGGATCATCGTGAGCTCGGACGAGGCGGCTCTGATCCGGCTGTGGCACGAGCAAAACGTCCAAATGAGGTGCAGAGATCTCTCGGCGTCATTACTAGAGACCCGCGACGCACCCGTGCGCAAGCCGCCAAATCGTCAACGGCGCAGGCTCAGTGCTTGCGGCCCATTGGGCGCAAGTACTCGCGAGCTGGCCACAGACGATGGCAAACCGTCGCAAAATTAACGACCTTCGTGACTGGTATCCGGAGGTTCATGAAGCGTACGCCATTCTGTGGCAGAAACTCTACGCCCGCTTTTCGGAACATGCTTTTGATCAAGGCAATCGAATCCTGGTTTCCCGCGTAGGGACCCACCTCGATATTCGTGATCGTGTTTCGATGAAGACCGGTCGCCTTGCCAGGTCCCGAACCGTCCAATTGAGCGCAGGCCATCCGACCTTGTGCATCTGCCACGGGCACGAACGCGCGCCCACCTCACATGTGACAAAGTCACAACCACTTCACCACGTCGCCAAATCAAGGGGGGATCCAGTGAACTTCAAATCATCTGAACCTATCACAGCTCGTCCGATCGCAAGAACGAAACCGCCGCCAATTCCTCGGCGGCTCGGACGCGCGGATCATCATGAGCCCGGACGAAGCGGCGCTGATCCGCCTGTGGCAGGAAAAGCGCGGCGAGGCCGAACCTGACGGATCTAAGCGGCGACCTCATTGTCCAGCTCGGCGTCGCCACCGAGACGCTGAACCGGAGCTGGTACGAACGCAACACTG
Organism: uncultured Alphaproteobacteria bacterium; assembly: GCA_963753135.1. Classification (GTDB taxonomy): domain Bacteria; phylum Pseudomonadota; class Alphaproteobacteria; order Rhizobiales; family Beijerinckiaceae; genus Roseiarcus. The sequence continues at coordinate 115,818 of CAVWBA010000021.1, read as the reverse complement.
GGCGATCCGTCACCGACGTCCAGCGATGGGTCCAACACCCGGTCCATCGATATCTGGCGGCGACGCTGGACGGGTTCGTCAACGCCGTCGACGCCGTGTTCGAAGCCAAATTCATGCTGCCCTGGTCGTTCTCCGAAGAGGCCGCCATCGAGAAGCACATGGCCCAGCTCCAGCACAACATGTGGGTGACCAACGCCCGATCGGCGGCGCTGTCGATCATCACCGGCGGGGGCAAATGGGTTGAGGTGACCATCCCCGCCGACGCGCTCTACCAGCATTTTCTTATCACTGCGGAGCGTCGATTTTGGCGTTGTGTCCAAACCGGCGAGACCCCGAGGCCCTATGGGATCGAACCGCCGCGGCCTCGCGTCGAAGCGGTTCGCGTGGTCGACATGAGCGGCTCGAATTCATGGGCGGAGTTCGCCGGTCTCTTCTGCGCGACCCGCTCGGCGTTCCTCGACCATGAGCGGGCCAAGTCCGAGCTCAAGGCCCTGATGCCGGAAGACGCGAAAGAAGCAACCGGCCATGGCGTCCGGGCCAAGCGCTCAAAGTCGGGCGCGGTCAGTTTCGATCTCCTTGCGACGGAGGAGAACCATGCAGCGGTCTAGCGAATCGATCGGGGCGATCGCCGCCGCGCTGGCCAAGGCGCAAGCGGAGCTCACCAATCCGGAAAAGTCGCTCATCGCCACCATTCGCGCCTCTCATCCGCGGGAGAACGATCAGACGTTTCGCTATGCCGCGCTGTCGAGCGGCCTCGACATCGTGCGCAAGGCGCTCGGCGGCCATGAGATCGCGACCGTCCAAACGACCGCGATCGACAAAGAGGCGGGTCTCATTCGCCTCACCACGACGCTCGCCCATTCGTCTGGGGAGTGGCTGTCGTCGGAATGGCCGGTCTGCGCGATCAACGGAGACGGCGGCGCCGCGACGGATGGGAGCGGCGCTCACCTATGCGAGGCGTTACGCGCTGTTCACCCTCGTGGGCATTGCGGGAGAGGACGATCTCGACGCGCCGGATCTGAACCTGAGGGTGGGGGAGGGTTCGAAGGTCGTCGCGTCGACTGATGCGGCGACTGCGGACCCTGCACGGAACCGTCGCCGGTAGAGCCTGGAAATGCGCAAAGCACAGCCCCGAAAACGGACGCGGACGCCAAATCCGAGCCAGCGGATCCGAACAACGCGCAGCGAAGGGCCCTGCTCGCGCGGCTTGGCCGCCCGACGGGTCTCACGACCCGCTGCCAGCCCCGTGGGCGCGCCGAACGGCCACCCCGGGCAAGGAGAGATCGGGGCGCTCCAAAATTCTCCTGGCGGCGGAAGCCGTCGGCGGACCTGCGGGATCGGTTGATCGCTGAGATCGAACTTTTGATGTCGACTGATGAGGCCGCCGATTGGGCGCACAAGAGCCTGCCCGCGAAGAACGCGCTCATCACCGAGGACGCCGACCTTGTCGAGGCAGCGTTCCGCGACAAGCTCGCAACGCTCGAGGCCTCAACTGGGATGGAGCCAACCGATGAGCGAAGCGATCGTGGTGAAGCGGCGACTGGCGAAGTGGCTTTGACTGCAAACGAGCCGTTCCTCTCGCCGGTAGAGAACCCGGCTTTTGACCCACTGCTTTCCAAGCCGAGCGCAGGACGCCGCCGCATCCCCGCCAAGGCGATACGCCTGCGCGACAAGGAGCACTGCAAGTACGTCGCTACGCAGCCCTGCGTCGATCTGCGGCCGGACGCCTGCGGAAGCCCATCACCTTCGGTTCGCTCAGCCGCGCGCGTTGGGGCGCAAGGTCAGCGACGAATACACTGTCCCTGTCTGCCGGCTCCATCACCGCGAACTGCATCGCTATGGTGACGAAGCCTCATGGTGGGCAAGTACCAGCTATCGACCCCTTGCCGATCGCGCTCGAACTTTGGGCGCGATCGCGGTCAGGCCATGGCTGATTAGAGGGCCGTGATGCCTCGATTTCGCACAAAGCGAGTAACGGCGGCTTTCTTCTGTTAAATGCGTCCATTCGTACCCCCAAAAACTTTTGACGCAGCGTATTATTGGGGGTACGGTTATTTTCGTGAAGATCACTTTCGATCCGGCAAAGAGGGCCGCAACGCTCAAGCATCGCGGCCTTGATTTTGCCGATGCGGCGGAAGTCTTCGCCGGGGATTTCGTCGTGATCCCGGATGATCGGCGTCACTATGGCGAGTTGCGATTGATCTCGGCGGGGTTTCTGCGCGGACGGATGGTGGTGATGGTCTGGACTCCGCGCAGCGACGCTCGGCACATCATCTCGATGAGGTACTGCCATGGAAAAGAGGAAAAAGTCTGGCGCAAGCGAATGGATCGATCCGGATGACGCGCCGGAGATCACCGAAGAAATGCTCGATCGAGCAGATTGGTACCACGGCGACAAGCTGATCCGTCGCGGTCGGCCGCCGCTCGCCGCGCCGAAGCAGGCAATCAAGCTCAGGCTCGACGCCGACGTGGTGGAGCATTTTCGCGCGACGGGCCCCGGCTGGCAGACTCGCATCAACGACGCGCTGCGACGCGCCGCTAAACTCAAAAAGGCGGGATAGCGACGAGCGATCTCACGCTCGAAGCCCTTGCGCGCCGAACGCGAGCCGGAGATGGCGGCGCACGCATGCCGCCCCAAGGCTGATCTGCGGTCGATGCCGGCGATGACCGCGATCATCGCGCTGTGCCTTTTAGCTAATGAAAACCGCCGGGACCTCGGCCGGATCTGGCTCGATCGGCGCGTAGAACGGCAGTTCGAGAATGCGCGCGTTGCCGTCGAACAGGTTGCTCTTGAAATAGACCTTCACGCCGGCGTCGCGCGCCTGCCTGACAAGATCATCGATCCAGGCGAACGGCGTCGCGGGTCTCATTGGGCCCGCAAGAGCTGCCCGCGAAGAACGCGCTCATCACGGGGGACGCCGACCTTGTCGGGGCAGCGTTCCGCGACAAGCTCGCAACCCTCGATGCCTCAACTGAGATGGAGCCAACTGATGAGCAAAGCGATCGTTTTGAAGCGGCGACTGGCGAAGTGGCTTTGACTGCCAATGAGCCATTCCTTTCGCCGGTGAAGAACCCGCCTTTGACCCACTGCTTTCCAAGCCGAGCGCAGGAAGCCGCCGCATGCCCGCCAAGGCGATACGCCTGCGCGACAAGGAGCACTGCAAGTACGTCGCTACGCAGCCCCGCGCGATCTGCGGCCGGACGCCTGCAGAAGCCCATCACCTCCGGTTCGCTCAGCCGCGCGCGTTGGGGCGCAAGGTCAGCGACGTATACACGGTCCCCGTCTGCCGGCTACCATCACCGCGAACTGCATCGCTATGGTGACGAGGCCTCATGGTGGGCCGGCGTCGGCGTCGATCCGCTGCCCATTGCGCTCGAATTGTGGACGCGATCGAGGTCAGTCGAAAGCATGTGACGCAGCCGTAGCCATAGTCTACCACGTATTCGACGTAGATTCTCGCGCTATTTGGGGGCGCTCGCTGAGATCATCTCGTTGTACGTGCGAACTTGCAGGTTTACCGTACACCCACGTCTGACCGGTGTCCCATCAACGCCGCGGTCGCAGCGAGGGTTGCCTCCAACGCCAGTCTTAGTTCAAAAGACGCCGGCTTTTGGAACTAACGATACCAGGGATATGCGGGCGCTGATGACGAAGATTACTGCCAGTGATCATGTGTGGCGGATCGGGTACCCGCATGTGGCCGGAATCGCGGGAGAGCTTGCCCAAGCAGTTCATTCCCCTGATCGGGCGAGCGTTCGACCTTTCAGACGATCGTCGGCGTGGTCAGCGATCCCGCTGTGTTCGATCCAGCGGTCGTCATCACCAATTTCGACTACCGCTTTCGCGTGGCCGAGCAATTGAAGGAGATCGGCGCCGAGGCGACCATCCTGCTCGAGCCGGACCGGCGCGACAGCGCCGCCGCCGTCGGCGCCGCGGCCGCCTGGGCGGCCGCGCGTGATCCGAAGGCGGTTATCGCCGTGCTCGCGGCCGACCATGTGTTCGAGGACGGAAAGCAATTCGCGAGGCTCTGCGCGCAGGCCCACGCGGCGGCCAATGCGGGTGAAATCGTCACCTTCGGCGTCACCCCCGACCATCCCGCCACGGGCTATGGTTACATCCATCCGGGCGCGCCGCTCACGCTCGATCCCCATCTGCGGCGGATCGAGCGATTCGTGGAGAAGCCCGACGAGGCGCGCGCACGAGCCTTCATTGAAGACAATTATCTCTGGAACTCGGGCAATTTCGTCTTCCGCGCCGACGTCATGCTGGAGGAGCTTGAGCGGTTCGAGCCTGAGATCGCGGCGGCGACCGCGGCGTCGGTCAGGAATGCGAAAAAGGACCTCGGCTTCGTCGTCCTCGACCATGAGTCCTTCGCCAGGGCGCCGAAGACCTCGATCGATTATGCGGTTATGGAGCGAACCGACCGGGCGGTGGTGCTGACGGCCGACGTCGGATGGTCGGACGTCGGCGAGTGGTCGGCGGTCTGGCGGTTGAGCCCGCGCGACGCGGATGGCAACAGCCTGCGCGGACGCGCGATGGTCATCGATTCATCGAACGTGCTCGTGCGTTCGGAAGAGCAATTGGCCGCCGTCATCGGCCTTAAAGACGTGATCGTCGTCGCCACCGGCGACGCGGTCCTGGTCGCCGACCGGTCGCAGACCGCCAAGGTCAAGACGCTCGTGGAGAGGCTGAAGGCCGAGGGCCACCGGGAAGCGACCGAGCACCGGCGCAACTACCGGCCCTGGGGCTATTATCAGAGCATCGACCAGGGCTCGCGCTACCAGGTCAAGCGCATCGTCGTGCGCCCCGGCGGGCGCCTGTCCTTACAGAAGCATCACCATCGCGCCGAGCACTGGGTCGTTGTTCGCGGCGCGGCCGAGGTGACGCTCGACGACAAGGTGACGCTCGTGCACGAGAACGAGTCGATCTATTTGCCGATGGGCTCGACCCATCGCCTCGCCAACCCGGGCAAGATCGACGTCGAGCTGATCGAGGTTCAGACCGGCAGCTATTTCGGAGAGGATGACATCGTCCGAATCGACGACGTCTACAATCGGAAATGAGGCGATGGCGGCGCCTGAACGGCGCCGCCATTTGAGGCTTACTTCTGAAGTGGGACACAACTCTTGCAATTGTGGGACCACGGGCGCTCCCGGCAAAACCTTAGCGGACCTGTCGCGTGACTCCGGCCAGGCAGAGGTCCGGCGTCGGGACCGGGAAAGAGAATGCAACCCTAGGGTCCTTGCATTTCCGAGCGAACACCTGTAATTCATCTCAATACTTCAGTGAAAAAGTCGGGAACCGTTCATGCCTGGTGCTTCCGTTGTTACAATCGCCTCATTCCCCACCTCGACCGGCGACGGCAATGACCCCGATGGCCAGCTGTTCATCGATTCCAACGGCGATCTCTTCGGCGCGACCGTCCATGGCGGGACAGATCCCAACCCCAACAACCAGATCGGAACGACATACGAGATCACCAAGATTGCGGGGAGCTTCGCCACCACGCCGACCTTTCTGGCCGACATACCGACGGGCCTGAACACGCTCGTTGGCGTCCCGAACCTGAGCGCCGATGCGAATGGCGACCTTTTCGGCCTGGAGATCACAGGCGGCACGAATCATCTCGGGCGCGGTCGTTGAATTTCCAGCTAGGCGGGAGCGCCGATCTACACTGGCGAGCTTTCACACCCGGCGTCGGCGCCTCCGGCCCGGGAGGGCGGCTGCTTGTCGACGCCAGCGGCAATTTGTTTGGAACGACGCTGTCCGGCGGGGCCAATGGCCGGGCACGGTGTTCGAAATCCAGAAGATAGGCAATGGCTACGCGACCACGCCAACCATCCTCGCCAGCTTCGGCTCAGGCATCACTCCCTCTGGCTTGGGCAACCTGGTCGAAGACGCGGCGGCGACCTTTTCGGCACGACCACCAGCTCGGTGTTTGAAGTTCAGAAGACCGGCGCCAGCTTATGCCGCTCCGGTCAGCCTCGTCCCCTTCCCAGTCGGGACGCAGATCGGGACTTTAACCATAGACTCCAATGGCGACATCTTCGGGACAACGATTGGGGGCGGCGCGAACAACGATGGCACGGTTTTTGAAATTGAGAAGACGCCCGCCGGCATCTACGCCAGCACGCCGACCACCTTGGCAAGCTTCACCGCCGCCGACGGACAACTCTCTCTTAACCACCCCAAAACCCTGATCGTGGACTCCAAGGGCGACCTTTTCGGGACCACGGATCCGAGCTCCCAGAATTCCGGGGGCGCGGTGTTCGAGATTGTCAAAACGCCGGGCGGCTACAACTCCACGCCGACCATTGTCGTTAATTTCAGTGCAGCCACGGGCACCGGGCCGGGGGCCAACTTGGTCGCGGACGCGAACGGCGACCTTTTCGGGACGACGCAGACGGGCGGCGCCAACGGCTCCGGCACTGTGTTTGAGATTACCGGCAGCGGCTTTGCGATCGGACCTGAGCTGACCGCGGGGGAAAGCATCAGTTACCGGGCGGGAGGGGTGCCGGGCGCGCCTGATCCCGGGCTGTCGATCAGCGATCCGGAGTCGGCGACCCTGGTTGGGGCGAAGGTCAGCATCGGCGCGGGGTTCCTTGCAGGCGATATGCTGAACGTCGGCTCACCCCAGACCGGCATCACTAGCAGCTACAATGCGAGCACGGGCGTGCTGACGCTGTCGGGCTCGGCGAGCTTGGCCGTCTATCAGGCGGCGCTCGACTCAGTCACCTTTACCTCGTCCAGCGCCGCCAATCCAAGCCGCACGATCACCTGGTCGGTCAACGACGGTATCGCCACGTCTGCTCCAGTGACCAGCATCGTGTCAGTCTTCGCCAATCAACTTTTTCAACAACAACGATGGCGCCAACATCGTTTTGCAGAACACGAACGGTCAGGCGGCGATCTGGGAAATGAACGGGACCAACATCATCGGCGTCGCTGTGGTGGGCCCCAACCCTGGGCCGAGTTGGCAGGAGGTCGGAACCGGCGACTTCAATGGCGACGGCCATTCCGACATCCTGTGGCAGAACACGAGCGGTCAGGCGGCGATCTGGGAAATGAACGGGACCAATGTCATTGGCGAAGCTGTGGTGGGCCCCAACCCTGGGCCGAGTTGGAAAGCGGTCGGAACCGGCGACTTCAATGGCGACGGCCATTCCGACATCCTGTTTCAGAACACGAATGGTCAGGCGGCGATCTGGGAAATGAACGGGACCAATGTCATTGGCGAAGCTGTGGTGGGCCCCAACCCTGGGCCGAGTTGGAAAGCGGTCGGAACCGGCGACTTCAACGGCGACGGCCATTCCGACATCCTGTTTCAGAACACGAATGGTCAGGTCGCGATCTGGGAAATGAACGGGACCAATGTCATTGGCGATGCTGTGGTGGGCCCCAATCCTGGGCCGAGTTGGAACGCGGTCGGAACCGGCGACTTCAACGGCGACGGCCATTCCGACATCCTGTTCCAGAACACGAACGGTCAGGTCGCGATCTGGGAAATGAACGGGACCAATGTAATCGGCGAACGTGGTGGGCCCCAATCCTGGACCGAGTTGGAAGGTGGTCGGAACCGGCGACTACAACCATGACGGCCATTCCGACATCCTGTTTCAGAACACGAGCGGCCAGGCGGCGATCTGGGAAATGAACGGGACCAACGTATCGGCGCGGAGCTCGCGAGTTCCCCAATCCTGGACCGAGCTGGCGCGCTTGAGGGCCTCGGGGCGGCGACGACAGGGCTGGCTCCATCTTGATTTGACGGCGATTTGAACTTCCCGCTGTAAGACACGGTATTCAAGCGTGGATGTAGACTGCTCCATAGGGTGCGGGGTGAGCATCGCCGTGCTTGGCGAACGTCGCCCCGTCAGGAGGATGTTGGCGGTTTGGTGGGTGCCAAATTCTTTCCCGACACCACCTTCAAGGGCGTCACGGTTGAGCTCGGCGCAGCGCGGCCTGACTTTCTATCTTGGGGGCGAGTTTCGCGACCTGGGCTGGCGCGTTCTGTCGATCGACCCCAATCTTGCGTTCGACGTGATGCATTGTGAACTCGGGCATGACGTTGTGCAGGTCGCGTGCGGAGAGTACGAGCCGATGCCCGCTCTTCGTTTTTGATTTCAGAGAATCCCATTATGTCGGCGGTTCAGTCACGTTCGACAGCTTCTCCTCGTTTGGTGTTCGGGCGACTATGCGAGAGTCATGACCGCTGTCGATGTCGTGACGATACTAAACACTACTTCATAGCCTTGGGTATTGTACGGACTTGACCGCATGGGTGAACTTGAGACCAATATGGACGATAGATTTACGACGCCAAAATTAGCTAGTTAATATTGCTAAATACTGTATAATTTTATAGATGGATTTCGTCCTCCTGCAAAAATCCTTTGATTGCCAGATATGTGAGACCCCCGCAACTTCGGACTATGGTTGTTGAGGTCGTTGGCAATGGTGACTAAGGATGACCATTTCCCGCACTGCCGCCTACGATCTCGTGGCGCAGTGGTGTGAACAGGGACATGACCTGGATCAGCTTCTGCCTGTACGCCGCTGCCGCTGGCAGGCAAGATGGCTGCGCTTACTCGCGTCAAGGCCGCAGATCAGGCCACAAAGGAGAGCGTTAACAGGTCTGCGGGCGCTCGGACCGCAGTCTATCGGCGTTTACCGACTGGCGGTTCTCTGGTAGGAGCGCGGGTCGGCGGAGGAAGCTACAAAATGAGGGATTCACTTTCCGCGAAGCCTCGCACCATCGACCGGCGGTTAGGCGCGCGCTTTCCCTTACCTGAGATAGAATTAGTGGATCTTAGAGGCCAGTTAGACGAGATTGAAATGACTGAAACCGGCCTGGACTGAAAATGTCTTCGATATCTTCAAGTCAAACGTTATCGAAGATGTAGAGAGAACGAGGGCGCGCCGAAATGCAGTTGTCTATTGCCATTCCTGTCTACAATTTCGCGAAATTCATCCCCGATACACTTAATTCAATATTGTCGCAAACTTTTGGACCTAATGTAGAAATCGTCGTTACTGATGGAGCCTCTACGGACAACACTGAAGAAGTGATGGCAGAAATTTGCCAAAGACATAAGAATGTCGTCTACAACCGCCTCCAGCGTAAAGGTGGGATCGACCGGGATATGGCTTAGGCTGTCGAAGCCACACACGGAGAATATGTGTGGCTTTTCAGCGGCGATGATCTTATGCATCCGAATGCGCTGGAATTTATGTTAGATAAAGTCCGGTCTGGTCACGATCTATACTTATCAAAGCATCTAGAGTGCAATATCCGGATGGAGTTAATAACCGAATGGCCAGTGTTGGTTTCCGACATACCGGGAGTTTTTGAACTATCAGATCCGTTCGTCGTCTTGAATACTTAGCCGAGCGGTGAACTCAGAGGGTTTCTTCAGTTTCTGCGGCGGCCTTGTAGTCCGCCGAACGGTATGGAATTGCCGATCATTGAATGAAGACTTCGTTGGGAGTTGTTTTGCTCATTGGCTCGATTTTTTCGCTGATGAAAGAGGGGTTGAGTGTCAGCTATACAGGAAAGGCCTTGCTCAGCCGCCGAGGAGGAAATGATTTTTCTCCGAAAAGGGCGAGGTTGCTCGGACTAAAATACAGGTGGACGGATTTCTGGACATTGCCGATACCTTTTTTGGGCGGCATAGCGCTGAAGCTCGAGAAGTTCGCCGCGCGATCCGCAACGAGGTTACTCTGGACGGGCTACTCAGATTGAAGCGGTTGTGTTTCACGCGGCCCAAATTGGAAAGCGCGGCAGTTCTGGCCAGACTCACTCATCGATTATACCAAGATAATCTTTATGAATGTTACAGAGTGCGGCTGATTTATCTATTCAAGACGAAATGGGCGTTGGAGCGGGAAAAGGCGCGCGCGGCGAGGCTGCAGCAGCTGGAGCAAAAGCGCGCTCTCGAAGCCGATAAGCGCTCGCCGTCGAGCGAAATGCCCTCGCCGCAAAGTGCAGCGCCTTCGCCGGCTGGCGAAGCGCCGCAGCCCATTATCGATCATGCTCAACAGAATTGTGGCAACAGTGAAATTGTCCGGAATGGCTCCGCACATCGAGCCGACCAGGCGGTCGAACCCGAAATGCAAGATATTTCTTTCGTTTCATATGCTCAGAATTTTGAGGATGTTATTCTCTGGCGCGTTTTTAGGGACCTCGGCCTGGGTTTCTTCATCGACATCGGTGCTAATGACCCTGTCGTCTTTAGCGTCAGCTATGCTTTTTACGAGCGCGGGTGGCGCGGTATCGACGTCGAGCCGGTCCCCTTCTTCGCGGAACGTCTGCGTCAGGCGAGGTCGCGCGACATCGTCGTCGAAGCCGCAGTTTCGACATCGGTCGTGCCAATTGGAACCGCCCTGACGATGGCGCGCAACAACTTTCCCCCTAGGCATGACGCTGCTGGGTACCGAGCGCGACGCTTGGAAGCGCTGACGATTACGCTCGCTTCGGTGTTCGCCAAGGCTGCCGTCGAAGACATCCATTGGCTGAAGATCGATGTCGGGGGCTTGGAAGGTGAGGTTCTGGCGAGCTGGGGTGAGGCGGAGGCTAGGCCCTGGGTCGTCGTAATTGAGGCGATGCTGCCCAATTCCACCATCGAGTGCGAGCGTGAACTGCTATCGCGTGGATATGACTTCGTCTATTTCGATGGGTTAAACCGGTTTTACGTCCACAAAAATCATAGGGAGTTGAAGCGTCATTTCGGCCTCGGCCCGAATTGTTTCGACGACTTCGCCGTAGCGGAATTTGCGCCGTCGGCGCGACTATTGGTTCGCAAGATTGCGAAACTGGAGGGCGTCGTCGAGGAGCAGAATACGAAATCCATCTTGGCTCAAAGCGCGCTGGCGGCCATGCAAGCCCACGCTGTTTCGCTGCAGGATCAGCTGATCCGGGCGCGACGGCGCCCTTCGCGACTGGTGCGCCGGCGTATTCACTTCAAGATGCTGAAGGTATTAGCGAGGGCCCCGCTGCTGCCGGCGCGCATGAAGGCACGTTTCTCGCGAAGCGCCGCCAAGCGCAATCCGCGTCTCCTCGAGCCCTTGCCGCCGACGCCGAATCTTCGGCCGGCCGCCTCCCTCGAAGGGAGTGTGCAATCGGTACCTGCAGTCCAGCCGCGCTCATGGGCGGCGAAGCGAAACCGTACCGCGCAGCGGACGATTGACTATTACGTCGACCACACGGTCGGCATCCCCGTAAATACCGGCGTTCAGCGTGTCGTGCGCCAATTGGCCAACGCCCTCATCGACGCTAGCGCCGATATCGTTTTCGTTTGCTGGTCGCGACATGACCGCCGTCTGGTGCTGGCCGATCAGAGCGAACTCGCCCATCTCGCCCGCTGGTCGGGACCTGTTGTCGCCTCGGGCACTTATCCGCTTCCGAACGAGGCCGATATTCCGATCGCCGCGCATGAGCCCGAGGACGACGCTTGGCTCGTCGTTCCCGAAGTCACGCATGTCTTCGAAGAGGGCGAAAATCGAACCCTGGACGTGATCCTAGCAGCCAGAATGGCGAATCTGAAAGTTGCCATGCTCTTCTATGACGCCATTCCGCTCACGCGTCCCGAATTTGCCTCGATGGCGTCTGGACACGAGGCCTATATGCGGGGGCTGTTGCTGGCCGACCTCATCCTGCCGATCTCGCGCTCGTCGAGCGTAGTGATAGCGTCTTTCCTCCGTTATCGCGAATTGTCGCCATTAGAAGGAGGTCCGCGAATCGCGCCGCTGCCGCTTGCGACTACATTCGCCTCACCCGAGGAAATCGCGCACAGAGACCCTTCGTCGAAACTGATTGTAGCGGTCGGCACGATCGAGCTGCGGAAGAACCAGGGCGCGCTCTTAAAGGCGTTCCGGCTGTTCTCCTCGAGCCATGCCGACCTCGGCTGGCGTCTAGAACTGGTCGGCAGAATAAATGAAAACATGGAGGACGCCGTGCGCGAGGCGACGTCGTCCAATCCTAACATCGTCTATCGCGGGTACTTGCCGGATGATGAACTGCGCCATCTCTACCGGTCGGCGGCGTTCACGGTGTTTCCATCGGCGGTTGAAGGGTTCGGACTTCCGATCGCTGAAAGCCTATCTTATGGAAAGCCCTGCATTTGCGCCGATTTTGGCGCCATGGCGGAAATCGCCGAAGGAGGCGGTTGCTTGGCTGTAGACACGCGCGATCCGGCCCGGCTGGCGGATGCCATCGCTCAGCTCGCGCTCAAGCCCGATCGAACTCGACGCCCTGTCGGAGGAGGCGGCGAAGCGTTCACAAACGAGCTGGCCCGATTACGCACAGTCCTTGTTGTCCGAATTGCAGACCGCTTCGTCTGCGAGGGAGCGCCTCGGCGTCATTTATTATTGCGTCCACGCCGCGGTAGCCGCGCCCGTCAATTCCGGCGCCCAGCGCGTGGCTCGCGGTCTGGCGCGAGCGATGCTTGAATGCGGTTATCGCTTGACGCCAATCATATGGGATCGCGGCGCTAAGTGACGATTCCTGCTAGCGTCGAAGACCTTGAGCATTTCGCTAAGTGGAACGGTCCTGCGGCCAATTCATGGTGCTTGGCAGGCGCTCTCGGACCCTTTGCGCCGGAGGATTGGCTGCTCTGCGCGGAACGGCTTCTCGATCCCGGTGACCTGACCAGCGAAATGGTCGAGGGTTGGGCGGCGGCGCACAGTTTGAGGACGGCTTGGATTTTACACGACATGATCCCGTGGCAGTTGCGCCAATTCTATCCGCCTGCCTTCGCCGAAGTTCATGCAGCTTTTATGCGCGGCTTGCAGACGGCGACGCTAGTGCTGCCAATCTCCCGCTATTCGACCGAAGAATTCCTGAAGTTTGCCGACGACGCGGGGCTGCGCATGCCCCGGCGCGGCGACCGCGTGCTAGCCGCACCGCTTCCGGGAGAATTCGCTGGGACCGAGCGCAAGCTCGAGGCGACGGCGTGCGGTTGGCCATCGGCGCGTAGGGTGCTCAGTGTCTGCACGGCCGACTCGGGCAAAAACCACCTGACGCTACTCAAGGCGTTCGAGGCTGCGAAGGCGGCCAGCGACCAGCCCCTCGAGCTCTGGCTTGTTGGGCGCGCCAATCCGGAGCCGGAACTCATTGCCGCCATCGAGCGAGAGGCCGCCGAAGACTCGGCCATCCATTGGGAGCCGGAGGCGAGTGACGCTCGTGTTGCCGAACTCTATGCCGCCTGCGACTTTACCGCCTACCCATCGTTGGAGGATGGATTCGGCTTTCCTATTCTCGAAAGTTTGTGGAACGCCCGGCCATGCATCTGCCACGATCACGACGCGATGAAGGAACTGGCGGGTGACGGCGGTTGCTTGCTGGTGGACGCCCGCCGCGCCGAACAGCTCAGCGGCGCCATTTTGAGGCTCGCCCAGGACAGGCAGTTGTCGGCCCGCCTCGCACATGAAGCCGTGCAGAGGCGCTTCAAGACTTGGAAAGAGTATGGCGAAGAAATCGCGGCAGCGATGGCATTCGAGCGACCCTCGCGCCGTGTCGGGTATTCTGGTCCCCTCTTAACGCCGGCGGAGTTCGCCGCGCAATTCTCAGGATTGCAGCCGCGGCCGCGGCTGTCGATCTGCGTCACCACCTACAATCGCGAGGGTTGGCTCACGGTTTGTCTGAAGGCGATCGTACGCCTCATCCCCAAGCCGCGTCCGGATATCGAGATCGTCGTCGTCGACAATGCCTCGACCGATCACACGCCGCAGGTTGTTAAACCCTACCTCGGGCGTGCCGATTTTCGTTTCATCCGCAACCCCGTCAACGTTGGCATGCTCGGCAATCTGCGCGTTACCGCCGATTCCGCGAGGGGCGACTTCGTCTGGATTGTCGGCGACGACGACCTGCCGGCGCCTGGTTCGCTCGAGGCCGTTATGCAGGCGATCGATAGAAATCGGGACGCCGCTCTCGTCTATCTTAATTACAGTTACTCGCGCGAAGACGATCCGAGCAAAATCGCCAATCTCGACGCCTATTTCGCATCCGCCACTCCGATAACGTCGCCGACGGAAGACCGTGTCGCGCCGATCGCGCAACTCGCGGCGATGAACGAGAATTTTTTCACCGCCATATATTGCCTGGTCTTCCGCCGTGACCATGCGCTGCGCGCCTATGCCCAAGACACGTCGGGCCGCCCGTTCTCGTCCTTGCTGACTTGCATCCCGACCACCTATCACGTACTCAGCCACATGATGCACGAGAAGGGCGTCTGGCTCGGCAAGCCGCAGATCGTAGTCAACTTCAACGTGTCCTGGCTCAAGTACGCCCCGCTCTTTGTCCTCGAGCGGTTTCCGGAGGCCTTCGACTTGGCGGAAAAAATGGGTGCCGATCCCACGGAAATCGATAAAAGGCGGCTAAACTATCTGCCGAGCCAATGGGATTGGTTCCGCAGAATCATCAAGGAGGATCCCGGAAGGTAACAGAGCCTTTTTCGATCCGAGACGCACGGTGGCGCGATTTGGCCATCTGGCCGAGTTCCGCCGCGAGTTTCCGGCGCTCATCGAGGAGTATCGGATCGCCAGACAGGCAAACCCCGCCGACTTTCCGGTCCGCGCGGAGGAGTTGATTGTTTGCCCCCCGGAACAATAAACTTAAGTGAGGGTCGTCTTGGAAAACTACCGCGAAATAAGGAAGTGTCGGGTTTCCGGGAGCCCGAATTTGATTTCTGTTCTCAACCTCGGCCATCAGGCGCTGACCGGTGTATTCCCGAAAGACCCGCACAAAGACATCACCACCGGCCCGCTGGAATTGGTGTGGTGTCCTGACAGCGGCCTGCTCCAACTTGCCCACTCCTACGAGCCGTCGGAAATGTACGGCGAGAATTATGGCTACAGGTCCGGCCTTAACCAATCGATGGTTAACCATCTCACAGATAAGGTCAGCTATCTTGAGCGCTTCGTTGAGCCATCCGCGGGCGACGTGATCGTCGACATCGGCGCCAACGACGCCACCACCCTCAAGGCCTACCGCACCAGGGATTTGCGGCGCATCGGCATCGATCCGACCGGCGCCAAATTCCGCCAGTATTATCCGAATGACATCACGCTAGTTCCGGATTTCTTTTCTCCTGACGCTTATCGCTCGGTGGAAAAGAAGCGGGCGCGTATCGTCACCTCGGTCGCCATGTTTTACGATCTCGAGGCGCCGATCGAATTCGCCAAGGCGGTCGAGAGCATCCTGGCCGATGACGGCATCTGGCATTTCGAGCAGAGCTATATGCCCTCGATGCTGCGCCTCAATTCATACGACACCATCTGTCATGAGCATCTCGAGTATTTTTCTTTTGGCGCGGTGAAGAAGATCCTCGATGCGGCTGGCATGAAGATCGCTGACGTTGGCATGAATTCCGTCAACGGCGGCAGCTTCGCTGTCACAGCCGTCAAGGCGAACAACCGCAAGAGCAGCGTTAATGAACCTGTAATCAATTGGCTTCTCGAGCAGGAAGACCGCATGGGTCTCGGCACGCCGAGACCGTTCCGTGATTTTGAAGAGAGGGTATTTAGGCATCGCGAAGATCTGGTACGTCTAATCCGTATTCTCAATGAGGATGGCAAGACAATCCTCGGCTACGGCGCTTCGACCAAGGGCAATGTCGTACTGCAGTTCTGCGGCCTTACGTCAAAGGATATCAAGGCGATCGCCGAGGTAAACCCTGATAAGTTCGGGTCCTACACGCCGGGCACTCGCATTCCCATCGTTTCGGAGGCGGAGGCTCGAGCAATGAAGCCTGACTACTTTCTTGTGTTGCCTTGGCACTTCAAAGAAGGGATCATTCGCCGTGAAAAGGAATTTCTGTCTGGCGGCGGCAAGATGATAATCCCCTTCCCGGAAATCGAGATCGTCTAAAATAGTCGTTATGAAAGAATCCGGAGAAGGCCGGGATTTTGGGGGTTTACGGAAATTTCGAGGTAGCCGATTTTGCCGGTTTGGTCGACGCGAGCGGTGGTTATCTCGCAAATTGAAACGGCCGCCGAGGCATGATTTTCTGGTCGCGAGAAGCGATTGGAGATTGGCGATGCGATCGAAGGAGCGCCTGGACGGCGGCCAGAAAGACCTCTTCCGCGCCCGCCTGCGAAATGTGGGTTAAGTTGAGCGGCATGCAGCTATCGCCGAAGGAGGACTTGTTGTTGGCAAAGATTGCTGAGCTTACTGCCAAGGTCGAGCAACTGGAGAAGCCTCTACGTTGAGCGCACGGCCCAGGTTGACGAACTGACAAAACAATCCGCCATGGACCGGCCCTTGGCATTCATGCATATCGGGAAGACCTCGGGCCAGGCGGTGGTGGAGGGCATTCGTGAGGTCCTTCCTTCCACCGCGTGTATTCTCGCTTTTGACTATTCCGCCTTTGGGGCCGTTCCATTCCCGCTCGTTGGAGACCCTTTCTCCGGAATTGCGTCAATGCTTCTATAAGGTTCTCCCTCCAGCAAACGGCAACGACTTTTTGAACGCCCACATGGCCTATTCCACCATAATCCAGGGTCGGCCGGCAGCACGCTTAATGACGGTTCTGCGGGAACCGCGACTTTTGCGCATCCCACTGTGGATGTTCTGGCGGTCATACTCGGACGAGACCCTCGCAGCTGCGGGTGTATGGGGGCGCATTACACGCATGGGCCGAGGGTCACTTATCGAATGTCTCAATCACCCGGAAGCCGCCTATCAGACCGACAATATCGCGGTCCGCATGCTACTTTGGCCTCATCCCCTCATTCCCAATGACGGCTTCATCGACGGCGCGTCGGACCAGCGCCTCGTAAGCGAAGCCCTGGCGCGGCTGAAGACCTTCGACTTCGTGGACGTGATCGAGAACCCGCGATTCGTGGAAAATCTGCGGGTGTTTTTTGGTCCGCCCCTTCGTGTACCGGCGCGTGAACGAAACCCCCAGTCCGGCCGCAGAGCTTCGGGTTCCCATGGAGGAAGAGCTCACCAGAGAACCACTGCTTGCGGTCGAGCACCTCTCGCGCCTGGACCGCGAACTCTGGCGGGCCGTTGCCGCAGACCGCGTCGCCGGAGCGGACCCTACAGCTCTAGCTGACGACACGTTCCGTCGGACAGTCACACGGCACGCGGCGCTGATGCGTCCTGAATTCACCATTTGCGACCCTACGATTGCAGACGCTTGATGACGAGCGCGGCACCGGCAGTCGCTTCGCAATCGCAGACGAGCTAAATCTGCGCGGGTGTTGGGCGAAGGGCATCCGACAATATCCGGTCCGGCCCGCCTATGGATCACCTCGAGCGCCAGATTCCCACCAGCCATAGGTTCCGGCGAGTATTGCCGTCACAATCGCTTTACTGGAGTCCATCTGAGCGTCTCCCGTTCTCGGATATTCTTTCAGACGTACTGCGCCTGAGCCCAATGGACTTGATTCGACAGGCAGAGGAGCCATGGCCCTCCAGACGCGCAGCATTGGCTGACGTCCGCGTCGCGCAATTTCATATACTCTTGATCGAGCGTTGTCAGATTATGCAACCTGTCGCGCGATCGCGGTGATAGCTCGCCAGACGAATCATAAGGTAGGCGGTACTGCCAGATCTGCCGTGAGGCAGCTAAGCGAAGTGGATCTTCGGTGAGGAGTCTTTGGAGTATAGCGCCCACGACGCGCGGCAGTCGCTGGCGGCCAATATCCCCATTGCCGACGAGAACGACCCTAAGCCTTCAGTAGTCAACTGAAGGTTCTGCAAAATCGCTGAGGGGCCAAAGGCGATCATGGCAGGCTGGCGATGTCCAGTCACTTGATTCTCCTGGGAGAACCGCCGCCATGACCAAGACTTCGAAAGTAAGCCCGCGGTCGCCGCCGTCAACGAGCTTTTCGCCAAGAGCCCGGATGGGCTGCGCGAGATCGTCCGGGCGGTGATGCAGGAGATGCTGGAAGCCGAGATGACTGCCGCGCTCGCCGCCGAGAAGGGCGAGCGTACCGCCTCAAGCGGTCCCGCTGCGAGGGTCCATTTCAGATTCGGCGTCAAATAAGATTTGCGGTGGCGGCATCCTGCCCTATCATCGTAGGATGGTGGTAGCACTCGAAGCCTTGTTACGGCTCGACCAGGATCTCGTCCTGGTCGATGTTGGCGCGCGCTGGGGATGCCCGAGCGCTGGCGCGCTCTTATGCGTCACGCGCGTGTCCTGTGCTTCGATCCGGACCGGGACGAGGTTAATCGGCTGAATAGCTCGGCCGCGCCAAACGTGTTTTATATGCCAATCGGGCTCGGCTCGGGCGACGACCCGCGCGTGACGCTGCACGTTACCCAGCAACCTGCCTGAGCTCCGTTTATCCGCCGGTCGAGGCGCTATCGGCACTACCCGGCTCTTGCTGAAATCAAGCCATTACGCGCCGTCGAATTGTCGTTGCGGACGCTCGATGCGATCCTCGCGGAACAACAGATCGACCGTGTCGATGCCATCAAGCTCGACACCCAGGGCTCGGAGCTCGATATCCTCCGGGGCGCGGAAAGCGCTTTGCGCAACTGCGCGCTGGTCGATATCGAGGTCGAGTTTAACCCGATTTACGAAGGTCAGCCGCTGTTCTGCGATGTGGACCGCTTCCTGCGCGACCACGGTTTCGTGCTCTGGCGATTGTCCGATCTATGTCACTACGCCCCGAATGAAGATCCCGGGCCTCCGCTCAATCTGGGATGGTTTCTTCCGGCCCTCCGCAGTCTGTGGATTATCATGCCGTTCGCGGCGGTCAATTGTTCTGGGCGCAAGCGCAATACGTCCGGGCCACATATCCGCTCACTGGGGCATCAGTACTTCCTCACCGTACGAGGCGATCCGGGCGGCCGCGGTCGTTGCGAATATGGGCTTCTGGGATCTCGCGCTCGAAATCCTCAGGAAGAGCGATCCAGCGCTTACAGCGACCATCGCTTCATTGCTCACGTCAGGCTCGCCCAAATAAGGCCGGCCCTGCGCCGTGATCCGGCACCGCGCTTTATCTTTGTATCTTTGCGTGGCAAGTGGTCGTTCCGTCCACGCCCGCCACTTTGTCGGGCTGACTGGCAGCCTCGGCGTCGCCTAGTCGGGCGTCAGGTGCATCACGTCATCGTTTCGCCCACGAGACTTCTATTTTACCGGGTCATGACGATTGGCGACTCCAAGCTCTGAACAACTGCTCTGGCCTCATTTGTGCTGCCGGCCACCTGCCGCGTGCGCCTTGGCGTACACGGCTTGCATCGCCTGGATCCGCTGGTCAAGCGAAGTAAGATGCTTGAGCCGCATGAGAATGCGCGGAGCCGATATGAATGCGCTGTTTCCCGCTTCATCGTTCTCGAAAACGTCGCGCCACATCATTTCGATGAGCCATAGCCCGTCGGAACGTCGCCGGTCAACCTTGGCGGGATCTGCACCGTTGCGCTCCGCTAAGTCCCAAGCTCGAGGTAGCTGCTCCAAGTCGAACAATGGCCCATACGCTTGCCAGGAAACGTTAGAATTGACGACAAGTGCAGGCTCTCCAAACCAGAATGCAGTCGAATTGACATGTAGTTTAGAACGTAGTAAGCAGTGGGAATGCACGACAGCATAGTCGAGAAGGCCCGTCCACTAGTATCTTGGCAATAGGCCCGGAGCGCGTGATCTCGACGATAAGCGTGAGAGTAGATCGCCGTATAGAAATTCTGATTCTTTGCAGCCAAGTCACGGACAAGAGATAACGCATCGGGGCCGCTTGGTTCAAGAATATTATAACGATCAAGGTAAGCAGCGAGATCATCAATCGATCCTGGATCAACTTCGCTGCTGTAGCCATAATTATAGTAGATAAGGCCAATACCGTGGTCTTACTAACACGTCCAACGTACGGTTGATCACCCCGGGCCGTGTGAGGTCGTCATCGCCGATGATCCAGACATATTCTCCTCGAGCCTTTTGAGCTGTCACCGCTAGGTTGCCCAGCATGCCGACGTTGCGCGCGTTCCGAACGTAACGAAATTCCTTTCGGTGCAAGAACGGTTTGATGACATCTGGGGTCCTATCGAGCGCAGCATTGTCAACGACCAGTATCTCTAGATCGTCGCGCTCGTCTGGAATTTGGCTGAAGATGTTGCGCAGATTGAGTTCCAACCATGCGGCCCGATTGTATGTGCTAATACACAGCGACAGCAGCGGCCGACGTTGAAGGTTGACCATCCGAGCGTAGAAGTCTTGTCCGGCCGGGGGAGTCGACACTCTCTTAAAGTTCCGGACGGCCGGTACAGGGCCATGCGCTTGAGCAATTCTTTGGCATAGTATTCCCACTCGCGCGTAGTTTCACCGAGCGGCTGGTTGACGTCGGTAGGCGACGCTACCACTTCAAAACGGTCTTCAGCGCTATGGACACGGTCGCGCGAAGACAGAAGCCAAGAATAAAACTTGTCGTAGCGCTCTTGGGAGACGGCGAAGACCTTGTCCAGCCGTGCATACGCCCGCAACCCCGGCGTCCGGCGGCATGCACATCTGGTTGCTTCTATGTCTTCGTGCAGAATCGCAGCAATTCCTAGATCTCGACGGCGGCGAAAGCAATGAGGTCGTCGACCCAGGCGGCTTCACCCCCCCCGGGGCAAGCAGCCACGTGGGCGCACTGGACTTGCCCGGTTCCACCCAAACTGTGTCGTGCCCGGAGGAAGTGATAAGACGATGGGCCCGCGTCCCAAGTAGCTGAGACGACAGCAATACCGTGATCCTTGAAAGCCTCGAGCAGACGATTTGTAAACCGCGCTCGATAACTATTCGCCGGTTCGGTGCTCTCAATCAAAACGTAAAGAGACATGCAGCTCATGGCAGCGGTCGGCATGCCTCGCAGTCAAATTAATAATATGCTTCGCATAATCGACCCATTCGTTTGTTTACGGCATGCACTTTGGAGGGAGGCGAGACACGCCGGATTGGCGGTGCAACATCCGCCAATAGGTGCTGTCCTAGGATATCGCGGAGCTCCTCCTCAGCGGCATCTGAAGTTGGAAGAATTAGATCGGCGAGAAGAAGCGCCTGGACATAGCGCTCAAATTCGGCCGCTTCGATCCCCGCGAGCTTCGAAGGCGCAGTGGTTCGGCGCCGCGGAAAATTGCCGCCGTCAGGAGACCAATCCGCTTGGCCTCCAAGAGAATGTCCATGTGGGTGAGCGCATTGTCTGCGGGATTGCTAAGCGGATCATCGGCCAAGAGAAGCCAGTCACCTCCCCAAACCGACCCGCGTTGCAGAAAAAGGATCGGCGTTTGACCTGCCGAATCATGGCCCTTTTTGTCAGGAGTGGAATGTGATCCGAGCGCATCGAGTACTGTCTCAGCTTCATGTGATCAAAGGACTTTGCCTCTTCGTTCCAGCGCACGAAGCGAACAGCTCCGATCTGCGCAAGCGAAGGGCCAAACCGCGAGATAAAATCCGACCCAGATTGACCCTGGCCGCTTTCCAGCAGCACAAAAATGGTTGCCTCGTTTTGTCGAGGAAGAACAGAGCAGATCGGACGCGCATCCGCTCCCGCGGTTATCCCGTCTTGATCAGCTTGCGGCGGCTGTTTGTTGGCTGGGAGCGCGACCTCCGTATTCACCGACGCTAACACGGGCGCCCGATCGGACTAGCTTCGCCTGCGGTCGGCCGCAACCAAGCGCCGGTGTGTGGCACCGAATAATTTTCGAGGTCAGTCACTGCTTGCGCTGACGGCGAGCATTCGTCAGTTGTCGGCGCAAGCGCGGCGGTTTGCTTCGCCTTCGCCTCGTCTGACGATCGCAACAACTCCAGTATTTCGGCGCGAGTTTTGCCCTCCCGCATTAATCGCAGGAAATAAGTGAAACCAGAGGGATCAACATTCCGACCCAACACTTCAAGATAGGCATCTTCGACGAAGGCCGTGGCCTTTTTCAGCAGCGCTTCTTCGGACGAGCTAAGCCTCTCCAGAATATCGGCGTGCGAAGCTCCACTGCGCAAGGCGCTCAAGTGGCCAGCGAGACCGGTTGGATCAGGTTCCCGTCCCAGCTCGCGGGCGTAGGCACTTCTCACGAAGGCCTCGTCATCCAGCGTGAAAATGTGCTGCGCCCGACAGTCCGCTATCGCCTCATCAAGATCCGCCGCTTGCAAGGGATCGTCCACGAGGCCTTGACGCAGCGAAATGCTATCGGCTAGCAAGGCGCGGATCTGGGCGTAAAGTGACCACTCGCCAAAGTTCCACACGAGCGCGATCTGGGCCTTAAGCCCCATCTCTTCAATTTCGGCAAGCGCGTGATCCTCAATAAATGTTGCCGCCTCGCCATAAACAGCGAGGGAGCGGCCCGCGTGAAGATCACAGCGCGCTCAGAAATCATCATTAGCGAACTGATGCTTTCAAGCTCGTTTGCGCGCTCTGCATCACAATAGAAGATGAGCGCTTTGTGAGGCGCTAGGAGTTTGACGATTTCTTCGTGGCGCTGAGGGAGCTGCCGGATGCTCACCCGCAAGGTAGCGAGGCGAGGCACCGCATCTACCATGGCGGTCAATCGCGACTGAAGCCCGGTACGCTGATCAAGCGTGGCTTCGAGGACAATTCTAAGGTTGGGTTGCTCGTAGGCAATGCGAACGAGGATAGCCTCTAAATTCAGAACTCGGCTGCCCGAAGCCTATCAGCCATATGGCCGGTTGCGGTGCCAGTCCGATTTGTATCGTACAGAACGGAATAACAGGTCGGCGTTCGATAAATTTCACCGAGCTCTCGGCATGCGGTAGATTGTAAGCGCCATCCGTTAAACGCTCGGCGAGAGCGATCAGCGTAGTAAGATGCCCGACCATATGAGCCGCACTTCCGAACTGCTTCTTCTCGAAGTCGACCAACAGGGTCGCCGTCGGCCGGAGCGTGCGCACGTATCGCTCCAGATCTGATACGTCGCGGCATCGCAAACGGACGGTGCGTATTTTCCCCCGTTCGACCAATCGCGTCCGCCACCCGCGTAGAATAATCAAGGATATCGTGCTCGAGTGTGCCGCCGATATGCGCAACCAAAACGAGCACCGCCGCCTTCGATCGTTAACGCAAAAACATCATCCCCCTTTTGCGTCGTAAGTCCGAATGCGGCGAGCATGTTGTGGAACGTTTCCAGAAATGCTTCGCGCGACCAATCGCGTTGCATATGGCGCACGGCAGCCGCGGTCGTATCCATCGCGTTTCGCAACGAAAGATACGGGTAAGGTGGGATGTATTGATGAATATGTCTAAAAGTGTCATTCGAAAGTGTTAGCAGCGGCCGGCCGGATAGGATTGCCTGATCAGTGGTAGCGGAAAGACCAGGTTGGTTGCGAGTGTACATAAAGCAGTTGAGATCATTGGCAGAACACCGACTGAGTAAGATCGTCGGCGTCCAAGAAGTCGTGAGTGAATTCGATCTAAATTCCGCTTCGCGATCCGACGGCACATAGACGCGATGTAAGCGACATAATCTCTGTCGTGGATGATGTCAGTGTGAGCATTGAGACCCCGCGGCACGTTTATCCGGACAATCGCTCGCTCGAATTCTCGGTTGACCAACTCAACGAGAAGCTCGAAACCCTTGCCGGGAGTACCAAAACCGAAGGAGCCGATAACTGGCACTTCAGACGATCTTGGTTCCGGCACATGAGGTCTCACTTTCTAGGGGTCGCGGGAAAGGGAAGATCCGGCCCGTTGGGGGTGTTGTTGGATCAAGCGCGATAAAGCCGTCGAAAACGTTCGGCGGTACGAACGCGAGCGGGTCGCCAGACGCGAGCTCAAGTACAACAGTGAACTTAAGGCCCCGCAATCTGGCGATACTCCGCGGGTCAACGTGCCTCGCCATCGTGATGAAGTGCCAATTGAAAATCCAGAAATCGACATCTCTTATCGAAGGGTCGCCATCAGCCGCCCCATCCCTGAGGCTTACAACGCCCTCGCGCGCGAAGACGGCGATATCAATCTCGTCTACCGTCGCATACACGAGGTCGAATATCGGAGATCGTTTTAGACATTTATAGACCATGAGGCCGCTCTCATGGATGCTGCATTTGGCTTTGCCGGTGTTCACAAAAATGCCCCGCAACTTTCGTCGCGGTTTTGGTCAGCGATGGCCGTCGAGAGTTGCCTGATCATGGAACGGGTCCGCTCGGAAGGACGAAGTGCATAGGCCTGTGCCGCCAGATTAGCTCGCTGCGGATGCGGAAATCGTAGGCGCACAAGATGCAGCATTTGATTCGCGCGTCTTGAGTATCGCCTTCGCGACGCGCCTTAATCAGCGGTCCCTGCGCCGGAAATTATGTGTATCAATCCACTGCGATGCGGCTGCGGCAGTTTGCAACGCGAGGGAAGTATGCCCCGCGATTTCATCTAATGTTGTGGCAATAGCGTCCGCGAGGCTCTCAGGCTTGCAGCCGGACGACCTGTAACAGCCGGGCCGAGGAGTACATCAAAAATAGATAGCGGCATCACGGCGCAGGGCACCATCCCATCCCCCATCGAACCGCAGCGCTCGCAGATTCTCCCGTGTTTTGATACGGGTTCACGATTAGATCTGCGGCGCGGAGGAGGCTCATGCAATGATCGTCGGCCAGATAGTCCGAGTGAGAAACTCGATTAGATGCCGCAAAAACCGAGATCGTCAATTTTTTCGCGCAGCGCAGCCGTTACCCCTGCAGATCCTGTGGATGGGTGCTGAGAGTTCAACATTCGTAAACGTACTGGGCGGTTCCTTTGCCGAAGTAATTCGATCGCGTCGACCAGCTCAAGCAATCCTTTGTTTGGCAACGCATAGCCAAAGGACGCGAGCAGCGGGAGATGGCCCTCCCGGGCTCTGCTCGCCGGGGCGCGCGCATCAATAACACCAAGCGGAAACAACATGATGTTGTCGTCAAGACCAAGTTTTTCAGGCGGTCCATATCAGCGGGGCTATGTGCCATAACGCGCTCACAACATTTCAGGGCATTGGCGAGTTCTGACAGACGAAAATTATCTCGGCCGCCAAAAGGATCGCTGGTGGAATGAAGATCGACGAATACAATCGTTTTCTTTCAAAATCACAAATTCGATGAATTCGCTTAGCTCCTTATGATTGTAGAACCCATAATTGAATTGGATGATCAGAACTTCGACATGGTGCGTATCGAGCGCCTCGAGCACCTTGTATAAACCGTTATCGATTTTGCCCTGCGTCCATAGGCGAAAGCAGTTGGGCCGTCCTCAGCAACCTGTACGCTAGTCCGATCTGCAAACACGAGCTGGTTTTCGGACCCTACCGCATTCACGAGGTGCTGAACATGGCTGGCAATTCCGCACTTCACGTTCCAACTTGTGACCCAACCAATGCAAGGTTCTCTAAGATCGACAACGTCTGCCCGTCGAATCGTTCTGCCAAGCGAGCGAGGCGAGCGCCCACCGCCGACCAACTAAAATGTTCAAGCATCCAATGTCTAGCAGCTCGTGGCTTGAATTGGCGCAAAGTCGGGCCGGCTCGCAAGCCGCCCAAAGAGCATCATCGAGAGCCTGAGGCTGGGGTTCAGAGCAAACCGACGCCGCGATGTTTTGCCTACTTGCGTAAAGCCGGAAGCGCCAGTTCCAGTAACCACGCGCGCATTCTCATCGAGGAAGTCTACATGGCCACCGTACCCCGTGGCCACAATGGCCGTACCAACGACAGCGGCGAAGGCAACCGCCAAATTAAACGTCGGGAGACGACTTGGTGCGACGAACAGCTCGCATTGCGTATAGAGAGCTTTCAGAGCGCTTAAATCATTAATGGGATCGAGGACGATCACATCGGGATGACCCAACGCGCGCCAACCTTCTGCGCTTCACGATCTCACATGTTCACGCTGATCGCCGCCCCAAATTGAGAATTAGAGAACTCACCTCGTCAAGTTATCACTAAACGTCCGCTCAAAACTGTCCAGCAGCAGATCTATGCCGTCGTCCGCGGAGCAGCTGGAGACATGCAGCATGCAGGAAATCGTCGGCCCGGAGCACGATAGGGCGAAGGCGGGACGCGTTCAAAATGGTCGACGCCGAGACCCACGGCGACCACAAGAGGAGTCACACCATGGTCCATCAGGATCTTAGCTGAATGCCGAGACGCGCAAGCAACGCCCTCGAATTCGGCATTTATTATATCAAGGCCGCTGGTCGGAAAAGCGCTCTCGCTCCAATCGAAACCGAATTGCACCCTTCGACGGAGGGATTGAAGTCGGATATAGCTAGAGGAATTATTGGAAAATGTTGATGTCCGTTGGACCGGGGCCACTTTCCGTCTTCTGCTTCCAAGCAGCCAAGGCGAGCGCGAGATCACCGCTAGTAGGGGACGATCCCTCGTGCCGAGCTATTTGCTACGACGATGCTCCACGATATCGACGGGGAGCCCGATCCTCTCTATGCGGCAATGTCTGATCTGACGGCTTGTCGTGCGGCCGCTCGAGCGCCGGAGAGCGGCCGCTCAGTCGCGAGGCTTCATGGTGGCTCGGTTGCTCTCCATCCAATATGAAAAGGCGCTCCGCGGCGTCCTGTTCTTGTGCAAGACGATCGTGCGGAAAATCCCTCTGGGTTTGCCGGAGTTGTGAAAAGGGCAGGCGACGTAGAGGTTGACCGGCCGGCCGTCGAGGCGGAAGAATATCCTTTTCAAGCATCTTCCGCTGGGTGACATAATCAATGGCCAACTCTGTGCGGGTAAGCTTCTGGTTCACCGCTGTAACCTCCACATTGTGCGCCACACGCAAGGTGATGACCTCGTGCTCGTGCGCTGCTCGCTCTTTGGCCAACTCCGCCGCATGTGCCGCTGGCTCTGTGGCAAGCTCGTTGCATGCATTGCGCGCAAGGTGAGCAACTTCACGCTCGTGCGATGCTCGATCGCGAGCAGTAAGCTCCTTCTCAGCATCGATCAGTTTGCGCGCGTCCGCGGAGAGCGACGCGGCTTCCTGCCGATGACTTTCGACAAGAGAGCGGGCCAAACGACTAATAGCGGGAATTTGGAACTCGTCCCAGAGGTTTGGACCGGTCACGAAGGAGCTCATCGGCTTCCCGGATGCTCTGATGAGACGTAAAACTCGTTCAGCCCATCATAATAGGCCAAGTTCATATTGTCCGTTAGCAGCAGATTGTTCCACTAGTAGGAATTCCTCGTGCGGTCAACGGACTGATTGCTTCAACTACAACGATCCACGGTCGTCAGCGGCAATTCCCTCCATCCTTCAAGGACCGATCACTCGAGACCCTCTACATCAATCTTCATCCAATGGATTTCGGATACCGAAACCATTGAGAAGATCTTATCGAGCGTCATGGCCTGAACGGAGGTTACTTTGACCGAAAATCCTTGTGCCCGAACATGCTCTGCAATTTCGTGAGAGGCGGTCAGTATGCCCGTATTCGATTTCAAAAAAACTCACTTCACCAGGTTCGCTTGAAACAACAGCCTGCAACACCTGCTCGTCACTACGGTCGGCTCGCAACTTTTCAACGTACTATACAAGCAGATTGCAGTAAACGTTCCGCCAACCTTTTAGATAAAAAGCCTTGCTTACTTATAAATCATTCATTCGATTGTGAGCACCTATGTCAATATAGAAACCGTTTTTGATATGCCCCAATCGCGCGCCAGAGCATGACGTCTTCAAAATTCTGGGCGAATGAACAGATCGACATGGTGGCGCTTCTAAGCCTTTTGTTGGAGAGTGTGGGAATAAAATCATCGCAATGCCTACGATCTTCCTTACTTCCACAATTATGGACCCAAAAATCCTGTTCAACTGACGTTTTAACTCCGCTCGTCGATCGTTATTCTTCCTAAGTTTTTTCTTTGCAACATTTCGATGTATTGGCTATCAAATTTGTTCTGCCGTTCGAAGCGGCGCACCTGATTTTCCGCGTCCCATCTCTATATTTACCGTTCTTGATCCGCAGCAAGTTTCAGATCCTCTTTCTGTGAGCCTATAGCGACCAGGGACAGGATATTTCATCCAGAAGATCGTATTACCCATTTTCACGTTTTCACGCCTTTCATTGTCGACGATTCTGATTTTAATGTCTAGGATCGCCAGTTTATCAAAAAGCCTCTCCAACGGAGACGGGGACGCGAATTTGATGCCGGTTGGAATCTCCTCTTCGAAACTTGGCTGTTGATGGACTTCGGCCTGCAGTGTCATCCTCAACGATGAGCGTACCCTCAAACGATTTCGATCTCACGGGAACGGAAAGATCATATGTCCGCCGCTCGCAAGAAACTCGGCTTCGCGTCGCACTGATCCCGTCACGGAAGTGCCATGGCAAAACGAGGAAATAGTCTGGTTGCATCGCCCGAGCCTCAACCCCCGAGACGATTGGGATGCCGGTCCCCGGCGTGAAGGCGCCGAATTTTTCTTCGTCGACCTCAGCAATACAGTGCATAAGGGAGGGCTCAATGCCGCAGAACTGCAGCAGCACATTTCCCTTTGTCGAAGCACCGTAGCCGACGACCTTCTTACCAGCCGCAGCGAGAGCTTCCAGACCCGCCTTAGATCGGCGCGATGGCGATAGACCCGATCCTCGAATTCGCGGCAAGGCCGGGGTGTCCGAGCCCCATCCTGTCTTCCTGCTCCAAGCAGCCAAGTCACTGCCGGCTGCGCTGCGCGCGTCTGATCGTCTCGCCGCACCGCAGTGACAGCGAAGCTGCCACCGTTGACGTTATTCATCTTCACGTCGATTGGGCGCATCCCAGCCTCCCAAGAATGCGGTTGACCACGCCGAAGGAATAGTAGTCGAGGTGCTCGTGGCACACTGTATCATAGGAGGTTATCCGCAACATCGAGGGCATATAGCTCTGCTCGAAATGCCGGACGCTCTGCGGCGCGAGCACGAACTCGACCCCGCGCGCGAAACCGATCGGATCCTCCAAGTTATAAAACATGGCGATCGAAGTGACAATCTTCGCCGGCGCTGCTCCCGGCAGCCCGATAGGCAGCTGCAGAGAAAAAGTCCGGCACCACCGCGTCAGATGGTAACCAGGCTGCGGTTGAGGCCTGAGCGGTAACCGTAGTTGTCGCCATACATCTCGCCAGATCGTAGGAGGACGAAAACTCGGAGAAGGCTAAAGATCCGAACACCACACGAGTCGGAGCGGACCGTTTGTGATCGGGGCGTAACGTGTTTTTGGAAAAACACCGGTCAGCGCTTGGTCCCCGAGGTACGTGACCAACGGGTCCCGCTACCCACATGGCAACCGTGTTTTGTATAGTTGGACATTTCGATCCTTGCGACCCCCGTAGCTAATCTTTCATGCAAAATCGCCGTTGCCAACACAAAATATAAACTGGGAACGGCGCCCTCTTCATCCGATCTTTTACCGGTGCAAGGCTTTCGGTGGGTGTGCCGCTTAGGCACTGGTGCGGCCCGCTACTAGCTAAGTAACATTTCCGCGCTCCCCTTGCCAATGGCGCGCGTCACGAGTTAAGTGCATGCGACGCGCGAAGCAGCCTTAGCCTTATGGGTATGCGCAAATCCCTTATTTTCCGCATCGCGACACGCGATTGAGCGGATTTCGGGCGGCGAATTTTGCTTTCGCCGACACCGTCTATGTCTACTTCGCCCTCGCTAGCGTCGGTAGGTCCGCCCGGCTTCGGTTGCGCACCTTGGCGACACCAGTTGGACTGCACATGTGCCCTCTTTCTTGTCAAAGGCTTTTTCGGATTTCGCGGAGCCGATCCATGATTACTCGGGCCGCTATTTGTCCCGAATAATGGTCTTCGATAAACTGCTTGCCACGCAATGATCGTCTTTCCCGCTCCTCGCGATCGGCAAAAACAATTCGCATATACCGAATTGCGACCTCAAGGTCTGGCTCAGCCCAGCTTTGTCCTTCGCCCATCGGGTATTCCCCCCGCATCAATTTGCGCAATGAAAACGGAACAGGAAAACCGGTTGTCTCAGTTAGAAAGTCTCGATTTCCGGAATAGTCCGTCGCAATAACTGGTTTTCCAAACGCCAAGGCCTCGGCCATCCCGAGGCCGAATCCCTCCGACCTGTGCAATGAAACGTAGCAATCGCAGTCATCAATGAGCGATAGCATCTCGTCTCTATTTATGGAACGATCCAGCGTCGTTACCCTCTTGTCAATTGTCGACATGTTTTTGAGTTGCTGTGAAACTGTCGGATCCAACTCTCCCGGGCCTGTTGATTTGATCACAAGTCCAACTTTCACTTTTGGATCAGGAAACGCGTACCCAAATGCTTGCGCCACTCCCAAGGGATTTTTCCGGGCGGTCGCCGAATAATAATCAAAGGAAAATATGAAGTAAAAACGATCGTCGTCCAGACCAAAATACTCCCGCGCGTAGTTATGTTTGCGATTGATGGTGACACTGGCGGGGATCACGGTGATTTTTCGATGAAATATCGTCCGGAACGCGTTTGCAACGTAAGAATTCGGTACCCATAACTCGTCGATCCGCTCCAGTAAAGGAAGCCAGACCATCGGAGCTTCTGCAAGCTCCCAATAGGTTTGTAAAATATTGTACCGACAGCCCTTAACCTGCTCTCCTAATTCGGAAAAATAATAGGGTAGTTGATCCGTTGCCATATGTGCAACATTTATATCGTAGACACCGTCACGGTCGTATCGGCTGTCCAGGAAAGGACCAATGCGACGAGTTTCAACATCCTTATTGAACGGGTAGATTGCGAACGGCATGCCAGCCGAATTGAGCGCCATAAGCATATTCCGAAAAACCTCTCCAAGTCCAAGCGCAGCTTCGGCATATCCGATGAAGAGGACGGAACTTCTCCGCGTGGTCAATTCATGTCTTTGAAGGGAACCCCCAGCAGCGGAGCGATTTTTGGTGACTCTTCGCCGTAGTTTCTCGTAGCTCTTCCTGAGCTTGTTGAAACGGCGATCGATTAGGCGGAACATTCTTCGAAACTCTATTCTAACCGCTTTGAGACCAGCCTCGGCCGGACTTTGAGGATTCGTGCGAGTCGGTCTCGCGCTGTGGTTCATTGAGGAGCATGAGCGAAAACTTGCGGTGAACTGGTTGTCGCGAACCGTAATGCATCTCCAGTCCTTTAAAAGACGGCGGAACATGGACCACGTTTCTGAACTACGTTGGCTACAGGTATCTACACGTAATCGCTGATAATATAAGTGAACGCGCTGCGACAAGCCGCCCACGCAACCTGCGCACCCAGCCGAGGCAATATTTACCGATTTTAGTCCGTGTTGACTTAAAGAAAATCGGGCTACAAGAGTTATTTCAACACTGCCGGTGTCAAACACTTTTGGACGCCGCTGGCAGAGCCGCAACCGGTTCAGCTGATATCTTCGCACGCCAATACGTCAACAATTCCATGACAAGCTCATCAAGAGAATGTTTGGGTATCCAACCGAAATGTCGACGTAACGCTGCAGCGTCGCCGACTATTCGGGGTATTTCGGTCGACCGGAGGCGAGCAGGGTCAATCTCCACGTCGAACGGACGAGTGCTGGCGCTCACCATCAGATCGAGCAAGTCGCCGATGCGGCGGGGTTGCCCCGAGGCCACATTGATTACGGCGCGTCGCGGCAGGGCTTCAGCGCCCGCCAGAATTAATAAGTAGGCGTTGATGACGTCGCGGACGTCAAGAAAATCCCGCTCGACGTCAAGGTTCCCAACGTGCAGTTTCGGCGGTACAAGCCCGGCTTCAATCCGCGCAATCTGCGCCGCGAAACTTGGCAGCGCGAAACGTTCGTCCTGGCCGGTGCCTGTATGGTTCAGACGGGCGAACAGTCACGAGCCGCGATTCGGCCGGAAGCACATCCTCGAAAATTGCTTCCGCAGCAGCCTTGGAACGCGCGTAGACGCCCGCGAGGAGACAGCGGCGTCATCTCTGAGGCAGGCCCGTTTAAAAAACTCGAACCGTAGACCTCCCCAGTGCTAACATTGAAGACTGTTGATTCTCGAACTGTCCGAGCGATGGCGCAAGCCAAATTCAACGCTCCGACACCGTTTGTTCTCCATGTTGATTCTACAAATTCATCCTCTTCGCCGACGGAGGACTGGGCCGCCAAATGAACAACAAGGTCAGGCTGCCAGGACCGAACCGCTTCCCTGATTGCATCCGCGTCCGCAAGGTCGACGCAGAACGTTAGTCCAACCGGGACACGCATCCGATGGGCCGTGCGCGATAGCTGCGAGGGAAGCAGTGGGATAGGCGGCTTGCAAGGCAGGAGCAACCGTCGGCCAACAAAACCCGACGCACCCGTCATCAAAATACTAGCATAGCTCGCCATTGCAGCTAGCCCGCTCGCAGGCGGGTAAGATCGGCTTCGACCATCTCGCCAATCATTTCCGACAATCCGATCTCCGGAGCCCAATTAAGTCGGGCCCTCGCTTTGGCGGCGTCCCCGAGAAGAAAGTCTACTTCAGCGGGGCGATAGTAGGCGGGGTCTATGACCAGGTAATTCTCCATAGGTAAACCGACATGTTCGAACGCGATGCGGCACATGTCGCGGACAGAAGTAGTATGGCCCGTGGCGACCACATAATCATCGGGGACCTCTTGCTGCAACATCGCCCACATTGCGCGTACATAGTCCTTGGCATGGCCCCAGTCGCGCTTGGCGTCGATATTGCCGAGCCGCAATTCGTTGGCCAGCCCGAGTTTGATTCGCGCAACGCCGTCCGTGACCTTGCGGGTGACGAATTCCGTGCCGCGCAGTGGGCTTTCATGGTTAAACAGGATGCCCGAGGATGCGTGGAGACCGAAGCTCTCGCGATAATTAACTGTGATCCAATGGCCATAGAGCTTGGCGACAGCATAGGGCGAACGCGGATAGAACGGCGTCGTCTCCGTCTGCTTCGGCTGCTGTGCCTTTCCGAACATTTCCGACGAAGAAGCCTGGTAAAAACGGGTATCCGGCTTGATGATGCGCAAAGCCTCGAGGACGTTTGTCACCGCCACCGCCGTGACATTGGCCGTTAAAATTGGCTGCTGCCAGGACGATTGAACGAAAGATTGCGCACCGAGATTATAAAACTCATCTGGTTGAACGTCCCGGATGATACGTATTATGCTGGATATGTCGGAAAGATCACCGTCACGGAGTTCGACCGAACTGCCGATCCCGAGCCAACGAAGGCGGTGGTCGTCGACACCCGCGTGGGAAGACCTGCGAACAATTCCTGTGATAGAATAGCCCTTTTCCAATAGCAATTTTGATAAATAGGCTCCGTCTTGCCCCGTTATACCTGTAATCAGAGCGCGTTTAATAGACATATTACTTGATCCTCGTAGATCGTAGGGGGAAGAGAGAAACGTAAGTTAGACGCTTTCGACAAGGTGAGCGGAGCGAAAGGTCAAGCCGCCCACCGCTCTACGGTGCTCGCAAATTGCGGATGACGGGGACACGGCCCGTTGGCCACCGAATGCCAGCGCAAAGATTAGTATCGCACGCGTGGACCTCGAGAGACAGGAGAAACAGTTGGCAGTCCTGCTGGACATCGACGCTGCGCCAGGTCCACCCCCTAAAATGGTGCGTCACGCTGCCCTCGGACGGGGCCGCGCGCCGACGTCGGCGATAGAAGCCGAACTTCGGCTTGGCAAACGGGCGGCTTCACGACCACGTCCTCGGACATTCTGGGCGTAGGATTCGCTCCGGAAAATCCTGGATTATGGCATGTAATTTTGCCCCGAACTTGAATTGGACCGCCTGATTACGTGAACTGTCGCGAGGCGCGGGCGCGGTTGGACACCCTTCTCTTACCCTTCCAGCCAATATGGCCTCAATGACCCCGTGCTCCATTGATTGAGCGACCAAATAGCCGCGGTGTCTGTGCGGGATGTTCACTATCCCCTTCGGGGGGGATGCCGATCCCGCGCGCGAGGGACCGTGGCGATGCTAGCACAATCGTTCAGCACCCTAGTCGAAGCCTGACGGCGGACAACTTGAAAACCAGAACAAAGCATCGACTTTGTCCCTCTCTGGCAGGCATCTGTTTAGCAGTTAAACATAAGATCCCTGCGAAAACTGTCGCGGCGGCCCCTCACGCTTAAGCGTTCATTTCTACCAACACGCTTAAGTTGTGCTGCCGATCGCGGGCGGAAGATCGCCCGTTGGCAGGCGGTCTCGTCGCGACCGCCGTCAATATGAGGGTGCGCTGTGCTTCCAAATATCGTTCTTTTTCGAGCCCAGGACGCGCTGAATCAAAGCAGTCTGTGGGAAACGAACGGCACGGCGAGCGGGACGTTTGAATTGTCGCCCGCGGGAGCCAGTTCTTCGGGGCTTTCGCCCACCGACATAACGGTGCTCGGCGCCCAGGTTCTGTTCGCAGGGGTCGACTCGAGCGGCGACGTCGGGTTGTGGACGTCGGACGGCACGGCGGCCGGCACAATGGAGCTGACGTCCATCGCTGGAGCGAGTTCGGCCGGAGTCGCTCCAGCCGATCTCACCGTCTTTGGCAGCGATGCGCTGTTCAGCGGCATCAACGCGAGCGGCCAGACTGGACTTTGGATAACGAACGGGACGGCCGGCGGCACGCACGAGCTGGCCGGCATCGCAGGGGCGGCGTCGGCGGGGGTCCAGCCAACGGATTTGACCGTCTTCAACGGCAAGGCGCTGTTCGCCGGCTCGGACACGGCGGGCCATCTCGGCCTATGGGTGACCGACGGCACGGTCGCGGGAACGCAGGAGCTGACCGGCGTCGCCGGGGCGTCGACGACCGGACTCGACCCGTCCGACATGGTCGTCTTCAACAATGAGGTGCTGTTCAACGGCGTCGACGCCAACGGCCTTTCCGGTTTGTGGGTGACGGATGGGACCGTCGGCGGCACGCATGAACTCGTCCCGGGCGCGGGCGGCGCCTCGGACCCGGCCGGATTAAATCCGACCAACATCACGGTCCTTAACGGCGAAATTCTCTTCAGCGGCCTCGACGCCAGCGGCGATATGGGCTTGTGGGTGTCGAACGGGACGGCCGCCGGCACGCATGAGCTGACCGGCATAACCGGCGCCGACCCCTCGGGGCTCGCTCCGAGCGATCTGACGGTCTTGAACGGCGAGATCCTGTTCCGCGGCCTCGATTCAGTCGGGTCGCGCCGGGCTGTGGATCACCGACGGAACCGCGGCCGGCACGCATGAGTTGACCGGCATAGCCGGAGCGTCGACGACCGGCATCGGGCTGGACCCGTCGGGGTTCGCCGTTTACGGCGGCGTCGCGCTGTTCAGCGGCTTCGATTCCAGCGGCAACCAGCGAATTGTGGCAGACGAACGGCTCCGCTGCGGGGACAACGGAAATAGGTCCCGTCTCCGGGACCGCAGTCGATGGGATTGTTTCCGACTGATCTGACCGCGATCGCGGCATGGCTGCGGTACCGGCGCTGACGGCCGCGGGCGCCAACGCCAGCTACGTCACCGGAGCGGCGCCCGTCACGCTCGACGCTGGGCTTTCCGTCGCCGATGCGACGGCGGCCAGCCTTTCCGCGGCCACGGTCAGCATCAGCGCCGGCTTCGTTCTGGGCGACACGCTGAGCGTCGGCTCGCCCCAGGCCGGCATCGTGAGCCAGTACAACGCCGCCACGGGCGTTCTGACTTTATCCGGCGCGGCGAGCCTCGCCGCCTATGAGACCGAGCTCGACTCCATAGCCTACGCCTCCGCCAACGCCACGACTTCGAGCCGAACGGTCACCTGGTCCGTCAACGACGGCGTCAACGCGTCCGCTCCGGTGACCAGCCACGTGTCGGTCAGCCGCCTCCCTCCTGTGGTGACCGCGGGCGCAAGCGTCAGCTATGTCGCAGGAGCGGCCCCTGTCGCGCTCGACGCCGGGCTCACCGTCGCCGATGCGGCGGCGGTTAGCCTCTCCGCGGCCACGGTCAGCATC
This sequence comes from uncultured Alphaproteobacteria bacterium, assembly GCA_963753135.1. Classification (GTDB taxonomy): domain Bacteria; phylum Pseudomonadota; class Alphaproteobacteria; order Rhizobiales; family Beijerinckiaceae; genus Roseiarcus. Next base: position 80,048 of record CAVWBA010000021.1, on the reverse strand, counting down.
AGCGCCGGCTTCGTTCAGGGCGATACGCTCTCGCGTCGGCTCGCCCCAGACCGGCATCGTGAGCCAGTACAACGCCGCCACGGGGGTGTTGACTTTGTCCGGCGCGGCGAGCCTCGCCGCCTATCAGGCGGAGCTCGACTCCATAACCTACGCCTCCGCCAACGCCACGACTTCGAGCCGAACGATCCTCTGGTCCGTCAACGACGGCGTCAACGCGTCCGCTCCAGTGACCAGCCATCGTGTCGGTCAGCTCCCTGCCAATCCCAACCCGAGCGCCCCCGCTCCCGACCTCGAATATCCTGTGGCAGAACACGAGCGGTCAGGCGGCGATCTGGGAAATGAACGGGACCAACATAATCAGCGCGCTGTGGTGGGCCCCAATCCTGGGCCGAGTTGGAAAGCGGTCGGAACCGGCGACTTCAACGACGACGGCCATTCCGACATCCTGTGGCAGAACACGAGCGGTCAGGCGGCGATCTGGGAAATGAACGGGAACAACTCATCGGCAGTGGGTGTGGTGGGCCCCAATCCTGGGCCGAGCTTGGAAGGCGGTCGGAACCGGCGACTTCAACGGCGATGGCCATTCCGACATCCTGCTGCAGAACACGAGCGGTCAGGTGGCGATCTGGGAAATGAACGGGACCAATTAATCGGCGGTGCCGTGGTGGGCCCCAATCCTGGGCCGAGTTGGAAAGCGATCGGAACCGGCGACTTCAACGACGATGGCCATTCCGACATCCTGTTGCAGAACACGAATCGGTCAGGTTGCGATCTGGGAAATGAACGGGACCAACGTGATCGGCAGCGCTGTGGTCGGCCCCAATCCTGGGCCGAGTTGGAAAGCGATCGGAACCGGCGACTTCAACGGCGACGGCCATTCCGACATCCTGTTCCAGAACACGAACGGTCAGGTCGCGATCTGGGAAATGAACGGGACCAATGTGATCGGCGCGGCTGTGGTGGGCCTCAATCCTGGGCCGAGTTGGAAAGTGATCGGAACCGGCGACTACAACGATGACGGCCACTCCGACATCCTGTTTCAGAACACCGAGCGGTCAGGCGGCGATCTGGGAAATGAACGGGACCAACGTGATCGGCGCTGGCGCGGTGGGCCCCAATCCTGGGCCGAGTTGGCACGCTATTAAGACGTAAAACGCCGTGTCCAAGCGGAGTATGCTGTCCAGACTGTCCCAATAAGCGGCCGCCTGTTCGAGGGCGGGTTCGCGTGGAGTCAGGGTCTCGAGGCCAACGGCGTTCGCGGGCGATTGCGGTGGATCCGCACCGCGCGGGCCTGGGATCAACCGCGTGCCAAATGAGCTCAATCACGCTGGGCGTCCCGGACGCCGCAGAGCGGCTCGCGGATCTGGTGCCGGAGGTGGTTCGACCCGCGCTAGGCCGGGTTCAAATTGGCTGCGTCAAACCGCGCGCCAACTCGGTCCAGGATTGGGACCCACCACCCCAGCGCCGATCACGTTGGTCCCGTTCATTTCCCAGATCGCCGCCTGACCGCTCGTGTTCTGGAAGAGGATGTCGGAATGGCCGTCGCCGTTGAAGTCGCCGGTTCCGACCGCGTTCCAACTCGGCCCAGGATTGGGGCCCACCGCAGCAATGCCGATCACGTTGGTCCCGTTCATTTCCCAGATCGCGACCTGACCATTCGTGTTCTGGAAGAGGATGTCGGAATGGCCGTCGTCGTTGAAGTCGCCGGTTCCGATCACTTTCCAACTCGGCCCAGGATTGGGGCCCACCGCAGCAATGCCGATCACGTTGGTCCCGTTCATTTCCCAGATCGCCAGCTGACCATTCGTGTTCTGAAAAAGGATGTCGGAATGGCCGTCGTCGTTGAAGTCGCCCGTTCCGATCGCTTTCCAACTCGGCCCAGGATTGGGGCCCACCGCAGCCTGCCGATCACGTTGGTCCCGTTCATTTCCCAGATCGCCGCCTGACCGTTCGTGTTCTGAAAAAGGATGTCGGAATGGCCGTCGTCGTTGAAGTCGCCCGTTCCGATCACCTTCCAACTCGGCCCAGGGTTGGAGCCCACCACTGCACTGCTGATCACGTTGGTCCCGTTCATTTCCCAGATCGCAACCTGACCGTTCGTGTTCTGAAAAAGGATATCGGAATGGCCGTCGTCGTTGAAGTCGCCGGTTCCGATCACTTTCCAACTCGGCCCAGGATTGGGGCCCACCGCAGCCACTGCCGATTACGTTGGTCCCGTTCATTTCCCAGATCGCACGCTGACCGTTCGTGTTCTGCCATAGGATGTCGGGCGAGCGGCGGCGGCGGGGGTGCGGCATTGGCCGCTCCAAACCCAATGACGCTCAACGCTTCAATATCAAAGGCCGTCAAGGTTGTTGCGGCGCTGGTGAACGGCAGTCTCAAGGGATCGTCAGCAGGCAGATCCGTAAATAGGGTTTGATCGAAGGACGTGCTGAAATCAGCCAAATCCGTGTTGCCGCTGTTGATGGAAAAATAGGCGGGCTGCCCGGACGTCCAGCCGTATTGTCCGGGCGCGGAATAGCGAAAGAGATCCGAGACGTCGGGAAAGGATCCGCCTTGGGCGATACTATCCCAGCCCAGGGCATGGGCTATCTCGGTCAGGGCCGCTGGCTCCCAATCCTGCGACGATGCTTGCGTCCCCGACATTAAATCCGATCGAGCCGTCAAGCGCCGCGCCGTCTCCAGTAAAGACGCCGAGCGCTATCTCCTCCGCATAGCTGATGAAGAAAGTGTTGGCGCCGCCCGGGAGAGAAGCGCTGCTCCCGGGTAGGGTCGAATCTGCCGCAATCTGGTTGCTCGAAGTCGCGTTGGCGGTCAGCCACGCTCTTGAGCTGCGAATAACCGACCGTTGTCGCGGTCCCGCCGCCGAGTGAGTAGACGCCGCTATTGGGCTCGGTCAGCTCACTCTGCTGCGAATTATCAAACGTCCCCCAACCGTAGCTGATATTGATCGTGTAGTTGCCCGGAAAATCCTGATCATAGACGGCTGCGGCAGCTTGAACGGCCGCAGTGAGCCCGGGGGGCGCCGAAGCAATGCTGCTGTCTGGAACGAGATTGATCCGCATCGCAGTTCCGATGTGTAGCCTGTCTTACACCTGCGAACCAATCCGGGGCCTGCAGGTCAGGCGACCGAGCCGAAATCGAGTTGCGAACCGCTCGCCAACTCGGTGGATTGGCGCCAACAAATACGACGCCGACCACATTGGTTCCACTCTCTTCCCGCAATTTTCCGCCACAGCGCCGTGAGTTTCGTCGACGTTGGAACCGGCGGGACCCATTCGGGAGAAGAGGTCATCTGTGACTGCGGTCGGATCGCTGGAGGTTTTCGGAACAACCTCCCCGGCAGCGCCAGCATTTCAGGCGAGGACGTTTGCAATTTCATTGCCGGGCGCTCCTGACTTTCTTGGCGGTTATCTTTGTCCGGACTGCAGAGCGGAAGTGGCGCGCTTCGAGTGCGGCCACTGGCGCGTGCTGACGAGACAAAAGTGGCTTTGAAAGCCGTTCGCTTGTCGCTGGCGTGCACATTGTTCAATGCTGGCCTATGGAAGCTCGGCGGTCTCGCCTTGCCGGGAGGCGGCGTGCTATTCCAGGCGGGGAGATGATGGCGTTGCGCCACGACGGCGGGGAAGGGCGCGGCGGCTGTTGGTAGAGGGGCCGGGCGCTGCCTTTGCTTCGGGCTGATGTTTGGACGGAGAGAGATGGTCGATAGTTGGCCTAAGTTGATGGGCAGTAAGCGAATCCCAGTTTCGCCATGGCTCGAAGTGATCGCTCGAGATGTACAATTTTTCCCACAGTCGGCCATTGAAACTTACTATGCGATCGCGCAGCAGGACCATCTTGTAGGGATGGCAGTTACGCCCGAAGGACGGATCCTCTTAGTACGCCAATATCGACCGGCAATCGAACGTTTCTCCCTTGAGTTGCCTGCGGGCTTACTTGAAAAGAACGAAGAACCGGCGGACGCGATGAAGCGGGAGTTACTGGAGGAAACCGGGTACTCCATTCGCTCGATTGTGCTAATCGGGAAGACCGCGACCTGTTCAAGCCGAATCGATAACTCTACGTATTCGTTCTTCATTGAAGCGGGCGAGCGCGTGCAGCATTTTGTGGAGGAACCCGGTGTCGCTGTTAGCTCGGCTTCGCCGGCCGAACTTCGCGCGTCAATCCTTTCGGGCGAATTCGCTGAACAAACGCACCTCGGAGTGATCACTCTCGCGATCTGCAAAGGGCTCATCAGCATCTGACGCTAAGCGAAGCGACCCTGCTCACCGACTTCTGGGAGATTGTGGACGCCGTGCTACGGGAGAGAGGAGTGATCCCATGACCACCTTGAAGATCGGCATCGCCAGCTATGAGGAGATGAAGGCCCGCACCATGGCTGTGGCGCGCCGCGAGCGTCGCATCTCTTCCGACGAGCCGAAAGTCTGGTTCACTTCGACCGAGTCCTTTGCCAAGGTACTCTCGGCCGGCAACCGCGAGCTGCTGCGCGTCATCGCGGAGAAGGCGCCCGGCTCGCTCGACGAGCTGGCGCGCATCACCGGCAAGGCCAAGTCAAACCTGTCGCGCACGCTGCGAACAATGGAAGGCTATGGCCTGGTCCGCCTCGAACGCGGCGAGCGCGGCCGCATCACGCCCAAGGTAATGCACGACCGGGTGGAGCTGGACCTGCCGATCACGCTGTAGCGCAAGGCAAGCTGAACCATGACCGCTCGGGCGGAGCCGGCCAGACCGCCGCCCATCAAGGCTGGCGCGTTGCGCGCTACGCCTCGCGGCGCGGCCTCGACCGGCTGTCGCCAGCTCGGTAAAGGCTTGCCGAGCGATCAAGGTTCGAAGTGAACGGGGACATTCCCCCTTCGCGTAAGTCGATACTAGCCGCCTCGAACAACGAGGGCCCGATCGCCGATCAAACTATGGCGCCCTAAATCAACGCACATTTGCTGGTGCGAAGATCGCTCCTGGAACAAGCCTTGCGCCATGGATCAGTTCGCGACCGCTCATTATAGATTTGCCGGGACGCTGCACTTGGAGAATTTGTACGGCGCCCTCGCCGCATGCGATGCGCAAATCTTCGCGGAGGAGGATGCCTGGCGCCCCGCTACCAGTCGTCACCTCAGCGCGTAGAAACTTAATGTGCGCTCCGCGAGCCGGCTCCCTTGAAAAGGCGCCAAGCGATGGCGACAGTCCGTGGATCTGGTTGCGAACAGTTTCTGCGCTCTGCGTCCAATCAATATAGGCTTCACTCTTCATTAATCTTGTGCTCGAAGAAACGCCTACGGCCGATTGGTCCGAAAACTCCAGTAGGCCGGCCTTCATTGATCGCAGAGCGTTTACCCGCTTGCCGGGCAGCAATCGTCGCCAGACCGCCATCGTAAACGGGCGAGACCCGACGGGTCCATTCCGATGTCGGTCGTCGAGGCTCCGGCTCATGCGTGCGGGCTACGGTTTCGTCGGTGATCATAGCTGGGCGTGACCCGCCTGAAAGGGATCGGCGCCTGGTTATGCCGGTCAGTTCGTGCGTCCCGGCGTCCCGTTCGAGACCCACAGCCCATATCGCCGCTAGCTTTGAATAATTTCACCGTTGATGACGGTGATATTGGTCGGATTGAATCCGGCCGGGTCGGAGGCCCCGCCCGCGCCCGGGACGAGTTCGCGTGACGCCGGCAGTCGCATCCGTCCCCCAAAAACCGGAAAGCCGTTAGCGCCCACGCCAGTTGAACAGAACATCATTGTTGAAACGGTCACTTAGCGAAACGAGCCCGAGTTTGCCTTTCTCTGCCGTTTTTTTAACGCTGACGGGTCCGGGTACGCTCGAGCCATCAGGAGGGATGGAGGTTAGGCAGGCCTTTTTTTAGGGTTATTAAAACCAATCTTGAGCCAGCCGGTCCGCGATCGCCAGGCTCGCCGTCAGGCCTGGCGACTCGATGCCAAAGAGGTTGATCAATCCGGCGACGCCGTGATCCTTTTCGGTCTGGATGAGGAAATCCGTGGTCGAGCCGCCAGGACGCGCGATCTTTGGCCTGACCCCGGCGTAGCCCGGCTGCAACGCGCCGTCGGGCAGGCCCGGCCAATAGGCGCGGATCGCGGCATAGAAGGTCGTCGCTCGGCCCGGATCGACGGCATAGTCTATCGCGCCCACCCATTCGACGTCAGGGCCAAACTTGGCCTGTCCGGCGAGATCGAGGGTGAGATGCACGCCGAGGCCGCCCGGCGTCGGCATCGGATAGATGAGGCGCGAGAAGGGGGAGCGCCCACTGAGGACAAAGTAATTGCCCTTGGCGAGATGCAACGGTGGAATCTTGTCGGCGGGCATTCCGACGATAGAGCGCGCGATCGCCTGCGCGCCGAGACCCGCGGTGTTGATGACAAGCGCCGCCGCGATGCGCATGGGCGCGTGGCCTCCTGTTTCGACGATAAGTCCTCTTTCCGCGGCGCGCCCTGCGAGGACAGGCGTTTCGAGCGCGATCATCGCGCCATGGGCCTCGGCGTCGCCGCTGAGCGCCAGCATGAAGGCATGAGCGTCGATGATGCCGGTCGAGGGTGACAGCAGCGCCCGCTCCGCGACCAGCGCGGGTTCGAGCGCGTGCGCCTCCTTGCCGCTCAGCCAGATGAGATCGGTGACGCCGTTGGCCTCGGCCTGGGCTTTGAGCGCGGCGAGTTTGTCGACCTCGCCTTCGTTCGCCGCCACCAGGAGCTTGCCGCATCGCCGGTGCGGAACGCCGAACTCTCGGCAAAACGCATACAGCATCGCTTTGCCCTCGACGCAGAGCCGCGTTTTGTTAAGCCCCGTCGGATAATAGATGCCGGCATGGATGACTTCGCTATTGCGCGAACTGACGCCCTCTCCAATCCCGCTTTCGCGCTCGACGACGATCACTTCTCGCCCGGCCCGGGCGAGCGCTCGCGCGACGGCAAGCCCAACGACGCCCGCGCCGACGACGAGACACTCGATCGATTCCATGGTTCAAGCTTGCTCCAACGGGACCCGCTCTTCGCCGTCAAGCGGGAGCAAGCAAGTCTCGCGAGGACATTAGAACCAGGCGCGGCTCAAGACGTCTTCGCGACCTCGAGTCTGCAGTGACCCGTCTCAGTTCAACCGGAATTCCCGCCGACTGCCTTATCAATGGTACCGCCACCCCGGCTCGAACGGGGACCTCCAGATCCACAATCTCACGGACCACGATTTCTACTCATTTCTATCCACCTCTTGAGCCTACAAATCTGTTGCAAATCGCCCGGTGCGATATACTGCTGCTTTCCGATCGTTTCCCGTCGTTGATTTTCGGTCGCGATTTGGGCGCGAGTGCATTGATGGTGGAGAAACTAACTAAACGATCCCTCGCGGGCCTCAAGGCCCGTTCAAAGCCATACAACGAATAGGACGCGGATCTTATTGGTTTCAGCGTCGCGGTCTATCCCCCAGGCATCAAGTCGTGGGTTTGCGAATATCGACCGTATGGCGGCGGGCGCGGCGTAGCCAAAAAGCGTGTCACGCTCGCCAAGACCTCTCAATTGACGCCCGATCAGGCCCGCAAAGCCGCCGCCGAAATACTGGCTGCTGTCCGGCTGGGCGAAGATCCCGCAAAGGAGAAAGCGGAGCGTCCGGCCTCTCTGACAGTCAGCGAGCTGATCGACTTCTTTGATGCTCGATACATCGGACCGATGCTCAAGCCCGAAACGGCGATAGACGATCGGATAGCGCTCGAAGAGCTATGCCGCGCTCATGGAGCGCTGAAGTCCACGGCGCTGACCCGCTCGCACGTCGCGACCCTGCATTTCTGCATGGCCGGTCGTCCCTACGCCGCCAATCGCGCCGTTGCTGTTTGTCAAAGGCTTTTGTTTGGGCGGCCGGCGCGGGCTTGTTTCCCGAGGGGAAGAACCCGGTGAAGAACATCAAGAAATATCGCGAGCAGGGGCGAGAACGCTTTTTGACAAGCGAAGAATTGGCGCGACTAGGCGACGCGCTGCGGGAAGGGGAGACGGTTGGGTTGCCGTATTCCGTTGACGAAGCCAAAGCGACAGCGAAGCACGCCGCGAAGGCCGACCATCGGCGCGTCAAGCTTGACCCATATGCTGTGGCAGCCCTTCGGCTGTTACTCCTCACTGGCGCTCGCCTCCGCGAAATTCTTCACCCCAAATGGGTGCAAATCGACCTCGAGCGCGGACTGAATTTCCTAGCCGACAGCAAAAGCAGGCAAGAAGCACTCCACCTCTCAGCCGCCGCCCAAAAGGTGCTGCGAGACGTTCTGCGGGTCGCGGGCAACCCGCATGTGATTGCTGGATCGAAGGATGGCGCACCGCGGGCGGACCTCAAGAGTAAGCGTCCTTTACGGGGCACTGTGATGATTGCTTGACGTTGAATTTTGGGCGCCCGGTCGGAAGGCTGCCGGTTCAAGCGGCGAGTTGATCTGCGGTGCGCGACTTGGTCCAGGCCCAGGGCATGAGTTCGTCGATGCTCGCGACGGGCCAGAGATTGATGAGCATGTCGAGGACATCGGCGAAGTAGGTTTGCGGATCGACATCATTCAATTTGCAGGTCTCAACCAGCGAGGCGACGCAGGCCCAATTTTCCGCGCCCTCGTCATGGCCCGCGAAAAGCGCGTTCTTGCGGTTGAGAATGATCGGGCGGATGCCGCGCTCGACGATGTTCGTGTCGAGCTCGATGCGGCCGTCGTCAAGGAAGCGGACGAGCCCTTCCCAGTGGTTCAGACCGTAGCGGAGTTCCTCGGCGATCTCGGCCTTGCCAGAGACGCGCGCCAGCTGCTGCTCGAGCCAAGGCTTGAACGCCATGACGAGCGGCTTGCTCTTCTCCTGGCGCACCCTGCGAGGCACGTCGGCGCTCATGCCACGGATCGACTTCTCGATCGCGTAGAGCGCTGCGATGCGTTCGAGCGCTTCGCGGGCGATCGGAGCGGCGCCTTTGGCCTGATCGAAGAACCTGCGCCTCAGGTGGGCCCAGCAGAAGGCGAGCACGATCCTGCCGTCCGGCGAATTGGCGGCTACGTTTTTATAGGCGGCGTAACCGTCGCATTGGACGACGCCCCGATAGCTATCGAGCAGCTTCAGAGCATGGACGGCGCCCCGGCCCGGCGCATAGGCGTAGGCGATCGCCGGCGGATCCCTCCCGCCCCATGCCCGATCGTCGCGGGCGACCGCCCACAGATAGCCCTGTTTGACGCGGCCGCGGCCGGGATCGAGCACAGGCGCCTTCGTCTCGTCGACGACGATCTTGCCGGAAGCCAGGATGAGCTCGCGAAGACGCAGATAGACCGGCTTGAGCTCGGCCGCTGCATAGCCGACCCAGAACGCCAGGACCGAGCGCTTGATGTCGAGACCCTGGACGGCCAGCATCTGGGCCTGCCGGTAGAGCGGCAGATGCCAGGCATATTTGGAAACCAGCACGGAGGCGACCATCGCTTCGGTCGGCAGGGCGCCCTTGATCAACCGCTCGGGCGCCGGCGCCTGCGCCACCGCCTGCTCGCAAGCACGGCATGCGTATTTGGGACGGCGCGTCACGATCACCCGGAACTGCGCAGGGATCACGTCCAGGCGCTCTGAGAGGTCAGCGCCGGTCGCATGCATCGGCGAGCAACAGCACGGGCAGTTCCGGTCCTCGGGCTCGATCGTCACATGGATGCGCGGAAGATGAGCCGGCAGCGCGCCGCGGTTCGCACGGCGCTTCTCGGCCCGCGCCGCGGCAGCCGCCTTGTTCTGCTTGTCGTCGGCGGCTTCGCTAGACGCGATGGCCTGCTCGACGTCCTCCAGCGCTAGGGCGAACTGGTCAGGATCAAGCTTCTCGGACTTTCGACCGAACTGCATCCGCTGCAGCTGACGCAAAAGATGTAGCAGGCGGTCGTTCCGCGACAGCGCCGCATCCCGCTCCGCGATGGCGGCGTCCCGCTCGGTGACCGCCGCCACCAGGCGCGCTTGCAACGCGTCGATGTCGGTCGGAGACTGATTCGCGTCGGCGCTCACGACCAACAGAGAATCAGATTTGCGCCCAATTGGGGAGAGAAATCAGCCTCTGAGCACAGGCTTCACGACGCGGTCTCCGGCGCCGGAATATCCCGCGCATGAAGACGCGACCAGTCCAGGCCATCCACGAGCGCGGCGAGCTGCGAAGCCGACAGCCGCATCACGCCGTCGCTGATCGGCGGCCAGCGAAACGCGCCTTGCTCGAGCCGCTTCCAGTACAGGATCAGGCCCGATCCGTCCCACGCCAAAATCTTCAAACGGTCCGCTCGCTTCGAGCGAAAGACGAAAATCGTTCCGGAGAACGGATCGCGTTGAAGCTCTTCTTTCGCCAGCGCGGCGAGGCTGTCCGCGCCTCGCCGGAAGTCCACCGGCTTCGTCGCTACCAGAACCCGGACGCCCGCCGGAACCGTGATCACGTCGCCGCCTTCACCGCACGCAGCACTTTCGTCAGCGTCGCGACATCGGTCCCGGCCCCGACGCGAACCGTCGCCGCGCCGAGCACGATCTCGATCATCCCGGCCGCGCTTCCAGGAAGAACGGTTGCAGCAGGCGGCCGCGCATCCGGCATAGACGCGTCCACCATCACCGGCGTGAAAGTCACGCCTCCATCGCTTCCCCGTCGTCGGGCGGCATGACTTCGCGCGTCACGGCGCCAGCCGAATAACTGCTGCGGAGTCAGCCCATATCGCCGCGCGACAGCCGAGACATCCTCTCCGCTCTCGTAGCTCTCAGCGAGAATCCGCGCATTCTGCTCCGGCGTCCATGCCCTCCGCCGGCCGGATCCCGTGAAGACCTCAAGCCGGCGAACCGCCTCCGGCTTCGATTTGTGCAAAAGCTCAGTGTCCGACACGTGTCTAACCCGCTCGAACTCAGCGACGTCAGACAATCACCCATCCGCCAACACCCTGGAAGGTGCGGTCTAAACGCCGCTTACACTCAAGAAGCCATGGGCTGCTGTGAGCCGGGCCGCCGGTTTGGAGAGTGTTCGCATCCACGACCTGCGCCGTTCCTTCGCATCTTTCGGCGCGGGCGCATCGGCCGGTCTGCCGATCATCGGAAGACTTCTCGTTCCCTATAGCGTTGGGGCACTGCAACCGCCGCAGTGGCAGTCCCCAGGGAAATAAGGCTTGCGCCGGTTCTGCGGCGTTCGGTGGCGCGGAACCCCCCATACCCCTATAGCGTTGGGGCGCGCTTTTGGGCGCGCCCGTAAGCCGGCGATCGCTTGTGGGTTGCTGTCGCGGGGACTGGACGGTGGCGCCGCGCAAACAGCGGTCGTCGCCGGACAATTCGGCGAACGGACAAAGTCGGCCCTTTGGCGCCCTTTGAGATAGGGCCTACGAACGGGCGGTAAGCGCAAGAAAGCGGTCTTTGGCCGAAGGCGTGGTTGCGTCAGGAGCCGCCGCCCCTGAAAACGAGCCAGGGCGTTCAGGTCGACGCGAAGCGGACCTTCGCCTCCTTCGCCAATTCAGTCGCGACTGCAATGGTTATTCTGCACGCACGCGCCGCTGAGGTCGAGGTGTGCTGTGTAGGGAAAGAAGAGCCGTCAATCATTTATAAAGCTACCTCCCTACCAGGACAGAGCAGCAGTCCTGACGGGAGCGTCCCACAACCGGGTAAGTCGCTCGTCGAGCAGCGTTATCGTCAGCGAGCAGCCGGCCATATCGAGCGACGTGACCAGTGAGCCCGTCAAGTGGCGAGTGGCCGCAAGACCGCGGTCCACGAGGATGCGTCGGGCGGCATTGGCCATCAGGTAGAGCTCCATGAGCGGCGTCCCACCGAACCCGTTGACCAGCAAAAGACATTCGCTGCCGGCGGAGGGCGCGAGATCGCCGAGGATCGCGCTCAACATCTCCTCGGCTATGGCGTTAGCCGAGCTCATCTTGCTGCGCCGGCGGCCCGGCTCGCCGTGGATGCCGACGCCGACCTCCATCTCGTCGGGGCCGAGTTCAAATGTCGGCTTGCCGGCCGCCGGCACGGTGCAGGGCGACAAGGCGATACCGAACGAGCGCGTGCGGTCGTTCACCTGCCGGCCGAGATCGCGCAAGTCCTCGAGCCCCAACAACTGTTCGGCGGCCGCGCCGACGATCTTCTCCACCACCAGAGTCCCGGCCACGCCGCGCCGCCCGGTCGACCAGGTCGAGTTAGGGACGGCGACGTCGTCGTTGGTCACAACCGATTCCACCTTTCGGTCGCTGGCGGCGGCGAGCTCGCCGGCCATCTCGAAGTTCATGACGTCGCCTTCGTAGTTCTTAACGATCATCAAGCAGCCCGCGCCGGTGTCGACGGCCTCGATTGCCGCGACCATCTGGTCTGGCGTCGGCGAAGTGAACACCTGGCCCGGACAGGCGGCGTCCAGCATTCCGAGGCCGACGAAGCCTGCGTGCAAAGGCTCGTGGCCGGAGCCGCCGCCCGAAATCAGCGCGACCTTGCCCTGGGTCACCGCCCGCCGGCGGACAAACTTTCGCTCTGGTCCGAGTTCGACGATGTCGGAATGCGCGGCGGCGAAACCGTCGAGGCTCTCGTCTAGCATCGTCTCGACGGCGTTCATCAGTCTCTTCATTCCGTCGTCCTCCCCCTGTCTGGCGGGCGCTCATGGGGCCCGGCTTCAGTCCTTCATCGTCGCCGCGAAGTGAACCAGATGCCGCGCGTAGTCCGCAAGCATGGCGTCAACCTCCTGATTTCTCCGCGCGTTTCCCAAATCGGGCACAACGAGGCTGATCACGCGAGTCCCCGCCGCCAACTCGCCGGTTTCGCGCCGGCCCGGATGCGCTTCGTCATAGGCGGCCAGAAAGGCGCCGCGTTCCGCCGGGGAAAAGTGGCAAACCTCGAAAATGGTCTCCAAGTGCTGAGCCGGGATCGGCATCGCATAGTTCGGATTGACCAGTTGCGACACGAAAGAGCGGTTCGTGCCGAGCGCCATGGCGAGCCGCCCGCGCGTGCCCGAAGGCCGCTTGTCGCACACCGTCTGCAGAAGCGCCTTATAGTCGGCGACGGTTGCGCCGGGAGCAGCGTCATTCACGGCGCAGCATCGCGCAAGTCGATTGCGGCGATCGCCTGCTTGGCCGCGCCGACCAACGCGGGGGCGACGGACAGAGAGCGGAGGCCTGCCCGCAGCAACGCTCCGATCATTTTAGGCTCGCCGCCGGCGTCGCCGCACAGGCTGACGTCGCGGCCGGTTTCGCGCCCGTGGCGCGCGACCGAGGCGATCAGCCGCAGCACCGCGGGGTTCATCGGGTCGGCGAGATCGGCGACCGCGCCAATGTCGCGGCCGGCGGCGGTCACATACTGCGTCAGGTCGTTCGACCCGATCGAAAAGAAATCGGCGTCGAACTGGTCGATGGCGATGGCTGCCGCGGGGACCTCGACCATGATGCCGAGCTCTGGACGCGCGGCCGGGATATCGTCGTGCGCGAGGCTCGCGAGCGCCTCCGCCAAAAGCTTGCGAGCGGCGTCGAGTTCGGCCGGCGTCGTCACCATCGGCAGCATGACGCGCAGATCGCGGTCTGCGGCCGCGCGCGCGAGCGCGCGCAACTGAGTTTGGAACAGCGCCGGATTGCGTAGCGACAGGCGGATGCCGCGCACGCCGAGGAAGGGGTTGCTTTCGCCGTCCATGGTGACGCCCGGGATCGGCTTGTCGCCGCCGGCGTCCAGCGTGCGTATGGTCACGGGCCGCCCCTCCGCCCAGGCGACGACGCGGCGATAGGCCTGGACCTGCGTCTCTTCGTTCGGCAGTCCGCCTGGCGCGTGAAACAGCAATTCGGTTCGCACGAGGCCGACGCCGTCGCAAATGGCGGGATCGATCCCATCAAGCTCGTGAGCCGAACCGACGTTGATGTTGAGCGCGATCCGGGTTCCGTCCCTGGTGACTGCCGGACCCAAGCGGAAGGCGGCTTCGGCCGCATTTGCGGACTTTTCGCTTTGCGCCCTCGCGGCGAAGGCGACCCGGGTGGTGTCGCTAGGGTCCAGAACCACCTCGCCCGCCGCGGCGTCCACCAGCGCCTCGCGGCCGGCCATGGCGACGGGCGCGCCGTCGAGGCCCACGACCATCGGCACGCCGCGCGCCCGCGCCAGCATGGCGACATGGCTGGTCGGGCTGCCTTTGGTGAGCACGATGGCGCCCCCTTGCGCCCAGTCGATGGCGAGGAAGCGCGAGATCGGCAGGTCGGCCGCCACGACCACGGAACCGGGCGGAATGACGGGAGCGGCGGCGCCTGACGTCAGATGGCCGAGCACGCGATCGCGGATGTCTTCTAGGTCGGCCGTTCGGGCGGAGAAATACTCGTCCTCGGCCTCGCGATAGCCGGCGATTTCGACGTCCATCGCCGATTCCCACGCGGCGGCGGCCGACGCGCCGGCCTCGACGGCCTCCCGCGCTGGGCGAACCAGCTCGTCATCGGAAAGCATCGCGACTTGAAAGCTCAGCATGTCGGCGGCCTCGCCAGTCGCTCTTTCCGCCAAGGCCTCAACTTCCGCCAACGCTCGCGATAGGGCCTGTTGCAACGCCAGGACTTCCTCCGCCCGCGTGCCGGTCTTGCGCTTCGCAGGCTTTGCGGAGTCGAGAACGGCGACCACGCCCGCCCCGACGCCAGGCGCCGCGCTTCGGCCGAAGAGTCGAAGCTCACCCACCTTGGACATCCGCCGGCTCGTTGGTTTCGCCGAAGCCAGTGCGGACCAGACCCATCAGCGCGTCCGCTGCCGCCCGCGCGCCCTTACCAGACGTGCGCAAATGCAAGACCGCCCCGCGCGGCGCCTTCACGCGCATGACCTTCACCGGGCTCTTCGCATCGACCCACGGCCCGTCCGCCGACAATGCGATTTCGACCCGGCAATCGAACGTCTTCGCAAGCTGGGTCAGCTTGACCGAGGGCCGCGCATGCAGGCCGACGGCGTTGATGAGCTCTGCCCGGTCAGTCGCATGCTCGGCGGCGCCGACGTGGTCGTTCATTGCCCGGTCCTTCATTGCGCGGAGAACTCCTCGGCGGTACGCTGAACGGCCTCCAGCGACGAACCGCCGGACGCTTCGGTCGCCGCCATCACGGCGCCCTCGACGATTGGCGCGTTGCAAACGACAACCCGTCCCCGTCGCTCCTCTTCAAGCATCTCCACGGCCATTTCACTGTTCGTTTCGGCCCCGCCGAGATCGACCAGAATAGCGACGCCCGCCTCCGACCATGCGCGGTCGATCGCGTCGCGAATCTCCGCGACGCCAGTTCCGAGTCCACCGCCCGGATCGCCGCCGGTGTAGGCGAGATTGACGCTGTCCCCAACCATTTGACGCACCATGTCGGCGGCGCCCTCAGCGATCTTGGGCGAGTGCGACACGATGACGATCCCGACGTTAGCCAAGGCTTACCCCCTCCAACACGCGGCATAGGGACGCAACGATCAGGGCCGACGAGCGGGCGCCGGGGTCCATGTGCCCGATCGAACGCTCGCCCAGGAAGGACGCGCGGCCCCGCGTGGCCAGCATCGGGATGGTTGCGTCCGCAGCGCTGGCGGCGACCTCCGGCAGCCGGCTGGGCAGGTCCACGCCTCCTTCGGCGAGCGCCATCTGCACCGGCGCGAGGACGTCGAGCATGGTCTTCTGGCCCGGGTGTGACTTGCCCCGCGCCTTGACGGCTTCGACGGCCTTGGCGAAAGCGGTCGGGAGATTGGAGGCGTCCGGAGCGATCTCCTTGCTGAGCGCCAAGAACAGCGTCCCGTAAAGCGGGCCAGAGGCGCCCCCCACCTTCATCACGATCTGCGTGCCTATCGCTTTGAGCGCTTCCGGCAGCGGCTTCTCGGCAGTCGATGCGGCGTCCGCCCGCACGGCCTCAAAACCGCGTCTCATGTTGATTCCGTGGTCGCCGTCCCCCACCGCCTGATCGAGGTCAGTGAGTTCGTCGGCATGTGCGATGACGTCGTCGGCCACTGTCAGAATCAGGCGATGTAAAAGCGCCGGCGTCATGCCCGCACCCTCTCGCCGGAGGCGTTGAAGAAAAGCGGATCGGTCAAGGCGATCGTTACGTCATCACCTGGTCCTAGCCCGGAATCGGGATCGGCAAGGGTGACGAAATCGTGCTCGTCAAGAGTGATGTGCAAATGATCCTGATCGCCGAGATGCTCGACCCACGTGACACGGCCTGATGCGCGTCGACCGTTAGCCTTGCTGATCTGGGCGTGCTCCGTTCGAACGCCGACCGTAGCCGTGCCCTCGGGCATTGCGACCTCGGGGAATGAGGAGCGCGGCGTCAGATTGATCGGAGGGACGCCCAAACGGGCGGCGACATAGGCATTCAACGGATTCTCGTACACTTGCCGCGGCGTGCCAAACTGCACCACGCGACCGTTTTCAATCACGCCAACCTGGCTTCCGAGAGTCATGGCCTCTGTCTGATCGTGGGTGACGTATAGGATCGTCGCGCCGAGTTCGTTTTGAATGCGCTTCAGTTCGATGCGCAATTCGGCGCGCAGCTTTGCGTCCAATGACGATAGCGGCTCGTCCATCAGGTAGATAGACGGCGAGCGAACGAGGGCGCGGCCGATGGCCACACGCTGCATCTGGCCCCCGGATAGTTTCGTGACCCGCTGGTCCAGCTTGTCGGAGATGCGCAGCAGCGTCGCGATTTCGTTCACCTTCTGGAGGATCGCTGGCTCCGGAGTCGGCCTCGCAGGCGAGCGCAGAGGGAAGGCCAGATTGTCGAACACCGACAAGTGTGGATAGAGCGAATACTGTTGGAACACGAAGGCGACATCGCGCTGCGCGGGCGAGTCGCGCGTGACATCCCGGCCGGCAATGCGGATCCGTCCCGCATCTGGACGCTCGAGGCCTGCGATCAGTCGCAACGTAGTGGTCTTGCCGGCCCCGGTCGGCCCGAGCAACACCACAAACGCGCCGTCCTCGATGGTCAGCGAAAGATCGGACACCGCAGGCGTCGCGCCGAACTGCTTCGATACTCCGTCGAGCGACACCTCAGACATGGGCGTGCTCCATAGCTGGAGCGTGGTCGTGGAGCGCCGTGCGAATGGCGTGACCGGAAGCGGCGTCGAACAGCGAGATGCGGTCAGGGCGAAATGCGAGCCCAACGGGATCGCCGATGGACACTTTGACAGTCGAGGCGAGTCGCGCTTTGACCACACCGTGCGCGGTCGTGATGGTGACGATCTGAGTGGTGCCGAGGTATTCCGTCCCAAAAACTTCGCCACGCAGCCCAGCGCCATCGTTCAGGCGGACGTGTTCGGGGCGAACTCCCAAGACGAGGTCGCGCGCCGCCATCGCCTCGCGCGGGGCCGGAACGTTGATCTCGGCTTGGCCGACGCGAACATTTGCCCGGCCTGGCTCCAGCGAGTCGTTGAACGTCAGCAGGTTCATCGGCGGCGAGCCGATGAAGTCGGCCACAAAAATGGAGGCTGGCCGATCATAGATCTGGCGCGGCGTGCCCAATTGTTCGATCATGCCATGGCTCATCACCGCGATCCTGTCGCCGAGCGACATCGCCTCAGTCTGGTCGTGTGTCACATAAACGGTCGTTGCTTTCAGCCGGTCGTGCAACCCGCGCAGTTCGCCGCACATGATGTCGCGCAACTCCGAATCGAGCGCGCCGAGCGGCTCGTCCATCATGAATGCCATGGGGCGGCGCACGATGGCGCGCCCGAGCGCGACGCGCTGACGATCGCCGCCGGACAGGCCTGACACCGGACGGTCGAGCAGTTCGGTAATGCGCAGGATGCGAGCGGCCTCCTCGACCCGCGCCCTGACGTCGGCCCGCTTCATGCCCATCGAGACAAGCGGAAAGGCGATGTTTCGCCGGACGTTCATGTGCGGGTAAAGCGCGAAGAGCTGGAAGACGAAGGCGATGTCGCGCTCGGAAGCGCGCTTGAAGGTCACATCTTTGCCGTCGAGAAAGATCCGCCCGTCCGTCGGCAGTTCAAGGCCGGCGATCATCCGCAGGGTTGTCGTCTTGCCGCATCCCGAGGGACCCAACATGACGAAGAAGGAGCGATCTTCGATCACGAAGCTCGAATCTTTAACGGCGACGAAGTCGTGAAAAGCCTTATGCAACCGCTCGACGCGAATCTCGGCCATGACAAGACCTCACTGCGGAAAGTGGCTGACGACGACGAACGCGAGCGCGCCGGCAAGGATCGTGACGAATGAGTAGGTGTAGAGATCGAGGAGAAACGGCTGCGTCAGCATCAGAATCCCGAGGCCGATCAGGGTCATTGCCCCGTTCTCCCAAGGTCCGCGCTTAAACCAGCGCGTCCATCGCATGAGCTTCGTGTCGGACCGCCCGGTCATTTGCGCACCGCTCCGAATGTTATCCCACGCAACAGGTGTTTCCTCAGAGCGATCGTGAAAATGACGATCGGCAACAGAAACAACGTCGTCCCGGCGGCGACAGCCGGCCAGTTCTGCCCTCCCTCGCCGATGATGAACGGGATGAAGGGCGGCATCGTTTGCGCGTCCGAACTCGTCAGCAGGAGATTGAAGGCATATTCGTTCCAGGAGAAAATCAGGCAGAAAATCGACGTCGCGGCGATGCCGGTCACGGCCTGCGGCAGCACCACCTTGCGAAAGGCCTGCAGCCGCGTGTAGCCATCGACCAGGGCCGCCTCTTCGTACTCGCGCGGGATCTCGTCGATGAAACCCTTGAGCAGCCAGACCGCAAGCGACACGTTCACCGCCGTGTAGAGCAGGATCATGCCTATTCGCGTATCGTAGAGCCCAAGCCAGCGGTACATCATGTAAATCGGGACCGCGACCGCGATCGGCGGCATCATACGCGTCGACAGGATGAAAAAAAGCAGGTCGTCGGCCAGAGGCACGCGAAATCGTGAGAAGGCATAGGCGGCCAGCGTACCGAGGAAAGTCGCGAGGATCGTTGAGCCGAAGCCGATGATCAGCGAGTTTAGGAAGCGCTCGACGACACGCGATGGACCGGCGATCACCATGTCGCGGTCGCGGGCGATCTTCTCGTACCATGTCGCAGGCGGAGGGAGCTTGGAAATGAACTCGTGCGACTGGTGCGTTTGTACTGTGAATAGATCGACAAAGCCCTCAAGCGTCGGTGTGAAGAACACCTTCGGAGGATAGGCGATCGCGTCCTCCTGTGACTTGAAGGCCGTCGCCCCAATCCACGCCAAAGGTAGGATCGTGAGAATGGCGTAAAAGATGACGATGGCGCCGGAGAGCCAACGGACAAGCGGCGACGACTCGGAGAATGGGCGCTGCGACGGAACGACGCTCATTGCTGCTTCACCCAGTTGAGCGCCCTCACATAGACGTTCGCAGCGCCGAATATCGTTACGAACAGGATCACGGCGAGCGCCGACGCATAACCGGTCTCCCACTTTTCGAACGCGGCCCGTTTGAGCGTGATTGAGACAAGCTCGGTGGTCGAGCCTGGGCCGCCCGAGGTCAAAAGGTTAACCATGTCGAACATTTCGAACGACTGGATTGCCTGGAACAGCACGGCAAGCATGAGGAAAGGCAGGACCATCGGCAGCGTGATCGACCAGAATTGACGCAAGGTAGAGGCGCGGTCGATCTCTGCAGCTTCGTAGATGTAGTCGGGAATGGAGCGAAGACCCGCCAGGCAGATCAACATGACATACGGAGCCCACATCCAGGTATTGACCAGCACGATTGTCCACGGCGCCAGGTTGACGCTCCCAATCATCGTGAACGAACTCGGCGCGACGCCGGTCAAGAATCCGATCAAGTAGTTGAACGGCCCAATCTGCGGCTGGAACAGCAGGGTCCAGAAATTGCCGACCACTGCGGGCGACAGCATCATCGGCAGCAGGATGACGGTCGTCCAGAAGCTGTGACCGCGGAATTTGTGGTTGATGAGCAACGCAAGACCGAGGCCGATAACCACCTGCAGCGCGATCGTCCAAAACACGAAATGCGCGGTGATCTGGAAGTTCGTCCAGACATCCTCGTCGGTCAGGATGTCTACATAATTGTCCAAGCCAAGAAACCGGGCGGGGTTCGGCAGATTGGCCATGAATCCGGTGAACGAGAGCCGGATCGCCCAGATCAGCGGAAAGATGTTGATCGCGAGCAAGAGCGCCATTGTCGGCAGGATGAAGAGCCAGGCGATTGCGCGGTCCGACATGCCGCGTAGGCGTGGGGCGACGGGCGCGGCGGTCCGCATGGCGGCGCGCTCGATCAGCGTCTGAGTGGCGTTCGTTCCGTTCATTCCGTCCGCTCGCTCAATCGTCGGAGCTCCCTCGGGCCTGTAGGCGGCGCCGAGGGAGAGATGGACTTTCGCCCGACGACGGGGCGCCGTGAGCCCGATTACGAGGGATCCTTGCCTTCCTGCTTGAAGACCTTCTTCCAGTCCTTGACCAGCGCGTCGAGCGCCTCTTGGGACGTGCCCTTATTCGCGACAACGTAATCATGGACCCGATTCTGCATGTCGAGTAGAAGCGGGACATAAAGCGGCTCTGCCCAGAAGTCCTTCACGATTCCCATCGACTCAACGAACGAGGGCGCGTAGGGTGCGCTCTTCTTGTAGGCGTCCGAGTTCGAGCACGGCCTTCGAGGCCGACGCGCCGCCCAAGTCCGTCCACTTCTGCTGAATCGCCGGTTGCGCGAACCACTTCACGTAGAGCAACGCATCGTCGACGTTCTTCGAAGCGGCGACGACCGAAAGGCCCTGACCGCCGAGCTGGGTGAACTGACCGGCCGGACCGGCTGGGTTCTTGAAGAAGCCGATCTTGTCCCCGCCGACATTCGGATCCTTGGCGAGCCCTGGGAAGAACGCATACCAGTTCATTTGCATGGCGACTTGGCCGGACTTGAAGGCGTCAAGTCCTTCCTGCATGTACGCGTTCGTCAGGCCCGCCGGCTGGCAGCAGTCAAATAGCTCCTTGTAGACGTCCATGCCCTTGGCGGCGCCCGTGGAGTTCACGACGCCCGTCATGTGGTAGGGCTTGTCGGGGTCCATGTAGTCGAAGCCGTAATTGTACATCGCGTTGGTGACGCCCATCGTGATGCCTTCCGAGCCTCGCTCGGTGAAAATATACGACCCGTAGACTTTCTTGCCGTCGATCTCTTTGCCTGTGAAGAATTTCGAAACTTCAATGAGCTCGTCCCACGTCTTGGGCGGCTCGAGTTCGCGATTGTACTTCGCCTTGAATTCGGCGCGTAGCTCTGGCTTGGCGAACCAGTCCTTGCGGTAAGTCCAGCCGACCGCGTCGGCCATCGCAGGCAGACCCCAGTAGTTCGGCGTGTTCTTGGGCCATTCCGCATATCCGACGACGGTCGCGGGCAAGAACGTGTCCATCGAGATCTTGTTCTTGTCGAAGAAGTCGTTGAGCTTGATGTACCACTTGTTCTCCGCCGCGCCGCCGATCCATTGGCTGTCGCCGATGATCAGGTCGCATTCGCTGCTGCGGGAGTTGAGAAGGTTGATGAAGTGGTCTGCGTAGCTCGTCCACGGGACGAACTCGTGTTTCATCTCAATGCCGGTCTCTTTGGTGAAGTCCTTGTCGAGCTCCACCAGCGCGTTGGCCGGGTCCCACGCCGCCCAGCACATCGTTAGCGACTTGCCTTCAGCCCGCGCGGATGACGCCGCCCCGAGAGTCAGCGCCAGCATGCTTGCAGCGCATGTCAGAGATAGAGTCGTCCTTCTCATCCTCATTGTTCGCTCCTCCGATTTTTGGCCGGGCGTTGCCGGCCGTTACTAAACACGAGTTAGCCGCGATTCCGGAACCTTCACGAGGTCCGGAGCAAAACGAAACCAATCAACATCCTCGGCTTTGCCCCATGAGGCGACTCGTCGGCCGGCACGATTTGGTGTTTAGTAAGGCACCAACTACTAAGCGGGTCAACTGAATTTTTTGCGCTGCCTCCTTCGGGATATCGGACGAGGGAAAATGACAAGGGTGGCGGAGGTTTGCCGTTTCGCGCTCGCAGTGAATGACCGGTTGGGCGCGGACTCCGGTCCTTTCCGAGGCGCGCACGGTAGCGGCGCTTCCCGCCCGAAGCCGAAGTTGCTGGCTCGAAGAACGTCGGGGGCAGTTTCGACCCGAAGCCTCGAAACACTGTTTTTGGCCTCTGGATCGAGCAAGCTTCCAACCACATGAAGGTCGCCGTAGGGGATGTACCTATCTATGGCAAGATGAAGACATGAGCGGAATACGATGCTCTTACTGAGCGTTTCTATTTCGCGCTTTTTTAGTAACTCCCAAGGGGGTGGGGGTCAGGCTGGGAGGGCGTTGGTGAGGGAGGGGGCGTCGCGTGTGAGGGTTGCGAAGGAACTCAGTCCAGAAAGTCTCGGCCTCGGAGGGGCCAATGCCGATGCCGAGCACTTCGCGCCGGCCGTCCGCATTGACCCCGACGGCCACGATGACTGCGACCGAAACAATGCGGTGATTGCGGCGCACCCTCACATAGGTCGCGTCGACCCAGACATAGGGCCAGTCGCCCTTGAGCGGCCGGTCGAGGAAAAGCCTTTACCCGTGCGTCGATCTCCTCGCACAGGCGCGATACTTGGCTCTTCGACACCCCGGTTCCGCCCATGGCGCGAACCAGATCGTCGACCGAGCGGGTCGAGACGCCGTGGATATAGGCTTCCTGGATCACGGCGGTCAGCGCCTTCTCGGCCATTCGGCGCGGCTCGAGAAAGCTCGGAAAGTATGAGCCCTTGCGCAGCTTGGGGATGCGGATCTCGACCGTGCCGGCGCGCGTCTCCCAGTCTCGATCGCGATAGCCGTTGCGTTGGACGAGCCGATCAGGGGATCGCTCGCCAAAGCCAACGCCGGTCCTCGCGCCAACCTCCATCTCCATCAGCCGCTCGGCGGCGAAGGCGATCATGTCGCGCAAAATGTCGGCGTCGGGGGCCTTCTCCACAATCGCGCGAAGGTTCATCATCTCGTCGGTCATCGGGGTTCCTCGGTTGCGTTTGAGATTCGCAACCCGAACCTACCGGAGACCCGCCGATGGCCCCCGCAAGCCGCTCGCTCGCTACGACGCTATGGAGAGCGCGCTTCGCGAGCGGCTTGCTCCGTCCGAGCTACACCATCAACTGGGACACGACCTTGAAAAGTCCCAATTCGGAAAAGTAAACGCTAGTAAATTTACTAACGCCTACTGGCATCTAATAACGTTTAAGGGCGCTTATTCGGCCGCATGGGCGGGCGCCCGCTAGCGCGCGTTGGCGAGCTTGCGCCGGGCTCGGTCGTAGAGCGTGTTGGCGATCGCCACTCGGGCGTTGGCTTGGGCGCGCGCGTCGGCGGGCTGGCGGTCGGGATGATTGCGCCAGACGAAATCGCGCCAGCGGGACGTGAGCTGGTCAAGCGTCAGCGCCGCGCCAAGGCCGAGCTCCGTCGCGATCTCGGAGGGCGTATCGCCGGAACGCTCGGGTCGCGGACGCGGCGGAGGTTGGGGCGGGGGGGGCGGTCTCACGGGTTCGTCCATCCAGTCCAAGGCCAGGCCGAAGCGCGCCTTGCCGCCGGCGCCGGGCGGGGCGCCAAAGGCGACGCCGCGCACGCGGGGCGCGCCCGTCGGGCCCGCGCTGTTCTCGTTCGCCGCGTCATCCTTCCGGCCGGCCTCGTCGAGGGCGCGCTGAAACGCATCGTTGGGGAGGCCGGACATTGTCGCGCGATCTCGAGGCCGGTCAGCCCGCCGCGGCGCGTCTGTCGCGAGGCGACGGTCGGGAGGTTTCGTCATTTGGATCGTCGGCCACGACACGGTTTCTGCCCTGGACCTTGGCCTCGTAGAGGCGCTCATCGGCGCGCCGCAAGAGGTCGTTGGGGGACTCGTCCGCCCTCAGCTTCGCCACCCCGAACGACGCGGTCACCTTGCCGACCCGCTCGCCGCTCGGCTCAATGGTCCATTGCTTGGACTCGAGAACGACTCGGATCCGTTCGGCCGCGGTCACCGCCTCACCGAGCCGCGCGCCAGGGAAGATCAGCGCGAACTCCTCGCCGCCGAAACGCGCGACCTTGTCTTGTCCGCGCACGTTCTGCACCAGGATGTTGGCGAACAGCCGCAACAGGCGGTCGCCGACCAGATGGCCGAAACGGTCGTTGACATGTTTGAACTTGTCGATGTCGGCGAGCGCGAGACAAATGTGGTCGCCAAGCCTTTGCGCCTTCTCCACCTCCTCGATGAAGCAAGCGTCGAAGAAGCGGCGATTGCCGATCGCGGTCACGACGTCGCGCAGCCCTGCCTCCTCCGCGCGTTCCAGATGTGTTTGCAGCTGCACGACCTGGAGGCGCGACTCTTCGAGCTGGTTCCTCACATTGTCGAGCCTATCGCGCATGTCGCGATTGTCCTCGATGAGGGCCAGCACGATTTCCTTGATTGGGCCCACGGATTCATGCCGCGACAGCCGTTCGTTGTGGCCATCGAGCCGCTCGGAAAAGCTTTTGCTGTCGGTCACATGGGCCTGCAGCACCTTTGCGACGTGGCGGAGCACAGCGTCGACCTTTTCGTCCCTTTCGGCCGTGTCTCGTCGCGGCTTTGCGGCCGGAGCGTCGATCTCGGCTGCGATCGGCGGCGCCTTGATCGTCAGACGGCCGAGGCCAACGCCGATCCAGCCGAGCAGCAGAAGCTGGAAGAACGGAGTGTCGGCCGGGATCAAAGACCGCAACGCGCTGAGCGCTCGGTCGGGAACAAAGGAGCTGACCGCGGCCAGCGCAGCTACGCCCAGGAAGACCGCGAGGAGAGCGTAAGCCGCACGGGCTTGCGACCGGATGAACCTTATGACGCTCATGATCGTGCCGATGTCATTGAGGTGAGAGGGCTCAAATGGCGGGGCGAGGGCCTCGCGAGCGATGGCGAACCCGCCCAATGGGTAGATCTATGTGCTGCATGACGCATTCTGGCCGACCCCTGATGGACGTGCTTAGGCGGCCATCATGGCGGGCGCGGATCGCGCTTCAGCGCGACGACGCGGCGGACAGGTCCAACTCATTCGGACCGGATATGTTTACAACCGTCCGGTTACTGTTCTGTAAGCGCGCCGGAGGCCCAATCGCTCGTCCGCCAAATCGGGCTCAAGCTCAAAGGGAAGGGCCATTGCCCGAGGCGTCGGGACTGTGCGAGCATATCCTCGGGGTTGGCCATGTCCGCAAACGACTTCCGCTACGCGCTTTATCTGACTCCCCCGCCCGACAGCGACCTCTGGCGCTTCGGCTGCGACGTGATCGGCCGCGACGCGCTCTCCGGTTTCGACTGACGGCGCCGGCGCCGAGACGGCAAAGCCAATTCGAAAGCAAATTGAGCGCGAGCTTCATGGCTCGCGCCAGGGAGGAAGACGCGAGAAATGGCCATCGAGGGACGCAGCGACGCCAACAAGGGCGGCAGGATCAGACTTGGTATGGTCGGCGGCGGCGAAGGGGCCTTTATCGGCGCGGTTCACCGCATCGCGTCGCGCATCGACGATCACTACGAGCTCGTCGCCGGCGCCTTGTCGTCGACGCCGGAGAAGTCGCGGCGCTCGGGCCAGGCGCTCGGTCTCACCGCCGACCGCATCTACGACGACTACGCGAGCATGGCGAAGGCCGAGGCCAAGCGGGCCGACGGGATCGAGGCGGTCGCCATCGTCACGCCGAATAACGTCCACGCCGGGCCGACCTATGCGTTCCTCAAGGCCGGCGTCCATGTCATCTGCGACAAGCCGCTGACGGTGAGCCTAACGGAAGCGAAAAAGATGCGCGATGCGGTCGAGAAGTCGGGCCTCGTATTCGCGCTGACCCACAATTACACCGGCTATCCGCTGGTCCGCCGCATGCGCGAGATGGTCCGCGCCGGCGAACTCGGCGAGATCCGCCTCGTTCACGCCGAATATCCGCAGGACTGGCTGACGGGCGCGACCGAGACCACCGGCAACAAGCAGGCCGAATGGCGCGTCGATCCGAAACGCTCCGGCGCGGGCGGGTCGCTCGGCGACATCGGCACGCATGCCTATAACCTTGCCGACTACGTGACTGGGCTCGAGCTCGCCGAGCTCGCGGCCGACCTCACGTCGTTCGGCGCCGGGCGCAAGCTCGACGACAATGCGCAGATCATGTTGCGCTACGCCAATGGCGCGCGCGGCGCGATCTGGGCGAGCCAGGTGGCGCCGGGCAACGAGAACGGGCTCATGCTGCGCGTCTACGGGACGAAGGGCGGCTTCCATTGGAGGCAGGACAATCCGAACACTCTCTTCTGGTCGCCGCTCGGACAATCGACCCGTATCGTGACCCGCGGCGGGCCGGATTCCGGGGTGGCGGCGGCGCGGGTGACGCGCGTTCCGCCTGGCCATCCGGAAGGCTATCTCGAGGGCTTCGCCAACATCTATTCGGAAGTCGCGCTCGCCATCAAAGCTGCGCGAGTGGGCAAGAAGCCGCTCAAGTCCGCTCATTTCCCGACGATCGATGACGGGGTCAAGGGCTTGGCGTTTGTCGAGGCGGCGGTCAAGTCGTCGAAGGCCAACGGCAAGTGGGTGAAGCCGTGACGGCTTGCTAGGCCCCTGCCCGTTCCGAATCCGGATTCAATCTATTCAAGCGTTTGCGGCGCCATTTCCGAGTCTCGTCCGCCAGCGAGGGCGGCGTTCCTTCAATGCTCGGCGGGGCCTGGAAACCAGCGGGGTCATCATCCGCTCAATACCCTGATTGACTTTGGAGCTGGGACGTCGGGCGGCTGACGCCCCACATTCACATTCCCTCCTTGTGCGCCGCTTCGATCGCGGCGAGCAGGCCGGAATTAGCGCCGTCCTCGCGCAGGGTGGCGACGGGGATCACCACAGGCACGGCGCAGGCCTGCACGACGTGCGGCAGATCAAATTGCACGGCGAGGCCGTCTGCCTTAGCGTCGAGCCAGACCATCATTGGCGGATCGGGCGTCTCTTGCACCGCCTCCTTGCAATTGGCCAGGTCTTCCGCCGCAATATCCGTTCCGGGCATTCGGCTCGCCGCATCGTATCCACCCAGGTACAGCGAGAAGAGCCGATGGGAGGCGAGCGTCACCATTTTTGTCCCGTCCATACCCGGATTCAAGGAGACTTTACCGGTCAGCGAAGGCGGCAGCAGGTGAGTCCAGTCCACCGGATATCCTGTACGCAGATCATAGACGATCGACATCGTCCCGCTTGGCGGGTAGGGGCCTCCACAGAACGACATATCCTTAATGACGAAGCTGAGATAGCCGGGTCCGCGCATCGTCGGCTCGACTTTGCGCTCCCAGTCGCCCGGAGCGCCGTCGCTGCCCTTGCAGCCGGCGATTGCTTTGCGCAGGCTCGCGTCGAGACGTTTCAAGGCGGCGTTGATCCGACGCTCCGCGTCGTCCGACGGATCGGCGATCAGCGGCATTGCGGCGGCTTCCTTTCTGACCGGCGGCGGGTTCTGCAGGCGCACGGTCCGATCCGCCGCCTTCGCGGCAAAGCCCAAGACCAACCCGATAGCCGCAAGCGCCACAATTCTGCACTTCGATGTCATCACGCCCACCATCCCACCGTCATCGTAGCGGCCGCTCTCCGAATGCTAGAGGCGAAGAAAGCGATTATGGCGGCTTGGGCCGGAATCTCATAATAATCCCGAAGCGCCGAGCGGCGGATGAGACTTCTTACGCGGTTTGCGCCCTCAAAATGACCTCCTGCCTCGATTATGATTCTGGAAAGAGAGACCACGCTTTAGCAAGCCGCGCGTCCTGACGGACAGGACAATCCGGGATCAAGTCCGGGCGCAAGGCCGTCGGGCAGCCTTGACAGCCAGTGGACCACCATCCATATACCATCCACACAATATCTGAATGGAGGGGTAAGCTTGTCTGGACGTTCCCTCCTGGCCAAGCCGCCCGATAGCGAGAAGCTGACTATCAATCTTGGCTTTGTCGATCTCGGATCGATCGATCTTCTGGTGCGCGACGGCTTCTATTCCAATCGCTCGGATTTCATCCGCACGGCGATCCGCAACCAGCTTGCGACCCATGCCGATACGGCGAAGCAGGCGGCTTCGCGCCTCACCCTTGAATTGGGCTTGCGGACCTTTGCCAGGCAGGACCTGGAAGCCGTTCAGGCGGCGGGCGAACGGTTGAAGATTCGTGTGCTGGGCCTCGCGGTCATCGCCGACGACGTCACGCCCGATCTCGCCCGCGCGACCATCGAATCGCTGACCGTGCTCGGCGCGCTGCACGCGCCGGCGGAGGTCAAAGCCGCGCTCGCCGACCGCCTGCGCTGACCGGAGCATAATCCATGAAACCGAGCTTGCTTGACGCCGTGGGCGACGCTCTCAGCCTCGTGCGAAAGTCCAACCTCGCCGGGGCGACCGCTCTGCTCCGTGACGCGCTCTCGGGCGGGACGGCGAGAGGCGCCGAAAGCGATCTCAAGGTTGCGCCGCAGCAGGAGCAGCGGCGGGCTTCCGCTTATGCGCCCGCGGCGCGGCGACCGTTGGGCGAAACCTTGCGCGCCCTGCGCGTCCGGCCGATCATCCCGCCCAGCGCTCCAGAAGCGCCCGAACCAACGCCGGCGCCGGATCTCGGCGAACGGTTCCTGAGGCGCGCCTATCGCGGCCCGGCGGGCTCCCTCGACTATCGGCTCTACATCCCGGCCGATCACGAGGGCCAAGAGCTGGCGCTCGTGCTCATGCTGCATGGTTGCGCGCAGGACCCGGAAGATTTCGCGCTTGGCACGAGGATGAACGAGCTTGCGGAGGAGTTCGGCCTCATCGTCGCCTATCCGCACCAGCCGCGCCGCGCCAATCCCAATGGCTGCTGGAACTGGTTCGACCGGCGCCATCAGAACCGCGGCTCGGGCGAACCAGCCAAACTGGCGGGTCTCGCGCAAGCCTTGGCGAAGGAGTTCGACGTCCGAAGGGAGCGCGTTTTCGCCGCAGGCCTATCGGCGGGCGGCGCGATGGCGGAGATTCTGGCCTCGGCCTATCCGGACGTGTTCGACGCGGTCGGGATCCACTCCGGCCTCCCCTATAAGTCAGCCGGCGACGTGCCCTCCGCCTTCGCCGCAATGAAGGGAACGGCGGCCTTCGATCCCGCGCCTCTCGCCCCGAGCGATCGACGTAGCCGTAAGATCATCTTTCATGGGCTGGCCGATGGAACGGTCAATCCCGTCAACGGCGAACGCATTCTTGACGAGGTCGAACGCAGCGAAGCCTCGCTCACGCGAAGCGACCTCGACTGGCCGATCGAAGGCGGCCGCGTGAGCCGGATCGTGCTGAAAGAAGCCGACGGGTGCCCCGCCGCCGAGCAATGGCTGGTCGAAGGCGGCGCCCACGCCTGGTTCGGCGGCGACCCGCGCGGCAGCTACACGCAAAATGTCGGCCTCGACGCCTCGCGCGTGATGGTGCGCTTTTTCTTGAGGCCGATGAATGATGTTGAGTCTCGAGCCAGTAGGTAGTTCTCCCCATTGCTGTTTGGTACACTGCGGTGTAACAGTTATCCCCCCAAGTGGGACCTAATAAATAATCGTTAATTACTGCAATTATGCTTGGAATGTAAAAGGAGAAAACATTGGCACACACTCCGACACACGCGGCTGACGTCAAGCGTTCGATTCTCGAACCGGCAGCTCGGTCAATTGTAACATCTGGTGCGCCACTCTTAGTCCACGTGAAAACGTGGCATCATATCAATGTAGCGAATGCTGCGGCGGCGATCTCTTTCATCAATGCTCCGCCTCCGCAGGGTGCTGGCGAAGCTTCATTTACCAACGGCCCTAACGGGACCGTGGATGTCTACTATTTCCTGTAAGGGACCATCCGCTAGAGGTCGCTTCTGATTGCGCACTATCACCGTGATAGTCTAGGATAGGGGGTCGCCTTGGGCAGGCCCCCTTCCACGTGTAGGCTAGGGCAATCGTGCCGGAGATAGGCTGCATGAATCGGCATGGCCCCGGCCAGGAGGCGAAACGCGATGGCGTCCCGCCCGGATCGATGGCAATGAGGCTCCCTGCTGTCGTAGGATTTAAAGCTGATCGCTGAGCAGCGTGACCTTGTTCAAACCTCAGAGCGCGTTCTTCACGACGACTTTCAAGAGCCAAAGCCCCCGACGCACCGCTCGCGTCGCCGCCCCCTACCGCTTCGCCAGGCCCCGCAAGTCGAACCCCAGATCGGCCGCTTCTTCCGGCGTCAGCGTTTTCGTCGTGCCGATGATGCGCTTGGCGGCGGCGTGGTCGCCGGCGCGGTTCACCGATTCGACCACCGACGAGCTTGCCGTCGCGGAAGCCGAAGGTCGAGAAGGCCCGCGTCGCGGGATCGCCGCGCACCACCCACTCATCGACGCCATGGGCGAGGCCGGCGATCATCAGTTTCAAGTCGCCCTGGTCGCTCCAGAACCAGGCGAGCTCATTGTATGGTTTTGGCTTGCCTACGAGACGCGTGGCGACCGAGCGCCCCTGGTCGACGGCGTTCTGCACCGATTCGAGCCTTGTTCTGAGCCCAAGCGCCGCATGCGGAAAGGCGGTGCAATCGCCGATCGCCGAGATCGTGGAGTTCGGAAGTGAGCAGAAACTCGTCGACCACGATTCCATTGTC
Organism: uncultured Alphaproteobacteria bacterium; assembly: GCA_963753135.1. Taxonomy (GTDB): domain Bacteria; phylum Pseudomonadota; class Alphaproteobacteria; order Rhizobiales; family Beijerinckiaceae; genus Roseiarcus. The sequence continues at coordinate 49,616 of CAVWBA010000021.1, read as the reverse complement.
GCATTCGAGGCCGCAATCCCGCGCCAGCGCGTCCTCCGCAACGACGCCGATCCCGACGACGACCATGTCGGCGCTCAACGCCTCGCCGTCGGTGAGAATGACGGTTTCCGCGTGCTCGCGCCCCTTGATCGCCGCGACGCCGACGCCAAGCTTGAAGCGCGCCCCAAACGCCGCGTGCTCTTTTAAGAAAAAATCCGACAGGATCGGCGAGACCGCCCGGCCCATCGGGCGCGCGATCTCGACAACGGTCGCCTCGGCCCCGAGGCTCGCGGCGGTCGCGGCGATCTCGAGGCCGATGAATCCGGCGCCGATAATGACAACCTTGGGCTTCGCCTCCAGGCGCGCGCGGATCGCGGTCGCATCCGCAATGTCGCGGAGCGCGAAGACGCCGGGCAGATCGACGCCGGGCGCGTCGAGCCGCCGTTGTCTCGCGCCAGTCGCGAGAATGAGATGTCCGTAACCGACGCGGCCGCCGTCGCTGAGCTCGACCTCTTGCTGAGCGCGGTCGATCCGCGTCGCGCTGACGCCGAGCCTCAAGTCGATGCGCTGCTCGCGGAAATGCGCATGGGCCCTGAGCGGGAGCCCATGGATGTCCATCTCACCTTTGAGAAAGGCCTTGGAGAGCGGCGGACGCTGATAGGGCAAATCCTTCTCGGCGGAGAGAAGAACAACTTCGCCTTGAAACCCTTGTTCACGTAAGGACGCCGCGGCCTGAACCCCGGCGTGCCCGGCGCCGACGATGACGACCGAGGTCAGGACTGGCTTCAGATCGCGAAATTCATCCACCCGGCCGATCTCATTCGTTGGCGTAGAGCCAGGAGCGGCGCGGTTTTGATTCCTGCTCCTGAGGGCCTGGGTCGTCAGGCGCCATCGATACGGGATCGATGATGACGCCCGACCGCACCGGGGGAACGACGGTTGGCGCGGGCGCAGGCTCCGAGCGTGGCGCAGGCGGCGCGATCGCCTCGGGCGCGGCCGTGACCGCGGGCACAGGCGCGGCGATCGCTTCAGCAGGCGGCATCGGTGCCGGCGGGCTCTCCGCCGGCGCGGCGAGGCGCTCGTCAGGCGTGCGCCAGACGAAGCCGTCGAGCGTTCCCGACGGCGAAACCGGCGCCCAACGGTCGCTGATGACCCCGTCCGCCACCCAGGCCTTGTCGCGCGGGGCGCGCGCCGCGCGGCCAAGCCACTCGCGCACCGCGCCGTGATTGCCCTCAGCCTCCTCGATGTCCGCCATCAGCAAGCAGACGCGTCGGGTCGGGCGGCCGTGCGGCGAGTCCGAGGCGATGAGAGGTGCGATCGCCGCGCGCGCGGCGGACAATTCGTGCGCCTCAAGCGCCGCGCGCCCCACAGTGAGGAGCGATTCGGGATCGTTGGGCGCCGTGCGCGCGAGCGTCCGGGCTCGCGTCAGCCGGTCCTCCGACGAATTGCCGTGACGGACACGCAGATAGGCCATTGCGAGGTCGGGATGGGGCGTTTGCGCGTAAGCCGCCTCGAGCATGCGGCTCGCGCGGCGATAATCGCCCGTCTGCGCGGTGAGCCGGCCGCTGATCGCCGCCGCGGGCACAAGCGTCGGCGCGAGCTTGCAAGCCTCCTGCGCCATGACGAGCGCGGCCTTGGGATCACGCTCCATCGCCGCCTCGGCCATCGCTGTCTTGATCACCGCGCGCCAGCGGTTCGCGGTCGGCTTGTCGATGAGCCGGGCGGCGGCGTTCGAGTCGACGGTCGCGAGCGCGCCGGCCCAGTCCCCGCGCCGCGTGCGGTCGTCGAGAACCGCCTGACCGGCCCAGGCCGCGGGAGTGCGCGCGTTGGCGCGCATCGCGTATTGCAGCGCCGCCGCATGATCGCCGGCGCGCCGCGCCTCGACATGCAGGCCGCGCAGGCCGATGCCCTGGGTCTCGTGATGATCGAGCATGGCGTTATAGGCCGCGACGGCTCTGGCGCGGTCGCCCGCAAGCTGCGCCGATTGCGCTTGCAGGAGTTTGGTCATCGGCTCGCGCCCGATTAGCCGCCCCGCGTCCGACGCATATTTGGCGGCGGCTCGCGCGTCGCCCGCGCCGACGGCGAGCATGCCGCGCGACAAAGCCTGGAACCCCTTCTCACGCCTGCGCGCCTGCGCGCCGACCGAAACCAGCGAAGGGATGCGGAAGACGAAGCGCAGCACCGCCCACACGATCGCGATCGCAACCGCCAGCGCCAGGACCGCGGCGAGCCCGAACATCAACGAGACCTCGTACTGCTCGCCCCGCCAGGTGACGTCCACGACGCCCGGATTGTTCGCAAGCCACGTCAGGCCCAAAGCGGCCAGCGCCAGCGCCGCCAGGAAAATCAGCAGGCGAATCATCTTGACCCCGCTTCAAAACGCCAATGCGCGCCGAAAGACGCCTGGACGCCCGGCCGAGGCCTCACGGTTTTGGGCCGCTTGCGAGCCGCCCGACCGCCGCCTCGCGGATAGACTGAAGCGCCTCATCCGCCGTCCGCCTCGCGCGGGCGAGCGTCGGCCAATCGCCGGCCGCCTTGCGCGCCGCTTCGGGGAGCTTATCGAAAGCGGCGAGCGCGCCAGCGATATCGCCGCGCCGGCTCATCGCCTCGATCTGGGAGACCAAAGCCTGGGGATCGTTCCCGGCTGTCTCGTTGAGTTCGCGCACCTTCACGAGGTCGTGGAGATGGGCGAGGAAACGATCCGTCACACTGCCGGTCTCCGATGGGGCCGCCGCTGCCAATATGTGCGGCGCAACCGCGCTGAACGAGTCCGCCAGCGCGCTGTTGGTCGGCGCCCCATTGGCCACCGCTTGCAGCGGCGCCAGCGTCGCTGCGTCGACGCCAAGGTGCTGCAAGGCCGTAAGGTCGGGACCAAGGGGGTCGCCCGCGCGGAGCCGATCTTTCGCGGCGTCCGCGATGACGGCGATCGCGGCGTCGGTATCGGTGGGGGACCGCGTTTCAGGCTTGGGCGCGGCGAGCGCCGCCTCGATCTTGTCGATCCGCCCGGGAAGAGTCGCCTCAACCTTATCGACCCGGGCAGCGAGCGCGGCGAGATCGGCGCCGGACACGTTCGTGTTCGCCTTTGACGCGTCGGATTCGAGTTTCGCGACGCGCGCTGACAAGTCAGGAAGCTCGCCCTTCTCGGCATCGAGGTCGGCGCGCAAATCCTTGGCCTGAGCGGCCAAACGCTGGGTCGCTTCGCTCGCGGCGCTATTTCCGGCGCTGGCGGCCTCCAACGCTGAGACTCTCTTCTCGAGATCCGCCGTTTTTGACGCTCCAGCGCCCGACTCGAGCGCGCTGATCCGCTTTTCGAGGGCGCCGGTCGCCGCGCTCTCACGATTGGCCTCTGCGGCGACCGCATCATTCGTCTGCCGCGCCTGCGTTTCGAGAGCGCTCAATCGATTCGGGACGTCCGATAGGTCGGCCTTGGGGGCCAAAAGCGTGTAGCCGGCGCCGAGAGCCAATGCAGAGACGATCAACCCGGCGACCGCCCCGCCGAGAACCCCGCGAGCGCCAGCGCCTCGAGCGGGCTTGGCGGAAGGGGGAGGGTCAGCGCTGGCTTCGGCTCCGGTCGTGTACGGAGGCGACTTGCTGTCGTCCATCTCGCGCGCTGCAACTTCTCCTTCAATGACCTCCGGCTCGCGCCGCGAATCACGATTGACCGGGGCGCCGGTCGGCCCAGCCGGAATGTCCTCAATTTCCTCGTCGACCATCGCCTCGCGCTCTCGGTTTTCGCGGGGCCCTATATACGGGACGACCCAAGGGAAGGAAACCCGCCGAGCTCTTCGCGCAATGTGCGAAAAAGTCCCGCTTCGTCGGGCGTTTCGGCAAGCGCGATGCGGGTCGCGCCAAGCTTTTGTAATGGCTCTGCAACGTCGCGCGAAAGGCAGACGTGCTTGAGGTTGAGGAAACAGTCGTTCGCGCCCGCTCTCTTCGCGAGCGCCGCCGCGAGCGCCGCCGACCGGCGTGAATAGTGCAAGGCGGCGACGCAGGACGCGAGGGCCCGCGCTTCGGACGGACGCCAAGCCTCACGCGCCTCCGCCGCATAGGTTTCGACGACTTCCAGCTCGAACCTTTCGGCAAGCGCCGCCTCGGTAGCCGCCTTGCGGTCACGCCCCGCGAGGTAGAGCACGCTTGCCCGAGGCTTCAGCATGGCCATGAGCGTCGCGATCAATTCGCCCGCTTCCCGCGCCGGCGGCGACGCGAGACTCCAGCCGCGGGCCTCAGCCGCGCGCCCGGTGCGCGCGCCCACAACATAGAGCGCCGAACGCTGATCGAGGCTCGGGGCGCTCAGGAACGCTTTGTCGCTGCTCGCGATGACGGCGTCATAGCGCAGCCGCTCGGGCTCAACCGGCGAAGGCCGGATTTCGATCACCGGAAGGCGGACGACGGAGAAGCCAAACCGGCGCAGCCGCACCGCGCTCGCATTCGCGTCTTCTCGCGCGCGGAACAAGGCGACTTTGGGACGCGATCCCCGCTCTCCAGCGGGAGAGTGAGGGTTCGCGCGCGAAGGGCGCGTTCGTGTCGGGGATGGTTCCCTCATTCGGCGCGCCAGCCCTTATCGCTCGTATGCCCCGCCAATATGGAGGGACGCGAGGACGGATCAAAGCTTTCGAGCCGGAGGCGTTTATCCCGCTGGCACGGAATTGGGGTAGGCTTGCGCGTGGACGAGCGGTTCGACACGGATCAGGCGGATTGCCGCCTTGACGTCGGCATCCCTCCCCACATCGACCGCATAATCCTGGAGATGCAGCAGGCAGAGGCGATTGCCGGGGGTCCCGTCAGGAGCGCACCAATTGTCAAAGGTGAGGAACTCGAGGTCGGGCACGCCGATCGCCTCCTTGACCCACAGAGCCGATGCAATCTCCATGGCGTCACCGAGGGCCATCGCGCGCGGCTTTCCTTCTGCTTCACGGCCCTCGCTGGGCATATGCCATTTGGCGTCGCGGAGCCGCGCCACGCGCAGCATTGCGTTGGGGTCAGGAGTCACCAGGGTCGCCAGCGCCCGGATATAGCGCGTCAATTCGAACAGGGTGGCGAACCGGCCGGGGACGAATGTCGACGGCCTGAGCTCTGCAAACAGGACGCTGCTCACCCATACGCGACGCTTGTGGACAGCCGCCTCGGTCAGAATCGTCTCGATGTGATGTTCGGCCTCGCCCGATTCCCCGTTCGCGTGGCGAAGCACAACGCTTGAATGGAGGAAATGCTTGTCGCTACTCGACGCAATCAAGGTCGTTGTCCTCGTCCGATGAGAAATTCATGCGCAGCGAGCCGCGGATGTCGATCGCGGCGCTCACGTGGGCTCTTTCTTCGATCGTTAACACTTCTATTCGCTCAGGAAGCTGGCTGTCGCCAGTGTAGATAGCTCGTCCTGTGACGCAAACGTTTTTGTTGCCGAAAGGGTTCAACGCATCCTCGCCCTGCGATTTGTCGAAAACGCATTCGACGTGGGTCGTTCCCGCCGGGAGCATGAGGTCGCCCGTCCATACCGGGCCGCGATAGTCGATCTCGTCGAGCCGCCCTTCGAACGACATGATCGCGCTGCCCAGGAACCAGTTGTCTGTCCGCACTGCATCATCCTTGGCCCCGACCCGATCGACCTGGCGGCGAAAGAAATCGTCTATCGGCAGTTCCGCGTTGTGGAATTGCGCCAGGATATGAAAGGAGGGGCTGAACGCCTTCACGATGCGGATAAACGCCCGCGTCACCCGGGGATGACGAACGACCGTCTGGTAGTCGCTGCGGTAAACGCCCTCGGCGCAGCGCCGGAAGAACTCGATCGCCGACGGGCCGGTTTGGCCGAACGCTTTCCGCTTCTCCAGGATTCCGAACTCATAAGGATTGAGCGCCAGCTGAGAGATCAAAAACTCGCTCGATCGCGCTTTCGGCTGAAGCTCGCGGTCCGTCACCTGCAGCGCCGTCAAAAACGCGTCGAACGTCTTCTTGAACAATTCGGCTGGGATAGGCCCCAGATCGTAGTCGCGCGCTTCGACCGGCCGGATCACCACGCGAATTTCGTTTGGCCCGATTGGGCTGCTCATAGGCCCCTCCTGTCGCCAAACCTTACCATGCCTTGAAAAGCAGCGACAGAGCGGCCGAACGCCTGGGTCGTACGCAATCGCGCCGCGGCAAAGCGGGTTTTCTCAGCCTCCCGTTCAGGCTATGGGCTTTCATGATGCGCGTTCTTGGCATTGAGACGACCTGCGACGAGACGGCGGCGGCGGTGGTGCGGCTCAAGCCTGACGGCTCAGGCGAAATCCTCGCCGACGAAGTGATGAGCCAGATCGCCGCGCACGCGCCGTTCGGCGGCGTCGTGCCGGAAATCGCGGCCCGCGCCCATGTCGAGATCATCGATCTGCTCATCGCAAGCGCGCTCAGGCGAGCCAAGGTCTCCGCCAAGGACCTCGACGGAGTGGCGGCCGCGGCAGGACCCGGCCTCATCGGCGGCGTCCTTGTCGGGCTGATGGCGGGCAAGGGCGTGGCGTTGGCGTGCGGCAAGCCTTTCGTCGCCGTCAACCACCTCGAGGCGCACGCTTTGACCGCGCGGCTGACGGAGACCGTCGCCTTTCCCTTTCTCGTGCTCATCGCCTCGGGTGGACATACGCAGATCCTCGCGGTCAAAGGCGTTGGCGATTACGTTCGCCTCGGGGCGACCATGGACGACGCCATCGGAGAAGCGTTCGACAAGACCGCCAAACTGCTGGGACTGTCGTTTCCCGGCGGGCCTGCGGTAGAGGCGGCTGCGCAAGGCGGCGATCCGACGCGCTTTGCCCTACCTCGGCCTTTGCTTGGCCGGCCAGATGCTGATTTTTCGCTGTCGGGCCTCAAAACGGCAGTCCGCCTCGCGGCGGAATTTGTGGCTCCGTTGCGGCCGCGCGACGTCGCCGACCTCTGCGCCTCGTTTCAGGCGGCCGTGGTCGATGTGGTCGAGGACCGCATTCGCGTCGGCTTGAAGCTGTTCCGCCGGCGACTCGGCGTCGCTCCGCGCGCGGTGGTGATCGCCGGCGGGGTCGCGGCCAATGCGGCGCTGCGGGGGGCGCTGACCCAATTGTGCGCCGAGGTTGGCCTACCCCTTGTCGCGCCGCCGCCGAAACTCTGCACCGACAACGGCGCAATGATCGCCTGGGCGGGCGTCGAGCGGCTCAGGCTCGGGATGATCGATGGGCTGGACGCTCCGGGCCGGCCGCGCTGGCCGCTCGATCCCAAGTCCGAGCGCGCGCTCAACAACAAGGCCTGAGGCCGCCGACCCGCGGCGTTGCTAACCGTTCGGCTTGGGCGCCGGCTCGGCCTGAGCGGGCGGGGCAGCCTGCTGCTTCGCCTTTTCGTTGGCCATGTGATGTCCGACGATGCAGCCGCCGATCGCGCCGATGACTCCGTGATGGCCCGCATAGTGGCCGGCGACGCCGCCGACGACCGCGCCCTTGAGACACCCCTTGGCCTCAGCCGGCGCGGGCGCCGTGGCTGACGCGAGCGCCAGAGCGATGGCGGCGAACATTGCGTATTTCATGGAATGGGTTCCGTTGATTTTGCGAGGCGAGAAGCCCGGACGGCGAACTTGAGCCCGGCATTTGGTTTCCGCCCCCAGCCTTGGCAAGAGGCCCTGAGACGCATTTTGCTTGAGTAATCCGCGCTTACGCTGCCTATAAACATTGCAATTCGCTGCACTGACGCCTATACAACGGTTTTCCTCTCAAGTTTGATCCTTTGAGACTGCGTTTGCGGGAAAAACCCCGCCAGTGCGCGCAAGCGATCATTAAGGAGCCATCGTTCATGAGCGACGCGCCGTTGATGCCGAAGGCGACCGCCGTCTGGCTGGTCGAAAACACCTCGCTGACCTTCGATCAGATTGCGGAGTTCTGCAAACTGCACCCCCTGGAAGTGAAGGGGATAGCCGACGGCGAAGTGGCGACGGGCATCAAGGGCTACGATCCCATCTCGACCGGCCAGCTCACGCGCGAGGAGATCGCCGCCGCCGAGCAGGATCCCAATCATCGCCTGCATCTTTCGACCTCGAAGGTGCGCACGCCCGAATTCAAGAAGGCGCGCGGCGCGCGCTACACCCCGTTGTCGCGCCGGCACGACCGGCCAAACGCCGTATTGTGGCTCTTGCGCAACCATCCTGAGCTCAAGGACGCGCAGATCATGCGGCTGGTCGGCACGACCAAGCACACACTTTCCGCCATCCGCGAGCGCACGCACTGGAACTCGGCCAATCTTCAGCCGATGGACCCGGTGACGCTGGGCTTGTGCTCACAGATCGACCTCGACTTCGAGGTCAATCGCGCCGCAAAGGAGCGGCCCAAGGTCGAAGACGATCGCAGCCAGACGCTGGTCTCGGCGGAGATCACCACCGCCCGGCCAGTGGCCGCTCCTGCGAGCCAGCTCGAAGTGTTCGGCGTCCCGACCGCGAAGCCCAAGCCGGCCGACGAGAAGATCGACGTCAATTCGGTGTTCGGAAAGCTGAAAGAAAAGGCCTCGCCAGAGGGCGAATAAGCGGATTGTAGGTCTCTTTGCCTCGTGTCGTTTCCACCGACGGCAAGACAGGGAGCCTCGGGGCCGCGACGACCAGGAGCCGCGGATCGTTGCGCTAAGCGCTTCTGTGGTTAGAATGGCGTCCGCCGCAAAGGTGTTTGTCCTGGGATTGTGAGGTTGCGCGGCGGGCGGACGTGAACCATGTGGCGGCGGCTTTGTGAGCGTGGCCTCATCCGGACCCGACGAGGGAAGATGACGACGCCGGCGGAATCCGCCGACGCTCGCGAGGCCATTCGCGCGGCCCAGATTGACGCATTGTTCCGGGCGGGCCCGCTCGGCGTGGGCTCCGCTGCGGTCGCTTCTGTCGTTCTCCTTGCGATCCTGCACCGCCTTGGATCTGTAGACGCAAGAATCGGATCGGCGTGGAGCGCCTTCGTCGTCATCTGCGCGCTCTCGCACATCCTGCTCGGGCGCGCCTACTCGCGCTCCCGCGCGCAGAGCGATCAATGGCGCAAGTGGGCGCTCTGGTTCAGCGTCATCAGCTTTGCCGAGGGAATTGCCTGGGGTTGGGCCCCGATAGGACTTGCGACAGGCGATCGCTTCGAGGTGCAGCTCATCATCGTCGTTGTGACTGCGGCGGTCGCGGAGGGAGCGATCGTCGCATTTGGCTCGTATTTGCCGGCTTTCTACGCCCTGTTCTTTCCGGCGACGCTTCCCTATGCGCTGGCGAGCGCAGTCTCTTCAAATCCCGTCGAGCGCCTGACCAGCCTGCTCATGCTCGTCTTCATCGCAGCGTTCGCCGCCTTGGGCTTCACGACGAACCGCTCGTTCAAGCAGATCGTGGGCTTGAGAATTCGTACTCAGGCCATGGCGCTCGACTTGCAAAGGCAGAAGGACATCGCCGAGCGGGAACGGGAGATCGCCGTGGAGGCGAACCGGGCAAAATCATCCTTCCTCGCGGCGGCGAGTTACGATCTGCGCCAGCCCATCCATGCGCTCGGCATGTTTGTCGGGGCTCTGCGCGGCGTTCCGATGGCGCCGGAGGGGCGTCGGATCATCCAGCAGATCGAAGCCTCGACTGCGGCGATGGACAGCCTCTTTTCGGCGCTTCTCGACATTTCAAAGCTCGATGCGGGAGTTGTCGCCGTCGAGAGACGGGCAGTTCCCATCGGCCCGGTGCTCGAGCGCCTTTGCCAGGACCACCGGGAAGAAGCAAAGGCCAAGGGTGTCTCCCTCGTCTGGAAGCGATGCAGCGCCATCGTTTGGACCGACCCGGTGCTGATCGAGCGGGTCCTGCGCAACCTCGTGTCGAATGCGGTGCGCTACACCGATCGCGGACGGATCGTGATCGGCGCCCGACGCCGGGGCGCTACGGTCGCGGTACAGGTGATCGACACCGGGCGCGGCATTCCGCTCGACGAGCAGAAGCGCGTGTTTCAAGAGTACTATCAACTCGGCAATCCTCACCGCGATTCAACCAAGGGACTCGGACTGGGCCTTGCGATCGTCCGGCGATTGACCTCTCTTCTTGATTGCGGATTGATATTGCGCTCGGAGCCCGGGCGGGGTTCGCGCTTCGAGGTGACGATCCCGCTTGCGGAATCGCAATCGCCGGTCGCCGAGCCGGAGCCGGCTTTCGCCTCCATGGCGCCGGCGAAAGGGCTCGTGGTCGTGATCGACGACGAGCCCGCGGTTTGTGACGCGACGCGGAGTCTCTTGACGGGGTGGGGGTACGACGTCGTCGCGGTCGGTGGCGGCGACGAAGCCATTTTGCGTCTCTCGTCCTGCCCGGCGAGACCTGCGCTGATCCTGTGCGACTATCGCCTGCGCGAGGGCGAAAGCGGTCTCGTCGTCATCAAGCGCATTCGTGCGGAATACAATGGGTCGATACCCGCGATCCTGATCACCGGCGACACCGCGCCTGATCGACTGACGGAGGCCAAGGCCAGCGGCCTCTTGCTCATGCACAAGCCCGTATCCAACGGCAAGCTGCGGGCGGCGATCGGCAATTTGATTTTGAGCGCGAAGCCGAGCCGTTCGGTCGAGGCGGGTCTTTCAGCGGTGGAATAAGACCCATCTCTTTGGCGCACCACCGCCCGTCCGGCGGCGGCTCCCGCGCGCCAGCTCGAAGTGTTCGGCGTCCCGACCCCAAGCCCAAGCCTGTGGACGAGAAGATCGACGTCAATTCGGTGTTCGGAAAGCTGAAGGAGTTTAAGGCGGAATGGATTCAAAGAGGCGTCACCAAGCACACGACGCTCAATGCGCCGTTGCGTGTTCGTAGATGTCTTCCTCCTGAGCGTTGTGAATGCGAGCGATCGTCTCGATCGATTCTACGATCCGCTGTCCGTCGCGTAGCGTCGTCGGATCGGTGTCGCCTTCGGAGAGGCTTTCGGACAGGCGCGACAATAGATGCGCGAGGTGCAACAACTCGCGGTGGACGCGACTCATCGCCGCGAGACCATACCCGCTCGCGAGAGAGCGGCGCAGACGCGGATAGACTTTAGCTTCGTCTAGGCGCTCGTGCTCGACGAGGTCTTTTGCGACTATGGCATTCGCTTCGCGGATTAGCGAGGCGCCCTCGGAAGGCAAGGCCCGGTCGAGCGCCATCACAATGTCACGCAGCCGGTCGAGGCTCGTCTCCAGCTTCAGATGGTCCTCTCGCAGCGCTTTGGCGTCGCTCGCCGGCAATCTCCGCCGCCGCCAATCGCGTCCCGAGCCCAGCGCCCGCAAGGCGTTGAGAATGACGGCGACGTCGATGACCTCCTGAGTGAGAGCGCCGGCGATCGGCGTCAGCCATCCGAAGGCCGCAGCAACCATCGCCACCCCCGAGAGAGCCATTCCGCCCGCCATGCTCTGGAACGCGATTGCGTAGGCGCGTCGGGCGATTCCGACCGCGTCGGATACGCGGTCGATGGCGTCGACTAGGATCACGACATCCGCCGCCTCCGACGACGCGCTCGCGCCGCGCACGCCCATGGCTACTCCCACATTGGCGGCCGCGAGGGCAGGCGCGTCATTGACGCCGTCGCCGACCATCAGCGTCGGCTGGAGCCCCCGCTCCACTGCAACCGCCGCGACCTTGTCGGCCGGGTCGCGATCGGAAAGCACGGAGTCTAGATCGAGAGCGGCGCCGATCGCTTCCGCCGTTTCCGCCCTATCGCCGGTCAGCATCACGATCCGCGAGACTCCGGCCGCCCGCAGCCCCTGGATCGCTCGCGGCGCGTCGCGGCGCAACTCATCTGCAAGCAAAATCGCCCCCGCCGGCGTGGCTTCGACGGAGACGAAAACGACGAGCGCCGAGCGGAAGGAAGCCTGCCGCAGGATCCGCCGCGCCCAGGAATTCGCGAGCGACGACTCGAACACATAGGCATAGGCGCCGACGCGGACCTTACGCCCCCCGAGATCGCCCTGAAGCCCCGAGCCCATGGCTTCGCGAACGTTCGTCGGCGTGTCCAGACTGAGCCCCCGTTCGCGCGCCGCGGCGACGATCGCCGCCGCCACGGGATGCTGCGACGCCTGTTCGAGAGAGGCGGCGATGCGCAGCGTCTCGTTGGCGTTCCAGCCGGGCGCGGTCTCGATCCTGATGATGTGCGCGCCGCCGACCGTCAACGTGCCCGTCTTGTCGAAGATCACGGTGCGCGTCCGCGCCAGCGCCTCGAGCGCGAGCCCGCCCTTCATCAGGATACCGCGCCGCGCCGCCCGGGCGACGCCCGCAATATAGGCGACCGGAGCGGCGAGGATCAGCGGGCACGGCGTCGCGGTCACGAGCACCGCAAGCCCGCGGACCGGATCTCCGGAGAGGCCCCATGCGAGTCCTGCAAGCGCCAGCGAGACCGGCAGAAGCAGCAGCGCAAACCGGTCCGCGGTCCGGATGGTGGGCGATTTGGCGGTTTGCGCCGCGGTCGCCATCCGCACGATTCCGGCATAGGTGCTCTCGCCCTCTGTCGCCGTCGCCACAAGCACAAAGGTCTGTCCTGCGTTGACGGCGCCGCTGCGCGCCGCCTCGCCCGTGCGTCGTATGACCGGGATCGGCTCACCGGTGAGAGCCGACTCGTCGAGCGCCGCGTCAGAGCCCGCAAGGACGCCGTCAACCGGAAGGACCTCCCCCGCGCGCACGAGCAGCCGATCGCCGACCGCGACCTCCGAGACGGGAACATCGTCCACCTCGCCCGCGCCTTCCCGATGCGCGACGCGGGGCGCACGGTCGATGAGGGACCTGATGTCGCGCTCTGCGCGGGAGACCGCGAATTCCTCAAGCGCGGCGCCCCCCGCATACATGACCGCCACGACAATGGCGGCGAGAAATTCGGCGAGCGCGAGCGCCCCGATCATGGACAGAAGCGCAACCGCGTCCACCCCAAGACGGCCGGCGAGGAGGTCGCGTGAAATCGACACGAGGAGCCCGACAATGACGGGAATTGCGCCCGCCGCCCAAAGCCAGTTGGCAAGCGTCGAGTCGCCAGCCGCCCACGCGGCGCCTCCGGCGAGGAGCGCGGCGAGCGCGATCACAATCAGCGCGCGAGGAAGAAGCCGGTCGAGGGCGAGGGTCATGGCGTTCGGACGAGCGCGACGCGAAGCGCGCCTACCCACGTCGCTGCGAGAGGGGCCGGAGGCTTAGTCCGGCCACGAAGTCGGCAGTCGTGCCCGCCGTACGCCATCATGTCCCCGTTCTGCTCAGGCGCAATCGCGGGCCGAACGCGGCTCGCCGCCACCGAGAACCGAGGGGCGCTAGCGGCGCTCGCGCAGCGCTACTCCGCCGCTCTTGTGTGAACAGCCGGGTTGTTCGGATGCGCCGTCCAGTTGGCGGGTGGGCGGTCATAATCGAGCCCGGTGCGCGGATCGACGCCCGCGACTTTGTGAACGAGCGTGATGCAGTTCTCGACCGGGCAGACCAGCGTGCAGAGGTTGCAGCCGACGCATTCGGCCTCGTTGACCACGAACTGGCGCTTGCCGTTGACGCGGGCGAAGATCGCCTGGTGCGAAGTGTCCTCGCAGACGATGTGGCAGCGGCCGCATTGAATGCAGAGCTTCTGATCGATCTCGGCCTTCGCGACGTAATTGAGATTGAGATATTGCCAGTCGGTGATCGAGGGAACCGCGCGGCCGCGGAAATCCTCGATCGTCGCATAGCCCTTCGAGTCCATGTAATTCGCGAGACCCGTGACCATCTCCTGGACGACCTTGAAGCCGTAGGTCATCGCGGCGGTGCAGACCTGCACTGTGCCAGCGCCGAGAGCGATGAACTCCGCCGCGTCGCGCCAGGTGGTGATCCCGCCGATGGCGGAAATTGGCATGGCCGGCGCAAGCCGGATCGCGGGCGATCTCCGACACCATCGACAGCGCGATCGGCTTGACCGCGGGGCCGCACATGCCTCCATGCGTGCCCTTGCCGTCGATCGCGACGTCCGGCGTCATATGGTCGAGATCGATATTCATGATCGAATTGATGGTGTTGATGAGCGACACCGCATCGGCGCCGCCTTTTTTCGCCGCGCGCGCCGGCTGGCGCACGTCGGTGATGTTGGGCGTGAGCTTCACGATGACCGGCATGCGGGTATGCGCCTTGCACCAGCGCGCGACCATCTCGACATATTCCGGAACCTGGCCGACGGCCGAGCCCATGCCGCGCTCGCGACATGCCGTGCGGGCAGCCGAAATTGAGCTCGACGCCGTCGCATTCGGTCTCCTCGACGCGAGCGAGAATGTCCTCCCACGACTTCTCGTCGCAGGGAACCATCAGCGACACGATCAGCGCGCGGTCGGGCCAGGCGCGCTTGACCTCCTTGATCTCGCGAAGATTGATCTCGAGGTCGCGGTCGGTGATGAGCTCGATGTTGTTCATCGCGATGAGGCGCCGGTCGGGCCCGTGGATCGCGCCGTAGCGCGCGCCCGACACATTGACGACCGGCGGCCCCGCTTCGCCCAGCGTCTTCCACACCACGCCGCCCCAGCCGGCGCGGAAGGCGCGCTCGACATTGACCTTCCGATCGGTGGGCGGGGCGGAGGCGAGCCAGAACGGATTGGGCGATTTGACGCCGAGAAAATTGGTGCGCAGATCGGCCATTGGATCCTCGCCTTTCAGGCGCGCGATGCGTTGAGCGCCGCGGCGATCGAGCGCGCCGCCTGCTTGCCGTCCTCGACGGCGCTCACCGTCAAGTCTTGTCCGCCGTACACGCAATCCCCGCCGGCCCAGACGCCGGCTAGCGTCGTGCGGCGCTCGTCGTCGACGACAATGCGGCCGTCCCTGACCTCGATCGGCGCTCCGTCCAGCGCTTCCGGCGCGCCGCGCTGCCCGATGGCGAGAAAGAGCATGTCGGCGTCGAGGCGAAAGACTGAGCCTAACGGAGCGGACGCGCTCTCGCCGCCATTGCCGCTCTCGAACACGACGCCGCTCAGCGTCTCGCCGCGACCCTCGAGCGCCACGGGCCGCGCCCAATAACGGATGACGACCCCGCTCGTTTGCGCGAGCTCCTGCTCATACGCGCTCGCCTTCATCTGTTCGGGCCCGCGCCGATAGACCATGGTCACGGTCTCGGCGCCGAGCTTCTTCGACTGCACGGCGACGTCGATCGCCGTCATGCCGCCGCCGATCACCACCACGCGGCGGCCGACCGGCAATGTGGAAAGATCCTTGGCCTGCCTGAGCTTGGCGATATAGTCGACCGCGTCGATCACGTTCGCGAGTTCGGCCTCCCTCGGCAATCCGAGCTTGTTGGTCGCGCCAAGGCCCGCGCCGAGGAAGACGGCGTCGTAGTCGCGCCTGAGGTCGTCGAGCTTGACGTTAAGGCCAAGCGCCTGCCCGCGCTTGATTTCGATGCCGCCGATCGAGAGAATGAACTCGACTTCCCGCGCGGCGAAGTCATCGACCGTCTTGTAGGCGGCAATGCCGTATTCATTGAGGCCCCCCGCCTTCTCGCGCGGCTCGAAGATCGTGCTGTCGACGCCGGCTCGGCTAAGTTCATGCGCGCAAGCCAAGCCCGCTGGCCCGGCCCCGACGATGGCGACGCGTTTTCCCGTCGGCGCGCCGCGTATGTAGGGCGATTTCCCGGTGGCGATCGTGGGTTCTGTCGCATAGCGCTGCAATCTGCCGATGACGACCGGCTTCATTTCCGCCGCCTCGCGCACGCAGGCTTCCTCGCACAGCGTTTCGGTCGGGCAGACGCGGGCGCACATGCCGCCCATGATGTTGGAATCGAAAATGGTGGTCGCCGCGCCCGAGCGGTTGCCGGCGGCGATCTGGCGAATGAACAGCGGAATGTCGATCGCGGTCGGGCAGGCCTGCTGGCAGGGCGGGTCGAAGCAGAAATAGCAGCGCTCCGCCTCCACTCTCGCCTCATGCGGGGTCAAGAGCGGGTGCAGATCGGCAAAATTGCCTTTCAGGGTCGCCTCGTCCAGGCGTCCCGGGCGGACGTCGGATGCGCCCGACGGGTCGGCTACGATCGTCATGGGCGGAAACCCCTAAGCCTTGGAGAGATAGACCGGTTCATTCCTGACCGTTTGGTCAATCGTTTTGCTACGCGCAACTTTTGTCAAGCAGGATATGGGCCGCGCCGGACGCGCCGCGCCGAAGGGCCAATTCCCAATTGACGCCCGTGTATCCGCATAGCGTGTGTGGATAACGAAAATGTTGAAGCTTGAATCGGATTGCTGCGGTGCAACAAATCTGCTAGAAGGCCTTTTCAACAAGAGTAGACAGGATTCAGAGGGGCCCATGTCAGCCACCTGGAAGACCAAATGGGGCGTTCGCCGCGTGCGCCGCGACACCCCGACAGTAGAAGAGGCTCTGATCGCGGCCGAAAGTCTGGCCAACGATCCGGGTCAGCGCGCCGAAATCGCCGCTTCCCTCATGGGCGTGCCGGTCGACGAGGTGAGGGCCTTGGCGGCCAAACAGGCCGCCAAAACGCGGGGCCGGGCGAGCCTGGTCGCGGGCCGCACCCGCGCCGTCGTGGTCGAGTACAAGCGGCCGCGCATCGGTCACGGACCGGCAGCGTTCGCCAGCAAGCGCTAGCTCGGGCCCGAGGGGCGTGGCCTAAGAGCGGCGAAGGCCCTTAGAGATTCGCGAGCCCAGCCGCCGATGGCCGGCTGGTGCGGTATTGGCTCCGCGCCGCCACATCGGTCGAAATGACGGCGACCGCGATCAAAGTTAGCGTCGTCATTTCGGCGAAATCGACGTTGAGGAAGGCGAGCGCGACAACCGCCGAGAAGGCCGCGGCCATGTAGGGCGCGAGCCGCGGCGGCGCGCGCGGAAGATCGCGAAACGCCAGCCACGCCGCAGCCGCCGCCAGGACCGCGCCGACGATCCCAAGCTCATACCAGACCGTGAACGCGAGCGCGCGGGGAGTTCGGGCCGGCAGGATCTGGTCTTGAACGCCGTGGGCGACGGTCGCAAATCCATGGCCAGTGATGAGCCTGAGCTTGTCGTGCGTGAACACATCCGCCGCCACCGACAGCGACGGATAAGGCGCCGGCAGCGAGGCGAGCCGGGCATGGAAGATCCAGGCGGAGACGGTCGGCGCGAGCGCGGGGATGAGCGGCGACAACAGGATGAGCGCCGCCGCGCCCCAACTCAATTCGCGCGCGGTGCGCGACAAATCCGAGATCGAGAACGACAGAGCGAGATAGCCGGCAAACAGCGCAATCGTGAGCGGAGCGTAGCTGTCAATATAGGCGAAGCAGAGGGCGACGATCAAAAGCAGGCGCGCAAGTCCGTTGCGCCCGCGCGCCGCAAGTCCGCCAATCGCCGGGAACGCCAGCACGGCGATCGCGACCGCGCCTGCCGCCAGCCGGCCGTCGTCCGGGGCGCCAGCGAGCGTCTCCGCGAGAGCGCGCGCGACGATCGCCGCCATTCCGACCATCACGCCTATCGGGAAGAGATAGAGATCGGTCGCGGCTGCGTTCTCGCGCGGCGCAGCCACAGCCAACATTGTTGCGACAATGAGGACGCCCAGCTTGAGCAGGTGTTGGCCCGCCGCGACCGGATAAGGCGTCCACAAAATCGACAGCGCCGCCCAAGCCAATCCCGCCAGCAAGGCGAGAAACGCCGGAACGTAAAAGGGCCGCCTCAAGCGCTCGATAAATCCAGGCTCCGCGTCGAGGGCCGCGGCGATCAGAAGAAGACCCACGCCAATCGAGAACATCACATAGAGGCCGAGCGGGTGGAGCACGACCCCGACCGGCGCGCCGACGGCCAGCACCAGATAGCCGATGCGCGAGAAAAAGCGCGAGGCGTCCGCAGCGTCGTCGCGATCGGCCTCTCTCAAGCTTTTCCTGTCCGCCGCGGCCGCCATGATTCCCAACCCGATCGCGCCGCCTGCCTTTCCGCGTCGCCCTCGAGGACTTATACGACCTCGACGGCGGGGCGCCTGTGTGCGCCGCGCAACACCTTCGCGTCAATTTCCCATTCTTGGCCATGATTGACCGCGCGCGGGCCGGCGTGCGACGGACGCCCGCGATGGGCTCGATAGCGCCGACGAGAGCGAAACCGACGACGTGAACGGCGATTCCATGGTCGCCCCCGCGCGGAGCGAGACGGGCTTGCGCCGCGCCGCGCGGCTCGGCGTTTGCGCCGTCGCAGCGCCGATCGCGCTCCTGGCCATGCAGGCGCTGGCCGCCGGACGGCTCGAGCTCACTTTCGACGAAGCTTATTATACGCTTTGGTCGCGCTCCCTTTCTTTCGGATATCTCGACCACCCGCCGATGGTCGCGCTCCTCATCCGCGCCTCGACTTCGCTGTTCGGCGGCTCGGAGCTCGGAGTGCGGGCGCTTTCGCTCCTCCTCGTCGGCGCGCTGCCCGCCCTGATCGCCTTCATCGCCTGGCGCCTGTTTGATTCGGCGGAGAAAG
The DNA here is from genome assembly GCA_963753135.1 of uncultured Alphaproteobacteria bacterium. Classification (GTDB taxonomy): domain Bacteria; phylum Pseudomonadota; class Alphaproteobacteria; order Rhizobiales; family Beijerinckiaceae; genus Roseiarcus. Next base: position 31,321 of record CAVWBA010000021.1, on the reverse strand, counting down.
CCGCGCTCGCGGCGCTGATGTGGGTCGCCATGCCGCTGGTCTCCATCGGGGCGGTGTTTGTCACCCCCGATGCGCCGCTGGTCGTGTTTTGGACGCTTGGGCTTGCGGCCCTGGTCGAGCTCTGGCGCTCGAGCGAAAAAGGCTGGCTGATCGCGCTGGGCTTGGCTCTGGGCTTGGCCCTGCAATCGAAGTTCACCGCCGCCTTTTTCATAAGCGGCGTCGGGTTCGCCCTGGTTGCGACGCCCTCGCTGCGCCGCTGGCTCCTCTCGCCCGCGCTCTATGCCGGCCTCGCCGTGGCGCTGATGATTTTCATGCCCTTCGTCGTCTGGAACGCCGAGCACGGCTGGGCGACCTTCGTGAAGCAACTGGGCCGCGCGCCGCCGCACGGATTGACGCCCTACTATCTGGCGGAGTTCCTGGTTGCGCAGATTATGCTCATGAATCCGCTGGTTGTCGCCGCGCTCATCCCTGCCGTTTGGGCAATCCCCTGGCGCCGCGCCCGCCTGTCCGGTCGCGCGACGAAGCGCGGCGCATCCTCGCCTGCACGATCGCGCCTGCGGCGGTCTACTTCCTGTTGCATTCGCTGCACGACCGCGTCCAGGGCAACTGGCTCGCGCCGCTTTATCCGGCCGCGGCGATCCTGGCCGCGGACTGGGTCGCCGAAACGCGCCGGGCAGGCGTCGCAGGCTTCGCCGGGGCGATCGCGAAGGCCGCTCCATGGGCCGCGCCAATCGGGCTCGCCGTCGCCGCGCTGACCTTCGCCGAGGCTGGGACCAGCGCCATCCCGCTTGGGCCCGGCAGCCCGCTCGCGCGCCTCGAGGGCTTTCAGGGGCTCGCGCGCGATCTCGACGCCAAGGCGCGCGCGGAGAACGCGCCTTATGTCCTCACCCAAGGCTACGCGCTGACTTCGCTGATGACCTATTATGGCGATCCGGCGATCCCCATCGTGCAGCCGCAGCAGCGGATGCGGTGGATATTCGGGCCTCAGCTGTCCGAAACGCGGTTCGCGGCGCCTGGGCTCGCGCTCGGCGAACCGGGCCGCCATTTCGACCTCTACATGAAGATGCGCTTTCATGAAGTCGAGCCGGCGGGCGTCTTGCAACGGCGTGAGCCCGGCGGAGCCCTCGAAGCTTATGAGCTTTACCGGGTCGCCGATCCCTACGCCGCGGTGCTCGACCCGGTCTGTCCGCGCGGCGAGGTCAATCTTCAGCGGCAATGCCCGCCATGACCGAGGCCGCAGCGCCTTCGGTCAGCCGATCCGCAGAAGGATGACGCCTGCGAGGATGACCAGCGCGGCGACCGCGCGTTGCGCATGGAATGGTTCGCGAAGCGCCACGACGCCGATGACGCCTGCGAACACGACCGACGTCTCGCGAAGCGCGGCGACGGCGGCGATCGGGGCTCGGGTCATCGCCCAGACGACGATCGCATAGCCGAGGAAGGCGGCGCCGCCGCCGACAAGGCCGAGCCGCCAACCCTGCGCAAAGGCGGCGACCGTCGCGCGGCCGCGAAGACAAAGGATGATCGGCAAATAGGCGAGCGCGGTCAGCGCGTCCGCCCACGAATTATAGGCGAAGGCGAAGGCGGCGCTCGCCCCCGAGAGCCGCGCGCCTTGCCCGTCGATCACCGAATAGACCGCGATGACGACCGAATTGGCGAGCGCGACAAGGATCGTCGGGCGATCGATTCGACCATGCGCGAGACCGCTGGCGCCCATGGCCAGCACGCCCGCGACGAGCGCCGCCACTCCGAGGCTGGCGATCGGCCCCGGCGCTTCGCCCAATGTCGCAAGCGCGATGATTGCGGCGATCAAGGGCGCAAGTCCGCGCATGATCGGATAAGCGACCGAGAGGTCGGCGCTGCGATAGAGCAGCCCGACCAGGATGAAATAGACGATATGGATGATGGCCGAGGCGACGATGAAGGGCATGGCCGCTGCCGCCGGCCGGGGCAGGACGAGAGCGGCCAAGAGAGCCACTCCGCCGCACCAGATCGCCACGACCGCCGACGAGAGAAACTTGTCGTCCGCGCTCTTGACGAGGGAGTTCCACAGCGCATGAAGGGCCGCCGCGCCGAGGACGGCGGCCAGCACGCCGGAGCTGAGGTGAGTCGCAGCCGTCATGAAAGAGTCACACTGATGGATTCGTTCGGCCCCGTCGAGCCGCGCGCCGATGCGGCCGGCCGGCAGCGGGCGCGCGCGGAAGCGCGCGGGTCGTTCGCGCGGATCGGGGAGCGCACCGAGGCTCACCGGCTGTTCGAGACCGGGGGCCTGCGCTGGCGCTTTCCCCGCTCGTCCAACCCTTGCGAGGCGGCGATCGTCAACACCGGCGGCGGGGTCGCCGGCGGCGATGCCTATTCCGTGAGCCTCGACCTCGGCGAGGCCGCCGAGGTCGAGGCGACCACGCCCTCGGCCGAGCGCATCTATCGCAGCCACGGCCCCGCCGCGGCGATCACGACCCGACTTCAGCTTGCGTCCGGCGCGCGGCTCTTCTGGCTGCCTCAGGAGACGCTTCTATTCGACGGCGCGCGGCTCGAGCGGCGCCTCGAGGTCGAGACGTCGGGCGAAGCTGAGTTCATTATTGCGGAAACGCTCGCATTCGGGCGCCTCGCGATGGGCGAAAGCCAGATCGACGCGACGTTAAGGGATTCATGGCGCGTTCGCCGCGACGGCCGGCTTGTGTTCGCCGACGAGACAAGGATCGACCACGCCGGCGCAACCCTGGAGCGCAAAGCGACAGGCGCAGGCGCGCGAGCCGTGTCGACGATCGTCGCTTCGGCGCCGAATATTGAGGCTCGCCTGCCCGATTTGCGGGCGGCGCTCAAAGCCGCCGGCCCGGGCGTCGAAAGCGGCGCGAGCGCGTTCGACGGCCTCCTCGTCGCCCGCCTCCTCGCCGCCTCGTCTGAACGATTGCGCGCCGCGCTTCTCGCCGCCATTGTCGCGCTCGGCGGACGCAAGCCGCGCCTCTGGCCTTGACCGGGGCGCGAAATTTGCTGGAAAGCTCAACGCCTACGAGGAGGGACAAGGCCCCATGAACCTGACGCCGCGGGAAAAGGACAAGCTTTTGATCGCCATGGCGGCGATGGTGGCGCGCCGTCGGCTCGAGCGCGGCGTCAAGCTCAACCATCCGGAAGCGATTGCCCTCATCACCGATTTCGTCGTCGAGGGCGCGCGCGACGGGCGCTCGGTCGCCGAGCTTATGGAGGCCGGCGCGCATGTCGTCTCCGCCGATCAGGTGATGGACGGGATCGCCTCGATGATCCACGACATCCAGGTCGAGGCGACCTTCCCCGACGGCACCAAGCTCGTCACCGTCCACCATCCGATCCGCGGCGCGGAGGACAAAGAGATCCCCGGCGAAGTGATCGCCGAGCCCGGCGAGATCGCCATGAATGTCGGCCGCGAGACGCTCACGCTCGACGTTTCCAATTCCGGCGACCGGCCGATCCAGGTCGGCTCGCACTATCATTTCTTCGAGACCAACCCGGCGCTCAAGTTCGACCGGGCCAAGACCAAGGGCTATCGCCTGGACATCGCGGCCGGCACGGCGGTCCGCTTCGAGCCCGGTCAGAGCCGATCCGTGCGCCTCGTCGCCATCGCCGGAAAGCGCGAAGTCTACGGCTTCCGCCAGGAGGTGATGGGCAAGGTGTGATACCCTAGCGGCTCACGCAAATATCGAGACGACAATGCCACACTATCGAACGACCGTTGGGGCTGACGGGATTATCACGTTGCCCGCGCCCCTGCGCAAGAAGCTGAAGATCGCCGAGGGCTGCGAGGTCGAGTTTTACCTCTCGCTCGAAGGCGACGTGTTCTTTCACGCCATCACCGGAAAGGCGAAAGATTGGACAGGTATGTACGAGACCGAAGTTCGATCGCCTCCTATTTCGATCCGTGAGATGGACCAGGCCGTCGGCGATGCGCTTGTCGAAGACGATCGCAGAATTCGACGACAGGCCTCCCCTCGGCGACCCAGGCCCAGGCGGACCGCCGCCGAATGATTGGCCTCGACACAAACGTCCTCGTCCGCATCTTCGCGAGCGACGATGCGCAGCAGGCGGCGAGCGCCATCCGCGTGCTTGACGAGAGCAAAGCGGGCCAAATCTTCGTCAATGTCGTCGTGCTCGCCGAATTCGCATGGACCATGCGGCGCGCCTACAAATGGGAAGACGACTGGATTCGCCACGCGCTGACCCGAATCGTCCGCCATCCCGCGCTCGCGATCCAGCACCGAGCCAGCGTCCTCGAGGCCATTACCGATTCCAACACCGGGATCCATCTCTTCGCGGACCGATTGATCGCGGCGCTCAATCTCGACGCCGGTTGCGAGACGACGCTGACGTTCGACCGGGAAGCGGCCGAGTCCCCAGGTTTCCGCTTGCTCAAAACCTAGCAGGACTCCCTTTGACTTTCCTCTTGCTGAGATAGGCGCCTGATGCCCCCTTCCTCTAACGTCCTCCCCCCGACCTCCCTCCCTCGCGCGCACTACGCCGAAATGTTCGGCCCCACGACCGGGGACCGCATTCGTCTGGCCGACACCGAGCTCGTGATCGAGGTCGAGAAGGACTTCACCACTTACGGCGAGGAGGTGAAGTTCGGCGGCGGCAAGGTGATCCGCGACGGCATGGGGCAGGCGCAGACGACCAACGCGCGCGGCGCCGTCGACACCGTCATCACCAACGCCGTCATCCTCGACCATTGGGGGATCGTCAAAGCCGACGTCGGCTTGAAGGACGGGTTCATCGCGGCCATCGGCAAGGCCGGCAATCCGGACATCCAGCCGGGCGTCACCATCATCGTCGGTCCCGGCACCGAAGTCATCGCGGGCGAAGGCAAGATCCTCACCGCCGGCGGCTTCGACACCCACATCCATTTCATCTGCCCCCAGCAGATCGAGGAGGCGCTGATGTCCGGCGTCACCTCGATGCTGGGCGGCGGCACCGGACCCGCGACCGGCACCTTCGCCACCACCTGCACGCCCGGCCCCTGGCACATCCAGCGCATGATCGAGGCGGCCGACGCCTACCCGATGAACCTCGGCTTCGCGGGAAAAGGCAACGCGTCCAAGCCCGCCGCGCTCGTCGAGCAGGTCAAGGCCGGCGCCTGCGCGCTCAAACTGCATGAGGACTGGGGCACGACGCCGGCCGCGATCGACTGCTGCCTCTCGCGTCGCCGACGACCACGACGTGCAGGTGATGATCCACACCGACACGCTCAACGAATTGGGCTTCGTCGAGGACACGATCAAGGCCTTCAAGGGCCGCACCATCCACGCCTTCCACACCGAGGGCGCGGGCGGCGGCCACGCGCCCGACATTATGAAAGTGGCGGGCCTGCCCAACGTGCTGCCCTCGTCCACCAATCCGACCCGGCCCTACACGAAGAACACGCTCGACGAGCATCTCGACATGCTGATGGTCTGCCATCACCTCGACCAGACCATCCCCGAGGACCTCGCCTTCGCCGAGAGCCGCATCCGGAAAGAAACGATCGCCGCCGAGGACATTCTGCACGATCTCGGCGCGCTCTCGATGATGTCGAGCGATAGCCAGGCGATGGGCCGGGTCGGCGAGGTCATCATCCGCACCTGGCAGACGGCCGACAAGATGAAGCGCCAGCGGGGCGCGCTCGAAGGCGATACGGCCCCGCAACGACAATGCGCGCGCCAAGCGCTATGTCGCCAAATACACCATCAATCCCGCTATCGCGCATGGCGTGTCAAAGCACATCGGCTCGGTCGAGAAGGGCAAGCTCGCCGATCTCGTCCTATGGACGCCGGCCTTCTTCGGCGTGAAGCCCGATTGCATCATCAAGGGCGGCGCGATCGCGGCCGCGCTGATGGGCGATCCCAACGCCTCGATCCCGACCCCCCAGCCCGTCCACTACCGCCCGATGTTCCGCTCGCACGGGAAGGCGCTGCACGGCTCGTCCTACACCTTCGTCTCCGAGGCGGCGCTCGCGGGCGGCCTGGCGCGCAAGCTCAAGGTGCAGCGGAGCCTGATCGCGGTCGAGAACACGCGCGGCAAGATCGGCAAGAAGAGCATGATCCACAATCACGCGACGCCGAAGATCGACATCGACCCCGAGACCTACGACGTGCGGGCGGACGGCGAGCTTCTGGTCTGCGAGCCGGCGGACAAGCTGCCGATGGCGCAGCGGTATTTTTTGTTTTGAGCAATAACCGCCTCTACGCGCGTACGTAGCAGGCGCTGAACAACCTAGGGGTTCTCCTGTGGATAAGCCCTCGTTCGAGGAATACCTCGGGTGGCATAAAGAACAACTGGGCGATGATCTTACCAGTCAGGAATTGTCATCGAAATTTGAAGCCAATATTACCGTTTTACACAATACCGTCAATTCGCATCAATTTATGGACGTACTTGCAAAACGGCTGACAGTGCTGACGGACAGTGGCGTATTCCAAGAAAGCTCCAAAGCGCCGGAGCTGGTACTCAGAAAGAAAAGCTTTGCATCTTTCGCCAACAAGCTCTTCCGACTCAATTGCCTTTGGAATCGCTCATGGCCAAAAAACCCACGAGAAGGGTGGATTACTTACTCGACTTCGTTCGGCATAGTCGATGATCTCATACGCACAATGCTGATTTGCAGATACCTGGACGGGCCCGAACGCGTATCCCAGGAAATTATCGCAGCAGCCAACGACGTAGGACTAAAAGGGGATACCGCCCCCAAGGCGACGGACGTTGGCTATTATGCTTGGCACACTTACATCGGAATGCCTGCGCAAGTTATTGTAGCAGATAAGGTTATAGACGTTTCGCTTTCGGTCGAGTTCCAGGCAACTACGCAGTTGCAGGCAGCTCTACGAGAGTTAACTCACAAATTTTACGAGCAGGATCGCGGAGCAGTGTCGACCGCCCGCTCCCAAGCGCGCTGGGATTATCGGTCACCTCGATTTCGAGCCGAGTACCTCGGCCATACGTTACATCTCGTTGACGCGATGATTTTAGAGCTTCGTCTCGCACAGGATGCCGACAGCGACGGCGATAAAGGTGTACAAGGTTCAGGAGCCGCACGGGCATGACACGCAGCGCCTTTCCGCCACAGCCTTCTGTTGAGCATCTGACAACGATATTTCGACGGATCGACAGTGGAAAAATTGTTGTACCCGCCTTCCAACGCACGTTCGTCTGGGAGCTAGACAACGTAATTGAACTTTTGGAAAGCGTCTATAAAGGGTATCCGATCGGGAGTTTGTTGCTATGGGCCGTCGACCACGACTTCCTACGGCTGAGCAATTCGCCTGAAATACCATTCCCGAAAAGCAAGCCTGAGTTTCCACTAAGTTACGTACTAGACGGTCTTCAGCGACTTTCGTCGTTGTACGGTGTCTTCCACTATAAAGACAAAAACGATGAGAATATATTTGATGTTGCATTTGACATCGTAGATGGACGCTTCATACACTCCTCTGAAGTTAGAAACGCAGTCACGGCGGTGCCGCTTAACGCCGTATTCAATCCTCGTCGTCTCCTAGAAGTACAACGCACATTAATTGATAGCGGTCTTGGGGACGATAATCTTTCCAAATTAACCGATCTCCAGGGCCAATTCCAAGAATATATGATACCTTTAGTGACGCTTGCCCAGCGTAATTTGGAGGAGGTAGTGGTTATCTTTGAGCGTGTGAATTCAACTGGAACTCGCTTAAGTTGAGTGGACTTCATGCGTGCAATTACCTGGTCAGAGCACTTTGATCTAAATCAGGCTCTCGATACAATTAGAGAAGGACTTGAAGTTCAGGATTTTGAGTTGACTGACGACACCATCGTGAAGGCGCTGGGTTTGATATATGATCTTGACCCGCTACCCGACGTCCTCCTAGCGCTGCGGCAGAAGCCGGCCAAGTCGCTTAACAATGCTGTTGTCGATGTCGTCAACGTCTTCCAACGAGTATTTGGCTTTTTGAGAGAAGAGCTATCAATATTTTCTAGCGATTTTATTCCATATGAAGGGCAGACGCTTGTACTTTTTAGAATATTTCGAGATCGTCAAGTTTTAAGTATCGAGCAAAAGGCCGCGCTTAGGGCATGGTTCTTTTATGTGAGCTTTGACGAGGCTCTTCAAGGCCGTCCCGATAATTTCGTTGCAAGAATGATTAAATCGACTGAATCCCAAATCGAGGACGGGCGACTGGATCTACCAATAGCGAAGATCGATTCCGAACGCTTTATCCGGAGGAGAATGCTCAAAGGTAAAGCCCTCACAACAGCCTTCGTGACTATGATGGCTGGGCTCCGTCCGCGTTCGCTGCGCCTCAATGTGGAAATTCCAACTCCCGTGCTAACGGGAACTTACGATGCTGCATATTTCGTCCCGATTCTGTCATTGCAGGAAGTCATTTCAGCGCGTGGCCGCATGCAGTCGGCGCGCATACCAGCAAACGTGCTTATTGCTTCGCCAGACGATCTACCAGTTAAGCCAGAACTTGTCAGAGAGCTAATCTTTGACTGCGCAGATACACCGGCGGGTAAGGTCTCACTCGAACGACAATTGATCAACAAGGACGCGCTGAAGGCCTTGAAAGAAAGCGACACTCGCCGCTTTCTTGAGATTCGCGCTAAACTGATGGCTGATAGGGCTTCATCTATGATTACAGTATAGGCTTTGATCGAGGCCTTCGAGACCGGCGACGCCCCGCTCAAAAGCGGATTGACCGAGACGCGCAAGCGCGAGATCGAAGCCATGGCGCGCGCGGCCACGACTGACGAGCGCGCCAAAATCTCATTGCGCATCCCCAAGCGTGATCTGGTCCGCCTGAAATCGCGGGCGCTGCAGGAAGGGATCCTCTATCAGACGCTAATCAACGCGCTGATCCATCGATACGTGTCGGACTGAGAACCGGCTGCGAAAAAGCCGCGCCTTCACTCAATCTCGTGCGCATTACGGTGCATTCCGGTGGCATTACCGGCATTCCGGTGGCGCTTTACTCAACCCTTTGCCGCGCCTTCTCCGTTGCGCTTCATGTCAAATGACGCTCGAAATCCATTCGCTGATGCAGGATGCGGACAATGACAATCGCTCCATCCGCGACGCGGAAGAACAGCATATGCGAGCCGACGGCGAACTTCCGATAGCCAGAGCGAATTTCGTCGCAAGGACGCCCGCGGCGAGGATCCTCAGCGATCGTCTGCATCGCGCGTTCGATGCCTCGGATATAGGTCTCCGCCTGTGCAGCGCCGTGGCGCTCGAAGGAGCGCTCCCAGATGTCGTCAATGTCGCGGCGCGCTTTCGGAGTGAGTTCGAGGCGCATCACCGCGCGCGGCGCGCATCGGATCGCTTGGCGGCGAGAAATGCGTCGAAATCGAATGGCGCCGGCGGACCGCTGTCCTCGCCTTCGATCAATGCCGCTCGGAGGGCCGCGAGGCGCGTCTCCTGTTCCTCCAGAAGGCGCAGTCCCGCGCGCACCACGTCGCTCGCCGAGCCATAGCGGCCGCTCGCGACCTGGCCCTCAATGAAGTCGGCGAAATGCTCGCCGAGACTGACGGAGGTGTTCTTGCTCATGGGACTCAACGTTCCTCAAGATACCAAAATTTGGTAACTCGGCAAGCCGCGCATGCCCAATTCGCGGGACGGGCTGCGTTCGCGAAGTCTGTCGAGGCGGTCGAACGGAAACGCCGCCGCCCCTCACTCAATCTCCGCGAACAGGACCACCAGCGACGTGCAGTCGAGCGGCATCACCGGGTTGGTGTAGATCATGCGCGTGTGGCGGCCCTTCTCTTCGAACGCGTTGTTGATCAGATCGGAGGCGCCATCGAGGCATTTGGGATGCTCCTTGTAGGCGTCGTCCACGCCCAAGCACCCCTTCCAGCCGCACGATGCGCTTCACCTTCGCAAGCTCGCCGACCGCCTGTTTGATCTGCGCGAGCGCGTTCAGGCAGGAGAGCTGACACGACTTGTAGCCGTCCTCCCCGGAAATCTCGCGGCCGATCTTGCCGACATAGGCGAGCTTGCCGTCTGCCCATGGCAGATTGCCTGAGGTCATCACCAGATTTCCGGTGATCACCCAGGGCACATAGTTCGCGACCGCGCGGGCGGGAGGAGGAAGCGCGAGGCCAAGTTCCGCGATGCGTTCCTCGGGGGTCTTTGCGGTCATCGGCGCTTCCTTCGAAATTCACGGGCGATGGCGCGGGATATTCCCGGCGCCGCCTTACCAGCAGCCGCCCCAGCCGCACCGCCGACCCCAGCCTCACCAGCCCCAGCCATAACCATAACCATAACATAAGGGCGATAGCCCCAGCCCGGGCCCCAGCCGCCGCCGTAATAATAGGGGCCGGAATTGGCGATCGCGGCGCCGGCGAGCGCGCCGCCAGCGACGCCGAGCGCCGCGCCCGCGACCGCCGCGTTCTCGGCCTCCTGGGAATTGTAGCGCAGGTTGGCGTAATTCGCCGAGTAGCATCGGCGATAGGCGGCGGTTCCGGGGTGCAGACCGGCCGCCACGCAGACATTCGAGGCCTGAAAACTCGATTGTTCCGGGGTCTGGCAGCCGGCCGCCGTTCCGGCGATGAGGCCGAGGGCGGCAATCGCGACGAGTTTGTTCATGAGCGCTTCCAGAAGTTTGATTAGGATCGCGCCATTCTGACCAAGTCTCGCGAGCCTCGCAATCCGGGCGAAGGCGAGCTGGCCAACGAATCCGCCGAGACCGGACGAGGCGGCGAGGCCGCCAGGGAGCCCGAACCCTTCGATCTTCGTGATTTTAGCGGCGCGCCTTCGGGCCGCCATCGATTGGCGAGGACCTTCGCTTGCCCCCCGCGGCGCACGCGGGCCCTAACGCCGGCGCCTCCGGATTCGCAATTGCGGCGACGGAGGCCCTTTCGGACGGCTCGCCAGGATCAGTCCGGCCGGGACGGCGCGGCCGGTCTGATGAGAGAAATGGGCGATCAAGGTCCGGATCGATTCATTGACAAATCAGAAATTATGGAATACGTTTTTCGTTGAAGGAAAACTAAGGCCGGCGACAAGCCCTGTCTGGAGAACGGAGGGGTGTACTTGACGCGCGACGCAGGGGCACAACCTCGAAGGCGAGTTTAGAGGAGAACGATTTTTTTTATTTTTTTGCTCGTAACCCACTGAAAAGTCCCGATTCGGCCAAAGAAATCCAAACACCTCCAAGCGATTTTCCTTGCATTTCCTTTTGTTTACTTGACGGCGACTCGCGCTTCGGTTGCATCCGGGCGCCGTCTGGGCCTCTTGCTAACCCCGTAGCGTCTGGCGTTTAGTGGCGGCTCGACCTCCAAAGGAAGAGCCCATGTCCTCACGACCCCAAGCCACACCCCATGTCCATATCTCGGAGCCGCATGTGCGGGTCACCGAGTGGCGGTTTAAGCCGGGCGCGGAGACCGGATGGCACCGGCACGAGGCCGACTATGTCGTCGTGCCCATGCTCGACGGCGACCTGCTGCTCGAGGAGCCGGGCGGCGGCTCGCGCACCGCGACGCTCAAGCGGCATGTCCCTTACGCGCGCCGCGAGGGCGTCGAGCACAATGTGGTCAACGCCAACCCGTTCGACTTCGCCTTCATGGAGATCGAGCATCTGAAGGGGTGAGGTCGGCGCCCTCGCCGCTCCTACTCGGCCCGGATGCGGGGCGCAGCGAGGCTGTTCCGATCTGAACCCATGGCCGGCGCCCTAATGATCCGGTGTCGGCTCGGAGGTCGTCAACTCCCTCTCGCGGGATCGGCGCCCGGCTGACGCGCCGGCTACTCGTCGCCGAGGAAATGCAGGATGGCGAAATTGAACTGGTCGGGGTCCTGCAGGAAGGCGAAATGGCTCACGTTCGGCAGGATGAGGAGGCCGGCGTGCGGGATGGTCGCCGCAATATATTCGGTGTGCGCACGCTTGATCGCCTCGTCATGGTCGCCGTCGACGACGAGGACCGGCGTGTCGATCGCCTTGAGTTGATCGTCCGTCCAGTTCGGCTGGTCCGCCCACATCTTGCTGATCTGGTCGACGAAGGCGTCGTATTCCTTGGGCGTCGTGGAATGCTCGGCATATTCATGGCCGGCGCGCTCGATATAGGCGGCGAAGGTCGGATTTTTCTCGACGCCCTCGACCACGCCCGAGGTCACGGTGTTGGCGGCGAAGGCGAACACCTTGCCGACGCGATCCTTGTGGCGCATCGCGAGGTCGATGCCGAGAATGCCGCCGTCGCTCCAGCCGACGATGTCGGCCTTCGGGATCTTGAGCACATCCATGAGCGCCACGACATCGTCGGCCATCAGATCGTACCCATAGGGCCGAGCGTCGCGGGTCGAGCGGCCGTGCCCGCGACTGTCCATCAAGATCACGGTGTGATGGGCCGCGACGGCTGGAACCTGATTGCCCCAATAGTCGGTATTGGCGAGGCCGCCGTGCAGGAAGATCACCGGCGAGCCCTTGCCGTAGATGGCATAGTGGATCTTGATCCCGTTGGCGTCGGCCTCGCCGCTGCGGTCGGTGGCGATCGGCGCCGGCGTCGGCGGCAAGGTCTGCCATCGCTCAGCCGCGACGGCCGGCAGGGCGGCAAAGGCGAGAAACGCGGCGAGGACGAACTGGCGCATGGTCGCTCCTGCGAAAAATGTATCATAATTGTATACTATTGGCTCCGCAGCGCATCAACCCCGGCCTGGTCGCGCCGAAGCGCTGCGGCCGCGTCGCGACGCAGGCGATGTATATATTCCTCGCCATGTCCAACCCATTCTTCACCATCGGACATTCGACTCGTCCGGCGCAAGAGTTCGTCGCACTGCTCAAGGCCGCGGACATCAAGCTCGTCGTCGACGTGCGGACCGTCCCGCGCTCCCGGACCAACCCGCAATTCAACCGCGACGTCCTCCCCGCCGCTCTCGCTGCGCATGGAATTGCGTATGAGCATTTGGCCGCACTCGGGGGACTTCGCGGAAAGCAGCCTGGCGTATCGCCCGAGGTCAACGCTTTCTGGGAGAACGCAAGCTTTCACAACTACGCCGACTACGCGCTGAGCGAAGAATTTCGCTCAGGCCTTAAAAAACTGCGCGCGCTCGGTCACGCGACGCTGTCGACCGTCATGTGCGCGGAAAGCCTCTGGTGGCGATGCCATCGCCGCATCATCGCCGATTATCTCATCGCCGCGGGCAACGAGGTCTTCCATATCCTGGGCCCCGGCCACCTTGAGCAAGCGCGTTTGACGCCGGAAGCCCGGGTCGAGCCGGATGGGACGCTGGCCTATCCGAAGGATTCGCAACTCATGCTCGACCTCGGATCGTGAACAGGGCTCAGGGCCTCCCGGCGCCGCGAAACGCGCCCGCCTTCGGGACGACAATCTCTTGCAGAAAATCAGAAATCACGTTACATTAAGCTTGCCTCATGAAGAAGCCTGCCGTTCGGATGGCCCAAGCCCGCAGACTTCCGTCCCGGCGCTTTCTCAACGGCCGGAAAAGGCGCCGAGAAATATTCCTCCGGCTATAGGCCGCGCGTAACCCATTGAAAAGACTAGATTCTGACGAGAGTAATCCAAGGAAATCCAACACTCAGAATCGGGGGTCTTCGCAGCGAAATGGCGACGCGCCAAGAAAACCCAAACGGACCGACCGGACGCCGCGGCCTCACACGTCCAGGTTCGAGACGCTCAGCGCATTGTCCTGGATGAACTCGCGGCGCGGCTCGACAATGTCGCCCATGAGCTTGACGAAGATATCGTCGGCCTCGTCGACCTCGCGGATCTTGACCTGCAACAGTGTGCGGGCCTCACGATCGAGGGTCGTCTCCCAGAGCTGGTCCTTGTTCATCTCTCCGAGGCCTTTATAGCGCTGGAACGTGACGCCCTTGCGGCCAGCGGCGTTGACCGCCTCGAGCAGCTCCGAGGGACCGGTGATGACCGTCGTCTCGCCGCGCCGCACGAAGGTCGCCCGATCGGCGAAGGCTTCGCTGAGCGGCCGCGCGTGCTCGTCGAGCCGCCGCGCGTCGGCCGAAGCGAGCAGACCCGCGTCGAGCGCAGCCGCCTGCCGGACCCCGCGAACCTCGCGCACGAGAATATAACCGTTCGCCTCGAGACGGCCGCTCCAGCCGCGCTCGGTCTCCTCGGCGATTGCGTTCATGCGTTCAGCGAGCAGCTGCGCGCGCGCCGCGCCGTCCGGATCGTCCGCGCTAGCCAAAGGCTTAAGCGCGCCGGCGAGCGCCGCCTGCTCGACCAGGCTTCTGTCATACCGCGAGTGCAGGCCGTCGAGCAGCCGGCGTAAGGCGCGCGCCTCCTCAACAAGAGCGCGCAAGTCGGCGCCGGCGCGGGCTTCGCCGTTGGCGAGGGTCAGCGTCGCGCCGTCGAGCCCGGCCTCGACCAGATAGTCCTCGAGCGCCCGCTCGTCCTTGAGATATTGCTCCGACTGACCGCGCTTGACCTTGAACAGCGGCGGTTGGGCGATGAACAGATGGCCGTTCTCGATGATCGCGCGCATCTGGCGGAAGAAAAAGGTGAGCAACAGGGTGCGGATGTGCGAGCCGTCGACGTCCGCGTCGGTCATGATGATGATCTTGTGGTAGCGCAGCTTCTCCAGGTTGAAGTCGTCCCGCCCGATGCCGGCGCCGAGCGCCGTGATCAGCGTGCCGATCTGCTCGGACGACAGCATTTTGTCGAAGCGAGCCCGCTCGACGTTGAGGATCTTGCCGCGCAGCGGCAGCACGGCCTGGAACTCGCGGTTGCGTCCCTGCTTGGCGGTGCCGCCGGCCGAATCGCCCTCGACGATGAAGATCTCGGATTTGGCCGGGTCACGTTCCTGACAGTCGGCGAGCTTGCCTGGCAGGCTCGCGATGTCGAGCGCGCCCTTGCGGCGGGTGAGCTCGCGCGCCTTGCGGGCCGCTTCGCGCGCTTGCGCCGCCTCGACCACCTTCCCGACGATGATCCGCGCCTCCTGCGGATGCTCCTCGAACCATTGCGATAAGAGTTCGTTGACCAGTCCCTCGACAACAGGACGGACCTCGGAGGAGACCAGCTTGTCTTTGGTCTGCGAGGAGAATTTCGGGTCGGGGCATTTGATGCTGAGCACGCAAGTCAAGCCCTCGCGAGTGTCCTCGCCGGAAAGATCGACCTTCTCCTTCTTGAGCAGCCCCGAGCTTTCCGCGTAGCTGACCACCTGACGAGTGAGCGCGCTGCGCAAGCCAATGAGATGCGTGCCGCCGTCGCGCTGGGGGATGTTGTTGGTGAAGGGAAGCACATTCTCGTGGTAGCTGTCGTTCCACCACAGAGCGACCTCGACGCCGATGCTGTCGCGCTCGGCCCTGATGAGAATCGGCTTATCGATCAACGCCGTCTTCGTGCGGTCGAGGTAGCGCACGAACGCCTCGAGGCCGCCCTCGTAGAACAGCTCCTCGCGCTTGGGCTCGGCGTGGCGCAGATCGCTCAATACGATCCGGACGCCGGAATTCAAGAACGCCAGCTCCCGGAGACGGTGCTCGATGGTCGCATAATCAAATTCGACCATTGTGAAGGTTTTAGGCGACGGGGTGAAAGTGACCTCGGTGCCGCGCTTCGGCTTGCCGTCGACGATTGGCGCCGGTCCGACCACCTTGAGGGGCGCCACCGCGTCGCCACCTGCGAATTCAATTAAGTGCTCGAGCCCGTCGCGCCAGATGCGCAGGACGAGCCGCGTCGACAAGGCATTGACCACGGAAACGCCGACCCCGTGCAGGCCGCCGGAGACCTTGTAGGAATTCTGGTCGAATTTGCCGCCCGCATGCAGCTGGGTCATGATGACTTCAGCGGCCGATACGCCCTCTTCATCATGAATGCCTGTCGGAATCCCGCGCCCGTCGTCAGTTACGGTGCACGAGCCGTCCGCGTTGAGTGTCACGGTCACGAGCCTGGCATGGCCCGCCAGGGCCTCGTCAATGGCGTTGTCGACCACCTCGTAAATCATATGGTGGAGGCCAGATCCATCGTCGGTGTCGCCGATGTACATGCCGGGCCGCTTTCGTACGGCGTCCAGGCCGCGCAGCACCTTGATCGAATCTGCGCCGTAGGTTTCCGCGGCCACAATGTCGGCGGCCAGGTCCTTACCCTCTTCGTCCAAAATCAAAGCCTTTTTTTGTGGCTGGCTCAAGCTACCCCACGTGCGCGATTCGAGGCGCCGGCATCTTAGCGCGCCAGCCCCGCCAATGCACGGTTTGTCGAGCAGCGCGGCGCGTTTTCAACCTTTCCCGCGAGCTTACAATATATTGGTGTTCAAAGCGATTTTTCCAGTGGCCGGCGGGTTCCGCCGCCCGCCGGGCGATCAGCGAGTTTGGTCCTAAGCAGACCCGTTGATTCCCACTCCCATCAAAACGACGCGTCCCCCCAACGTTGGCTCGCCTCACGCTCATTCTTAAGCGCGCGCTAACCACAAACGCAGCCTCCGCTTAAGCGCCTTCATTACGCCGAGTTCATTTGCAATCCATCCGGCTAGCCGTCAGCTTTGCGTGCGGAACGAGCACCCGGAATCGTGATGAAACGCACACTCCTCATGGCGCTTTTCGTGGGTTTCCTATCCGCTCCCGTCCTTGCGGTGGCCGCGGAAGGCGATCAGCAGGCCGCGCGCGCGGAGCGCATGCAGCAATGGGCCGCCGACCGCGAGATGATGCTGGACGCCAAGCTCGCCGGCATGAGGGCGGGCCTTGGATTGACGGCCGACCAGGAAAAGCTTTGGAGCCCGTTCGAGTCCGCGGTCAAGGACGCCGATAAGTCGCGCATGGACGCCATGGGTCAGATGATGCGGATGCGCGCTGAGGGCGAGCGCATGTCGCCCATCGAGCATCTTGACGCCATGGCCGACCGTCTGTCGCAGGGCGCCGCCAACATCAAGAAGATCGCCGACGCCGCCAAGCCCCTGTACGATTCCCTCGACGACTCGCAGAAGCACAAATTTGGCATGCTTGGCCGTATGCTAATGCCGGAGCGGTCCCGGTTCGCCATGGAGATGATGGGCCATCACATGGGCGAACCCGATCGCGACGGCGCCGAGTAGTCCCGAGGCCGTTAGCCTCGGCTTAGAGAAGACGCGGCCGCCTCCCCTCGGCCGCGTCTTCCATTTTCTGGCGTTCCACGCCGGATTCTCACCCTCGCGCGGGATGCGCGGTCTCACTCGCGCCGCGCGGCTCCGGCCAGGACACGGTCCAGACCCGCAAGGTCTTTGTATATCGTAGGACCGGCAAAGCCGGATTGCTCCGCGATGGCGCGGAGCATCGCTGCTTGTTCCACGCCAAATTCGACGAGCAGCCAGCCGCCCGAAGCAAGCAAGGACCTCGATCCAGGCAGGATTCGTCGATAAGCGGAAAATCCGTCAATCCCGCCGTTGAGCGCGAGCCAGGGATCGAAGTCACGGACCTCTCTCGGCAGCCGCGGGAGATCAGACGTCGGAATATACGGCGGATTGGCGACGATCAGGTCAAACGGCCCTTCAAGACCATCCGTCCAGTCCCCAACTCGAATCTCGGCGCGCTCAGACAGGCCGCATGCGACAAGATTGCCGAGAGCCACGGCTGCCGCGTCGGCTGAGATATCGACCCCGACCCCGTGCGCCTTGGCGAATTCGGTGAGGAGCGCGCACAACAGCGCGCCCGAGCCAACGCCAAGGTCTAGGATACACAGCGGCTCATCGCGACGATCGCTCAGAATCGAGAGCGCGGCTTCGACAATCGTTTCCGTTTCCGGTCGGGGGTCGAGCACCTGCGACGATATCGCGAGCGAGAGGCCCCAGAATTCGCGTCTGCCAAGGATCCTCGACAGCGGTTCGCCGGCCACCCTACGCGCAGCGACCTCCCGAACCCTCGACGCTGCCGAACCGAGCGGCGCGCACGGGTCGACAATCAACGCAACTTGCGAAACGCCAGAGGCTGCGCATAGGCTCAGCCGAGCCTCTCGCGCCGGGTTTTCGATTCCGCGAACCTCAAACGTTTCCTTGAGGGTCGCTAGCGCCTCCGAGCAGGCGGTCGAAGCCTCAAGCGTGAGGCGATCCGTCAAGCGACCTGGCCGTGGCAGTGTTTGAATTTCTTGCCCGATCCGCACGGGCAGGGTTCATTTCGACCGACCCGGCCCCATGTCGAGGGATTTTTTGGGTCGCGATCGACGACATCGACGCCGGACGGCGCCGCCAAGAGACCGACGTCCGCCGCGGGGGGAAGGGAAGCGAACGCATATTCATTCTCGCCGGTGGCGGGATCAATGTGTTGATATTGCATGGGCGGCGGCTCCGGCTCAGGTTGCTGGAACCGCACCTCAACCCGCGAGATTTGCCCAATGACGCCTTCGTGCCACTGGGTGATCAACTCCCGGAAAAGCTCGAAAGCTTCGGACTTGTACTCGTTCAAGGGATCGCGCTGCGCCATGCCCCGCCAGCCGATGACCTGGCGCAAATGATCCAGCGTGACGAGATGCTCGCGCCACAAATGGTCAAGCGACTGCAAGATGACTTGCTTTTCGATGTACCGCATGACGTCAGGCGTGTTGCGCTGAACACGATCGGCGTAGGCGTCTTCGGCCGCCTTGTGCAGTCTGGCCGCGACTTCTTCGTCAGCGATGCCCTCTTCCTTGGCCCATTCATCGACCGGAAGATCGAGGCTCAGCTTGTTGAGGACCTCGCTCTTTAGCCCTGCGATGTCCCAGGCCTCGGGATACGCGTCGTGCGGGATGTGCTTCGCGACAATGTCGTCGATGACGCCAGTCCGCATATCCTCAATCGTCGATTCGAGCGATTCCGACGCCATCATCCTGCGCCGGTCCTCGAATATGACCTTGCGCTGGTCGTTCATCACGTTGTCAAACTTGAGAATGTTCTTACGGATGTCGAAATTGCGCGCCTCGACCTTCTGCTGCGCCTTCTCGAGCGCTTTATTGATCCACGGGTGAACGATCGCTTCGTCCTCTTTGAGACCGAGCCGCTTGAGCATCGCGTCCATGCGCTCCGCCCCGAAAATGCGCATGAGATCGTCCTGGAGAGACAGGAAGAACTTCGACCGGCCCGGGTCCCCCTGGCGCCCCGATCGACCGCGCAACTGGTTGTCGATGCGGCGGCTTTCGTGCCGCTCCGTGCCGATGATGTAGAGCCCGCCAGCGTCGATCGCCTTCTGCTTGAAATTCGCTACCTCCGCCCGGATCGACGCCTCATGGGCCTCGCGCTCATCCTGCGGCGCAGTCGGGATCAATCTCCTGCCTGACCCGCATATCGACGTTGCCGCCGAGCTGGATGTCGGTGCCGCGGCCCGCCATGTTGGTTGCGATTGTGATCGCGCCCGGCACGCCCGCTTCCGCAACGATGAACGCTTCCTGCTCATGGTGGCGTGCGTTCAGGATCGCGAAATTCTTCGAAGGTTTGCCAGCGCGCGCCGCCGCATAGAGCGCGGTCAGTGCATCAGGCTTAGTGAAATCAATCTTTTTGTAGCCTTGCCGTTCAAGCACGCCGCCAAGCTGCTCGGATTTTTCGATCGACGTCGTGCCCACCAGCATCGGCTGCAATTTGGTGTTGGCGGCTTCGATCTCCTTTACGATGGCGCGTATCTTTTCGTCCGTGGTGCGATAGACTTCATCATCCTCATCAAGACGCGCGATCGGACGGTGGGTGGGAATCTCGACGACGACGAGCTTGTAGATTTCCGCGAACTCATCGGCTTCCGTCGCGGCGGTGCCGGTCATTCCAGCGAGCTTCTTGTAGAGACGGAAATAGTTCTGGAAGGTGATCGAGGCGAGCGTCACGTTCTCGGGCTGGACCGTCACGCCTTCCTTCGCCTCGAGCGCCTGATGCAGCCCTTCCGAGTAGCGCCGACCGGGCATCATGCGTCCCGTGAACTCGTCGACGATCACGACTTCGTCGTTGCGGACGATGTAGTCCTTGTCGCGTTGAAAGAGTTTGTGCGCCCGCAAAGCCTGATTGAGATGGTGGACGAGCGTCGCGTTGGAAGCTTCGTAGAGCGATCCTTCCATCACACCGGCCGAGCGCAAGAGCTCTTCCGCGTGCTCGTTGCCGGCCTCGGTCAGGTTTACGGTGCGCTGCTTTTCGTCGAGCTCGTATTCCTCGCGCGCCAGATTCGGGATGAGCGCATCGACAGCAACGTAAAGATTGGAACGATCCTCCGACGGCCCGGAAATGATGAGCGGGGTGCGCGCTTCGTCAACCAAGATCGAATCGACCTCGTCGACGATCGCGAACGCGTGGCCGCGCTGAACCATCTGCGACATATCGTATTTCATGTTGTCGCGCAGGTAATCGAAGCCGAACTCGTTGTTCGTGCCGTAGGTGACGTCCGCGGCGTAAGCCTGGCGGCGCTGATCGTCGTCGAGGCCGTGAACGATGACGCCGACGGTCATGCCGAGGAATTTGTAGATCTGGCCCATCCACTCGGAGTTGCGACTCGCGAGGTAGTCATTGACCGTGACGACGTGGACGCCCTCTCCGGCGAGCGCGTTCAAATAGACCGCCGTCGTGGCGACCAGCGTCTTGCCCTCGCCGGTGCGCATTTCGGCGATCGCGCCCTCGTGCAGCACGAGCCCGCCCATGAGTTGGACATCGAAGTGCCGCTGCTTGAGCGTCCGCTTGGCGGCTTCGCGCACGGCGGCGAAAGCCGCGGGCATGAGATCGTCGAGCGCCTTGCCGGCCTTCAGTTCGTCCCGGAACTCCTCCGTCTTGGCGCGCAGCTGATCGTCGGTCAGGGCCTCGAATTCGGGCTCGAGCGCATTGATGGCGGCGACCTTGGGTCGGTAGCCTTTGAGCCGGCGGTCATTGGACGACCCAAAGACCCGTTTCATCACGGTGTCGAACTTAAGCGCGCCGAGCATTTTCGACCTTTCCTATCCGCCCGTCCGAAGCGGGTGACCCACTTCTCTGCCCGGCCAAACACGAGCGGAGGCGGCGCGGACGATTGCGGCAACAATAAAAAGCGCGAAAAAGGCCAAAACCGCCCATTTTCGCGCAGCTAAACGGAATTCTTGGTGAGATAGGAGGCGCGCTCCGCCTTGTCAATGATCGTGGCTTTCTACGAAGACGCAGCCTAGCGCTGGCATTTCGAACAGTAGAAGGTGGAGCGGCCAGACTGGGTGATCCGCATGATGGTTCCGCGACAGCCCTCCCGCACGCACGGGCGTCCTTCGCGATCGTAGACCTTGAAGACGTGCTGAAAATAACCCAGTTCCCCATTGGCTTGCCGGTGATCGCGCAAAGTCGAGCCGCCGGCTTCGACGGCCTCCTCGAGCACGGCGCGAATCGCCTGAGAAATGGCGGTTGCGGCCTTGGTCGGGGCGTCGCGCGCATTCGCCAGAATGCTGGCTGGCCTTGAGGGCGCCAAACCGGCGCGGAAAAGAGCCTCGCATACATAGATGTTGCCCAGGCCCGCAATGCGCTTCTGGTCGAGCAGAGCTGATTTGAGCGGCGCGCGGCACCCGGCGAACAGCCCGCCGAGCCGCTCGGCGTCGAATTCAGGCGCCAGCGGCTCGGCTCCAAGTCCGCGCATCCGCGGATGCTGCTCTAACGTCTCGGTCGGCGCGAGATCCATGAAGCCGAAGCGTCGGGGGTCGTTGTAGGTGACGACCCATCCATTATCGAGAACGAGGACGACGTGATCGTGCTTCGGATCCTTTGACCGCTCGTGATGGAACTTGCCCGGCGTTGACGCCGTCGTCTTTTCCATGCGGAACGAACCGGACATACCCAAATGCGCGATGAGAGTCTCGCCCCCGTCCAACTGGAAAAGCAAATATTTGGCGCGGCGGCCCATATCGACGATGCGCTGGCCGGTGAGCCTCTTTGCGAAAGAAGCGGGAAAGGGAAAACGGATGTCCGCCCGACGCAACTCGACCTTCCCGATCCGAGCGCCGAGCATGGCGGGCGCGAGGCCGCGTCGCACAGTCTCGACTTCAGGCAGTTCCGGCATCGCGCGGGCCTCAACTCAGGAGAACGAAAACCGGACTTTCCGGCAGGCGCCAAAATCTTGATCATCGCCCCGATCAAGGCCGCTAGGTAAGGGCGCTTGCTGGCTGCTTCAATCGGCGCCCCCCCCGGAGACCCCTCCGCCTCGCTTTGGTCCTAATTTCAGTCCTTGGACGGCCTGGTCACTCTGAGCCACGGCCGCGTGCCCTCGTGCGCCTCGTCATGCGCGCTGCTCGGCTGATAGTGCAGCGGCGAGCCCAGCCGCCCGGCTTGGAGCGCATGCAAGGTCGGCGCGTTGGCGACCTCGAAGGAATCGAAGCCGCAGCGCAGCATGAGCGGAATTTCATCGATCAGCACGTCGCCGATCGCACGCAACTCGCCGCCGAACCGGAGCCGGTCGCGCAAGATGCGGGCGTAAGAGAACGACCGGCCGTCGGCGAACTTGTCGAAGGCGAGCGCGACCAGCGGCCGGTTCGTGAGATCGGACAGATGCGCCTGCGCATCGGCGCCGGCCTCGACCGCGACCCCCACAGGGCCTGCGTGCGACACGAGCGCCTCGCGCTCGGCAAGCCACCGCTTAAGCGATACGACAATCGCGCCTTCCTCGGGGAGGGAAGCCTCGTCCCCGAGAAACGCCCATTTGTCTTCGACGAAACCTTCGCGCCGCCACAAAGGCATCAGATGCCTGATCCGGCGTCGAGCGGGCCGAGATGGATGCCGCACTCGACCTTCCCTCGGCCACGCCAGCGGCCAGCCCGCTCGTCCTCACCAGGCTTGACCGGGCTCGTGCAGGGTAGGCAGCCGATGGAGGGGAAGCCCTTCGCGACCAGAGGGTGCCGAGGCAATCCTGCGTCAGCGATATATCTCAACACGTCGTCCGAATTCCAGCCGACAAGCGGGTTGACCTTGATCCGCTCCCCCTCCGCTTCGAACAGCGGCAGGGCCGCGCGGGTCGCGCTCTGAAAGCCCTTACGGCCAGTGATCCAGGCGTCAAACCCCTCCATCGCTTCGGCAAGAGGACGGACCTTGCGGATCTCGCAGCAACGGTCGGGATCGCTGACGAAGAGAAATTTCTCAGGATCTTCTTGCGCCACCGTCTCCCCATTCGGCTCGGCGACAATGACGTTGGTGAGCTTAAGACGCGCCACGAGGTCGTCGCGATAGGCGAGCGTCTCGGGAAAGTGCTGCCCGGTGTCGACAAAGACCACCGGCGTCGCGGAGTCGATTTGCGCGACCATATGCAGAAGCGCGGCGGCGTCCGCGCCGAAGCTGGATACGAGAGCAATGCGGCCGGGGTAGAGATCCTCGATCGCGAGCCTCAGAAGCGAAGAGGCCTTGAGCTGCGCGAAGCGCGTCTCGAGCCGCGAGGCGGCGATCTGGTCGCCGAACAGCTTGACGTCATGCGCGCTCATCAGATGTCCGATCCGGCGCTTCGTTCGTAAAGCGCCTCCTTGAACGGCGCCATGCCGACGCGGCGGTAAGCGTCAATGAAGGTCTCCTGCTCCGAAAGCCTGAGGCCTGTATAGGTGTCGACGATGGTTTCAATCGCCTCGACCACATTCTCGGAGCTGAAGCCGGGCCCGGTGATCTGGCCGATAGCGGCCTGCTCGTCCGCTGAACCGCCAAGCGTGATCTGGTAGGTCTCTTCCCCCGCCCGCTCGAGGCCTAAAATGCCGATGTGGCCGACGTGATGGTGACCGCAGGCGTTGATGCACCCGGAGATCTTGATCTTGAGCGGGCCGATGTCCTTTGCGCGCTGGCCGTCGCCGAAGCGCTCGGCGATCCGCTGCGCGACAGGAATCGAGCGCGCGGTCGCCAGCGCGCAATAATCGAGGCCAGGGCAGGCGATAATGTCGCTGATCTTGCCGGCGTTTGGCGTCGACAAGCCGACCGATGCGAGGCGATCGTAGACCGCCGGCAAATCGTCCAGCGCGATATGGGGCAGGATGAGGTTCTGCTCATGCGAGACGCGAACCTCGTCGTGCGAATAGTCCTCCGCCAGATCGGCGACGGCGTCCATTTGATCAGCGCTTGCATCGCCCGGTATCGCGCCGACCGCCTTCAGCGAGACGGTCACCGCGACATAGCCCGGCGTCTTGTGGGCTACGACGTTCGAGGCGAGAAAGCTGGCGAAGCGCGCATCCTTCGCCTTCCGGCGCTCGACCCGGTCGCTGACTGGCTTCTTGAGGTCAAGCTTGGGCGGCGCAAAGAAAGCGCGGAACCGCGCGAGCTCCTTTTCGGGCAAGTTGAGCGCCCTGGGATCGCGCGCGGCGAATTCCGCCTCGACCTCCTCGCGCAAAGCCCCGAGGCCCTTTTCGTGCACGAGGATCTTGATGCGCGCCTTGAATTTGTTGTCGCGCCGTCCTTCGAGATTATAGACCCTTAAGATCGCCTCGACGTAGCCGAGCAGATCTCGCTCGGGCAGGAAGTCGCGCACCATGCGCCCGATCATCGGGGTCCGGCCGAGGCCGCCGCCGACATAGACGCGAAAGCCGAGCTCGCCCTGATCGTTGCGCACGACTTGCAGTCCGATGTCATGCGCCTGGACCACCGCGCGATCATGCGCCGCGCCATTGACGGCGACCTTGAACTTGCGCGGCAGAAAGGAGAATTCAGGATGCAGCGACGACCATTGCCTCAAGATTTCGGCGTAAGGGCGCGGGTCAGCGATTTCGTCATGCGCGACGCCGGCGAAATGGTCGGCCGTGACATTGCGGATGCAATTCCCCGACGTCTGGATCGCGTGCATCTCGACGCTCGAGAGCTCGGCCAAAATGTCGGGCGTGTCCTTGAGCGCCGGCCAGTTGAACTGGATATTCTGTCGGGTGGTGAAATGGCCGTAGCCGCGGTCATAAGTCCGCGCGATCTCGGCGAGCTTGCGCATCTGGCGCGAGTTCATGACGCCATACGGCACCGCGACGCGCAGCATATAGGAGTGAAGCTGCAGGTAAAGGCCGTTCATCAGCCGATGGGGACGGAACTGCTCCTCGGTCAGTTCGCCGCTAAGGCGCCGCGCCACCTGATCACGGAACTGCTCGACGCGCGCGGCGACGAAGGCCGCGTCAAAATCATCATAGTGATACATGATCCGTCTCCGTCGCGACCTTGGGACTTAAGCGCGGCGCCTGGCCTAGCGCCTGCTTCCCCAGATCGCGCCTGATCGTCGGCCCGGTCGCCCGGATCGCCTCGCGCAGAGCCTTGGGGGCCAAATGGCCATTGCGCTCCTCGACCACGATAGCATAGGGGTCGACGATGATATTGTTCGCTTCGTCCTGCTTGGCGCGGGCCAGCGCGCTAGCCGTCGCTTGCGGCTCGGACAAAACCGCCGCGTGGTTGAAATCCTCGGTCCAGCTATCGTCACTTGTTTGAAACACGACAACGCCGTCCGTAAGCCGGTTGGCGGTGATGACATCGGGCATTCCGGCCTCATCGAGGTAAGCGGACGCTTGCCCGCCTGCAAGTGCGGCTAGCAGATTTAACGGCAAAAATCTATATGTCGTATTGTATTACATGTTGCTATAGCTATTACGCGCTTCGCGGTCCCATCACATTCTGAAAGAGCAATTCCTCCGCCGTCGTCTTGACGCGGCGCGTATCCTCTGAAAATGCGGCTCGCGGCCAGTCCATCGATTCTCGAACTCCGCGAGGACAGGAGAGCGCTTAAGAATGGTTTTTTCCTCGATAACGTTCCTGTTCTACTTCCTGCCCATTTTCCTCGCGGCCTACTTCCTGACACCCACGATCCAGGCCAAGAATGTCGTCACGCTTCTCTTTTCTCTGGTTTTCTACGCCTGGGGAGAACCCCGATTCGTCATCGTTCTTCTTATTTCGATCGCCTTCAATTTTTGCGCGGGGCTCATGATCGACGCGCGAGAGGGATCGTCCCGCCGGTTTGCCCTCGCGGTCGCGGTCGCCGGAAACTTGCTGGTGCTCGGAATCTTCAAATACGCCAATTTCATCACCGCTAACCTGACCGCCCTCTTCGGTCCGCTCGGGGCGCCGTCACTCCAGACCAACATTGCGCTGCCGCTCGGCATCTCGTTTTTCACCTTCCACTGCCTGTCCTACATCATCGACGTCTACCGCCGGCGGTTCAGGGCCAACCGCAATCTGATCGACATCGCCCTCTACATTTCTCTGTTCCCGCAATTGGTCGCTGGCCCGATCGTTCGTTACAAGACTGTCGCGCGCCAATTGGACGCCCGCAGGTTCACCTTCGGGCGCGCCTCGGTTGGCGCGCGGATATTCATCGTTGGCCTTGCCCAGAAGGTGCTGGTCGCCGACGTCGTCTCACCGCTCGTTCAGGTCACATTCGACCAGGTTCACCACCGTTCTTTGGTCGAGGCGTGGATCGGCCTGATTTCCTACTCCGTGCAGATTTATTTTGACTTCGCCGGCTACTCCAACATGGCGATTGGCCTCGGCATCGTGCTCGGATTCACATTCCCGCGTAATTTCCGCATGCCCTACACGTCGCTTTCGATCACCGAATTCTGGCGGCGCTGGCACATGTCGCTTTCGTCATGGCTGCGCGACTATCTTTACATCCCGCTCGGCGGCAACCGCGGCGGCAACGCGCAGACCTACCGCAATCTCGTCATGGTGTTCCTGCTGTGCGGCCTTTGGCATGGCGCGAATTGGACGTTCGTCCTGTGGGGCGCCTGGCACGGCGCCTTCCTCGTTATCGAGCGCCTCGGCCTCAAATCGGTTCTCGCCCGTTTGCCGACGCCGGCGGCGTGGGCCTATGCGCTCATCGCCGTGATGGGCGGCTGGGTGCTGTTCCGCTCCGCCGACCTTTCGGACGCGATTGGCTATTATGCGAGCCTGTTCGGTCGGAACGGGATCAGCGAGATCAGCTTCGACATGCATGACGCTTTGAACGATCGGGCGATCATGACGCTCATCATTGGCTGCGTTCTGGCGGTCGCGACGCGTTGGCCCGCCAAATGGACCCCGCCGTTCCTGGTGCGCGCCTCGGCCGATGTCGCCCTGACATTCGCGCTGCTCATTTTTTCCATGATCACGGTCGCGGCGGGCGCCTATAGCCCGTTCCTGTATTTCCGCTTTTGAGCCTCAAAGCATCGGCAGCGAGCGCGGGCGGGGCCCGAGAGGAAAAGCCGCGTCGATTTTCGCGAGCTCGGCGTCGCTGAGGTTAAGCGCGCCAGCGCCCGCGTTCTCTTCCGCATGGCTGGGGTTCGAAGCCTTTGGGATCGCAAACGCTGACGGGCGCCGCGTCAGGAAACGCAGCGCGACTTGGCGCGGCGTGGAATTATGCCGGTCGGCGATCGCCTTCAGAATCCGCCCTCCGGCGGTATTCGGGCCCGGAAATCCGCCGGCGTGACCGAAGGGGCTATAGGCGACGACGGCGACGCTGTTCGCTTCGCACCATGGGATCACGCGATGCTCGATCGCGCGCTCGCGCAAGTGGTAGAGCACCTGATTGCAGGCTAGACGGCCTGCCCCCGCAATCGCGCGGACTTCCTCGAGATCGTCCACGTCGAAATTGCTCACGCCCCACGACAGGATCTTGCCGTCGGCGCTGAGCCGCTCGAAGGCGGCGACCGTATCCGCAAGAGGATGTGCGCCTCGCCAATGCAGGAGATAGCAGTCGAGGCGGTCGGTCCTGAGCCGCTTGAGCGAGCGCTCGCAAGCGGCGATTGTCCCATTCCGCGACGCGTTGTGCGGCAGGACCTTGGACACGAGGAAAACTTCGTCGCGCCGGCCGGCGATCGCGGCGCCGACCAATTCCTCGGCAGCGCCAGAGCCGTACATCTCCGCCGTGTCGATATGCGTCATGCCAAGGTCGAGGCCTCGGCGTAGCGCGGCGATCGCGGTCTTTGCGTCCGCCTGCTCGAGGTACCAGGTGCCCTGGCCGATAACCGCGACCTTACGCTCCGTCGAACCGAATGGACGATGCTCCATGGCTCGTGCGGCGCTCCCTGCGGCTTCAGGCGGCGGCATGACGCCGCGTGCTGGCGGCCTTGA
This sequence comes from uncultured Alphaproteobacteria bacterium, assembly GCA_963753135.1. Classification (GTDB taxonomy): domain Bacteria; phylum Pseudomonadota; class Alphaproteobacteria; order Rhizobiales; family Beijerinckiaceae; genus Roseiarcus. The sequence goes on along the minus strand of CAVWBA010000021.1, from coordinate 3,480 downwards.
ACAGCTGGATCATTTCTCGGTTGAAGGCTGGAATGTCATCAGGCTTGCGGCTCGTGACCAGTTTCTGGTCGACGACCACTTCCTTGTCCACCCAATTCGCTCCGGCGTTCTTCAGATCGGTTTTGAGCGAGGGCCAGGAGGTCATTTGCCGGCCTTGCGCCGCCCCGGTCTCGATCACCGTCCAGGGCCCATGGCATATCGCCGCGGCGGGCTTGCCCGCGTCGAAGAAGGCTTTGGCGAAGGCCACCGCCTTAGGCTGCATCCGGAGTGAGTCGGGGTTCATAACGCCCCCCGGCAAAAGCAGGGCGTCGAAGTCTTCCGGCTTGGCCTGATCGAGAGGCGCGTCGACCGCGAGCTCCTGGCCCCAGTCGGTGAAGTTCCAACCGCGGACGCATTGAGGCTTGGGCGAGACGATTTGCGTCTCGGCGCCCGCCTCGTCGAGCGCCTTGCGCGGCTCTATCAGTTCGACTTGCTCGAAGCCGTCGGTCACCAGAATAGCGACCGTTAATCCTTTCAATGTGTTGTCGGCCATGTCCGATCTCCAATGTTGCGCCGCGCTTAGCTTGAAGCGCCCCGAGGCGCGCTACGGACCCAACTCAGGGCCGAGCGAGGTGTTCCGGCAAATCCCCAGCGACTCCGCCGTCACGCGGCCCGAACTTCATTGCAAATCGAGCGTCCAGGTCTGCCCGACGAGATCGTGGCCGAACGAATGGTGCGGCTCTTCGCTCGACCAGCCGAAACCCCGCCGCCTGATAGATGCGGCGCGCGGCGACCAGGATGTCGTTGGTCCATAAGGTGAGCTGACGGTAGCCGAGTTCGCGCGCGCGGGCGACGCATGTGGCGACGAGTTTGCGCCCGACGCCGGCGCCCCGCGCGCTTGGCTCGACATAGAGCAGGCGAAGCTTGGCCACCGCGGGATCGCCGCTTTTCATCAGGAAAACCGATCCGACGATCGCGCCGCCGCGCTGGGCGACCCAGCCGTCCTCACGCCCGGCGTCGAAGCCTTCGACAAAGGCGCCGAGGATGCGGCTGACGAGCCCCTCATAAGTCCAGTCCCAGCCGTATTCCTGGGCGTAGAGGACGGTCTGGCGATGGATGATCCAGCCCAAGTCGCCCGGTCGCAGCGGCCGCAAGCTGACCGCCTCAAACTCCGCGTCGCGGTCCTTGAGCGCCGCGCGGATCAACCGCATCGCCTCGGCGAGGCGGTTGCGGCCATCGGCGTCGATCGGCTCGAGCAGCGCGTTGACCTGCGCCCGGGCGGCGGCTTCGGCCGCAGCGAAGACTTTACGCCCGGCGTCGGTCAGGGAGATCAGCCTGTGCTTGCGATGGTTTGGACTGACGTGGCTTCTCGCCAGTCCGCGCGCGACGAAACGCGCCACGATGCGGCTCAAATGCGCCTTGTCCATGCCGAGCGCGCGGCCGATCTCCGCCGCGGTGCGCCCCTCTTCGGGCGACTGGGCCAGTTCATAGAGAACGCGCGCCTCCGGCAGCGTGAGCTCGGTCGCGGGGAGGCTGCGATTCAGGAGGCCAATCTTGAAGGTGTAAAAGCGGTTGAACGATCGGACTTCGTCCGTCAGGGTCATGGCGGGGCCGCTCATAGTGTTGTCTGAGACAACACTATGAGCGGACGGCTCCGGCCGCAAGCCCCAGCGCGATTAACCAAAGCGGGACTTCGTCCGCGAATAAACGCTAGTAAGCGCTAGTAAATTTGCTAGCGTTTACTGGCGTTTATTTTTCCAGAATCGGGACTTTTCAATGGGTTACGGCCGATTCAAATGAAATAATTCACCCCGATTTCCGGCTCGCACGGTGGGTTGTGGGCCGACCTTTCAAACAACAGCGTCTCGTCTTCCCGCCCATTTTTCGACGAGCGAACAGGATTCCATTAAGGTGAATACGTTACATATATTTCTGATTTTGTCAATAAAAACTCGCAGAGAACTTGTGGCTCTCATGGCGTTGGGAGCCGCTCTCAAACGCTCGGGCGCTAAAGCTCGCTGCCGGCCAAAGCCGCCTTGAGCTTATCGGCCGCCTCTTGGGCGTTGTGCCAGTGCGGCGCGATCTCAAGGACGCGCTCGTAGACCTTGAGCGCTTCTTCGCGTTTCTCGCGCGCCTCGAGGATCATTCCCATGCCCATGAGCGCCCCGATATGCCTGGGCTCACGCTTGAGCGTCTGGGCGATGTCGGCCATCGAGCCGTTGTAATCGTCGTCGAGGTAACGCGCGGTCGCGCGGGCGTTCCAGCCCTCCGCCCAGTCGGGCAGGAAGGCGACCGTCGCGTCGAGGATCTTGAGCGCGTCCGAATAATTCTGAACCCCGATCGCCTGGCGCGCCCGCCGAAGCAAAAGATCCGCGGTGTCCGATCCAGATTCAGAATAGAGGTGCAGAAGCTGGGTGATAATCCCGGCGGTCTCGTCCGCATCTTTCGAGGCGGCGAGCCGCGCATAGAGATCGGCGCGCTCTTGCGCGGGCGTTTTCGGCGGCGGCTCGTCTTTCTTCGCCTGCGGCGCCTGGCTATCGAGTACGCCCGGCGCGACCGGGATATCGGGTTTGTCTCGCGGCGCAGGCGACAGCTCAGCCGCGCATAGAGGCCCGGCCAAAAGGACCGCGATCGCTAGGCTGACGAATGAGGACTTTGCGGAATGCCGCATCGTACAATTCTAGCGCGCAAGACGGCGTCCGTCAAAAGTCTCTAAGGCTATCCCTGCCGCGCCTTGTAGCGCTTCTGCGTCTTGTTGATGATGTAGACGCGGCCCTTGCGACGCACGAGGCGGTTGTCGCGATGGCGGTTGCGCAACGATTTCAGAGAATTACGGACTTTCACTTTTCTCACCAGACGGTCTTCCCGCGAGGGACGAGCCCACCGGCGGCTAATTAAGGAGGCGCTCCTATGCCTCAAACCAGGCCCATGATCAAGGGCGTCGAGCCATCCGACGGCGCCGGCCATCTTTCAGACCAACTCAGGCGAGAGATTGCCAAAGGGGGCGAAGAGAAACCAAACCTTCGAATGGAGGCTCTTCCCATGAGGGTTGCAGACGTCCTGGAATCGAACCGGCAGTCGCTGGCGACTTGCATTCCCGAGGAATCGATTACGTCCATCTGCACGCGGCTGAGCGCGCTCAATATCGGAGCCTTTCCGGTTTGCGACGCGCGGGGAGCGCTAGTCGGAATCATTTCCGAGCGCGATATCGTGCGCGCTTTCGCCAAGGACGGAGCCAGACTCGTTGACATGCACGTTCGCGATCTGATGACGCATGAGGTCACGACCTGCGCACGGGACACGACGATGGTCGAGGCGGAGAAGCTCATGAACAAGCACCGCGTGCGCCACCTGCCGGTCACCGATCGCGGCAAGCTCATCGGCATGCTGTCGATCCGAGACGTCATGGTGTGGCGGCAGCAGGACGCGCGCGACGAGGCCAACGTCCTGCGCGACGCCATGATCGCCGTCAGGAACCGGTGACGCTGCGCTTGCGCCTCA
>CAVWBA010000020.1:0-177705 GCA_963753135.1 uncultured Alphaproteobacteria bacterium | reverse complement strand
GGGATTCGAACCCGCGATACGGTTTCCCGTATACACACTTTCCAGGCGTGCGCCTTCGACCGCTCGGCCACCCCTCCACGCGCTGCGTGAACCAGCGCGAAGCGGGGGCGATAGCACCAGCCGCGGCGCGGGCGCAAGCAACCTTGCGCCTCCAGCTCACCGCCAAAAGCACATTGAGTTTCGCGCGCGGGTCGCCGAGACAGAGCCGCAAAGGAGCCATGAAGTCGCTAGCGAGTCCATTTTGAGCGATTTCAACCGTTTGCGGCGCCATTTGCGAGTTGCTTGCTCCGCCCGTCGTTGACGCGCCTGTCGCGCCAGCGGCAAGGCGAAGCGCGAGCCAAGCTCGTCTTGCGGTTTTCTGAAAAACAATATCTCGGCTCGGCCGATCGGTCAAGAGATTGTCGATTTATTGCCCGTTGCGGCCGAAGCAACGGCCTATCGCCCGTCGCGATGGCTTATACCATACCGCGCGCGCCCCGCCGGCGCGTGCTGCCGGCCCCCCCCCGAGAGTATCGGCCAGTGCGAAGGGAACTCTCAGCCCCGCCCGGCGCCGAACAGGCCGACCCGGATCGCCTTCTCGAGTTCGAGCACCACGATGAGGCCGATCGCGGCAAGCGCCGCGACGCCCATGTCCGGCCAATCGATCGGCCGTGTATCGTAGAGGGTTTCGAGCGGCGGCAGATAGGTGAACAGGATTTGCAGCACGACGACGGCGGCGATCCCGATCAGAAGCGCGCGCGTCAAGCGAATGGCGCGAAAGTCGAAGGGCGCGCTGCGGCGCAGCCGTACGCTGAAGAGGTAGGCGATTTCGAGCCCGACCATCGTGTTGACGGCGAAGGTCTGCGCGTGCTCGACCTCCTCGCCGCGCTTAAGCGCCCAGAAGAAGACGGCGAACACCAGTACGCAGAACAGGGCCGACACCAACGCTGTTCGCCAAACCAACAGAGACGAGAGGATGGGCGCGCGCGGATCGCGCGGCGGGCGCTCCATGATTCCGGGCTCAGCCGGATCGAAGGCGAACACAAGTCCGAGCGTGACGCCGGTGACCATATTGACCCAGAGGATCTGCGCCGGCGTCATCGGCAAGGTGACGCCCAAGAGGACGGCGGCGACGATCGCCATCGCCTGGCCGCCATTGGTCGGCAACGCCCAGCCGACCACCTTGACCAGATTGTCGTAGACGATGCGGCCCTCGCGCACGGCGGCGGCGATGGTGGCGAAATTGTCGTCGGCCAGCACCATTTCGGCCGCTTCCTTGGCGGCTTCCGTGCCCTTGCGGCCCATGGCGACGCCAACGTTGGCGCGCTTGAGCGCGGGCGCGTCATTGACGCCGTCGCCGGTCATCGACACGACGGCCCCGTCGGCCTGCAACGCCTCGACGAGCCTAAGCTTATGCTCGGGGCTGGTGCGGGCGAAGACGGACGTCGTCGGCAGCGCGCGGCGAAGCGCGTCGTCGTCCATGGCGTCGATCGCGTGGCCGGTGAGCGCGTCGACGACGCCCTTGCCTAAGCCCAGCTTGCGCGCGATCGCCGCCCCGGTCGAGGCGTGATCGCCGGTGATCATCTTGACGTCGATCCCCGCCGCCTTGCATTCGGCGATCGCCTGAACCGCTTCCGGCCGCGGCGGGTCGATGAGCCCGACGAGCCCGAGCAGCGTGAGCCCGCCCTCTTCGACATCGGTAAGTTCGAGGCTGTCGGCGGCGCGCGCCGGCTTCGACGCGAAGGCGATGACGCGCTGGCCGCGAGCCGCGAGCTTGTCGATCTCGGCGCGCCACGCCGGGGGGTCGAGCGGCTCATCGCCGGTCGCCGCGCGCTGTGAGAAGCAGAGCTCGAGCACGCGCTCGGGGGCGCCCTTGACGGTGATGAGAACGTCCGCGCCGACGGGATTGAAGGTGGCCATGAATTGATAGCGCGAGTTGAAGGGGATCTCCTTGAGCCGCGGGAACTCGCGCTTCGCAGCCTCGAAGTCCGCGCCCGCCTTGATCGCGAAAGCGATCAGCGCGCCCTCCATCGGATCGCCGTCGACGATCCATTCGGCTCCCGACTGTCTGAGCGAGGCGTCGTTGCAAAGGAGAGAAGCGCGGGCAATTGCGCTGAGATCGGGATAAGCGGCTGGGTCGATCGCCGCGCCGTCGCGTAGGAGCTCGCCGCGCGGCTCGTAGCCGGTTCCGGTCGTTTCGAATTCAGCCGATGCGGTTCGAACCGCGCCGACCGTCATCTGGTTCAGGGTGAGCGTGCCGGTCTTGTCCGAGCAGATCGTCGACACCGCGCCTAGCGTCTCGACCGCGGGAAGGCTGCGAATGATGGCGTTGCGATCCGCCATCCGCTTGACGCCGATGGCGAGCGTGATCGTCATCACTGCGGGCAGGCCTTCGGGGATCGCGGATACGGCGACGCCGACCGCGGCCATGAACGCCTGCTCGAGCGCGTAGCCGCGCGCCATGATGGCGAAGACGCAGACGCAGGCGGCGAGCGCCAGAATGACGATCGTCAGGCGCTGGGCGAAGACATTCATCTGACGGATGAGCGGCGTGGTCAGCGTCTCGACGCTGCCGACCATGGCGCTGATGCGCCCGAGCTCGGTCGAGGCGCCGGTCGCGACGACTAACCCTGCGCCTTGCCCGCTCGCGACCATCGTGCCGGAATAGGCCATCGAGGCGCGGTCGCCGAGCGCTGCATCGGGCGCGACGGGCTCGACCGACTTGTCGGATGCGGCGGCCTCGCCGGTCAGCACGGCCTCTTCGATCCTGAGGCTTGTCGCGCGCAAGAGCCTGAGGTCAGCGGGAATGCGGTCGCCGGCTTCGGCCAGCACCACGTCGCCGACCACGAGGCTTTCGGCGGGAACGGTGAGCCGCCGTCCGTCGCGCAGCACCGAGGCCTCGGGGGTCAGCATCGCGCGGATGGCTTCGAGCGCGTTCTCCGCCCGCCCTTCCTGGATGAATCCGATTGCCGCGTTGATGACGACAACGGCGAGAATAACCACGGCGTCGAGAGCGTGACGCAGCAGGATGGTGACGACCGCCGAAGCGAGGAGGACATAGATCAGGAGGTTGTTGAATTGGGCGAAGACGCGGGCGAACAACGAGCGCGGCTTGGGCGCGGGCAGGCGGTTTGGCCCGTCCGCCGCGAGCCGTCTTGCAGCTTCGTCGGAGCTCAATCCTTGGGTCGAGGACTGGAGTTGCCCGAGCGCGGCCGCGGCCGGCTCTGAATGCCAGGGGCGCTCGGTCTTCAGGGTCAGATCCTGCATCGCTCGATGAAGCCTCTTTGGCGTTTCGCCCTGCGCTTGGTCGTTTGCGAAAACGAACCTGTCACCCTCGTCTGGCCGCCACACGGACAAGCTTGCCTTGATCGACCGTCCACGTCTCGCTGAACACACACGCGCCGCGCACGTCGACGTAGTTCAACGTCAGCTGATCGTCGCGCAAGGTCATCTTCGCGAAGCCGTTGTAGCCGACGACGAGATTCTCGTCGTTCGAATAGAGTTGATCGTCAACGAATTCGACGGCGAAGTCATTGAGCGGCGCCTTGGGCGGCAGATCGACCGGCATGCCGCCATGGCCGATGCAGCGTCCGAACGCCGTGACGCCGCCCTCCATCGCCGCTTCTTCGTAAATCGCCAAGCGGTGCTCGTGCCCCCACAGCCAAAGGACTGGACGAGAGAAGAATTCCGCCAGTTGCCGCGCCGGCTTCGGATAGCAATCATCGAAGCGCGAGACGTATTGGTGATGGCTGAGGATCACAATCCCGCGCGGATCGTCTGGTTGCGGCTTAACGACCGTGCGCAGCCATTCGATCAGTTCGTCCGGCAGGGCGCAGTCGGGCTGAAAGAAGTGCTCAAGCACCGGAGCGCCGACGGAATTGTACCCGGTGTCAAGCGCGATGATCCGCCAATGGTCGTTCTCCAGGCAGAAATAGCTCGCCCTTTGCCCGCGCGGACTGCCGCGCACGCCGAGCTTAGGCAGGATGTGATCGAAATAGCCGTAGCCCAGCGCATACATTTCATGGTTGCCGTTGAGCGCAAAGGCGCCCTGCGACCCTAAAGGCCATTTGCACGGCGCGAAGTGGTAGCGGGGATTGGGCACGCCGAGAAAATTGGCGCCCACTTCGCCGGGGTCGCCGACGTAATAGACGTCGCCCAGATGGATCGAATAATGAGGCCGCCAGGCCTCGATCAGCGCCGCGATCTCAGCCGCTTCGTCGGTGCCGGTTCCCCAATCGCCTGCGAGCGCGATACGGATCTCGCGGGCGTCGCCGTGGAGCCGGTAGACGCCATTGTCTCCATCCGAGCCGTCATAAGTCTGGAATGGATGGCGCCGGCCGATTCGAAATCGCCAATATTCGGTCAGCCATTTCCAGAATTGGTGAGGAGCGAAGGCGGCGAGGCCTGGATAGGCCAGGCGTTGAGCGGCCTGCGCACGCGAGCGCGGCCTGTGCGGCTGGGCATGCTTCTTCTGGTAGGCGATGAAGGCCGAGCGCGGCAGATTGCGGAGATCCTGAAGGTCTCTGTGCATGCCGTTCGGCCGTCGCCCGCGAGTTGGGCGCGGCGGCTCGCTTCCGCTCGCGCGCATCGGCTCGCAATCCGCCTTCAGCCGACGACCGCGGCGATGTCCTTGTCGCCCAGCCCCTTTGCGTCGGCGCGCGCGAACGCTTTCGCGGCGCTCGCAATCATGTCGGCCGGCGCGCCCAGCGCCTCGGCGAGCGCCGTCGCATAGCGAGCGTCCTTCAGCATGAGATGAAGCGCGAAATCGGTCGGCTCGAAATCCTGCGCGAGCATGCGCGGCAGCTTGAGCTTGACGATCGGACTCGCCGGAGCGCCGCCCAGGATGAGCTCGGAGATTTGCTCATCTCTGAAACCAGCCTTTTTGGCGACCGCGAGCGCTTCGGCGAGCGCGGCGATCTGGCCTGCGGCGAGCTGGTTGTTGATGAGCTTCCAGGTCGCGCCCGCGCCGACAGGCCCAAGCAGATCCATCTTGGCGCCCACCGCGGCGAGCGCGGGACGAGCCGCTTCGAATGTTTGAGGGTCGCCGCCGACAAAGAACCTGAGTTCGCCATTCGCCGCCGCCGCACGGCTGCCGCCGACCGGCGCATCGAGAAAGCCGACGCCCTTGGCTTGAGCCTGACGGGCAAGCTCGCGAATCCAGTCGGGGGTCAACGTGCTCGATTCGACTCCGATCGCGCCGCTCTTCGCTCCGGCGAGCGCGCCATCCGCGCCGAGCCAGACGGAGCGTGAGGCGGCGTCGTCCGCGACCATGGAGAAGATGAAGTCGGCGCCCGTCGCGGCCTCGCGAGGCGTCGCCGCGATCTTGGCGCCCTTCCCGGCCAGCGCTTCGGCTTTGGCTCGCGTGCGGTTCCAGACTGAGACCTCAAAGCCTTTGGCCAGCCAATTGGCGGCCATGCCGCCTCCCATAATGCCAAGGCCAAGAATAGCGACGCGTTGCATGAGCATGTCTCCGTGAAGAACTGAACCTATCCGAGCCCGAGGGACGTGCCCTATTCAAAAACTGGCGAGCCCGCACTCACAGGACGTGCGAACCGTCGCCGGCGCGCTTTGCGGCCTTCTGGAATTTCTTGATCACCCGGTCGCGCTTGAGCTTGGAGATGTGGTCGATGAAGAGAACGCCGTTGAGATGGTCGATCTCATGCTGCAGGACGGTGGCGAGCAGGCCCTCGGCCAGCACTTCGCGCATCCGCCCCTCGCGGTCGAGCGCGCGGGCGCGCACGGAAGCTGGCCGCTCGACCTCGGCGTAATATTCCGGAATGGACAGACACCCCTCCTCGTAGGTCGAGCGCTCTTCGGACGACCACACAATCTCGGGATTGATGAAGACCTGGGGGTCGGGCGTTTCTTCCTTTTTCGCGGTGTCGACCACCAAAAGACGGATGGGTTCGGCGACCTGGATTGCCGCCAGTCCTACGCCCGGCGCGTCATGCATGGTTTCGATCATGTCGTCGATCAGGCGGCGCAAATCATTATCCACGCGCTCGATCTTCTTACTGATGAGGCGCAGTTTGGGATCGGGCAAAATGATGATCGGTTTGAGGGCCATGCGGGACTTTTCGAGGGAGAAGCGCGGAAACTGATAGTCGGCTGGACAAGCGCGGTCAAACGTGTTCTTACTTTGTTCCTGTCCGATTCGCGAGCAGCCGTCATGGCCGCCCCGGACTGGGATCCGGGGGAGCCATGAAACAGAGGACGTCGGCGAGGCGCAAATGACCCCCGCCCCGATCGCCGTCATCGATGGCGTCCCGATCTTTCTCACTGAGGCGCTTGGCGCGGCTTTGGGGCTGCTGGCGGCCCTTGCGGCGCTGAGCCTGATCGCGCTTTGGCGCTCCAGGGCCGCGCGACGGCGGGAGCGGGAGATCGGCGACGAACGGCAGGAGGCGATCGAGGCGCGGTTCGCCGCGCTTGCGCAATCGAGCGCGGAGCTTTCGGGGCGTATCGGGGGCATGTCGGAATGGCTCGGGTCGCGGCAGGCGGACCTCGCACGCGTCGTCGCCGACCGGCTCGATTCGGTCGGGGCGCGGCTCGGCGCCGGGCTCGACGCCCAAGCGCAGACGACCGGAGAAAACTTAAGCAAGCTTAACGAACGCCTCGCCGTCATCGACGCGGCGCAATCGCGCCTGAGCGAAATGACCCGTGAAGTCGTGTCGCTCAAGGACATTCTCGCCAACAAGCAGTCACGCGGCGCCTTCGGTCAGGGGAGGATGGAGGCGATCGTGCGCGACGGCCTGCCCGTGGGCGCATACGAATTCCAATTCACCCTCTCCAACCGAGCCCGCCCCGATTGCGTCATCCGTCTGCCTGGCGACGCCCGGCTGCTCGCCGTTGACGCGAAGTTCCCGCTCGAAGGCTTCACCGCGTTGCGCGCCGCGCGCGACGAGGAGGCGCGAAAGACGGCGTTGGCGCGGGTGCGTACGGACGTCGGCAAGCACGTCAAGGACATTGCCGAGCGCTACCTTGTGCCCGGTGAGACGCAGGACGTGGCGCTCATGTTCGTGCCGTCGGAAGCGATCTATTCCGATCTCGTCGACCATTTCGACGAACTGGTCCAAAAAGCCCACCGGGCGCGCGTGGTGATCGTCTCGCCGACCTTGATGATGATGGCGATCAGCGTGGCGCAGGCGATCCTGCGCGACGCGCGCATGCGCGACGAAGCGCACGCCATCCAGGCCGAGGTCGGCAAGCTCATGAACGACGTTCGCCTGCTCGTCGAGCGCGCGGGCAAGCTCGAGATGCATTTCCGCCAGGCGCAGGAGGATGTGCATGGGCTCGGCGCGGCCGGAGCGCGAATCGCGCGCCGCGCGGAGCGGATCGAAACTATGGACTTCTCGGCCGAGCGCGAGGCCCCCGCGCCGGACATTTTGCGTTTCGCGCGCGGAGCAGAGTAGGGTAGGGCGGGCGCCGATCAGTCTAGATTCGCGGCGGTCTTCGGGGGCGGCGATTATCCCATGAGCATTGAGATGTTTGCACAATGACGACGCGTGTCGACCGGCGGGCGTGTCTTGGCGGGAATTGCGGTCCTGCTCGGGGGGTGCGCGACCCAAGGCGGGTTTCCGCTCGGGGGCGGCTTCTATCCGAATGCGGCCGCCTATGGTCCGATCAACGACCATGGGCATGAGATCCCCGCGCTCGACATGAGTCGGATCGATCCGGGGGTGCTTCGCCAGCAGGTCGCGTTCGCCGGCCCCTACCGGCCGGGCACGATCGTCGTCAACATCGGCGAACGGCATCTCTATCTCGTCGAGCCGGGCGGCAGGGCGATGCGCTACACCGTGGGCGTCGGCCGCGAGGAGGCGCTGAACTTCCGCGGTAACGCCGTCATCGGCAGAAAGGCGGAATGGCCGCACTGGACGCCGACTGCAGACATGATTCGCCGGATGCCGATCTATGCGCATTACAGAGCCGGGCTGCCGGGCGGCATCGGCAATCCGCTGGGGGCGCGGGCGCTCTACCTTTATCGCGGCAATCAGGACACCGACTTCCGGCTGCACGGAACCAACGAGCCGGAGACGATCGGCACCAAGGTGTCGAGCGGCTGCATTCGCCTGTTCAACCACGACATCATCGATCTTTACAATCGCGTTCCGGTTGGAACGCAGGTTGTCGTGCTGCAGGAGGGGGAACTTATGCGCGCGGAGGCCGGCCCGGAGACGGATCGCGCCTATTACGATGCTTCCGAACCGGAGCCGATTGGACCCTACCCAGGACCGCCGGGTCCTTATGCCGGCTCGTATCAGGGCCCCTATGCCGGCCCTTATTATGAGCCGCCGCAGTGGGGATCGGGGTGGTGATCCGGCTGACATGACGTGGTCGCGCGGCTGATCGAGACCTCCCGATTCTGGGCGCCGGCCTTGGTCGGCGCTTTCCCTTGTCATTGCGGGAACGATTTGTTAGACGACCGCCTTCGCTTTACGCCCCCTTGGCGCGGAAGCGAAAAAGTGCGGTCATGGCGGAACTGGTAGACGCGCTAGCTTGAGGTGCTAGTTCTTTAACCGGAGTGGAGGTTCGAGTCCTCTTGACCGCACCAATTCCCAAAAACGGGATTGAGTTTTTTTATGGTTTTGTCGTTCATCCCGAACATTGTCACCACGTGCAGGAACAAGCGCCGCCGACGAGATCGCTGCGTGCAAAGCGGTTGAACCATCGTTCGCGTCGCGCCTCATCCCGCGAATTGACGACATCCTCGACGTAAGCGAAATGAACCCGAAGCGCATGCGTCAGATTGGAATCGGCCTCAGCGAGCTCCGTTAGCAGGGCGAACAGTTCCGGTAGAGTGGCGCCGTGTCCACGGACTCCCTCGGCGCGCGGACCGCCCCGAATCTCGCATCCTTCAGCCATCGAATTGGGTCAAACGGGAGAGCGCGGTCGTGCTGCCTCTGCACCGCACCCTCCGCGGATTTGGCGGAAGACCGGTCGAAAACGAGAGGCGAGTTCTTCGTATCGCCGCGTGGGAGCCGCCCCGCGGCGGCCGCCTTCGCGCGCACATCCTCGACATAGGCTTTCAGGAGCCGCTTCGACTGCGCGCCGACGAACACGCATTCAGCGTTTCGAGCGGCGAAAGACTTGCCCGGGCCTGAGGCGCCCGCTTGATAGAGGACGGGCGTGCGCTGCGACGACGGCTCGCTAAGATGGTAGCCGGGCACCTCGAAGTATTTTCCCTTATGCCCGATCTCATGGACCTTCTCGGGATGAGCGAAGATGCCGCGGTTGCGGTCCCGCACAACCGCGCCTTCCTCCCAGCTGCCCTCGAACAGCTTGTAAAGGACTTCGACATATTCCTCCGCGACCTCGTAGCGATTGTCGTGGCGACGCAAGCCGCCCTGTCCGATGTTCTTGGCGCCGCTCTCCAAGTAGGACGTGACGATGTTCCACCCGACGCGTCCTTTCGTCAGGTGGTCGGCGGTCGAGAGGCGCAAATCTCGCGCGTCCGGGCCAAGTTCGTTTGCCGCCCGACGCCTTCGACGGGCTGGTCTTCACAACCCTAGTTATTATATAGATGTTGCCGATTACGACTGGACCATCGAGTCGTGACCACGTTCGCAGGTGGCGCGTGCAAGACTGCATTACGAGTTGGCCCGTCGATGTGCTCTTGTGAGCACTCCTGGTTCACCGCGCGGACTGAGCATTACGATAGGATAAGAGTTTGCTCACGAAAAAGGGAAAGTACGGCCTGAAAGCCATGGTCCACCTGGCGGGACTTGAACCTGGCGAACTGGCGCAGGTTGCCGACATCGCTCAAACCAATTCGATTTCGAAAAAGTTTCTGGATCATATCCTGACCGCGCTACGAAACGCGGGGCTTGTCTATTCCAAGAAGGGCAAAGGCGGAGGATATGCATTGGCTCGCCCCGCCCACGAAATCCGCGTGGGCGCGATTGTGCGCGCCCTCGACGGTCCCCTGGCGCCAATCCCGTGCGCCTCGGTCACGGCGTTTCGGCCCTGCGACGATTGCGACGACCTCAAAGCCTGCTCGGTCCGTCTCATCATGGTTGAAGCGCGCAACGCCATTGCAAGCGTGCTCGATCACACCACGCTTGCCGAGATGCGCGCGCGATCGTCCGCCGACAATCGGATGCTGATGTATCACATCTAAACCGGGACTCGGGGTCGGCTTTGCGGGTGATTGCGCTTCCTCGGGCGAATTGTCAGGACGTGCACCGCGAGGCCTGAAAGCGCGCCGGTCCTTGAATAGAGAAAGATGAAAGCTTTGTCTCTTTTCCATCTACCAAGGCTGGACAGCGTCGCCAGGTCGGCCATTCTCGCAACTGGCTTGACGGCTCTCGGCGCGGCTTGCGGCGCTTGCGCAAGGCCCCGCCCGCGAGCCGGTGACCATCGGGGTGAGCGGACCCCTGACCGGCCCGAACGCGCAATATGGCGCACAGTGGAAAAAGGGGTTCGACCTCGCGCTTGAAGAGGTCAATGCGAAGGGCGGCGTGAAAGGCCGTCCGTTGCAATATGTATTCGAGGACAGTCAGGCCGATCCCCGCCAGACTGTGGCCATCGCGCAGAAATTCGTCGGCGATCCGAAGATCGTCGTCGAGGTCGGCGACTTTTCCTCGACCGCCTCGATGGCGGCCTCGCCGATCTATCAGCGCGCCGAACTCGTCCAGTTCGGCTTCACCAATCGCATCCCTAACTTCACCAAGGGCGGCGACTTCATCTGGAGCAATGCGTCAGTCAGGCGGACGAGCAGCCGAGGCGGCGAAAACGCCGTCTCGATCTCGGCTTCAAGCGGCTCGCCGTCCTTTTACCTCAACACCGATGGGCCGCCAAAGTCAGAAGCTCTTTACCGAGGCGGCCAAAGACGAGGCGTCGAGTGGTCGCCTCGAGGCTATCAGCCGGACGAGAAGGACTACCGCTCGACCTGGGCGCGGCGCGACGCCAAGCCCGACGCGATGGCTCATCTCCTATAGCCGACGCGCGCTCATCACGCGCCAGACCGCACGGACTCTCGACGCCGACGTGCCTCGAGCTCGATCTACTCGCCGAAGACACAACTCGCCGCGACGCGCTAAAGCGTCACACCAATCAAATAACTACCCCGCGACAAAGCCGAGCCAGCGATCGGACGAAAACCGGCCAAGACAAAGAGAGCCACACATCAACACCGTCACCTAGACACGATCAACCACCTCACCACCGTCATAAAAAAAAAGCTCACCGCGATCGCGTCGCGCAATCAAAGACGTCCCGAGCCTGATACGCAAAGCGTACGATCAACCAGACGCGACGCGGCAAGCCCGCGCATCTATCGGGGTCAAAGTTCGCCTATCTCGCTGTGCGTCGTTTAGTAGCCTCTCAGCGTTTTGTCGTCGCTCTTCTCTGCCGTAGATCTCCCTTGCTTCTTCACAGCTTTGTCTCCTTCTTTGTTGCCTTTCGTTTTCGCTTCTCTTGTTACCTTGTTCTCGTTCTTCGTCTATACCGTCTTCTGTCTCGTCATCGGCTACATCTTCGCGCTTCTTGTCGGTCAGCCTCTCGCTCATATTCGTCGTCGCCTTTCTGTTCTTCTTCGCTCACTCTCCTTCTACTCTATCTTTTCCTATTCTTTTCCGGCTTCTTTCTGCATACGCCGCTGCCTGTTGTCGTTGGCATCGTCGCCGTCTTCTGCTCGCTTCTCTTGTAGCTATCTATCTCTTCTCTCTCCTTCGTTGCAGGCATTCTCTATCTCTCCTCTCCTATCTTCTATCTTCCTTGTTTCTTTCTCTTTCAGCTTTTGCATCTCTTCTTCTCTCTCTTTCCTCTCCTTCAGCGATCTGCCGGACTGGCGCCTCGCGGTCGGCGGCGTCTCGATCGGGCCAATGGATTTTCTTATCGCCGCAGTCGGGATCGTCGGCGCGGCGCTTCTCTATGGCTTTTTGCGCTTCACCAAGCTCGGCTTCGCCGGTGCGCGCCACCGCCCAGGACCGTGACGCGGCGCTGCAGATGGGCGTGAACGTCAATGCGGTCAACAGCGCCGTCTTCGCCATCGCCTCGGCGCTCGGCGGCCTCGGCGGACTGCTGGTGGGCATGTACTACAACCACATCGACCCGGCCATGAGCTTCCAGGCGACCCTCAAGGGGGTCGTGGCCCAAGTGATCGGCGGCGTCGGCAACGTGCCGGGGGCCATTCTCGGCGGCGCGCTTCTCGGGCTCGCCGAAAGCTATGGCATTGCGCTTTTCGGCACGACCTACCGCAACCTCTTTGCCTTCGTCCTCCTGATCGTCTTCCTTGTGTGGTTCCCGAACGGACTGTTCGGCGCGCGCTCGGCCATCCATACCGAGCCGCTTGTCGGGACCTTCGTCGCGCCGAGCCATCCGCTCCGCGCTCCGCGTTGGCTCGTCGTTTCGGCAGCTGCTGCGGCTCTCGCGCTCCCCTTCGTGACAAGCGCGCCGTAGCTGTTGCAAACGCTGACCAACGCCTGGCTCGCGGCCCTGCTTGCGCTCAGCTTGACCCTCGTCGCCGGAACCGCCGGGCAGATCTCGCTCGGTCAGGCGGCGCTGCTCGCGATAGGAGGCTATGCCTCGGCGCTGCTCGCCCTCGATTTCGGCGCGCCGGCGATCGTTTCCGTGCCCGCGGCCGGGCTGATAACGGCCGCCCTCGGCGCCCTGCTCGTCTTCCGGCCTTCCGTTTGCGCGGCCACTACATCGCGATTGCGACCTTGGCGATCGGCGAGATCGTGAGCCTCGTCATTCTCAACTGGGAGGGCCTGACCGGTGGCGCGATGGGACTGACCGGCATTCCTCCGCTGTCCTTTCTCTTGGCCGCGATGTTCGACAGCAATCGCGGCGATTTATTGGACCTGTCTTATTGTGCTCATCGGTGATCGCTCGCCTATGCAGACAAGGCTGCTATAACTCGCATCTCGGCCGAACGTTTGCGCGCCGTGCGCGAGGACGAGATCGCGGCGCGGTGCTAGGCGTCGAGCCTCGATCGCTACAAGGCGCTCGCCTTCGCTTTCAGCGGTTCGCCGCCGGCGTCGCCGGCGCGATCACGCGCATCTCTAATCCTACCTCAACAACCAGACGTTCGACGCCCAACTGTCGCTTCTCGCGTTGACGATGGTCATGCTCGGGGCATGGGCAACGTGCTCGGCGCGATCGTCGGCGCGGTCGCTCTTGTCGGTCTTCCCGAACTGTTCCGCGTCGCCGCCGTAATACCGCATCCTCATCTATGGCGTCGTTCTGCTGCTGCTTGTTCCGCTTCCGGCCGCAGGGCCTGCATGGGGACCGTCTAGGCCATGGCTCGCGCCTCGAGATACGGGGCCTCACCGCGCTTCGGTGGCGTCGCCGCGGTCGACGATCGCTCGATCTTGCGGTTGACGACGGGCGAGCTCGTCAGCCTCATCGGCCCCAACGGCGCGGGCAAGACGACTACCATTCAACATGGTGAGCGGCCTCGATCGGCCGGACGAGGGCGAAATCCTGCTTCTCGGGCGAGCCGATCCAACGTCTCCCGCCTGGAGCGATCGCCGCGCTCGGGATCGCGCGCACCTTCCAGCATGGCCGGTGTTCGCCAATCTGAGCGTCGAGGACAATGTGCTGATCGGCGCTCACACGCGCATTGCGCGCAGCAGCCGCGCTGCCATTGGTTGGTCCGCTGGCTGAGCTTGCTGCTCGGCTCGTTCGCCCGGCGCGGCGTCTAGCGCGAGGAAGCGGCGCTCAAGGCTGAAGCGCGCGAGTATCCTCAGTGCTATTCGGCGATCGGCTGAGCCGCGCCTCGATCATCCCGCATACAGCCTCTCCTACGCCAATCGCCGTCGCGTCGAGATCGCCCGCGCTCTCGCCCTTCAAGCCCTCAATTGCTGCTGCTCGATGAGCCAACCGCCGGCATGAACCCGACGCGAGACCGACGAGATGCAGGCGCTCATCGCGGACTCTTATAGCGCGCGGCATGACCATCCTGCTTGATCGAGCACAAGCTCGACCTCGTGATGAATCTGTCCGACGTGTGCTACGTCCATCGACGACGGCTTGAAGATCGCCGAGGGCACGCCGTACGCCGTCCGAAACGATCCGGCGGTGATCGAGGCCTATCTGGCCACAGCGGCGTCGGGCGCGCCGCCCATTCCGCCGAAGCGGTGGGCCGTGAACGAGCCGCTTCTCGTCCTCGATCGCATCAATACGTTCTACGGCGCGGTGCAGGCGCATTTCGATCTTTCGCTTAAGGTCGGCGAAGGCCGCATCGTCTGCTTTGCTCGGCGGCAACGCCAGCGGCAAATCGACGACGATGAAGGTGATACTCGGCCTCGTCCGCGCCGCGCTCCGGACCGTGACGTTCAACGGCGTGCGTCATCGATGGGCAGCCAGCGTCATCAGGTGATCCGCGCGCGGCATCGGCTCGGTGCCGGAGGCGCGACGAATCTTTCCTCCTCATGACCGTGCGCGAGAACCTGCTCATGGCGCCTATCCGCGCTCGGGCCGGAAGGCGGTCGCGGCCGATCTCGACCGGATGCTGACGCTTTTCCCCCGAGTGGCCGAACGGATCAATCAACGCGCTGGCGTCCTGTCAGGCGGCGAGCAGCAAATGCTCGCCATGGCGCGCGCGCTCATGGGACGGCCGCGGCTCATCTGCATGGACGAGCCCACCATGGGCCTCTCGCCGCTTTACGTCGACAAGGTGCTCGAACTGATCGCCGGGATCAATCGAGAGGGGATCACCGTGTTCATGGTCGAGCAGAACGCAAACCTCGCCTTGCAGATCGCGCACGAAGGCTACGTGTTGCAGACCGGGCGTATCGTCCTCCATGGAAGCGCCGCCGAGTTGCGCGACGATCCGCGCATTCGGGAGGCCTATCTGGGCGGCGCGGCGACCGCTTGAGAGCGCTCCGGCCTGCGGTGGAAACGCCTGCGCTGATGCTCGAAGGGCCGCCTCGGAAAGAGCGGGCGTGAGCGCGCGCGTGCGTAGCGGCATTTTTACCGGCGCGCCCTCATGTTTTCAGTAGGTTAGGACCCCGCTTAGTTCCGCCTTGCATAATAACAACACATATTGTTTATGTTGTATATGTTCGAAACAGGCGCCGACGCGTCAAGTCGCAAGCGCGACGCGATTCGCCTTCGCTGCCTTCGGTTCTTCCCAGCCGAGCGCCGGCGCGACAGTTTTCGCGATGAGCTCGATCGAGCGAAGGATCAACGGATGGGGCGGGTCGATCGAATGGACCTGGAAGACGAGATCGGTCACCCGATCGAGCGTGCTGTCGGCGCTGAGCGACGCGATCACGTCTTCCGGCGTTCCGACATGGACGTCAAACGCCGCGATGAGCTCGGAAGCGATAGTCCGGGAGGAACAAATCCGATATCGACGAAATGATCGACCACCCGGCGCAAGCCGATATCCGCGAAGCGCAGCGCGTCTTTCCGATCGTCCGCGACGAAAAGGGTTCGCGAAGCCATGATGCGCGGTTCGCGCCCGCGCCGAAGCGCCGCGAGATAGGCGTCGATGATCGGATGCTGCAAGTCCGCAAGCGACGCGTTCGGCGCCTCTTTCGGTCGCGGCTGGGTGCGCGACAGCATGAGGCCGTCGCCCGCTTCGCCGGCGCGCTTGCCCCCTGCGGCAGAAAAGGTCGCCTGCCAGATCCGATCGATAAGCTGAGACGCCGCGGGGTAGAGAATGTTTCCGCCGCCGAGCGGCCTGCCGGCGAGCGCGTCTCGCACGATCGTCGCGTTCCGATCGAAAATAGCCGCCCGATCGGCGCTGTCGCGCCCGAAGCCGGCGAAAGCCGACGGCGTGCCGCCGGAGCCGAGTCCAAGCTCGAGGCGCCCGTTCGAGATCAAATCGAACACGGCTGCATCTTCCGCGACGCGGACCGGCTCTTCGAGCGGCAGAGTTACAATGCCGGTGCCGAGCCGAATTCTCGACGCGCGCGCCGCGACATGCGCGAGAAATACGAACGGGGCGGGCAGGCCGCCTTCGTCCCCATCGAAGTGATGTTGAGCGACCCAAGCCGAGTCGAAGCCGTGGGCCTCCGCCTGAACGATCTGCTCAGCCGCCAGCCGATACCGCTCTCCGGCAGGCGCCTGATCGAGGAGCCGAGTGAAGAAACCGAGCCGCTTTGGTCCCGCCCTCGCCATGCAAACGTCGCGATCTCAGGGAGCCACGTCGGCCCGCGCGCCTGAACTGAAGAACTGGTTCTCCGGCCGCGGCAATCCGAGATTGTCCCGCAACGTCTTGCCCTCGTATTCGCGCCGGAACAGGCCTCGCCGTTGCAGCTCGGGGACAACCTTGTCGACGAAGTCCTCGAGACCCTCTGGCACATAGGGGAACATGATATTGAAGCCGTCGCAACCCTCCTCGAACAGCCATTGCTCCATTTCGTCGGCGATTGTGCCCGGCGTGCCGATGAACGCGAGCCCGCCGAAGCTGCCGGCGATCTGAGCGAGCTGTCGCACCGTAAGATTGTCGCGCTTGGCGAGCGTGACGAAGCGCTCGCGCCCGCTCTTGCTGGCGTTGGATTCGGGGATTTCCGGCAGCGGACCGTCAAGCTCGAAGTCCGTGGCGTCGCAACCGAGCGCAATCGACAAGGATGCGAGGCCGCTGTCGGGATGAACGAGGCTGTCGAGCAGCGCCTTCTTCTTCCTCGCTTCGTCGACGGTGTCGCCCACGACCACAAATGCGCCCGGCAAGATCTTCAAATGCTCCGAGGGTCGGCCAAGCTTCTTCATGCGCGACCTCACGTCGGCATAGAATTGCTTCCCTTCGGCAAGCGCGCCGCCGGCGGCGAAAATGACTTCGGCCGTCTCGGCGGCGAGCTGACGGCCCGCGTCGGAAGCGCCCGCCTGCACGATGACCGGCCAGCCTTGGGGAGGCCGAGCGATGTTGAGCGGGCCGCGCACTTTCAGGAACTGGCCTTTGTGGTCGAGCGTGTGCATGCGGTCGGGATTGAAATAAATTCCCGACTCGACGTCGCGGACGAACGCATCCTCAGCGAAACTGTCCCAGAGGCCGGTCACGACGTCGTAGAACTCGCGCGCGCGGCGATAGCGCTCGTCGTGGTCCAGGTGATCGTCTTTGCCGAAATTCAAAGCGGCGTCCGGGTTGGACGTGGTCACGATGTTCCAGCCGGCGCGGCCTCCGCTGATATGGTCGAGCGAGGCGAAGCGGCGCGCGATGTGATAGGGCTCGTCGAAGGTGGTGGACGCCGTTGCGATAAGCCCAATGCGTTCGGTGGCGCCGGCGAGCGCGGACAGCAGAGTGAAAGGCTCGAATGACGTCACCGTCGCACTTCGTCTCAGCGCCTTGATCGGCATGTTGAGCACGGCCAGATGGTCGGCCATGAAGAATGCGTCGAACTTTCCACGCTCGAGCGTCTGAGCGAAGCGCTTCAGATGCTCAAAGTTGAAGTTTGCGTCGGGATAGGCGCCGGGATAGCGCCACCAACCCGTGTGAATCCCCACTGGGCGCATGAAGGCGCCGAGGCGCAGCTGCCGATCGGCCATTGAATAACCTCGCTCGGTTCGATTGTGGCGTCCGGCTTGAGGCGCCGGACGCGCTCACGGGTTCGTTCGTGAGCTCGACAAATTTCAACGCAGACATGGCTGGCGCCTTCCCTGTACCCCAAGAGGGCTGAGCAATGAGCGCGATTGATGCGATGAACTGTAGGAAGGTTCGCACGCCGTGAACAGACGAGAATACGCCGGCCGCGTTGGCAGCGCCGCCCCGGCGAGCCGCGCGCCGTTCAGACTGCATCCCCGTTTGTTGATCGGTCGCCTCCCTAGAAGGGGATGGAGCGGGCGTGATGGCTCCGTCCCTTAAAGCAACCCGAGCGGAACTCGGCGAGACAATTCGAAACTCGCTGCGGTAAGCCATTGGTTCTATGGCAGATAACTAGCATTTTCAGACGTTGTCAATTATTGTTGATAAAATTAATCAACATTATAGATTTTTGCGGTGGCAGGTGAACTGACGGCATGTCCAAACGCGCATCGCTCGCGGCCCATCAGGCCGCATTAAAGCCGAGAGAAGAGGGGCGTCGCGCGCGCACTCTTCTTCGATAGGGCCGGCGCGCGCTGCGCGAGCGACAGAATGACCGTGACTGTTCGCCCATTTCATCCACATCGGCGCAGTCGGCGAAGACGGCAATGTCTATCTGGCGATCGCGCCGCGCGACGCTCCCGGGCTCACGATCATTGATAGCTGGTCGAGCTTCGGCCAACGCACCACGGCGAGCGGCAACGTCCGGCGACGGTGGCTGATCAGCTTGCGGGTTGGATCGATGACACCGATCTCGACGGATTTAATCTAACCTTCGTCGTGCGCCCCGAGACATTCGTCGACGTCGCGGACTTCCTGTGCCGGAGCTGCAGCGCCGCGGCCGCTACAAGACGGCTTATGAAACTGGAACTCTCCGGGAGAAGCTGTTCGGCCGCGCGCGTCTGGGCAAGGAGCATCCCGCGGCGGAGCATCGATGGGCGTGACACGGGGAACGACTGACGCTGCTGCGGCGTGCGATCGCTCATGCGGCTTCCAGCGCCTGATCGAGATCGCCGATCAGGTCCTGGGCGTCCTCGATTCCTATCGAGAGTCGGACGAGCTGCGGGGTGATGCCGGCCGCACGGCGCTGAGCTTCGGGAATCGAGGCATGGCTCATCGTCCAGGGATGGCCGGCGAGACTTTCGACGCCGCCGAGCGATTCAGCGAGCACGAAATATCGCGTCCGTTCCAGCACCCTGACTGTACCTTCTTGAGTGCCATTGACGAAGAACGACACCATGCCCCCGCCACTGCTCATCTGCCTCGCCGCGAGATTGTGCTGCGGATGGCTCGCGAGGCCTGGGTACTGAACGCGCGCGACCTTGGGGTGGCCTTCGAGAAAGCGAGCGACCGCGAGCGCGTTGGCGCCATGACGCTCCATGCGAAGCGGCAGCGTTTTCAAGCCACGCAGGCCGAGGAAGCTGCTGAAGGGATCGAGCACGCCGCCTGTCGCGTTCTGCAGGAAGCGCACCCGGTCGACTAGATCGGGATCTTTGCGGACGATTGCTGCGCCGCCGACGATGTCGGAATGACCGCTGATGTATTTCGTTACCGAATGAATAACGATGTCGAACCCGAACTCGAGCGGTCTCTGCACCGCCGGAGACGCGAAAGTGTTGTCAACGACGGTCAAGAGTCCACGCTCCCGGCCGATTCTGGCGATTGCCGCGAGGTCGGCGATGTGAAGCAGCGGATTGCCTGGCGTTTCGATCCAGATCATCCGGGTCGCCGGGGTGATCGCGGCGGCGACTGCGGCTCCATCGCTGGCGTCGACATGTGTTACGGTTAGCCCAGCGGAGCGCTGGCGCACGCGATGGAAAAGACGCCAGGTCCCGCCATAAAGGTCATCGGAGGCGACGACATGCGCGCCGTGATCGAGCAGTTCGAGCACGGCGGCCTCCGCGGCCAGTCCTGATGCGAAGGCGAAGCCCGCCGCCCCGCCTTCGAGCTCCGCAAGCGCCGCCTCGAATGCGGCGCGGGTCGGATTGCCCGAGCGTGAATATTCCCAGCCTGTGCTGACGCCCGGCGAAGATTGGACGTAAGTTGCGGTGGCGAAGATCGGCGTGATGACCGCGCCAGTCGCCGCATCCGGCTTCTGCCGCCCATGGATTGCGCGGGTTGAGAGGCCCGCGGCGCGTGCGCTATCGTCGTTGTCGGGCATGCTCAGTCCACTTGCCGTCGGAGATGGTTCAAGAGATCGATGCGCGTGATGAGGCCGAGAAACCGGTCGCCGTCGACGACAACCGCGACATACCCCTTGTCGAAAACCGGAAGCAAGGCGTCAAAGGGCGAGCTGACCGGAATCGTCTCGATCGCGCGTGACATGGCCGACCGGACTTCGACGCGAAACCGCTCGGGGTTTGAGAAGACTGCGAGCAGCAAGTCGGATTCGTCGATAATTCCGATGACTTTATCGCCTTGCAGGACCGGGAGCTGGGAAACGTCGTAAAGTTTCATCCGCGCGTAGGCGGTCTGAAGCTTGTCATCCGGGGCGATTGTCACCGCGGCGCCCTCGTCATAGCGCCGGCTAATGAGGTCACGCAGATCGCCATGGCGAGGTTTCCGCAGGAAGCCTTGATCGGCCATCCAAAAATCGTTGTACATTTTCGACAGATACTTGTTGCCGCTGTCGGCGGAGATCACCACGACCCGCTTTGGGCGGGTCTGTTCGCGACAATATTTCAGGGCGGCTGCCAGCGCCGTTCCCGTCGACGATCCGGCGAGCACGCCCTCCGCCTTAAGCAGCGTCCGCGCCGCCTCGAACGATTCCGCATCTTCGATTGAGTAGGCCCTGCTGACGCGGGTGAGGTCCGCGATCTCGGGAACGAAGTCCTCGCCAATCCCTTCGACAAGCCAAGTCCCAGCCTCGCGTGGCGGTCGCCCTTCGACCGCATCCGCAAGGATTGAGCCGACAGGATCGGCGAGCACGAGTTCCGTCCTCGGCGACGCCTTGGCGAAGAATCGGCTCAAGCCCGTTAGCGTTCCTCCAGACCCGACGCCGTAGACGATTGCGTCGACATCGCCATCGAGCTGCTCAAGGATTTCCGGACCGGTCGTGAGTTCGTGGGCGAGCGGATTCGCCGGGTTGGCGAACTGGTTGATGAAGATCGCGCCGGGCGTTTCGCCGGTGATGCGCGCCGCCTTGTCCTGATAATATTCCGGATGGCCTTTGCCGACGTCCGATCGCGTCAGCACGATCTCGGCGCCCATCGCTCTTAAGTGGAAGATCTTCTCTCGGCTCATCTTGTCTGGAATGACGAGGATGAGGCGGAAGCCTTTTGCAGCGGCGACGAGCGCGAGACCAAGGCCGGTGTTGCCGGCGGTGGCCTCAACAATCGTGCCGCCGGACTTTAGGCGTCCGTCGCGCTCGGCGGCTTCGATCATCGCAAGCGCCGGCCGGTCCTTGATCGAACCGCCGGGATTGGCGCCCTCGAGCTTGAGGAAGAGACGGCAAGGTCCAGCGGCCAATCTGGTCAGTTCGACCATCGGAGTGGCGCCGATCAGCGGCAAGAGACCCCTCGTCGGCCTCGGGGCCGGCGCTCGGGAGGGCCTCACGGCGTCATCAAGGTCGCCTTTCGCTCGGATGTGAGAAGTCCTCCGAAGACGAGTGGCGACGCCCTGGTCGGCCGCAAGACGGCATGAGCAGGGTGAACGAGAGCACGCCGACGCCAAGCCAGAAAGTGCTCGTCCAGTACGCGACTAGGGTCCTGGAATGCGAGCCGAGAAGCCTTAGCCAGTCTGCAAATATCCGAGTTTTTTATAAGGCGGCGTGTCCTCGCCTTGGGTCACTGGGGCGGCAGTCGGGCCAGAAGCTCGGCCACCAAGCCGAATGCGAGCGCGATCACCAGGAGCAGGCCGAGGCGGGTGAACATCTGCAACGGCTCGGGTGGATCGATTTCATACGGATCGTATCGGTCGAGACCGCGCTCTTGCGGATGGTCTTGTTTGTCCGCGCGCAATCGGTCCCATAACAAGTTGGCCATGAACGCGTCTCCACGTCTTCACATGGCGCAAACATGAGCTCCGAGGCGTAAGCGTTCGAGAGGGAATTAGGGCCACGAGCATAAGGAAGGCATAAGTTCTTTGGCGCGACGGCGGCCCGGCCGCGATCGTACGCGCCGGCGAGCGACGCCGGCTTACGCGCGAAGCGCAATGTCGCCCTCTCTCTATCGACTTCGTTGAGCAGTCGCTGCGCTCGCCGTTCAAGCTTTGGCAGGTCGTTGTTTCTGCTGGACCGTGAATCCTAGCTGTCCGAGCACTTTGACAGCGCCTGATTTGCCGCCTTCGAAGTCGCCGGAAGCGAGACGCTGTCCTGTTGCGAATTCGTAAGCCACGCCCAAGATGGCTTTGGGCGGGTAGCGGCGGTTTTCCCATCCGAGCCCATAGGTCGTGGTCGGAGCGAAGCCATGTTCCGAGAAGAACCGCTCCGGCCCCAGCCTGTCGTACTCCTTGATCGCGCGCAGCACGTGATCGTGACCGACGCGGTCCCAGGCTGCCATTGATTTAATCTCCACGATCGCTGTCGGCGGCGTGTCGGCCTCTCGGCAATGCGGGCCACTATTGGAGGGGCTCCTTCAGTCCAAGGTTCGAAATCTGTCTCGTCCGCCATGCCGTTCGGATAGGAAATTGCCTCTAGCTGGAGGCCCCAGGGCGCGTTGAAATAGACAATCGCCTGCCCTGCGGCCGGACCTTCGGTGATCGGAATCGGCCCCATCATCGTCTTGACATTCTTGGCACGCAGGTAGTCCGCCGGTCGTGATGTCGGCCGTAGAACGCGATGTGATGCCGCTGATGTCGCGCTTCTTGGCTCGCCACCTTGTCCGGCGACGATCACCGAAGTCAGATGTTCGAGCCCTGCCGCGGCGATAGCTATCTCTCATGAACGTTCAAATCGTCGCCGCGGTTTCCTAAGCGCCGTCTGGCTCCGTGTCGGCAAGGGCCGCACCGGACGCGCTTTCTTGCGGGCGGAGCACGTCGATGGAAATGCGGGGGCTTGTGCATGTAGGGAACGGGATCCTATGGTCTATGTCCTGCATTCCGGCGCCCCTCGCTGGGCGCCCCCGACTAGCGCGCGCGAGGATGCTATTGGCTCGATGACCTTTGCATCCTTGCCCCGCCATGTTTCCGTCAGATTAGGGTGACCGTGCGGGACCGCAAAGCCGGTCGAATAACTTTTCCTGCGCGGAAGGCAAATTTCGGCCGTCGATCTTAGCCTCAGCTTATCGTCGCATTTTCGTACCGACGCGGTCGCTAGATCGGCCGCACCCGTCCGGGAACGCCAAGCGGACATTCCAGAGCGGCGCGGTCCCAGCCTGCCGTATCGGCCGCTGCAGCGTAAGTCGTCGACAGGAAGTCGAGCAGCAAGGCGTCCGGGTCCCGTGATCGCGCGACCGTCTCGTAGGGCAGGATGAACTCTCCAAGCGTCGCATCGAACGAGCCGCCTGACGTGATCGGCCGGTCGCGGAAGCGGGCCGGTTCCGGATAAGCGTAGGAATAGAAGGCCGGGCGCGGGAAGGCCTCATTGCCCGGCCAAAATCCGGCGCTGCTCACTTCATGCGAATACGCTTCGCGCGCCACATCGTCGGGCAGTCCGGGCACGCCGCCCGGATGGAGCGGCGCGCGGCGCCCGGAGAACCGCGTGACCGCGAGATCGAAGCTGCCCCAGAAGAAATGGACCGGGCTCGCCTTGCCGATAAAGCCGGTGCGAAAGAGCTTGAAGATGCGATCCGCCTGCACGAGCGCGCGCCAGAAGCGGTGGGCGGCGGCCGCGTCGTAAGTCGCGTGGACCCGGTCCTCTGAAAAGCGGATCGGACCCGGAACTTCGTTCGGCGTCTCGTTGATCGCGACCGAAACGCCCATGCTGTCGAGGAGATCGATGGTCGCGCGGTAGAAATCGGCGACCGACTGCGGTCTCAGCGGCAGGAACCCCTCCGCGCCCCAGCTGGTTCGCACGTTGAGCCGGTGGGCGATAAAATCGAATTCGATCTCGAATATCTCGGCCCCGATCGGGATCGGCGAGGAGCCGAGTCCCCGCGCCGTGACGTAAAGCGGGGTGTGCCAGCTATGATTGAGCCAGGGGGTCAGCGTCAGCCGGATCTTGCCGACGATCTGGGACCAGAGGTGCAGGGTCGCGAGCGTTTCGGCCCAGGTCGAATAGGTGAGATCCGGCCAGATCGGGTCAGCGTCTTCCATGGTTCATCCTCCTCCTCTTGCGGGGACGGGCTCGCCGGCGCAATAACGGCTTCGCTCCGATCGACGCGTTAGAGCCGAGCCGGAAAGCTCGCGCAGGGTTGACTTGCGTCATTCAAAATTTCGTTTGTCGCTTCTAAATCGTGCCGGCGCCGCTGCTTGGGGGATCAGGAATTACGCAATGTTGCACAAAACGATCGTTGCCGGCGCCCTCATTGGGGGGCTTTCATGCCTGGCGCAGCAAGCGATGGCCCAGGTGTCCCGGCCGATCCATGGGGGCGCCTGGCCGATTCAGGGAGGGGTCAAACACCAGCCGACCCGGGGCGCGGTGGGAGGGGAATTCACGCCGGGCCAGGCGAATGAAACCGATAAATTGTACGATGAGCTCATGAAGGGCTACTTCGCGACGCACCACACAGGAAACGCCCGTTCGCGCTAAATTGAACCCCGACCGAAAGTTTCCTCAACTCCGCGGTAGGTCGACCCCGGAAATCTCCTTGCAGATATCGATCAGCCTGTCTTGCAGCGCGATGTCACGCGCCTCGGGGTTCGGCTCGCGCCGCCTCAGGTGATAGAAATAGCCGCCGGTGGTCCGCGCGGCGGGTTCGTCGCTGGTGGCGAGCCAGGCTTGCGTCAGATGCGCTTGGGCAATGTCGTCGGGCGCGCCGGCGCCGCCCATCTTGGTCGGGACCCAGCCGGGCGTCAGCGCATTCGACAGCACATCGGGCCAGAGTCGCGCGACGGCAAGAGCCAGCATGACGTCGTGCAGTTTGCTCTCGGCGTAAGCTGACGATCCGTCCCAGCGCCGCTTCCGCCACAGGATATCGTCGAGATTCGCGTGCGCGCGATCGTGCATGCCCGAGCTCAGATAGACGACGCGTTTCGGCCTTTCGATCAGCGCGGTGAGGATAAAGGGCGCGAGCGTGTTGATGGCGAAGACATGCGGCAAATTGTCGCTCGTTAAACGAAGCCCTTCGCGATAGCCGACGGCGGCGTTGTGAATGATGGCGTCGAATGAGCCGAGCGCGTTGACCTGGTGGGCCAGGTCCTTCGTGGCGGCGATGCTTGCGAGGTCGCCGACAACGACGGCTTCGGCCTTGGGCGCGCCTTCTTGGCGTCCGCGGCTCGAGCTTCGTTGCGCGCATGCAGGACGACCCGTGCCCCTGATCGGCGAGAAGCTGGCCGGCCATCAGGCCCAGGCCATCGGACGAGCCGGTGATGAAGACGCGCGCCATGCCACTCTCCCGATATTACGCTTGCCTGGTCATATAGGACGTCCGGCCCCGGCTTGCGCGACGCGCATGAAATCTGGATTGCGCCCACGCCTTCTCGGCGCCTTCGTGACGACCTATAGTCCCTCGCAAAGCGTCCAAAGACAACAGTTCCCCGGAGCCCGCACATGACCACCCATCAGCGCAATTTCCCATCGATCGATCCCCAGAAGCTCGAGCGGCTGGCCGAGACGGCGGTCAAGGTGGGCTTGCGGCTTCAAGCCGGGCCAGGACCTGTTCCTGACCGCGCCCGTCTCGGCGCTGCCTCTGGCGCGGCGGATCGTCGCCGAGGCTTACAAGGCGGGGGCGGGGCTGGTGACGCCGATCCTCTCCGACGAGGAGATCACGCTCGCGCGCTATCGCTCCGCTCCGGACGCAAGCTTCGACCGCGCGCCGGGCTGGCTCTACGAAGGCGTCGCCAAGGCTTTTGCGGCGAACACCGCCCGGCTCGCCATCGTCGGCGATGATCCGATGCTGCTGTCGCAGGAGGACCCGGCGAAAGTCGCCCGCGCCAACAAGGCGAATTCCATCGCCTACCAGCCGGCGCTCGAGAAGATCGCCGGTTTCGACATCAACTGGAACATCGTCGCTTATCCGACCGCCTCATGGGCGAAGCGGGTCTTTCCGGGCGACGAGGAGGAGGTCGCCGTCGGCAGGCTGGCGGAAGCGATCTTTTCCGCGTCTCGGGTCGACAACGACGATCCGGTTCAAGCCTGGGCCACGCACAATGCGGCGCTCAGTCGCCGCACGGAATGGCTGAACGCGCGGAAATTTCACGCGCTCCATTATTCCGGTCCGGGGACGGATCTCACCATTGGGCTCGCCGACGGCCACGACTGGCAGGGTGGCGCAGCGACAGCGAAGAACGGAATCACCTGCAACCCTAACATTCCGACTGAAGAAGTCTTCACCACGCCGCATGCGCGCCGGGTCGACGGTCATGTCGTCAGCACCAAGCCGCTCTCCTATCAAGGCACGCTGATCGACGGCATTGCGGTCCGCTTTGAAAGCGGACGCATTGTCGAAGCGAAGGCTGAGCGCGGGGAGGATGTCTTGAAGAAAGTGCTCGACACCGATGAAGGCGCGCGCCGCCTCGGCGAGGTCGCGCTGGTGCCCCACTCATCGCCGATCTCGAAGAGCGGTCTCTTGTTCTTCAATACCCTGTTCGACGAGAACGCCGCCTGCCACATCGCGCTTGGTCAGTGCTATGCGAAGTGCTTCGTCGACGGCGCGAAGCTGAGCCCCGATGAGATCGCGGAGCGAGGCGGCAACAAGAGCATGATCCATATCGACTGGATGATCGGCTCGGACAAGATCGACATCGACGGCCTCGACGCGAATGGCGGCCGAACGCCGGTGTTCCGCAAAGGCGAGTGGGCCTGACGCGCCTGCCGGCTTCCGCTTCGGCTGAGACAGGGTGCCGAGAGTGTGACGCGAAAAGGCCTGATCTCCCTCTTGCCTATTGTAGCCTTTTTCCGCCTTCAGTCACTTGATCCAAAAAGGCGCTCGTCTCGCGGTTGAGAAACTCAACATCCTCCGGAAATAATCCGCCGGCTGACGCATGTCCCCTTACAGTACCCGGGCTGATCGTGACGACCTTGACGTCGGCAATATTCTTCGCCGCTTCCTTCGGCTCGAAGTCCGGATTGAGCAGATCTTTGGTTCCCGTGAGGATCAGCGTCTTCGCTTTGATCGAGGCCAAAGCCTTGACGGTGTCGCCATTGAAGCCGGGGGTGCCGCCGACGTCGTGCCGCTCGTAGGCCCAGCCCTGGTAGATCCAGTCGTTGGCGTCGAACGCCTTCATCATGGCGTTCTCCTGCTCGTTCAGCCATGGCAGAACCTCGAGTCGGATTCTTGAACTGTGCGGAATACATTTCCGGAGTGCGCGCGGCCAAGAGGTTCACGATGTCGCGCCACAGCCGCACACCCTTCTCGGGCGGAGCGTCGTAGTTGCCGTCCTTCCACGCCGGATCCTCCATGATCGCTTTACGCGAGGTTTCGACTACCGCCACGCCCCAGGCCGGGGTCTTGGCGAGCGGCACGATGGCCACCAGCGCGGTCA
The DNA here is from genome assembly GCA_963753135.1 of uncultured Alphaproteobacteria bacterium. Taxonomy (GTDB): domain Bacteria; phylum Pseudomonadota; class Alphaproteobacteria; order Rhizobiales; family Beijerinckiaceae; genus Roseiarcus. Next base: position 150,737 of record CAVWBA010000020.1, on the reverse strand, counting down.
TGTAATCGGGGTGGCTCACGCCCCATTGCAAGGTCTGCATGCCCCCCATCGAGGGGCCAATAACCGCGACGAGATGATCGATGCCGAATTTTTCTTTGACCAGTCGATATTGCGATTCGATCATGTCCCGGATGTCGAAGTGCGGAAATTGCATGCGGGGCTGAAGCTTTGAATTGCTCGGCGAAGTCGACAGTCCATTGCCGATCGCATCCGTGCAAATGATGAAATATTTTTTTGGATCGAGCGCCTTCCCAGGTCCGATCATGAAATCGAGGCGATGATGATTGCCGCCAAGCGCCGTCACCATCAGAATGGCGTTTGATTTTTTGGCGTTGAGCGCGCCGAAGGTCACATAGGCGATAGAGAAATCTTTGATCGTCTCGCCGCTCTCGAGCTTAAGATCGCCTTCGTTGTAGAGCTCAGTTGGCGCTTGCAGCGTTTGCGCTACGGCGGGCGACGACAGCAGCAGGCCGGCCGCGACAAGATGTGCGATGCGATCCATTGGTTCGTCCTCCCTCGATGTCGACTATACGCTATCGCTGCAGCAGCGACAGTCTGTCTGTCGACCTTCGCTCCAGTCTTGAGCCGAGCAAGGCGCGGGCGGTGCTCGGTAAAACCAGCGCTTACAACTTTGGTGGCTGCAGCGTCACCCCATAGCGCGCATAAATCGCGGCGATCGTTCCGTCCTTGGTCAACCGTACCAGCGCCGCGTCGATCGCTTCCTTGAGGGTGGCGTCAGGCCGCCGCATTCCCACAGCTACGTTCCATGACAGCGCTGGCGCAGTCTCGTCGGGCGGCAATACCACCACCTCGTGCCCAGGATGGCGCTTATTGTAATATCCCGCCGAGGTCGCGGTCACCGCTGCGGCGTCGACCTCATGCGCCCCGATCGCGTCCAGCATGTCCTCTTCAAAACCGAAGATGGAGATGCGGACGTGCCGCTGATCCAGCGTCATGGCGGCGATCGATCCGACCTGCACGCCTACCTTGGTCGTGCCATCCAGGCTTGCGAAGGAACTGATCCGGCTGTTCTGCGGCACCGCCAGCGAAACGCCTGAGTGGTAATAGGGCTGGGAAAGCTTGAGCCTTGTCTCCTCCTGCGCCTCGGGGTCCGCGATGACATCCAGCATAATGTCGCAGTCCGCGCGGGAGATCTGGTAGGCCGTCAAAATCCAATCGGGCGTCAGCGACACCCCAAGCTCGCGCGCCAGCGCGCGCCCCAGTTCGATCTGAAATCCCGGCGGCTCCGCCGTCTTGCTCGCGAACGGCAGCGAGTTGGGATGCGCGCAAAGACCGATCGCGCCGCGCTCCTTGATCTCAGCGAGCGTGCGCGCATGGGCTGCGAAGGCAAGACAGCACAGGGCGAGAGCCGGGAGGACGCGCTTCAAAATTACTCCTCAGTCCGGTTTCAGATTGCGGATATAGGCGATGATCTGATCGATGTCCGCATCGGAAAAGCTCTTGCCGAACGCCGGCATGGCGCCTTCCTTGCCGTTCTTGATGCGATTGCGGATGAAGTCGTCGCTGCGCGCGGTATTCATGAGCTGCGGCCCTTTACCCGCGATCCGGCCGCCATCCGTGTGGCACCAGCCGCAAGTGGTGGCGAAGAGCTGCGGGACATCCAGTTTGGAGGCCGGCGCCGCCGCAGCGGGTGGCGGCGCTGTTTGCTGCGCGAGCGCCAAATCGGACCCGAAAGCCATAAGCGCTCCCGCAAACAACGGAAGCCATGCGCGGTTGCTCACGGGGGACTAACTCCGGGTCAGACCTGGAAAAGCGTAGGGGCGGGCGCTGGCGCGCCCGCCCCTTTCTTATTTGCTTACTTCAGGCTGTACACCACGAGCAAGCCCTCATCGCGCGGCATGCTCTTGAAAGGCTCGCCAAACAACTTCCCGTACCCATCGCTGACTAGGCTGCCAAAGCCCACAGTGACGGCGACGTACTGCTTGCCGCCCGCGGAGTAGCTGATGATGCCGCCGACATGACCGAGCCCGTCCGAGTGATTCCACAGCTCGGCGCCGGTTTCCGCGTTGTAAGCATGCACTACGCCGCGCGCGTCGGGCAGAAACACGAGATTGCCGCCAGTGGATAGCACGCTCGATAGCGGCGGCTCGGGAAAGCGCACCTCCCACTTCTTTTCGCCGGTGATCGGATCACGCGCATCCAGATGGCCGTAGATATCACCACCGGGAGGCGGAACCTCGTGGAAATTGGCGCCGATATTGAGCTGCACCACCGGCTCTGTCACGGGCGTGGTCTTCACCACCTCGAGGGCTATGCACCACTCATTGCCCACCTTGTAATAAAGTCCGGTCTTCGGGCTGTAGCTGCCGGAATTCCAGCTCACGCCGCCGTCGATCGCTGGGCACAGCGGCTCAGCGGCCTTTCCGGCCGTGAAGTCGCGTCGGCCGATCAGTTCGCCGGTCTTCGGATCGATCGATTTCACGAAATTGTAGTTGTGAATTAGCGGCCAGACGTTCTGCACCTTCAGATCACGATCATAGACGAAGATGAAGCCGCTCTTGTTCGGATGCACGATGTAGTGTTTGCCGTCGCGGTCCACTTTCACGAACTCGCCGATCGCGCTGTCGAAGTCCCAGGCGTCGTGCGGCAGTTCCTGATGGTAGGATTTCAGCTCGCCGGTATCGATGTCGAGGGCGAGCACCGACGTGGTGTAGAGGTTGTCGCCCGGCCGGGGACCTTCGGTTTTCCATTTGTCGCCAGACCAGTCGTACAGAGGCGCCGGGTTTGCTGTGCCCCAATACACGATATTGGTCTCGGGCTCGAATGTGCCCGGCATCCAGCCGCCGCCGCCGCCGGTGCGCCAGGAATTGTTGCCGTAGCTCTGCTTGGATGCGTCATCGCCACCCACAGTATTGAACTTCCACTTCACCTTGCCGGTCGCGGCGTCGACGCCATAGAGCGGGCCTTGACCGGGCCATTCGCCGCCCTGGCTGCCGATGACCACCGTGCCCTTGGCGTAGAGCGGCGCGCCGGTGAATCCAACGGTCAACTTCTCGGAATCCTGCAGCTTGGTGTCCCAGTCCACCTTGCCAGTTTTCATGTCGAGCGCGATCAACCGGCCATCGACGGTGCCGACATAAAGCCGCCCCTCGCCAATTGCCGCCCCGCGATTGTATGGCGAATGAGTCTGTCGCGCGATCAGCGTCTCATCGAGTTCCGGCGTGTAAGACCAGAGCTGCTTGCCGGTAGCGCCATCAAGCGCGAACACCCGGCTATAGGATCCAGTGTAATATAGCACGCCGTCAGCAACGAGCGGCATGGTCTGCAAGCCGCGGGTCGCATGCCCTGGAACAGATATCCAGGCGACTTCTAAATCCTTGACGTTGTTGGCGTTGATCTGATCGAGCGGGCTATAGCTCCACCCGTTATAGGACTGGTGATACGTCAGCCAGTCATTGGGGTCGCCTCCGGCGATACGCGCCGTGTCGACCGGCTGCGCAAGCGCTGACGCTGCCGACAACAACGTCGCGACGGCGACGGTCATAGTTAAAATCTTAGCGTATCCTCTCATCGAAGCGTCTCCTCGTCCCCCCGCTTATTAGAACGTCGCCCGGACCTGAGGGAAGGAATCCGGGAAATTGTTTGCCTGCGAGTCTCGTTGGCAGGCGACTATCTTATCCGCGAAAGGATTATGTCAAGGCGATTTGCCAGTAACCGGAGGCGGGCGGTGCGGTGGATCAAGTGTGACGCCTTGCCAGCTCGATGGCCAACGTGCGCTGGTATTGCCGTCGATATCCCGCTATGGCCGGGCCGGCCGCCTTGCCTTTGGGAGGGTGGCTCTCAGTTGCGCAGGTCCGGATGAGATCGCGGAGCGGGGCGGCAACAGAGCATGATCCATATCGGCTGGATGATCGGCTCGGACGTAATCGACATCGACGGCCTCGATGCGAACGGCGGCCGCACGCCGGTGTTCCGCACAGGCGAGTGGGCCTGACGGTCGGCTGACGCGCTTCCAGTTCGCGCGCTCGCCAAGCGAGCAAGGCGGCCTTCGCCACCCACTGTTCAAGTTCGCCGAACCCCGCTACGACTGCGGCTCGTCAGGAGGAAACGTCCCATGAAGCGACTTGCATTCGCTGCGGCCGCCGCGCTTGCGCTGGTTGTGCAGCCGGCGCGGGCCGATGAAGCCGCCGCGAACTTCGTGAAGCTGTTCAGCGATGTGTGCATGGCCAAGTTCGGCCATCTGACGACGGTCTGGGACTGGGCGGACAGCCAGAATCTGGCGCCAATCACCAATCCGCAGGCGCTCGCCGTGTTCGCAGGCAAGCCGAACCGCGACGGCAAGATGATTTCGTTCGCCGGTGGCGGCGTGCCTGGCTCCGGCAAGGCCTGGGCGGTGCCCGATCCCGCTGGGCGGTTCGTGTTGGCGACGCGGCTCGATCCGGAATCCTGTGTCGCGTGGGCGCAAAAAGCGGACCCGGGCGAGGTCGACGCAGCCTATGCGAAGATGGTGGCGCAGGCCGCCGGTCCCGGTATCGAAGTGAAGCTGGCCGATGACAAGACCGTCAACATCCCCGATGGCTCGGTGCACATTCGCGTTTACCACGTGTGGTCCGGATCGGCGCTGAACAGCTATGCATTAGTCGTGGCGACGGTCAGCCGGGCGGGCGGCCCGTTCCAGGCGATGCTTGAGACGCAGCGGCTTGTCGAACGCGACGACGTGATCAATCCGTTCGTGCCACTGCAGCCGCCGGGTTAGGCCGACGCCTCATTTTTTTCGCTGGCCCCCGGCAACGGCGTTGTCAAAGTTGTTGGGTCACCCTATGGTTCGGTTACTCTGCCATGCCGACTCGCCGATGCGCGAGGCTGAAGGAGGGCATGGCGGTCATCCGTCAGTATAACGAGAGAATCTCGGAGGAGGAAACTATGCGACTTGGAAGGCTGAGATTATTGCCGACGCTGGTGGGCGTGGCGGGGCTGCTGGCTTTGGGAATGGCGTCAACCGTCCCGGCGCGCGCCGACGAACCGCTGATCAAGTACAACAGCAACGGCCGCGATTACTGGGAACACCCGCCCGCAGACTGGTTCATGGGCGACGAGACGGTGCAGCAGCACGGCACGCATCCCTATCCTGGCCAGCCGCTGCCGACGCCGCATGACGAGCTGGTGAACCTCGTCAAAGAGAACATCAAGCTTCAGCCGGGCTTCCATATCGAAGTCCTGGCCGATCAGCTCGACTGCGCTCGCCAGATGGTGTTCGGCGCCGACAACACGCTCTATGTCGGCTGCTGGACCGACCACGTGTTCGCGCTCAAGAAGCAGGGCGACCAGTGGGTGGCGAAGACGATCATCAAGGGGCTGCGGCAACCGACTGGCATCGGCTATTACAACGGCAACCTCTACGTTACCGACATCGACAAGATCTATCGCTACAAGGATATCGCCAACAATCTCGACAATCCGAAGGGCGAGGTGGTCTATAGCGACTTCCCGCCATACACCTCGCACGGCTGGAAGTATATGGTTGCGGACACTGAGTCGCCGGGCTGGTTCTACATTCCGGTCGGGCCGCCCTGCAACGTCTGTATGATCCCGTCGGGCACGGCGCAGTATCGCCACATCAACCCTGACGAAGGTCTGTCGGAAGTGGCCGCGCTCGGCCAGCGCAACAGCGTCGGGGGCGACGTCGATCCGCGCTCCGGCCAGCTCTGGTTCTCCGAGAATGCGCGCGACTGGATGGGCGACAACATCCCGTCCGACAAGCTCAACCACCTGGTCAAGTATGGTACGCACTTCGGCTACCCGTATTGCCACCAGGGTGATATTCCGGACCCGAAATACGCCATGGGCCACAAGTGCGACGAGTTCACCCCGCCGGCTTTGAACGTCGGGCCGCACATGGCGCCGCTCGGGATGAAGTTCTACACCGGGAACAACTTCCCGGCTGAGTTCAAGAACAACATCTTTCTCGCCGAGCACGGGGGCTGGAACCAGTTCATGCACACCGGGGCCCGGATCGTCCGCATCCAGACCGACCCGGATGGCAAGAACATCTCGCAGGAGCCGTTCGCCTGGGGTTGGATCAAGGACAACAAGTACTGGGGTCGCCCGGCCGACGTGGTGATCAACCCGATGGATGGTTCGCTCCTGATCTCGGATGATCAGGCCGGCGCGATCTATCGGATCTGGTACGACGCAAGCAGCAAATAATCTGCCCGTCGGCATCCATCCTCGCCCTGGCGCCGCAAGACGCCAGGGCGAGGCGTTTTTCCATCGATACGATGAGACCTGAGATCGTGCGAAAACTGACCTGGATCGTCGTGGCGTTCAGCCTAGCCGTTCCCGTGGCCGCAATGGCGGCGGAAGGAAAGCCGGACATCGGCAAGGCCAGGGCGGAGGCCGCAGGGTGCTTCGCGTGCCATGGCGTCGATGGCGTCGCGACCGCGGATGGGCTCGCCGCCGACAAGAACATCCCGAACCTGGCTGCGGAGCCGGACCTCTATCTGCAGTTCCAGCTCGTGTTCTTCCGCAAGGGCGTGCGTAAGAACGAGACGATGAACGCGATGGCGCAACAGCTCAGCAACGACGACCTGCGCAACGTGTCGGCATATTTCGCCTCGCTGCCAGCGCCCAACGCGCCGGCGGCGCCGGACGCCGCGCCTCAGGACACCGAGCTTGGAAGCAAGATCGCGCAGTCGATCCACTGCACAAATTGCCACGGCGACCATTTCGAGGGCGTGGACAACATCGCGCGTCTAGCCGGCCAGCGCGAGGACTACGTCTACAAGGCCTTGCGCGACTTCAAATCGGGCGCGCGAACGTCCACCGGCGCGGCGGGCATGGCGGAAGTGGTGTACCCGCTTGGCGACTTGGAGATGAAAGCGCTCGCCCACTACGTGTCGCGGCTACACTGACTTTAAGCCGAGGCCGCCGCCGGGTAACCACGCGAGGACACTGAGCGCGCGCTGCGCTCCTGGCCGCTCACGAAATTAAATTGCGCCTGATTCGTATCCTGTTGAGGCCAAAGACCTGTCACATTGAGGTCAGGCCCGGCGCGTATCCTGTCGATCAAACGAAGATCTTTGGAGACATGTCGATGCTCGGCTCGCCGAACCTCTACCGAGGGAACGCGCCGCTGGCGACGCGGCTTAAGATTCACGACCTTCACGCTCAGCTTGCGCCGCTCGAGCGCTATGGCGTTGGGGCTATGAGTTTCGCCATTGCGGGCGGGGTTCGCGCGCTCGTGCGCGGCTTCGGCAGCGCTGCGCGGCGCGTTTTGCTCCGGCGCGGAAAGCGACTCCGGCTCTGAGGCCGTGTGAGCGGGTGGTGATCTCAGCCATATCAGGTTGAGGCGGTCCGCCGCCATTTTGTCGGCATGCCCACGACCCGCCGACACGATCAACGCGGACCTGCTGGCGTTCATCAAGGCTAGGCAAGATCCGTTAAGGTTGACCCGTCATCGCGAGGAGCGAAGCGACGCGGCGATCCAGGAGAACGACGCCCTATCGCTCCAATGACGATCGCGGTTCGACCCAAATGCAGCTTTGCGGTAGGGCGCGGCGTCAGCCGACCCGTTCGATCAGCGCCATCGCGGCGGCGGGGTTCCGCTGCTTGTAACCGCTGATGACATAGAGAAACACCTCGCGGCTCGCGCCGTCCGATTTCGGCGCCGGCTCCACGGTCGCGAGATCCTTCGGCGAGCCGCCAGCGGCCCAGGTTTTGGCTCTATTCGCCCATTGATCGAGCGCGGCGTCGGAATAGCCGCGCTCTTCGCTTTCGGTCGTTCCCATGATGCGCGCATAGACGAACGGAGCGGTTACGTCGGCAATCTGCGGATAGTCGGAATCACCGGCGATCACCACTGCGACCCCATGCTCGCGCGCGAGCGCGATGAAGTCCGGGTTCTTGAAACTCTCGTGGCGGACCTCGACCACGTGGCGAATGGCGAGGCCATCGACTGACCTGGGCAAAAGCTTCAGGAACGCGGCGAAATCCTCGGCGTCGAAACGCTTGGTGGTCGCGAACTGCCAGTTGATCGGTCCGAGCTTCGCCTTGAGCTCCGTCACGCCGGTCTTGAAGAAGCGCTCGATCAACTCGCCGGCCTCGGCGAGAACGCGGCGGTTGGTGGCGAAGCGCGGTCCTTTGACCGAGAAGATGAAATCGTCCGGCGTCTCGTCACGCCATTTCATGAAGCTCGCCGGCTTCTGCGATCCGTAATAGGTGCCGTTGATCTCGATCGAGGTCAGTTTCGAGCCCGCATATTGGAGCTCTTTCGCGTGGGGCAGGCCCTTGGGGAAGAACACGCCGCGCCACGGCTCATAGGTCCAGCCGCCGACGCCGATCCTGATCTTCCCTTGAGGCGTCCCCCTAGCAGCCAATTCGAGCCCTCTATCTGCGCGCTACCGCGACCGTGCGTCCGCCTGTTAGTTCGACGAGATCCGAAGGCGTGAGACGGAAGACCGCATTGGGCGTGCCGGCGGCGGCCCAGATCTCGGCGAACTGGAGCAGCGATTCCTCGATGAGAACGATCGGCTTGGTTCTGTGGCCAACCGGGGGCACGCCGCCGATGGCGAAGCCGGTGGCCTCGCGCACAAAATCGGCGTCGGCGCGGCCGATCGGCTCGCCAATCGCCGCGGCGGCTTTTTTCTCATCGACCCGGTCGATGCCCGAGGCGATGATCAAGACCGCGCGCCCGCTCGTCCCGCCGCGGAAGATCAGCGACTTGGCGATCTGCGCGACCTCGCAGCCGATCGCCGCTGCGGCGTCGGCGGCGGTGCGGGTGCTGGCGTCAAACTCGAGAACCTCGAACCGGTCGCCGAGCGCCGCCTGAACCTTGAGCGCGGAGGGGCTTTCGGCCGGCTTCATGCGCACAATCCAACCGGCCGACGCGTATGTCTACCAGTCATTTGCCCCATCGCGACGGAATTTGAAACCTGGCTGGAGTCGCCGATCCCGTCGGCCTCTGCTCGCGCGCGACAACGAACGCGCGCTCGCCGGAGACGCGGACGTCAACCTGATCGCCCTCCTTGAGCGCCAATTCCTTCACCACGGCGAGGGGAAGGCGGATGGCGAGGCTGTTGCCCCATTTCGAGACCCGCATCAGGCGCTCCTAAAAATAGGCATTTCGATCAGCATTATCCGGCGCGGCGGTCAAGGCGCTGGTCATCGGCCACTTGCGCGAAACGGATTGACGATCCGCAGTCGCTTATCGAACGCCATCCCATGCGGGCGAAATCGCTTCGGAGTGGCGCGCCCCTAGCAGTCACGCCTCCGCATGCGCGCGGGCTTCGTATTCCCGAAGATCCTTCTTCGATATCTTGCCGACCGGAGTCTTCGGCAATGCGTCGCGGACTTCCATGGCGCCGATCATCTCGTGCTTTCCGAGACGATCCTTCAGGAAGGCCTTCATCTCCTCGAGCGTGAGCGGCGCCGCGCCGGCCTTCAAGGCGACGAAGGCCTTCGGGGTCTCGCCGCGATAGTCGTCCGGAATTCCGATGACGCTCACTTCCTCGACCGACGGGTGCTGATAGATGGCCTCCTCGATGTTGCGGGGATAGACATTGAAACCGCCGCACAACAGCATGTCCTTGGTGCGGTCGACAATGTAGACGAAGCCATCCTCGTCCATATAGCCGACATCGCCGGTGCGGAAGAACCCGTCCGCCGTCATCGAATTCGCGGTCGCTTCCGGCTTCTTCCAGTAACCCTTTGTGACGTTCGGGCCCCTGACGCAGATCTCGCCACGTTCGCCGAGCTTAACTTCGCGCTCGGGGTTGGCGACGTCGATGAACTTCATCTCTGTCCCGGGATAGGGAACGCCGCACGATCCGAGCCTTCTCTGTCCCTGGCGCGGCGTGAACGTGCCGAGCGGCGCGGTCTCGGTCATGCCCCAACCTTCGGTCAACCTGCAGCCGATGACGCTCTCGAACCGCTCCTGCACCGCAACCGGAAGCGGCGCGCCGCCCGACGAGCAGGAGCGCAACGACGAAAAATCCATCCTCTCGACGCCAGGCACGCTGAGAAGAGCGACATGCATGGTCGGCACGCCCATATAGATCGTGATCTTCTTTTCGACGATGTCCTTGAGCGCCGCCGCAGGATCGAAGCGCGGATGAAGGACAAGCTCCGAGCCCAGACGAAATCCGAGCAGCATCACCACGGTCAGCGAATAGATATGAAACAGCGGCAGGATGCAGAGGACCCGCTCTTCGCCCGCTCGCCATCCCTCTTCGCTGCGCGTTCCCACTTCAGCGTAGAGCGAGCAGGCCGCGGTCAGATTGGCGTGCGACAGCATGGCGCCCTTGGGCGAACCGGTCGTGCCGCCGGTATATTGAATGACGGCCAACGCGTCGGCGAGCGGGCCGAGCGGGTGAACCTGATAATGTCCGTCGTTGTCGATCAGATCGCGGAACGCGACATGGGCGTTGTCGCGCTTGACATCGGCGAGCATTCCGCCCGCCTTCATCTGCGCCTTGACCAGCTCGGGCGCGGGCGTCATCTCCGCGAATTCGCCGACAACCAGTGTCTTGAGCCGCGTCGAAGCGAGCAGCTTCTCTGCTTGGGGATAAAGCGCGCCGAGGTCGAGCGTCACGAGGATATCGGTCTCGCTGTCATTGACCTTCGATTGGAGCGTCGGCAGCGCATCAAGTGGCGAGTAGTTGACCACGACCCCGCCCGCCTTCAAGACGCCGAAAAAGGCGATGACGTAGTGCGGCGTATTGGGCAGGTAGAGTCCGACATGAACGCCGGGCTTGACGCCGAGCTTCTGGAATCCCGCCGCCGCGCGGCTCGCGAGCGCGTCGAGCTCAGCATAACTCAAGCGCTTGTTCATGAAATCGAGCGCTGGTTTGGCGCCGAACCGCTCGGCGGCCGTCTCGAGCACGTTCTGCACGGAGGTAAGCTCGAGCGGCGCGTCCCAGCGCACGTTCGGCGGATAGGACTTCGCCCACGGTCGAATCGTCATGCCACTCCTCGCGCTTCCTCACGGGGTCCCTTATCCGGCGGTCGCCGGCGGCGGATTTAAAGCTCAGTTGGCGCGTTCTCAGGCGAACCGTCAAGCGGGCAGGGAACGAGCGTTGCGCGTTGGGGCTCGGCGGCGCAGGATGGACTGAGACCCTCACCCCAACCCTCTCCCCATGGCCCGTCGAGAGACGGGCGTTCTCCCGAACGCCCTGTGGGGGGAGGGGCGCGACGGCCGGATGAGGGCCTGCGGCGCGTTTCGGCCGATCAATCATCTTGGTCTAAGGACACGCCCATGCGCGAGGAGGCGGGAATGGCGGATGGAAGCAAGGGTCCTGTCTGCGCCGTGGTCGGCGTCGGCCCTGGCAATGGCGAGGCGATCGCACGGCGCTTTGCCGCGGACGGCTACGCGATTGCGCTGATGGCGCGACGCACGGATCTCACGGCCAAGCTCGCAGCCGAACTGCCAAGCGCCAAGTCTTACGCATGCGACGTCACCGAGGCGGCCTCGGTCGAGGCGGCGTTCGCCGCGACGCGCTCCGATCTCGGGGAAGTGGATGCGCTCATCTATAACGCCGGCTCGGGCGTCTGGGGCAATGTCGAGGAGGTCAAGGCGGAGGACCTCGAGCGCTCCTGGCGGGTCAACACGCTCGGTCTGTTTCTTTCCGTCCAGCAGGCAATTCCCGCCATGCGGCGCAAGGGTGAGGGGGCGATCATCGTTGTCGGCGCGACCGCCTCGCGCCGCGGCGCGGCCGGGGCCGCTGCCTTCGCGCAAAGCAAGATGGCGCAGCGCGCGCTCGCCGAATCGATGGGCCGCCATCTCTGGCCGGCGGGCATCCACGTCGCGCTGATCGTGGTTGATGGCGTGGTCGGCGGGCCGGTGACCCGCGCGCGGTTTACCGATCGCCCGGACGACTTCTTCATCGATCCAGCTGGCGTCGCGGCGATCGCCGCCGACCTCGTCAAACAGGATCGGTCGGCCTGGAGCTTCGAAGTCGAAGCCCGGCCGTTCAAGGAGAAGTGGTGAGGAGAGGCATGGGGTGAAGCCGCTAGGAAGCGCATCAGCTACCTACATTCATCACATTTTTGTTGACACCGAACGGTGTCAAAACCGCGGAACAATCACTCCGCATCCTCGTTGTTAACGAACCAACTTGAAGCCTGCTTTTTTCCAATTGGGCATGGGGGAGGATATGCGAAATCAGGATGATAGCGCGGGTTTTCGAGATCTATGGCGCGCTTTGCTTTTTCGCGTTGGCCGCGTTCCTAGTCTTGGCGGCGGTGGCCAAATTGAGACCGGATTTGGACGAGGAAGAGCTTGATCTCGCCGAGCTTGAGAAGCTTAAGAAGCTCGTCAGCTCTGAGCCGTCTCGCGACGCTCTCTCGATCGAGCCGGCGATCATCGAAGAGCCATCCTGGTCGCCGCCGACCCGCCCGGTAAAGCAGAGCAAGCATGTGATCCGCAGGGGTGCGCACCTGTTCCATACCCGCAAGCCTCGCACGACATACTCTTGAGTTTTCGAGCAAAAGCGCAGCTGTTCACGGAGAAGTCACGCGGGGTTGGGTACGTTGCACAGGCGGGCGGGAAGCTTGCCTGCGTTAGCATGCAAGTATCTACCTAAATCGTTATAGTTAACACCGCGGGCAGCCCAAGTGAAAGGCGAAGAAAGCAATCTATACCATTAATTCACATTGGATAACAGTGTAAATATACATAGATAACACCGTTAATTTGCTCAAAATTCACCTCCACATCTTTGTTGGTGCTGAATCAATTTTAATCTGTTATTTTACCTATTTGGTGGTGCACGACGAGACGCGAACTGGATCGGAAATGGTAGCGTTCGTTTTTGAGGTATATGGCGCGTTCTGTTTTTTCTCATTGATCGCGTTCCTGGTCTTGGCGGCGGTGGCCAAATTGAGACCGGATTTGGAGGAGGAAGAGCTTGATCTTGCCGAGCTTGAGAAGCTCAAGAAGCTCGCGAACTCCGAGGCGTACGATCACCCGCTCCCAAACGAGGATCCGATCGTCGAGATATTGTCCCTGCAGCCGCCGGCCCGTCCGGCTAAGCGGACCAAGCCTCTGATCCCAAGGCGCCCGCGCCTTTTCCATGCCCGCAAGCCTCGCTTGACTTAGTCTCAAGGTTTCGAGGTCGAAGCGCGGCCGTTGAGGAAAAGTAGTGCGACGAGGACATGCGTCGGTCGCGCCAACGAAGCTTGGGGCGGGGATCTGCAAGTATCCGACCTAAATCGTTCTGGATCGCTCGGTTAACACTGCCAACAGGGCAATTGAAGCCTGTGATTGCCCAATAACGTAGAATAACAGTTGTCAATGTGCTGAAAAAGTCCGCGGTCTTGATTTCGATCAATTGGTCCCTGACGCGCCCGCGCTACCGCATCCAGGCGGGAGCTTCTTGTCGCGGACCGGGGGTCGGAATGGCAGCGCAGTTCTTGGAAGTATACGCCGCGTTCTGTCTTTTCTCATTGATCGCGTTCCTCGTCTTGGCCGCTGTGGCCCAATTGAGACCGGATTTGGACGAGGAAGAGCTTGATCTCGCCGAGCTTGAGAAGCTTAAGAAGCTCGTCAGCTCTGAGCCGTCTCGCGACGCTCTCTCGATTGAGCCGCCGATCATCGAAGAGCCATTCTCGTCGCCGCCGGCCCGCCCGGTAAAGCAGAGTAAACGTCTGACCAGAGGGCTCGCGCACCTGTTCCATACCCGCAAGCCTCGCTTGATCTAGTCTTGCGTTTTCGAGCCGAAGCGCAGCCTCTCAAACGAAAAATGATGAGCTGCGATAAGAGCTCGTCGCGACAAGGGGAGCTTTGGAGCGCACGGCGATTGCGTCGAGCCGCATCATCATCGCGAGCCTCGGAAGGGGCATGGCGATCCAGGGATCGGAGGGTGGGAGCGGCGCCTCCGGATCGCCGCGTCGCGGCCCCTAGCCCGTCGATAGACGGGCGTCTCACGGCGCCCTTTGGGCCTCCTAGCGATGACGAGTTCAATCCAAACGCGGCTCGCCCCCTAGGCTCACGCCTCCGCGCTGAGACCAAAGACCGCGAAAAGCTGAGCAGGGTCGCTCCAGAGCTTGTCCACTCGCCAGCCGGATCGTTGCGCGGCTTGGGCGAAGCCGGCGACATCGAACTTCCGGCAGGTCTCCGTGTGGATGGTTTCGCCTTGCGCAAACGCGAAGCTGAACCCAGCCACGGAGACAGTCTGAGGCTTGAGGCTCACGAGATGCATCTCGATCGCGGACTCACGTTCGTTCCATCTTGCCTCGTGCGCGAAGGCCTCGAGCGCGAAATCGCCTTCCAGTTCGCGATTGATACGACGAAGGAGATTGAGATTGAAGTCCGCGGTGACGCCTTGGCTGTCGTCGTAGGCCGCGATCAGGGTCTCGACCTCCTTGCGTAGATCGACTCCGATGATCGCCTTGCCGCTGCGCCCAACATGCCCGCGCATCCGGCGAAGCAAAGCGGCGGCGTCGGACGGCCCAAGATTGCCGAGCGTCGAGCCCGGGAAAAAAGCCGCGCGGGGTCGAGCCGGAACGTCCGCCGGAATATCGAAGTCGGCCGTGAAATCGGTGATGATCGGCCGGACCGGCAGATCGGGAAATCGATCGCGAAAGCGCTCGATCGTCTCGGCGAGGAAATCTGCGGCGATATCGATCGGCGCGTACACGTGCGGCGCATGAAGCGCGTTGATGAGGATTTCCGACTTGATCGCTGCTCCGGCGCCATATTCGAGCAGCACAACCCCTTCGCCACAGAGAGCCGCCATCTCCTCGGCATGGGCGCGAAGAATCGCCGTCTCGGTCCGGGTCAGATAGTATTCGTCGAGGCGGGTGATTTCCTCGAACAGCTCCGATCCGCGCTGGTCATAGAGCCATCGGCTGGGCAGCGTCTTTTGCCGCTGCGACAGGCCAGCAAGCACGTCGGCCCGGAATGCTTCATGCTGGCTGAGTTTCGATTCGACGAGGTCGAGCATGTCAAAGATCTCCCGCCAGTCTCAGCCCTGAGAATTGCCAGCGTGCGTCGGGCGGAAAGAAATTGCGGTAACTCGCACGCATATGGCTCAGAGGCGTCGCGCATGAGCCGCCGCGCAACACGAACTGCCCGCACATGAACTTGCCGTTGTACTCGCCGACCGCGCCCTCCGCCGGATGAAAGCGCGGGTAGGGCGCAAAGGCGCTGCGCGTCCACTCCCACACGTCGCCGTAGATCTGACGCAAGCCCGCTTGTCCGAGTTGCGCTGGCGCAGGGCGCAGCCGTCCCGAACTCGACGAAGTTGCCGCGGAGCGGCTCGCCAAGCGCGGCGTGCTCCCACTCGAACTCGGTCGGCAACCTGCGCCCGGCCCAGGTCGCGAACGCATCCGCTTCGAAGTAGCTCACATGGCAAACCGGCGCGGCGGGGTCGACCGGCTGCGCGCCGCGCAGCGTCATCGACCAATAGCCGTCGTCGCGCGCTTCCCAATAGAGCGGCGCGCTCCAGCCTTCCGACTGGACCGTCGCCCAGCCAGCCGAGAGCCAGATGAGGGGCGTGCGATAGCCGCCGTCGGCCATGAACTCCATCCATTCGGCGTTGCTGACCAATCGGTCCGCAAGCTCGAAAGGCTCGATGAGCGCGCGATGCCGCGGCCCCTCGCAATCGAAGGCGAAGCCCGCGCCATCGTGTCCCACCTCAACGACGCCGCCGTCGAACTTCCGATAGGAAGGCGCCGAGCTGTCGGTCTTGCCGACCGCGATGGGGCCTGGATCTTTATAGGCAGGACGCAGAGGGTTCTGCGCGAACAGATGCAAAATGTCGGTCAGCAGCAATTCCTGATGCTGCTGTTCATGATTGCAGCCGAGCTCGATCAACGCTGCGACTGCGGGCGAAAGATCGTCCTGCAGAAGCGACGCCATCGCGCGGTCGACATGGTCGCGATATGCGATGACCGTCTCGAGCGTCGGACGGGTGATCATGCCGCGTCTGGGACGGGGCTGACGCGCGCCGATGCTCTCGTAATAGGAATTGAACAGGAAACTGAAGTCGCCATCGAACGCGCGGTAGTCGGGGAGGTTCTGTTCGAGAATCATTCTCTCGAAAAACCATGTCGTATGCGCGAGATGCCATTTCGCCGGGCTTGCGTCCGGCATCGATTGAACGGTCGCATCGGCGTCGGACAAAGGCGCGCCGAGCCGCTCGCTCGCCTCGCGAACCGATTGATAAAGCGTGCTGATATCGGGATTTTTCTGCGGCGAACCATGAGGCTTCGGGACACGCATGCGATCCTCGTCCTTTAGGGGCGCCGGCGCGCCGGAGCGCCGCATATGGGTAGCGCTTCGACGTTGGCGAGGGGTGGGCACATGAATATTTTTTATTCCCCTCACGAATGAATGCGCGTTGCGAGGCCGATTTTCAACGCTCGGTTGTCACCCGCTACATCAGCGCTACGCATTAAACCCTGGTTTCCGCCGGCAATTTCGTGCCCTCCTCAGGATCGGGGCTTTCGCGCGTCCTATTTCAGCTTAGCAGTAACGAGCGACCGCCGACAAAGTTCCGTCTCGGTGAGGCGGCGGAGCGGGCGCGTGAGCGAAGCTCGTAAACAGTCGATTGCGCTGTGTGATCCCCGTCACAGCCGACAATGGCCCGGTCGTTTAGAAGCTCGTCTTGGCTGGAAAGAATGTGAGCCCTCGAAAACGCGCGCCTCGAGACAAAGGAGCGCGGCGTAAGTTTGAGCCTGAGGGGCCCTAGGAACTCATCGGAGAACCGCCGATGGCGCCCGTCGCCGAACATGCCGTCGTCATCGGAGCGGGGATGGGCGGCCTCGCCGCCGCGAAAGCGGTTGCGCCCTATTTCGACAGAGTCACGGTGTTCGACCGTGACGCGCTGCCGGAGGGACCGGATGTCCGCCCCGGAACGCCGCAATCGCGGCACGCGCATGCGCTTCTTGCCGGAGGCTCGACGGCGCTCGAAGCTTTGTTCCCCTGCATTGGAAGCGATCTTTTGAAGGCCGGCGCCCTCAAGGGAAGAGCGGGCCTCGCCATCCGATACGAGCAGCCGGGGTTCGATCCGTTCCCGCAGCGCGACCTCGGCTTCGACGCCTTCTTTCTGTCCCGGCCTCTGCTCGAAAACATCTGCCGGCGGCGACTCCGCGAAGAGCCCAATGTCGAGTTCCGCCATCGATCGCGCGTCAACGATATCGCGCCGTTGGCTGATCGGCGCGAAGCCCTCTCAGTTTCGTACGAGGCCGACGACGGGACGTTGCACGCGATCTCGGCGGATTTGGTCGTCGACGCTTCCGGGCGCGCAATGCCGACGCTGACGCTCTTGGACAACCTCGGCGCCTCTGGACTGGCGGTCACCGAAATCGGCATCGATCAGGCTTACGCCACGGCCGTGTTCGAGATTCCTTCCAACGCATCCCATGACTGGATGGGGCTCGCGCACTACGGGATTCCGCCGGAGCAGAACCACGCCGGCTTGATCCTTCCAATCGAGCACGGGCGATGGATTGTCTCCATCGGCAGAGTTCATGGCGACGCGCTTCCAGGCGAGATCGAGGGCTTCAAGGCCTTTGTCAAAGCCTTTCGGATGCCGACGTTCTTCGATGCGATCAGCGGCGCAAAACACGTCGGCGAAATCGCGCGCTACGCCATGCCAGCGAGCGTCCGCCGGCATTTCGATCGGCTCGAGCGTTTCCCGGCCGCCATGATTCCGCTCGGCGATTCCGCCTGCCAGTTCAACCCGATTTTCGGGCAGGGCATGAGCGTGGCCGCGCAGGAAGCTTTCGTGCTGCGCGAGCTTCTCGACTTGCGCCGCGATCGGGCGGCGCCGTTGGACGGCCTCGCGCAGGATTACCTTGTCCGCATCCAGGACCTCCTCGAAGCGCCATGGGCCGTGGCGGAAACCGACTTTGTCCATCCGAAGACTCGCGGCGCCCGGCCGCCCGACTTAGAAAAGAGGCTTCAGTACGGCGCGGCGCTCACGCGCCTCTGCGCCGAAGATCCCGAGGCGCATCGGATCGTCATCGAGGTGAGACACCTCATGAGGCCGCAGAGCGCGCTGCGCGAGCCGGGTCTCGCGAGACGCGTGGCTGCGCTCATGCAGCCGGTCGGGTAGCGCACGCGAAAGGCCGTCATCGCTCGTCGATGCGCTCGCAAAAGCGGATGATCGTTTCCGAACGGGTCGATCGCGCCCGTCTCCAGCGTGCCCCATGGCGTCTTTTCCAGGCCAGGCCGCATGTAGCGATAATTCTTGGCGCTGATTTCGCGATGGAATTCCTCGACGCCGCGCATCATCACGCGCAGCCGTGCGCCGGGACTGCCGTCGCCATGATGCTCGCTCAAGTGCAGGATCAAGTCGCCGCGCGACACCTGGCGATAGAGCGGCGCATTGTCGTCGAAACGATGATCCCAATCGACCTTGAAGCCGAGATAGCCCTGATAGAACTCGTCGGCCTTGGCGATGTCGAAGATGCGAAGGATCGGGACGATGCTGGTGAACTGAATGGCCATTGGGGGTCGCTCCTGTTCATTCAACAGTTCTGGCGTTGGTTGTCTGCTCGTGGAGCCGGTAGGTCTCCGAGGCTGATGACGCCGCCACCGCTCGGTGGCAGACCTGCCGCTTTCCCCGACCTCCTGGCCGGCGTCATTGACGCGGAGAGCAACGCTAAAGGTGGAGCCCGGCAGGTTGTGCTGTATGTTTCCGGTTCGTCGACCGAGCCCCGCCTTTTCGGTGCGAGGCGAAAAGGAATGGATTTAATCTGCTTGAGACACTTTGCATACAACCTGAGCGCGGCGAGATTTGGCGAACGATGAAGCTGCTTCTATTGCTGAGCGCGGCAGCGCTCGCCGCCGGGTTCACAAGTGGGGACGACATCTACGCGCGGTACTTTGCCGATACCGATGGCGGCAAACCCTCTACGCGCGCTACTACGATCGGGCGCACATGGCGGCGCATCCAAAGCAGACGGTCCGGCGCATCGAGGTCGATTTCGATAAGGACTTCGGCGAAGGCGCAGGTCCCAAGAACACCGCGGCGAGGTTCGAAGCTGGCATCGGCTTCATGCTTAAACGTTCGGGCGAGTGGTATGGCGATGCGCTCTATTGCAAAACCCTCGGCGGCCACTTCGATTGCTATCTCGATGCTGACGGCGGAACGATCCGGCTGACGCCACAGGGCGATGCCCTGCGGCTCGACGTCACGGGCGGTGGAGGCGGCACTGACCAAATCGCGGTGGAGGGGCGCAAGGATTTCGCCCAATTTGGGTCTGCCGGCAACGACGACCGCGTGTTCGTCTTGCCACGCGCCGATCGCAAGTTGTGCCGGCTCCGCAATCTTTAACGAACGTCCGGCGACGCTCTCTCAGTGAAGCTTTGACCGCCGACGTGCGCGCTCCCGCGACCCACCGACCATGCGCCGCCGCCATCGCCCGATCGGCGGCCCTAATCTTATCGCGCCTGTGTGATTGTTTTAACGTTCACCCGCTCCGGCGCCGATACGATTGCGTGTATTGCCTCCTGGGGCGGCCTCAATTTCTCGCTCTCAAACCGTTAGCCGTTGGCCGGCCGCGATAATGCTTCGCCGCTAACCGCCTACGGCCCCCTGCAAATCGGCGGGGGCTGCGGGGGCGGCGCGGGATGGGCCTCTCGCCATCGCGCAAGGATCGGCTCGAGCGTTTCCTTGCCCCAGAATCTCGGCGCGCCGATGTCTTTCAAGCACGCGGCGTTCCAGTAGAGCCCCGCGCGCGACGGCGCCTCTCCGGCTTGAACCGCCCGCGCGACGGCGTCGATGTCGCGGGACTCGGGATAGATGTAGAGCGTGGTCGGATCGTTCCTCACCATCGCCATGATGGCCGCGGCGTCCGAAGGCGACCAGCTGGTGCAGCCGTCGCTGCGCCCGGCCTCGTAATTCACGAGCTTGCCCAACGGAACATAGCCTTCCGGGTCGGCGTGCGGGCTCGCCGGATCTTTTCGGCGGCATATCCCCCTGAGCAGGACCGCCGGATGACCGCCGATGGCGCGCTCTCGGGCGTTGGCGGTTTCGCCTTCGCCGTCGAACTTCAGAAACGCGCGCTCAAAAACCGCGTCTCCCCCGGCCGCGCGATAATAGCCCTTGAAGGACGCGGTCGTTTCGCCCGTCACATAGGCGCCGCCCGCCGTCAGATCGGAGTCCATCGCGTTGCCGAAATTCTTCACGCATCGCCGTCCGTTGGCGAAATCCGCGACCCCGTCCAGATCCCGCCCGCCGCCATGGCCGGCGGAGATCGCTCGAAACGAGCCTTGGGCTTCGCAGATGATGTAAAATCTTCGGCCTAAGCCCCCGCCGAGGTCATGGGGACGCGTCGCGTCAAAAGCGAAGTAGCAGGGATTGCGGACCCCCTTGCGCTGATAAAGGGCGCGGGCTCTCATGAGCACGACCGGCGCGATCTGCCCCTCCCCCTCGCCCACATGGGCCTGAAGCCAGGCCGGAACGTTAGGCTCTCCCGCCGCAAATGAGGGGCTTGCGCCCGCGAGCGCGATCAGGACGGCGAGACCGAGGCGTTCAAGAAGGCGTAAACCCAGCGGCAATGACCCTGTCTCCTCGATGCGCACGGCCGCGACGGCCGCGGTCAGGACGCTCCTACGCCCAAAAGCGGCGGCAGTTCGGCCAGCGTCCCGATCTCGAAGTCGGGGCTCCCCGGCAAGCGCTCGCGGCGCTGGCCATAACGGTTGCACCAGACGACCCGCATGCCGAAGTCGGACGCCCCATGCGCGTCCCAGGCGTTGGAGGATTGGAACGCGATCGCGCCGGCCTCGACGTCGAGCGAGTCCAGCGCATATTGATAGACGTCGGGGTGGGTCTTGAAGGCGCGGACCGCGTCGGCCGAGAGGACCGCGTCGAACATCGCTTCGAGGTTCGAGCGCTTGACCAGCGCGTCGAGCATCATCGGCGAGCCGTTGGAGAGGATGGCGGTTCTGAACCCCGCTTGGCGCAGGGCCGCGAGCACGGCCGGAACCTCGGGGAACGGCTCGAGGCCGAGATAGAGGTCCATCAGACGCTCGCGCAACGAGGGCGTCTCAAGGTTGAGGCTCTCGAGCGCGAAATCGAGCGCGTCGCCCGTAACCTGCCAGAAGTCGGCGTAGCGGTTCTCGAGCGTGCGCAGCCAGGCGTACTGGATCTGCTTGTCGCGCCAGAGCGTCGTTAGCGCCGCGCGGCGATCCAGCGGAACGTCGGGGCAGCGCGCCGCGGCGGACGCGAAGTCGAACAGGGTGCCGTAGGCGTCGAAGACGCAGACCTGAACGTCATCGAGGGATTGCTGTTTTTGCGTCATAGGGGCCTCAAGGCATGGTCGGAACGAGGCTGTCGGCGCAGCGGAAGCGCGGCGGGTTCAACGAGGCTCCAACGTCTTCGCGAGCTCATTCTCCAGTAAAGCGATGCGCTGCCGCAGCGTATCGCTTTCGACTTGCGCATAAGCGATCTCGGCCTCGCGCGCCAGACTGCCGAGGAGGTGGCGCTCGCCCGCGTCAAGATCGGTTCCGATCTCGTGGCCGCCATAGAGGACAAGTGCGTAGCAGCGGCGCGCATTGCCGACCGGCACGACGAGAACCGGCCGCTCGAGATCGTCCGGAAGCTCGGCGGCGTCGACCGAATTGGGGGTGTAGGGCTTTCTCTCGAAGCGTGCGGAGAGCAGAGGATGGTTGCCGGTGAGCGCATTGGCGTGATCGGCAGCCCATCCGGCGCTGAGGCTTCGGCAGAATATCCCGCTTTCCTCGCGGAACAGCGCCGCCGACGCAAGGCCAAGCGTGCGCATCGGTTCGTTCACCAGCAGCCGATCGATCTCATCGAGGCTTGTGGAATTCTGAATGGTTTCGCCCACCTCGCCAAGATGGCGCTCGGCGCGGATGAATTTGCGGTCGAACAGACGGTTCAAGAGCTCCGTCGCAAACTCGTGTCCGCGCGCGATCAGGTAAACCAGCCCAGAAGCGACCACGACCCACGCCCAATCGGGCATATGAATGTATTCGTCGATCAACTCGATCTGCTTGTGAAGGAACAGGACCGGCACGCTGAGCAGAAGGCCGAAGGCGGTCGCCCGGCGAAGGGGAATCCAGACGTTGACCACCGTCTGCCGCCGCACCGCTTCGACGACGAACAGGCACAGGATCCCGTTGACGAGGAAAAGGGCGCCTGCGACTTCCTCGGACGTCAGACCGGGACCGAACAGCTCGTCGAACGCCGAGGTCTCCTGGGAGAGTTGGGCGAGCAAATAGGCCGGAAGGCCGATCAAACAGCCCCAGATCACCCAGCGGATGCGCTGATAGTCTCGGGGCGAAAGATCCCTCCGGCGTCCGATAAGGATGGCGAGCGCCCCGGCGCTGACCGCAAAGCCGAGCAAGAACAAGCCCCGCGTCCAGGTTTCGGCGGGATAGCCGAAGACAGTCCCCATGCTGGGGAGCGCAACCAGCAAGAACACAATCGCCAGAGCCGGCAGCGCGCGCTCGATGATCCGCCATCGCCCCTCGACTCGGTCGACCGGCGCTCTCAGCGCAAACAAGAGGAGCCCGGTATAGGCGGCGGCCTGCATCACGAAAAAAATGACGTTCTGCGCCAGAAGCACCCGCGGCCAAAGCTGGAGCCAGGCCCAGAACTGAAACGCCTGGCCGGGATTGAACTGGATCACATAGATGAAGAAGCCCCAGGTCATGGGGCCTGGGCGCGTCCACACCAGCCAAGCCGCGCCGAGAATAACCAACACCCCTGCAATCGTGTCGAGCACGATGACGATGTCGAGCAGGCGGTCGGCGGGCCGCGGCTCGGCTTTGAGCTTGACTTCGCCGCGCGAGCGTTGCGCCGCCGAGACGATGACAAGCGTCGCCTCGCGTCCCGGCATGACATAGGTGACGCCGCCCCATTGCGCCAGCAGACTCGCGCACCCGACGCTGTCCACGGACGCGCACGACATCGCGGCAAGATCGAGCCGATCTCCGGCGCGCAGGCCTGCTCGCCAGGCCGGCAAATCTTGCTCGCTTTCGAATGGGCCCCGCACGTCGTAGACGCGTCCGTCGCCGTCCACCGCCAAGCCGAACGAGCCCAATGGACGAACGGCCCGGACCAAGTCCGGGGCGATCGTCGCGATTGCATAGAAGGTCAAAAGCAAAAGAACGACGCGGCCGAAAAGGCTTGCGCCATTTCGGTCAGGCATCAGCCGATGCTCCGCGAGGCAAGACGAGGGACCTCCTTCATGAGCGCTTGAGGAATGGAGGCTACCCGCCGCGCAGGTCTTTGTACATAAGCCGCGTCGCCTCGTAGCTGTCTTCGAAGGCGTGGCGCGCGTAGTTCGGAATCGAGCCGGCAAGTCTATAGCCAAGCGAGCGGTAGAGCGCTTCGGCCGCGTCGCCGGCGGTGTCGAGGGTCAGGAGCCACCGCCCTTCTTCAGCCGCGCGTCGTTCGATCTCCTGCATGAGCGCCCGGCCGACGCCGGCGCGGCGAAAGGCCGGATCGACCAGGACCTTGGAAACCTCGGCGTGATGACGCTTGCTCGGCATCGAGTCGAGGTCGAGTTGCGCCGTTCCGGCGACGTCGCCGCCAAGCGTCGCGATGAGGACGAGCTTGCCGCCGGCCGCGTGCGGCGCGGCGACCCTGTCGAGCCAGTAGGCGCGCGCTTCGCTCCGTTCGAACGGCATAATGAAGCCGATGCTCGCGCCCTCGTGCACGCATGCATGCAGGATTTGGGCGAGCCGTTCGATGGCTTTGGCGAGCGCGGCGGGATCGAGCGCGGCGACTTTTATCGTTTGCGCTTCCATTCTCTCACCGGAGAACAAGAATGTAGCGGGCTGCGCGCCGCCCAGTCGCCAGGAAACTGCTCGGCCCCATCAGCTTGTAGCGAAGACAGTCGCCAGCGTGCAGACGATAAACGGTCCCCTCGATAGCGAGCTCGAGAGCGCCGTCCACGAGATAGAGATGATGTTCGAGACCAAGACGCGGCGGAAGCGGATAGTCGATGCGCGCGCCGGCCGGCAATTCGCAAGAGAGAAGCTCGCAGTCGAAGCTGAGCGAGGGCGGCGAGATCGACCGGCGGCGAAAGCCGGTGGCGGGATCGACCCACTCCGGCTGCTCGCCCTGCCTGACAAGCGCAGGCGCATCGCCCTCGATGTCGGCGAGCAGGCGCGAGACGGTCGTGCGGTGCGCTCCGGCGAGCCGCCCGAGCACGGACGCTGTCGGGCTCACGTCGCCGTTCTCGATTCGCGACAGGGAGGCGCGACTCACTCCGCTCAGCGCGGACAGTTCATCGAGCGACCAGCTCCGGGCGCGCCGCAACGCGCGCAGACGCTCGGCGAGGCGCATATCGGCGCTATTGTTGGATTCGGCGCTGACTTCCATATTCGGGATAATATTCTCGATAATGAGAGTGTCAAGACGCGCCTAAGACAGGCCGGATTGCCCGGGCCGCTCGTCTCCTGCACACTGGACGTCCTCGCAACGGAATGGATCGATGTCGTCGCCGAGCCACGCCTCCATTCCGGCCTGGGCCTGGGCTGTGCCGTTGCTCGCTAGCGCCCTGGTGGCGCTGAAGCTGGCCCATATCGTTCCTTCCGACAACACTTATGTCCTTGTTCTCGCAGGTCTCTTCCTCGGCGCGACGGTGTTCGCCGCCGTCCATCACGCCGAAGTGCTCGCGCTCAAGCTTGGCGAGCCTTTTGGCTCGATCCTTCTCGCGGTCGCGGTGACGGTGATCGAAGCCGGGCTCATTGTCTCGATCATGCTCGCCGGGGCCGAGGGCAGCGAGCGCGTCGCCCGGGACACGGTGTTCGCGGCGGTGATGATCGTTCTCAACGGCGTTGTGGGGCTCTGTCTTGTCCTTGGCGCGGGCCGGCACTTCGAGCAGACTTTCCAACTTCAGGGCGCGGTCTCCGCGCTCGCCGTGCTCGGCACTTTGGCCACGCTGGCGCTCATCCTGCCCAATTTCGCCGAGGCTGCATCGGGCCCATCCTATTCCATTCTGCAACTCGAGGGCGTCGGCCTTATGTCGCTGGTCCTCTGGTGCGTGTTCGTCTTCGTGCAAACCGTCAAGCATCGCGTTTACTTCCTCGACGCGCCGGCCGTCGACTTCGAGCGAGCCGCTGCACGACGCTCCGAGCATGCTCATCACGCTGTTGAGCCTTACCCTCCTGGTCGTCTCGCTTGCCGCAGTCGTGCTGCTGGCCAAGACGCTGTCCTATCCGGTCGACGTGGCTATCGGCGCTGCGGGGCTGCCGAAGGCCTTCGTCGGCGTTGTCATTGCGCTCATCGTGCTCATGCCCGAAGGGCTCGCCGCGATTAAGTCCGCTCTTCGCAATCGGCTTCAGAACAGCATCAATCTTGCGCTCGGCTCAGCCATCGCCAGCATCGGCCTGACAATTCCGACGGTCGCGCTCGTCTCGATTGTGCTCAACCGTCAAATCGCGCTGGGCGTTTCGCAAACCGACATGGCGCTGCTCATTCTGACCCTCTACATCGCTGCTCTGACGCTTGGCACCGGCCGAACGACCGTGCTGCAGGGCGCCGTGCATCTCGTAATCTTCGCCGCGTTCATGCTGGTCTCGGCCGTGCCGTAGTGTGCGTCCGGCGCGCCAAAGGACTGTTCGGCGGCGTCTCTGTTTGAAGGATAGGATCGGGTGACATGAAAATTCTGGTTGTTGGAGCGGGCGCAGTCGGCGGCTATTTCGGCGGCCGGTTGCTTGAGGCAGGTCGCGACGTGACGTTTCTCGTTCGTCCGCGTCGCGCCGCGGAGCTTGCGAAGCACGGGTTGACGATTCGCAGCCCCGTCGGCGACTTCCACCATCCCTCGCCGCCGACTGTGTTGCAGGAAGATCTGGCGGAGCCGTTCGACCTTGATCGTGCTGAGCTGCAAAGCCTACGACCTCGAGGGCGCGATAACCTCATTCGCCAAGGCCGTCGGGCCGGCGACGGCGATCTTGCCGCTGTTGAATGGCATGCGGCACATCGACCGGCTGACCGAACGCTTCGGGCCCGAGCGCGTGCTCGGCGGGATGTGCGCCATTTCGGCGACCCTCGGGCCTGAGGGGGACGTCGTCCACTTCAATGATTGGCATGCGCTGAGCTTCGGCGAACTGGACGGCTCCCGTTCCAAGCGGATCGAGGCCATCGCCTCCGCGCTGCTCAACGCCGGCTTCGATGCGCGGCTGGCCGACGACATCCGGCAGGAAATGTGGGAGAAGTGGGTGTTCATCGCCACGGCGGCAGGCATTACCTGCCTGATGAGGTCGGCCGTTGGCGACTATGTCGCCGCCGGCGCCGCGGACCTCGCGCTTGGGCTTCTTAAGCGAATGCGCATCGATCGCGGCCGCTCAAGGTTTCCCACTTCGCGCCCCGGCGCTCGAGCGCGCGCGGGCGGCGATGACCGCCGCGGGTTCGCCGATCAAGGCCTCGATGCTGCGCGATATCGAGGGCGGCAAGCCGGTCGAAGGCGACCAGATCCTCGGCGATCTTTTGCGCCGCGCTGCGAAGCCGGACGACATTTCGTTGCTGCGCATCGCCACGCTTCACGTGAAAACCTACGAGTTGGCGCGAAAGGGCAGGGAGATCGCCGCTAGCCCATGACGCTTGCGCCGCGGGGCGCGTTGGTATATCCGCGACCGCTTCGCGAAGATTCTGAAGGAGAATGCGCCTTGGCGGACGCCACGCCGATCAACTGGACCAATGCGATGACGCTGCTCAGCGTCGCCATTCTGGTGGGCACGGAGCTCGTGGGCGCCGGCGCCGCGGCGGGCTGGGCGATCGGCGGCCTGTTTCAGCTTGGCGAGACGATTACCCGGTCACTGGAAGGCGTGCTCATTCTCATGGCGCTGACCGGTCTCTTCTATTTCCTGCGCGCGGCGGTCGCGCACGAGCCGATTCGCGGCTAGCCGGTTGCGCTTTTGCCGCCAAGATTGCCTTGCCCGACGACGGAGCCCAATCGGCGAAGCGCGCTCCTGGTCGATTTGGACGGAACGCTGACCGACCCGGCTGAGGGCATCGTCGGCTGCTTTCGTCTGGCGCTGGAGGCGTTGGGCCGAAGCGCGCCGCCCGCCGCCGAACTGCACCTGGATCATCGGCCCGCCCTTGCGCGGATGTTTCGCCGAGGCGCTGAATGGCGAAGGCGATCCCGAGGAGGCGCTCAAGATCTATCGCGGCCGCTATTCGACCGAAGGGTTGTTCGAGGCTCTCGTCTACGAGGGCGTAAACGAAGCGCTGACTGAGCTCAGCGCCTCGGGAACGCGCCTCTTCCTTTGCACCGCGAAACCCCTCGTCTACGCGGAGCGGATCCTTGCCCATTTCGACCTCGAGCGTCACTTCGAGGCGGCTTATGGCGACGAGCTTGGCGGCCGGTTTCAGGACAAGGCGGACCTCGTCGCTCACATTCTCGAAAGCGAGGGGCTTAAGGCCGACGATTGCTGCATGTGGGGCGATCGCAAGCATGACGTTCTGGCGGCGAGCCGGCATGGGATTCCCACCATTGGCGCGCTCTGGGGCTACGGCGGCGCCGATGAGCTTCGTGCAGCGGGCGCGGCGGCTCTCTGCGAAGCGCCCGCGGAGGTTCCTGCGGCCTTCTCGGCGCTTCCACCGCGCGGGTAGGCGAGCGTCATGACGCGCAACCAATCGGCGCGCGGACCGGGCTCGCAAGCCTCGATCCCGGCGCCGCCGCGAGCCGAAGTCCGGCCGGCGATGCTTTCCGCACATGGCCTTTCCTGGGCGGACGACTACGCCTGGATGCGGGCCGACAATTGGCGCGAAGTGCTGCGCGACCCCACTCGGCTGCCTCCCGACATCCGCGCGCTGCTCGAGGCCGAGAACGCCTACGCTGACACAGTTTTGGCGCCGACGCTCGGCTTGCAGAAAGAGCTCAAGCGCGAGATGCGCGCGCGCCTCAAGGAGGATGACAGCGAGCCGCCGCAAGTCGACGGGCCGTGGGCCTATTACTCGCGCTTTCGTCCCGGCGGTCAGCGCCGCATCTATTGCCGCAAGCCTCGCGAAGGCGGCGCGGAGACGGTGCTGATCGACGGCGACGCCCGTGCGGAGGGAAAGGCGTTTTTTCATCTGGCCAGCGCCCGCCATTCGCCCGACCATTCAAAATTCGCTTTTTCCTTCGACGAACTCGGCTCCGAGATGCTGACGATCGCCGTCCGCGACCTTGAGCGCGAGACGGACCTTGGCGACCGCATCGTCGGCGCCACCGGAGACGTCGTATGGACGCGCGATTCGCAGGCGTTTCTTTACGTCGAGCAGGACGAAAACCACCGCCCTTGCCGCGTCATGCTGCATCGCCTCGGAACCGCGCAGACAGACGACGTCGAGATCTTCGCGGAAGCCGATCCGGCCTGGTTCATCGGCATTGAGCCCACGCGTCTCGGCCGCGCGGCCATCATTTCGGTGCATGGCCACGACGCCTCGGAAGCAAGGATCGTGGATCTCGATCACCCGACCGCGTCGCCCCGGCTCGTCGCGCCACGTCGCTCGGGATTGCACTATGACGTGATGGATCACGGCGATCGCTTCTTCATTCGCACCAATGTCGACGCGCCCGACTTCAAGATCGTCGTTGCGCCGCGCGATGCGCCGCAAGAGGCGAATTGGCGCGACTTCGTGCCCAAGCGCGACGGGCGCTTCATCGCCGACGCAACGCTGTTCAAGAATCATCTCGTTCTGCTCATGCGCGAGATGAGCCGGCCGCATCTCGTCGTCTTCGATTTGGAAAGGGGAGAGTCGCACGAGATCGCATTCGACGAGGAAACCTATTTTCTCCGACGCGAGCCGGTCTACGAATTCGACACGTCGCTCATCCGCTTCAGCTACTCCTCGCCGACGACGCCGCAGGAGACCTACGACTACGATGTCGTCACGCAGGCGGCGCACCCTCGTCAAGCGGCAGTCCATGCCGCGCGGTTTCGATCCTAAGGCCTATGTTGCGCGGCTGGTTTTCGCGCCTGCCGAAGATGGCGAGAGCGTGCCGGTGTCGCTGCTTTACAAGCGCGGCCGTGAAGCTCGACGGATCGGCGCCGCTGTTCATCACCGGCTATGGCGCCTACGGCTATGCGGAGAGGCGAGTTTCGCCACCAACCGCTTCTCGCTCGTCGACCGCGGCTTCGTGTTCGCGATCGCCCACGTGCGCGGCGGCACGGACAAAGGCTGGCGGTGGTACGAGGACGGCAAGCTCGGCAAGAAGCCGAACACTTTTCACGATTTCCTCGCCGCCATCCGCTTCCTCATCGCCGAAGGCTTTACCAGCAAGGGCCAAGTCGTGGCGCAGGGCGGCAGCGCCGGCGGCTTGCTGATGGGCGCGATCGCCAATCTCGCGCCGGACCTGTTCGCTGGAATCATCGCCGACGTGCCGTTCGTCGATGTGCTGGCGACGATGCTTGACGCCAGCCTGCCGCTCACTCCGCCCGAGTGGCTCGAATGGGGCGATCCGATCCACGATCACGCGGCGTTCGAGACCATCCGCGCCTATAGTCCGATCGACAACGTGCGCGCTCAAGCCTATCCGCCGATCCTGGCGCTCGCCGGCCTCACCGATCCGCGCGTGACCTATTGGGAGCCCGCGAAATGGGTCGCCCGCTTGCGCGCGACAATGACCGGCGGCGGCCCGGTCCTGCTGCGCACCGCGATGGACGCGGGCCATGCGGGCGCGTCGGGACGCTACGACCGCCTCGACGACGTCGCCCGCCAATACGCCTTCGCTCTTCGCTGCGTCGAGGGCGGGTTTTAGGGACGAAGCTCAATTGGTTGCGGCCAAAGGCAGATGGTCGACTTTGTGCATAAATTCACAGTCGGGGGCTTTCGTGGTATGAACGACCCATGACGATCATCTTGAATCCCGAACAGGAAGCATGGCTCGAAACGCGTGTGGCGCGCGGCGATTTTGCATCGGTGGAAGCGGCTGCGCGCCAGCTTATCGATGAGCGAATTGCCGAACGAGCGCTTGAGGAAGGCGACGATCTGGCATGGGCGAAACCCTACATCGCTGAAGCGTTGGCCGAGATCGCCCGTGGCGAGGAAATTACTCTTGAGGAGCATAAGGCTCGCAATGCGGCAAGGCTTGCTGCGCTTCGGACTTAGTGGCGAGGGTCGTTGTTGCGCCATCCGCCGACGCGGACACGGCGGAGATCATTGCCGATCTCAAAGCCAAGGCCGGGTATGTAGTCGCCGCCCGATACAACGCTTCTTTTGAGCGGCTCTATGACATTCTCGCCGACTTTCCTGGCGCGGGTCCGCCGCGCCCCGCCTTAGGAGCGCACATTCGCGTCGGCTTCGTTCTCCCTTATATCGTGATCTACAGTCACATGGAGACGGACGGCGTCGTGAGGGTGCTTCGTATCGTTCATGGCAGCCGGAGGATTTCCGGCAAGCTGCTGCGCGGCGCCTCATAATCTTCGGCTGTGCGCGAATCTCGACCGATGGCGTTGCGGAGCGAGCGAATGAACTGCATGAGGCAGGCGGCGCGTCTCTTGCTTCTGCCGTTGCTGATTCTGAACTTCGCGCCGCTCGCCTATTCCGAGGAGCGTCCCTCGGTCTTCCTCGAAGATCTCACGTGGACCGAGCTCAGGGACGAGATCGCCGCGGGCAAGACCACCATCATCGTGCCTATCGGCGGAACCGAGCAGAATGGCCCGGCTATGGCGCTCGGAAAACACAACCGGCGCGTCAAGTTGCTTTCCGAGCGGATTGCCGTCGCGTTAGGCAACGCGCTTGTCGCTCCGGTGATCGCCTATGTCCCGGAAGGCAGCATCAGTCCGCCGTCCGGCCACATGCGTTTCCCTGGAACGATCAGCGTGCCGGACGCCGCGTTTGAAACGATTCTCGAATACGCGGCCCGAAGCTTCAAACAGCACGGGTTCAAAGATATCGTCTTCCTGGGCGATCACGGCGGTTACCAGGCCGATGAGAAGAATGTGGCGAACAAACTCAACCGCGAATGGGCCTCATCGAACGTGCGCGCGCACGCGGTTACGCAATATTACGACGCGGCGCAGATCGATTTCACGCGGATTCTGATGAGTGAAGGGTTCACGCCCTCGGAGATTGGAACCCATGCGGGTCTCAGTGACACCTCGCTGATGCTAGCGCTTGACCCGAGCCTCGTCCGCGAGGATCGGCTTTCCAAAGGATCCAAATTTGGCAGCGCCGAGGGCGTTTATGGGGATCCGTCCAACGCAAGCGCGAGAGTAGGAATGTTGGGCGTCGACGCCATCGTCTCTCAAACGGTAGCCGCCATAAGGTCGGCTGTGTCCGGGCGCTGAGGCGCCGACAATCTCTTGCCATGGAAGGCTCAGGAATGGTATGCTTTTCAGAAAGGTTGGGCATCGCTTTCGGGCGTTGAACCGGCAATGGGCTTAAAAAACGGCGAAACGAAATCGGCTTTAAGCCTTTGATATTTCAGAAGAAGCGAAATCGCTGATTTAGCGCCTCCAATGACCTCAACGACTTAGCCTAACCGAGGCGAAACGATTCGTTTCGCATCGCGACATGAGCGTCAGCCGAACTGCGAAAGGGAGCTTCCTTCGAGCCGCGCCCCAGCCTTTCAGTGAGGCGGCGGGAAGCGCGCGGGTAGAGACTCGTTAATTGCGCCGCAAGCCATTGAAATGGCTCAAAATGGACTCGCTAATGGCGCCGCCCGAAGACGGTTGGCCTCCCTTGCGCCAGTGGAAGTAGACGCCCTCACGCTGCGGGCCTATTCCTCCTCGTCGCCCGGCTCCGGCTCGGCTTTGGCGCCGGGGATGACGTAGCTCCCCTTCAGCCAGCGATGCAGGTCCACGTCGGCGCAGCGCTTCGAGCAGAACGGGTCATAAGCTTCGCTGCGCGGCTTGCCGCAAATCGGGCACGTCCGGTTGCTCTTGTTCCGATCCGGTCGCTTCGCCGATTTGTCGCTGTCGCCGGTCATTGAACGAGGCTCGCGCTCCAATGCCGGTGCACGTGATAGCCTTGGCCGCCGAGCAGCGCGGCCGTTTCGTTGAGCGGCAGGCCGACGACGTTCGAGTAGGAGCCGATCAGCCGCTCGACGAACGCGCCGGCGAGCCCCTGAATCGCGTAGCCGCCCGCCTTGCCGCGCCACTCGCCGCTCATGAGATAGGCCTCGAGCTCATGGCGGGACAGGCGCTTGAACCTGAGACGGGTCTCCACCAGCCGGCGCCGCACGGCGCCGCTCGCGGTGATGAGCGCAAGGCCGGTGAAGACCCGATGGCCGCGGCCGGACAAAAGATCGAGGCACAGTTCCGCCTCATCGCGCGTCTCGCATTTCGGCAAGATGCGCCGGCCGACGCCGACCACCGTGTCGGCCGCAAGCGTCAGGCAGGGGGCGAGATCCGCATGGGCCCCCGCGATCGCCGCCGAGGCGAGCGCCTTTTCGCCGGCCAGCCGTTCGGCGAGCGCACGCGGCTCTTCGCGCGGGCGCGGCGTCTCGTCGATCTCGGCCGGCAGAACCGCATCGGGCTTGACGCCGATTTGCGCGAGCAGCTGAAGCCTGCGCGGCGAAGCGGACCCCAGCACGAGACGGAGGCCCGAGTGCGAGGCGGAGCAATCGTCGCGCCGCCCGAGAGCGAGGGTCATTTGAAGCGGTAGGTAATGCGTCCCTTGGTCAGATCGTAGGGAGTCATCTCCACGAGCACCTTGTCGCCGGCCAGCACGCGAATGCGATTCTTGCGCATCTTGCCCGCGGTGTGAGCAATGATTTCGTGGTCGTTCTCAAGTTTGACGCGAAAGGTCGCATTGGGCAGCAATTCGACGACGAATCCTGGGAATTCAAGCAATTCTTCTTTCGACATAAGGCTCCTTGTTGTGCGGCGCGCCACCCAAGGCGAACGGAGGCGCCGGCCTGACGGCCCCTAGCACGTCGGCGGCGGGCTGTCATACCACCGCGCGATTGTAAGATCGACCGCGCCGCCGCTCGAAATCGCCCAGTCCGCTTTGCGAGACGCGTTTTACCGGTGGACGGGCGTCAAACCAAGCTACTTCAGAGCCGTAGCGTCCGATTCGTTGAGAAACCCGAGGATCTCGTGGAAGAACTGCATGCGGTTCTTCTCCAGCATGACGGTATGGGTGCCCTCGCCCAATTGGACGAAGCGCTTGTAGGGCGCGTTCGTCAGCTGGGCGAAATAGGCGTTGGTCATGTAGGTCGGAAGATCGGCGTCCCATTCCGCATGAATGACGAGGGTCGGCACGGTGATCCGGCCCGGGTCGTAATAAGGCTTGCCGGCGCGCCAGTAATTGTCGACCTCCGCCAGAACGCCGTTGCCGGCCCGCAGCTTGGGCGGATTCATCTTGCTCCCCACCGGATCCTCGCTGATCGTCGCGTTCCACCAGGCGTCGAAGACGCCGGGCGGGATCAAGGTCGCCTGCTTGTCTTCCGCGACGCCCTTGAGCCAGCGCGCTTTCGCATCGTCCTTCGAGACAAGGCGGTAGGCGGGGATGGGAGCCGCCGGCGGCGCGACGGTCGGCTGAAACGTCCAGATCGGCGCGTAAAGCACGAGCCGGTTGATCTTGTCGTCGTGCCCGGCGGTGTAGGCGCCGGCGATCGACGTCCCCCACGACCAGCCCATGAGGTCGAGCTTCGGAATGTGGCGCTTCGCCAGAATATAATCGACCGCGGCTCCGAGGTCGGCGCCGGCCTCCTCCGAAGTCGCAATCGGCTTGTTCGCCTCGGGAGGCTGATCCATTTCCGGCGGTCGGGTGGACCGTCCGTACGAGCGCACATCGACCAGATAGACGTCGAAGCCGCTCTCGGCGAACAGGTCCATCATCGACACGCCGTCGATCGGCAGGTCGAAGCTCGTATCCGCCGGATATGTGGCGCCATGGATGAACAGCAGCGTCTTGTCCGGCGAAAAGGACGTCATGCCCTCCGCGTGCTTGTTGCGCACATAGAGCTTGATGCCCGGATCCGAAGACGGGATCATCGCGTCGGTCGTGACCAATTTCGGCGATTCCGCGCAGGCGAGGCCGGACCACGCCAGGCTCACGGCCATGGCCGCCAGTGTAATTCGAAGGCTCATACCTTTTCCTCCCCATCGCGCGTGTCAAGCACGGCTCGAGCACCGTATAAGGCGGATCGCGGATCGGGCGGAGCCTCGCGGTGTTCACACTTTCGAGAGCGCGCTCAGACGGCGGACGGGCTCGGGGCGTCCGGCGTCTGAGAGGGAGGCGCAGCCTCAGGCGCGCGCTTTCCCATTCTGCGCTCCTCGAGCCACTGCATCACCACATAAAACGATGGAACGAACACCACCACGAGACAAGTCGAGGCGATCATGCCGAAGAAAACCGCCATGCCGATTGATTTGCGCGCCGAAGCGCCCGCCCCCGTCGCCAGCACAAGCGGAAGAACGCCCAGGATGAAGGCGAACGAGGTCATGAGAATGGGCCGGAATCTTAAGCGCGCCCCTTCCACCGCCGCGTCGACAATCGCTTTTCCTTCGGCGCGCTGCTGGCGGGCATATTCGACGATCAGGATCGCGTTCTTGGCGCCGAGCGCGATCAAGAGAATGAGGCCAATCTGCGTGTAGAGGTTGTTGGCGGCGACGCCGGATTGGCTGGCGGCCACGCTGATCGCGCCGAGCGTAGTCAGCGCGGCGACTGTCCCGAGGAGAGCCATCGGCACGCATAGGATCACCGCTAGAGGCAAAATCCAGCTTTCATACTGGCCGGCCAAAACGAAATAAACGAGCAGGATCGCGAAGCCGAAGACGTAGTAAGTCTGGTTGCCGAGCTGCTTCTCCTGATAAGACATTGCCGTCCATTCGAAGCCCGTTCCGGTCGGCAGCGTGCTGTTGGCGATCTGCTCCATGATGTCGAGGGACTGACCCGAGCTGAAGCCGGGCGCCGGGCTGCCGACGACCGTCGAGGACGGATAGAGATTGTAGAGGCTGATGAGGGCCGGCCCCTGCACCTCCGTGATATCGACCACCGTTCCGACGGGCGTCATCGTTCCGTCGCCCGCCCTCACTTTAAGATTGCGAATGTCGTCGACGTTGGCGCGAAACTTGGCCTCCGCTTGCGTATAGATCTGGAAGACGTGGC
The DNA here is from genome assembly GCA_963753135.1 of uncultured Alphaproteobacteria bacterium. Lineage (GTDB taxonomy): Bacteria > Pseudomonadota > Alphaproteobacteria > Rhizobiales > Beijerinckiaceae > Roseiarcus. The sequence goes on along the minus strand of CAVWBA010000020.1, from coordinate 115,812 downwards.
CGAACTTCGTGATCTGGCCGACGTAGTTCGAACCGACGTAGTTGGAGAGGGCGTCGAACAGCTGTCCAACGGTAATGCCGAGCGTCTCCGCCTTGATCCGGTTTACGTTGACAAAAATTTGCGGCGCGCCCGCGCGGAACGTCGTGGCCACCCGTTGGAGGGACGATTGCGCGTTGGCGTTGGCGACAACGGCGTTGGTCAAGGTCTGAAGCAGGGCGTAGTCGAAATTGCCGTTCCTGAGTTCGACCTGCATGGAGAAGCCGCCGACGTTGCCAATGCCCTGGATCGGCGGCGGGGGGAGCGCAAAGGCGATAGCCTGGGGCACGCCCTGCAGCCCGCGGTTGAGGCGCTCGAGGATCGTACGGACATCCTGCCCTTCCTCTTTCAGACGCACGTCCCAATCCTTCAGGACGACGAAGGCGACGCCCGCGTTGGCGAGACTCGCCCTATTGTCGAGAATGGATATGCCGCTCACAGTGACCACATGCTCGACCCCAGGAACCTTGCTCGCGAGGCCTTGGATCTGCTCCAGAACTCTATCCGTCCGTTCCTTTGACGCGCCGTCCGGCAATTGCGCGGCGACGATCACGTAGCCCTGATCCTCGGTCGGCAGGAACGCGGTCGGCACGCGGGTCAGTCCCCAGACCGCGACTCCAACCAGAATAAGCGCGAGAGCGACCATGAGACCGCTACGGTGGACCATGGCGCCGATCAGCCGGGTATAGCTCCGTTCGACAGCGCCATAGACGGCGTTGAAGCCGCGGTAAAAAAAGTTGCGCTGCTCGGGAGGCTTCGGCGGCCTGAGCCACAAAGCCGATTGCGTGGGCTTGAGCGTCAGAGCGTTGATGGCGCTGATGAAGGCGGTCGAGGCGATGACGAGCGCGAATTGCCGATAGAGCTGCCCCGTCAGCCCTGGCAGAAAGGCGGCGGGAATGAACACCGACATAAGCACGAGCGTGATGCCGAGCACCGGCCCTGTCAGGTCGTTCATCGCCCGAGCCGCCGCCTCGCGGCCGGGGAGCCCCTCCTCAACATAACGCGCCACGCCTTCAACGATGACGATCGCGTCGTCGACGACGATGCCGATCGCGAGCACAATCGCGAACAGAGTGGGAAGATTGATGGAGAAGCCAAGCGCCGCCATCGCCGCGAACGCGCCGATAATCGTCACCGGCACGGTGGTCGCCGGCACCAGCATCGCTCGCCAATCCTGCAGGAAGACGAGGATGACGATGAGCACCAGAATCGCCGCTTCAATGAGGGTGCGGTAGACTTCGGAGATCGCCGCCTTCACAAACTTCGTCGTGTCGTAGGGCACGACATAGTTGAGGCCTTGCGGGAAGGCCTTGGCCAGCTCATCCATCTTCGCCTTGACTTCGGAGGAGACCGCAATCGCGTTCGCCTCCGGCAGCAACGATACGGCGATGCCGGCGGCGGGCCGGCCGTCGAGATTGAACGATTCGCTGTAGGTTTGCGCCCCAAGCTCGGCATGCCCCACGTCGCGCAGCCTGGTGATCTGGCCGCCATTGGCCGAATCGACCTTGACGATGATGTTCTCGAACTCCCTCGGGTCGTCGAGCCGACCTTTAAGGTCGAGCGTATATTGGAAGTCCTGGCCCTTGGGCGCGGGCGGCGCGCCGATCTGACCGGCCGCGACTTCCTGGCTCTGCTGCTGAACGACCTTGACGACGTCCTGGGGCGTCAATCCGCGCGCCTGCAGAAGGTTCGGGTCAAGCCAGATGCGCATGGCGTATTGGCCGGCGCCGAGGACCGACACATCGCCGACGCCTGGAAGACGGCGCAGCTCGTCCTGCACATTGATGACGGCGTAGTTCGCCAGGAACAGGCTGTCGAAGCGACTGTCCGGAGACACAAGCCCGACAAACTCGAGGATCGACGTCGATTGCTTCTTGGTCGTGACGCCCTGGAGCTGCACCTCCTGCGGCAGCGACGAAAGCGCCGCCGACACGCGGTTCTGCACCAGGATCTCGTCTTCGTCCGGATTGGTGCCGATCGCGAAGGTGACGATCAAGCTGTACGTGCCGTCGCTCGCGTTCGTCGACTGCATGTAGATCATGTTCTCCACGCCGTTGACGTTCTGCTCGATCGGCAGAGCGACCGTGTTGACGAGCGTCATGGCGCTTGCGCCGGGATAGCGAGTCGTCACCTGGACGGTCGGCGGAACAACGTTGGGATATTGGGAGCTGGGCAGGTTAACGAGCGCGACCAGGCCGATCACGACGAAGACGAGCGCCAGCACATTGGCGAGCACCGGCCTGTCGATGAAAAAGCGCGAGATTGCTCCCGCCCGGCCTTCAGCGCTCATTGCTGGCCCGGGGCGGACGAAACGGCTTTCTCAGGGCTCGACGACGGCGCCGGCTCGGCCGAGGCCATCTGGCTGCGCTGGGGATCGACCTTCGCGCCGGGAAAGGCGCGCTGAATGCCTTCGGTCACCACCCAGTCGTCCGGCTTCAGGCCCGACTCGATCACCCGCAGCTGTCCGTCGCGCACTCCGGTCGTGACGACCCTCCTCTGAACGATGTTGTCGGCGCCGACGACCAGCACGTAGCTTCCTTCCTGGCTCGTTCCGATCGCGTCGTTTCGTGTCAGCAGCGCCTTGTCGTGCTGCGCAATCGGTGTGCGCACCCGCACGAACAGGCCCGGCAGGAGGGCGCCGTCCTTGTTGTCGAACAAGGCGCGCGCGGTCAGCGTGCCGGTCGCAAAATCAACCTGCGGCGAAGCGTAGTCGAGATGGCCCTTGTGCGGATAGCCCTCCTCGCCCTGCAGGCCGATCTCCACTGGGACGTCTGACAGTTTCGAGGTGCGCAATGCGATGCCATGCTTGGCCAGGTTTCTCTGGATCGACAGGATTTGGGGCTCGCTCAAGGTGAAATAGACATAGAGCGGATCGGTTTGGATAATCGTCGAAAGCTTGGTTGGCCCGGAGACGCCGACTAGCGCGCCGACATCCACGAGGTGGTTCGTGACCACGCCGTCAAACGGAGCAAGCACCTGGGTGTAGCCGAGGTTGATCTTGGCGAGCCAGATGGCCGCCTGGGCATTGAGGATGTCGGCCGCCGACTGGTCCCACTTGGACTTCCACTCCTGCGCCGTCGCCTGGCTGGCGAAATCCTGCCGGGCGAGCGTCGCCTGACGGTTGTATTCGGCCTTGTTGTACTCCTCGGTCGCCTGGTCGGAGGCGAGCGTCGCCTCCTGCTGGTTAACCTGCGCCTGATAGACGTCGCGCTCGATGCCGAACAACTGCGCGCCCTTCTTTACTGTCGCTCCGTCAACGTAGTTGATCGAGGTCAGAAAGCCCTGCACGCGCGCCACGAGATCGACAGAGGCGAACGCCTGGGTATTCCCGGTGAGTTCGAGGTATTCGGTCACCGGCCGCTGCAGCGGCTGCGCGACTTGCACCTTGGCCGGCGGGGGCGCCACATAGGCGTTCTTGCTATTGCAGGCCGCGAGCGTGATCGCCGCAATTGCAAAGGTCGCCGCCCGTGCGGCGCGGCCGAGTGAAAAATGAGGCGGTCGGGTCGACATGAAGACGCGAATCCTGGGAGCGAGCCAACAATATCCGTGAGCGAGCCCGATAGCCATGGGGCCTATGATGCCTGACCGGCGCTTGAGCGCAAGAGTGGGATTTGGCCTCTATGTCGTCATGCGCTCGAGCGCCCGATAACGCCTGACCGCGAAGGGGATCGAGGCGAGATAGGCCAGAGTGACGGCGACCAGCGCCTGCATGGGGAAGTTGAATAGGATGAGGAGCGCCGCGGCGACGCCGACCAAGACCACCGAGACATATTCGCGCGGCACACGGCCGATCGTTTTGCCGGAGAAGTGCGGCACGCGGCTCGCCATTAACAGGGCCACCGCCAGCACGTACAGGCTCTCGACCACGGCAAGTTGCGAGGTCGGCTGGCCGAGATCGAAGGCGGAGTGAACGTAGATCGGCAGCAGGCCGACGATCGCGCCCGCGGGCGCGGGCATGCCGACGAAGAAGTTCTTGCGCCACGCCGGATGATCTTCGTCGATCATGACATTGAAACGGGCAAGGCGCAGAGCGCAGGCCATCGCGAAAAGAAGCGCCGCGACCCAGCCGAAGCTCTTGGCCGCATGCAGGTCGGCGACGTAGAGCACGAGCGCGGGCGCGACGCCGAAGTCGACGAAATCGGCAAGCGAATCGAGCTCTGCCCCGAAGCGTGAGGTGCCCTTCAAAGCGCGCGCGATTCGCCCGTCGAGGCCGTCGAGCACGGCAGCGCCGGCGATCGCGCTCACCGCCCATTCGATCGACCCCTCCATCGCCAATCGGATCGCGGTCAGGCCGAGGCCGAGCGCGAACAGGGTGATGAGGTTGGGGATCAGGAGCCTGAGAGGCACGGCCCGGAGACCGCGACGCCGCGCCGACGCCGGGTCAGCAATCGGCGCCCGGGGCGAGGGGCCGACCTCGTTCACGCGTCAGCTCCGCTGAAAGGGCGGCGGCTCGACCTCCGCCGCAACCTGCGCGATCACCGTCTCGCCGGCGATGGCGCGCGAATCGACGCCGACCACGATGTGCGCGCCCGGCGGCAGGTACACATCCACGCGCGAGCCGAAACGAATCAGCCCGATTCGTTCGCCGGCGCCGAGCAGCGCGCCTTCATGCGTGAAACACACAATGCGTCGGGCGACTAGCCCTGCGATCTGCACCACGCCAAATCGCCCGGAGGGCGTGTCGATGACAATGCTGTTGCGCTCGTTGTCCTCGCTCGCCTTGTCAAGATCGGCGTTCAGAAAGAGGCCGGGGTGATAAACAATCTGCGCCACCCTGCCTTGGACCGGGGCGCGGTTCACGTGGCAATCGAAAACTGACATGAAGATCGACACCCGCTGCAACGGCGCCATCCCGAGGCCGAGCTCGGGCGGCGGCGCGGCGAAGCCGGCGAAGCTGACGACGCCGTCGGCGGGCGCAATGACCAGGTCGCTCCGGACGGGCGTGACGCGCGCGGGGTCACGAAAGAAATAGGCGCACCAAAGCGTGACGACGAGGCCGAGCCAGCCGAGGGGCGCCCATAACCACCACAGGATCAGCGTCGCGAGGGCGAAGCCGAACACGAACTTATAGCCTTCAGGATGGATCGGCGCGAGCTGGCCGCGCAGCGATTTGACGATGCTCATTGACCAGCGCTCGAAATGAAGCCCGGCGCACTCATGGCGCCATTCGCTTCCGATGTCACGACGCGGGCTGGGACGCGATAGGGTCGGCCGCGTCGAGGTCGTCTTCGCGGCCGGCCTGGCGCAACAATTCCTGCGCCGCGTCGACCTGCCTCTGGCGGCTCCACAGCGCGGAATAGATTCCGCCGTGGCTGAGAAGCTCCTGATGGGAGCCGCGCTCGGCGATGACGCCCTTGTCGAGCACCAGAATTTGGTCAGCGTTGACTACGGTCGACAGGCGATGGGCGATTACAATCGTCGTGCGCCCGCGCGAGACGCGCTCCAGCGCCGACTGGATGTCGCGCTCGGTGAAACTGTCGAGCGCCGACGTCGCTTCGTCGAGCACCAGAATCGGCGGCGCCTTGAGCATCGTGCGCGCGATGGCCACCCGCTGCTTCTCGCCGCCCGAGAGCTTGAGACCGCGCTCGCCGACTGGCGCCTCATAGCCTTGCGGCAGCGAGCGAATGAACCGGTCGATCTGCGCATTCTCGGCGGCGGCGACCACCTCGCGCTCGCTCGCGCCCTCGCGCCCATAGCGGATGTTGTAAAGGATCGTGTCGTTGAACAGCACCGTGTCCTGCGGCACCATTCCAATCGCTGCGCGCAGCGAGCTCTGGGTGACTGCGCCGATATTTTGGCCATCGATCGTTATGCGCCCCGCGTTGGGCTCGTAGAAGCGGAAGAGGAGCCGCGATATCGTGGATTTGCCGGCGCCCGACGGCCCGACGATGGCGATCGTGTGCCCTGCAGGCGCCTCGAACGAGACGCCGCGCAGAATGGGCCGGCCCGGATCGTAAGCGAAGTCGACATTCTCGAACCGGACCACGCCGGCTGTCACCTTTAGCGGCTGAGCGCCGGGGATGTCCTCGATTTCCGGATTCTGCGCCAGGATGGCGAACATCGCCTCGACGTCGATGATCGCCTGCCTGATATCCCGGTAAACCATCCCCATGAAATTGAGCGGCTGATAGAGCTGCAACATGATCAGGTTGACGAGCACGAAGGCGCCAACGGTCTTGGTTCCGTTTCTCACCTCGGCGACGCACATCAGAAGGACGACAATCATGCCGAGCGTGAAAATGAACGCTTGACCCGCGTTCAGAGCGGCGAGCGACACATAGGTGCGCACGCTCGCGCGCTCGTACCGGACCATCGCCTTATCGTATCGCGCCGCCTCGCGGCCTTCCGCGCCGAAATATTTCACCGTCTCGAAATTGAGCAGGCTGTCGATCGCCTTGGTGTTGGCGTCGGTGTCGCTCTCATTCATCGAGCGCCGGATGCCAATGCGCCAATTGGTGGCCACGGTCGTAAAGGCCAAATACACGACCACCGTGACGCTGATCGCGATGACATAGCGCCAGTCGAACGAGATCAGCATGGCGGCGACGACGAGCGCGAATTCGACGACGGTCGGGACCGCGGTCAGCATCGAGGTGCGGATGAGCGTCTCGATCGCGTTGCGTCCGCGCTCGAGGACGCGGGTGAGGCCGCCTGTCTTGCGCTCCAAGTGAAAGCGCAGCGACAGGCGGTGCAGGTGCTCAAAGACCTCGATCGCCAACCGGCGCACCGCGTTCATGGCGACGGCCGCGAACAGGGCGTCGCGCCCCTGCTGGGTGAGCGCCATCAGGATCCGCAAGACGCCATAGAGAGCGGTCAGCGCGGCCGCTGCGAGCAGAACGCGCGGCAGCGGGACCGCGTCCAGAGCGAGCTTGCCCGCGACCGCATCGGTCGCCCATTTGTAGGAATAGGGAATTGCGATCGTGAATACCTTCGAGAGCAGCATCAGCGCGAAGGCGAGAAATACGCGCAGCTTGAGATCAGCGCGGTCTCCAGGCCAGATGTAAGGCCATAGAAGGGCTACGGTTCCCGTCAGCGTGGCCCGCCGCGCGGAATTGTTGCGCGCGGCGACGAACGCTGACGTTTTTTGATGCTGCATTGGAACTCACGAGGGCGCCGGTCAATAGGATCGGCAGGCGGCATATAAGCGCTTTTCTGGCCGATGACATCCTCATGGCCGCCATATTCTTGCCGTCGATCAACATTTGCGAAGCAGCGGCTCAGGTGAAATGGCCGCCTGCCATAGCGAACGAGGCGCCTGATCACTGCTGGCTTATAGTTCTGGGAAAAGCGTAAGTTTTCGCGCCAGGGTTCGGCGGGCCCGACAGCGGCTCGCGATGATTCGGTCGAGGCCTTCGCTGCACGTTGACCGCGATCTGTCAAGTGAAGGCAGTTGTTTTTTATATAAATTGAGCATCCTTCAAACAGCTGATTGCGAGTATTCAGCCGATTCCTTCGAGACCTTAGTTGAAATCATTGCATCTTGCCTTGTGCTATGTTTTCTTTTGCGCTATGCGATGTTCCCCTCAAGTCGCGCCATGCGATTAGGGAAGAGGATGCTCGTCGTGATCAGGCGAGAAGAAAATGGCCTGAAGCTGATCGCCAACAGGGCGTTCTATCCGCAGGCAACTTACTGGAGTAACGTCAACAATGAGCGATACCACGAACCACATTGAACTCGCCGCGGAGATCGTCTCGGCCTATGTGTCGAACAATTCCGTGCCGTCGAGCGAGTTGCCGTCGCTTCTCAGCGACGTTCACGCGGCGCTCGTGCGTGTAGCCACTGGCGCGCAACCGATCGTGGTCGAAGCAGCCAAGCCCGCCGTCCCGCCGAAGAAGTCGATTACCAGCGATTACATCATCTGCTTGGAGGATGGTCGTAAATTCAAGTCGTTGAAGCGGCATTTGCGGACGCAATACAACCTGTCCCCGGAAGAGTATCGCGAAAAATGGGGCCTGGCGTCTGACTACCCCATGGTCGCTCCCGCCTACGCCAAGGCGCGCTCGGCGCTGGCGAAGCAGATGGGCCTTGGCCAACAGCGCCGGCGCCGCAAGTGAGCGTGATTTAACACTGGCCTTACATCCCCGGCTCCCAAGGCCGAACGGCGCAAGTCCCGAGCGCGGCGTTGAAACGCAGCGCTACTTCGTGCCGAACATGCGGTCGCCAGCGTCGCCCAGGCCAGGAATGATGTAGCCGTGCTCGTTGAGCCGCTCATCGACCGCCGCGGTCCAGATCTGCACCTCGGGATGCGCTTTCGTCAGCCGTTCGATCCCCTCAGGGGCGGCGAGAAGGCAGACGAAGCGAATGTCCTTCACCCCGCGCCGCTTGAGGCGGTCGATCGCCGCGACCGCTGAATTTGCGGTCGCGAGCATCGGGTCCATCACAATGACCAGCCGGTCGGCCACGTCCGCCGGAGCTTTGAAATAGTACTCCACCGCCTCCAGGGTCTGTGGGTCGCGATAGAGCCCGATATGGGCGACGCGCGCGCTCGGCACGAGATTGAGCATTCCATCGAGAAATCCGACGCCCGCGCGCAAAATCGGCGCAAACACCAGCTTCTTGCCGGAAATCGACGGCGCCATCATCTTGGCCAGCGGAGTCTCCACCTCGACCATCTCGAGCGGCAAATCGCGCGTCACCTCATAGGCGAGAAGCATGCCGATCTCGTTCATCAGCTGCCGGAAGCCCTTGGTCGAAACGGTCTTGTCCCGCATCAGCGTCAGCTTATGCTGCACCAGCGGATGGGCGACGACGTGAACATTCGGCATGAGCGAGGTCCTGGCCACGGGGAAACACTTTGAAGACCTTGACATTAAACGAAGTTGCTCTCGCGGAGGCCAGCGCGCGCCATCGTCCCCAGCTTTGTTGGCGCGTGCGGCGGACGGCCGCGTCGCACCGGCGTCTGCGAGCGCGCTATTGACGGGCGGACAGGCGCGATGTCTGCTGCACCGCAAATGGTTTCCTCGACCGCTCCTCAGCTCGGCCGCAACTGGTCTTTGCCCAATATACTGACCTATGCGCGGGTCGCGGCGGTTCCGCTTGTCGCCGGCTTCTTGTTCTGGCCGCAGGCGCCGTGGGCGCGGTGGACGGCGCTCGCGATCTTTGTCGCCGCTGGAATCAGCGACTTTTTCGACGGCTATCTGGCGCGCGCCTGGTCGCAACAGTCCTCGCTCGGGAGAATGCTGGACCCGATCGCCGACAAGCTCCTCGTTTCGGCGGTGATCCTGGTGCTCGCCGCCGATCAGACCATTTCCGGTCTCACCCTTTGGGCGGCGATCGTCATCCTTTGCCGGGAAATCCTGGTCTCGGGCCTGCGCGAATATCTGGCGGAGCTCAGAGTTCCGCTGCCGGTCACGGCGCTCGCCAAATGGAAGACCTCGGTCCAATTCATCGCCCTCGCTTTTCTGATCGCCGGCCCAGCCGGAGAAGCCGTCCTGCCAGGGTCAATCACGATCGGCATCGTGCTGTTATGGGTCGCCGCTATCCTGACGCTTTATACCGGCTGGGACTATATGAAGGCGAGCTACGACCATGTCGGGAGCGACTGAGGCAAGAGATGAAGGCGCTTTATTTCGCCTGGGTGCGTGAACGCGTCGGCACGGCGGAGGAGGAGCTCGATCCGCCTCCGACGGTTAAGACGGTCGGCGACCTTGTCGTCTGGCTCCGTGAGCGCGGCGAGGGCTACGCGCACGCGTTCGACAAGCCTGCGGCTGTTCGCGCCGCGCTCGATCGGGTTCACGCCCGCAGCGACGTTTCGATCGCGGGGGCGAAGGAAGTGGCGTTCTTTCCGCCTATGACCGGCGGTTGAATGCGATGGCGACGGTCCGCGTCCAGCGAGAGGATTTCGACCCAGGCGCGGAAGCCGAAGCGCTCGCGCGCGGGCGAACCGACGTCGGCGCGGTCGTGAGCTTTATCGGCTGTTGCCGCGATGAGGGCGGGCTGCTTGCCGCGCTCGAACTCGAACATTATCCCGGAATGGCCGAGGAGGAGATCGCACGCGCGGCGGGCGAGGCCGAAGCGCGCTGGCCGCTCATGGGCGTGACCATAATCCATCGCTTTGGCCGTGTTGCGCCGGGCGAGCGGATTGTTTTCGTCGCGGTGGCTGCGGAGCATCGTGGCGCGGCGTTCGCGGCGGCCGAGATGCTGATGGACTATCTCAAGACCCGCGCGCCGTTCTGGAAGCGCGCGATACGCAGCGATGGCTCCGTCGAAGGATGGATCGAATCCAAGAAGGACGACGATCTGTCAGCGGCGCGGTGGAGCGCCGCCGATTAACCGCTCGTATCAAGCCCGCGAGGCGACTGCGCGGTAGACCAGCAGCACGATCACGGCGCCGATCACCGCGATGATAATGCTGCCGATGTTTACCCCGGTGACCCCCCCGATGCCGAGAAAGCTCGCCAGAAATCCGCCGACGATCGCGCCGACAACGCCAAGCGCTATGTCCATCATCATGCCGGACCCGGTCTTGTTGACGATCTTGCTGGCGATGAAACCGGCGATCAGACCCAGAATGATCCAGCTGATAATGCCCATATCGAAGCCTCCCACGCGCCCCCACCGGTCAAAGGGAATGTGCGGTATGGACGAGGAAAACGCAAGCCTGTAGTCTTGGTCGTCATATCTTCGAAATACGGCGCTACGCTGTAGTCGGAGGGAAAACTTTTCGACTTGGATGGATATGGAGGAGGCAACGATGGCCGGCTTTGACGACGCGATGAAAAATGCGGTTCCGGGCGGCAATCTAGCGACGCCGATCGCGGTCGCCGTCGGCGCCCTTATTCTCGGGAAGCTGTTTGGCGGCAGTTCGGCGCCAGCCTCCGCGCCCTCTGTGCCTATCCCCCCGCCCGGGCAACCGGTGCCAACGAATGCGCCGGCCGGGAGCATTCTCGGCGGCCTCAGTGACCTCATCGGCAAGCTCGCCGCGGGCGGAGTGGCGCCGCAAGTCAATTCCTGGGTCGGCCACGGGACGAACGAGCCGGTTCAGCCCGGACAACTCGGTTCGGCGCTCGGCCAGGACGTGCTTGCTCAGCTTTCACAGCGCACCGGCATGAGCCAGCAAGAATTGCTGAACCAGCTCGCAGCGGCCCTGCCGCAGATCATCAATCATCTGACGCCAAACGGCCGCATGCCGACTTTGGCCGAGCTTGAGAAGTGAGAAAAGGGCCGGGCGCAAGCGCCCCCGGCTAGAACTTCGCGCCTCGAGCGCGAGACGAATTGGCCAGCTTCAGCCTGGAGCTGCCCCCTGCGTCGCTGTAAAGAGCGCATAGAGCGACTGGCTTCCGCATATAAATAATCGGTTGCGTTTGGGGCCGCCGAAGCAAAGGTTGGCGACGACCTCGGGGGTACGGATACGACCGATGAGCTTGCCGGCAGGGTTCCATACCGTCACGCCATTGTAGCCCACAGCCCGCCCCGCGTTGCTCGACACCCAAAGGTTGCCGTCCACATCGGAGCGCATGCCGTCGGGACCGCACTTCACCCCGTCAATGACGCAATCGGTGAACAGCTTTTGGTTCGAGAGCTTGTTGTCGGAGCCGACATCGAAGACTGAAATATCGCCCTTGCCGCCGGGACCGGTGTCTCCAGGCCCTTTGCCGGTGCTGATGACGTAGAGCTTCTTATAGTCGGGCGAGAAGCAGAGGCCGTTCGGATCGGGAACCTGCTCCTCGGTGACGACGAGATCGAGTTTTCCGCTCGGGTCCCACCGATAACAGTTGGTCGGCAGTTCGCGCTTGCCTCCGACGAATCCGGCCGGCTGGCCGAGCCTGGCATTCATGTGTCCGGCAGTCGGTCCGCCCGGCGCGTCGGGCTCGCCCTCGTAGAGCTGCCCGCCGTAAGGCGGATCGGTGAACCAGAGGCTGCCATCCGGATGCGCGACGACATCGTTGGGAGAATTGAGGCGCTTGCCGTTGTACGAGTCTGCGATTACCGTCGCGGAGCCGTCGAGCTCGTAGCGGGTGACGCGCCGGCCCAGATGCTCGCAAGAAACCTGCCGGCCCTGGAAGTCGAACGTATTGCCGTTGCTGTTGTTCGTGGGCATTCGGAACACGCTCACGTGACCGTCGTCTTCCAACCAACGCATTTGCCGATTATTAGGAATGTCGCTCCAGACGAGATACCGGCCCTGCGCGTTCCAAGCTGGCCCCTCGGACCACAGAGCGCCGGTCCATAGCCGCTGGATCGGCGCATTGGGTTGGCGCAGGCCATCGAAACTCGGATCGACGGTGAGGACATCGGGGTCGGTGAAATAGACGTTGGGCGGTGCGTTCGGACCGAAATCGCGCGGCGGACTGGTTATGGTGCTCGGCGGCGCAACTGGTCCGCTTTCTGCCGCCGCTGCATTCCGAGACCCGAGCGCCACGACGCCCGCGCCTGCCGCTATCCCGGCGACGAGCGTTCGCCGCGAAACCGCTCCGCCCGAATTTTGAACGCAATTGTCCTGATAAGCCATGTGTTCCTCCCCGAATAAAATTGGCGTCTTTTGAGACGCATGGTTATCGATGGTCACGTTCGCTGGCCCCGCGCTCGTGCTTGGGATCAGACGTTTCGTCGCCTTGGAATTTGCCGGCGCGTGGCCACGATTAGGTTGGCAAGCCAACTTGGCAATGGGTAAAACTACCTACGGGTTGACGCTTCGAGCCCAGAAACTGGAGATTTTCAAGGCGATAAACGCCTACAGTTTCGCCAACAAGCGCTGACGAAGTGGGCGGCCCAGCCGTCGTAATGTATCGTGTCAGAGATACCGGGAACTCAGTCCGTCGAACCCGTTGAAGCGCCAGCAACCAATGCGCGGCCGCAGCTCATCTATGACGGCGATTGCGGGTTCTGCGCCTATTGGGCGCGGTATTGGGAGAAGCTGACGGGCGACAGCGTCGACTATCGCCCTTATCAGGAAGTCCTGCCGCAATACCCGACGATCCCGGAAGCCGAATTCCAGCGCGCGGTGCAATTCATCGCGCCTGACGGCCGGCGCGCGAGCGGCGCCGAGGCCAGTTTCCTGACGCTTGCCCATGCGCCCGGCAAAGGATTCTGGCTCGCGCTCTACCGGCGCCTGCCTGGGTTCGCCCCCGTCTCGGAACTGGCCTACGCCGCGATCGCCAAGCGCCGCCCGGCCTTCTTTCGCTTGAGTCTCATGCTGTGGGGCAGGAGCCACGAGCCGCCGCGCTACGAGCTCGTCTCGTTCCTGTTCCTTCGCCTGTTCGGGCTCGTGACCCTTTCCGCGTTCGTTTCCTTCGCCGTGCAGGCGCAAGGACTGATTGGCAGCCGCGGCATCCTGCCGCTCCATGAACTCGTCGAGGCTCTCGCCCGTTTCAGGGCGGAGCGCTTTTTGCTCGCGCCGATGGTGTTCTGGCTGAACGACAGCGACCTCGCCATTCAGGCCGTGTGCTGGGGCGGGGCCGGCTTCTCGCTGATGCTGGTTCTCAATCTCCTGCCGCGTCTCAGCCTCGTTCTGATCTATGCGCTCTATCTCTCGCTCATCTACGCCGGGCAGACTTTCATGAACTTCCAGTGGGACACGTTCCTTCTGGAGACCGCGGTGGTTGCGTTCATCATGAGCTTGAGGCCGACCACCGGCGTCTGGCTCGCGCGCTGGCTCCTGTTCCGCTTCATGTTCATGTCGGGGGTCGTCAAGCTGATCAGCGGCGATCCCAACTGGCGGAATCTCACGGCGCTCAGTTACCATTTCCTGACGCAGCCGCTGCCGACGCCGCTTGCGTATTACGCGGCGAAGCTGCCAGCCGGTCTATTGGAGGCCGCGACCGCGGCCATGTTCGTCGTCGAGCTCGTTCTGCCGTTCCTCATCTTCTGCCCGCGGCGCTTAAGGTTTGTCTCGGCGTCCGGGATCCTGCTGTTCGAAGCCTGCATTCTCCTCACCGGCAATTACAATTGGTTCAACCTGCAGACGATGCTCTTGTGCCTGCCGCTATTCGACGACGCGGCGGTGCGGCGCATCTTGCCGTCTCGCCTAACCGGGCTCGCGCGGACGGGCGCGAAATCTCAGACCCCGCGGCGGATCGCGACAATCGCGGTCAACGCCGTCGCGCTCCTGATGGTGGCCTTAAGCCTGGTGCAGATGGACGAGCGGTTCGGCGGCGATCCGCCTGGGCCGGCGCTGGCGATCGACGAGATGGTCGAGCCGTTCCACATCGTGAGCCCATACGGGTTGTTTTCGGTCATGACCACGGAACGCGACGAGATCATCGTCGAGGGGTCCGATGACGGCCAGCATTGGCGTGAGTACGAATTCCGCTATAAGCCCGGCGATATCAACCGCGCTCCGCCATGGAACATCCCTCACCAGCCGCGGTTGGACTGGCAGATGTGGTTCGCCGCGCTTGACGACCCGCAACGATTGCCGTGGTTCTCGCGCTTTCTCGAGCGCCTGTTGGAAAACGAACCGTCGGTGACCCGCCTCTTGGAAAAGAATCCTTTCCCCGACAAACCGCCGACTTATGTGCGCGCGGAGCTTTACGAGTACACTTATAGCGGAAATGACCATGCGCCCGGCCAATGGTGGGAGCGACGCTTGGCTGGGCTCTACTTCCCCAAGGCGCGCTTGAAAACAACCAGCGAGTGAAGCGGGCGGGCGCTCGGCCATTGAGTTGTCTCGGCGCAACGGCAAAACATGCGCCTGCGCGCAACTACCCGCTTGCGCGGGCGACTTCGCCGGCATAGCGAAGGACCCAAGACTTTTGCTTTTCGAAAGCGTGCAATCATGAAGCTCATTCTGGCGGTCATCAAGCCGTTCAAACTGGACGAGGTGCGAACGACGCTCGATCGGCTCGGCGTCAAGGGCATGACGGTCAGCGAGGCCAATGGCTATGGCCGGCAGAAGGGGCACACGGAAATCTACCGTGGCTCTGAGTATAACGTCGCCTTCATGCCGAAAGTCCGCCTCGAGATCGCGGTCAGCGACCACGAGGTCGAACCGACGATCGAGGCGATCCGGGCTTCCGCACGCACAGGCCAGATCGGCGACGGGAAGATTTTCGTGCTCCCGATCGAGCGGGCGATGCGCATCCGCACCGCCGAGACCGGCGACGAGGCGTTGTGACAGGAAAGGGCGCTGGTCGCTTCAGGGCGGCGGATATGGCCGGAGCTTGTCACCCCCGCGAAATCGGGGGTCCAGGGCCGCCGCCGCAGGCTTTCAAACATCATGCGTTCAGCGTCTCGTAAAGGTCTTGCCAATCCGGATTGAACCGCTCGATCAGCTCCTGCTTCCACTGCCGCTCCCATTTCTTCACCTGCTTTTCCCGGGCGGTCAGGCGCCCGACGCTCGTGGACCCCCGCCTTCGTGGGGGTGACAGGTGGAACCGGCCTCGCCTCAATCGGGCGCCGACGGGCGAGCCTGGCGCCCTAGCGCGCGCCGGTGTTCGCTGGCATAACGAGACGATGATTCGCAGCGTGATCGTGGCAGCCGCGAGCGCCGACCGCAGCCCTGCCGATGAGCCGGGATTTGGGGTCTATGTCCATTGGCCCTTCTGCCTGTCGAAATGTCCCTATTGCGACTTCAACAGCCACGTGCGCGGCGGGGGAATTGACGAGGCGCGCTATCTCGCCGCGTTCAAGGCGGAAATCGCCCATCGTGCGGGGCTTGCGCCGCGCCGGACGGTGCGGTCGGTGTTCTTCGGCGGGGGCACCCCCTCGCTCATGCGCCCTGAAACGGTGCAGGGAATTATCGACGCGATCGCCTCCGCCTGGCGTCTCGACAAAGACGCGGAGATCACGCTCGAAGCCAACCCGACAAGCGTCGAGGCCGAACGCTTTCGCGGCTATCGCTCAGCCGGCGTCAACCGGCTGTCGATCGGCGTGCAGGCGCTGAACGATTTCGACCTCAAGGCCCTCGGCCGCAAGCACACGGTCGTCGAGGCGCTGGCTGCGGTGCGGCTCGCCGCGTCGCTCTTTCCCCGCTTCAGCTTCGATCTCATCTACGGCCGGCCCGGACAGAGCGCCGCCGCCTGGCGGCGCGAGCTCGCCGAGGGGCTGAATTATGTCGGCGATCATATCTCGCTCTATCAACTGACCATCGAGCCGGACACGATGTTCGAGCGCCTGCGCGACGCTGGCAAGCTCGAGCTGCCGGACGAGGACCTGAGCCTCGCTTTGTTCCAGGCCACGCGGGAATTGACTTATGCGCGTGGGCTTCCGGCCTATGAGGTGTCGAACCACGCCCGCCCCGGCGGCGAGAGCCGCCACAACCTCGTCTACTGGCGCTACGGAGAATATGCGGGCGTTGGTCCGGGCGCGCATGGACGGTTGGTCACGGCGAAAGGGCGCCTCGCGCAGGAGACCGAGCGGCACCCGGAAATGTGGCTGACCCAGGTCGAGACCGAGGGCCACGGCCTCGTCGAGAGCACGGCCCTCAGCCGCGAAGAGCAGGGCGACGAATTCCTCCTCATGGGCCTGCGCTTGAGCGAAGGCGTCGACCCGCGGGCGTTTGAGAAGGTGAGCGGGCGCCTCATCGATCCCGACCGGATTCGCAGCCTGATCGAGGACGGTTTTCTCGAGCGCGACGAGCGCGGCCGCATCCGCGTGACCGCAATGGGCGCGCCGCTGCTCGACACGGTGGTCGCCGACGTGGCGGCCTGAGGCCGTTAATTCGCCCGTGTCCTAGATAGCAGAAATCTAGAATAATACTTTACATTTACAGAATCAGTGATTAATCTTCAGCTGTTTCGAATGGGTATCGGGGCCCTGGTTATATGGGGTTTTTGCAATTCGTTTGCCCCGCGATTTTGGATCGGGAAAGGCGATTTCGAAATACGGCGAAACGAAATGGCTGTTAAGCCATTGGAAACAAATAAAACGGCGAAATGGCTGATTTGGTGTTCATAATGATTTCAATGACTTACGATCTCCCATGTGAAGCGTTTCATTTCGCATAGCGAAATGACGGGTTCGCAGAAGTTGCATAAAATAGCACGCCTAACCATATGGAATCATTGGCTGACATAACTTTGTGCGCCGACGAGACCCGCTCAAGTCCCCTTCCGATTTGGCTTACCAAGGTAGCTCAGTGGATCGGCTTTGCACCTCTCAAATTCCGCCTCGCTTGCAGGCGCCTGAAGGCCCTGTTTCCGAACGGCATGGTGACAAAGCGCGCGCGTTTGTCTCGCTTCGCAATATCCACCGCAGTCAGCGGAAGATTGCGCCGCGCTGGAAAGCAACGACGCCAATGCGATCGACGCAACCAGGACTATGTTGTTGCGCGCTCGTCTCCTGAGGACTGGCTTCGTCACCTCGGCCTCCGCCTCAATCGATGCAAATTTCAATTGCACGGGCGGCGAACCTGCGGGAGAATTCCGGCGCTTTTTGGGACGCGGGTCGGGACGAAGGCCCCGGGCGCTTATTCGGCGGCTTGGCGCGGCAGCGACGCCTTGTCGAGCGCCTGGCCCAAGTCCTCGATCAGATCGTCGACGTCCTCGAGGCCGACCGACAATCGGAGCAGGCCAGGCGCAATGCCAAGCGCCGCCCGCTGCTCGGGCTTGAGCCGCTGATGAGTCGTCGTCTCGGGATGCGTGATGAGGCTCTTGGCGTCGCCGAGATTGTTGGAGATGCCGATGATGGTGAGCGCGTTGGCGACCCGGAAGGCCGCGGCCTTCCCGCCCGCGACCTCGAAGGCGACGATCGTCCCGCCGCCTTCCATCTGCCGCCTGGCGAGCGCCGCCTGTGGATGGTCTGAGCGGCCCGGATAGAGCGTGCGGACGATCGCGGGATGCTGGCTGAGGAAGTCCGCGATCCTTGCGGCGCTCCCAGTTTGCGCCGCGACGCGGACGGGCAGGGTCTCGAGCGACTTGAGCAGCGTCCAGGCGTTGAATGGCGAGAGGCAAGGTCCGGTCTGGCGTAGAAAATTGTGGATGTGGTCGGCGATGAACTTCTCGCTTGCGAGGATCACGCCGCCGAGCACCCGGCCCTGGCCGTCGATGTGCTTGGTGGCGGAGTAGACGACACAATCGGCGCCGAGCTTCATGGGATGCTGCAGCAGCGGCGTGGCGAAGACATTGTCGACCACCAGCGTCGCGCCAGCCCCATGCATGATGTCGGCGACGCCGGCGATGTCGACGAGCTCGAGGGTCGGATTGGTCGGCGATTCGAGGAACGCCGTCTTCGTGTTCGGACGCAGAGCCGCCCGCCAGGCGTTGAGATCCGCGCCGTCGACGAGGGTCGAGGCGACGCCGAAGCGCGGCAACAGCTCCTCCACGACATAGAGGCACGAGCCGAACAAAGCCCGCGCGGCGACGATGTGGTCGCCAGCCTTAAGCTGGCCCATGAGCGAGGCGGTGACCGCAGCCATCCCGCTCGCTGTCGCGCGCGCGGCCTCGGCGCCTTCGAGCAGAGCCATCCGGCGCTCGAACATCGAGACCGTCGGATTGGCGAAGCGCGAATAGATGAAGCCCGGATCGTCGCCCTTGAAGCGCGCCTCGGCAAGCTCCATCGTGTCGTAGAGATAGCCCTGGGTGAGGAAAAGGGCCTCGGACGTCTCGCCGAAGCCTGAGCGCATCGACCCGCCATGGATCAATTGCGTCGCGGGCCTCAGCGTCTTGGGATCTCGGGATTTGCGCGGGCTCGTCATCGTTCAAGTCCTCTCACGCCGACGGCGCCTGACGGACTTCAAGATGAGGCGACGATCTGGAATGCGCCCCGATCTTTTAGCCCGTTGTTTAACGTGGCGGCAAGCCGATCGGCTCAAATGACCACGAACAAGTCTGCATAGCGCCTGCGAAGTCTTGGCGTCAAGGCCAAGTCTTGGCTTAGGGAAAAAGCTCCGTCGGGGACCGACGCCGTCGAGTCGAAGCAGCCACTCGGGCGCGGTTGCAAAACTCCGCCTCGTGAATGCTTTGGCGCACCGGACAGATGTGATCTTATGAGAGACACGTCAGGACACAATGTGTTTCGGGAGGCGATTTCGCTAATGGACACGTCAATGCCGCGTGTCATCGGTGATTTATGGCGTGACCGCGAGGCGGACGTCCTTTATAAACAGGCCAACGGAGACTTTGACTGAGGCAATCGGGTGACCAATTCAATCGCTCGCGTCCGCACCGAAAATGAAGCGGCAATCCTCGCCGACGTCCGAAACCGATTTGAGAAGACCGAAAACCCTCGTCTGCGACAATTGATGCTCGGCTTAATCGATCATCTCCACGCATTTGTCTGC
Organism: uncultured Alphaproteobacteria bacterium; assembly: GCA_963753135.1. Taxonomy (GTDB): domain Bacteria; phylum Pseudomonadota; class Alphaproteobacteria; order Rhizobiales; family Beijerinckiaceae; genus Roseiarcus. The sequence goes on along the minus strand of CAVWBA010000020.1, from coordinate 96,616 downwards.
GAGAATGAAGTTACGTGGGCGGAATGGGAGGGGTCCATGGCGTTTCTTGCCCGGGGCGCGGCAGTGACGAAGGACGGGCGCAATGAGTTTATCGCGCTTTCCGACTCGATCGGCGTCTCGATGCAGGTGCTCGCCGCCTCCCAACCCAAACCTCCCGGAGCAACCATCCCGACGCTAATAGGCCCCTTCTTCCTCACTGAGGCGCCGATCTTTCCGATTGGCGCCGATATCGCTAACGGGGCTTCGGGACAGCCACTTTATGCTTATGGTCGCGTCCTGGACACATCTGGCGAGGCCATAAAAGACGCCATCGTCAACGTTTGGCAGTCAGACGACCGCGGCCTCTATGATGTTCAGGATGATTTTAATCCGGAGAACATGTGGGGGCGGGGGCGGATTCGCTGCGACTCGGAGGGTCATTATGCCTTTTGGAGCGTGATGCCGACTGCTTATCCAGCGCCGATGGATGCCGCGCTAGGCGATCTCATTACAAACACCACGCATAAACATTGGCGGCCGGCACACTTGCATTTCGCCATAGAGACGAAGACCGCAGATCCCTTGTGCACCCACATTTTCGTGCGTGGCAGCGAATATCTTGACAGCGACGTTGCCTTCGGAGTCCGGCCCCAACTCATTGCCGATTTTCCCGAACACGGCCCCAGTATAGCTCCGGACGGTTCGTGGCGAGATCAACCTTACCACACATTGCACTTTGACTTTGTGTTGACGAAGGCCGGGAAATAGCCGCTCACGCCAACTCATGATTCTCGTGCCGCCCAAGAGTCACCGGTAAGGCAAGTTCTCCGCCCGAAGCAAAATCTTGGCGTCAGGGCCCGGAGGCGCTAACAACGCGAAACCGCCCTTGAGGCCTTAACGCTTGTCGCCGCCCCGAACGCCGCTTCCCGTGATCCTCGACCCTCATGAGCCAGGCGTGGCGGAAGCCCTGTTCTCCGCTCCGTTCGGCCTGTTCGGGCGCCAGAAGATCAAGGCCATGATCGGCCGCAAACTGATCCCGGCCGAGGCCGAGATCGAGCCCTCGCAGCTCCAGCCCGCGAGCCTGGACTTGAGGATCAGCAGGGAAGCCTATCGCGTCCGCGCGAGCTTCCTGCCAGGGCGCGGCTCGACCGTACGCGATCGGCTCAAGAGCCTGAACGCGGAGCCCTTGTCGCTCGGCGGCAAGGGAGCGGTGCTGGAGAAGGGCATCGTCTATGTCGCGCGGCTGATGGAGCGGCTCGAACTCAGGCCGAATCTTTCTGGCGCGGCGAACCCCAAGAGTTCGACCGGCCGGCTCGATATCTTCACACGCCTGATCGTCGATGGGGGAGAGGCGTTCGACGACGTGCCGCTTGATTATAAGGGCGAGCTTTGGCTCGAGATTTCGCCGCGAAGCTTTAGCGTCAGGGTCAGGGTGGGATCGAAGCTCAACCAGCTCCGCTTCCGGAGCCGGAATTCGCAGCAGCGCGAGCGCCACACGTTCAGCCTCGACGACACCACGATCCGCAAGCGCCATCTGGCCTCGCCGCTCGTCGAGGACGAGATCGACCTGCGCGAGGGGTTGGTCTTAAGGATCGACCTCGGCGGGCTCGGTGAGAAAGTCATCGGCTACCGGGCGATCAAGAACAGTGACGTCATCGACGTCAATCGCGTCGGAGGCTACCGAATCGAGGACTTTTGGGAGCCCATTCAAGCCCGCGAAGACGGGCGGCTGATCCTTGATCCTGACCAGTTCTACATTCTCGCCTCGCGCGAGAAGGTGCAGATTCCTTCGGATCTCGCGGCAGAGATGGCGCCGATCGATCCGGCGATCGGGGAGTTTCGCGTTCACTACGCCGGTTTCTTTGATCCAGGCTTTGGGCAGGGCGCGGACGGGCGCCCCTCCGCGAGGGCGGTGTTGGAAGTGCGCAGCCGCGACGTGCCATTCCTCCTCGAGGACGGCCAGCCGGTCGGCAGGCTGGTGTACGAAAAGCTGGCCGGCCCGCCGGACGCGCTCTATGGCGCCGACACGACCTCCAATTACCAGCATCAGGGTCTCAAATTGTCCAAGCACTTCCGGGCCTGAGCGGGCAGGGAGCGAAGCGCCCCGACTTAATGTGACAGTTTGACCCCGAGAACGTCACATTTCGCTTGGCGAGAGGGCGCCTTTTCTTATATGAGGTCGGGGTGGCGCGGCGCCGGGAGGCTCCGCGCCGCGAGTTTTTCTGGCCGAAGGTCGTCGCTTGCCGCGCCGGAAGCCCTAACTTGCATTGAAACAATGGCCAACCCGTTCGAATTCATTCAGCAGGTGCGCGCTGAGGCCGCCAAGGTCATCTGGCCGACGCGGCGCGAGACCCTCGTCACGACCGGGCTCGTGCTTTTGCTGGTCGTGTTCACGAGCCTGTTCTTCCTTGTCGTCGATGAAGTGCTGCGCACCATTGTTTCCCTGGTGCTCGGCTTCGGGCGCAGCGGCTAGCGTTGGCCATGATCCGGAACGCTTAAAACATGAGCATGCGCTGGTATATCGTTCACGCCTATTCCAACTTCGAGAAGAAGGTGGCGGAATCCATTCGCGAGCAGGCAGGCCAACGGGGCCTCTCCGACAAGTTCGAGGAGATCCTGGTTCCGACCGAGCAGGTCGTCGAGATGCGCCGCGGGCGCAAGATCAACTCGGAGCGGAAGTTCTTCCCGGGCTACGTCTTGGTCAAATGCGACCTCACCGACGAGGTCTACCACCTGATCAAGAACACCCCAAAAGTGACGGGTTTCCTCGGCGCGGACAAAAAGCCGATGCCGATCCCTGATATCGAGGCCGACCGCATCAAGGGACAGGTGGCCGACGGGGTCGAACGGCCGAAGGCGGCGATCCGGTTCGAGATCGGCGAAAACGTGCGGGTGGCGGACGGGCCTTTCGCCTCCTTCAACGGCGTCGTCGAGGAAGTCGACGAATCCCGATCGCGGGTCAAAGTTGCTGTGTCGATCTTCGGCCGCGCCACGCCGGTCGACCTGGAATTCGGGCAGGTCGAGAAGGTCTGATTGCCGCCGGCCGAGCGCCGCCGCATGGGATTGCGACCGGGGTTCTTCCGCGTTTATCTGCTCGAAAGGCATGACGCGCCGATATGTTCCGCTCGGTCTCCTGGCCTTGCGCCGATCGGCTATCCGTGCATATTCCGCCGCGGTCTGGGAAGGCCGCGTGGCGCAGCAGCAATTGGCGGAAAGGGGCGAAATGAGTCGTATTTCCGAGTTGTTTTCCTCCCGCTTCGCTTCCCAGAAGAAAAGCAGAGGCACGGATTTTGGCCTCTCGCTGGTGGATCCCCGCGCGTGGTTCCAACTGTTCCGCCTTGTCCACTATTACAACTATGACCACGTCCGCCCGCTGCGCGCGGCGGATATAGGACAGGGTGTGCGAATGGCGCCCAATGTGTCGCTGCGCAACGGCGAACGGATTAAGATCGGTGACTTTTCGCATGTCGGGGCCCGCTGCTCGCTGTGGGCTGGCGATTCGGTTGGTCAGATCACCCTTGGACGCTACGCTCTATTGGGACCCGAGGTCTTCATCACGGCGTCCAACTACCGCACCGAGCCGGGGACGCCGGTCATGAATCAGCCCAGGGTCGAGCGCGATGTGGTCGTCGGTGACGACGTTTGGCTTGGCGCACGGGTTGTGGTGGTCGCAGGGGTCGAAATCGGGGATGGCTGCATCATTGGCGCAAGTTCCGTAGTCACGCGGTCGATTCCCGCCGGTTCGATCGCGGTCGGGAACCCGGCGCGTGTCCTCGGCCGCAGGGGTGATCCGAAGAGCAAGGCGCAGGTTCGCGACGCGGACGCCCTATTGGGCGCCTCCGGAGCGATGTGAGCGGCCTGCTGGTCAGCCTGCGCTTCGGACCAAAAAATCTCATAATTGCGGAAGGCGTAGTCAATGACAGTTAGGGATCGGGTGTATAGCGCCTTCAAAGAGAGCTTTGACCTTGATGACGGAACCGATACGTCACTTCTCGTTTACCAAACCTACCCAGCTTGGACGTCAATCGGCCATATGATCCTTGTGGCCGCGCTTGAGTCGGAATTCGATACGATGCTGGAGACGGACGATATTCTCGAAATGAGCAATTTCGACAAAACTGTATCAATCATGAGTAAATACGCAAAATGAGGCTTAAAGGCAGGCTATGACGGTCGGTGAGACCGAACAAGCCGCGCCGCTCGAGGCGGCCCGCGGGCCGTCGGCGCGTCGGCCTCGTGTCGGTGATTGTGCCGCACCTCGACGATTACGACAATTTGGACGCCTGTTTGAAATTGTTGGAAGCGCAGAGCTTCCCAGGCGACCGGACGGAAATCATCGTCGCCGATAACGGCAGCTCGCGGGGGTTCGACGCGGTGTGCCGTATCGTCGGATCGCGCGGCCGAGTGATCGAGGTGGCCGAACGTGGCGCCGGGCCCGCCCGCAATGCGGCGGTGCGCGTTTCTCGGGGCGAGGCGCTCGCTTTCATCGACAGCGACTGTCGGCCGGATAAGCGCTGGCTTGAGGAAGGACTGTCCGAACTACGTCATGCGGATATCGCCGGCGGCCGTGTCGATGTCCTGGTTAAGGATCCGCAGCGGATGACGGCGGCCGAGGCCTTCGAGAGCGTGTTCGCCTTCCGCAACGAGCGCTATGTCAAGAACCTCAAGTTCACTGTCACCGCATCGATGTTCGTGTGGCGCTCGGTGTTCGACGCGGTCGGCGACTTCATTAACAGCGTCCCGGAGGACAAGGACTGGTGCGAAAGGGCTCGGCGGCAGGGCTATTGCATTCGGTTTGCGCCAAAGTCGATCGTCGGCCACCCCGCTCGCCGGACAATGAAGGAATTGAAGCGCAAATGGCGGCGGCTAACGCTCGAATCTTCCGAAGGCGCCAGGCGCGAGGGTAGGGGACCGGTCTTCGTCTTTTTGCTCCAATGCGCGGCTCTGCTCGCCGTCCTGCCGCACGCGTTCCTGCCGCTTGTCTCGACACGCCTGGGCGGGATTCGAAATCGCTTGATGGCCATTGCCGGGTTGGCGCAGATTCGTGCTTACCGCTTTTCGATGGCCTATCGAGCCCTCATGCGGCGAGATGAAAAGTGAATAGCGCCGGCCTCCCGTTCGAAGTGGAACAAGACCGCCTTCTGCCGCCGCCGCCTGCTGATTGACACTGCTTTATGCGTCCGGTATTTTTTAGTCTTTCCATCGCGTGCGCCAATTCCGGCTAAGGCTGGGAGAAAAGGTGCGCGTCTTCGGCGCCCATAGCGCATGCAAGGGTCGCTATCGGCACGGCCAGCTCAACCGAAAACGCAGAGGGAGGCTTTGCAAGGAGCGGCGTCTCCAGCCGCGCGTGCTAGCGCCGACGCGAGAGCCGGTCAGGACTGCGAATAGCGTTTCGCCGGTCCATGCGAGATTGAGCAATTGTTTGGGGGTGTCGAGTGTCGGAAGTTGCGAGCGCAATGAGCAGCCTCCCCCGCGTCGTCATTGCGATTGTCGCGACAGACGAAGCCAAGAACATCGTGGGCTGCCTGGGATCGCTCAATGACTCGATCTACCGGGAGTTCAGCGTCGTCATTTGTGAGAATGGCGGCCGCGAGGCGTTCGAGCGCGACGTCCGGGAAATGTCCGAAATCCCTGGGATGGTCGAGGTTGACGCAGAAGCGGACGATCGGCTGGGCGCCGCGGAAGGCCGGCGTTTCCACCTCGGCGCGGATAGGCGGGTCGTGAGGGTCCTTAGGTCCCGCGAGAACCGCGGATACAGCGGCGGGGTCAATTTCTGCATCGCTGCCGCCAGGGCTGACTGGGATTTCATCTGGGTGCTCAATCCGGATACGTTTCCGGAGGCGGACGCGCTCGGCGCTTTGGTGCGCCGGCAGGCGGAAGGCGGGTACGGAATCGTCGGAAGCAAGATTGTCTTTGCGGCCAATGGGCGGGTGCAGCTATGGGGCGGTCTTAAATACTGGCCCTTGCTAGGCCGAGCGCGGTCGCTGGGACATGGACAGCCCGTCGAGGTGACTCCTGACATAAGGAAAGTTGAAGCGGCCCTCGAAATTGTCTCGGGCGCATCGATGTTCGTGTCAAAGGACTATATCGAGACCGTCGGCGTGATGGATGAGGACTTTTTCGTCTATCACGAGGACACCGAATGGTCTCTTCGTCGCGGAAAGTTCCGGTTGGGGTATGCGCACGATTCCGTCGTCCGCCATGTCGCGGGCGCGACCTCGGGTTCTGGAGGGGCGCGCCCAAAGCGGTCGAGGTTCAGTATCTACCTTTCCGAGAGAAATCGGGTGATCCTTGCCAAAAAGCGACATCCGTCGGTTTGGCCGCTGTTCGCCGCCGTCGCGCTATTGCAGCCCTTGGAGCTTCTGCTCCGTTTTCGCTCGTGGCGCTCTTTCAATATTGGCCTTAGCGGGTGGTGGGCCGGTGTGAGCGGGGAAACCGGAATGCCCGGTTTTATGCGAACCATTCAGGGACCGGCTACAAAAGTCTTTTTGCGGCGCGCCGATTAGGAAGCGTACGCGCTCTCTGCCCGAGCAGCTGTCGGAAGCCCCGCATTGGCGGATCCTTTCTGGCGTCAGCACGAAGAATGAAGGATCTCTGTAGCAAAGTCACGTGTTCGGATTGAGCGTAGATCGATGCGAGCGCTGAAACGGGAAAAGGGTCAACGATGAAGGTATTCATTACGGGGGTCGCGGGGTTTCTCGGCAGCCATTTGGCTGATGCGATGATTGCCGACGGACATCACGTTGTGGGGGTCGATAACCTGATCGGCGGGGAACTCGACAATGTGCCCTCAAAGGTTGATTTTCACCAGTTCGACTGCAACGACTTCAATCACATCCAAAAGGTGTCGGAAGGCTCCGACATTTATTATCATTGCGCCGCGACGGCCTACGAGGGCCTCTCGGTATTCTCGCCCCACTTCGTAACGCAGAATATCGTTGGGGCTTCGGTCGCGATTTTCTCCGCCGCGGTCGCCAATCGCGCGAAGCGAATCGTCTTCTGCTCTTCCATGGCGCGCTACGGCGCGCTCAAGCCGCCGTTCACCGAGGACCAGAAGCCAAAGCCGCAGGATCCCTATGGAATCGGCAAGCTCGCCGCCGAGGACATTCTGCGCAATCTATGCACCGTACATGGCGTCGAATATGTGATCGCGGTGCCCCACAACATCATCGGTCCCCGACAGAAATGGGACGATCCGTTCCGCAACGTGGCGTCCATCATGATCAATCTGATGCTGCAGGGACGCCAACCCATCATTTATGGGAACGGCAAGCAGAAGCGGTGCTTCTCCTTCATCGACGACTGTCTCTATTGCTTGAAGGAGATGGCGTTCCGCGACAACGTCGTCGGCGAGACCATCAATATTGGTCCGGACGAGGAGACGATCACGATCATCGAGCTCGCCGAGCGAATCGCCAATCAGCTTCAGTTCAATCTCGATCCCATCTTCATGACCGGGCGGCCGCAGGAAGTCGAGCACGCCTCTTGCTCGTCCGACAAGGCCAGGAAGCTGCTGAACTATAAAACGTCGGTCGATCTCGACACGGGTTTGGCGCATATGGTCGAGGCGATCAAGAAGCGCGGCACCCGCGACTTCAAGTATCACATCGATCTCGAGATCATCAACGAGAAGACGCCGAAGACCTGGAAGGACCGGCTGTTCTAGCTCTTATGTTCGCCGTCAAGGGCTCGGACGCAATCGAGCGGCCGAGCGGTGAGATGGCCGTCGGCAGGAATAGGCTGGAGCTGCGCAGAGCTGGGAGCGGAGCGAGAGACGACGGTTGATCAAACTCTTATCCGCGGGTTGGTTACCGCCTTCCGTGTCTTCGTCTCGGGGCTATCCTCGGTCTAGAGGACGGGCGTCGGGCGCGAAGCCCGGCCACATAACTAGCGACGGGAGTTCCCCACCTTCGTGCTCCGCTCCCGGGTCTGCGCAGCGGGAGAAAGAGGTCGCTCCTTACGCGGGCGCGACCTCCCGTCCGATCGCCCACAGGAAAGCCGCCATCTCGCGGGCGATCGCGGCCACGACGACGGGCGGCTTCTTGCCCGTGGCGCTGAGGCGACGATAGCGGGCGCACAGACGGACCTGCGCTTTCCAGGCGATGTCGCGCACAGGCTTGGGCAGCCCTTCGAGCCGCGCTCTCAAGGTCTCGCTGACCCTTGCCGGATAACGATAGGTCCAGGCCGCCTCGACGAGCGCCCGCCGCGCGCGCCGGTTGCCTGCCAGGGTGAGGCCCTTCCGTCTGATTGTGTCGCCTGTTGAGCTTTCCGCCGGAACAAGCCCGAGGAAAGATGCCAGCTGTCTTGGCGTATCGAACCGGCGCACGTCGCCGATCTCGGCGGCGAAGGTCACGGCGACGAGAAACGACGCGCCGCGCATCGCCTGGTAAGCTTTCACCACCGGGGCCATGGACCATTCCGGCACGATGAGGGCGAGTTGCTTCTCGAGACGGCGCAGGCGCTGCAGAGAATCTTCGATCGCGTCAATGGCTTCCTGAAAGACGATCTGCTGGGCGGCATGGTCGAACTTCTGATCGGCGAGCCAGCGCCGATGCGCCAGCGTCCAGTGCCCGCCGCCGCTGTAAATCCGGCTGTGCCTGAGCAGGAAAGAGAGAAGCTGCTGGCGCTTGCGCCGAAGATCGTCAGCCGACGCCTCACGGGCGCGAACAAGGTCCCGGACCGCCTCATGGGCCGGGTCGGGCGCCCACACTCCCGTGAGCTCACCCGCCCGATGAAGACGCGCCAGAGTGACCGCATCCCGACGGTTCGTCTTGATCCGTTCACCCGCTCGTTTCGGGATCAGCGCCGGAGCAACCACCATGCAGTCATGCCCGAGCGCCTGCACCTGGCGATAGAGCCCGTATCCCGTAGGCCCGGCCTCGAAGCAGACATGCAGCCGGTCGTATCGGTTAGCCAGTCTTTTGATCGTCCGCTCGATCGGCGCAGGATTGTTCTCAACATCGCCTATAAACCGGACTTCCCTGGTCCGGCCACCCTCCGCGATCGCCACGGCGTGCTTCTTCTTGGCGACATCGAAAGCCACCAAAACTTCGCTATACTTCTCCATGGTCCGCCCTCCGTGCATGAGGCTCGGCTCGGTCCGCCCAAGCAACCCTCGTTCTACCTCCACGAAAGGGCGGGCCACCGGCGCGAGCCCGCGAACATGACGTCTAGGGCGCTTTGCATTTGGCCGGAGTTCGGTTTGGCCTTCTCGGCAGCAGGCCGCGACATTGGCCCGGTCGATCCGTTTGGGTTTTCTTGGTTCGCGGCCGTTTCGCTGCGAAATCCCGCGCCAGGAGGTTTGGTTTCTCTTGGATTTCCTTGGATTCTCTCGTCTAAATCGATACTTTTCAATGAGTTACGGGGAGATTTTCGCGGAAGAATTCTTCGCGCCCCTTTTCCGTCGCGTTGAGAGCGCCGGAACGGGAACCCGTGGTCTTTGCATACGGAAGCGCAGGATTGTTCATGGGGCGAGCTTAACCGCATTTCTGATTTTCTGCAATAATTTGTCGTCCGAGCCGTCCCTTTCGGCCACCTCTATCCGACAGCAAGTTGCCCTAAAGGACGGGTCGAGCGGCTGACGGCGAGCGACGGTTCCATCAGTAGCGCCAGCGCTGCGCCGTGGTGATGAGAAAGTCGCGAAAGGCCTGAACTCGCGCGACATTCTTGAGCTCCTCGGTGTAGACCAGGAAGCAGTCCATCTCCGGCATGTCCGCCTGCGGCAACAGGCGCACGAGCCCCGACTCTGGCTGTACGCAATAGTCCGGCAACACGGCGATGCCGACTTCGTGTTCCACGGCATGCGTCATCGCCGCGAGATTGTTGACCGTGATCTGCGGCATGCGGGGGTTCTTCGGGTCGCGCCCAACGCTCAGAAGCGAGTTAAGATCGTAAAGCAGGTGGGTGGCGGTCGGCGCGCCGAAAGCGACCAGATGATGCTGGTCGAGATCCTCCACCTTGCGCGGCTGGGGGTGCTTTCTCAGATAGTCCGCCGAAGCGTAGGCATGGAAATGCACGGTGAACAGGCGCCGCCGAATGAGGTCCGGCTGGCTCGGCTCCCGCAATCTCAGCGCGACGTCGGCTTCGCGCATCCCGAGGTCGAGGTCGTCGTCCGACAACAACAGTTGCAGCTTGATCTCAGGATAGAGATCGACGAATTCGCCGAGTCGCGGCGCCAGCCAATTCGCGCCGAGGCCGAGCGTCGTCGTGACCCGCAATTCGCCATGCGGCTTCTCGCGGCTGTCGATGAGCCGGCGAGCGCACGGCGTCGAGCTTGAGGACCACGTCGCGCACGGCGCCGAGCAGCATTTCGCCCTGCTCGGTCAGAATGAGGCCGCGAGCGTGGCGATGAAACAATGGCGCGCCGAGGTCGGCCTCCAGCGCTCCGACCTGCCGGCTGACCGCCGACTGGCTGAGGCCCAGCGTCTCGCCCGCATGCGTAAACGACCCAGCATCCGCGGCCGCCTGAAAGACGCGCAGCTTATCCCAATCCATGAACGTTTCCTCGGCCCCGCGGAGCCTTTGCAATATTGCGCGTTTATTCCCTAGCGCCGGCGTCGGCGTTCCTTATTCGGCCGCCGCTCGGTTCGGCTCCTGGGCGGCCAGCCAGCGCTCGGCCTCGAGCGCAGCCATGCAGCCGAGACCGGCGGCCGTAACCGCCTGACGGAACACGTCGTCCGCCACGTCGCCTGCGGCGAACACGCCCTCGATGCTGGTCGCCGTCGAGCCGGGCGCCGTCTGGACGTAGCCGTTGGTCTTGAGCGCCAGCTGGCCGCGTACGAGATCCGTCGCCGGCTCATGCCCGATGGCGACGAACACGCCGTCGACCGTGAGATCGTCAAGCGCGCCGGTCACTACGTTCTCCAGCCTGATGGCGGTCACGCCGCTCGGCGGCGCTTCCCCCAGAACGGACTCGACGACAGTGTTCCAGCGGATCGAGACGTTGTGGCGGGACGCGAGCCGCTCGCGCAGGATTTTCTCCGCCCGGAACGAGTTGCGGCGATGGATCACGGTGACATGAGCGGCGATGTTGGAGAGATGCAGCGCCTCCTCGACAGCGGTATTGCCGCCGCCGATGACGGCCACCCTCTTGCCGCGGAAGAAGAATCCGTCGCAGGTCGCGCAGGCCGAGACGCCAAAGCCTTTGAACGAATGTTCGCTCTCGAGGCCAAGCCATTTGGCCTTCGCTCCGGTTGCGAGAATGATTGCCTCGGCCGCGATCGTGCGCCCGCTGTCGCAGCGGACAATGAACGGCCGCTGTCCGAGCTCGAGGCCGACCACGTACTCGCCCTCGATGCGCGCGCCGACGTTTTCCGCCTGCGCCCGCATCTGCTCCATCAGCCACGGGCCCTGGATCGGCTCGGCGAATCCTGGATAGTTCTCCACGTCGGTCGTGGTCATCAGTTGGCCGCCTTGCTCGAAGCCGGCCAGGACCAGCGGCTTCAGGAGAGCGCGCGCGGCGTAAATCGCGGCCGTATAAGCGGCCGGCCCGGCGCCAATTATGACGAGGCGCTCAATTCTGGACGCAGACAACTCCAACCCCCGAATCTTAAGCGCTGCCGTGCGGGCCCTCTCGGCCCAGCCGCGGCAGCTTCGCCCTTATATGGGGATGGACGTTCAGCGACAACGGCGCCTACTTCTCTTCTTCCCCGCCCTCTGACGGCTCCGACTTCGAGCAGGCGGAGAAAGCCCGCGCCACATAACAATTTTAGGCTTGTCTTGCCGCGCTTCATCTCCTACCAATACGCGTAACTTTTGTTTTTGCTTCTTCTTGTTTTTTAAATTGTCATTATTGTAGGGGGGCAGCGAGTTACAGGCGCCCATCATTTATTCGGCGGCATCAGTCAAACGGGATCGATCACTTTTCGATGTGTCTTCACAGCCCGCCCGCACTTGCTGGCCTACGGCACGCCCTTCTACGCCACCAACCAAAACTTAGTACGCTGCTCGACACCAGCAGCCTGCCGAGCTTCTTGTCGGGGCTGAATGTGTTTAGCGCTTCAGCATCCCGACGGTGGATATCGCGCCAAAGGACAATCCACCGAGGCGCTCCCGCCGGGCGTCGACCAGTTCACGCTCTATACCGATGTGCAGGTGCGCTTCCTCTGCGGCCAGGAAAAGGGCCGTCGACGAGACAGGGGCGCTCATGAAATCGTGTTCGCGCTGAAGCTCGCCGCACTGTGTGCGCCCTTGGTCGTCATTCCACTCCAGGCTCCGGATCCATCGGGATCACCCTCGTCACGGTCAAGGTCACTGGCATCAAGGACGCCGCGATCGAGCAGATTTTGGAATGCATTCTCACAGCAATCCTGCGCTGGGCGCTCGGCCAGGTGACGGTGCCATTCAACGTCTTCACTCTCGACGGCGTCTCACTCACGTTGCAGCAGGGTCCGGTGCGGCTGCCGACCAGATCGAGGTCTTCGGAGACATCACTTAAGGGAGATTTGCCCATGTCGGATGTCACCCTCGCCGCCGATCAGACTGCAGTTACCCGGTGCTGCACGACGCCGAAACTTTACTGGGCAGCGCAGTGCGGGTCCCACCACGGGTAGTCTTGGCCCGTTTAACGCCAGCGCCGGCGCGAGCGCGTCGCTCTCGGGCGGCACGGTAACTCTGACGCCGCCAAAAACAATTGGTCTCGCCAATATCTCGCTCAATTACAGCCTCACGCTCTCATTCGGCTCGACCTCAGCTTCCTGAATTTCTGCCTTCCGCAGGTCTGTGTGGATATCCCCTGCGTCGGCAAGGTCTGCACGCCGACCATTTGTATCACCTTTCCGACCATCACGATTCCGTTCAACTACTCGACTCGTGACATTCTCGGCGGATTTCGAGGTGTTGCCGCACCTCTCCGGCGGCGACTGGATCATTGACGTCAAAATTCTTTCCGTGCCGGCCCTAAATCTTAGCGTGGCGGCGGCGGCAATCCTCGCTGCGCTCGGCGTCGCGATCGGCGCGGCTGTTTCCTTTATTCCGTTCATCGGACCGCTGCTCGGGGGCTGATCGCCGGCGTGTTGGCTGCGATCGCGTTGCCGAAATCACCGGCTTGCTCGGGCCGCTCCTGACCGCGATCCTCTCCGGACTGACGTTCACGATCTATAAGGAGCCGGCGGTTCAACAGGGCTCCCAGTCGCCGGCCACAGATCCGGCGGTCTCGATCGATATCACCGCGCTCGACTGCGTCGTCCAGCAGACCGACAAGGCCGAGCTCGTCGTCACCGCTAGCATCGCCGCTGAGAGTGCGCCATGAACAGTCTCGATAGCCGCTATCTCCGCCTCGGCGACACTTTCGCCCATCGCTTCACCCATTCCGGCCGCTATGTCTATGCCGTGGGCGCGCCGGGCGGTATCGCCCCGCCCGGTCACCATACCGGATTCGAGATTGTCGTGGAGGCGGAGAAAGGCGCGGCGTCGCAGACGCACTACGTCACTGTCGCCTGGCGAACGGCGCCTTCAGCGTGGAACCGGCCAACTTGCATATCAAGAACAACGATGTGATTCTGTGGTCGACCGCCTCGGCCGCGACGCCCGGTTCGCGGTGCAGGGCGGGTCTGGGCACGCTCATTTCGACAGCGCCGAAATGCCGGCCAATAGCATGTATTCGCATGCCTTCGGCGTGACCGGAGAGATCGCTTGGCTCTGACGCCGCCGACCCGAAGATCGGCGGCTTCATCACGGTGACCGCGCCGCCAGAAATCGCACCGACGAGCACCGACGGACTACATGAAGAGGTTGAGCGAAGCCTCTATAGTCATGATCGATGCTCCGAAGGCTCATCCGAAGCGGCTGAAGGTGGCGCTCGGACAGACAGTGTTCTTTGCGGTTCGCAGCGGGCGCGGATCAGCATCGTCGATAAAACGCTGCTGGCCGCGCTCAATCCACAGCCTCTCCCACCCGGAGAACGGTCAGCGCGGTGAAGTCTGCATCACGCGAATAGTTTCACCGGTGGCGAGACGGGCCAAACTTCGTCTCAGGATGATGCGACGCGAACAGATTGCGAAATCAGCATCAATCGGCCGACGGCAACCGGCGCATGACGAACTCGATCCGATCGCCTGCCAACTCGCGCCAGGATTCGATCTCCGTCATGTAGGCGGCCTTGGGGAAGCGCTCGAACCATTCGCGGGCCTTGGCGCGCGCTTCGTCGCGCGGCAGACAAAAAGTCTCCCGCCGCCAGCCGCCCTCCAGAGCCGCCGTGGCCGAACGCTTGCCGCGTCGGCCGGCGGCGCGCTCAGCAAGATCGATCGGCTTCCTCGTCCCGGCCGCCATCAAAGGCCCTCTCGGGCCGAGAGGCTAGCGCGATTTCTGGCCGGTGGGGAGTTGGAGATTATGCCGCTTGAGATTAGAGTTACCGGCGCGCGACCGGCGGAAATCTTGCCATCGCCTCGAGATCGTCGAGGTCCATGGTGTTGCGGATGTATTCCTTCGACGCCTTGCGGAACGGTTGGAAATCCCAGGCGTGGATCTTGCCCTTGCTCAGCGCGGCGTCGACGAAGCGGCGCCGGCGCTGGCTCAAACGCACGCGCACGTCCAATTCGGCGACGTCCCAACGCTTGCCGACTTCGGCGCGAAAGTCGGCGACGAGCGCAGCGCAGCTTGGGTTGTCCACGAGGTTCAAGCGCTCGCCGGGATCATCCTCAAGATTGAACAGCTGGTCGGGATCGGCAGGCGAGTGAATGAATTTGTATCGGCCGCGGCGGATCATCACCATCGGCGCGATCGCCCCTTCGGCCAGATATTCGCCGATCGCCTCGTCATGTCCGCTCGCGCCGCGGAGATGCGACGTCAGGCTCTGTCCGTCGACGCCGATGCCGAGCGATTGCATGTTCCCGCCCGCAAGTTCGATCAGCGTCGGCATGAGATCGACGAGCGAAACGCTCGCCGAGACGCGGCGCGGCTCGAAGCGGCCCGGACTGGCGATCACGAGCGGGACGCGGCACGCGCCCTCGAAGAAGCTCATCTTGTACCAGAGGCCGCGCTCGCCCAGCATCTCGCCGTGATCGCTGGTGAGGATGACGATTGTGTCGTCGGCCAATGCGGCCGAGCGCAAAGCCTGCATGAGCCGGCCGAGCTGGTCGTCGATATAGGCGATGGCGCCGTAGTACGCGTGACGCGCGGCGCGCACTTGCGCTTCCGTCACCGGCTCGGAATCCATCGCGCAAACGGCACGCAGACGGCGCGAATGCGGATCGAGCGCGAGCCCCGGCGCCGGCATGTCGATGTCCTCGTCGCGGTGGAGTTCCCAGTAACGCTGAGGGACGGCGAACGGGTCGTGCGGATGCGAGAACGAGGCCACGACCAGGAAAGGCCGCGGATCCCTCGATCGGGCGAGATCGAAGATCGCACGCTCGGCCATGAAGGCCGTCTCGTCGTCGAAGTCGAGCTGGTTCGAGCGCACGCATGAACCCGCGTCGCGCACCGAGCTCATGTTGTGATACCAGCTCGGGCGATGCTCGGGCCGGTCCCAGTCCGGCGTCCAGTTGAAGTCGGCGGGATAGATGTCGGTCGTGAGCCTTTGCTCGAATCCATGCAGCTGATCGGGTCCGCAGAAATGCATCTTGCCGGAGAGAAGGGTGCGATAGCCCCGCGCGCGTAAGCCATGCGCGAAGGTTGGAATGTCGGCTGCGAATTCGGCAGCGTTGTCGTAGACGCGCGTGCGCGACGGCAAGAGGCCCGACATGAACGAGGCGCGCGACGGCGCGCACAAAGGGCTCGCACAATAGGCGCTGTCGAACACGACGCCGTCTCGCGCGAGCGAGAGCATATTCGGCGCGCGGACGAGCGGATGGCCGTAGACCGGCAGAAACGCCGGCGCCATTTGATCGGCCATGACGATGAGAATGTTGGGCGCTTTGGCGGTCATTGGCGGGGTCCTCTATCCGCCCTCTGTATCGCGGCGCAGTCTCCGGCTCCCAACCTTTTTTCGGCTCTCAAGCCGAGGTGGAATTATGACATCGCGCGCCTTCTTGGATAGCGGCGGGTCAGGCGAAGGCTCGCGCGTCAGGGCTTGCTGGCGGACCAAAGCCGCACCGCTTCCATTGAGCGGCGACGAGTCAGGCGCCAGCAAAGCCAGTTGGATTCGCGGTGCGATCACGACAGATTGGTGATCAAGACCAGCACAAACCCCGTATCCGGCGACGGTCGCAGTCCCGCCTTAACGGCGCGAAGGATCCGAATGCGGGCCCCTCAGTTCAGCCGAAATTCCGCGCCGACCGCCTTGAATTCCGCCGGCTTGATGAGGCGCGAGTGCGCCACTGTCACCGAATGAAGCAGCCCGTCCAGCTCGCGAGTCCAGAAGTCGAGGAACTTCTTAAGCTCGGGGAAGTGCGGATGCAGATCGTGCTGCTGCCAGATGAAGTTCTGCAGGATATCGGGGTGATCGGGCATGCGATAAAGGATGTTGGCTGTCGTCAGTCCAAACCCCTCGAGCTGACGGCGAAAATCGGCAGTGGCCATGCGGGCTCTCCTGATTCCCAGAGTGCGATGGTGTCACTTCCAACGCGCTTTGACAATCAACGGTTCCGCAAAAATCGTGCCAAATCAACTTGTTAGCAGCAAGATTGTTGAGTGCTGATGGACCTCGGCGGCTTCGAGCCGACGCCGCGCTCCATCAGGGGCGGTTGCGCCTTAAGCCGCCTTCTGCCTATCGCCCTGAGCGCGATAGAACGTCTCGCCGTGCTCGGCCATCTGCGCCAGCTTCTCACTAGGTTCGAATTGCGGGCCGTATTTCGCCGCCAGCTCTTTGGCCCGCGAGACGAAGGCTTTGAGCCCCATGCCGTCGATGAACGACAGGGCGCCGCCGGAGTAGGGCGCAAAGCCGAACCCGAGGATCGAGCCGACGTCGGCCTCGCGCGGATCGGTGACGATGCCCTCTTCCATGCAGCGGGCCGCTTCGAGCGCCACAGTGAACAGGAAGCGGTCCTTGAGGTCCTTGACGCTCACGCTGTCGGGGTCGAGCCGCTTGCCGACGATCTTGGCAAGCCCGGGCCACAGGCTCTTCGGCCCATTGGCCGGATAGTCGTAGAACCCCTTGCCGTTCTTGCGGCCAAAGCGGCCTTCCTTAACCGCCATGGCCTCGATGAGCTTCTCTTGGGCAGGATTGATGGCGTTTGCGCCGAGGTCCGCCTTGGCCGCCTGAAGGATTCGAAGGCTCAGATCGATGCCGACTTCGTCGTTGAGCGCGAGCGGCCCGACCGGCATGCCGGCCATCTTGGCGGCATTTTCGATCATGGCCGGCGGCACGCCTTCCATCACCATGGCGTGGGCTTCGACCATGTAATTGCCAACGCAGCGGTTGACATAGAAACCGCGGCAGTCGTTGACCACGATCGGCGTCTTCTTGATCGCGCGGACGAAATCCATCGCGGTCGCCAGCGCCGTGGCGCCGGTCTTCTCGCCCATGATGATCTCGGTCAGCATCATCTTCTCCACCGGTGAGAAGAAATGCACCCCGATGAAGAGCTCAGGGTTCAAGGATGTCCCGGCGAGCGAACTGATCGGCAAGGTCGAAGTGTTGCTGGCGAAGACGACGTCGGGGCCGACGACGGCTTGCGCTTGTCTCGTCGCCTCTTCCTTCACCGCGCGGTCCTCGAACACCGCCTCGACGATGAGATCGCAGCCCTTGAGCTCGGCATAGTCCGCGGTCGGGGTGATGCGCTTAAGCAGCGCCTCCTTGTCCGCGCTCTTGGCGCGACCCTTGGCGATCTGGGAGCTGATGAGCTTGTCCGAATAGGCCTTGCCCTTGTCGGCCGCTTCCTGATCGCGATCGACGAGCACGACATCGAGCCCGGCCAAGGCCGAGACATAAGCGATGCCGCCGCCCATCAGCCCAGCGCCAAGCACCCCGACTTTGCGCAAGTTCGTCGGCGGAACATTGGCTGGCCGGCGCGCGCCCTTGTTCAGTTCGCCCATCGACAGGAACAGCGAACGGATCATCGCCGCAGCCTCCTTGGAAAGGAGGATGTTGGCGAAATACTTGGCCTCGACCGCAAGCGCGAGATCAAAAGGCAGTTGCAGGCCCTCGAACACGCTCTGCAGGACGGCCTTGGCTGCGGGATAATTGTCGTATGTCTCGCGGCGATAGATGGCGTTGGCCGGCGGCCAGATCATCATGCCCTGGGCCGAATAGACCTTGCCGGAAGGAAGCTTGAACTTCGGATCGTCCCAGGGCGCGTCAACGTTCGGGTTGGCCTTCACCCAGGCCTTGGCGAGCGCGACGATCTCGCCTGAGGGCGCGACCTCGTGCACGAGGCCCATCTTCTTCGCTGCGGCCGGGCGAATCTGATCTCCCTTGAGCAGCATCTGTAAAGCGTCCGGCGTCGGCATGAGCCGCGCCACGCGCTGTGTACCGCCGGCGCCGGGGAAGAGGCCGACCTTGATCTCCGGCAGTCCGACGCGCGCTTTGTCGCTGTCCGCGACAATGCGGTAATGGCAGGCCAGCGCCAGTTCGAAGCCGCCGCCCATGCACACCCCGTTGATTGCCGCGGCGATTGGCTTGCCGCAGGTCTCGAGCCGCCGGTAGACGAGCGAGAGTTGCTTCGTTCCGTCGACGAAGGCGCGCATCGCGGCTTCCTTGCCTTCGGCCTTGGCGCGGCGCGCGTATTCCTTGCCCGCGGTTTCGAGCATCGTCAGGTCCGCGCCTGCGGCGAAGCCCTCCTTGCCGGAGGTGAAAACGGCGCCCTTGATCGCTTCGTCGCTTGCGATCTTGTCGACGATCTGGCCAAGCTCGCGGATGACCTCGGCGTTGATCACGTTCATCGACCGGCCGGGCATGTCCCAAGTGACGAGCGCGATTCCGTCCGCGTCGGTTTCGAAACGAAAGTTGGTCAGGTTCATCTGAAAATCTCCGTCTCGCGCTCAAATACGCTCGATGATCGTAGCGGTGCCCATGCCGCCGCCGATGCAGAGCGTGATGAGCGCCGTGCTCTTGCCGGTGCGCTCGAGCTCGTCGAGCGCGGTACCGAGGATCATGGCTCCAGTCGCGCCAAGCGGATGGCCCATCGCGATCGCGCCGCCGTTGACGTTGACCCTGTTCTCGTCGAGGTCGAACGCCTGGCGAAAGCGCAGCACGACCGAGGCGAAAGCCTCGTTGATCTCGAACAGATCGATGTCATCAATCGACATGCGCGAACGGGCGAGCACTTTTTTGGTCACGTCGATCGGGCCGGTCAGCATGATCGCGGGCTCCGAGCCGATGTTAGCGAAGGCGCGCACGCGAGCCCGGGGCTTGAGGCCTGCCTTTTCGCCCGCCTCGCGCGAGCCCAGGAGCACGGCGGCGGCGCCGTCGACGATGCCCGATGAATTGCCGGCGTGATGGACATGGATGATGCGCTCGATATCCGGATGCGCCTGAACCGCCACCGCGTCGAAGCCGCCTTGCTCGCCGGGAATGACGAACGAAGGCTTGAGCGAGGCGAGCGACTGCATGTCCGTGCTCGGCCGCATGTGCTCGTCGCGCTCCAGCATGGGCAAGCCGTTGACGTCGAGGACCGGGGCGATCGAGTTCTTGAACCGGTTTTCTTTCCAGGCCGCCGCGGCGCGCTTCTGCAACTCGACCGCGTAAGCGTCGACATCGTCGCGCGAGAAGCCATACTTTGTCGCGATCAGGTCGGCCGACACGCCTTGCGGCAAGAAGTAGGCCGGAATCGCCAGCGACGGATCGGCCGGCCATGCGCCTCCCGATGCGCCGATGCCGACGCGGCTCATCGATTCGACGCCGCCGCCGATCGTGAGCTCGTGCTGTCCGCTCATCACCTGCGCCGCGGCGAAATTAACCGAGTCGAGGCCCGACGCGCAGAAGCGGTTGATCTGCACCCCCGGCACCGTGTCGCCGAAGCCCGCGGCGAGCGCGCCCATGCGGGCGATGTCGCCGCCCGCCTCTCCGACCGGATCGACGCAGCCCATCACCACGTCGTCGACTTGCGCCGCGTCGAGGTGGTTGCGATCCTTGATCGCCTTCAGGGCCGTGGCCGCCAGATGGAGCGTGGAGGCGGTATGCAGAGAGCCGTCCGGCTTGCCACGCCCGCGCGGCGTTCGCACGTGATCGTAAATGAACGCGTCCGTCATTGAATGTCTCCCTGCGGCTTGGCCGCGGCTTTTAGTCGTTTCTTGGTCTCTCCGACGGGAGAGCCGTGTTTTAGCCCGCGTCCGGATGCTGGCGGCTTCCAGCGTCCGTTACGCCGACCGTCCTCAACCAATCCTCGGTTCGCGCCGCCGGAAGGCCCATGAGGTCGGGGAACCAGGGCAGCGCGGATTCGACGCCGATTTGCTGCGTCGGGGCAACTTCGGCCGGCCGGTCGAGACTGCCGATCGTCACCGAGACGCGGTCGCGGCCGATCAGGCGATAGGTGAGCGGCGTGCCGCAGACGGCGCAGAAGCCCCGCTCGGCAATCTCTGAGCTGCGGTAGGTCGCCGGCGCGCCGCGAGTGAACACGAAGCGTTCTTGGCGCACGGTCCCGGTGAAAGCCATGAACGGAGCGCCGCCAGCCTTCTGGCACATCCGACAATGGCAGATGCTGCCGCCCCGGGGACGCCCGGTCAGCTCATAGCGCACCGCGCCGCACTGGCAGCCGCCTGTCAGCCGTGTCGTCGCCTCGGCTGAGCCCATAGGACCTCCCGATTCCTTTTCTTCCGCTTTCAGAACGCCTCCGCCGGAAGCGCCATCAGCGTCGCGGAGCCGGCGCTGAGCCGCGCCAGATGCGCCGAGGTTTCCGGCAGCATACGCTCGTTGAAGAACTTGGCGAGGGTCAATTTCGCGTCCAAGTTCGGGCGTGCTCTCAGCCCTCGCCTGTCGAGCCAGCACCGCCTTGACGATCCGCGCCCACATGTAGCCGAGAGCAGTCAGGCCCATGAGGTGCATATAATCATAGGAGCCGGCCCCTGCATTTCGGGGTTCTTGAGGCCGTTCGCCGGAGCCACATCGTCGCCTGCTGCAGATGGCCGAGCGAGGACTTGAGGCCGCCGAGATAGGGCGCGAGCGCCGCGTCGTCCTTGTTGGCGGCGAGGAAGCCGCTGATTTCGCCAAAGAACGCCATCACGGCGCGCCCGCCGTCCTTTGGCAGCTTGCGCCCGACGAGATCGAGCGCCTGCACGCCGTTCGCGCCTTCGTAGATCATCGCGATGCGCGCGTCGCGCACGAACTGCTCCATGCCCCATTCGGCGATATAGCCGTGGCCGCCCAGCACCTGCTGCGCCTTGACCGCGTTCATGAATCCATAATCGGTGAACACGCCTTTGAGCACCGGCGTGATCAGGCCGAGCCGATCGTCGGCGATCTGTCTCGTCTTCGCTTCCGGGGCGTGGCGCGCCTCGTCCTCGGCAAGCGCGGTCCAGACGAGAAGCGCGCGCGCGGCTTCATTGAAAGCGCGAATTTCAAGCAGCATGCGCCGCACGTCCGGGTGGACCAATAGAAGGTCGGCGCCTTTGTCTGGCTCAGCCGCGCCCTTCAGAGAGCGGCCCTGACGGCGCTCTTTGGCGTAGGCTGCGGCGTTCTGATAGGCGACCTCGGAAATGCCGAGACCCTGGACGGCGACGCCGAGCCTCGCGCCGTTCATCATCACGAACATCGCGGGCAGGCCGCGATGCTCCTCGCCAATAAGCCAGCCCTTGGCGCCGTCGTAATTGAGGACCGCGGTCGAATTGCCGTGAATGCCCATCTTGTGCTCGATCGAACCGCACATGACGCCGTTGCGTTCGCCGACGCCGCCATCGGCGCTCGGCAGAAACTTCGGCACGAGGAAGAGCGAGATGCCTTTCGTGCCCGCCGGCGCTCCCTCGATGCGCGCGAGGACGAGATGGACGATGTTGTCGGTCAGATCATGCTCGCCAGCCGAGATGAAAATCTTCTGACCCGTGATGGCGTAGGAGCCGTCCGCTTGCGGGACGGCCTTCGTCTTGATGAGTCCGAGATCGGTGCCGCAATGCGGTTCGGTCAGGTTCATCGTGCCGGCCCACTCGCCGACCGTCAGCTTGGGCAGGTAACGCGCTTTCAAGTCCTCATTGCCGTGCGCCATCAGCGCCGCGACGGCGCCGCGGGTGAGACCCGGATACATCGAGAAGGCGAGATTGGCGGAGCACTCGTATTCGGTGAACAGCGCGCCCACGAACATCGGGAGGCCTTGGCCGCCGTATGCGGGATCGCCGGCGAGCCCGACCCAGCCTCCCTCGACCAGGCTTTTGTAGGCCTGCTTGAAACCCTTCGGGGTGGTTACGCTGCCGTCATCGTTGCGCTTGCAGCCTTCGATGTCGCCAACGCGATTGAGCGGCTGGATGACCTCTTCGACGAATTTCGCGCCCTCGCTGAGAACAGCCTCCACTACGTCGATCGGCGCCTCGGAAAAGCCGGGGCTGTTCGCATACTTTCCGTAGTCGAAAACGTCGCTTAAGAGAAAGACCGTGTCGCTCACCGGCGCCTTATAAGTCGGCATCCCAGGTACCCCGATTGTCGCGCAGGAGCCGCACAGCGGCGAACGCGGCTCCATGCAGCCGCGATAAAGTTCACATATGAACCATTATTGGGAGCAACGCAAGCGGAATTGTGTGGCCACGTATATTGCAGGCAAAAAACCGCATGATCGCTCTCGATTGGGTCGCCGCGCGCCACGGACAGCCAAGAAATTCTTCTGCCGCCGATGAGTTCGAGCCGCCGCGCCGGTCTTACAAGATCAGCGCAACGGGCGCAGCGAACGAAAGCGAAGAGGGCGAGATGTCCACATTGACCGGCAAGACCATGGTTGTCATCGGCGGCAGCCGAGGGGTAGGGCGGCGAATTGTCGAAGCCGCTGGGCGCAATGGCGCGCATGTTCTCGCGGCGGCGAGACAGGAGGCTCCCCTTCGGCAATTGGCTCAGGAGGTCCCCGGCGCCAAAGTTCTAGCGCTCGACGCGCGAGACGCTCGCCAAATGCTATCCGAACGGGCGACCGACGGCGCCGCCCCAGCCTGATCCCGCGCAGCAGAAGCTGCTCGGTCGCTATTTGCGCGCATGGGAAGACCACGATCTCGACGGCTTCGTGGCCCTCCTCAAGGAAGATGCGACCTTGACCATGCCGCCGTGGCGACAATGGTATGCGGGACGCCATGCGATCCGCGAGTTCTTCGCACTGGCCTGGAACACCGTAGGCGGCCTTCGCTTGACGCCGACGGCGGCCAATGGGCAACCCGCATTCGCCATCTATGCTCGCACGAGCGCGGACCAGCAATGGGCCGCTCACGCCCTTCAGGTCCTCGAACTCGACCAGGACTCGATTTCGGCGCTGACCGTGTTTGTCGGACCTCTCGGCCCGCGCCTCTTTCCCGCCTTTGGACTTCCGCTTACTGTTCTCGACGCCGCTGGCGCGGAATAGCCGTTCGCACGAGACGTTGAACCGCCGTTGAGGCGCGGAAGCCGCGCCGCCACGGGCGGGTTTGAATGGCGCTCCGTTTCGGCTGCCGCGGGCCGGCGGTTTTCTCCAGCCGCTTTGCCAGCTAATGTCTCTCAAGAGCGCCAATGGTGAGCGTCCGAATGGATCGACCGCGCCGACTTGATGGACTGGGACGGGCGATGCTGCGATGGGCCATCGCAGCCTGCGTCTTGGCGACGGCTGGCTTCGCCCAGGCCGCCGCCTCGTCGCCGACCTTGGCGGCGGTCAAGGCGCGCGGATCGTTGGTCTGCGGGGTCAATGAAGGGCTGCCCGGGTTCTCCAACGTCGATGAGCGCGGGGTATGGACCGGTTTTGACGTCGATTTCTGCCGCGCGATCGCGGCGGCCGTGTTTGGCGATCCGAAGAAGGTCAAGCTCGTGCCGCTATCCGCGGATGCGCGCTTTCAGGCGCTCCGGGACGGCAAAATCGACGTTCTTGCGCGCAATTCCACCTGGACGATGGGTCGGGAAACCGAGTTCGGCCTGACTTTCGTCGGCGCCACCTACTACGACGGACAGGGATTCATGGTCCCGCGCGCGCTGCGCATCAATTCGGCCCTTCAGCTCGACGGCGCTAAGGTGTGCGTGGAGAGCGGCACCACGACGATCGACAATCTCGCCGACTTCTTCAGCAGCTACAACATGGCTCTCCAGGAGGTCATCGCCTCCTCGATCGACGAGTTGATCAGAGATTACGACGCCGGTCTTTGCTCGGTCCTGACCAGCGATCTCTCCCAGCTCTACGCGCTGCGCCTCCGCCTCGCCAAGCCGAGGGACCAGGTGATTCTGCCGGACGTGATCTCCAAGGAGCCCCTTGGCCCGGTCGTGCGCAACGATGACCTGCAATGGATCAGTCTCGTGAGGTGGGTCTTTTTCGCTATGCTTAACGCCGAGGAACTCGGAGTGAGCTCCCAGACCATCGACCAGGCGCTGCGGTCGCAGAAGCCGGAGGTCAAGCGGCTGGTCGGGGACAACCGGGGACTTCGGCGAGGAGATTGGCCTGTCGAACGCCTGGGCGGCCAACATCATCCGATACGTCGGCAATTACGGCGAGGTCTTTGAGCGCAACCTCGGCGCGAGAACCCCGCTCGCCATTCCGCGGGGCCTCAACCAATTGTGGAACGAAGGCGGCATTCAATACGCCCCGCCGATCCGATGACGGAGAGCCAACCCCGTCGCCGCCGCACCGCAGGCATACGATCTGATGTTGCAAAAAATAGAAACACATGGTACTAATGTTGGTGCTGGCCGAATCGATCCGCGCTGGGCTCTATTCGGTGTGGAAGGAGAAGGCCGACAGGCTGTTTGTCGGTGTGGAAGGAGAAGGCCGACAGGCTGTTTGATACGTTTGGTCTGCAACCTCGGATGCAAGCCGAAGCGGCACGGAGATTTTTTTATTTTTTTCCGCTGTAACCCGTTGAAAAGTCCCGATTCGAAAAAATAAATGCTAATAAATGCTAGTTATTTTACTAGCGCTTATTAACGTTTAGGCGCTTTTATTTCTATTTACTTCCGGCGAACTCGCGCGCCGGTTGTCGAGGCCCGAATCACGAGACTATGGCATGGCGCCGATCCAGACGCGGCCGGCTCTACGGGCTCTCACATTCTCGCTTCATCGACGCGGCCGGACTGGCGTAAGCCTCCTGGCGATCCACGCTCCAATAGCGTAGTTCATCGAGAGGGATCGCCTCACCCGTCACGGCGCAGCGCACATAGGCGCCCGGACGGAGAATGCGGAAGTCGCCATCAAGAAATTCAACTTTCGCTTCGCCTGCGTCGACCGGACGCCGATCGAATCTGTTCATTTCAAGGATCCTGACTTGGTTGTTCTATGCCATGATGGATGCAACAACGGAACCCGTGTCGTTCACCGCGGACGACGCAAGCGCGCTCTGGACAAGAAATAGCCTGTCTGCTAAAGGCCCCGCAACTTGCGCGACTCGGTGTCAGCGATTGCGCGCGTCAGTTTTCGATCTTTCGAGGCTCAGCCTCAAACACAGGATAGTCCGTGCAGGTACTCGTTCGCGACAACAATGTTGATCAAGCCCTCAAGGCGCTCAAGAAGAAGATGCAGCGCGAGGGGATATTTCGCGAAATGAAGCTTCGCGGACATTACGAGAAACCCTCTGAGAAGAGGGCGCGCGAGAAGGCTGAGGCGGTTCGGCGCGCGCGCAAGCTCGCTCGCAAGAAGCTGCAGCGCGAAGGCCTGCTGCCGATGAAGCCGAAGCCGGTCCCTGGGGCGCCGCGGTCGGCCGGGTGATCGGCGCCGGCTCGATGGGCGACGGAGGCGTTGCCGCGCAAGACGTCAGCTTTTAGCACCCGGCGGTCCTGCGGCGACCGGTTTGGCGGGGTTTTGGATTTTGGCGTCGCATCGCATTGATCAGGGCGTGTGTTCCGCGCAAGCCTTCGGGCCCGGCCCGGGGTTTGGCGCACGATGACCTCTCGAGACATTTGGGCGTGGGCCGGATTGGCGGCGATCGCGCTCATGCTTGGGGCGTGCAGCGAGACGCTCGGCGGCTTCAACACCCATGTGGCGGAGGTTGACGCCGAACCGGGGGCTCAGGCCTCCAACGCAGGGAATATCGCCTCGCTGAGCGAGGTTATTCAGCGCAATCCAAGTGACGCTGCCGCGTACAACACGCGTGGCGTCGTCTATGCCAAGCTTGGCAAGTATTCGAACGCCATCGAGGATTTCAGCCATACGATTGAGCTCGATCCGCATTTCTCCGGCGCCTACACCAATCGGGCATTGGCGTATCGTCAGACCAAGAAGGACGATCTGGCGGTGCAGGACTTCAATCAAGCGATCGCCGTCAATCCGAACGACGCGGCCGCTTATCTCGGGCGCGGCAATCTCGAGCGCTCGCATGGCGATTACGCGGGCGCTCTCAACGACCTTAACCAGGCGATCCGGCTGAACCCGGAGGGGGCGCAGGCCTATCATGCGCGAGGCCTCATCTATCAGCGGCAGGGCGACAACGCCCAAGCGATCACCGACTTCAACAATGCGATCGATCGCGACCCATTCGCGGGCGAACCGTACCAGGCCCGTGGTCAGAGTTTGATGGCGACCGGGAAGTATGAGGCGGCGATCGAGGATTTCAACGCCGCGCTCAACGTCAACGCCAACAATTCGGAAGCCTGGGCCGGCCTTGGCCTCTGCTACGAAAAGCTAAATAATCACGCGAAAGCAGTCGAATCCTACCAGCGCGCAGTAACGGTCAACCCCAACAACGGCCAAGCGCGCGCAGCCTTGCAGCGATTGAGCTGACAGCGCGCCGTTCGCAGCGGCTGAGCGTCTGCCGGCGATTACACCCGGAGGTCAAACCGGATCGCTCGCAAGCTTCACGCAGCAAAAGCAAGCGTCGCGATGACGATTTCAGCTAAGCCAGCGACGCTGTTTGACCCGGTTTTTCACCCTTGCGCGTTCGTCTGATTCTTTAGAAAATTCTCGAGCCAATGGATATCATATTGGCCGTTCTGCACGTCCGAATTTCGAACAAGCTCGCGAAACAGCGGCAGCGTCGTCTCGACGCCGTCGACGACAAATTCGTCAAGCGCCCTTCTCAGCCGCATCAGGGCTTCGGTTCGAGTTCGGCCGTGAACGATCAGCTTGCCAAGCAGGGAATTGTAATAGGGCGGGATCACGTAACCCTGATAGGCCGCCGAATTGACGCGAATGCCAAGACCTCCAGGCGGGTGAAAGTAGGCGATCCGTCCCGGTGAAGGCGCGAATGTGCGCGCATGCTCCGCGTTGATGCGGCATTCAATCGCGGCGCCCAGGAATCGAACGTCGTCTTGCTCGATCAAGAGGGGCGAACCGGCCGCAATTTTGATCTGCTCATTGATAATGTCGATTCCGGTGATCATCTCGGTGACCGGATGCTCGACTTGCACACGCGTGTTCATTTCAATGAAGAAGAAGTTCCCGTCTTCGTAGAGGAATTCGACCGTGCCAGCGCTGACGTAGCCGAGTTCGGCCATCGCCTTGGCGACGATCCCGCCGATTCCCTCGCGTTGTTCAGGGTTCAGGGCAGGGGAGGGGCCCTCCTCCCAGACTTTCTGGTGGCGACGCTGAAGCGAGCAATCACGCTCGCCCAGATGAATGGCGTGGCCCTGCGTGTCGCCGAGCACCTGAACTTCGATGTGGCGCGGCTTGGCGAGATATTTCTCGAGGTAGACGGAATCGCTGCCGAACGCGGTTCGGGCTTCGATCCTGGCGGCCGCGATCGCTTCGACGATGTCGTCGGATCCCCAGGCGACCTTCATGCCGCGACCGCCCCCGCCTGCCGCAGCCTTGACCATGACCGGATAGCCGATCTCGGCGGCGATCTTACCCGCCTCGTCTTCGTCACGGACGCTGCCCTCCGAGCCCGGAACGCAAGGGATCCCGAGACGCTCAGCGGTGCGCTTGGCCTCGATCTTGTCGCCCATCATGCGGATGTGTTCGGCCTTCGGACCGATGAAGGTAATGTCGTGTTCGTCGAGAATTTCCGCGAAGCGCGCGTTCTCGGCGAGAAACCCGTAGCCTGGATGAACGGCTTCGGCGCCCGTGATCTCGCATGCTGCGACGATCGCCGGAATGTTGAGATAGCTGTCGCGCGCCGGCGGCGGCCCGATGCATACGCTCTCGTCCGCAAGCTTGACATGCATCGCCTCCCTGTCGGCAGTCGAATAGACTGCTACCGTCGCGATGCCGAGTTCCTTGGCCGCGCGCATGACTCTGAGCGCGATTTCGCCGCGGTTGGCGATCAGGATCTTATCGAACATCCGGGCGTGCTCCCCGATCGTTCGCAACCCTCGCGGCGCGATTCTCAATCGCGGTCATTCAATGATCATCAACGGCTGGTCGTATTCGACCGGCGCGCCATCCGCGACAAGGATACTCACGACTTTGCCGGCGTGCGGCGCGACAATGTCGTTGAAAGTTTTCATGGCTTCGACCAGCAGCAACTTGTCTCCAGCCTTCACCGCCGATCCAACCTCGACGAACGGCTTGGCTTCTGGACTGGGCCGCAGATAGGCGGTGCCGACCATTGGCGACTTCACCGCGCCCGCCAGATCGGCCAAGAGCGGCTCCGTTGCAGGCGCGGCGATGGCGGGACCTTGCGCTAGGCTGGGCGCGGCTTGGGGAATCGCGGCTGCGCTCGCGTGAGCCGATGGCGCTCGCTCGCGCCCGAGACGCACTTGCAGGTCTCCGAGGCTGATCTCGATCTCGCTCAGATCGTATTGCGACACGATCTTTGCGAGTTGCTCGATCGCAGCGACATCGACGAGGCTCTGCGCAGACCCGTCGGTTTGCGCGCCTAACGGCTTCTTCATTTTCTTTCGCTCGCGCGGGGGAATGGACGTGGTGGTCAACAAGCGGGGTTTCGTATATCCCGCGGACCGGAGCAAAGAAAGCACCCGGGATCGCCGCCATTCAGGCCCGGCGCGCCCATACGCTGACGTCATGGAAGGCTACGCCGCCGTGCGGAGCGACGCTGTCGTCGCCGACGAGGACGTTGATTCCCCAGCCATCGAGAAAGGCCGAAGGCGGCCATATGCCCTCGCTGACGAGGACTCCGGGCTTCACGCCCTCGAATATGCGCGCGTGCAGGCGCGTTCGGCCACGCTTGTTTCCCAATTGCACGACGTCGCCTTGGGAGAGCCCAAGCCTCGCGGCATCGGATGGATTGATGAGCACTTCCGGCCGCTGCTCTCGTGATAACGAGGTCGGCGTCTGAGTGAAGGTCGAATTGAGGAAGTTTCGGGCTGGCGAGGTCGCAAGTTTGAACGGATGATCTTCGTCAGCGGCCTCGTTCACCGGCCAGTAATCGGGCAGACTAGGCATTGCGCGCCAAGGGCCGCGCATTCCGTCATTGGCGACGGGCGTGTCTGTCCAATCCGCCTTGAATCGAAACTTTCCGTCCGCAAAGCCAAAGCCGTTGAGGAAATGCGACTCCTCGAAGGGCGGTTGCAGGTCGAGCCAGCGCTTGCTTTCGAGCCGCGCAAGATCGCCCCAGCCCGACTCCCGCAGCGTCCAGTCAATGATCTCGCGCGGCGACATCGAGAATGCGGGATGCTCGGCGCCGACGCGCCGAGCGAGCGCGGCGATCACCTCGTGATTGGACCGGCAGCCTTGGGGCGGGTCCACCACTTTGGCCGCGAATTGCAGGTGCTGATGGCCTCCGGCAGTGTAAATGTCGTCGTGCTCCAGGAACATCGTGGCGGGCAGGACGATGTCGGCGTAGCGCGCTGTGTCGGTCATGAACTGTTCGTGAACACAGGTAAAAAGATCTTCGCGCGAGAAACCGCGGCGCACTTTCTCCTGATGCGGCGCGACGGCGAGCGGGTTCGTGTTCTGAATCAGCATAGCTCGCACAGGCGGGCCGCCCCTCAACGCTTCCGCGTCGCCGGTCAGGACCGCTCCGACCCGCGACTGATCGAGGCGGCGAACGCTTAAATCGCGGACGTCGAGACCCTCGATCATCGTCTTTTGCAGCTTGTACACGCCGCTGTTGCTGTGGAAGGCGCCTCCTCCCTCGTGCGCCCAAGCGCCGATGACGGCGGGAATGGATAGGGCCGCATGCAGATTCACTGCGCCGTTGCGCTGCCGCGAGAAACCATAGCCGAGGCGAAAGAAGCTGCGTTTCGACCGCCCAATAAGCGCGGCGAATTTCTCGATTTGCGCGGCGTCGACGCCGGTGATTGCGCTCGCCCACGCAGGATCGCGGGTCTTGACGTGCGCCTCGAGCTCGTGGGGCGCGTCGGTGTATCGATCGAGATAGTCCCAGTCGGCCCATCCGTCACGAAACAGGATGTGCATCACCGCGCAGGCCAGCGCTCCATCCGTGCCGGGCCGCACGCACAACGCGAGATCGGCCTGCCGCATCGTCTCCGTTTCATAAATGTCGATGGCGATGATGTTCGCGCCGCGTTCCTTGCGTGCGCGAATCGCGTGAGTCATCACGTTGACTTGCGTAGCGACTGCGTTCGTGCCCCAAATGACCACGCAATCCGACTTCGCCATTTCGCGCGGATCTGCGCCCCTCAGCTTACCGGTTCCGGCGACATATCCCGGCCAGGCGACGCCCACACAGATTGTCCCGTGGAAGCGGGAATAGCGTTTGGCGTGAGTGAGGCGCTCGATTCCGTCGCGCATCACGAGGCCCATCGTTCCGGCGTAGAAGTATGGCCATACGCCCTCCGGTCCGAACTCGCGCTCGACGGACAGGAAATTGTCAGCCACACGGTCGAGAGCTTCGTCCCACCCGATCGGCGCAAATTGCCCGCTACCCTTGGGGCCGACGCGGCGAAACGGCTGAGTGAGCCGATCCGGATGATGGATGCGCTCCCAATACCGAGCAACCTTGGCGCAGACGACCCCCGCCGTATAGGTCTGGTCGCGCGCCCCGTGGATGCGGCCGATACGTTTTCCGCCGATCACCTCGACGTCGAGAGCGCAAACCGAGGGACAGTCGTGCGGGCAGACTGAGTGACGCCGCGTAATCTCGGTGACCGCGTTCATAGGCCTCTCAAGGTCGCTACGCTTCGACCTGCCGACCAGATCCTAAAGCGCCACGATTTGCGGGCGCCAGGGCTGGCCCGTCAAGCGGAAGCTCTGCCGTCCAAGATTGCGCCGCCCGGCTGGAGGCTTTGACACAACCGATGCAACCGAACGCGCGCAAGCCCGAACAACGAGACGCTCATTTCGCCCTGCGAAACGAAATGTTTCGCAGGGTATATAATAAGTCATTGAAATCATTATGAGCGTCGAATCAATGATTTCGCGGTTTTGTTTGTTTTCAATGGATTAAAGGCTGTTTCATTTCGCCGGTATCTTAGGCTTGCTTATTTTCAATGACTTAGCTCGATTTTTTCGTTTCGCCGTAACTGCCTCGACCTTTAAAGCGTCCAGCCAGCGGCCTCACGCCTCAAGCCGTATCCCGGAGGCAAAGGCCTTCAAGGATGGCCCTGGGCCAGGACGCCAAAGCTACAAATTCAGAAATAACATATCACACGGTTCTTATGGTGGCGAGCAAATTCCGAATCCATACGCGATGCGCCTTGCGGTTGCAACCAAATACAACTATAAGATTGTGCTAGTGCAGCTCGGTGGAGTCGAGCTTGGCGGTTCGCTCGTTTCTCAACATATGCGTGGGACTGATCGCGTTGGGGGCGGCTTGGGTCGAGCCGGGGTCTCGGGCGGCCGAGCCCCAGATCGAGATCCACTACGCGCCCCGCGAAAACCTTGAGAGTGTCGATGCTCGCGAGATCGGCCGCGCCCGATTGTCCATCGACATCGCGGCTTACGTCCTGTCTGACCCGCGGATAGCCGAGGCGTTGATTGACGCGGCGGAACGCGGCGTTGTCATTCGTCTTTATTTGGACAGGTCGCAATTCGCGGAGCACAAACCCACACGGGGCGGGATCATTGAAGCCCTGCTTGCACATCCGAATGTCGCCGCACGGGTCAAGGGCGAGGGCGTTTTGATGCATTTGAAAGCGTACGCCGTCGATGCGGAGGTGTTGCGAACGGGTTCAGGCAACTTCTCCCATTCCGGACTCGCCAGTCAGGACAACGACGCGATCTTTATTACCGATCCCGCGGTCGTCGACGCATTTGAAAGCAATTTCGAACGCATATGGGCCCGCGCGCATAACGTAGGCGCGTTGGATACGAACCGCTGAGGGAACGCGTCTACCGGGAATTGTCCCGCGTTTGCGGCAACCCCAACGGCGTGTAGCGCTCGTAACGCTGGCTGAACACGTCGGCGACAGTCTCCGCCCGCTCAGTCGCCGCATCGTTTTGCGCGGCCAGTATCGACGACACGTGCCAGCGCCACGTGGACGCGTCCTCTGTGTTTGGGCCCGTGGCTACCTCGGTCAATCCCGCAGCGTAACCCACGCCGCTTCCGATTGCCGTCGCAACAAGAATGAGGGACTTCCGCATCGTCTCCTCCGTCGTCTTGGCGTCTAGTGTCTGCGCCGCGCGCTCCCCTAATCCCCCATCCGTGCGACGCTAATTAACGAAGTGTAAACATAGATTTGTGGCTTGGCTAGGGCGATTCGCTCTTTAACGCCATTTCGTGCAGCGCATTGGTGGCCATGGTGCGAGTTATACGTCCGCCTTGCGTCAACGCTTCGTTGTCAAGCGTGGCGACAAGCGCACGCGCCGCTCCAAGCGAACGCTCGATTCTCAACGCAATGTAACTGACGACGTGAGGGTCGACCTGCAATTGTCGATCGCTGAACAACTTGAAGAGAACCGCCTCGGTGAGTTCGACGTCCGGCGCGGCGAGGCGGCGAACGGGCGCCAGCCGAAGTCGGGACAGAAGATCGGGAGTGTTGAGGTCCCAAGCGTCGGGAGCGGTGCGGCTCGTCATGAGCAGCCATGCGTTGTTTTGCAGCGCGACGTTTATCAGGTGAAAAAAGAGCGCCTCTGCGCGCTTTGCGCCTTCGGCGTCTTCGATCAGCACGGCATGGGCTTGAGCACAGGCCTCGATGCTCTGTTCGTCTAGCGCTTCCCCAGAGAGCGTGATCGCGTCGGCGGCGCGGACCCAGATCGCACCGAGGTGGCTTTTTCCCGCCCCCTCCGGCCCGACGAGCATCAACAGGCGACTGGCCCAGTTCGGCCAGAGTTCGATGGCCCTCAGCGCGTCAAGGTTGGACGGCGCAGGAAGAAAATCCTCGCGTGCGAAGCTTGGCGAATGCGGCCAGCGGAACGTCAGCTGGCGGGGCGGGGCCATCATTGGCTCTCCGGCTCCGTGCGGCCTCGGTAAAACGGACTGGTCAGATAGACGGCAATCAGATGGCGGGCCACAACGCCAATCGCTGCTGCGGTTGGAACGGCGATGAGCAGCCCAAGGAAACCGAACAACTGGCCGAAAGCCAAGAGTGCGAACATCAACCAGACCGGGTGAAGCCCGATCGAATTCGCCAACGAGCTGCGGCGAAAGCACGTTGCCCTCGAGGAATTGACCCGTTCCAACAACGGCGAGAGCCAGAAAGAATAGCTTGAGACTTGGCCAACCCTGGAAGAGGGCGACGCTGAGCGAAAGCACGAGCGCGGTCAGCGATCCCAGATACGGCACGAAGCTCAAGACGCCGCCGATAACGCCGATCAGAAAGCCATAGTCGAGTCCGACCAGGGTCAAACCGACGCTGTACCAGACAGCCAAGAAGAGGCAGACAATCGACTGACCGCGGATGAACCCCGCCAATGCATGGTTTATCTCTCGGGCGATCTTTCGCAGAGTTTCGCGATGGTCGAGGGGGAGCCAGCTGTCGATCTTCGAGATCATCCTGTCCCAGTCGACGAGAATATAAAACGCGACAACAGGCGTGACGATCAGGAGCGACAGGAAATTGAACAGCGCCGCTCCGCCCGACACGAGCTTCGTGAAAGTGTCGAGAAGCCATTGCGCGCTCTGGGTGACGAAGTCCCCGACCGATTTCTGAATTTGGGCGCTCGACAAGGGCTGGCTGAGCCCAAAGGCCTCCAGCCAATGGCCGCCGTATTTCGCAATGAGCTCGTT
The DNA here is from genome assembly GCA_963753135.1 of uncultured Alphaproteobacteria bacterium. Classification (GTDB taxonomy): domain Bacteria; phylum Pseudomonadota; class Alphaproteobacteria; order Rhizobiales; family Beijerinckiaceae; genus Roseiarcus. Next base: position 62,722 of record CAVWBA010000020.1, on the reverse strand, counting down.
GCCCTCCTCAAGGGCAAAAGCCTGAAGCCGCACCGCGTAGCCGGGCAGGTGCTGAGCGAAGGCAATGAACTGGTTTCCCAACACCGGGACAACAACAATGAAAAAGAGGACGACGGTTAGGACGAAAACAGTAAGAATGAGAAGCGAGGCGCCGAGTCGATTGAAACCGAATCTCTGAAGTTTGAGCACGACCGGGTCAAGAAGATAGCCGAGAACGATGCCGGCCGCGAACGGCATTATCGTTGAGCCGAGCAAATAGACGATCAGCAGGAGGGCGGCCAATCCGAGCCCCCAGAAGAGGATCTGACGCCCGAGGTTCACCGGCCGAATCTCATGGCGTTTCACCCGCTCCGTTGGCCGGCTGCAGCAGATCCCATTTGCCGCCCCAGGGATCGGCAAAGACTGCAACAAGGCCATAGGGCTCGCTGCGGGGCGTTTCCAGGAACTTGACGCCTCGCATACCCAGTCTCTCGTAATCCGCCCAGAAGTCCCCTGAGTGAAGGAAAAAGCCGACCCGTCCGCCGGTCTGATCGCCAACCCGGGTCCGCTGGCGCTCGTCGCTGGGAACCGCCAGCAGCAACGCCGCGCCAGCGGCCGGCGATGGGGCAACGACAACCCAACGCTTGCTGCGCGACAAGGGGGTGTCTTCAAGAACCGCGAAGCCGAGGACATCGCGGAAAAACGCGAGCCCATCATTATAGCTGGGGACAAGAAACGTTACGGCCGCGAGACTTTGGAGCATGACGCGGCTTATCGGCTCATATGGTCCAGCCATTGGGCGATATAGACGCCGCCCGAGGCCAGGGTTGTCGCAGCGACCATCCACTGAAGGGTGGCTTGCAGAAGCGGTTCTTCGAGGCCGTAGGCGCGGACCCCGAGCGCGAAGCCGGCAAGCGCGATCTGCGCGACCGTATTCAGTTTCGACACCCAGACGGGGCGGATTTCGACCGGCTTGTCGAGCAGCCAGGAGACCAGCACCGCCATAAGGATCATCACATCTCTCGACACGACCGTGATCGCGATCCAGGCCGGCAAACCGGCGTATATGGCCAGCGAAACATAGATCGAGATCAGCAGCGCCTTATCTGCAAGCGGGTCGAGATAGGCGCCGAGCTCCGTGCGAAGACCGAATCTCTTGGCGATAAAGCCGTCGACCCCGTCTGACACGCCCGCCAGAATAAAAATCAGGAACGCGGGAAGGAATCGTTGTGAGATGATCATCATGACCGCCAGAGGCGTCATCAGCATTCGCGCGAGCGTGATGAAATTCGGTAAATTGTTGAGGACCGTACCTATATTCATCAACTATTGACGCCCTGGCGTCCCGCCCAGCCATCCGCTTCTTTGGACTTCGCCACGCACGGATCACCGAGCCCAGAGATAGCACGAAGCTGCCGAAGTTGGGAAACAAGCCTGACGACTGCTCTTGCGCGTTGCGTGGCGCGCAATTACCCCGGTCCCCGCCGAAGCCTTGCGAGCCTGGATGTCCGAAAGCCGAAAGCCTCTAACTTATGCCGAATCGGGCGTCGACATCGACGTCGGCAACCGCGTCGTGGATCGAATCCGTCCATTCGCACGCGCCACACGTCGTGCCGGAGCGGGAGCGGAGCTTGGCGGCTTCGGCGGACTGTTCGATCTTAAGGCGGCGGGGTTCGTCGACCCGATCCTGGTCGCCGCCAACGACGGCGTCGGCACAAAGGTGAAGATCGCCATCGAGAGCGGCAGGTACGATACGATCGGCGTCGACCTCGTGGCCATGTGCGTCAACGACATTGTCGTTCAGGGCGCTGAGCCCTTGTTTTTCCTGGATTATTTTGCATCAGGAAAGCTCGACGAGAATGTAGCGTCCGCCGTGGTGCAGGGCGTCGCCGAGGGCTGCGCGCAATCGGGCTGCGCATTGATCGGCGGCGAGACGGCGGAGATGCCCGGCCTTTACGCGACTGGCGATTTCGACATTGCCGGCTTCGCCGTCGGCGCCGCCGAGCGCGGGACGCTGCTGCCGCGGCCGGGACTGAAGCCAGGGGACCTTGTGTTCGGCCTGCCGTCGTCGGGCGTCCATTCCAATGGATTTTCGCTGGTTCGTCGCATTGTCGCGCGGTCCGGCCTCGGATGGGACGATCCCGCCCCATTCGATCCACAACGCTCGCTCGCCGCCGCGCTGCTGACGCCGACCCGCCTCTATGTGCGGCCGCTGCTTCAGGCGCTGAAACGAACGCGGGGCATCCACGCGCTCGCCCACATCACTGGCGGCGGTTATCCGGAGAATCTGCCGCGCGTGCTCGACGACGGACTGGCCATTTCGCTCAATCTCGACGCCTTCGCGCCGCAGCCCGTCTTTTCCTGGCTCGCATCAGCCGGCAATCTCGACGAAGGGGAGATGCTTCGCACCTTCAACTGCGGGTTCGGGATGGCGGCGTTTGTTTCCGCCGGCAGCGAGGTGGAAGCGCGCGAGGCCCTCGCCGCGGCAGATCTCGCGCCGGTCCTGATTGGAGAACTTGTTCATGGCCGGGGGCGGCGTCTTGTCACCCACGGGAGGCTCAAGCTGTGACCTTGCGGGCGCCAACGGCGGTTCTCATCTCGGGTCGGGGCTCCAACATGAGCGCCTTGATCGAAGCCGCGCAATCGCCAGACTTTTCGGCTGAGATCGTGCTGGTCCTGTCGGACGATCCGGCCGCGCCCGGCCTTTCGCTCGCGCGCAAGCTGGGCGTCGCCGCCGAGGCGATCGACTTTCGAGCCTATAGGGGCAAGCCGGCGTTCGAGGCGGCGCTGGCGACCCGGCTCACCGCCGCCTCCGTCGAAATCGTCTGCCTCGCCGGGTTCATGCGCGTGCTGAGCCCGCCCTTGGTCGAGCGATGGAAGGGGCGCATGCTCAACATTCATCCCTCGCTCTTGCCGAACCTGCGCGGCCTCAACACCCACGAGCGCGCGCTAGCCTTTGGGCTCGCCGAACATGGCTGCACGGTTCACCTCGTGACCGCCGAGCTCGACGCCGGACCGATCCTTGCGCAGGCGCGGGTTCCGGTTCTCCCGGGGGACGACGTGGCCGCCCTTGCGGCTCGCGTCCTCAAGGAGGAGCACCGGATCTATCCGCAGGCCCTTGACGAACTCGCCCGCTCGTTGCGGGCCGCGGCGGAGCCTCAGCGGTAGCGGACGGAACCAATGTCGGAAAGTTCCACTGGTCTAGCCGTCATTTTACCGGCGCGCCCTCATGTTTTCAGCGGCTTAGGACCCCATTTAGTTCCGCGCGCAAGATCGCGCGCGGGGCCTGCCGAGATCGGCGTATAAAAACAGAATATGTATGGTATATCGTTTAGGCGCCCTCTTCGTCCAACAGCAGTCGTCGCGTTCGGAGAGGTTTTGACGCCCCGACGGTTCGGCCGGCGCCGCGGGCGTTAAGCAACGCGCTCCGGCCGTGCTTGCGGCGAGCGGGAATTGGATCAATATTTCGCCGAAGGAAAAGGAGATTTGTTTGCCGCACGCGCTTGCGACGAAAGAGGAACCCTTGCCATCGACCGCGACGATCGCGGCGAATGACGAGTCGCCCTCGCTGTTAACTTCGCCCGAGCGGTTTATCAACCGCGAGTTGTCGTGGCTCGAGTTCAATCGAAGGGTTCTGGAGGAGGCCGCCAATGCAAGCCATCCGCTGCTCGAGCGCCTGCGGTTCCTCTCCATCTCGGCCACCAATCTCGACGAGTTTTTCATGGTCCGCGTGGCGGGCCTGGTTGGCCAGGTGCTTAGCGGGGTCGCGGAGATTTCCGATGATGGGCGCACTCCCGCCGAGCAGCTCGAACGCATCAGCGAGCGGGTTGCCGCGCTCATTGCTTCCCAGCAGTCGCGGTGGAAGGCCTTACAATCTGAACTCGCCGCCAACGGCGTCGTCATCCTCGAGGTCGGCGATCTGACCCGCAGGGAACGAGAGTGGCTGCAGGACTACTTCCTCTCGCACATCTTCCCGATTCTGACGCCGCTCGCGATCGATCCCGCGCATCCCTTTCCCTTCATCCCGAATCTGGGATTCACCTTGGCGCTCGAACTCCTCAATCCGCATAAGGGCGAGACGATGAGCGCCTTAGTGCGCGTTCCCGGGAGCGTTGAACGGTTCGTCCGGTTGCCCGACGGCCCGCTTGGAGGCGCCGCGCGCTTCGTAATGCTCGACCGGTTGATTGTTGCGTTCATCGGGCTCTTGTTTCCGGGGCATGAAGTGTTGGGGGAGGGGGCCTTTCGCGTCATTCGCGACAGCGACATCGAAGTTGAGGAAGAAGCGGAGGATCTCGTTCGCCTCTATGAGAGCGCGCTCAAACGGCGCCGGCGCGGCATCGTCATCCGGCTCGAGATCGAAGCCAGCATGCCCAAATCGTTGCGCGCGTTCGTGGCCGGCGACGTCGACGTCGTCCCCTCGGGCATCGTGCTCATCGAGGGAATGCTGGCGCTCAACGACTTGTCGCAACTGGTGGCGATTGATCGCCCCGAACTCAAGTTTCCGCCTTACAACCCTCGCTTTCCGGAACGCGTCAAGGAGCTCGGCGGCGATATTTTCGGGGCGATCCGGCAGAAGGATCTCGTTGTCCATCATCCTTACGAATCGTTCGACGTCGTCGTCCGCTTCCTCAATCAGGCGGCGCACGATCCTAACGTCGTCGCGATCAAGCAGACGCTCTACCGCACTTCGGCTGATAGCCCGATCGTCAGGGCCCTCATCGAAGCGGCGGAGGCGGGGAAATCGGTCACCGCGCTCGTGGAATTAAAGGCGCGCTTTGACGAAGAAGCCAACATCCGCTGGGCGCGGGATCTCGAGCGAGCGGGCGCGCAGGTCGTCTATGGGTTCATCGAGCTCAAGACCCACGCCAAGCTGTCGATGGTGGTGCGGCGCGAGGGGGGATCGCTCGTCAACTACTGTCACCTCGGCACCGGCAACTATCATCCGGTGACCGCGAGGATTTACGCCGACATTTCGCTTTTCACCGCCGATGCGGCGATCGGGCGCGATGTCGCACGGATTTTCAATTTCATCACGGGCTACGCCGAGCCGGACGGCCTTGAGCAGATGTCGATTTCCCCGATCACGCTCAAGAAAACGTTGCTGCGCAATATCGCCGATGAAATCGACTACGCGCGGATGGGACGGCTGGCTCAGATCTGGATCAAATGCAACGCCCTTGTCGATTCGCAAATCATCGACGCTCTCTATGCGGCCAGTCGCGAAGGCGTGCAGATCGATATCGTGATCCGTGGAATTTGCTGTCTGCGCCCGGGCGTCCCTGGGCTTTCCGACAACATTCGGGTCAAGTCGCTGGTCGGCCGGTTCCTGGAGCATGCGCGCATCTATGCGTTTGGCGCCGGCCACGGGCTGCCCAGCCCGAAGGCCCGGGCGTTCATTTCGTCCGCTGACCTCATGCCGCGCAATCTCGATCGGCGCGTCGAGGCTCTGGTTCCGCTGCTCAATCCGACGGTTCACGAACAAGTCCTCAATCAAATCATGCAGGCGAACCTCATGGACAACCAGCAGAGTTTTCGGATTCTGCCGGACGGCTCGAGCGAGAGAATCGTTCCCGCCGAAGGGGAGGAGCCGTTCAACGCGCACAACTATTTCATGACCAATCCTAGTCTTTCCGGTCGCGGCAAAGCGCTGACGGACTCCTTTCCGATGGCGCTGCGGCGGCGCCTCTGATAGACGCCCTGCCCGGCGATCCGAGTCGCCGATAGGATTGGTTATGCTCGACACGGTTCCGACACGATCAGCCGCGCCCGACAGTGCGCGAGGACGATTGCCGGGCGAGCCGGTGGCGATCGTCGACATCGGTTCGAACTCGGTGCGCCTGGTGTCTTACGAGTCGCAGTCGCGCGCGCCGACGCCGACCTTCAATGAAAAGGCCCTATGCGGTCTTGGCAAAGGCGTCGCCATGACCGGGCTCCTGCCGGAGGACGGCGTTCTCAAGGCGCTGGCCGCGCTTCAGCGCTTTCGCGTTCTCTGCGAAACGATGCGAATCGGCGATGTGCGCAGCATCGCGACCGCGGCCGTGAGGGATGCGGCGAATGGGGCGGAATTCCTCAACCGCGCGGAACGCGTGCTCGGATGCAAAATCGAGCTCTTGAGCGGCCAGCGGGAAGCAAGATTGTCGGCGCTTGGCGTCATAAGCTCGATCTACAAAGCGGACGGCGTCGTCGGCGACTTGGGGGGCGGCTCACTCGAACTCACTGACATTCGGGACGGGGAGTGCGCGCCGGGGGTGACCCTACCGTTGGGCGGCCTGTCGCTGATGGATCTCTCGGAGCGCTCGCCGAAAAAGGCCGCCAAGATTGTCCGTGAGAAGCTCGCGACGGTGAAGGCGCTTCAGGGGCTGCCCGGTCGCACATTCTATGCCGTCGGCGGCACGTGGCGCGCTCTGGCGCGGCTGCATATGCGGCAGCGTCAGTATCCGATGAACGTGATGCACAATTACGTCATCCCGTCACGCGACGCGCTCGAATTCGCTGCGCTGGTGGAACGGATCGAAGCGGACGCGCTGCTGTCGATCGAGTTCGATCTCCTCGGCGCGCAGGCCGCTCTTGGCTTACGGCGCCGCGGTCCTGGAAGAGATCATCCGCCAGTCCAGTCCGAAGGAGATCGTCGTTTCCGCCCTTGGCGTTCGCGAGGGGCTCATCTACTCGCGGCTTGCTCCCGAGGAGCAGGCGCAAGACCCGCTCATCCTGTCTGCGCGCGAGTTCAACCACCTGCGCTCGCGGGCGCCGGAGCATGGCGAAGAGCTTTACGACTGGACGAGCCGCCTGATCGAATCAACTCATCTCGAAGAGGACGATCAGGAACGTCGCCTGCGCCACGCCGCGTGTCTGTTGTCGGATATTTCCTGGCGCGCCCATCCCGACTATCGCGGCGTCCAGGCCTACGACCTGGTGGTCAACGCAGCCTTCATCGGCGTCGATCATCCCTCGCGCGCGTTTCTCGCGCTGGCGGCTTCCTACCGGCATATGTCCAACGAAGATCTTGTTTCGCCGCAGTCGCGCGCGCTCGTAACGGCGCGACAACTCGATCGGGCGCGAATTCTCGGCGCGGCCATGCGGGTCGCCTATAATATTTCCGCCGCGATGCCTGGGGTGCTGCCGCGCGCCCCTATGCTGTGCGCAAAGGGTCGGGTGATTTTGAGTTTGCCGGCCGACCTCGCGCCGCTCAGCGGGGAGAGACTTCTATCACGTATGAGACTTTTTGCCCGGCTAATCGGCGGCGAACCGGAGATCCGCGCAGCAGTGTGAGCCTGGCGGAGGCATCGCGCGCAGACGGCGACGCGCTCACGGACCTCCCCCTCGTCCTGACGCTTCAAACGCTTCAAAACGCATCGATGCGCAAAAGGGATTCTTTACAGGCCCAGGGGCAAGCTCGTTCTTGACAGGCCTCATCCTTTGGCGCCCGCGATCGGTCAGACATGCATTCGCTTCGCACCGACAACCAATTTCTTCGCGACGCTCTCGAAAGGGTCGGCAGAGCGTATGACGCGCGCGCCTCGGGTTCGCCGATGGCGGCTGCCGTGGGACGCGAGATCGAACAGAATGTCGGCGGAAAGTCGTTCCAGTTCGACCGGCGCGAGGTCGAGCCGACGCGCGTGATAGGGCGCCTCGTGGCTTTGAACGGAACGCAGGGCGTCATCAGCTGCCCTCTCAAGATGGACGAGGACGAGTGGTCGGTTGGCCATCTCATCACCATCGTCCACCGCAACTCGCGCCTCGTGGGCACGGTCTGCGACGTTTCGACGGATGACGGTCGGTGGTCAGAAAACGAGGCCAACGTCGCCCGTGTCACAGTCGAGCTGAACGGCGAAATTGTCGACGATTCGAACGGTGCGCCTTTTTTCCACCGCGGCGTGCGCTCGTTTCCCTCGCTTGGCGCGCCCGCGCACCGGATACGCGTAGACGATCTTCGAGCGATCTATACGTTTCGCGGCCAGCAGGGCGTCGAAATCGGCCGATTGAGCCAAAACGATGATATCCCCGCGGAGATCGACGTCAACGAATTGATCCGGCGTCACTTCGCCCTTTTGGGGTCGACCGGCGTCGGCAAGACGACTTCAGTCAGTCTGCTGTTGAAGAAGTCGCTGGCGATGAGGCCGAAGCTGCGGATCATCATTTTTGATCCGCACAATGAATATGCAGCCCATTTTCCTGGACTGGCGCAGATTATCGACTCTGAGAGCCTGGAGCTGCCGTTCTGGATGTTCAAATTCGATGAGCTCGCCGACGTCGTGTTTAGCGGCCGGCAGCCGCACTCGGACGAACGGGATGCGCTCTATGAAGTCATTCGCATAGCAAGAGCGAAGTATCAGGCCGAACTGGGTTCGTCGGCCGCGACGAGCGCGGTTCGGCGCCAGCCAGTCGCTGAGGGGAATTTGGTGTCGGCTGATACGCCCACACCGTATCGCATTATCGACGTTGTCGCGGTGATCGAGGAGTGGCTTGGGATGCTCGATCAGCGGTTTTCCCGCTCCGATTTGCGAGCTCTTCGCCACCGACTCGAGGGGCTCAATCGTGATCCGCGTTATCGGTTCATGTTCGGCAGGCTGGTCGTTGAGGACGACATCGCCAAGGTGATCTCCAAACTCTTTCGCATCCCGACTCGGGGGCTGCCGGTCACCATCGTCCGGCTTGCCGGACTGCCCAACGAAGTCACCAACTCGGTCGTGTCGGTGCTCGCCCGGCTCGCGTTCGAGATCGCCTTCTGGTGTTCCGGCGCCTACGAAATCAACGTTTTATGCGAAGAGGCCCACCGCTATATTTCTTCCGATAATAGGCAAACCTTCGGCCCGGCCAGGCTGGCGATCGGTCGGATTGCAAAGGAAGGGCGGAAGTACGGCGCCTCGCTGGGCGTCGTCACCCAACGGCCTTCGGAACTCGACCCGACCGTGCTGTCGCAATGTTCGACCATGTTCGCCATGCGGCTCGCCAACGAGCTGGACAAGGGGATTATTCGCGCCGCCGCGGGAGTTTCGGCCGCCAGCACGATCGCCTTCTTGTCCTCGATCGCCGATCGTGAGGCGATCGCGTTCGGCGAGGCGATCGCCACGCCGATGCGGATGAAGTTCGCCGACATTTCGGCGCGCGCCGAGGACCGGCGAGCTCCCATTTCCGGCGAGCGCGATGTAGATCCGATCGATTTGAGGAAGCTTTCCGCCCAATTGCGCGGCGAGGCGGTTGCGTAGGCGCGCCTTCGGGCCATGTTGGGGGAAGGGCGGTGGCATAATCTTGGTACAACATATGTAATATGTGAAATATAGGCGCGTGGCGGTATTGCCGCGTCGCAGCCGAACGGACATTTGCAATCGGCGCGCATGAACGCCATATAGGGGGCGCCAGCCCCCGGTCGGAATGATCATCCTTGAGCCGGGGCTATCACGACCCCCACCGGCGGTCCTTGAAACCGTCAAGGCGAGGAGAAGTCACTTATGGCGGCCGATCAGGAGACCGTCGATCGGGTGCGCTCGATCGACGTTGACGCGTACAAATATGGTTTCGTCAGTCCGATCGAGTCGGATCTCGCCCCGAAGGGCCTGAGCGAAGACACGGTTCGGTTCATTTCGCTGAAGAAGGACGAGCCGGAATGGCTGCTTGATTGGCGGCTTGAGGCTTTCCGTCGTTGGCAAACGATGGAAGAGCCGAAGTGGGCGCGCGTCAGCCATCCTCCGATCGACTACCAGGATATCTACTATTTCGCTGCGCCAAAAACAGGGCCGGCGCCGAGGTCGCTCGACGAGGTCGACCCGGAGCTTCTACGAACCTACGCCAAGCTCGGCATCCCGCTCATCGAGCAGGAGATCCTGGCGGGGGTTGAGAAGGCCAGGGTGGCGGTCGACGCCGTCTTCGATTCCGTTTCGATCGCGACGACCTTCAAGGCGGAACTCGCCAAGGCCGGGGTCATTTTCTGCTCCTTCTCGGAGGCGGTCCGAAATCATCCCGACCTCGTGCGCCGCTATCTCGGCACGGTCGTGCCGAGCACGGACAATTTCTACGCCACCCTCAATTCGGCTGTGTTCTCCGACGGCTCGTTTGTTTATGTGCCTCCGGGCGTGCGCTGCCCGATGGAGCTATCGACCTATTTCCGCATCAATGAGCGCAACACCGGGCAGTTTGAACGCACCCTCATCATTGCCGACCGGGGCGCCTATGTCAGCTACCTCGAAGGCTGCACCGCGCCGAAGCGGGATGAGAACCAGCTTCACGCGGCCGTCGTCGAGCTTATCGCGTTGGACGACGCCGAGATCAAATACTCAACCGTGCAGAACTGGTATCCCGGCGATTCTGAGGGTCGTGGCGGCATCTATAATTTCGTGACCAAGCGCGGCGATTGCCGCGGCGCAAGGTCGAAGATCTCGTGGACGCAGGTCGAAACCGGCTCGGCGATCACCTGGAAATATCCGTCCTGCATTTTGCGCGGCGAGGCCTCGCGCGGCGAATTCTATTCGATCGCGATTTCGAACGGCCATCAGCAGGTCGACAGCGGAACGAAGATGATTCATCTCGGCCGCAACACGACGAGCCGCATCATCTCCAAGGGCGTAGCCGCAGGCAAATCGCAAAATACCTATCGAGGGCAGGTGTCGGCGCACCGGCTGGCGACGGGAGCGCGCAATTTCACCAATTGCGATTCGCTGTTGATCGGGCACGAGTGCGGCGCGCACACCGTGCCCTATATCGAGGCGAAGAACTCCTCGGCGGTGATCGAACATGAGGCGACCACGTCGAAAGTTTCGGAAGAGCAGATGTTCTATTGCCTGCAGCGGGGCCTCTCGGCAGAGGAGGCGACGGCGCTCATCGTCAACGGCTTTGTCCGGGACGTGCTGCAGCAATTGCCGATGGAGTTTGCCGTCGAGGCGCAAAAGCTCATCTCGATCAGCCTCGAAGGAAGCGTCGGATGACGGCCAACTCGGGCCGAGCGCGAGCCGAGGAAATGCGGAATGCTTGAAATCAAGAACCTCACCGTTTCAATCGAGGACAAACTGATCCTCGATAACCTCAGTCTGACCGTCAACGCAGGGGAGATTGCGGCGATCATGGGTCCGAACGGATCTGGCAAGTCGACACTCGCGTATGTGCTTGCAGGAAAGGCGGCGTACGAGGTCCGATCGGGCGAGATTTTGCTCGACGGAGAAAATCTCCTCGAGCTCGACCCAACCGAACGCGCGCTAAAGGGCGTGTTTCTGGCGTTCCAATATCCGATCGAAATTCCAGGTGTAATCGCGATGACTTTTCTGAAGGCAGCGCTGAACGCTCAGCGCCGTGCGCACGGAGACAGCGATCTCACCACGCCGGATTTCATGCGCCGCGTGCGCGAGGCCGCGAAGGCGCTCAAGATTGATCAGGAGATGCTGCGGCGCCCGCTCAACGTCGGCTTTTCCGGGGGGGAGAAGAAGAGGTTCGAGGTACTGCAGATGGCCCTGCTAGCGCCGCGGGTCGGCGTTCTCGACGAGACCGATTTCGGGGCTCGATATCGACGCGCTGAGAGTGGTCGCCGAGGGCGTCAACGCCCTTCGCGACCCGAAGCGCTCTTTTGTCGTCATCACGCACTATCAGCGGCTCTTGGATTACATCAAGCCGGATGTCGTGCATGTGATGGCCAAGGGCCGGGTTGTTGCGACCGGCGGGCCGGAGCTTGCGCTCGAACTCGAGCGCAATGGTTATCGTGAGTACGCGGAGGAGGCTGCGTGATTCGCCGATGACCGCGCATGTTCTCAATCGATCGGCCGCCGAAAGAACGCTCGCGCGGCAATTCGCTGAGCAGGAACGGCGCGAGCCGTCGTCCGCCCGCGCCGCCGCCTTCGCGCGATTCGCGGCGGCCGGATTGCCGACGCGGCGCGTTGAGGCTTGGCACTACACCGATTTGCGGGCCTCGCTGACCGACGCCAGGCCGATCCTGCCGTCGCCGACGCGGGCCGACATCGAAGCCGCGCGTCGCCGGCTCGCTGGGCGTGAGCGTTTCGCGGTAGGAGCGCAAGTTGTCTTGCTCGGCGGACGCTTTATTGCCGAGCTTTCGGATCGCCTTTCGAGCGGTGTTTCCATTTCGGAGGGGCGGATCTCCGCCAACGCGGTCGACGATCCCTTGGTGGCGCTCAATGAGGCTCTTAGCCCGTCCGGGCCAACAATTGCAGTCGCGCACGGGGTAAAGCTCGCCGAGCCGATCACGGTCCTGCATCTTGCCAATGAGACCTCATCCTATTCGGTTTATTCTCGGACAGCGATCACCCTCGGGGCCGGGGCGCAGGCGTCATTCGTCGAGATGTTCGACGGCGCTCATGCCGGCGTCCAGCGACATACGGCGACGATTTTGACGCTGGCCGATGGCGCCAAGGCGAAGCATATCGCGGTGGTTGGCGACGAGCCCGGTCTGCATATTGAAACGCAGATCTGCGAGCTCGCGAAGAGCGCGGAGCTTACCGCCTTTGGGCTGGTGTCTGGCGGCGAGCTGACGCGCCGCCAGATTTTTGTCAGGATGACCGGGAACGCAGCTAAGGTGTCGCTCGGCGGACTGGCGCTTATCGATGGCGCCAGGCGCGCCGATACGACGCTGCAAGTCGTTCATGCCGCGCCGGCGGGGGCCAGCCGCGAATTCTATCGCGCGATCGTTGATGACGACGCGGTCGGTGTGTTTCAGGGGAAGGTGATCGTCGAGAAAGCCGCGCAAAAGACCGATGGCGCGATGAAGTCTCAGGCTATACTCCTGTCTCCGCGGGCGCAGATGAATGAGAAGCCGGAGCTTGAGATCTTCGCCGATGACGTCGTGTGCGGACACGGAGCGACGGTCGCCGCGCTCGATCCCGAACAGATGTTCTATTTGGAGTTGCGCGGCATCGCGCGCGGCGACGCCAAGGCGATGCTGCTTGAGGCTTTTGGAGGGGAGTCCATCGACCGAATCGAGGACAAATCGTTGGTCGACCCATTGCGCGCTCGACTTGCCGACTGGCTCGAAACACGGAAGACGAAGACGTGAACAAGTTCGTGCAGCCGGCGCTCGACACCTACGATGTTGAGGCGATACGGGCGGATTTCCCGATCCTTGCCGAGCGCCCGTATGGAAAACCGCTCGTCTATCTGGATAACGCGGCCTCGGCCCAGAAGCCGAAGAAGGTCATTGACCGCGTGACGCAAGCCTATGAGCACGAATACGCGAATGTCCATCGCGGATTGCACTACCTCGCGAATGCGGCGACCGAGGCTTACGAGGCAGCCCGAGAAACGGTGCGACGGTTCGTCAACGCTGCATCGCATGAGGAGATCGTTTTCACCCGATCGGCGACTGAGGCGATCAATCTCGTTGCGTCGAGCTTCGGTCTCGCCCATATCGGCGCAGGCGATGAGATCGTGCTCAGCGTGATGGAGCATCACTCCAACATCGTGCCTTGGCACTTCCATCGGGAACGCAAGGGCGCGGTTCTGCGCTGGGTTGACGTAGGCGATGACGGCTCTTTTTCGCTCGATGCGTTTGAACGCGCGCTGAGCGATCGAACGAAGATCGTCGCGCTGACGCAAATGTCCAACGTCCTCGGGACCGCGCCCCCGATCAAGGAGGTCGTCCGACTTGCGCACGAGCGAGGGATCCCCGTGCTAGTCGACGGTTCGCAAGGCGCGGTGCATCTCGACGTCGACGTGCGCGATCTCGACGTCGACTTCTACGTTCTCACCGGGCACAAGGTTTATGGCCCCACGGGAATTGGCGTATTGTATGGCAAGCGCGAACTCCTTGAGAAACTGCCGCCGTATCAGGGCGGCGGCGAAATGATCGAGGAAGTTACGAAGGAGACTGTCTCCTACAACCACCCGCCACATCGGTTCGAGGCCGGCACTCCCCCGATCGTGCAGGCGATTGGGCTTGGAGCGGCGCTCGACTATATCGAGGGGATCGGGCGGGCGCGCATCCGCGCTCATGAGGAGGCCCTCTGCGCCTACGCGCACAAGCTTCTGTCGTCGATCAACTCGCTGCGCATCATCGGCGCGGCGGAAGGGAAAGGCCCCATCGTCTCGTTCACGATGGAAGGCGCGCATGCCCATGACGTGGCGACTTTGATCGATCGGTCGGGCGTCGCCGTCAGGGCTGGAACCCATTGCGCCATGCCCTTATTGCAAAGGTTCGGCGTGACCTCCACCTGCCGAGCCTCGTTTGCGCTCTACAATACCTTGGACGAAGTCGAGGCGCTGGCGGAATTGTTGATCCGCGCGCGAAAGCTCTTCCAGTAGGGGGTCGGCATGGACGAGACGCAGACCCACGCGAATGATGTCGAAACTCTCCCGCCGGTCGCAACGCCCTTATCAGACCGCCTTCGGCGATGGCGCCGGAAGAACTCAGTCAATTGACGGATGCGATCATCGCCGCGCTGAAGACCGTCTATGACCCGGAAATTCCGGCGGATATTTACGAGCTCGGGCTCATTTACAATGTTGATATAGACGACAACCGTTTTGTGAATGTCGAGATGACGTTGACGGCGCCCGCTTGTCCGGTCGCCGGCGAAATGCCGACGTGGGTGGAGAACGCAGTTAGCGCGGCCCCTGGCGTCGCCGGCGCGAAGGTGAACATGGTGTTCGATCCGCCTTGGGATCAGACCCGCATGTCCGACGAAGCGCGGGTCGCCCTCGACATGTGGTGAGCGGCCGGACTTGCGCCGGCGGATCGCGCCATTCGTCCTCGGCAGGCGCCTCAACGACTCAGGGACCTGAGGAATGGACCCGGCGCGCGCCAAGCGGTCGTCTTGGCTCAATGATCAGCGGGTACGCGGACTAGTCTACCAATCATTGCTGCTCGCGGGCATCGCAGCGTTGGCTAGCGGCGCGATCTATAATGCTGTGGTCAATATGCGAGCCCGCGGCATTCCGATGGGCTTCGGCTTCTGGAACGATGTCGCCGGCTTCGACATCAATCTTCATCTGATAAGCTATTCGAATCTGTCGACCTACGGACAGGCGTTTTGGGTTGGGCTGCTCAACACCCTTCTCATCGCAGTCATCTGCATTCCACTGGCGACGCTGTTGGGTTTCGTGGTTGGCGTGGCGCGCCTCTCCCCCAACTGGCTGCTGTCACGATTTGCACTCGTTTACACGAGCGTCATGCGCAACACGCCTCTGCTTTTGCTCTTGCTGTTTTGGTACAATGCGGTGCTCAAGTCCCTGCCTGGGCCGCGGCAGTCGATCAACATCGGCGACGTCGTCTTTCTCAACAACCGTGGCCTCTACTTGCCGATGCCGGTCGCGCGGAATCCAGCTGCCGGCTGGCTCCTGGGGGCGGTCCTAACGGCTATCGCCCTTGCGATCGGATTTCGCGCCTGGGCGCGGCGCAGACAGGATCGGACAGGCGCGCAAACGCCGACCACGCTCGTTGCCGCGGCGCTCATTCTCGGCCTGCCCGCAATCGTGATTGCGGTGACCGGGGCGCCGTTCACGTTCGATATCGCGCGGCTTTCCGGCTTCAATCTCAGAGGCGGGCTCCCGGTCATTCCCGAAATGGCCGCGCTCGTGTTCGGACTTGTCACCTTCACCGCCGCGTTCATTGCGGAGGTTGTTCGCGCCGGCGTTTTAGCGGTGCCGGCTGGCCAGAGCGAGGCGGCAGGGGCGCTCGGATTGCATCGCGGCCTATCGATGAGGCTTGTGGTCATTCCGCAGGCTATGCGCCTCATAACGCCGCCGCTCACATCGCAATATCTGAACATCGTCAAGAATTCCTCGCTTGCCGTGTTCATCGGTTATCCGGACCTCGTGCAGATTTTCGCCGGCACGGTTCTGAACCAGACGCAGGCGGCGGTGCAGGTGATGGCGATCACCATGGGGGTTTATTTAGTCATTTCGCTCACCGTCGCGACGGCGCTTAACGCCTTCAATGCGCGCTATGCGCTGAAGGGACGGTGAGCTTGAGGCCCATTGCTTATGTTCGCGAGGCGTCGGAGCCGGAAGAACCACCGCCGGTGCTTTCGAGCGGTCCATGGGCTTGGGCGCGCGCGAATTTATTCTCGTCGATCGGATCGACCTTGGTCACAATTGGCTGCGTGGCGCTCGTCGTATATCTGCTGCCGCAATTTGTTGCGTGGGCGACGACGCGCGCCGTTTGGAGCGCAAGCGATGGCGCTCTCTGTCGCCAACATCAGGATGGCGCGTGTTGGGCGTTCGTCATCGCGAAGTGGGACTATTTGCGGTTCGGGTCCTACCCTGTCGCCGAACGCTGGCGGGTCGATGTGGTGGAGGCGATCGGCGCCGGGCTGATAATCTGGTTGCTGTGGATGAACGCGCCCCGGCGGGTCTGGGGCGCATTCTTGTTTTTTGTCATCTATCCGATTCTGACGCTCATTCTCCTGCGTGGTTCGTCTTGGCTTGGTCTGCCGATTATCGATACCCAGCTTTGGGGGGGCATTTTCGTTTCGCTGCTGACGGCGGTCGTCGGGATCGTCTTCTCTTTACCGCTCGGCGTGCTTCTTGCGCTTGGACGCCGTTCGCCGCTCCCGGCGGTTCGCGTGGCAAGCGTGGTATTCATCGAGTTCGTGCGCGGCGTGCCGTTCATTACAATTTTGTTCATGGCCAACAATCTGTTGCCATTGTTCGTGCCCGAAACCTGGACGCCTGATCGCCTGCTGCGTCCATTGGCCGGGATCATCATTTTTTCAGCCGCTTATATGGCGGAAGAAGTGCGTGGCGGTCTTCAGTCCTTGGGGAGGGGACAATACGAAGCCGCGATGGCGCTCGGACTGAACTATGCGCGAATGACGGCCCTCGTCGTACTGCCCCAGGCGCTGACTTTAGTGATACCGGGCATCGTCAACAATTTCATCGGCCTGTTTATGGACACAACACTCATTTCAGTCGTTGGCGCGACCGATTTCCTCGAAGCGATGAACAATGCGCTCAAAGATCCAGTCTGGGCCGGGCCAACAATCATGGTGACGGGTTACGTCTCCGCGGGCATCTTCTATTTCGCTTTTTGCTTTGGAATGGCGCGCTATTCGGCTCACATCGAGCGAGTTCTCGCCGCAGGGCGCAAGTGATGTCGAGCTCCCTGGCCGACACCGATCGAGGCGACGACGCCGCAATCCGATTTATTGGCGTCCACAAATGGTACGGGAGCTTTCACGTATTGCGGAACATCAACCTCACGGTTGCGCGCGGAGAGCGCATTGTTGTGTGCGGTCCGTCAGGCTCCGGCAAATCGACGCTGATCCGGTGCGTCAATCGGCTCGAGGAACATCAGCGTGGTTCGATCGTGGTCGACGGAGTTGAGCTGACCGACGACATCAAACGGATCGATGAAGTGCGACGGGAAGTCGGAATGGTGTTCCAGAACTTCAACCTGTTTCCTCATCTCACCATTCTGGAGAATTGCACGCTGGCGCCGATCTGGGTGCGCAAAATGCCCAGGCGCGAAGCCGACGAGCTAGCGAGCAGGTTGCTCGCACGCGTAAGAATCCTGGATCAAGCGCACAAATACCCTAGCCAGCTCTCAGGCGGCCAGCAACAGCGCGCCGCGATTGCGCGCGCCTTGTGCATGGCCCCGAAGATCATGCTGTTCGACGAGCCAACGTCGTCACTTGATCCGGAAATGGTGAAGGAGGTGCTTGATACTATGACCGCGCTCGCTCAGGAGGGCATGACTATGATTGTCGTGACGCACGAGATGGGTTTCGCCCGCCAAGTGGCCGATCGGGTCGTGTTCATGGACGGAGGCGAGATCGTCGAGGTGAACGCGCCCCTACCTTTTTTCCAGCATCCGCGGCATGAACGCACCAAGCTGTTCTTGAGCCAGATTCTTCACGTTCGTCACTGAGCCCCGCGTCACGCGCCATAAAGCCAGTCGTACCGGTGGATTAGGCCACGCGTCCCGAGCAGTCGCATTGTCGTGTCCCGAGCGAATGCCAATGGACCGCTCATATGGTAGACACGGCCAAGTTTGAGGGCTTCCCGTTGAACTCGAGCAGCCCTCGCTACGCGACATCGCGAGTACAGAGAGAGAGCAGCCGGAATATCTTGAACTTGAGCGAGGACGTGGCCAAGTGCGCCGGCGTCCTCGATGGCTTGAGCGGCTCCCTGTGCAAGAAAGGGGAGCATCGGGTGAGCAGCGTCGCCGACAAGCGCGACAGGCCCGAGCGAAAAGGAAGAAATCGGGCGGCGGTGATAGAGCGGCCAAACGCGCCACCGAACCGGCGGCTTCATCAGCAACCGCGCTTCTTTCGACCACCCCGTGAAGGCGTGCTCAAGACTTGAATGGTTTGCCGCCTCGCCCTTTTGACCATCAGCGCCGCCTGTCGGCGACGCTGACCGGATAGTCGCGACCAAATTGATGATTGATCCGCCGCGCAAGGGGTACTGGACGAGATGCGCCTCTTTTCCCAGGCGCAGAATAATATTTTGGGTCCACAGAGGAGGAGCGTCATCGGCGTTGACGATTGCGCGATATGCGACCCGTCCGGCAAACTCAGCCTGATCCTGAGCTCCAAAACCCAGTTCGCCGCGGACCTGGGAGCGCAAACCGTCAGCGCCGATCAGGAGATCGGCCTCGTCGCGGATTTGGGTGTGGCCGCAAGTCGATCCGACAGAAACGCGGCTCCCTTCTCCAATAACGTCGTGGACGGTGGTTCCGAGCGTCAGTTCGACGCCCGACTGCTCATGAACGGCGTCGAACAGCGCGCGCTGCAAATCGGCGCGATGAATGATCAAATATGCGGCGCCCCAGCGGCGTTTGGCACCGTCCAGCGGCATTCGCATAAGTTCAGCGTTATCCGAACCCCGCAGCACCAGGAGGGCGCGCGGCGTCGAAGCAAGCGGCAACACTCGCTTGAGCACACCAAGCCTAGCCAAGATGCGGGTCGCATTCGGAGTGAGCTGCAGCCCGGCTCCAAATTCATCGAGCGCGCTCGCTCTCTCATATATCGCCACCCTGAAATCCGCCTGTAACAGCGCTATTGCCGCAGTAAGTCCGGCGATTCCAGCGCCGGCGACGATCGCTCGTCGCGGCAAGGGTCAAGCAACCTCACGCAATTCACACTCCGCCGGCGAGCAGGGCGCATCGAGACTGCTATCGTAGACGAAGCGAGTTGAACAATAAGAGCAGATCGCCTCGACGTCCGAGCCCATGTCGATGAAAATGTGGGGATGATCAAATGGGGGGCTCGCGCCGGTGCACATAAACTCTTTCACGCCAACTTTGATCGAAGGAACGCCGAGATCATTGCGAAAGTGCGGAATTAAGCTGTCCACCATCAACGGCGCTCCTTGGAGGCGCTCACGTTAAAGCATGTTCGAGGCCGCGGCGCCAGCGCGCGTCCATGCGCCACACACCTTGCATAGGCGTCCATTCAGGAGCGGGTTCATTGATAGCCGCGACTTGCATTATATAGATACATATGATATTGTGAATATATAGATTAACAATAGACCGATCCCGAGGCAATGAAGCCGCCGTGGCCGATCGTTCGCAAGGGAGACTGGAGTTCCTGAGTCATCACAAGGAGTTGCGAGGGCGGGATCGCCACGAGATAGAGAAAGCCGCGCGCGATCGGGATGTAGGTGATGTCGGCCGCCCGACGTGGTTCGCCCGACCGATCGTCATGTCGCGCAGGAGATAGGGATAAACCTTGTGGCCAGGCGCGGGCTTGGTCGTCCTCAGCTTCGGCCCGAGCGCTGCGATCCCCATCCGGCGCATCAGCCGCGGCACGCGCTTGCGGTTCACGGCGACGCCCTCGGCGCGCAGCATCGTCATCCGGCGCGAGCCGAGAAAGGGCCAGGCGGTGAACAACTTGTCGATCCGGCGCATCAGCGCCGCGTCGTTGTCGGTGGCTGGTTTGCGCGT
Organism: uncultured Alphaproteobacteria bacterium; assembly: GCA_963753135.1. GTDB lineage: Bacteria > Pseudomonadota > Alphaproteobacteria > Rhizobiales > Beijerinckiaceae > Roseiarcus. The sequence goes on along the minus strand of CAVWBA010000020.1, from coordinate 42,924 downwards.
CCGGTAGACGCCCGAACGCGCCACGCTCAGAAGTGCGCATTGCCGCCGAACCGACAGCGAAGCGGCGGCGCGGTCAAGCATCGATCTGCGGTCCGGCGCGCTCATCTTCCGGACCTCCGCGCTAAAAAATCCCGCTCGACCGTGAACTGCCCGATCTTGGCGTGCAGTCGCTTGATCTCCCGCTCGTGCGCCCTATCCGCGTCCCGACCGACCCCAGGGTCGAAGGCGCGCCCCGCCTGATCTTGAAGCTGCTTCTTCCAGGCGTAAATCTGATTCCAGGCGTAAATCTGATTGGGTTGGACCTCGTAGCGCTGCGCCAGGTCGACAACCGTCGCCTCCTCCCGCAGCGCCTCAAGCCCAATCTTCGCCTTCAGTCCGCCATCAATCCGCCGTCTCGTCTACTTCGTCATCGCTCGCTCAGTCTATCAAACGGAGCGGCCGTTCTCCAAATTAACGCCTGGTCCCAAAACGGGGTCCACTTCAGCCTCAAGCGGTCCCGCTGCGCGGGTCCATTTCATCTAAGACTGGATAAATCGGATGCGAGAGCGAGAAACGAACGTACTGATTCTTGGTTCTGGCGCCCGGGAGCATGCGTTGGCTCGTGCATGCGCAAAGTCGGCCTCGATCGGTAATCTTTTTGTTGCCCCGGGCAATCCGGGTAGTGCAACCGTCGCTCAGATTGTGCGGTTGAGTCCGGCCGAGCACCCGAAGGTGATCGCCTTTTGTCAAAGGGAGGCTATTGATCTGGTCGTGATTGGGCCAGAGGTTCCGCTGGTATCGGGTTTGGCGGATGATCTAATTGAAGCAGGCATACCGTGCTTTGGACCAACGAGAAGCGCCGCTCGGCTCGAGGGATCCAAGGGATACGCGAAGGAGTTCTGCCGCGAATTTAACATCCCGACAGGGATCTTTCGACGATTCCGAGACCCGAAAGAGGCGAAGGCTTATATCCGTAATTGTGGTGCTCCGATCGTAATCAAAGCTGACGGGCTTGCCGCAGGAAAGGGGGTGGTCGTGGGCAGGACAATTGAACAGGCAGAGGTTGCAGTCGATATGTTTCTGTCCAGTGCCTGGGACTCGGCACGAGCAGAAATCGTCGTTGAAGAGTTCCTCAAAGGCGAGGAGGTTTCGTTCTTCGCCTTGTGCGATGGCGCAATAGCGGTGCCTTTCTCCAGCGCACAGGATCATAAACCCGTGGGTGAGGCGGATAAGGGTCCCAATACTGGTGGAATGGGCGCTTATTCTCCGCCGTCTATAGTTACGCCGAAATTAACCCAGCGCATAATGGCCGAAATTGTAACCCCGACATTGCGCGGAATGAATGAAAGAGGCTCGCCTTTCCGAGGATTGTTATTTGTGGGTTTAATGGTCGACGAACGCGGTCCAAAGGTAATTGAGTTCAATGTCCGATTTGGGGATCCCGAGGCGGAGGTCGTCCTAACGCGCCTCGAAGACGACCTTTTGCCGCTTCTGGTCGCCTGCGCAAGCGGAACTTTGCGCGGGGATCCACCAAGCTTTTCTTCGGATGCGGCGCTGGCGGTGGTAATGGCCGCGCGAGGTTATCCTGGCCATCCGCTTCGCGGATCAAAGATTGGAGCAATCGAAGATGCTGAGTCGGTGTCAGGAGTGATCGTCTTTCATGGGGCCACACGCCAAGTCGACGGCGCTATTTTCGCGGATGGAGGACGAGTCTTAACGATTACGGCGCTTGGGCGCGACGTTGCTGACGCTCATGAACGAGCGTACGCAGCTATCGATCGAATAAAGTGGCCGGAGGGGTTTTTCCGGCGCGATATTGGGTGGCGCGCGACGGCTCGCAAAAGCAAAAAGTAGGCGCCGTGGATGGGACTTGGGCTCAGATACCAGATATTCGTCGGCCAAAGGTAGCGATGGCGCTCGGAGGCGGAGGGGCACGCGGAATCGCGCACGTTTTGGCGTTGGAGGCCTTGGACGAAATGGGGACTTCTCACGTGGCGATCGCCGGTACGTCCATGGGGGCGATTATCGGCGGCGCGTATGCCTCCGGAATTGCGGGACGTGCTATTCGGAATCATATATTACGAGTCTTGAGCAATCGCTCCGATGTCATGAGTAAATTGTTGCGAGCGCGGGTCGGACGCTTCGCTGACCTCGTGCTGCGCGGCCGTGGCAATCCCGTGCTGCTAGTGGATTGAGCCTAACGCTTGGTGCCCTCGTCTGACGGCTTGGATGATTTTTTCGGGGTCAGCGACCCATTGGAAGGGCTTTGACTTGGCGTTGTGATCATCGAGGAAGCGGTTGATGGCGGCCTGCAGATCAACCACGGATTGGAAGACGCCGCGCTTGAGGCGGCGCTTGGTGAGGGTCGCGAAGAAGCCCTCGACGGCGTTGAGCCAGGAGGCCGAGGTCGGCGTGAAGTGGAATGTCCAGCGCGGATGGCGCGCCAGCCATTTTCGGACCTCGGGGTGCTTGTCGGCGGCGTAGTTGTCGAGGATCGCATGGACGGTCTTGCCGGCGGGGACCTCGCGCTCGACGGCGTTTAGGAAACGGATGAACTCCTGATGCCGATGGCGCTGCATGTTGCGGCCGATCACCTTGCCGTCGAGAACGTTCATCGCGGCGAACAGCGTCGTCGTGCCATTGCGCTTGTAATCATGAGTCATCGTTCCCGCCCGACCCTTCTTCATCGGCAGGCCGGGCTGGGTTCGGTCGAGGCCTGGATCTGGCTCTTCTCGTCGACGGAAAGGACAACAGCGTGCGCCGGCGGATCGACATAGAGCCCGACCACGTCGCGCAACTTGTCGACGAACGCGGGGTCTTTGGAGAGCTTGAACTGCCGGATGCGGTGTGGCTGAAGTCCGTGGGAGCGCCAGATGCGCTGCACGGAAGAGACGCTGACGCCGGCTGCCTCCGCCATCGCTGCGCCCGTCCAATGCGTGGCTTCGGCCACCGGCGGCTCCATCGTCAGCGTCACGACGCGTTCGGCGACAGCGGGATCAAGCTTCGGGATGCGCGACGGCCTCGTCTTGTCGCGCAGCAGCCCTTCAAAGCCCTCGTCGGCAAAGCGTTCCTGCCAGCGCCAGACGCAGGTCTTGGACTTGCTCGTCTCGCGCATGATCGCGCTCGTGCCGACCCCTTCCGCGGTCAGCATGACGATCCGTGCTCGCCAGACGTGCTTCTGCGGGGCGTTCCGGTCGCTGACCAGCGCGCGGAGCCGATCGAGGTCAGCCGAAGAGACGGAAAGGGTGACGCCAGCTCGCATCCCCCAAACTCGCACGCCCCAAGTCCGGTCGGAATCCCTGATCGGATTCAAATGTCAGATTTGATCCACTAGCAGGCTGTTGAAGAAGTCGCTGGTCAGGGAGGTTGGGCTGTGATTCCTTCGTTTTGGACTTGGGCGGAGGAGACGGATGCGAGGCGGGGACGAGCGGTCGGGGTCGCTATTCAGTTACGTCGATTTGGAGGCGCGGGTTGGCGAGGATCACCCGCTGCGGACGATCCGCCTGGTCGTGAACGAGGCTCTGGCGGGGCTCTCTGGCGAGTTCTCGGCGCTCTACGCCCAGACTGGGTCGACCGTCGATTCCGCCTGAGAAGCTTTTGCGGGCGATGCTGTTGCAAGCGTTCTATTCGATCCGCTCGGAGCGGCAGCTGATGGAGCGGTTGGAGTTTGATCTTCTGTTCCGCTGGTTCGTGGGGATCGGCGTTGACGATGCGGTGTGGGATCACTCGACGTTTTCCAAGAACCGCGATCGCTTGTTGGAGGGCGACATCGCCGCCAAGTTCTTGGGCACGGTTCTGGCGCAGCCACGGGTGAAGCGACTGCTCAGCACGGATCACTTCTCGGTCGACGGCACGCTGATCGAAGCGTGGGCGTCGATGAAGAGCTTTCGGCCGAAGGATGGGTCGGACGAACCGCCGGCGATGGGCGCCGCACGCAACCGCGAGGCGGATTTCCACGGCCAGAAGCGCAGCAACAAGACGCATGCCTCGACGACCGATCCGCAAGCTCGGCTCTATCGCAAGGGGCCGGGCAAGGAGGCCAAGCTCTGCTTCATGGGGCATGCGTTGATGGAGAACCGCCATGGCCTCGTGGTCGACGCCTGTCTGACCGAGGCCAACGGTCATGCCGAGCGGATCGCGGCGCTGCACATGATCGAGCCGCGCGCCGACCGGCCGAGGGCGATCACGCTCGGCGCCGACAAGGCCTACGACGCCGAGGATTTTGTCAACGAGTTACGCTCGATGAACGCAACGCCCCACGTGGCGCAGAACACCAGCGGCCGCTCGTCGGCGATCGACGGCCGCACGACGCGGCACACGGGCTATGCGATCAGCCAACGCATCCGCAAGCGGATCGAGGAAGCCATCGGCTGGATCAAGACAGTCGCCGGCCAGGAGCGAACCAAGTTCCGCGGCCGCGAGCGCGTTGGATGGTCCTTCACCTTCGCGGCCGCTGCCTACAATCTGGCGCGGCTGCCGAAGCTCATGGAGGCTTCGACGTGAAGGCCATGGCCAACTGCCGCCTGATCGGCCGCTGGCGGATCGTCGAGGCCGACCTCTGGGATCGCGCTTACCTCGATCTGTGCGGCCCGGCGACGCTGACGATCACCCCGCAAGGCGGAGAAGTCGCCTTCGGCGCTTTGCAGGCCGGCCTCGAAGTCGAATACGCCCGCGACTCGATCGGCTTCCGTTGGGCCGGAAGCGACGAGGGAGACCAGGTCGAAGGCGAAGGAACCGCCGAACTCCTCGAGGACGGCACAATCGAGATCGAATTCGCCTACGACAATGGCGACGAAGCCGTCCTTAAAGCCAAACCCGTGACTTCTTCAACGACCTGCTAGATCCCGAGATTTGTCTTGACTTGTTCTTGCCTTCCGGCATGCCGAGTCGTTTCGAGGATCTCGCCATTAAAACAATCGTGGTGGCGACGAATTACCTTGATCGCAATGAGGTCACATACGACGTGGGACCGTTGAGACCGGCTGTGGCCGGTTCGATGGCGATCCCCGGATTGTTTCGCCCGGTCATATTTCGCGATGAAGTGCTTATTGACGGCGGGGTCGTAAATCCTTTGCCATACGATTTGCTTTTTAGCCTTGCTGATATTGTAGTCGTGGTCGATGTGACGTTTGGTGGTCGGGTGCCGAAACGACGAACTCCATCGCCGTTTGCATCAATGTTCGGCGCAGCGCAAATTATACATGGCGCGATAACCGCTCAAAAAATTAGATTGCGCGCGCCAGATATCCTCGTGCGCCCAAAAGTGGAGCATTTCGCAGTTCTTGACTTCTTTCGCGCAAGCCAAATCCTGCGAGCCGCAGAAGACAGCAAAGAGGAACTCAAACTCTTGCTCGGGGCACGAATCAGTCGTCCGTGAAGAACGGGCTCTGAGGTTTGGGGATGGAGTGTAGGTCAGGCGGGTTGGGCGATCGCTGGTAATTTGATCCCTGCGAAGATCACGGCGATGAGGACGCGCCAAATCGTGGCCAGCCAGGCGATGAGCCTTCGGAAGTTGTAGCCGGCGGCGGCGAGGACGGCGTTGGCGGCGTCGCCGTGGGCGCCTTTGAGGAAGTTGCGGCCCATGCCGTGCTCGGCCTTGGCGTGGCCGATGACGGGTTCGATGGCCGGGCGTCTCCGCAATTCGCGCTTGATGGCGTCGGTGACGCGGCGCCTTTGGCCGGCGATATAGACCTTAAACTTCATGTCGGGCGAAGCGTTGTGGCCGCGATAGCCTCGGTCGGCGACGACGCGGACGAGCGGCGCGCCGATCTGCGCCTCGATCTCGGGCAGGACAGTCGCCAGCGTGTGACCGTCATACGGGTTGCCTGGCATGGCCTTCACGTGCGCGATGAATTGACCGCCCTTCGAGCGCTGCAAGGTCGTGGCGAGCGAGACCTTGACGCCGAACTCGTAAGGCCGATGCGCCTTGCCCCTCGGGTCAAGCCCGAGGGCAGGCTCTTGCCGATGCATTCGACTTCGGGCGCGTGCAGCGAATAGATCTTGCGCCCACGCTGATGCTGGCGTTGCTCGCGCACCCGCTCAGCCAGCCAGAGGTCGGGCGCGAAAAGGCGCTCCAATTCGGGCTCGCCCCTGATCTTGCGCGCGATATCGCGGCAGACCCGACCGAGATAGGTCCGGATCGTCCTGAGCGCCCGACTGGCGCGCCTGAACTGCTTGGCGTGGGCGTAGCGCTGGTGAGTGATCAGCGCAGGCTTGCCGACCCGTTCATAGGACTGGCGCAAGCTCACCCCGGTCTTCTTCGCCAGCCTCACCAGCCGCTCGCGCGCCCGGTGCATAAGCTTCGCATCGGTTGGGAAGGCGATCGCCTTCGGCTGCACCGTGGTGTCGACGATGAGCCGCGAAAAGTCCGACGGTTTCGCTGCGCCGGCGCGCGTCGCGACCGCCAGGCTCTCCTGGATCAGCGCGACGAGCTTCTCCTCGCCCATGCGCTTTCGCCAGCGGGTCAGCGACGAGCGGTCGAAGGGCGTTTTGTGCCGGAAGAACTCCTCGCCGCAGAACAGCTGAAAGTATGGGTTCTCGACCCAGCGCTCGCACAAAGCCTCGTCTGACAGGTCGTGCATCGACTTGAGGATCGCCAAGCCCGCCATCAGCCGGGTCGGCAGCGGCGGATGACCGGCCTTGTCCGAATAGACCGCCCCGAACCGCTGCTCGAGAAACCGCCAGTCGATGGCGCGGGCGAGCTTCGCCAGCGGGTGGCCCAGGTCGACGATCTGCTCGAGCCGCGCCCGGAACAGGTCGTTCTGTCCACTCTCACGCCGCTCTTTCGGGCGCATCGAATCATCCTCTCCCGCTGTCCGAGACAAGAGAATCACGCCCAAAGGCGCCGCGCAATTCGCAAGCTAACCCGCGCCCGAACCGCCAAAGCTGGCAATCATCGATACTTCAAAACCAATCAGAAATGCCGATAAATCAACGCGTCGCCCTAATCTTCACAGACGACAAATCAAGGCCCACGGGACTGTGTGAAGACCATTCCTGGAGCGAGCGTCGCGCCACGCATCAATTCGCGACCGCTCATTACCGTCTTACCTGAGCGTTGCCCTTGAAGAACTCGTATCGCGCCAGCGCCACATGCAACTCGCATGTCTTCCGAGAGAAGCATTCCAGGCGTACCGGTCCCAATCGTGACCTCAGCGCGAAAAAATTTAATATTTTCATCGCGGTTTCCGATCCGGATTTTGGAAAATGCGCCCGGCGTGGGTGACAATCCATGGATCTGGTTACGAACAGTTTCGGCTCTTTGCGTCCAATCAATGTCCGCCTCACTCTTCTCAATCTTACGGGCGTAACAAGCACCTGCCGTCGGTTGATCGTGAAACTCCAGTAGACCAGCCTCCATTGATTGCAAGGCGATTGCTGACAGCTTGGCGCCAATCGCGGCCAGACGACTTGTTAAGTCTCCGGCCGTATCGTCAGGACGTATCGGAACGATTTCACGCATCGCTATCGGTCCGGCGTCAAGACCGGCAACCATGCGCGTGACGTCAACCCCCGTCCGCGAGTCGCCTGCAATGATCGCTCGGTGGATCGGGGCGGCGCCTCGCCAACGCGGCAGCAACGAAGCGTGCAAGTTCAAGCATCCGTGCTTTGGAGCTTCGAGGATAGGGGTCGGCAGTATCAGGCCATAAGCGGCGACGATCGCGACGTCGGCCGCTAGATCGTTAAAAGCTTTCTGAGTTTCGAGGTCGCGCAACGAAGTCGGTGTCATAACAGGGAACTCCAAGCGAATCCGCTGCCGAATGAACCGCCGTCTTCCTCATCTCGAGCCCCCGCGGGCCAGCGCGCGCCGGCGCACGCGTATAGACAGCCAGAAGTACATGACCGCTCTTTGATAATTCCAACAGCGTCGGAACCGCGAATTCCGGCGTGCCCATGAAAACAACTCGCATCGTTCGTCAGCGACACTCCAAAATTTGCATCATCAAGATCTTATCCCCCCGAGTTTTGCACAACGCGAAAGAACTTCATGTTATCTCAGCTGCTCGTCCTTGGGGTCGGTGAAGCGCTAGCTCCCGTAACCGACCCGGGAGACCGGGTTGTAGTCCAATTGAGCCATTGCTATCGGATAGTTCGCGTCGACGCACGATGGCGGCCCAAAGCTATCACGGACATCATCAAGAAAGATGTGGGTCGAAAGCCCGGTCGAAGCGCACAGCCAACGAGTCCAGGCGCTCCCCCAGGCGAAGCTCCAAATCATGAATATCGGCGCGACTGGGGAGAGCGCCAATCGTCTCGCGTAGACGATAGTGATCATCGTGCAGCAGCGCGAGGCGCTCAGCAAGACGGAGGAGCGCAGATTCATTCGCCGACTGTGATACGTCGAGATCGTGTTGGTGTTGTCGAACCGCAATCTCGAGAGTGTGAAGCCGAGTCATGAGTCGCCAGACAAAGGCGGCGGCGCTCGCCCCGACGGAAGCCAATCCAGCTACGGCCCACTGAAGAAAGCCCCAAGGCGAGCTTTCCGGCGAATTCATAGACACCTCCGTAGTGCTTGCTGGCGGCGCGGCGCAGCGAGTTGTAGGCCCAACAACAGAGGCGTAATATGGCCGAGTACCGAATTAATCATGACTGACTCAAGCATGTCGTCAATTCCTCAGGCCAAATTTTCTCTCGGCGAGTTTTTCGCTATGGTGATCTGGTCGGTGAAATCGACGTCGGAACAGAAATTGCCGTGGCGCTCGCTTGTAACTTGCCGATCTCGCCGGCGACAAGTCGGCTGAGATCGTCTGGCGTTTTTCCGACAGCTTTAACGGCTTCAGGCATCGCCGCGGCTATGCGGGCAGCAGCTGCAGCGATGGCTGGAGATGCCACGGTAATAGATCGAGATGACAAGTTATCAGCCGCTTCTGCAACGAGAACCCCTGCTTCGGTCTGCGCCGCTTGACGAAGCGAATCGACATAGGCTGATTGCAGCGTCACCCCCGTCCATCTTTTAAGCAACGCGACTCCAAATGTTACGGCCACGCCAACCATCGCCGTGACAAAGGCGGATATTATTGGACGTAGGGTGTCGACAATTGGGCCTGCGGCGATTGCGGATGCCGTATCGGTCATACAAGTCTCCTTAGATATCACGGCCCGCCTTCGGATCCCCGTCAAGAGAGCTGACCTTTACGCGGAGGTCCTGGTGCGAGCGAGAGTCGGCCTGACAAGCCGGCCCTTGGCGAGCCGTTGCCTAAGGTCCGCAAAGGAAAAATTGCCACACCAGCTGCCGCTCAGGGCTTTCCGCAGAGACGAAGTCAAAAAAAGCTGAGATGGCTTTGGATGCCCGCACCGACTACTGGCGCGGTGCGAGAGGCTTAGAGCGGTGAGTGTCCGTCCGATCCACACTGGTCAGCTCGCTGAGTAGCTTTGCTTCCGTCTGTGGGCCGGCAATTCCATCAGCGACAATTCCGGTGTGCATCTGGATCTGGAAGCTCGTAATCACCCGTCGGGTTTCGGTGCCGTAGTCGCCATCGACATCTTTGTCACAGGCACCAAGGCCTATCTCTTGCAAAGAAGGCTACGGATGACGGAGTTTCCCCCTACGCTTCTCTGCAAGCCGTCCCCCAATTTCTCGAGCCGCCACGGCGCTCGCGTTGATCTCTTTGTCTTGCATCATTGTGAGGATGGTTACGAAGCCTCCATCCGGTGGTTCGAATTGAGCGGTCGACTGTCTCCGCGCACTATGTTGTCCGCGAGGACGGATGTGAGGCAACGCAAATGGTCGACCTCGCCGACAGTGCCTGGCACGCATGCACTTTCAATCGGCGCTCCATCGGCATCGAGATGAGTGGCTCCGCGAGTTGTGGTTTTGATGCGCGCTTCGGTCGGAGCGGCGTCGGGACCCGTCTGAGGGAAAGGTAAATACGAGCGGTCTTATTACGTGAGGGTATTGACGTCTTCCTCGCGCGAGCGGAGGTAGCGGTCGAAGGCACGCTCGAGGTTGGGCTGGGCGCCAGAAAATTCGAGGACGCCATACGTGTTGCGCTTGAGGTCCGTCGCCGGGTCAAAGCCGCTGTCGAGGAACATCTGCCAGCGCGTTTGATAGCCTCGGTCCTGCTTGCGACCATGGAACGGATGCTCAACAGTCCCGTGAACGAAGCCAAGCTTGCCGTTGACCTCGAAGGCGGCGCGCGTGGCCCACGAGGCGACTGCGTTCTTATAACCTTCGCTCACGCCCGCTGGTAGAGATGTCTCGTAGCGGCCAACTATTCCGAGCGCCATGTGATAGTCGCCAGAGCCCATCGCGCCGATCTCAAGAAGACCGCCGATCCTGTCGAGAACACGGCGCTGCCAACCCCACGCGTATCCTGGGTGCGGATATACGTTGTAGCCGCCGTTGAAGCTCCAGAAGGCGTTGCCATTCGCCACAACGGGCTTGCCGGCATGCCATACCGATGCGAAGCTCTTGTGCGTTTGGATGTGCTCGTCGTGGGGCCCGAGGTCGTAGGCCGTGTCCCATGGCTGAATGACTGGGTAGAGGTCGAGAACGGCGCCGGCCTCAGTTGCCCAGCCTGCGCGACGGAATGTGATATCGGCGTCGAGGGTCAGGATCTTTTCCGACCCTGTAGGCATTCGATTGATGGCTATGTTGAGACCGCATTCCTTCGACCAGGCCATAGTCGTGGCGTGAAGAGGAATGTGTGTGACGCGATCGCTGGCCAAATCGAGGAGATCAAATCCGCGCGAGCCGTACGCGACCTCGGCGAGAGTGATGTGGACGTTCGGCTCGTTAAGCCAATCCTTGATGGCCGCGCGCGCGAGACTGATACGGGTTTGCCACCGCAGGGGATTCGCGACGCAGGTGGCGATATAGATCATTTCGGGCATGATTCCCCCCACTAGGAATAGGTCAGAGTTCGTCGCCCTCGCCGTCGACCGCACCAGTCTTTATTGCGGCGATGAGCTTTATGAGCTTTTCGCTTATTTGGATCGGACCGCACGCGAGCGGGCCACGGGTCCAGATGATGACACCGTTCGCGGCGCCGTCATGGGTCGCGAGCATCGCGCCATCGCCGGGAGGAAGTCCGTCAGGCGTCGTCGGAGAGCCAACGTACACGCCTTCGACGAAGTGGAATTGCCCGGGCGTCAGCGCGGTGAAATGAGTTTTAGGGTCGAAGTCTGGCCAAAGCCTGGCTAGTGGCTTGCAAGGCGGCGAAGGGGGTTTTGTCTGCCCCAAGAGCGGCGCCTACGATCTCTGGAATAAGTCCGAGGACGAGGACGAGAGAGATGATCCCGATTCGCAGCATGCGGCCTCCTTTTAAACCACGAAGGGCAACAGAGTAGCGTCGTGGCTCGCCAGCTAAGTAATCGCACGCTCTTGAATTTGAGCTGACCGCAAGCGAGGGTGATGTCCCCCACATCGTTGCGGACGAGACGTCGGCGTGTCGCGCAGATGCTGAGGAGATCGGATATCGCTCTTGTCGAAGATCAGGTCATCGATCACTTCGCTTCTGCGGAGTGAGTTCCAATCAGATCCGAGCACGGAATTCTCGGCGAAGAGTTAATCCTTCGGAGGAAGTGAGAAAAAGGAATTGTCCAGTTCGAAGCTTGGGCCGTCTGGCACACGCTGTTCCTCGACGCCGGTTCGCTTGGTTCGGAGCGGGGTCTTCACCAGCATTACCCTTCCGCCATGGCCCAGCCTGCTCTGCGCCTCGCGTAATGTCCGTTTGAGCTTGCTGTCCAGCGCGGTCTCATAGGCGCGCGGCAAAGCGTTGCTCTGACGTAGCCACAAATCCACTCGCGTTTCGTCATCGTGTGGGACAAAGGCGATGAGTTCGGCGTGAGCGGGGAGCGTTGCAGGTGACGCAGAGACAGGAAACCCCAGTATTGCGTTGACTTGATATGGTGTCGCGCAAGCGAGGGCGACGATGAGAGCAGGGACGGCGACCTTCGCGATAAGTGGCGCCGCAGAGGAACGAAAAAGCCACGCACTGATGAGCGCGCTCGTTAGCAGCATCGATCCGAATGAGGTAGCGAAAGCGCTGAAGAAGTTCACCGTCTCACCCCCTGTGGTCGTCGGTGACCGGTTCAATCGGGCGGGTCGCGATGCGTAACGTTGTCGTCCGCGCTTGAGCCGCAGCTAATGATATGAGTTGGCCGGTTGCCCGGATGAGCGGCGGCGATGTTGACGCACGCCGAATACCGCTTCGCACCCATGGCGAGCTCACCATTAGTTTTTAGCCTCGGCGTTTGGTGGAGGGGGTTCAGTCTGAATCGCCTGGGCTCGTAGCCGCAACCGTACAGTGACGAAAGGCTTAGCGCTCCATCTTGGGTTTGTTCGGCGCTTTCGCGACGCTCACTACGCTGACTACGCACAATAAGAGATCGATAATCCTGATCCAGATCGGGGAGCGATCATGTCTCGTTGGTTGAACTGCATCTCAGGGAAAACGCCGACTTTCGCATCGACGGCGAACCCAGAAAAAGCAAGTCTTGGCTCCCCTGCGACTTAGATAATCGCTGCATCCTCCTATTGCCCGCTTCAAGGTTGAACGTCATGATCGCGATTAGAGCCGCGGCAGCCCCGCCGCTTGCCGTGGTGAAGAGCGACGTCGCGAGCGCGGTGAAACTGGTAGCGCCGCTAGCGAGAGACTTAGCCTGCAAAGAGAGCCCGATCGCGGTGCCCACAAAGCCCGCCATGACGCAAAGTCGCTCGGCCAAATGACCGAAATCAAAGGATAACGGGAACATAAACGATGAGCGTATGTCTGTACGTTCTCTACCGTCCGACGTGGGGTCGTTTATTCGCCATGCCTGCCACCCTAACCAAACTGCCGAACCAGCGAACAACGCACCAATGACGCTCGTCATCATACTCATATCATTCGCCCAAATCGTTTCCGGCACGCCGTTGACCCAGGCAAAAAACGCTAGCCCCGCGCACGCTAGGCAAATGATGAAATGGGACAGAAAGGTGAGACCGGGAACATACACTAGCAGGCCGTTGAAGAAGTCACGGGTTTGGCTTTAAGGACGGCTTCGTCGCCATTGTCGTAGGCGAATTCGATCTCGATTGTGCCGTCCTCGAGGAGTTCGGCGGTTCCTTCGCCTTCGACCTGGTCTCCCTCGTCGCTTCCGGCCCAGCGGAAGCCGATCGAGTCGCGGGCGTATTCGACTTCGAGGCCGGCCTCTAAGGCGCCGAAGGCGATTTCTCCGCCTTGCGCGGTGATCGTCAGCGTCGCCGGGCCGCACAGATCGAGGTAAGCGCGATCCCAGAGGTCGGCCTCGACGATCCGCCAGCGGCCGATCAGGCGGCAGTTGGCCGTGGCCTTCACGTCGAAGCCTCCATGAGCTTCGGCAGCCGCGCCAGATTGTAGGCGGCGGCCGCGAAGGTGAAGGCCCATCCGACGCGCTCGCGGCCGCGTAACTTGGTTCGCTCCTGGCCGGCGACCGTCTTGATCCAGCCGAAGGCCTCCTCGATCCGCTTGCGGATGCGCTGGCTGATCGCATAGCCCGGATGGCGCGTCGTGCGGCCGTCGATCGCCGACGAGCGGCCGCTGGTGTTCTGCGCCACGTGCGGCGTCGCGTTCATCGAGCGCAATTCGTTGACGAAATCCTCGGCGTCGTAGCCCTTGTCGGCGCCGAGCGTGATCGGCCTCGGCCGATCGGCGCGCGGCTCGATCATGTGCAGCGCCGCGATCCGCTCGGCATGGCCGTTGGCCGCGGTCAGACAGGCGTCGACGACGAGGCCATTGCGGTTCTCCATCAACGCATGGCCCATGAAGGAGAGCTTGGCCTCCTTGCCCGGCCCCTTGCGATAGAGCCGCGCTTCGCGGATCGGTCGTCGAGGCATGCGTCTCGTTGGAGCGCTTCTCGCCGTGGAAATCCGCCTCGCGGTTGCGCCCGCCGCCCGTCGCCGGCGGCTCGTCCGACCCATCCTTCGGCCGAAAGCTCTTCATCGACGCCCACGCCTCGACCAGCGTGCCGTCGACCGAGAAGTGATCCGTGCTGAGCAGCCGCTTCACCCGCGGCTGCGCCAGCACCGCGCCCAAGAACTTGGCGGCGATGTCGCCCTCCAGCAGCCGGTCGCGGTTCTTGGAAAACGTCGAGTGATCCCAGACCGCATCGTCGACGCCGATCCCGACGAACCAGCGGAACAGCAGGTCGAACTCCAACCGCTCCATCAGCTGCCGCTCCGAGCGGATCGAATAGAACGCCTGCAACAGCATCGCCCGCAACAGCTTCTCCGGCGGGATCGACGGTCGACCCATCCGGGCATAGAGCGCCGCGAACTCGCCCGACATCGCCGCCAGCGCCTCGTTCACGACCAGCGCGGATCGTCCGCAGCGGATGATCCTTGCCAACCCGCGCCTCCAGATCGACGTAGCTGAACAGCGACCCCGACCGCTCGTCCCCGCCTCGCATCCGTCTCCTCCGCCGAAGTCCAAAACGAAGGAATCACAGCCCAACCTCCCTGACCAGCGACTTCTTCAACAGCCTGCTAGGCTGCCTCCAAATCTGATGACGAGGTTCCGATAAGACAACAATACACTGTGACGTTGACAAGCCTGATCAAAGAGCGATGCTTACCATGCCTCGATCGGCGAACGCCCCTTGCCAAAGCCGGAACGGCTCAGCCGCTCACCGCAGCACCTTGGGACTCACCAAACGCTCTTACCGGCAGGCCTGGCTCGAAATAGCCGCCCGTGCCATTGGTGAAGAACGGATTGAGCGGATTTCCAACTTCACCAGTATTGTCGTAAAGGAACGTGCCCATCTCGTTCGTGTCGGTGTTGTACGTGGCGACGCCGCCGACGCCTTCTGTTGGCGCAAGCTGAATATTGATCGAACCGCCAGATCCGGCGCCGCTGTTCTTCATCGTCGTCGAGAAGTTCGCGTCAGTGAGCGTACAGGCCGAGCCGATGCCGAGGCCGGGAGCCTGGGTCGCTAACGAGGCGCTCGTCGCGGACGGATAGACATCGACGATCACGCCGCCCAGCACCTTGAGGTCGAACCGCGGCAAGGTGAAGCCGGTCGCCGTGGTGGCGCAGCTTGCGATCACGCCCGTATAGAACCCGTCGAGATAGCCAGATCCGGCGTTAGAGATGGGGAACGACTGGCCGCCCACGTAGCCCAGGACTGAAGCGGCGCGGCCAGTGACAAGCGACATGTCACCATAGTTGGCGAAGGTCGATCCGCTCGTCCACTTGCCGACGCCTGTCGCTACGCCTGACGCATAGGTGGGGCCATGCACGCACTGAACGATCTTGGTCGCGACGATGTTACAGGTGAACGTCCCGCTCCGGTTGAAAGCGCCGCCGACGAAATCAGCCCCGTCATCGAAGACTGAGCCGGTCTGAAACGATCCGGAGACGGCCGTGTACATATTCTGCGTTGTACCGATGCGGAAGCCGCGCGTCAGCGAGCCGATCCCGCTATCCTGGCAAACGCCAGCGCCCGTGGCGTAGTTGGGCGCGTTGCCATTGAGATTGTTCGCGCCGCAGGTCGCGAGCGCCGCCGCAGTTCCGAAAGTCCCGTTCGTCGTGTTGATCGAGAAGTCGAAATTGATACAGTTGGAGCCGCCAGATCCCGTGCAGCCGGCCGTGATCGCCTTCGATCCGGTGACGCCAAGCAATCCGCCAAGCGTAATCGTGAACGATTGCCCTACCTCGCCCGCGCCAGATGCGATTGATTGCGTCGGAGGAACGGAAACGGACGTGATCACCTGCGGCGTGCACGATACGCATGTCACCCATTGTCCGTCCACGAAAGGCCTGGCATGCGCGCTGAGGCCGCTCGAGAAGGTCACGACCGAGACGCCACCGACAGTTGCCACCGTGCCCGTCGCGGTCGCGGCATAGGTGTTGGTGTAATCAAACGCCGGCGAGGGCGTTCCGGCAGCCGAGTTATTCGCTCGCGATAGAGAGGGTGGACTAGCATTGGCGGGGGAAGTAAGGCCGCCCCAGATGTCCGCCGCCATACGCCGGCTGACTCGCGATGCGCCCGTAAAGCCAGTCCACATATGCGGCTGATAGCCAGTCGTTTGAGCAAGACCGCCGCTCTGCACGTTGATGTCATATGCTGATCCGCCATAGATCGTCGGGCCTGAGCCCTTGTAATAAACATCGTTCAGCATGGCGGCGCCGGTCGAGGTCGAAACGCCGCCAGGATTGCTGATGAAGTAGGTCGAATTGATCTGGCCCCATCCCGCAGGTGACGCGGCGCCGCATGTGGCGACGGTGCAGAGGTTCTCGATCTGGATGCCGGTCGGCGAGGCCACGCCGTTAACGCCAACGACCTCACCCTCCCACATGCCGATCGAACCGACAGCATTGCTGTCCAGCGTCAGCGTCGTCCCCGAGATGTGTCCTGTCCATGTCGAGGCCGTCACGAAATCCTGGAAAAACTGATCGCAGATGTTCAGCTTGCCGCTATTGTTCGCGCTGTTGAAGAATTGCGCTCCCTCGCCACGATACTGCCCCGCCGTGATCTGCGGCGTCGAGGCGCTAAAGCCGGGGAATGTACCCGGGAATTTAATCGCATAGAGCCAATAGGTTTCCTGCGCGTAGCCCGGAGCGCCCCACTGATAACCATTGTTTGTCTGGGCCGCGTTTTGGAGAATATAGCCCTCGTCGGTCGAGCAGCCGGAATTGATATGCCCAGCGACACCGCCTGGACTCTTATAGGCCAAAGCGGAGAGTGTGCCGCCCTGTTCCGTTCCGTCGCCCCAATAGTCAAGGTTCTGCACCCGCGAATACTGGCTCGCCGATGCATCTGGTGAGATGATATTCGTCCATGAGGCCGTGATTATCTGGCTGGTGGTTGGGGCGGTGTTGAATGTAAGCTCATAGTCGCCGGTGACATAGTTGATCCAACCTGACGAAACTACGCCGCCGCCGGTGTCGACGCAATTGCCGCCCATATTGTTGTAGGCAAAGGTCGCTGTGTCCTGGCAGACTACCGTCCCGTTGATGCTGAGCTTGAACGTTCCGGCTTTGACAATTTCATCGCCGTCGCCAGCCAGCCCGAAGGGTACGCCCTGCACCTGGGGATTGGCGGCAGACCAAACCGAGCCGCCAACCGGATCGGCGTGCATCGTCTCGCCGGTGCTGATGGCGCTTCCGGTATAGCCGCTCAGCGCCCATGTTTGCGAGAGCCGGGAGCCGGAGGTCGGCTGGGCAGCGATCGTGCAGTTGGTTACGCAATAGGATAGCGTCGTCCCGGCGTTGATGCCCGCGCCCGTCAGCACCAGATTCGGAGCCAACGCCCCACGGAGCAAGCCCGTCGTCGCAGGGAATGTCACTTCCCAGAGGCTGCCGACTTGCGATATCGTAGCTCCATTGAGCGTCGCGCCGGTGAGCGACGCGGCGTTAAACCAGAGCGGCCCTGAGCTCGTCACCGAGGAGCAGAACTTCGCCGCCGAGCACCACGTCGTCGACGAGCCGTCGCCAAGCCCGATGCTCTGCGTCTGCGCCACGCCACCCATTGTCATGACCAGATTGCCGACACCATCGCGTGCCATGAGGGTCACGGACGATGGCCACCCGAAGGCATTCGTGAGAGTCTGCTCGAGCGTCGCCGGGCCTTCCGCGATGGGACTGCCCGCCCCATTTATACCAAATCGGTCGCCGGCGACGGAAGTAGCCGCTGCAGGAGTGAAACTTCCAGTGATCGCAGGGCCGTTGGTATAAGGCTCTGGGCCGGAGAACAGAGAATGTTGACTGATCAGGCCCCATAGGCCTTGATAGAAGCTGACGTTGGTTCCACCGAGTAGACCAGACCAGTTGCCTACTTGCCCTTGGCCGTAGAAATCAACCGGAATGCCAACCCGCACTGGATCTGGTAGCGTCGCGTAGGCAGTCCCGTTCGACGAGCGAACGGAGACGGAATATGGCCCTCCTGCGGGGATCCCGGAGATCGTCCCGGACCAGATGCCACCAGAGATCGTTCCCGTGAGCGCTCCCCAATTGCATGGCGTACAGCCGGCTAGTGGTGTTCCATTTGCGGAGTTGGAAACGAGAACTTGGATTTCCGAAGGCGTACCGCCGAGAGTCGGCGCGTCGTAAGCTCCCGACAGCCACAGCTTCCCACTTCCCGTGCAGGAGCCGAAGGCCGAGCACGAGATGGTTGTCGGATCAACGGGGAAGGTGACGCCTGGGCCCTGGTTTTTGATCGTGAGCGCTGGCCCTGGCGCGATGGCGCCGCCATCTGAGATCGTCGTGCCGATCAGCGTCGCGGACGACCCAGACGAGCCGACGAGTCCCGATGCGTTCGGGCTCGCAGACAGGGTATAGCACCCAAGCCCGCCATTGATGGCCCCCGTGATGGTGCAAGCCCCCTGGTAGCTGAGCACCTTGACCGGATTCGAAATGGCGGAGTTCAAGATGTATTCGCCAGGTACGACGGCGCTCTGCGAGCCAACCATTGTCGTGTCGTTGATGATCGAGCCGTAATAGTTGCCCGCAACCGTCCAGGTCGATCCTGAGCCGCCGGTGATGAGGAGCGGCGAACCAGTCAAACTCGCGCCGCCGTCGGTCACATACATGCCCTGCCGGATCGTTCCGGTAATGCTGCCGACGTTGAACAAAGCCGTCGGCGGGCCCGGAATGGTCCCTGTGCCGAACATCGTCTCGGAGGTCGCGGCGCCTGTCACGGTCGCGCTGAGCGTGTAGGTTCCGTTATAGCCGAGGGCCGTCCCAATGCCGGTGATCGTCGCCATCGACGGCGTGCCGCCTGGGATGTTGACCGTCATGCCCTGGCCAAGCGCGACGCCTCCCGATGTCGGCGCGGTCACAACAAGCTGGTTCGTGCCGCTGGCTATCGATGCGGTGAATTGCGTGCCGAGCGATCCAGTAAAATTGGCCGCCGCGTTGGCGGGCGTCGTCGGCAAACTCAGGACATGCAGCGTCGGGACGCTGCCAGCCGCGTCGATATAGCCGCCGAGGGTGTTCGATTGCGCTGGCGTCATGGGCGCGAAAGCGCCGGCCTTCATCGGCTCCGCCGTGACCGTGCCGCCGGACGCGTTGAGGGTGTAGACGCCAGAGATGGGGCCGCTCTGGATCTTTGGGCAGGAAGACGGGCAGCCCGTTATGCCTGGACCGGATATGACGACGGTCGGGCTGCCGGCCGCGACAGTCGGCAGTGAGCCGAACTGCGTCGAGATGACGGTGAGCGACGTCCCCGAGATCGACCCGGTAAAGTCGGCGACGCTCGAATCACCGAAGACGCCAATGTCGTTCAGGCGATAGAGCGAGTTGACCGTCAAACTGTTCGCTACTGCGAAACTCTGAATGTCGGTTGTCTTCTTGCAGAGGGAGGCGAGCGCCGTCGTCGAGGGCACGCCGCCGGTTGTCTGCGGCAGGGCGCCATAGAGCATAGCGATATTGCCAATTGTGCCGCCCCAGCCGCTCTTGGCAGGAAGGAGCGGCGGAATACTGGTGCCGGCGGCTTCACCCCATGCTGTGATAAAATCACCAAGCGCAGCGCGGGACGATGCGGTAATTGCGCCACCCGATGGATTGCTGCTCGGCGCGGCGCTATAGTAGAAACCTGCATAGGCGAAGATGTTGGCCGGGGCGCCCGAGGAGCCGATTGTCCCGGCTGCCGTAATTGTTCCCGAAGCAGCTGTTTGGGAGACATCAACCTGATAGGTGCTGCCGCTCGAGCCGTTCCCCGTAAGGAGGGCAACGATCTTCGTCGCCGAGAACCCGGATCCCGTCGAGGAGGTCAAAGCCTCCCCTGGGACGAGCAGCGGCAATGGCGTGCTCCCAAGCGTGAGCGTCGTTCCTGAGATCGAGCCGGTGAAGGTGAAGCTCGCCTGGGTCGCGGTCAGGCTGTACGTGCCGGCGCCGCCCGTTCCGGTGGAACTGTTCTGCTGATAAGGCCCGATGACCACGCTGCCCGTCGTTCCGAGCACCTTCATTCCGGGCAGGATGACAGAGACCAGCGATCCGCCGGAGCCGATGCTTGCGCCAGGATTGTTGGCCTGCAGCGTTCCTGCCGGCCCGCTCAGCGGGTTGCCGACGATCGTCGTTCCGCTCGTCCCCGCGACCGCGACATAGGTCTGGTTGAAGCCGGACGGAGACATGCCTGAAACGGTGAATTCGGAGCCCGGAACGAAGTCCGGCGACGTCGTCGTCGTGAAGGTCACATAGCCGGTTGTCGCGTTATAGCTTGCCCACGATGACGTCCCCGAATAGGTGTTGAGCCCGGTCACGGTGAGTTCGGGCTGCGCTCCAGTCGTCGTATAGCCCTGGAAATTCGCTGTTCCCTGATTGAGCCACGGCACAAGCGCCGGCGCGCCAGGAAGCGCGTTGCCAGCGGTGTCGACCGCCGCGACCGCCGCGGCGCCGGGGAAGTTCGAACTCATCGCCATATTCGGTGATGGCCATGCAAATGTGCTGGCCGTTCTTCATGGTGATGCCGCTTTGGCCCCCAGCGCCAGAATTGAACGGCGCGGTGGTCGAGATGGTGGGAGAATTGATCGTTGACGATCCCGTGCCGCTGAGCGCGCTGCCGGTGCTGGAAATCGTAGGGCAAGTCCCCGTTGCGGTTCCAACGAGGGTGTAAGGACCGCTGCCTGAGATCGAAGTTGCCGTGAACGTCGTGTTGATCGACGTTCCACCAGAGGTCGTGAAGCCGCTCAGCGCGTAAGTCTGTCCTGGAGTGAGGCCGGGAGATACCGAGAGCACCGTCGTCACGAGCATCTGACCCGACACTGAACTCGCGGCGCAGGTCGCCGTCACGCCGGTCTGCTGCGCGCCCGCATTGGGTATCGTCGCAGGACTGGCCGTCGCCGCGTTCGAGCACATGAAGCCTGGATCGGTGATCTCGACGACCTGGTTGGGATACCAGACGCCAGATGGATAGCGCTGGCACGGACCGCCACCGGTGAATGTGAAGGGGTAGTACCCCGTGTTGTATAGGGTGCCGCCTACGCCTCCGCTGGCGTTGGCCGAGTAGAGGAACGGCGGACTGGGGGCATTGTACCATTGGGCTTTTGCAAGGCCAAAGGTTGGCTGCCCAGGGGCGCCATTGCCTGTCAGCAGGCCTCCAGCGAACGGAGATTCGACGGCGGCGGCATATGGCAACTGCGCATCAACGCCAAGCTCCATGTAAACGGTGAATGAGCGGGTAACGTCGGTGGGGAGGTACATCGCCCCCGGAGTTCCTCCATTGGGGGTGAGCCCGTTGCTTGTCGTGCCGATGTTCTGGTTCTGATTGAAATAGGCCGCCCGCTGCGGAATGATCGAGGGCGTGATCAGGTTGGCGATGCCCGCGCCGCCGCCGACGCCAAGCAGCATCAGCACGCCGGCCATCACCGGATGGCGGCCGATCGTCTCGATGAGCGAGAACGTTGCCAAGAACGTGAAAAGTCGTTTCATTCGGTCCCTAACTCGATGCTGGCGGATTTCGCCGGCTTGGCCCTTGTCGGCTATCGTCGGGCCAAAGAAGGCGGGTGAAACCTCGGCAAGGCGGTGCGCTTCGCCTATAGGGCCGAAGCCAAGTTGTCATGGCGAGAATGCCCATAAGGCGCCGTGAGGAGCCGGTCCGTCGACGCGATATGGCCCGACGCCGCGAGGAAGCGCTTAGAGCGCGCTGCGCTTGGGTCGAATCGGAGCGGATTCCCGAATCAGCGAGATTTTGATTCAACCTGTTGGCTGGGCGGAGGCCAGGAGGAGATGGCAAAGGCTTATTCGCAAGACTTGCGTGACCGCGTGATTGATGCGGTGAAAAGGGGGGAGATGAGCCGCCGCGCGGCGGCTCGGCGCTACGAGATCAGCGAATCCGTGGCGATCAAATGGCTTGAGCGAGTTGAACGGGATGGCTCGCGTGAGCCTGTTGGACATGGCGGCCATCGGGCCTCCAAGCTGATGCCGCACCGGGACTTTCTGGAGGCGGTGCGGGCCGAGAAATCGGACGTCACGCTTCAGGCTCTGTGCGATCGCCTGTCGGCGGAGCGAGGGGTCAAGGCCGACACCTCGATGATGAGCCGCTTCTTTCGCCGGATCGGCGTCACGGTCAAAAAAAGACCCTTGTCGCACGCGAGCAGGATCGCCCCGACATAAGTCGCCACCGCAAACGATGGCGAACTTATCAGGGGCTCATCGATCCCGGGCGGCTCGTCTTCATCGATGAAACCTGGACCAAGACCAATATGACCCGCGTGCGCGGCTGGGCGCCAAGGGGCCAGCGGCTCGTTGACAAGGTCCCGCAGGGCAAGTGGAAGACCGCCACTTTCCTCGCCGCCTTGCGCAACGACCGCATCGACGCGCCCTGCCTGTTCGACGGACCCATCAACGGCGAGCGCTTCCACGCCTATGTCGAACAGTTCCTCGTGCCGACGCTGAAGCCGGGCGACATCGTGATCCTCGACAATCTCGGCTCCCACAAGGGAAGGGCGGTGCGGAAGGCGATCCGGGATGTCGGAGCACGCCTCGTCTTCCTGCCGAAATACTCCCCCGACCTCAACCCCATCGAGCAGGTCTTCGCCAAGTTCAAAACTCTGCTGCGAAAGGCGGAAGCGCCAACCTACGAAGCGATCTCCGACGCCTGCGGTAAAATCCTCGCCCAGTACCCGCCCGCCGAATGCGCCGCATACATCAAGAACGCAGGATATGCGCAGACCTAAAAGCAGAACGCTCTAGACTAGAATTGGGTGTAGGCGAGGCTGCCGCTAACCTGGACTGCGGCGGAACTAACGGCACACAGTGCGTTGCCCGCGGGGACGACAAGGACGGGACCCAGGCCGCTTCCCTTTGCGGCGCCAAATTGCGCGACAAGACTGTAAGCGCCGGTCAGCGGCGTGGTCCCGCTGGCGCAATTCGATCCGGTCCCATATTCAAAAGTAAAATTGGTTGTGCCGGCGGCGATTACGTCCCAGGCCGTGACATAAATCGCCCTGCTTGCGACCGCAGCCACGAGCTGGGTGGTGGTCGATGTCGAGATGTTGATCGGAACCGAAGCGCCGGCCTGAATGATGCTAGTCGGACTTCCGCCGGTGTTTGCGCTATTGGTCGGCATAGGTACGCCGCCCGTAACGCCCTGCACGGCCTGAGCGCTGGTTGCGCTCGTACCGGCCGCAGTTACTTCCTGATTGGCCGCCGTAGCGGCGCCCGTGGGCAGAGCGGATGAAAGAACGTTGGCGTTGACTCCAAGCACGTTCAGACCCGTCGGCGCAGAGCCCCATGCTGACCCGGACGCGCCGACCATGTTGCCGCCGCTGATCAGCATGCCGTCGTACGTCGCCGAGCCAGGAGCGGCGGAACCGGTCGAGCCGACGGAAGCGTTTGAGCCGCCGCCACCTCCGCCACCGGCGCCTCCGCTAGCGCCGGTTGGCAAGCCTGAGCCGCCGGATATGTTGAGCGAGGTCGTTCCCGCTGACTCAATGGCGGCAAGAAATGCGTTCGAGCCAACGGTGAATGCCATCCAGCCGCCGGCCGGAATGACGTCGTTGCTCACTGTCGCGGTGACGCTCGAATTGCCTAGCGTCGCATAGGCGGCGTTCGCGCCTGTATTGTAGACGATGACCACCGTTCCGCTCGGAAGCGCGACGCGCGATGAGGTCGCCCCGACGGAGAGCTGCGAATACGCGGGCGTCGGCTGAAAGCCGCCGAGTGACGCCGAGAACGTGCCAGAAATCTTGCCCGGGTTCGAGTTCGTGAACAGCGGCCCTACGCCGGGTGTGATGGGCACGACGCCGCGGACGTAGGTGCCGCCAGAGTCCTGATAGGTTTGCGCCCGCGCGGGCACGTCAATCAGCAGGGCAGCCGTGGCCGCGGCGCCCAGAAGGATGCGCTTCATGTCCGACCCTATTGGAAAGAGAAAGCCGCTAAGCGGCGGAAGGATTTGCGAGAAGAATGGAAATCGATAGTCTGACTTGGCCGCCAGCGAACGAACCGCCAGCGGCAGTAATGATGATCGTCGTATTCGCGTAGAAGGCGGTCGGACCAATCAGGCCGAAGTTTGATGACCCAGCTGAGATTGAGAGCAGCGAACCGAACTGCGAAAGATTCCCCGAAACGCCGATTTCATACGAGGTGGCGCCGGTGATCGTTGTCAGAACACGAGCGCCAACTGCCAGGACGATGCAGTTGGCCGGGATCGGTACCGAAGCGTTGGTAGAAGCGCCCGAGAGGGTGACTGTCTGCTCAATGACCTGCACCTGGACATTGGCGCCATGCGCGGCGGCGGCAAGATTGATGGTCGCGGTTATGAATCCCTGGTCAATTATGGTCCACTGGCCAGCGCCACTGCTCTCCAGACCAATGAAGCCAAAGGCCTGATTAATGACGGCGGAGGTCGCACCGTCGATTGTGTCCGTCCCGACCGCGTTGACCGTGAGTGTCTTGGTGAGGGAGCAGTTCCCGGTCTCGTCTACGATCAGAAGGCGTGTTCCGGTGGGGTACGCGCTCGATGCCGGCAAAGTGACAACGCGGGAGGCGGTAAGCCCTGTGTAGGCGATCATGCGGTCGGTCGCCAGCACGGTATAGGCGGCATCCGCCGCCGAAGTGCGCGAGTTAGTTATGACTTCGGAGAGTTTAGCCGCGGGGTTGCCTCCTACTGTGACGCCATCGTTGGCGACCAGCCGATTGTTGGTCGTATCGAAGACGACTTCGCCCTGCGCGCCTGTAAAGGCTGCGACCTGCGTTGCCGTACCGCGTCGAAGTTGAAGCTGCTCGCTCATTTAGCCTACTCACAATTGTTATGACGACCCCGTACCCCAGGTCGTAGTTTGACCAAGTCCTCCAGGCCCCAACCGATACCGAAGCTGAGCGCAGCGGCCGCGTTGAACCCGCACGGCAGGATCCCGCCCCAAACGAAATTGGCGGCGGAACAATGAACCTCAAGGAACAGTCCCCAGATTGATGATGTCCACAACTGCGTCATTGGTTGACCCGAAATCGTCGGATAGCGTCAGCGCGCCTGTCGTTAGGCCGCAATCGACGGGCGTGGCGCTCAAGAGCTGTACCGCGATCGGATGCGTCACCGTCACCGCGACGGCGCCAAGATCAATGATGTCGACCACCGTATCAGATGCAACATGCCCGAAATCATCGGATACCGTCGGCGCCGAGATGACCTGCCCGAGATCGAGCGGGAAGCCGCTCTCGATCTGCGTCGCGATCGGATGCGCCGTCGGTGGCGCGGTGACATTGAACTGGTAGGCGACGCAGGTCGAAAGATCCTGCGTCCCACCTCCCAAGATGTTGAAGCTCTGGAATTTAAACCAGACCGTTTGACCCTGAAAATTCGCAGGCACATCGAACCGGAGCACGGCGCCATCAAGCCGAGCGAACGGCGCCCCCGAAGAATGAAACGTCGGACTAGAACCGCTCAACCCTCGAGCCAGGCCTGTCAGATTGTAGGCCAGGCCGCCTGTGGGCGACGCAACCTCGTAGGCCAGCAATTCTTGGTCGACCAGCGACAACGTCGCGCCCGTCTGCGCCGCGGCCTGACTCGTTCCATTCAACGCGGCCGTGCCGGGCTGGACGCTCTGGGCAAGGTTGACGGCCAAAGTGTTGACTGGGTCCCAGCCCGCCGCGGCCGCGAGGCTCGAGGTCAGGAATCCCTGGCGCAAAGGCGCCGTAATAACTCCAATCTGGGCATAGGTGACGTCGTCGACCGAAGCATAGACGTTTGCCCCTCCCCACTGCGCACCCTGAGTATTTCCAACCTGGCCCCCGCCAGCATTTATGCCGGAGGCGCCGAGCCATATTTGTTCGACGCCACCGGTCAGCGCCGACGGTGGCTGATAGATCAGCGGAGTATTGACCAGAACGGCGGGAACACCCCAATTAGGCTGGAACCCTGTTGACGACGCGCTCGGATTAAAGGCCGGATTGGAGACGCCGGCGACGAGTTCCTCACAGGTGAACGAAAGCAGGCCTTTGTCGTCTTCCTCGATCTGAATGACGCGAACCAGATAATTCGACAGACCAAGGTTCGTATCGGTCAGCGACACGATATCCATGGGATCGAGAAGGCAATATTCCCAGGACAGCTTAAATGTGAACTTCGTGCGAACATAGAGCTCGCGCTGCAAGATCGTCTGCGCCACCAGTGGCCCGATCACGAACTCGTCGCAGATCTCATGCCCCTGGATCGTCGATCCAACACGCGGCCCAAAGATCTCGATTTGACTTTGGTCGCGCGCCTCGACCGGGAGCGCACTATATTCGTTTCCTCGACTCAGAACCTCGACGCGCTGAATTGTCGGCAGCGAGAAGACATCGACCCGCTCGACCTGAACCGGATCCTTGTTGCCTTTCTCGTCGATGAAATCTGAATCGGTTAGCTCATAGACCGGCGTCAGATCAGGCGTGTAACCACCAATCGCCTGCGCCGTGTAGGTAATGACGATCGGCTTTCCCTCGTCGGGAACAGCGAAAATGTAAGTGCCAGGAACGACCATGCCATATGTTTGGGCTGCGGTCGGGATGGCAGCGCCAATGAAGGCAAACTCTAAATTCGAGAAGGCATAGACAACACCGCCATCGGATACAAAGGCGGCCTCGCTCGCCACGGTGACAAAGGCCGGGATCGTCGCGCCCGACGAAGCCTGAATTGGGATAGGCACTGATAGCTGCGTCGATTGTGTCGATGCCGAGCCCTGACTAATCGCGGTGTCCCCATAGGGGATGAACTTGAGAAGACCTCCACTCCATACCGCAGCGCAATTGAAGAGTTGCAGCCAGCGGGTCAGGATGCTCGATGCCTGCTCCTGACTCACCAAGGCCGGCGAGAAAGCGAACCCCATCGATCGGCAATAATTCTGGAACGAATCTGGGTTGGTGAATAGCGACCCGGAATCGATCGAGGCGGGATTGAACCCTGCCCCATACTGGGCATTGATCAGGAAGTCTTGAATCACCAGTGCCGGATCGGCATCGATCCCATTAACGCCCGTTCCGGCGAGCGGCCCATAGACCTCAACATTGTGGTTGCCGATCGCGGCGCTGTCGCCGAGATTGTAACCGGCGCCCCACAGATAGGCAGTGCCTTGATAGGCGAGCGCGTTCCACGGCGCAGTTTCCTCGAGATATGACCATACGGGCTGCGGTGTTTCGCCAGGCGCAGAGCCCAAGCCCAATTCGAACTGAAGGTAGACCGATAAATCCTTCCAGATCCATCCGATTCCGTTGGCGTACGGTCCGAGAGGCGATAGCGGCCCCTCACAGAGGGCCATTATGAGGTCAGCGTAGTAGGTGTAATCCGTGGACGCGGCCGCGCTGCCCCCGAACGCGCCGCCCTTGCCACCAATGCCCTTGCCGCTTCCTCCCGGGACCGCACGGAAGTTGGCGTACCAGATGAGATTCGGCGAGACCTTATTCTGCCCCCAAACAATTGGGATCGGCAAGATGGAGGTCGACGTCTGGACCTGGAGCGCGGTGTAATCAGGTTTAGCGTTATTGTTGCGGCGAAGGAATGCCACGGTTCAGCCCCAATAGCTTGCGAACCGCGCCGTCTTCAGCCGCGGCGCCAATTCGGGATTTGACCTAACGACATCTTCGACCACGCGGCCGGCATAAGAGAAGGCATGGACGATCGTCAGCGGATCAGCCTCCGAAACAATCCCGGCATGGGCGAAACAACGACCAAAGCGAAAGAGAACAATATCGCCTTCCAATGGCGTGCGTACCTCGCACGAGCGCGCCAGAAGGAAGCCAAGATAGCGCTCCTCGTTGCGGTGCAGGAACCAATCGCGTGTGTACGGCCGCGGATCGAACTTCTCGACGAGACCGCGGTCGCAGTAAACACGGACCAAGAGCATCGCACAGTCCACACCACCAGTTCGTCCCTTGACGTCAGCCGCGTGGTGATATGGCGTACCGATCCAAGATCGCGCCTCGGCGACCACAGCGGCGCGCGCGGCATCACTCACGCCGGCATCCTCAGACCGTGTTCATCGGCAAACATTTCGAGCACCATATCCATGATGCCCTCGCCCCAATTCGACTCGTTGTCGTGGATTCGCTGGAGCTCTTCGACGAAGTCGACGTGGATTCGGAACCATACCGGCATCGGAAAGATCTTCAGGAGCTCGCGGACGGGATGACCCTCCATGGCAGGATCGTAATGCTCGTCGCCTATCAGCGGACCGATGAAGCATTCGTCATCGCTCAAGCGATAGAGACATTCACCTTCTACAGGGCAACGGCGGCGCTGCCTGCGGTAGTGGCGCACGACGCGATCGAAAATCGATTGTGGTGTCACAGGCTTATCAAGAACAGGCGCGGGAACGGGCTGGCCCTTAAAAATGCGTTCTGATTTCATTGCTGATCGGGGTCTAGTACGCCAGCTGCGGCGGGGGCACGTACGGGAAACCACGGAAGTTAATGAGATTGTTGAACTTGCCCTGGCACGTCGCCTGTGTGTGATCGCAACCGAACGCCACGTTGAATCCATCGCCTTCAGTCGGTGCAAATGGGAGGGGATACATCAGGGAGTATGATGTCCCAACGTTCACGCTTCTGACCGTGGCGCGGAGGTTGGCGTTGGCGCCCGAAGTGAAGACGAGCGAGCCCTGCGCATCTCCCGCCCGCGCGCCAGAGAAGTTGATTGTGTTCGAGTTGGAGCCGGCGCCGACCGTTCCGTCGAGCGAAAAGGTTCCCCGAATGATGCCGCAGCCTGCGTCATACAGCACATGCAAGCACGTGGGCGAAAAGAGATTCTTCGGCATGTCGTAGTCAAGGATCACGAGATCGCTCGCGACCGTCACCGTGGCTCGAGTGCGCCCCACGCTATCAACCGTCGAAATTCGTCCCTGGAACATACGTACGCCTCCGACGACAGTCCCGGCAGGCGAGGATAGGAAGACGCGGTCGCGAAAGACGGGCGCGCCGTCAAATGCGCCGTCACGCAAGGCGATAATAAATGGCGCGCCGTTGACGACATCCGTGGGCCGGGCGGCAATAGTAATCTGCTGCTTGTCGACTTCGAGGCCTACCGACCCCTTGTACTTGAGGCCGACGACGAGTGGACCACTAGCGAGGAATAGCGATCCGTTGAAACTCACATCATAGTCGACGTTTGTCCAAGTGTATTGCGTCCCGGTAGTGGTGATGAAGGTAAAGCACTCGGCGAAAGCGAGTGGCGCATCCGGGGCCGCACGGGCGGCGTTGATGAGACTGGTGACAGTGGTGGCGGTCTGTTTCATGACCAGAATGGCGTCCAGAAACCGGTTATGAGAAGTTCTTCGCGGCGGCGGCCAGAAGACCAAGGGTGTCGGCGACAATCATCGGAGGCCTTCGTCTGACGCTACGCGAGCTGCCATTGAACGGGGCAATCCGTCTGTTGATGACTGCATCGAACTCTGCAGATTTCGCGCGTGAGTAGCGATGAAGCGGCAGGAGTAGGGGCGAAACCTTCGCGACGGAGGCGCATCGACTTCGACAGGTGTTTGCGCAAGCGTCCGCGGATTGGCCGAGCGTTACGACGTCCTTACCGATTTGAATTTGATGCTGTCGACCTGCCATAGGTTCGACATGAATTCCTCGAAATCCTGGTCGTCAGAATCAAACCGGCATTCGAAGGCATAGGTAAAAGTTGCGGCAATCGACACGCCGGAGCCGGGCGCGGCCGCAAACACGAGGGAGTTAGGCGCGGACGACGACCAGCCGGACGGCTGATTGATATCGTTCAAAAAGACGTTCGAGACGCTCGTCACCCAGCCAACCGGCTCGAGGAACGCGCCCATAAAGCGGCTGAAGGTGAAGACCGTGGTCGTTCCATCACCGGTGGCGAAGGTCATGTTGGTCGCCGCGCTGTCAGTTGGATCGGCGTAGAGGAAGGTTCCGAACTGCCCCTGCATTTGGAGGAAGAATCCCATGAGGGCCTGCAGCGAATTGGCGCCGGCTCCGGGATAGGAAGTTGGCGATGACGACAGGGCGTCGAAGGTCAGCTCAAACTGCCAGATCGGGTTTTGATAGAGAGCGTCGCGAACTTCTCGACCCGAAACGTGGCTCGCGACGAGCGTCGAAAACACTGGTTTCTTGTGGACGCTCCAGCCGAGGCCGGCCAGCGTTGGGAATGACGGCGGTGTGGCCATGTCACCGCCTAACCGTCACGAGCCGAACCGTCCGGAGCGCCCAGAGCATCGTCATAAACTCCTCGAAGTTTTGCACGTCTTCCGCGAACCGGCAGAGCCAAAGAATGCCAAAGTCGGCCGCGATGCCGACGCCAGCGCTTGGCGCCGATGCGAACGTGATCTCGGGTAGATATCCGCTTGATACGGACCATCCGTTCGGCTGCGCGACACCGTTTAGATAGACCGCGGCAACGCTCGATGTCCCGTAGACTGGGCCGGTGTAAGAACCAATCGACGCGACCAGCGGGAATACCGTCCTCGAGCCATCGCCCACTCCAATCGCCTGGCCAGTGGCCGCGGATAGATCGGGCGGCGCGACCCAGAACGACGCGGCCTCTCCGCTTGCCTGTTCGAAGAAGCCGGCGATTGCCTGCAATTCGAAATGCGCGGCATCCGCACGCAGCAGGTCATAGGTCAGATCGACATCAAAATAGGGGTTCGCAAACTGCTGAGTCCGTGTCTCCCGCCCGCTGACGTGCTGACCGATCTCCGTTTTGAATTTCGGCTTGATGTGGACAGACCATGAGAGAGTCGGTCCGAGCACGAGCGTTGGGAATTCCGGAACGGTCGGCGATAGGCTCGGCGGGGATGGCGGGAGGACAGTGCGGTTCGTCCCAATCCAAAGGCCTTGAGCCCAGTTTCCGGTGTCGCCCCAGGCGCTGTTCAGGATGGGGAATGTCGGGAACGGTCGCGCGTCCGTATTCCAGACGCAGCAAAAATTCCAGTTGAGCATCGCCAGCCCGCCGACGATCTCGTTGTTGCCGTCGACGTTCCAATATTCGTAGACCGCCTCAAGCGCTAGGGCTTGAATCGTGTCGTCGCGCCGCGGCAGGTAACCGAGTTCGTTGGCAGGATCCCAAATTGACCAGTAGGCAGTGAAGCTCTCTATCGATTTTGGATCAAAGAAGACGTTGGGCTGGTTGGTCGACTTGTCGCAGGCGGCGAATCCGTATTCCAGCGTGATAATCGACTTGGCGTTCGGGTCCCATTTGGTTTTCGGTCCATGCGGAGCGAAACCTTGACCGTTGCCGTTGTCATAAACGGCTTGATGACTGTTATTCCACCACCACCGCAATTGCTTGTTGGCGAGAATTTCTTGCTGCGGAAAGTAGGGATTTCGGGCTTGCGCCAAACGATCGCCTTCCGGCAGCGAGACTTGTAGATCCGTACCGCCTGGGTCGAGGCCGCGGCCAAGATTATTGCTATCGTTGTAGAACCAATCAAAATACTGTCCGCCCTCAATGTTGCCTTTGAGGTATGGCGTCGCGTAGATCGTTGGCGGCCCACTCAAACCCAAGCCGTTCAATTGTGCCGGTTCGGGCGGCCAAGCCCCGGTGAACTTTGGCTCTTTCCAGTTCGTCGCGTCCAGACCGCCGGACCCGGTCGTCCAGTCCGTCAGAGGCATGTAATTGTCGAAGCTCACGAAATCGATGTTCGGGTTGGCCCACAGCTGATCGAGATGCGGCCACTGCCCATTCGCTCCTGCGTGCTGCCACCCCATCCAGCTCGACCAGTCGGCCGAATAGGTGATCAGATTCTCTGAGGTCGTCGAGTTTTTCGTGAACCCGGCATTGTCGAATGTCGTCCTGACATCGTCAGCGAGCTGATTGAGGGCCGCGACCATCGGGTAGTCCCAGATCGCATTGCCCGAACCATCGACGGAGCCCGCCTTCGTCCAGGTTGGACCACGCAGGATTTCGAGGCCACGAAGCTCCGAGCCGATCACGAACAGGCTCACTCCGCCCGCCATCGCGCACAGGTTTGCGTAGTGCAGGATCATGCGGCGGAACGTCCAATCGAACAGACCCGCCGCGCCGATATAGTTGACCGTCAGATTGATCGAGTCCTGGGTGAAATCGCCGACCACCGCGTTGCCCATGAAGGACGCAACATCATTCGTCGCCGTTTGGCTAAGATCGCCGGGCGAAGTGATGCGGCCGCGCCACGGGAACCCGGCGGCTGTACCGAGCAGAAACGGATAGAAGACGACGTTGAAACCGCGGCTCTTGAGGTCGCGGATGCAGCGGACGACGCTTGGATCGCTTGGCGTGCCGCCATATACGAAATTGGTTGATCCGGGCAGCGAGGGGAGCGGGATTAGCCCTGGGAAATCCTGCTCAGTCAGGCCGGACACATTCCAGTTGACCGGCGCGAAGGTCGCGCCGTTCCACTGTTCGAACTGACCAAGGATGAAGTTGGTTGACGGGTAGACGTGGCAAGTCGATGCGTCTAGCGAATTGAAGAACCAGGCAATGACAAGGCTGACCGTTTTGCATTCGGGATGGTCAGCCTGGAATTGCGTGATCGCGTTCGTATAGTCAGTGGGTGCGCCCGGCGAACTGCTAAAGAAGTTGAGAATCGTCGCATTGTTAAGCCCGCTCGATCCGCGTTGAAACCCGACCGCCGAGATCGTGTCGTAGGCGAACTCGCCCGTCGAGGGCAGCAAATGGACGCCGGTGACAGTCGGAAATGCCATCAGCGTCCATTGAGCCGTTTCAAACCAAGCGCAGCGCCATGGCGAACCGCTTGGTCGAGCGCCTTCGCCATCCCAGATCCGTTCTGGCGCATCCAGGACGCAACCGATGGGCCGTCGATCGCATTGACGTGGAAATGTGTGGTCGGATGGATGGCGACTGATCCTCCGCCCCCTGCGGCGCCGCCGTTCGGAGCGTTCGTCAGCATGTCGCGTAGCGCTCCGGCAGGCCCGGCTGGCATTACCAGCTCATTCTGGTGAATAAGCGCCAGCTGGTCTCTCGGTACCTGCCACATCCCGATATCAGCGGACACAACTGTCCCCGCCATGCCTGCGACCGTCGCCTGAGCCGCCGCGGCCGGACCGGCGGCGAGCGGCCCCATGAGCGGCGCCAGAAAGCCGAACACGCCAGCGAATGTTTCCGCGCCTGAGGAGAGGATCGATCGCACCATCGCCGCGCCTTGCGCGCCCAACGAGGCTGCGGCGCCGCCCTCTTCTGCGCTCGTGCGCGCCGCGACGCCCGCTGTGGTTGCGGCTGTCTTCATCGCCTCCCCCAAGGTGTAACGCTCGACGGTCGTTTCGCTCCACTCGACGAATTTGATCAGCAAATCATCCAGCACGTTCTTGAATGCCGTGTGCCAGGTGGTCGTCCCGGTCACGAGTCCGCGCAATTGGGAATTGAACGCCTGCGCGATAGAATTGCCGAACGCCTGATATTCGCCCTCCTGCTGCTGCAGGGCCGAGCGGGTTAAGGCCGACATCTGATCGTCGCGGCGGCGCGTCGCTTCGACGATCATATCGTCGACACGCTGTTTTGCCGCAAGCGATTGCTCGCCGAGTGCGCTCTCCCTTTGCAGCGCGGCGAGCTCGGCTGCGTATTCTGCGTCGAGGGCCTGCTGCGAAAGGGATAGCTTTTCCTGCTGGGTGATTTGAAAAGAGCGCGCCTCCTCGGCATAGAGGGCGAGTTTCTGCTTTGTGGCGTCCGCCAGGATTCTCAATTCTTCCGAGGTTGCGAGTTGCGCGGCCCTTGCCGCGTCGGCGTAGGCCGCATTGTCGCCCTGGCGCAACGCCTCCGCGGCGCGCGCGCTATCGGCG
Source organism: uncultured Alphaproteobacteria bacterium (assembly GCA_963753135.1). Lineage (GTDB taxonomy): Bacteria > Pseudomonadota > Alphaproteobacteria > Rhizobiales > Beijerinckiaceae > Roseiarcus. The sequence goes on along the minus strand of CAVWBA010000020.1, from coordinate 9,343 downwards.
GCGAACGATTGCTGAAGCGATTGGGTCGCGGAGAGCGCGTCGCGATAGGGCGCCAGACGATCGGCGCTGAACGCCTGAGAAGTAGCGGTCCCGAGCGAAACCAGTTGTCGGTTGATCTCCCCGAATGGCGCCGAAAAGGTCTGCAAGGCGTCCTTCGCCTCGCTGACCTGGGACACAAAATCGTTGGTCGAAGCGCTGAAGCTGACGGAGACATTTGCGTCGGCCATCGCTGATCCTTGACCTCAGTGGGGTTCGTTAGAGCGCGCCGTTGGGGAAGGCCGCCTTCAGCTCCGCAATCGTCGGCTGGCGCGGCGGGGTGTTGTCGCTTGGCTCATGATACTTGAGCGCGGCGGCGACGAGCCAGTGAACGGGTGGGTTGCGCCGCCACTCTGCTCGCAGCGCGAGAAAGCGCGGCATAGTCAGCTGGTCGAGCGCCTCGTCCCAACTCCAGCCGGTATTGGAGACGACCTGGGCGATCAGGGCGTCGAAATCGACTTTCCCGCATTTTGCGACGCCTCCGGCGTCGCGTAAGCAGGGGAAGCTTGATCCTCAATTCTGCCAGGGCGAAGTCCAGCCGCTCTGGCCACGGAGGGAAACGCCTGGATCAGTTCACCGACCGAGAACGGAAGGTCGAGAAAGTTCACCAAGGAGAGTTCCGGCTCGAGGAAAGCGATCGCCCGCCAGGTCGCTTCCGCAAGGCGATCGAGCTGAGCCTCGCTGAGACGCGCGACGGACTCGGCCGACATCGAGGAGCCGCCGGCTGCGAGATAGACGTCGAACAGCGCCGGTTGGATCGCCTTGATCGCCCTGAACGGGAGATGCGGAACCGACCAGGTCTTTCCGCCAAGCGATATGGCGAACGTCTCGTCGCTCATGCAGCATCTCCGAAGTTGAATGTCATGACCTGACCGGCGGCGTTGGCGAACGCCTGGAACTCGAAGTCCGGCTTCGAGAAGTCCTCGATACTGGTGTCGAATGAGAACTTGCTGGCTACGCACTGATTGAGAGTCACCGAAAACTGCGCGTTTGTCGTCGGGTCGGTCGCGAATAGCAGCGCCGAGAAGGTCGACGTCGGTCCGACGAGCGGGTTTCCGATCGCCAGGTTCTGAGTTGTCGTCGCCGTTTGTGTATAGGTGTAGGAGATCAGGACGCTGGCACCCGCATCTCCCAAGTAAAAGGTGTAGACGCCGGTCGAAGCGTTGAACGTGTACTGCCCTGCCGCGGTCAACGTCGCGACGTTGAGCAGCGGCAGGCCGCTTGCCGCGTAAACAACTCCCTGGTCGGCCGCGAAGTGCGTCGAGTTGGTGACGGTGACCGTATATGGGCTGGCGGCCGGAACGCTATGCACCTCAGCAAACTGGGATATCGTCGCGCCGGGACTGGGCGTCTGATTGTAGAACAGGCGCCCGAGGGCTTGCCCGCTGAAGCGCGCCAAGGTGGCTTTGCACGTCACCTTGCGCGTGCCGGATCCGACGGCGACCGGGAACGCATATTGGCCGTAGAGTTCCTTGACGCTCACCGATGTGTCGACGCTCACCTTCTGGACCAGCCCGAAGTTGATCGGGGTCGGATTGGCGACGTTCAATTGCGTGCCGATCAGCACGCCCGAGCCGAATACGAACATAAGGGGGAACTCCGTTGGGCGATTGAAGTGAGGACCGAGTCGCCGCCCGCTGAAGAGCGCAACGCGTTCCCGTCAGGTTGTTAGCGGAACGAGGGACGCCTCAGCTTCACGGCCCTATGAGCCGGACCGCGACCACCGCTAGGCCGTCGCCGTCGAGGTCGCCGGTGTCTCGCACTGGCACCCCCGCGATCTTGCAGTCGTATACGACGCCGCCGAGAGTCTGGCGGCCGAGGCCGATGTTGGAGCTTGCAGGCGCAAGCGCCGCGTCGATCGCATCGAGAGCATTGTTGATCGCGGTCGCGCCGGGCGTCGTCGGGTCGCGGGCGTCGAAGTAGAGGAAGAGCTTGGCCTCGAGCGTCCGCTTCGGCGCCGCGGGCGAGGCCCATTGATAGGTCTCCGGCCCCGATTCGAGCTGGAAGAACGCCGGGCGGAGCGCAGCGGGCACTTCGCTCCACAGCTTCATCCGCCGCGACGCGAGACCCCACGGATAGGCCGAGGAAACGGTGGCGAACAGCGTGGAGAAGGCTGCTTCGCGGGTCATGCGCTCTCCCATGCCTCGTCTGCAGCGCCGGCGAGCGCCGCGAGAATCTCGTCTTTCATGTCCTCGAGCGACGAGCGCAAATACGATCGCTCGGGGATCAGCGAGCCGGGATGCTCGACTCTGCGCGCAAAATGCTGAGCGCCGCCAATGAGGAAGGCGAGCACGTTGGCCTTCGCGGGCAGGATCTCGTGCGCGCTCGTCTTGCCGCCGTACTCCTGGATCGCCGCGTATTTCACGTCGCCTTCGGAGCTGACCGAGGCGAGAACACCATCTGAATCGGCAGAGACGTTGGCCGTGATTGAAGCCCCAAGCGCCCCGGTGCGCGAATTCAACACGGTCCCGGAAAGCTTATCGTTCTTGACCAGGTCAGCGAGCGCCGCCGCGAGTTCGGCCGCCTTGGCGCCGAGCGCCGCCTGCAATGCGGCCGGATAGCCCTCGATCTGGGCGCTTGTTTCCTCGAGGCCCTCGAGTTCGAGCGCGAACATTAGAGGGTGACCCGCATATAGGGTTGGAGCATCGCCTGGATCGGAGCCGGCATCGCGCTCGTGTCGTAGGCGATCGTTTCCTGACCGCCGATCGACTTCGACTTGAGCCCGATGCGCTCGGCCGCGCGAAAGCGATCAGCCGCTAATTCCAGGGTCGCCTGCGCGATATCCTGCGGGACATAGCCGTAAGAGATGGAAACCGATTGCCCGGCGTCCGCCGCGGAGAACGCATAGGTCCCGCCGCTGACTGCATATTGACCGGCAGCCGGCGACGCCGAAACCGGCGTCAAGGGCTCGCCGGTCGCAGTGTAAGTCACGCCGAGGTCCGATCCCCAAGGCCCGTAAGGCGAAAACGCCGTGAGCTGGAGGGGAGCGGAGGCGGGAACGGTTTGCGCCTCGTTTTGGACTGCATATCCGGCGCTGTAGGATACGAGCAGACTCTGGCGTCCCGGCTGGTATCGATGGCCGAACAAATCAAGCGCTTGCGGCCGACCCGGCGGAACGTCTTCGCCCGGCTCCAGGACGTAGCCGACTGACGCTTCTGGGTTGGCGTTCTCGTCGGGCGGAACATCAATTCCTCGCCATGTCACTGAGGCCACCTGCAGCACCGGCCAGTGCCTCAGCGTGACACGACTCGTCTCGAGATCAATCGTTTCAGCAAAGGAGCGCGGCAGTACGCTCGGACGGCTCAGCGCCGCGTAGACGGAGCGGCTCGCGGCCGTGACAAGCGCAGTAAGCGTCGCATCGCTCGGGCCGGGCGCGGAGGGCAGTCCGAGCCAGGCCTTTAACGCCGAAAGATTTGTGAGATCAAATGGCGACATGCAACGCTCGCAAAGACGATCCAAAAAACGAAACGACTGCGCGCTCTGCGCCCGGCCCCGAGGCGCTTAGCGCAGCCGAGCGTCAGCCGTTGCCGATGTTGGTGAGGATGCCGATACCGAATGAGGCGTATATGGCCAGGACCTCTTCCGTGTAGACGCCAAACTCGCGGCGACGAGTGCGGATTGGCCAATCGACGCGATAATAGTCGCGACGCGTCAGGACCTCCGCGACATTGGGCGTCTCGTTCGATTGATACCATGCCGGCAATCGCTCGCAGTACGCGAGGATTGTGCCAGGGGGCAGATCGGGATGCACAGGCATCGGGATCTCGACGCCAGTGAACGGATTATAATACCAGCGCACAACGCCCGAGGCAGTGAATTCGTAAGGCGCCGACTGAGAGGCGTCGACGTTATAGCGAACGAGCGGCCCAGATGCGTTTGTTAAGCATTTCGCCGTGATGTTCTTCTGCTCCTGGGCGTTGACATAGATCACCGTCGGCGACAGCCGATAGGTGTTCCACATCTGCATCAGCATATTGTCGATCTCGTTGATCGAGCCTCGGCCCGAGGGTGTGAGGAATGTTCCAGTCCCAGCAGTACCGGACGGCAACGCCTGTACGAACGAGCTCGTTGACGGGTTGAAGCCGTCCGTCAGCAATCCATCGAACGCCAGTCCTGGGTTGCGAGAATTGTCAGCAGTGACGGCGGTTGCTGCCTGCTGACCCGTCGTGAGCGGCGCGCTAAAAGCGGCGCTATTGATCGTGGTGATCGCCTGCAGCGTCTCCGAGCCGGCAGCCCCAACATACCATGCATAAGCGACGGCCCCGTTGACGATCGGGGCGGTCGCAAACAGCGTTTGGCCCGAAGTAACGGCCTGTGTCGCGTTATTGCTGCGTAGCGAAGAGCCGCCGCTCAACGTGTAGGTGTTGCCGTCGTTGCCGGTAATGGTCATTGTCGTCGCGACGCCGCCGGAAAGACTCGAGTTGCGATAGCCCTCAAACGTCAGCGCAACGACAATGACCGAATAGGTGGCGGCTGGGAGGGTCGCTCCCGTGCCCGAAGCGCTGAGTGTTGGGTTGCCAGGCTTACCGAGCGCGAGCGACGTGTTGCCGCCAAGCAGCGCGGTCTCCTCTTTGCGCATCGTTTTCTGCAGGATGCGCAAGGTGGCGGTGGCGTTGATGTCTTCGAAGCCTTGCGCAGCGGCTTCGGCTTCGAAGGTCACCGTGTCTTCCTCACCAAGCGTGACATAGGGGAGCGTGACGGACACCGCCGAATAAGACATGCTTGCCGAGCGTTGGCCTTCCGGCACCCATCCCATCGCATCAAAGCCTGAACCGGTCGTGCTAAAGATCGACCGCCAATGAGCCGCGTCGCCAGGATTCAGGCGCGCGACGCGCGGCAGAGAGTTTCGGAGCGGCGTAATCGTCGGGTAAAGGTTCTTCGCCGGCGCCTGCAAGTCATACGCGGTCAGACCCGTTGAGACTGTGACGTTCTTGGCGAGCGAATCCTTCATCAGACCCAGCGTCTCCTGGGTCGTCAGCGCGATGTTCATGAGATCAGTCCTTTGGCGCGAATAGGGGTTAGGGATAGGGCTTGGAGCGACGGCGAGACCCGATAGCAGCGTCACCGATACGGTGTTCCGGGGATCCTGGATTCTCAGTTTTCGAGTGCGACTTGTTTCCGCGGAATCGCCGCAAAAGCGATGCGGGTCGGAGACGCCACTGAGGCGACTTTCGGCGTATTGCTGGGCCGAGCTTCGTCGAACGTTCGACTGCGCCTGACTTCGCGCACAGCCTTAGCGGGGCGATCTCTTGGCCAGAGTGAGGGCCTACGCCTTGTTCTTGAAGTAGGGCAGAAGCGCGCTTTCCACCGCGACAATATCCACTCCCGCAGCGATGGCGTTCGTCGGCGCGCCGGCCGCGCAGATCGTCTGGGCCTGGGCGTAGGCGTTCTTGGCGTCGTCGTTCATCGTAGCGGAAACCGGGCCAAGCGAAGGCAGCGCGTTGCAGACATTATTGTAGGCGGTGGTGACGGCGGCTGATGCGGCAGGCGTAAGTTGCCCGGTCGAAGTGCATCCAGCGAGCAGGCCAAAGATAGCAACGAGGGCAAGGACGGGCTTGAAAGGGGTCATTGGAGGCTCCTTTAGAGCGCCAGAAGTCGCTTCGGCGACGATTGCCGACTCGTGGCGCGGTAGCGGGTCGTTCGCTGACTGCTGCTGTCGCCTGAAGTACGAACGGCGAGCAGGGCCGCAGAGAATCTGCGGCGGCCGAGGCGTCGAGCGGCTGACCGATCGCCGCCGTAAGCAAGGCGATGGCCCGCTGAGCCTCGGCCGCCGCCTCGCTGGACGCCGCGGCGTCAGCGATTCCGTCGACTGTGACCGGGAGGAAGTCGCAGGGCGGCGGGTCTCGAAGTGGACGATTGATGCTGACTAAGGCAGCGCGGCCGTTCAGAAACGCGGCGGCGCGGGATTGGCGAGGCTGAGCTTGGTGAGTGCGAGCGCGCGCTCGTGAGCTGGCAGCGAAGCTAGGCGCCGGACGGCGTCGTCTGCGCTAACCAGGCCCTCGTCGGCGCCGTCGGCTGTTTTAGCTATAGAGCGCAATGCCGCCTTGGCCGGCAGCGGCTGGGACTCGACCGCCGCGATGCGCTTTTGCAGGTCTGCGAGCCCGGGCGCGAGTTCGTCGAGCGCCTTCCGGAGTCGGGCGTTTTCAGCCGTCGCGCGGTCGAGCTTCGCCGCGGCGTGGGTTAGCGCTGCGGCGGCCTTGGCCAGCGCGTCAGGCGCACGCGCTCCACCAAACGCATCGGAGAGACCGGCTGCCTTGTCGGCCGTTTCCCTCCAGTCCTCCGGCAGCGCGCTCTCGGCGCCGATCGCCTTGGCGCGCGCAACAATGTGCGCCTTGACGTCCGGCTTCTTGCCGCTTCGATAATAGTCCTTCACGGCGTTCTCGACATCCTTGGCGGACCGGATCGGATAGGAGCCGTCGGGCATGGCGACGCCCTGTTCCGCGCCTTTCTCACGCTCCCCGGCCGAGAACTCGCCCTTGTCGGCGTCGAAAGCCTCGCCGTCGGCGTCGAGGTCCTGATCCATGGCCGTGTCAGCCGCCTCGTCGCGCGCAGCAAAACCGCGCCTTTCGACCAGGCCGCCCTTGACCACGTCGAACGTTGCGTCGGGAACACAGGGCAGATCGACGAGCGAGATTTCATGCGGCTCGGCAGTGTAGCGGGTGAGTCCGGTCTCGGGGTCGGCCCAACGCTTCACATAGCGCCCGCCCTGGCTGAAGCCGGTGTACACTCCCTCCTGAACCTTTCGCCATTCGTCGTCGTCGACGATTTTGGCGCAGACCGTGACCCGCTTCGCGTCATCGTCGAAGGCGATGTCGGTCAACTTGCCGGCGGCGACGGAACCGTGCATGGCCCGAACCGCGCCGAGCGATTTGCCGCCGCTCGCCGCTGCCGCTTCCGCCGACCATTTCTCGAAATAGGGCTTGCTCGAGACGTAGTCGAAAATCTCGCCCGAGCGATCGGGCCGTCTCCGCAGTCGCTACCCCGGTGACGAGGCGCCGGTCGAGGTCGACCTTGGCGAGCGGCAGGAACAAGTCGAGAGCGGACATTGAGGCTCCGGATGAAGCAAGCGAACGGGCCCGGCGGGCGGGACGCGCAAGGAAAGAATGGTTTGAAAGGGGGTGGGGAAGGGCGGGGTCATCGCCGCTGCCATTTCTCCCACTGTAGTTGACTATGCCATGACCGGCGTAAGTGGTCAAGGAAATGTTCTCTTTTTGTTCTTATGCCCGGAATTGCTGGGGTCTGGAGGGCAGGATTGTTTCGCGCAGACCTAGCTTGGCATGGTCAGGCGTGCTGTTAGCCAAACATCTTCCGGGGCGTGTAGATGCCCTGTTCATCGGTCTGCAGCGTCTGCGCCTGCTCGAGCGGATCGATTTGCGTCGTCGCCGACCCATACGAATTCGAGTAAAGGCTCGCTCATGCAGTTCTGCGATCACGTGGTCGAGCGCGTTCTTGACCCACGCTTTGAGCGGAACCAGCCCCTCCTGCGTCGCCTGCTGGCGCAGCGTCTCGCCGGTCGCGCGGTTCACCTGCGACACGAAAGCCGAAACCGGAACCGGAAGGCGTAGCAGACGAGCCGCGCCAGCCACTCGTCGTACTGGTCCCTTCAAGGGCGGTTGGCGGGCCTCGATCAGCTTGAAGTCGGCGGGGATCGCAATTTGCAGCTATCTCAATCGCTAACAAGAGATGAGACGTTCGCCTATTTGCTCAATTCTATGCTGAACCTGACTGGAATATAGCGCTCGGGGCAAGCGCAAGGTTCCGGCCATCCTGAATGCTCAATTGTTAAGCAGTGATTTTGGTCGATCGTCGTTAGAGTCCGTCCAACAGAAGAAATAACATGGGCCCGAGTTCGGATATCGAGTTGCCGCAAAGTATCATGCCCGGTAAGTCCTACTTGACCACGACAGAGTACTGAGGGAATATTGCCTTACCATTATCGCGAACGGTTGCTGACTGCTCGAATCCTTGCACAATTGCCTTCATGTGCGTCATTCCGATATCGTTACACTTGGCATAACGATCATCTCCTCGATAGCGGAACTTACCAATCGCGCGGCGCCGGCGTGGTTGGAGGGCAAGTGAAATGCCCTTCTACTTCCGATAGTGTAGGTTCCGAGAGGCGTCGCATACGTGCAATGTGTGTAGCCGATAACTTCATCATAGCGTTTGTCGATTAAGGTTCCCGCGAGGGCGTACTGACTCCGTTCGGGGATTCGACGCTATTCGCTGGAGGAGTACCCGCCAACTCTTGCGAAGCTGCGGTCTTGCCCAATCGGAGAATCCGGAAGCAACTGGAGTCGTTGCCTCGCAACCTGCACGCCCGTCGGCCGCGGCTTGCGCGCCGGGCTGCCCACGGTGGCAGCCGCATTGTCGGCGGAGGCGAACTGTCCTCGCTCGTCGTGATGAGGATTGTAACTTCACCAATCCTGCCTGCGGCTTGCTCGACGCGTTCGGCGCGCCGCCCGCCGGCGCAAGCCCCAGGTCCGCCCTTGCCTCCTCGCGCGTCTTGATGCCGGCGCCGACCAGGATCTGCAGCGTCTGCGCCTGCTCGAGCGGATCGACCGCGTCGTCGCCGACCCACACGAACTCGAGGCCCGGCTCGTTCATGCAGACGCGGATCACATGGTCGAGCGCGTTCTTCACCCACGCCTTCAGTGGCACGAGCCCCTCCTGCGTCGCCTGCTGGCGCATGGTCTCGCCGGTCGCGCGGTTGACCTGGCTCACGAACGGCGAGACGGGCACCGAGAAGGCGTAGCAGATGAGCCGCGCCAGCCACTCGTCGTACTGGTCCTTGAGCGGCGGCTGGCGGGCCTCGATCAGCTTGAAGTCGGCCGGCATGAACTTGGTCTGGCGCCGGCGCGCCAGGTTGCCGCTCATCAGCGCGTCGAAATAATCCTGGAACGAGCGGATCTGGTCCGCCGTCCATTCCTTGGGCAGGGTGGCGAAGGCGTCCGGCGTCGAGCCGGCGCGGTAGTAATCGAGCGTCGCCGCGTCGCGCCTCAGCGCGATGTTGACGGTGAGCGCGATCTGCTCGACCGGGCTCATGCCATAGAGCCTGTGCGCGCGCACGTTGCGCGGCAGATAGAGCAATTCCTCGACGGAGAAGTCGGCGGCGGGGATGCCCTTGAGGATCTGCTGATAGGCCGGATCGGGCGGCTCGGGCGCGCGCCCATCCTCGCCGATCAGCGGCTTGATCGTCGCCCCGTCGATGACGTCGAGGGCGTAGAGCGAACCGCCGCGGTTGAAGCGCGGATAGAGGGTGGCCGCGTCGATGACCAGCATGTCCTCGAGCAGCATTCTGAGCCAA